>NZ_JBHYCQ010000027.1:0-594 GCF_051861465.1 Methyloversatilis sp. | reverse complement strand
TCTGCGGCTCCGGCACCGCCGTGACCATACCCATACCCAGTTCGACCGGCAGCGTCACGCCCTCGGCATCGCCGATCGCGTTCACGAACACTTCCAGCGAACTGCTGCCCAGGCTGATCGCCTTGAACGACAGCGTCGCCAGCGTGAACGTGTCCGGCTGCAGCGCGATCAGGTCTTCCACCGTGTCGAACGAACTCTGGAAGATGTTGATCAGGCCCGGCGCCGACGACACCGAAAACAGCGAACCCAGGCTGAACACGTCCAGCCCTTCGCCGAACGTGACGCCGTACGACGTCATCACGAACGGGTCGTAGATGAAGTCGAAGTCGAAGCTGCCGACCGTGGCATCTCCCAGACCCGACACGATCAGATCGACGGTGAAGAAGTCGCCGACCGCGACTTCGGATGAGGACGGCACGGCCGTGACCACCTGGGCCTGGGCGGCTCCGGTGGCCAGCAGCGCCGAGGCAAGCAGTGCATTGACGAATTTCATGATGTAGGTCCCTTATGAATATACGAACTGCAGCCGATCACAGCGCACAGCGCGGCTTTGTGCAGAGGTTGGTGATCAGGCGCGTGTCCAGTGCCGTGATC
>NZ_JBHYCQ010000026.1:0-855 GCF_051861465.1 Methyloversatilis sp. | reverse complement strand
CGCGTTGCGCTCGGCCATCGAATACACGCGCCCGCCGTCCGAATCCGCGCCATCGCCCGCCGCCGTTACCATCGCATCGATGTCGACCAGGATGTCGCGCCCGGCCCGCAGATCGATGTCGCCCCCGTCGGTGCCGCCGCCGCCGCGCGCATCCAGCGTGCCGGCGATTTCGATGTCCTCGTCCGCCGCGATGTAGATGCGCCCCGCACGCTCGACCAGCCGGCTGCCCGTGCTCACGCCCTGCGTGTTCACGATGTCGGTGAAGTCCGGCGCACGCCCCTCGAAGCGCGCGCCCGTCAGCACCGAACCGGCCACGCTCACCGTGCCCGCCGCCAGCGTCACGCCATCGACCGCGTTGATCCGCCCGTCGATGCGGATCGCCGCGCTCGACAGCGGTGCCGTGCCATTGAGCAGCTGACCCACGGCGCCTGCGTCCGGCTGACCATTGACGAAGAAGCGGTCCGCGAAGCGCTGCGTCGGCGTGCTCATCGACAGCGCGCCGACATTCACGATGCCGCCCGCACCCACCAGAAAGCCGTGCGGATTGGCGAAGAACACATTGCCGCCGATCCGCCCGTCGCGGATCGCGTTCAGCGTGCCGTGGATGTCGGTGCGCGCGTCGCGCACGATGTTCACCAGATTCACCGCCCCGCTCGGCACGTGCAGGTTCGCCGTGTGCCCGGCATTGACGCTGAAGGTGTTGAACGAGTTGAAACCCGAATTGCCCGCAATCGTGCCGGTCCGGATGTCCGTCACCGCGCCAGCCGTGCTCACCGTCGTCAGCGTCCGGCCATCGGCCTGGATCGCCTGCGCCCACGCCGCCGGCGACATCAGCAGCGGCAGGCTCGCCATGCC
>NZ_JBHYCQ010000025.1:0-1846 GCF_051861465.1 Methyloversatilis sp. | reverse complement strand
CATCGGCATCCTGTCGGGTATCGGCGGTTGGGCCGGCATCGGCCTCGCAGCCGGTCTCGAAAAGCCGACCGACGGTCTGGGTGCTGTGGGGGGTTACGCCGAACTGGCTTCCTACACCGAACTGGGCGGCACGATGACCGTTTTCGCACTGCCGTAATCGTGCATCGGGCGGAACGCGCAGACGGTGCGTTCCGGAAGGTCTGAGGACCGGCACCGCGTGAAAACGCCGGTGCCGGTTTTCGTTTCCGGCCCCGCCGATGCGCCGGAAACATGCGTGACCCACTGATCCGTTCGCGTTGCGCAGTGCAACATACAGCGATTTTCGCCATGTTGCAGCGCGCCACGCGCGAGGCTTCCGACGGCCGCAGAAGCCAAGCTTGGCAAGCTGGAGCGATTTTTAACCAGTTTGTCAAGTTTAAAATTTTAGGACGAGGCGGGGAAAACTTCCCGCTGTTCAAAAATCGTGTGCTATATCTTCATTACCCCGACGCTCAGTGCCACTTATGGACGTCGCCGGGAATAGCGGCCGAAGCCTTCTACTCGAGGCTTTGGCTTTTTGGTCGGAATGAGGAGGAGCCTATTTCCATGAAGATGAAAACACTGCCCCTGTGGGTCGCCGCACTTGCCATCCCGGGCACCGCATTGGCCAACGCCGATGTCGCCAAGCTGATCAAGGATCCGAAGAACTGGGCCATGCAGGCCGGCAACTTCGAAAATCAGCGCTACAGCACCCTGAACCAGATCAACAAGAAGAATGTGAAGGACCTGAAGGTCGCCTGGACCTTTTCGACCGGCGTGTTGCGCGGTCACGAAGGTGGTCCGCTGGTGATCGGCGACACGTTGTTCGTTCACTCGCCCTTCCCCAACAAGGTGTTCGCGATCGATCTGGAAACCCAGAAGATCAAGTGGAAGTACGAGCCGAAGCAGGATCCGTCAGTGATCCCGGTGATGTGCTGCGACACCGTCAATCGCGGTCTCGCCTACGCCGAAGGCAAGGTGTTCCTGCAGCAGGCCGACACGACGCTCGTTGCTCTCGACTCCAAGTCGGGCAAGGTGCTGTGGTCGGTCAAGAACGGCGACCCGAAGGTTGGCGCGACCAACACGAACGCCCCGCACGTGTTCAAGGACAAGGTCATCACCGGTATTTCCGGCGGTGAATTCGGTGTCCGCGGCTTCGTGGCTGCCTACGACATCAACACCGGCAAGCAGGTGTGGAAGGGTTTCAGCACCGGCCCCGACGCCGAAATGCTGATGGACCCGGAAAAGACGATGACCTGGACCAACGGCAAGATGGCGCCGGTGGGCAAGGATTCGTCGATCAAGACCTGGCAGGGTGACCAGTGGAAGATCGGTGGCGGCACGACCTGGGGCTGGTACTCGTACGACCCGCAGGAAAACCTGATGTATTACGGTTCGGGCAACCCCTCGACGTGGAACCCGTCGCAGCGTCCGGGCGACAACAAGTGGTCGATGACCCTGTGGGCACGTGATGTCGACACCGGCATGACCCGTTGGGTGTACCAGATGACCCCGCACGACGAGTGGGACTTCGACGGCATCAACGAAGTCATCCTGGCCGACGTGGACGTCAAGGGCAAGAAGCGCAAGGTTGCGGTGCACTTCGACCGTAATGGCTTCGGCTACACGATGGACCGTGTGACCGGCGAGCTGCTGACCGCCGAAAAGTTTGACCCGAAGGTGAACTGGGCCACGCACGTCGACATGAACACCGGTCGTCCGCAAGTGGTTGCCAAGTACTCGACCCGTCAGAACGGCGAAGATGTGAACAGCAAGGGCATCTGCCCGGCCGCGCTGGGTTCGAAGGACCAGCAGCCGGCTTCGTTCA
>NZ_JBHYCQ010000024.1:0-2282 GCF_051861465.1 Methyloversatilis sp. | reverse complement strand
CTGGCCCTGCATGGCCAGCCGGCTCTGCGGGCGGCGAGCAGTGCTCGCCGAAACCCCCGCGCCGCCCTCGCCGCGATTGATGCCGCGATGATCGTTGATCAACGCGCCGATCGCGGCGAGGCCGCCGCTCCCACAGGCCGCGGCTCGCGCAAGGGCCGCTCCCACAAAAACAGAGCATCCATGCGCTCTGCCCGAAGAATCGCCCGCTGTGCCGAAGACCTGCGCACCCGCATGGGTCACCGCGCGAGCGCGCGCACCACTCGTGATTTATTCCCGGGGGGCACCTGTTCGGTGCATCGCTTGCGGTGCATACAAAGCCCTCTAACTTTCAATTGGATAGAGTCGAAAAAGCGTCGCAAGCCGCGGAAAAAAATGAGATTTCAGCGGTGGACCAGTTTGTGCTCCTGCTACACGTCCTTACAAAAAGGATGAGAAACAGAGTTGCCTGTAACCAACCGTTCTATCTAGGAGAGGTCCCCTGATGAAGAGAAAGATATTGGCAACTGCGATGGCGCTGGTCGGCAATGTGGCCGCATTCAACGCCCTGGCGCAAACCGCGCCGAAGCAGTTCAGTCTGATCGAGGCAACGGTGCCGCAAATCCAGGAAGCCTTCCAGTCGAGGCTTCTGTCCGCAGAACAGCTGATCAATATGTATCTGGCGCGCGTCGCCGCCTATGACGACGGCGGTCCGAAACTCAACTCCTACATGTATGTGAATCCGCAAGCGGCTGCTACGGCGAAAGCCATGGACGACGCGCGCTTCGTGCCCGGAACGCCGATCGGACCGCTGTACGGCGTGCCCATCCTGCTGAAGGACATCATCGACACCGATGACATGCCGACCACCGGTGGTGCGGTCGCCCTGCGCGATTCGATCCCCCTGGACGACGCCTTCATCACGAAGAAACTGCGTGATGCGGGCGCCATCATCATCGGCAAGGCGACGCTGACCGAATTCGCCAACTTCATTTCGAATGGTTTCGTGTCCGGCTATAGCGGCTTGGGTGGTTACGGCTACAACCCGTACGACACGCGTCCTTCGACCAATCCGGCGGACGGCCGGCCGCTGCTCAATCCGAGCGGCTCCAGTTCCGGCTCCGGTATTGCGGCCGCCGCCAATATGGTCGCGCTGACGATCGGTACCGAAACATCAGGTTCCATCCTGAGTCCGGCCAACGCCAATGGCATCGTCGGCATCAAGCCGACCGTCGGTCTGGTGAGTCGCGACGGCATCATCCCGATCACCGCCGATCAGGATACCGCCGGCCCGATGACCCGCACGGTGACCGACGCGGCTATCGTGCTCGGCGTGATTGCCGGCTACGACCCGACCGACCCGGCGACGCTCGAATGTCTGGAACCGGGCAACTGTTTCAACGACTACACGCCCTTCCTGAAGGCGGACGGTCTGGCCGGCGCACGCATTGCGGTGCCGCCATTCCCGAACAACCGCGCCGACATCATGAATGCCGCGATCGCCAAGATGGAGGAACTGGGTGCCACGGTGGTCCGGATTCCGGCCGTGACCTTCCAGAACACGCCGGGCGTGCTGAATTACGGTCAGAAGCGTGATGTGAACCTGTACTTCGACAGCCTGCCGGATTCCTTCCCGATCCAGTCGCTTGCTGATCTGATTGCGTACAACGCGGCCAACACGGACCTGAACACGATCAAGTACGGTCAGACGACGTTCATCGCATCGAACAATCTCGACATCAGTCCGGGCAGCGCCGACACCCTGACCTATCAGACAAACTACGTCAATGGCATTACACGCTCGCGCACCGCGATCAACAACGCGCTGAACGGACCGGACGGTGAGGAGGGTACGGCAGACGATTTCGATGCCATCTTCTATTCGGGCAGCGGCAGCGCCGGCACCTGGGCGCGCGCAGGCTATCCGAGCATCGTCATTCCCTATGGGTCGGTGATTTCGAACGGCGTACCGATTCCGGCCGGCGTGTCTTTTGCCGGCCGCCGTTTCGGCGAGCCGCGCCTGATCGAGCTGTCCTACGCGCTGGAGCAGGCCACGAAGGGGCGTTTCCTGCCGCCGAGCGCGCCCGCGCTGCCGACCGATGTCGTTCTGCGCGGCGACATCGACGGCGACGGCAAGGTGAACAGCAAGGACGTGACAGCCGCTTCGCGCCGGCTGAACCAGTCGGCGACCGGCCCGTACGACAAGGCCGACATCGACGGCGACGGCAAGATCACGGCACTGGACACGCGCCTGATCACCAACCTCTGCACAAAGCCGCGCTGTGCGCTGTGATCGGCTGCAGTTC
>NZ_JBHYCQ010000023.1:0-4516 GCF_051861465.1 Methyloversatilis sp. | reverse complement strand
TCGTACAGGTGGTCGATGCGGTCGGTGTTGAAGAGCGAGGAGCGGCGCTTGATGCCGTGCACCTCGTAGCCCTTCTTCAGCAGGAATTCGGCCAAGTAGGCGCCGTCCTGGCCGGTCACGCCGGTGATGAGTGCGATTTTGGTCATGAAGATGTGACGGTTGCGTGTCGAATTCGGGTCAAGGCAGCTCGGCTCGGATCAGAGGCCGGCGAGCCGCGCGCGCGCATCGGGCGCGAGGGTTGGCAAAAGTTGCTCGATGAACTGTTCCTGCTTCGCAAAGGCGATCGCGGAGTCACGGTCAATGGACGAGATGCGAAACAGCAGGCCATCCGGAATCTCGCCGCGCAGGCCGTACTTCATTTCCGCCAGCTTCTTCGACGTGCCACCGGTCAGCGCCTGCGTGCCCACTGTCGTCCAGTAAGTGATGGGCTCGTAGCGCTGCTGCGAAAGATGGGTTTCAAGACGCTTGATGGGGATGTCGCCGAGCGGCGTATTCAGAATCGCCTTGCGATTGGTGATCACCTGAAACCCCTGGGCCGGATAACACACCTCTGGGTAGTGAAGCTGATTGCCGTCGCGCTGATCTTCGCCGTAGGCGATTGACAGCATGATTCGGTAACCCTCTGAATTCACGTAGGTTCGGGTAACGATCTGGCTGTAGAGCTGGTTCAGCAATTCGGTCTGCTGCGGGTTGACCACACCGCCGCCTGAGCGGGTGTCGATCTGCCAGTCGCCGAAGCGCTGCGGGATGGCGGCTTCGATGTCGAGCTTCGGAAGCGTGTCGACGATCCTGCGCGTCGGGGTCATGACGGTGGCGATGGCTGCCGCAGACGTCATGAGCACGGCAGCAGCCAGTGCGGAAATAAGCGATTTTTTCATCAGTGACGCGGGAACCGTTGCGAGTGATAAACCGGACAGCGAAGTATGGCCCTTGCCCAAGTATGGCCCTTGCCCTGCAGGGCATGAAGGCGACGATCTCACGAAGTGTGACAGTCCCGAAAGTAGCCGGATGCATGTTGCAGTGCAACCTTGCGCAGAGTACTACGTCACGGTTGCGGTGAAGTGACGGTGCGGTGTCGGCGGATGCTGACAAGGCCGGCCGAAGGAAAGGCGGTGTGCCATGCGGGAGTGCGGTTTCTGTCGGAGCGGCACCCTCGCCGCGATTGGCACTTTGCACGGTGATGGTCGCTGCACCGATCGCGGCGGGGACGCCGCTCCCACAATCCCTGCGCTTGAGGGCTCGCTGTGGTTCCGGGCGCGCCGCCTTTGTGGGAGCGGCGATCCTCGGTTGGCCCTGCATGGCCAACCGGCTCCGCGGGCGGCGAGCAGTGTTCGCCGAAACCCCCGCTCTGCCCTAGCCGCGATACGCACTTCGCAGTGCGATGGTCACCGCACCGATCGCGACGGGGCCGTCGCTCCCACAGTCCCACGGTCCCACATGCCACAGCCCACATCCCACAGCCCGTTCCACTCACGCCAGCGTGTAGTCCGCCAGGTCCGGTTTCTTCACCGCCTTCACGTATTCGCGGGTGAAGCCGGGGAAAATGGCGATGACGCGGCCGTTTTCCATGCGGTACCAGCTGCGGCACTGACTCCATACCGAGGTGCCGAGGCGTTGCTGCAGGTCGCGGTTCCAGGCGTCGGCGACTTCGGGGCGTACGTCGATCCAGCGCCGGCCGCCGGTGCGTACGGCCTGCATGCAGGTGATGGCGTGCTGCACTTCGGGTTCTATATAGAGCAGCGTCGAGGTGTGGCCGGTGGCGGTGTTGGGCCCGAGCATCAGGAACATGTTGGGAAAGCCCGCCACGGTGATGCCCTGGTAGGCGGCCGGGCCGTCAGCCCAGGCGTCGGCCAGCGTGCGCCCGCCGCAACCGGTGATGCGCAGCGACGACAGGAGCTGCACGGCGTCGAAGCCGGTGGCGCACACCAGGGTGTCGATCTCGCGCTCGCGACCGTCTGCCGTCACCACGCCGTTCGGCGTGATGCGGGTGATGGCGTCGGTCACCAGTTCGACATTGGGCTGGCACAGTGCGGGGTAGAAATCGTTGGAATAGATGATGCGCTTGCAGCCCAGCGGGTACGGCGGCGTGAGCCGCTCGCGCAGTGCGGCGTCGGGCACCTGCTTGTCGCGGTGGCGGGCAGCGGTCATCAGCATGGATTTGCGCGCCAGCGTGCCTTCGTCGAAGCCGCGCCGGCCCAGTTCGAGCGCCTGCACCCAGGCAGCCCGCACCGCGGCGGCGTACGGCGGCAGGTGGGCGAGCATGCGGTCGAGCACGGTGTAGCGACGGTCGAGCCGCGGCATGACCCAGTTGGCGGTGCGCTGGAACACGTGCAGCTGGCCGGCTTCGGCGGCGACCGGCGGCACCAGCTGCGATGCGGTCGAGCCGGTGCCGATGACCGCGACACGTTTGCCGGCCATGGCGTAGCCGTGGTCCCAGCGGGCGGAATGGAGGGTCTTGCCGCGGAAATCGGCCAGCCCGGGGATGTCGGGCCAGCGCAGCTGGCTCAGCGGGCCGGTGCTGCACACGAAAAAGCGCGCGCTCAGCGCGTCGCCGCGCTCGGTGACGAACTGCCAGCGGCCGCTGGATTCGTCGAAGGTGGCTTCGGCGAGCCGGGTACCAAGCCGCATGTGTCCGATCAGGCCGTGCTTTTCGGCCACCTGCTGCATGTAGGCCTGGATCTCGGGCGCCGAGGCGAAGCGGCGCGACCAGCCGGGGTTGGGCGCGAACGAGAACGAATAGGCCGGCGCGGGCACGTCGACATGGGCGCCCGGGTAGGTGTTGTCCCACCACGTGCCGCCGAGCCCCGCCTGCTTTTCGAGGATGACGAAATCGTGGATGCCGGCGCGCTTGAGCTGCACCGCCATGCACAGGCCGGACATGCCGGCACCGAGGATGACCACCTCGTGCCGCGTGGTGATCGGCGCCGTGGCAGGCGCCAGCGACGCGTGGGTGAAACGGGCGATGCGGGCGATGGCCGCGTCGGCGCTGGGCAGCGCGCCGCCATGCATCTGGAACACATGCCAGCGCCGCTCGGTGATGTCGCATTCGACTTCGACACCGGCGGCGTCGAGCGCGTCGTGCAGCGCCACCGCCTGGTCGTGCAGCAGCTCGTCGGTGCCGGCCTGGATCAGCGTCGGCGGCAGGCTGCGCAGATCGGTGTGCAGCGGCGAGGCGAGCGGCGATTCGGGCGGCGCGTCGCCCAGGTAGTGCGCGGCGCAGGCTGACGCCCAGTCGGTGCTGAGCATGGCTTCGCCGGCGGGAATCGAGTCGGGCATGCCGGCGGTTGTCATGTCGACCCAGGGCGACAGCAGCACGAGTGCGGCCGGGCGTGGCGCGTCGGCGTCGCGCAGCGCAAGGGCGGCCGCCAGTGCCAGACCGCCGCCGGCCGAATCGCCGGCGATGACGACCGGGCCCTGCTCGGTCAGCGCGCGGAAGGCGGCGACGGCGTCGTCGATGGCGGCCGGAAAGCGGTGTTCGGGGGCGAGCCGGTATTCGAGCGAAAACACCGGCAGGCCGCTGGCCAGCGCGATGCGCGACGTCAGCGCCCGATGCCCGAGTGCCGAGCCCACGCAGTAGGCGCCGCCGTGCAGATACAGGACGACGCCCGGTCGCACCGGCGGTGTTTCATGTCGGCGCAGCCACTCGCCCGGCACCCCGCCGACCGTGGCCGGCTCGATCGACACGCCGGCCGGCACCAGCGTGGTGCGGGCGAGCCGCGCCAGCCAGCGCCGCTGCGCATCAATCGACCAGCGCGGCGAAAACGCGGGCTTGAGCACCAGCTTCAGCGAGCTTCGAATGAGACCGGCCGACAGCGCCTCGATGAAGCCCCGGGGTGAGTACGTCTTCCTCATGCAACACGCTCCGCCTCAGTTCGGTGGGTTCCGTGCAATCACGGCACTGCGCACCCTACCTCACCCGGACCGATCAGCGAACATGCAACGCACCCGCCAACCCGCTGCGAACTTCCCGGCGTCTGCGCTCGCGAGGGCTTTTCGCACGAGCGGCGGCCTCGCCGCGATGCGCACTTCGCACTGCGATGGTCACAGCACTGATCGCGACGGGGACGTCGCTCCCACAGTCCCTGCGGTTGAGGACTCGTCGCGGTCTCCGGGCGCGCCGCCCCTGTGGGAGCGGCGGCTCGCCGCGATACACACTTCGCTCCGCGATGGCCGCGGCACCGATCGCGACGGGGCCGTCGCTCCCACAGTCCCTGCGCTTGAGGCCTCGCCGAGGTCTCCGGGCGCGCCGCCCCTGTGGGAGCGGCGGCTCGCCGCGATACGCACTTCGCACCGTGATGGTCACCGCACCGATCGCGACGGGGACGTCGCTCCCACAGTCCCTGCGCTTGAGGACTCGCCGTGGTCTCCGGGCGCGCCGCCCTTGTGGGAGCAGCGACCTCGCCGCGATGCGTACGTTGCACTGTGATGGCCGCGGCACTGATCGCGACGGGGACGTCGCTCCCACAGTCCCTGCGCTTGAGGACTCGCCGTGGTCTCCGGGCGCGCCGCCCTTGTG
>NZ_JBHYCQ010000022.1:0-14532 GCF_051861465.1 Methyloversatilis sp. | reverse complement strand
ATGCGATGGTAACGGCGGCGGGCGATGGCGCGGATTCGGACGGCGGGCGCGTGTATTCGATGGCCGAGCGCAACGCGACGCTGCGCAGCGGTGCGGTGCTGGACGCGAGTGCGGGGGCGAGCGGCGACGGCGGCTTCGTCGAGTTCTCGGCGAAGGACACGGTGGAGCTGGCCGGCGGCCAGTTGATGGCCGACGGGCGCAATGGCGGTGCCGCGGGCCGGGTGCTGATTGATCCGTTGAACATCGTGCTCAGCGCGAACCTGCTGCGCGGAGCGGGCGGCTACACCGGCATTCCGGCGGGGTCGGACAACGGCGTCAGCGTCACCGGCGCCAACCTGCTGCTGCAGGCGGACAACAGGATCACGGTGAACGAAAACGTGACGGTATCCAGCCGCCGCGTCGCCGGTACCGACGCGGCGAGCCACGCCACCGGCGCTTCGGTCGGGCCGTCCGGCGACATCACCTTCGAAGCGAAGCACATCGACCTGAAGTCCGGCAGCAAGGTGCTGGCGCACGCCGACGGCGATTTCGCCCCTTTCGGAGGCGACATCCAGTTGCTGGCCACGGACAACCAGTCGACGCCGGTGCTGGGCTCGGTCGACGACTCCATCGCGTCCATCACCGTCAACAACGCCACCATCACGGGGCGCGACGTCACGCTGAAGGCCGACGCGAACGACAAGTGGGTGTGGACGGGTGAGGAATACACCGACGCGCTGCTCGGCTTTCTCGACGATCTGGCGCTGGTGGTCGATGCCACCGTGTCGGTGGCCCACGCCACGGTAGATGTCGATGGCGGCGCGCGCATCGAAGCGAGTGGTGATCTGAAGATCGAATCAGTGGCGGTGACCGATGCTTCGATGCGGGTGGTCGGGTCCGTGCTCGGCATCGGCTATGGCGAAACCGACGCGCTGGCCACCGTGGACATCAGGCGCGCCACATTGTCGTCCGGCGGCGCGATGACGCTGCGCTCGCAGGCTGACAGCACGCTGCTGGTGAAGGTCGACACGATCAACACCGGCCACTACAACAACATGCTGTCGACGGCCAGCGAGTATGCGAACTTCGCCTTCGCCGTCGGCATCGCGAACCAGCGGTCCGAAACGACGGTGGGCAGCGCGGCGGTGATCGCGAAGGCGGCATCGCTCGATGTCGAAGCGACCGGTGCGAAGTCGATCGAGGTGTCGGCCACCGGCAGTTCCTTCAAGGACGGCATGGCCTCGTCCGGCATCGCGGTGCTGGTTAACACCACCACGATGACCGCCTCGCTCGGCGGCACGGTGACCGATGCCGGCCGCGTGAGCGTGACGGCCTCGCTGGCCGACGACGCACAGACCGAGGTGGGTGCATCGGCTGGCACCGCGGGCGATCCCAATCCCGAAGAGGGTTTCAGCAACGCCCGCCCGATCGATGTGGCGCTGTTCGAAAAGCTGACGGCCTTCGTCGCCGGCGTGCCGAACAAGGATGCGCGCGCCGGGTCGAGCGGCAACTTCGGCTTGTCGGCGTCCTTCGCATGGGTCGAGAACGACAATGCGGTGAAGGCAGAGATCGCCGCAGGTGCGGATGTGACCTCGCGCGGGCGCGTCGACGTGTTCGCGAACGCCGAGGAGTCGCTGTCCTTCGAAACGTCGGCCGCGGTCGACGAGCGCTCGCTGGAAGCGCCTGATCCCGACCACCCGCTGCCGCCCGACGAACAGAAGGCGAAGACGGAAGAAAAGAAGAAGATCGCGATTTCCGGTTCGATCGCGGTGATCGACGTGACGCATCGCACCGATGCGCTGATCGGCGATGGCGCGACGGTGAATGCAGGCGGCGCCATCACGGTCGCAGCCGACACGAAGCTGACGCCGTTCTGGACGCAGTGGGTCGATGCCTACGACACCCTCGACACGATGGACTGGGCCGACCCCGACGCGTGGACGAATCTGGGCAGCAATCTGTTCGACCTGATCGGCCAGCCGATCAACGCAACGTCGTGGGTGCAGAGTGGCGTCGAGAGCGAACGGCTGTCCTTCGCCGGTGCGGTCGACCACTTCACCCTCGACAGCCAGGCCAACGCGAAGATCGGTTCGGCGCTGATCAATGCGGGCACCGCGCCGCTGTCGGCGGCGCAGGATGTCACCGTTTCCGCGCACGCCTCGCACGGCCTGCTGAATCTGGCGGGCGTGCCGGAAATCGATCTGACCACGCTGCCGGACGGCGGGTCGAACAGCGCTTCGGCCGGCTTCGGCGGCACTTATCATCACCTGACGCTGACCGGCGGGTCCGACGCGACCATCGCGCGCGGCGCCACGGTGCGCGCCGACGGACTGGCGCTGCTGGCCGAAACCGATTTCGACCAGGTGACCATCGCCGAAGCGGCCGGCAAGGCCGGCAAGGTGTCGGTCCAGGGGGCGTTCTCGCTGATCGACAGCGATCTGCACACGATTGCGCAGATTGCGTCGGGCACCACCGTCAGCGCGCGCGACGTCGTGCTGCAGGCGATCGACAGCAGCATGTCGATCAATGTCGCCGGCGGCGTGGCGCGATCGGGCAGCATCGGCATCGGCTTTTCCATCGCGCTCAATGACCTCGACCGCGACACGCATGCACTGATAGGCAATCGTGCAGACGAGACGGGCACCGGCGGCACGCTCGCGGCGAGCGGCAACGTCTTCCTGAAGGCGCGTGCCGGCGCCACGCAAGGTGCTTTCGCCGTGGCCGGCTCGCTGCCCGGCGGCGGTGACGAAAGCACGGACGGCAAGCCCGGCGGCGACGGCTCGAAAACCAATGTCAAGGACAAGGGCGAACAGGGCAAATCCGGCATCGGCATTTCGGCTGCCGTGTCGATCAATCTGGTCAATGACACGACCCGTGCAACCGTGGCCGATCTGGCAAGCATGTCGGTGGCCGGTACGGCGGCCTCCACGCTGGACATCAACACCGATGCCGATGGCGTGGCTGACCTGACGGTCTCGCTGACGCACGGGCTCAGCGCCGGCGCGCGCGACGACGCCCTGGCGCTGGCCGGTGCCGGTGCGCTGACCATCGCCACCGGCAAGAGCGCAGGCCTGGGCGGAGCCTTCACCTGGAATCAGCTGGAGAAGATCACGCAGGTCACCATTGCCCGTACGGCGCTGACCTTCGGCGGGTCGGGCAATGTACTGCTCGATGCCTGGAACGGCGGCCCGATGTGGTCGGTGTCGGCCGGCGTCGCCGCAGGGCAGAAGGTCGGCGTTGCCGGTTCCGTTGCCTACAGCAATGTGGACAACGGTACGCTCGTGTCCATCAGCGGGGCGGGGGTGGATACCGGCGGCTCGGTGTCGTTGATTGCCAGTGACAGTTCGGACATCCGCAGCGTGGCCGGTGCGGCAAGTTTCGGCGGCAAGGCCGGCTTCGGTGCCGCGGTGGCGATTTCCACCGTGGATTCCGACACCGTTGCCGAACTGGTCGGCGACGAAACGGATACCGGCAGCGATATCGACGACGAGGTGGTGCGCGGCGCCGCGGGCATTTCGGCGAGCGCGACCAGCGACAACGACATCGTGTCGGTCGCGGCCGCACTGAGCGCGTCGAACGGCGTGTCGCTCAGCGGTGCGGTCACGATCAACACCATTACCAACGAAACGCGGGCCTCGGCCGATGGCGTGGTACTGAAGTCGGGCGGTGCGATCGCGCTGTCGGCCAGCGACCTGTCGACGATCGAATCGCTCGCCGGCGCAGTCGGGTTTTCGCTCAGCACCGCGGGCGTCGGCGTGGCCGTCGCCTACAACGAGATCGGCAACACGACGCGGGCAGCGCTCGAGGACTCGTCGGTCGAAGACCAGACCGGCGAGACCGTGGATTCGCTGGCGCTGACGGCGACCAACACGTCGACCATCAAGTCAGCGTCCGTCGCCGGCGGCCTGGCGTCGACCTTCGGCGGCGCCGGCTCCGCGTCGACCAACTTCAGCGATCAGACCCGCACGACGGCCGAAATCGTCGATTCCGATGTCGATGCAAGCGGGGCGAACGTCACGGTCATGGCGACCGACACGTCGCTGATCGAATCGCTGGCCGGCGGTGTCGGTCTGGGCCTGTCGGCCGGATTCGGCGCTGCCGTCGCGGTGAACGACATCGGCAACGTGACGCTCGCCCGGGTGTCCGGCAAGCAGACGGCCCATGGCCTGGACGTTGCGAGCGTCGTCATCAGCGCCGATTCGCTGGCCACCATCAAGACCGCATCGGTGGGCGTTGGTGCCGGCGTCAAGGTGGGCGTCGGCGGCTCGGTCGCGGTGAACCTGATCGGCTCCGACACACGTGCGCTGATCGAGAACGGTGCAGTGATCGAAGCGCGCGATGACATTGCGGTGCTGGCCGAGGCGGATGACAGGATTTCCGTGCTGGCGGGCGCTGCCGGCATCGGCCTGACCGCCGCCGGCGTGGGTGCGGCGGTGACGGTGAACGAAATCACCGGCACGACCGAAGCCGCGATCAAGGGCAGCGAGGTCGCTGCACGTGCGCAGCAGGGCACGGGCGTGAGCGTGAACACCGGCGAGGTGGCCGGCGCGAACCTGCGCGACAGCATCGACGAGATGAATACCGAGGGCGGGGGCTATTCGTCCTCCAACCCCTTCGTCGCGCCCGACCTGATCGCCTCGCGCGGCAAGGAATATGTGCGCGGCATTGCGGTCAACGCACTGGCCACGCATCACACCACGACCGGTGTCGCGAATGTCGGGGGCGGCCTGTATGCCGGTGTCGCCGTGACCGCCAGCGTGAGCCTGATCGGCGGTGAGACACTGGCCACCGTGACCGATTCGGTTCTGAACGGCGGTGACAACACGGGCGCGTCGGATGCGCAGGCGGTCAGCATCCGGGCCGCCGACCACGCCTACGGCAACACCTTCATCGGCTCCATTGCCATCGGTGCGGCCGGCATCGGCGCGTCGGCCGACGTCAATGTGTTCCAGCGCAACACCGTCGCCAGGGTCACCGGCGGCGACACCCGTCGTGCCGACATCCGTGCGAAGGGCGATGCGGATATCGATGCGCTGTCGGCGCAGGGTGTGGCATCCGTGGTGGTCGGTGCGTCGGGCGGCGTGGTTGCCGTGGTGGGCAGCGGCTCGGTGGCGAAGTTCACCAGCACCACGGAAGCATCTGCGCAGCAGGCGGATTTCGAAGTCGGCTCGCTGGACGTCACGTCGAATCACTACTCGACCTTCCTTGTGGCGGGCGGCGGGCTTGCAGTGGGCGGTGCCGCGGGCGCCGGCACCTTTGCCGTCGGCCTCGATGACAGCACCACGCGTGCGCGCATCGAAGACGTCACCGTCGACACCGCCGGCGCCGTGAATGTCACGGCAGGCACCACCACTGAAATGCGCACCTGGGCTGTCGGCGGCGCTGGGGGCGGTTTCGCCGGCGTGGCCGGTGCGGTGGCGGTCGGCATCATCAGCAGCACGACCGAAGCTTCGGTGATCGACAGCGGCATCGGCAGCAGCGATGATCGCGCCGCCAGCCTGCTCGTCAGCGCCAGCGACAAGGTCGTGACCGAAAGCCGGGCCGGTGCGGCGGCACTCGGCGGCATGGCCGGCGTGGGGGCGGGTGCGTCGGTGACCAAGGTCGACAACACGACATCGGCGACCATCCGGGACAGCAATGTTTACGTCAGTGGCGACATCGACGTCACGTCGCAGGCCGAGCGCAAGCTGTCCAACCTGGCAGCCGCTGCGGCGGTCGGCGGCACGCTCGGCATCGGGGGCTCGGCTGCGGTCACGCTGCTCAATGCAACGATGAACGCCGACGCATCCGGCGAACTGGACAACACCGACGGCGATAACGAGGGCACCCTCAGTTCGGCACAGGCCTTCTCCAGCCGCGACATGCTGTCCACCGACGAAGACGAAGGCAATGTCCGCACGGCGGACAGCTTCTCGGATACCGACATCGAGCGCGTCAACGCGGCGGGCAAGGTCGCGACGAAGGATCAGGTCAACGCGGCGCCGCTGGGCGCCACGCTGGCCACAGTGGTCGATAGCGACGGCACGCGCGACTTGCTGGTCGCCGGCGGCAACATCCGCATCGGTGCGTCGGAAAAGGACCGCGTCGAAGTCGGGGCCGGCGGCATCGCGCTGGGCGGTCTGGCCGGCGTCGGCGCCTCGGTGAGCGTGCTCGACGTGCGCCACAATGTCGGCGCGACGACGGTCGGCGCCATTTCACTGCAGGCCGACACCGGCGACATCGAACTGAGCGCGAAGACGGCCGAACTGCCGGACGACGATCCGCTCGTCCAGGCCGAGCCGGCGCTGCAGGTCGACAGCTTCCAGGCCGCTGGCGGTCTGGTGGGTGTCGGTGCAGCGGTGGCGACAGTCGATCTGAACAATGCGGTGCGCGCCAGTCTGGGAGCAGGTGCCCGGGCGACCGTCAGCAGTGCGACGGGCGACGTGCGCGTGACCGCAAACGACACGCTGGATGCCCGCTCCAGAGCCGAAGGCTATGCCGTCGGTGTGGTGGCGGCCGGCATCGTGATCGCGCGCGCCGACAAGACCGGTAGCACGACTGCGCAGATCGGCGGCAGCGATACAGCGACGGCGCAGACCGCCGTAACTGGCGTCACGCTGGCAGGCGGGGCGCTCGATATTCAGGCAACGCGTGAAGACACGGTATCTGCCGAGTCGAAAGCCGGTGCCGGCGGCGTGGCCGCCGGGTCCGGCTCGGAGTCGCGCGCCGGCGCGCTGGGGGCGGCAAATGCCGCTGTCGCTGACCGTGTGACCATCAACGGCGCCGGTTCGGCCGTGTCGGTCACCGCCAACAGCACGCCGCAGGTCAGTGCGGTCGCCCGGGGCTACAACGGCTCGCTCGCCGTCTCGATCGGCGTGTCGCTGGCTGAAGCGTCGGCGTCGACGCAGTCCTTCGCAACGGTGGGTCGCTACAACAACATCACGGCCGGTGCGCTGTCGCTGAATGCGGCGACGTTGCTGCCGATAGTCGGCAACGGCGTCGGCAACAGCGCCTACTCATACGCCAACGCGACCGGCGGTTCGCTGCTGGTCAGCGCCAACGGCAGTGATTCCCGCGCGCGCGGCAACGCGCTGGTCAACGCAACGATGGGCACGGCCAATGCGCTGGCGATCACCGACAGCACATCGCTGACGGCGTCGAACCTGACGCGCCAGACGGCCGTCACCAATGGCGTCACCCTGGGCGGGCTGCTTGCGCTCGGGGGCAACCAGGCGTACGCCGTCGCCGGCTCGGTCACGCTCGCGTCCATCGACAACGGCAACACCGGCACGGTGGGCGACGCGCTCAGCGTGGTCGCGACCGGTCACGACGAAACGTCGGCCGATGCCGCAGCCGGTTCCGGCGGCATCATCGCGGGGGCTGCCGCGCTGGCGTCCACGCGCAATCTTTCGGATACGCAGGCGCTGCTCGGTGGCGGCACGGTGGGTGATGCGCTGGTGACCGACACCGGCGGGCGCATGGAAGTCAGCGCCGATCACACGGCAACCTTCAATGCCCGCGTCGATTCGCTGTCTGCCGGCGTGGTCGGTGCCAGCGGCGCGCAGGCGCGCAATGACATCGATGCCAAGGTGGTGGCAGGGATTCGCGCCGGCGCACACCTGAACACCTGGGATCTGGATGTGCATGCGCTGAACCAGTCGCGCAAGCCCTGGCTCGCCCAGTTCAACGTCGTCGCGGGTGCCGGGGGTCTGGCCGGCGGCGCGGCCGGCTCCGGCGAAACGCGGGTGGACAACATCACCCGGGTCGAGGTCGGCGACAACTCGCGGGTGCGCGTGCTCGGCGATCCGGATGACGCGGGACGCACCAGTTTCAATGCGGTGTCCGACGTGATGCTGCGCGACCGCGCCAAGCTGGAAGCCGGCGGCGCCATCAGTGCGGCCGACGCCGAATCCATCATCGAGGTGAACATCAACCCGCTCACCACCGCGGCCGGGAATGTCGGACGAACCGAAGCGCGCATCGGCAGCAATGTCGTCATCGATACCGTGGGCGATTTCAATCTCGCGACGCGGGAAAACGTCGATGTCGAAGCGCGCGCCAGTTCCAAGACCTGGGGTCTGGCTGCCTATGCCGACGGCTATTCGAAGTCGGACATCCACAGCCGGTCGACCACATCGATCGGCGCCGGATCGGACATTCGCGCGGACGGCTTCATCAACCTGGGTGCCGGGCGCGATGCGGGTGGCGTGCGCAACCGGTTCTCGTCGGTCGCGCACACCGATCTGTACAACAATTCGCTGGTTCCGATACCCGGTCTGGACTGGGGCGCGGACGGCCTGCTCACCCAGACCAACCGCATCATCGTCGACGGCAGCCTGCGCAGCGTGAAAGACGTGAGCCTGATTGCTGACAAGGGCTTCGGACATATCGTCAATGGACATGGCGTCGCGCGCGATCTGTACAGCCAGGCGGCGAGCGCCATCGCCAGCGGCATCAGCAACCTGTTCGGCGGTGGCGACGTGTCGATCGAGCAGAACAGCGGACGCAGTATCGAACTGTCTCAGGCCGGCACGACGGTGAATGGCTTCATCGACGCCGGCATCCACAATCAGCGCTGGATGACCATCAGCGAGACGGATCCCGGTGGCGGTGCACTGCCGGTCACGCTCAGCACGCAGGTGCCGCGCGACGGCCAGGAGGCGAAGTGCCAGGCGCCCGGCGTCGCGGGCTGCGTCTATGACACCTATTCGAAGCAGTACTGGATATCGCGCTCCGACGGCCTCGACATGCCGGTCGCGCGCATCGAAAACCTGCAGGACAACCTGCAGACGCGCATCGACTCGCTGAAGAACATCCGCGGCCAGTATCAGGGTGTGACCAGCACCGGCGCCGATGCGAGCAGCCCGGAAACGGTGGCGGCGCTGACCGCCGAAATCAACTTCCTCGAGCAGCAGCTCGCCGATCTGTTCCCGGCGGGCGGCGCGACGGCCTCGGTGTCCGACGCCGCCTTCATCCTCCTCCCCGAGTTGAGCGCACGCGGCGGCAACATCAACGTAATGGGCGATTACCTCGCAGGCAGCGGTCAGCTGCTTGCGCGCGGCGATGCGAAGATACAGATCATCAACAACAGCTCGGCCTTTCTGCGCACCGATGCACTGACCATTCCGGAAGAGGCGACCGGACGGCTCGTGCTGAACAGCGTCGCCATCCTGAATACGTCGGGCACCCGCCCGACGACAGCCGACATCAACGCCGCATTGAATGCGCGCAACAAGGGTGGTTCGGCCGGCTTCGGCAGCGTCGACATCGCGCCGGATTCGGCTGTGCCGCTGATCGAGGTCAGGAACACCCACATTCCGCTCGACGCGGATACCCGCGCGCCGGACATCGAAGTGGTGGGCGACATCAGCAACCTGCTCGGCACCGTCACGCTGGAAAGCGAACGCGGCAGCGTGCTGGTGCAGCCGAAGGATCCGTCGAATCCGCTGACCGCACCGAATATCCAGGCGGCAACGATCAACATCACGGCAGGGCGTGATTTCGTGTTCAGTTCGCCGTCGGCTTTCTATCACACCGCCGGCGCCGCGCGCGACCTGTGGGGGGGCACGCGCACGCCCAGCGGCGGCAGTGGCGGAACCGCCAACAACTTCGAGGACAGCAGCCTGTTCAGCGGTGCGGCTGACGAGGTGCGCATCGGCAACGGTGCGCCGACCATCGCCGGCAACAACATCTTCATCAGCGCCCGCTACCTCAACATCAACGGTCTGCTGCAGAGCGGCATTCCCGACCGTTCGATCACGATCGACGCCGACGCGCGCGTCAATCTCAACATCGGTCCTTACAAGACCCCGACCACGCTGGCGCAGGCGAAGACGAATTACGACGCACTGGTGGCCGGCGGCATGAAGCCGGCGGATCCGCGCTTCCGCATCACCGGCACCGACGGCAACATCGTCGCGTTCTTCAATGCGGAACTGAACCGCATCGAACTGGAGCCGGTCAAGGTCGAAGGCGGCAAGCTCGAACTGCTGGGCGAAATACTGAACACCGGCGGCGGCCGCATCGCGGCCCTGGACGGTTACGGTCGCTTCGACATCGACAACCTCACCGGCTACGATATCGTCATCACCGGGCTGGACACCGGCAATGACATCGAAGGCCGCGTGCGCATCACCGACTACCTGCGCCGCTGGGACCCGGCCGCGAACGGCGGCCTCGGTGCCATCGTCAGCAGCCCGCTGCAGTCGAGCACGCAGACCACCGCCTACTACAACAGCCTGACGCCGGTCACCCGCATCGTCACGCGTCTGGGCGCCGATGTGCAGACCTCGGACGTCATCGTCACGACCGAAAGCACACCGGCCGGCGACAAGCTGGTCGAACGTCCGGTGGCGTCTTACGTGGATCTGATCAACACGCGCAACACCGGCTACGCGCCGGTCGAGGACCAGACCTATACCTGGGTGACCGGTCAGCGCAGCACGACGAACACCTACGCGCGTTACGAGAAGGAAACCAAGTTCTGGTTCTTCCCGGGCAGCTGGTCGATCGCGGATCGCACGGCCTACGTCGAGTATCCGGATGCGACGCCCCTGATGGAAGGCGAGTACACGAGAGTCGATCCGGCCCTTGGTGACGACGCCTATCGTTACCAGCGCCGGGACGTCACGACGTCCTACAGGGAGTGGTCGACCGAAAGGTCGAAGTGTTCGTGGTTCTTCTGCATCTGGAAGTGGCACACCTACGAGGTCTGGAGCGATTTCGGCACCAAGCGCTACAACACGCATACGGTCAAGGCCGACCACCTGATCCCGATCAGCTTCATCGGCCACGACACCGGCGGCATCGACATCGTCAGCCGCGGCGATATCATTCTCGCCGGCAGCCTGACCAACCGGACCGGTCTGGTTTCGCTCGATGCGACGGCGGGAGACGGGCTGCCCGGCGGCGCCATCGCATCGGAAAGCGCGCGCGGCACCGTTACGACGGAAAGCCTGACGATGCGGGCTGCCAGTGGCATCGGCAGCGCGATTGCACCCCTGCAACTCAATCTGTCCGGAAACGGCAGCATCGATGCCGTGAGCGCTGGAGGCGACGTCGGCTTGCTGGCGGTGTCGGGTGACATGCGCGTGGCACAGGCGATCACCGGTGACGACGGCCGCGTGTTCCTGCAGGCCGATGCTGACATCGTATCGGCCGGCGCCGGCGATGCCGTGCGCGTGCAGGGCGGTGGCGTCGAACTGGTGTCGCTGAACGGGCGCATCGGCAGTGATGCGCAGGCGCTCGTGGTGCAGACGCAGGCCACGCTGCAGGGTGGCCTCGACGTCACGGCGATGGGCGACATCCATGTGCTGCAGCCGGACGGCGACCTGCAGCTGGACAAGGTCGAATCGCTCACCGGAGACGTGACGCTGACCGCCGGCAACGGCCGCATCGTCGATGGCAACCGCAACGAGACGCGCGATACGCGTGCCGAAGCCGAGCTGGATGCCATTTGGCAGAGCCTGCGGCTGCGCGAATCCGATGGCGCGGCCGACAGTCTGGCCGATGCGCTCAAGGCGCACCGTGCAGGCATTGATCGCGAGTACCGTGAGTATTGGTCATTGCGCAATATTCAGCTGATCGAAGACCCTGCCAATCCGGACAGCTTCGTCTACCGCGCCGACGCCTACGATGCGGCGGCGGCGGCGCAACGGCTACGCGAGCTGCATCAGAAACTGGGTGGCCTGGGCGTGACGCTGGCCACCGGATCGGTGCCCGACTACGACGCCGATTTCCGCTATGTCGGGTCCGCCGACACGGACCATACGCTGGCGGACATTTCGAACGGCACCCACGCTTGGACCGACAACCAGGTGCGCTACGGCGTCAGTGCGGCGATCTACAACAAGTCGGTGTCGGATACCGAAACCCGCATCGAACAGCCCAATGTGGTCGGGCGTCACATCGTGCTCAATGCCTCCGGCACGGCTGGAGGCGTCGGACGCGACGAGGGGCAATTCACCGTCAGCATCGCTGCACTGGCGACGCTCAGCCCCGACGAGCGGCGAGCGCTGGCAGCGGCCGAAGCCGATGACGTGGCGGTGGACACGGTTGCGAAGACCGCCACGGTGCTCAAGCGTGACGACGTCGATGTGGCGACGACAGCGGACGGCAGCGTGACGGTGAATGCGCGCGGCCACGTATTCCTCGGGGCCGACGACTACGAGCGCAACGGCACGGCGCTGCCTGGCGACATCAATCTGGTGTCGCTCGACGCCAGCGGCGGCGGAGTCGATTTCAGCAGGACGATACGGCTCAAGGTGTCGGGCGGCATCATCGATGCCGGCGCGGGCGCCGTTCCGAATCTGCGCGGCGGCAGCACCATTCTTGAAGCGAGCCACGGCAGCATCGGCAGCGCGGCGCGGCCGGTCAGCCTCGATCTGGGCACGGCTGCGACGCTCACGGCGCGTGCGGCAAGTGGCATCTGGCTGAATGAACTGAGCGGACCGATGCGCGTGGCCGAAATGTTCGCCAGCGCCGGCGGCATTCACCTGACCAGCGCCGGCAGCATTCTGGATGCCCGCGGCACGCAGCGTGTCGTGTCGCTGCAGACCGCGGAAGGCGACATCGATCTGCGTTCGCTTGCGGGCAGCATCGGTGCGCCCGGCGAAGCATTGGTCGTTGCGCCGGGCAGCGGCCACGCGGTCAACGCAGAGGCGGCGGAAGACGTGCATCTGTCGGGCATCACTGCAGCCGATCCGGATTTCTCTTCCGATCTTGAAGTGGGCGAAGTCAATGCAGGCGGTGACGCGACGGTCATGGCCATCGGCGCGGTCAGCGGCGGCAGCGTCCGTGCCGTGCGCGGCAATCTCGATCTGCGCGCAGGCCGCAGCGTGACGGTGCTGGAAGCCACGGCGGATGCGGGCAACGCAAGTGTGTTCACCGAGCAGGACATCCTGATGGATGCGGTGACCGCCGGGCAGGGCGTGCGACTGGAAAGCGTCAACGGTCGGGTCAGCGTGAAGCGGCTGAGTGGTGACACTATCGAAATCATCACCGATGGCGACATCGAGGCAGGCACGCTGAAGGTGGACTCGCAGCTGTCGATCGGCGTCGGTTCGATTACTGCGAGAATCGTTCAAACCGGCACGGCGGGTCCGCTGCTGATGAACGTGACGGGACCGCAGGGTGGCATGGCGCGCTGGGTTGATCTGACGTTCGACAGTCCGATCGGCACGCGCTTTGAGCGGCTGTATTCGCAGGACGCGCGGATCGAAACGGAACGCGGCTGGCTGGAGGTGCTGGACGGTCGGATCGACAATCAGGCACGCTTCATCAACCCGCAGAGCACCGTGTATATGGACAACGCGACGACGGTGATCCAGCCGGCAGACATCCAGCTTCATGCGCCGGACAGGCAGTTCGCGCTGCGCCTGGAGCGCTTCCGTCTGGTGACCGACGAGACCGCGCTGACGCGTAGCCCGCTGCACGAAGTGGTCAATGAGACGGACCCGGACAACAGCGGGCGGGAGGCGTCGCGCAACGCGATCGAAGGTCGGGTGCCGAATCCGACGCGTCCGCAGGCGGTGAATGTGGTGCCGGCGCTGTCGCAGATCGCGATCAACATTCCGCTGGACATCCCGGCCGTGAATTCGGGCGATGAAGAGACGGAAGAGGAAGCCGAGGCCCGCCGCCAAGCTGAGGACGAGGCACGGAACGCCACCCCCGGCGAAACCCCGAAGGAGACCGCACAGTGAGGCGCGCGCCCTGGTTGTTCAGCAGGCGCCGCTGCACCCGGACAATGACGGAAAGGCGAAAGGCCAGGGAAACGAAGGCAGGAGAAACGCAGGGGGTGCGCCGCCGGCAACGAGGACCGTTGCCGCCACCGGCAGCGCGGAGGGATCATTCGGCCGGGATGAAATCCAGGCCCTTCGACAGCACAAACATCACCGTACAGCCGGTGTCGGTCGTGTGCGGCCCATGTGACGTGCCGGCCGGCGCAGTAAATACCGAACCCGGGCCATAGGTCTTGCCGTTCTCGATGAACTGACCGTCGAGTACGTAAGCGACTTCATCGGCCTGCGTATGCAGGTGCGACTGCACGCACGAACCGGCGTCGAACTTGTAGAGCACGGTGGATGCCGTCGTCGCAAGTTCGCCGTCGATCACCTTGAAGTGCACGCCGTCAATGCCGCTGGGTTCCCATGCGAGCGAGTCGGCGTGAAATTCCTTTGTATACATGCACAGTCTCCTGGGGTGCCCGGTAAGCGCCGGGTTCAATACATTAGTGGTCGAATCATGAAGCACGGGCCATGCCACGCGCCGCGTGACGGCTGCGCGCCGTATGCCGGGACGACGCCGTTCATCAAGGGACGAAAGTCGGACCCCGTCCGACCACGGTGACCGATTTCCGGACCAGAAGCGGGTTCATTCGGAGCACCCGCAGCGCGCGCGGGTCCGTATATGCCCCCCGCATTCGCGCAGCAACTGCCACCGAACGAAAGAGGCCCGTCCGCGCGCAGCACCGACGGGCCTCCGGGTGAGGGCCGGCGGTCTTACTTGCCGGTTGCGACTTCTTCCAGCACGTTGAGCGACACGTCGGTTTCCTTGACGCCGGCCGGATTGGACTTC
>NZ_JBHYCQ010000021.1:0-15659 GCF_051861465.1 Methyloversatilis sp. | reverse complement strand
GTCTTGCCATGATCAACGTGCCCAATCGTCCCCACGTTCACGTGCGGCTTGGTACGTTCAAACTTTCCCTTTGCCATGTCTAGCCCCTAAATCCCAAAACTCACTTCTTGTTGATGATCGCTTCGGCGACGTTCTTCGGCGCTTCGGCGTAATGCTTGAATTCCATCGAGTAGGTTGCACGCCCCTGGCTCAACGAACGCAAAGTCGTGGAATAACCGAACATCGCTGCAAGCGGTACTTCAGCCTTGATGGCCTTGATGCCACCCGGCAGATCTTCCATGCCCTGAACGATGCCGCGACGACCCGACAGATCGCCCATAACGTTACCCATGTAGTCTTCCGGCGTCTCCACCTCGACCGCCATCATCGGCTCGAGCAACACCGGACTCGCCTTGCGCATCGCGTCCTTGAACGCCATCGACGCGGCCATCTTGAACGCGTTTTCGTTCGAATCGACGTCGTGGTAAGAGCCGTCGAACAGCGTCACCTTGACGTCAACGACCGGGAAACCTGCAAGCACGCCGTTCGGCAACGTTTCGCGCAAGCCCTTGTCGACTGCCGGGATGAACTCTCGCGGGACGGTACCGCCCTTGATCGCATCGACGAATTCGTAACCCTTGCCGGCTTCATTCGGCTCAAGCTTGATCCACACGTGCCCGTATTGGCCGCGACCGCCCGATTGCTTGACGAACTTGCCTTCCTGCTCAACCGATTTCCGGACAGCTTCCCGATACGCAACCTGCGGCGCACCGACATTGGCCTCAACACCGAATTCGCGCTTCATACGATCGACGATGATTTCCAGGTGCAGTTCACCCATACCCGAAATCACGGTCTGACCCGATTCTTCGTCGGTACGCACGCGGAACGACGGATCTTCCTGCGCCAGACGCGACAGCGCCAGACCCATCTTTTCCTGATCGCCCTTCGTCTTCGGCTCGACAGCAACGTGAATCACCGGCTCCGGAAACTCCATGCGCTCCAGCGTCACCGCATTGTCCGGATCACACAGCGTCTCACCGGTGGTCACCGACGATAGGCCAATGGCAGCCGCGATGTCGCCAGCGCGCACTTCTTCGATTTCCTGACGGTCGTTTGCATGCATTTGCACCAGACGACCAATGCGGTCCTTCTTGCCCTTGATCGGGTTGTACACCGTGTCACCCGATTTCAATACACCCGAATAGACGCGGATGAATGTGAGCTGACCGACATACTTGTCCGACATGAGCTTGAAAGCGAGCGCCGAGAACTTTTCGTCGTCCGCTGCGCGACGTTCAACCGGCTTGTCGTCGTCATCCAGACCCTGAACCGGCGGAATATCAACCGGCGACGGGAGAAAATCGATCACGGCGTCCAGCATTCGCTGTACGCCCTTGTTCTTGAATGCGGTGCCGCACAACATCGGATGAATTTCACCTGCGATGGTACGGGTCCGCAATCCGAGAATGATGTCCTTCTCGTCGAGATCGCCGTTTTCAAGGTAGCGGTTCATCAGCTCTTCACTGGATTCCGCTGCCGCCTCGACCATCTTCTCGCGCCATTCGCTGCACACATCAGCGAGTTCAGCAGGGATCTCTTCGTAAGAGAACTTGATGCCCTGGGATGCCTCATCCCAAAGGATCGCCTTCATCTTGATCAGGTCGACAACGCCCTTGAAACCCTCTTCAGCACCGATAGGCACAACGATCGGCACCGGATTGGCGTGCAAGCGAGCCTTCAATTGGTCGTAGACCTTGAAGAAATTTGCACCCGTGCGGTCCATCTTGTTGACAAAGGCCAGACGCGGTACGCCGTACTTGTTGGCTTGGCGCCAGACGGTCTCCGACTGCGGCTGCACACCACCCACGGCGCAATAAACCATGCACGCGCCATCGAGAACGCGCATCGACCGTTCGACTTCAATCGTGAAGTCCACGTGCCCGGGAGTATCGATGATGTTGATGCGATGCTCGGGGTAGTCACCCGCCATGCCCTTCCAGAAGGTCGTCACAGCAGCAGACGTGATGGTGATGCCGCGCTCCTGCTCCTGTTCCATCCAGTCGGTCGTGGCTGCACCGTCGTGCACTTCACCCAGCTTATGGTTCACGCCGGTGTAGTACAAAATGCGCTCGGTGGTCGTCGTCTTGCCGGCGTCGATGTGAGCGGAAATGCCGATGTTCCGGTAGCGCTCGATCGGTGTCTTGCGTGCCACGATACTGTCCTTTGAAACAAGAGGCCGCCACAAGTGGCGGCCGTTCGATTAAGCGGGATGAATCAGAAACGGAAGTGCGAGAAAGCCTTGTTGGCGTCCGCCATCCGATGCACCTCGTCACGCTTCTTCATCGCAGCGCCTCGACCTTCCGATGCCTCGAGCAATTCAGCTGCAAGGCGCAGACCCATCGATTTTTCCGAGCGCTTGCGCGCGGCTTCACGCAGCCAGCGCATCGAAAGCGCCATGCGACGCGACGGACGCACTTCAACCGGCACTTGATAGTTAGCCCCGCCGACGCGACGACTCTTCACTTCGACAACCGGCTTCACATTACTGATGGCCTGAGCGAAAACCTCAAGCGGATCCTTGCCGCTCTTCGTCTTGATCTGCTCGAACGCACCATAAACAATGCGCTCAGCAACCGACTTCTTGCCGGCCGACATCAACACATTGACGAACTTGGAGAGCTCTACGCTGCCGAATTTCGGATCCGGCAGTATGTCCCGCTTGGGTACTTCACGACGACGTGGCATGTTTAAACCCTTAACTTCTTGCTATTACACTGCACTGGGCACGCGCTGACAGAAACCGGTCAGGCCTTCTTCGGACGCTTCGCGCCGTACTTGGAGCGCGACTGCTTGCGATCCTTCACGCCCTGCAGGTCAAGCGAACCGCGGACGATGTGGTAGCGCACACCCGGGAGGTCTTTAACGCGACCGCCGCGGATCAACACGACCGAGTGTTCCTGGAGATTGTGACCTTCACCACCGATGTACGAGATCACCTCGAAACCGTTGGTCAAACGTACTTTGGCGACCTTGCGCAGCGCCGAATTCGGCTTCTTCGGAGTCGTGGTGTACACACGCGTGCAAACGCCGCGCTTCTGCGGGCAAGCCTCAAGGGCCGGCACTTTTGATTTGCTTACCGGCGACGTGCGCGGCTTGCGAACAAGCTGATTAATGGTTGGCATTTTTCGAGATTCCAAAAGACCGAAGGCGACGCCATTTACGGTCGGCCCGCCTCCGTGACTCGTTCGCCCCGGGCCCGCTACGGTTGGCGGACCCACAAAGAGGCCGGATTATAGGCATACTTAACAGGACGGGTCAACCATCGGCAGCCCTTTGCCGCTGGTGATTGACCCTCCCACGGGATACTGCGTTGGTTACTGCGCTTCGCCGGTTTCCGCTTCAACCGGAATCGGATCGTCGCCGAAAAGCACTCGGTCGGCCGCCGCCGCATCGTCGCCGCGCATCTGGCCGCGACGAGTACGGTGGTATGCAAGACCGGTACCGGCTGGAATCAGACGTCCGACGATCACGTTTTCCTTCAGGCCACGCAACTCATCACGCTTGCCCATGATCGCCGCCTCGGTCAGCACGCGCGTCGTTTCCTGGAAGGACGCCGCGGAGATGAACGAGTCGGTCGACAACGAGGCCTTCGTGATGCCGAGCAGCATGTACTGGTACTCGCACGGACGCTTGCCTTCGGAGACCAGGCGATCGTTCTCGTCAAGCACTTCGGAACGTTCCACCTGTTCCTCGCGAATGAACTTCGAATCGCCGGAGTCGACGATGACAACGCGACGAAGCATCTGGCGGACGATGACCTCGATGTGCTTGTCGTTGATCTTCACACCCTGCAGGCGATACACGTCCTGCACCTCGTCGATGATGTAGCGCGCCAGTTCCTCGACGCCCTTCAGACGCAGGATGTCGTGCGGCTCGACGGCGCCGTCAACGATCACTTCGCCCTTGTTCACCACCTGACCGTCGTGCACCGTGACGTGCTTGTCCTTCGGGATCAGGAACTCGTTCACCGTCCCATCGGGCTCGGTGATCACGAGGCGCTGCTTGCCCTTGGTGTCCTTGCCGAACGACACCGTACCGGTCACCTCGGCCAGCAGACCGGCGTCCTTCGGCGAACGGGCTTCGAACAGTTCGGCCACACGCGGCAGACCACCGGTGATGTCGCGCGTCTTTGCCGACTCCTGCGGGATGCGTGCGAGCACGTCACCCACGCTGACCGTCTGGCCGTCCTTCACCGTGATGATGCACCCCACCTGGAAGGTGATGGACACGGGCGTTTCAGTGCCGGCAACCTTCACTTCTTCGCCCGACTCAGTGAGCAGCTTGACCTGCGGGCGCAAACCCTTGGTCGTCGTGCTGCGACGCTTCGGATCGATCACGACCAAAGTGGTCAGGCCGGTCACGTCGTCCACCTGCTTGGCAACTGTAACGCCCTCTTCGACGTGCTCGAAGCGGACCACACCCGAGTACTCGGTAATGATCGGACGCGTGTGCGGATCCCAGCTGGCCAGCGCGGTACCGGCCTTGATGGCCTGGCCTTCGTCGACCTGCAGCGTGGCGCCGTACGGAACCTTGTGACGTTCGCGTTCGCGGCCGTGGTCATCGGTGATGATGACTTCCGCGCTGCGTGCGATCACGATCTTCTCGTTCTTCGCGCTGGTGACATAACGCATGTTCAGCGTGAAGCGGATCACGCCCGAGCTCTTCGCCTCGACCCCGCTTGCCGCGGCCGCTCGCGACGCCGCACCACCGACGTGGAAGGTACGCATCGTGAGCTGAGTACCCGGCTCGCCGATCGACTGCGCTGCGATCACACCGACTGCTTCGCCGCTGTTGACCAACTGGCCGCGACCCAGGTCACGGCCATAGCACTTGGCGCACAGGCCGTATCGAGTTTCGCAGGTCAGCGGAGTACGAACCTTCACCTCATCCACACCGAGCGAGTCGATGAGGTCGCACTTGTCTTCGTCCAGCAGCTCACCGGCGTAGATCACCGTGGCCTGCGTTTCCGGATTCACCACATCGGCAGCGGTCGTGCGGCCGAGGATGCGGTCACGCAGCGGCTCGATGACTTCACCGCCCTCGACCAGCGCCTTCATCACGAAGCCTTCGCTGGTGCCGCAATCGTCCTCGGTCACCACCAGATCCTGTGTCACGTCGACCAGGCGGCGCGTCAGATAACCGGAGTTCGCCGTCTTCAGTGCGGTGTCGGCCAGACCCTTGCGGGCGCCGTGCGTCGAAATGAAGTACTGCAGAACGTTCAGACCTTCGCGGAAGTTGGTCGTGATGGGCGTTTCGATGATCGAGCCGTCCGGCTTGGCCATCAGACCGCGCATGCCGGCAAGCTGACGGATCTGCGCTGCGGAACCGCGCGCTCCGGAGTCGGCCATCATGTAGATGGAGTTGAACGACTCCTGCTTGACCGTGTTGCCGTCGCGGTCGACGGTGTCCTCCTGGCCGAGTTGGTCCATCATCGCCTTGGCGACCTGGTCACCAGCGCGACCCCAGATATCCACCACCTTGTTGTAACGCTCGCCGTCGGTCACCAGACCGGACGTGTATTGCTGGGCGATTTCCTTCACCTCGGCTTCGGCCGCGCTGATCAGGGTGTGCTTGGCATCCGGCACCAGCATGTCCTTCACCGCGATCGAAATGCCGGCGCGGGTCGCGAGTGCGAAACCCGCCTGCATCAGCTTGTCGGCGAAGATCACCGTTTCGCGCAGACCGCAGCGACGGAAGCTGTTGTTGACCAGACGCGAGATTTCCTTCTTCTTCAGCGCCTTGTCGAGCACCGTAAACGGCAGGCCCGGCGGCAGGATTTCCGACAGCATGGCGCGGCCGACCGTCGTTTCGTAGCGCGTCACCTTGTCGCGCTTTTCGTCGTCGATCACTTCGACTTCGCGGATACGCACCGAAATCTTGGAGTGCAGCTCGACAAAGCCGTTGTCGTAGGCGCGACGCATTTCATTCACGTTGGCGAACATCATGCCTTCGCCCTTGCCGTTGATCTTCGAACGGGTGGCGTAGTACAGGCCGAGCACGATGTCCTGCGACGGCACGATAATCGGCTCGCCATTGGCCGGCGACAACACGTTGTTCGACGCCAGCATCAGCGTGCGCGCTTCCATCTGCGCTTCCAGCGACAGCGGCACGTGCACGGCCATCTGGTCACCGTCGAAGTCGGCGTTGAATGCCACGCAGACCAGCGGGTGCAGCTGGATGGCCTTGCCTTCGATCAGCATCGGCTCGAAAGCCTGGATGCCGAGGCGGTGCAGTGTCGGCGCTCGGTTCAGCATGACCGGATGTTCGCGGATCACCTCTTCGAGGATGTCCCACACTTCCGGCACTTCCTGCTCGACCAGCTTCTTGGCAGCCTTGATCGTGGTCGCCATGCCATTCAGTTCGAGCTTGTTGAAGATGAAGGGCTTGAACAGTTCGAGCGCCATCTTCTTCGGCAGGCCGCACTGATGCAGCTTGAGCTGAGGGCCCACCACGATGACCGAACGCCCCGAGTAGTCGACACGCTTGCCCAGCAGGTTCTGACGGAAACGACCGCCCTTGCCCTTGATCATGTCGGCCAGCGACTTCAACGGGCGCTTGTTGGCGCCAGTCATTGCCTTGCCGCGACGGCCGTTGTCGAGCAGCGAATCGACCGCTTCCTGCAGCATGCGCTTTTCGTTGCGCACGATGATTTCCGGCGCCTTCAGTTCGAGCAGGCGCTTCAGGCGGTTGTTGCGGTTGATGACGCGGCGGTAGAGGTCATTCAGGTCGGACGTCGCGAAGCGGCCACCGTCCAGCGGCACCAGCGGACGCAGGTCCGGCGGCAGAACCGGCAGCACTTCCAGAATCATCCATTCCGGCTTGATGCCCGAATGCTGGAAGCCTTCAAGGATCTTGAGCCGCTTCGAAATCTTCTTCATCTTCGCTTCGGAACTGGTCGCTTCCAGTTCGCCGCGCAGCTTTTCCACTTCACGGTTCAGGTCGAGCGAACGCAGCATGCCGCGCACGCCTTCTGCACCCATGAACGCGGTGAAGTCGTCGCCGTACTCTTCGACCTTGGCCAGGTAATCGTCTTCCGACAGCAACTGGCCGCGGGCCAGCGGTGTCATGCCCGGATCGACAACGACGAAGCCTTCGAAGTACAGCACCCGTTCGATGTCGCGCAGCGTCATGTCGAGCACCATGCCCAGACGTGACGGCAGCGACTTCAGGAACCAGATGTGCGCGGTCGGGCTGGCCAGCTCGATGTGGCCCATGCGCTCGCGACGCACCTTCGACAGCGTGACTTCGACGCCGCACTTTTCGCAGATGACACCGCGGTGCTTCAGGCGCTTGTACTTGCCGCACAGGCACTCGTAGTCCTTCACCGGGCCGAAGATCTTGGCGCAGAACAGACCATCGCGCTCCGGCTTGAAGGTGCGGTAGTTGATGGTTTCCGGCTTCTTGACTTCGCCGTAGGACCAGGAACGGATCTTGTCCGGCGACGCGAGACCGATGGTGATCGCGTCGAACTCTTCTTCCTGGGTGACCTGCTTGAACAGATCCAGCAATGCTTTCATGGCAACTCCTTTGGGGCTAGTGGCTAGGGGCTAGGCGGGGTTGGCTTTCGCGCCCTGTCCTAGAACCGCTCCAAATCAATGTCGATGGCCAGCGACCGGATTTCCTTCACCAGCACGTTGAACGACTCCGGCATGCCGGCATCGATCTTGTGCTCGCCCTTGACGATGTTTTCGTACACCTTCGTACGACCCGTGACGTCGTCGGACTTGACGGTGAGCATTTCCTGCAGCGTGTAGGACGCGCCGTACGCTTCCAGTGCCCACACTTCCATTTCACCGAAGCGTTGACCACCGAACTGCGCCTTGCCGCCCAGCGGCTGCTGGGTGACCAGGGAGTACGGGCCGGTCGACCGGGCGTGCATCTTGTCGTCGACCAGGTGATGCAGCTTCAGCACATGCATGTAGCCGACCGTCACCTGACGCTCGAACGCTTCGCCGGTGCGGCCGTCGTACAGCGTCATCTGGCCCCCGGACGGCATGTCGGCCAGTTCCAGCATGCGACGGATTTCGGACTCATGCGCGCCGTCGAACACTGGCGTTGCGAACGGCACGCCGTGCTTCAGATTGCTCGCCAGCTCAAGAATTTCATCGTCGGTCAGCGAGGCAATTTCTTCCGGCTTGCCACTGCTGTTGTAGATCTCGTCCATGAAACTGCGCAGCTCGGCGAGATTCGCCTGACGACGCAGCATGCCATCGATCTTCTTGCCAAGGCCGCGCGCAGCCATGCCGAGGTGGGTTTCGAGAATCTGGCCGATGTTCATCCGCGACGGCACGCCGAGCGGATTGAGCACGATGTCGACCGGCGTGCCGTCTTCCATGTGCGGCATGTCTTCGATCGGCGTGATCTTCGACACCACACCCTTGTTGCCGTGACGGCCGGCCATCTTGTCGCCCGGCTGTAGGCGGCGCTTCACGGCCAGGTAGACCTTGACCATCTTCTGCACGCCAGGCGGCAGCTCGTCGCCCTGCGTCAGCTTCTTCTTCTTCAGTTCGAACGCGACGTCGAAGTCGGTACGGGTCTTTTCCAGCGACTCGCGCAGGCTCTCGAGTTGTGCCGCGATCTCTTCGTCCGCCATGCGGATGTCGAACCAGTTGTGCGGTTCCACGCCGTCGAGGTACTCGCGGGTGATCGTCGTGCCCTTGGCCAGACGCTTCGGGCCGCCATTGGCGACACGACCGGCGAGCAGTCGCTCGATACGGGCAAAGGTGTCGCGTTCAACGATGCGCATCTGGTCGCCCAGATCCTGACGGTAGCTGCGCAGCATGTCATCGACGATGGATTGCGCACGCTTGTCACGCTCGATGCCTTCGCGGGTGAACACCTGCACGTCGATCACCGTGCCGTTCATGCCCGAGGGCACACGCAACGAGGTGTCCTTCACGTCCGAAGCCTTTTCACCGAAGATCGCGCGCAGCAGCTTTTCTTCCGGCGTCAGCTGGGTTTCGCCCTTCGGCGTCACCTTGCCGACCAGCACATCGCCGGCTTCGACTTCAGCGCCGATATACACGATGCCCGATTCGTCGAGACGGCCGAGCTGTGCTTCGCCGAGCGACGCGATGTCGCGCGTGATTTCTTCCGGGCCCAGCTTGGTATCGCGTGCGACGACCGTCAGTTCCTCGATGTGGATCGACGTGAAGCGATCTTCGGCGACGACGCGTTCCGAAATCAGGATCGAATCTTCGAAGTTGTAGCCGTTCCACGGCATGAAGGCGACCAGCATGTTCTGGCCGAGCGCCAGTTCGCCGAGGTCGGTCGAAGCACCGTCGGCGACGACATCGCCCTTGGCGATGATGTCGCCGCTCTTGACCACCGGACGCTGGTTGATGTTCGTGTTCTGGTTCGAACGCGTGTACTTCACCAGATTGTAGATATCGACGCCGACTTCGCCCGGCACCGTTTCGTCGTCATTGACGCGCACCACGATGCGATTCGCATCAACGTAGTCGACCACACCACCGCGCAATGCCTGCACCGCGGTGCCCGAGTCGACCGCAACAGTGCGTTCGATACCGGTACCGACGAAGGCCTTTTCCGGACGAAGGCAAGGGACGGCCTGACGCTGCATGTTGGCACCCATCAACGCGCGGTTCGCGTCGTCGTGCTCGAGGAACGGAATCAGCGAGGCGGCGACCGACACGATCTGACCCGGTGCGATGTCCATGTACTGGACCTGATCCGGCGTCGATAGCATGAACTCGCCCTTGTGACGGCAGGACACCAGTTCGTCCGAAAGGCCGCCCTTCTTGTCCAGCGACGCGTTCGCCTGCGCGATCACGTACTTGCCTTCTTCGATCGCCGACAGGAAATCGATCTGTTCGGTGACATGGCTGCCATCGACACGGCGATACGGCGTTTCGAGGAAGCCGTACTTGTTGGTGCGGGCGTACAGCGCGAGCGAATTGATCAGACCGATGTTCGGGCCTTCAGGCGTTTCGATCGGGCACACACGGCCATAGTGGGTCGGGTGCACGTCGCGCACCTCGAAGCCGGCACGTTCGCGCGTCAGACCGCCCGGGCCCAGTGCGGACACGCGACGCTTGTGCGTGATTTCCGACAAGGGGTTGGTCTGGTCCATGAACTGCGACAGCTGGCTGGAACCGAAGAACTCCTTGATCGCTGCGCTGATCGGCTTGGCGTTGATCAGATCGTGCGGCATCAGGTTGTCCGACTCGGCTTGCGACAGACGTTCCTTCACGGCGCGCTCGACGCGCACCAGACCGGCGCGGAACTGGTTCTCCGCCAGTTCGCCGACCGAACGCACGCGACGATTGCCGAGGTGGTCGATGTCGTCGATTTCGCCCTTGCCGTTGCGCAGATCGACCAGAATGCGGATGACGTCAACGATGTCTTCGTTCGACAGCGTGGCAGCACCTTCGATTGCATCGCGACCGACACGGCGGTTGAACTTCATGCGGCCGACGGCCGACAGGTCGTAGCGCTCTTCCGAATAGAACAGACCGTGGAACAGCGTTTCCACGGCATCTTCCGTCGGCGGCTCACCCGGCCGCATCATGCGGTAGATGGCGACGCGCGCCTGCCACTGATCAGCGGTTTCGTCGGTGCGCAACGTCTGCGAAATGTACGGGCCGCGGTCCAGGTCATTCACGTACAGCGTCGAGATCTCGCCGACGCCTGCCACGCTCAGCTTGGCCAGCAGCTCTTCGGTGATTTCGTCATTCACGTTCGCCAGCACTTCGCCGGTTTCCGGATCGATCACGGCGCTCGAGAACACGCGCCCGACGAGAAAATCTTCCGGCACCACGATGGCTTCGGTGCCCGACTCGGCCAGTTCGCGGATGTGCTTGGCGGTGATGCGCTTGTCTTTCGCCACGACGACCTTGCCCGAACCGTCGATGATGTCGAATTTTGCGACTTCCCCGCGAAGGCGCTCCGGCACCAGCTTCATCTGGATGCCACCCTTGGCGGCCAGATCGAAGGCGTCGAATTCAAAGAAGGTCGACAGGATCTGCGTCGGCGTCATGCCGATCGCCTTCAACAGGATCGTCACCGGCATCTTGCGACGACGGTCGACGCGGAAGTAGAGATAGTCCTTCGGATCGAATTCGAAGTCGAGCCAGGAGCCGCGGTAGGGAATGATACGGGCCGAGAACAGCAGCTTGCCCGAGCTGTGGGTCTTGCCGCGATCATGCTCGAAGAACACGCCCGGCGAACGATGCAGCTGGCTGACGATGACACGCTCGGTGCCGTTGATGACGAAGGAGCCGGTGGTCGTCATGAGCGGAATTTCGCCCATGTACACTTCCTGTTCCTTCACTTCCTTGATGGTTTCCTTCGGCGCTTCGCGGTCCATGATGACCAGGCGCACGCGCGCGCGCAGCGGGCTCGCGAAAGTCAGGCCGCGTTGATGGCATTCCTTGACGTCGAATGCGGGTTCGCCGAGCATGAAATGCACGAACTCGAGGCGCGCATTGCCGGAATGCGAACTGATCGGGAAGATCGACGTGAAAGCAGCCTGCAAGCCCTGGTTGCGACGGGATTCGGCAGGAATCTCGGCCTGCAGGAACTGGGTGTAGGACTCCAGCTGGGTCGCCAGCAGGAACGGCACGTCGAGTACCGCATCGCGCTTGGCAAAGCTTTTGCGGATGCGCTTCTTCTCGGTGTAGGTATAGGCCATGAAATCTCCGGGCGTAGAGTGCGATGGCCGGGGAAAACGGAGCGTGCGCCACCCGGCGCGCCGTCCGCGTTTCACCACGGAATGCAATCAGGACAACGTCACCGGCGGTTGGCCTCTACCAACCCCTGGGCTGACAACGAAAGCGCGGGCATGAGCACCCGAGGCGGGACTTTCGTTCGACCGGAAACGGTCTTCCGTGATCGCTTCGGAAGACAAGGAAAACACGTTCGCGCACGTGCTTTCCTGGTATCCCCAAACGGCGACGGGAGTACGGCCCGAAGGCACGCACTCCCGCCGATCAGGTCGGAATTACTTGATTTCGACCTTGGCGCCTGCGTCGTCCAGCTGCTTCTTCAGGGCTTCTGCGTCAGCCTTCGAGATGGCTTCCTTCACCGGCTTCGGTGCGCCATCCACGAGGTCCTTGGCTTCCTTCAGGCCCAGGCCGGTAACGGCGCGAACGACCTTGATGACTTCAACCTTCTTCTCGCCAGCGGCCAGCAGCATGACGGTGAATTCGGTCTGCTCTTCAGCGGCCGGAGCGGCAGCAGCGGCCGGAGCGGCAGCAACGGCAACCGAGGCGGCGGCGGACACGCCGAACTTCTCTTCCATGTCCTTGATCAGTTGCGACAGTTCGAGAACCGACATTGCGGCAACAGCTTCCAGGACCTGCTCTTTGCTAATCGACATTTAAAAACTCCTGATTCAAGCGCCGGGATGAATTCCAGCGGCGCGGGATGGTGATGTAGTCTTTCGTGAAGCCTGAACTCAGGCGGATTGCTTTTCGCGTTCGTCGCGCACCGCTGCGAGGGTACGGACGAACTTGCCCGGCACCTCGTTGAGGGTTTGCACAAACTTTGCGATCGGCGCCTGCATCGTGCCCAGAAGTGTTGCCAGCAGTTCATCGCGGCTCGGCATCGTGGCCAGCGCCTTGACGCCTGCGGCGTCCATGACGTGGTTGGCCAGTGCGCCGCCCTTGATGACCAGCTTGTCGTTGCCCTTGACGAATTCCTGCAGGACCTTTGCCGCCGATACCGGATCGGCGGACATGCCATACAGCAGCGGTCCGGTCATGTCCTTCGCCAGCCCCTCGAAAGGGGTCCCCTCGACAGCGCGACGTGCCAGCGTGTTCTTCAGAACGCGCAGGTAGACACCCTGTGCTCGGGCCTGGGCACGCAAACGCGTGACATCGCCCACTTCCAGACCGCGGTTCTCGGCGATCACGATCACCTGCGCGCCCGCAACTTCAGCGGCCACACCGGCGACGACTTCCTTCTTCTGATCGAGATTGAGTCCCAAAGGTCTACTCCCATGATTACGGTCGTCAGGCACGCATCGCTGCCCACCTGACGAACCACCTGCGGCGACCGTATCAGGAGAAGAAACTGTCCGTAAGGACACCATCCATCCTGTGTCGGGTAACGCCATCTGCGCAGGCGGAGCATTCGCTCCATTACGCCCGGTCGGGCACCTGCGGTCTTTGACAACCTGCCACCCCATACGGGCGGTGGCAGCCCAAAGTTCGTTTGTGCGCCCGGCGAGCCGGGCACAAATGCTTACTGCACCGACGCCTGATCGACGCGGATGCCGACACCCATCGTCGAAGTGACCGACACCTTGCGCAGATACACGCCCTTGGCCGCAGCCGGACGCGCCTTGTTCAGTGCTTCGATCAGTGCCTTGATGTTGGTGGTGAGTTGTTCCGGCGTGAAGGACGCGCGGCCAACGGTACATTGCACGATGCCACCCTTGTCGGTGCGGTACTGCACCTGACCGGCCTTCGCGTTCTTGACCGCAGTGGCGACATCCATGGTCACGGTACCGACCTTCGGATTCGGCATCAGGCCACGCGGGCCGAGGATCTGGCCCAGCGCGCCGACAACGCGCATCGCGTCCGGAGTCGCGATCGCGACGTCGAAATTCAGATTGCCTTCCTTGACCTGAGCGGCCAGATCGTCGAAGCCGACGACGTCCGCACCGGCGGCACGGGCTTCGTCAGCCTTCGCACCCTGGGCGAACACGGCGACGCGTACCGACTTGCCGGTACCTGCCGGCAGCACGACCGAACCACGGACCAACTGGTCCGACTTCTTTGCGTCGATGCCCAGATTCACGGCCAGATCGACCGATTCATCGAACTTGGCGTTCGCGGTTTCCTTGACCAGCGCGAGCGCATCGGCCAACGGGTAGCTGCGGTTGCGATCGACCTTGGCGCGCAGCGCCTGAACACGTTTGGACAGTTTCGCCATGATTACAGCCCCTCCACCGTGATGCCCATGCTGCGGGCCGAACCGGCGATCGTGCGCACCGCTGCGTCAAGATCACCCGCCGTCAGATCCTTGTTCTTCACCTTGACGATCTCTTCAAGCTGCGCGCGGGTCACCTTGCCCACCTTGTCGGTGTGCGGCTTGGGCGAACCCTTGGTGATGCCGGCAGCCTTCTTGATGAGAATGGTCGCGGGGGGCGACTTCATCACGAAAGTGAATGACTTGTCCGCATAGGCGGTGATGACCACTGGAATCGGCAGACCCGGTTCCATGCCTTGGGTCTGCGCATTGAATGCCTTGCAGAATTCCATGATGTTCAAACCGCGCTGACCCAGCGCGGGTCCGATCGGGGGCGACGGATTCGCCTTCCCGGCCGGCACTTGCAGCTTTACATAGCCGACGATTTTCTTCGCCATGATGACTCCTGATGTGAGTGATAGCGTGACGCGCGGTCATCGGACCGTCTGCCACTCCTCGACCGGTGCAAACACCGGAAACAATTGCGCCGCACGGCTCTCAGGCCTTGCCGCGCACCCGGACAACGCCTTCCGGCGCTGCCTCAATTACCGGATCCGATCCCCGATCCAGACTCTTGGGATCAGACCTTCTCGACCTGCGCAAATTCGAGCTCCACCGGCGTCGCACGGCCGAAAATGGTCACCGAAACATGCAGGCGGCTCTTGTCGTAATTGACGCTCTCGACCGATCCGTTGAAATCGGTGAAGGGGCCATCCTTGACCCGAACCAATTCACCGACTTCAAACAGCACCTTCGGACGGGGCTTTTCAACCCCTTCCTGCATCTGCTGCATGATCTTCTCGACTTCCTTCTCGGAAATCGGTGTCGGCTTGTTGGCACTGCCGCCAACGAAACCCGTGACCTTCGGCGTGCTCTTCACGAGGTGCCAGCTATCCTCGTCCATGTCCATTTCGACCAGAACGTAGCCCGGGAAAAATTTTCGCTCCGACACGGCTTTCTGGCCGCCACGCATCTCGACCACCTCTTCCACCGGAACGAGGATCTGGCCGAACTTGTCCTGCATGCTCGCCCGGGTAATACGCTCGACGAGCGCGCGCTGCACCGATTTCTCGAAACCGGAATAAGCATGTACGACGTACCAACGCTTGCTCATGATTTTTTCCAGCCCAGGATGAGGTCGTACAACACCCACTCGAAGCTCTTGTCAGTCAGCCACAGAAAAACGGCCATGACGAACACGAAGCCAAACACGATCGCTGTCGTTTGCACTGTTTCCTTGCGGCTCGGCCACGCAACCTTCTTCGCCTCCGCCACCGACTCGTTGGCGAATTCGAAGAAGCGACGACCCTGTGCCGTGTACCAGGCGACGGCGATACCTGCCGCGATGCCACCGACAACGGACAGCACACGCACCGCCATGATCTGGTCGGAGAAAACATAGAAGCCGGCCAGCCCTGCTATCAGCAGTGCAATGGCCAGCGCGAGCTTCAGCTGGTCGGTCATGAATGTCCGGGAACGCTCAGGCGCCCCACAAAGTTACCCGTCCTGATTACCGGGATGGCAGGGGCAGAGGGAATCGAACCCCCAACCTTCGGTTTTGGAGACCGACGCTCTGCCAATTGAGCTATGCCCCTGCAAAACAAACCCGGCCTGCTCGCGCAGCCCGGGGCACATCAACCTGCTTAAGCGATGATCTTGGCAACCACGCCCGCGCCCACCGT
>NZ_JBHYCQ010000020.1:0-16339 GCF_051861465.1 Methyloversatilis sp. | reverse complement strand
GTCAGCGTCCGGCCATCGGCCTGGATCGCCTGCGCCCACGCCGCCGGCGACATCAGCAGCGGCAGGCTCGCCATGCCCGCCAAAGTGCAGAAAGAGGGCGCAAGCGCCGCCGATAGCGTGCGCAAGCCAGGCAGACTGGAAGTGGAGCGCGTCGGTTTCATTGCCGGATCCTTTTCGATCACCAAAGAAACCAATGTGCGCGTGTAGGACAAACTCTTACTTGATCTTGCGCAAAGTCACGGGATGCGACGCATCACGGCCCGATCGTCGGCGAACCGGCAACGGACGACGCGCTGAACCGTGCCGGAAAACGGCCGGACAGCTTCAACTCAAGAATCTGTTCCAGAATGGGTTTTCATCAATCTCCCGCCAGCGCAAAAGCGGGTCGCCGAGCACGCACTACCCGACGGGCCGGGCATGCCACGCAGTCGTGGGTAGTGCCCGGCGCCGTCAGAACACTTGGGCGACGACCTGCACGTGCACGTAGTAGCCACGCGGCTCCTGCGGGCGGTCGCGGATCGGCAGCCCGAGCGTCACCCGGGCCGAAATGTTCTGATTGATGTTCGCGTTCAGACCCCAGCCGTAGCTCGCCATCGTGTCGCTGCCGCGCGTCGACTCCGGCGGACGGAAGGGCTCCACCGCGCCGTAGTCGAGAAACAGGAAGCCGCTGGTCCTGATCGGTGCAACCGGCGCCTGCGGCAGCGGGTGGTGCAGTTCCACCGACGCGATCAGCCCTTTGTCGCCGCTGAACAGACCCGTCTGGTAACCCCGCACACTGCCCTCGCCGCCGATCAGGAACTGTTCGCTCGAGGTCAGGTTCTCGTCACGCGTGTACTGGAAGGCCACCGTGTTGTGCACCGACCAGCCGTCGCCGAATTCCTGCACGCGGCGCACCGAGCCACGCCAGATCTTGAATGAGGTCGACACCACATCGTCGATCGGGTCCGCATCCCCCGCCGAGTAGGTCAGCGATCCGGTCCAGATCCGGTCGCTTTCCCACCACTGCGCATCCACGCCCGCCGACACGTCGTCGATATCGGTCGACTGGAACTTGCGTCCTTCGATCCAGCTTTCCGTCTTGCGCTTCTTCGCCCCGCCCAGCACATCGAGCTGGTAGTTCTTCCCGATCAGCAGCGGATGGCGCAGCAGCGCGGTCCATGCCGTCGATTCACCGCGGATGCGCAGCGGCGCGAACGGGCCGTTCCTGATCCGCGTGTGGTCTTCGAACCACGACAGCGTGAGCCGCGTGCCCAGCTTGCCCAGTGGAATGCTGTATGACAGTGCGCGGCCTTCGTGCCCCCCCGTCTCCGCGCCGATCAGCGACGCACTCAACGCGTCCCGGAAGCCGAACAGGCTGCGGTTCTGGTAGAACACGCCGGCCCGATACACCCCGGTCGCGTAGCTGCCGCTGGTGTCGGCGAAGACGCGCATTTCGTGCTTCGGCGGCTCCACCGCCGTCAGCGCCACATCAGTTTCGCCGAACTTCGCGCCCGGCTTCAGTTCGGCGCGCAACTGCACGTCCTGGCTGCGGTTGAAGCGCATCATGCTGCGCTCAAGTGCGCTGACGTCCGCCAGTTCGCCCTTCGTCTGGCCGAGCCGCGACAGGATGAAGCTGTCGGCAGTGCTCGCGTTCCCTTCGAGCAGAATGTCACCCACACGCCCTTCGACCAGTTTGATCGTCACATTGCCGTCGGCCACTTCCTGCGCCGGCAGCACCGCCTGTGCGGTCGGGATGCCGCGCTCGCGATACAGGGTGTTGATGCGCTCGACGACTTCGACCACCTCGGCCAGCGTGACTTCGCGTCCTTCGACCGTCGCCGCCAGCCCGCGCAGCGTCTCTTCCGACAGCAGTTCCGACTTCGTGAAGTCGATGCGCTTGAGCAGAAAGCTCGACGTCACCGCCGGCTTTCTGGCCGGCGCAGGCTTGAGCCCTTCGCGGTCGATCGACGGCTCCGACTCCGGCCGGCGTTCGCGTTCTTCGCGCAGACGCCGCTCGAGTTCCAGCGAGCGCTGCTGGATGCTGCCCGGGTCGGCCGCCGGCGGCAGTTGCGGGGCCACTTGCGCCTGCGCCGGCACCGCAGTGCCCAGGGCGCACGCCAGTGCTGCCACGGCCAGTGGCGTCCTGCGGACCTGCCTGCTGAACAACCTGTGTGCGCGCCTCACTGTGCGGTCTCCTTCGGGGTTTCGCCGGTTGCATTCTGCGCCTCGTCCTCGGCCTTGCGGCGGGCTTCCGCTTCCTCTTCCGTCTCTTCCTCGCCCGAATTCACGGCCGGGATGTCCAGCGGGATGTTGATCGCGATCTGCGACAGCGCCGGCACCACATTCACCGCCTGCGGACGCGTCGGATTCGGCACCCGACCTTCGATCGCGTTGCGCGACTCCTCCCGCCCGCTGTTGTCCGGGTCCGTCTCATTGACCACTTCGTGCAGCGGGCTACGCGTCAGCGCGGTCTCGTCGGTCACCAGACGGAAGCGCTCCAGGCGCAGCGCGAACTGCCTGTCCGGCGCATGAAGCTGGATGTCTGCCGGCTGGATCACCGTCGTCGCGTTGTCCATATACACGGTGCTCTGCGGGTTGATAAAGCGTGCCTGATTGTCGATCCGACCGTCCAGCACCTCCAGCCAGCCGCGTTCCGTTTCGATCCGCGCGTCCTGCGAATACAGCCGCTCGAAGCGCGTGCCGATCGGGCTGTCGAACGTCAGATCGACCCAGCGCGCCATGCCGCCCTGCGGACCGGTCACGTTCATCAGCAGCGGGCCCGTCGTGCCGGTGTGAATGACCCGGGCGGTGATCGATTCGGTGCTGAAGCTCATCTTCGATTTGACGCTGAGCGTACCCAGGTCGATGTCGCCCTTGCCGGAAATGTCCAGCGTGTCGCCGGTCAGCCGCTTCACGCTGACGCGGCCGTTGATGGCCTGCAGCTTGACGCCCTGCCCTGCGGTGACGGCATCCATGATGATGTCCTGTTCGGCGATCACCGTCGCATTGCCGGCTTCCGCCGTCGTCTCCAGCACGGTGACGCTGTTGCCGGACAGCAGGTCGAGATTGCCGCGCGCGGTGTAGGCACTGTTGCCACTGATGGTGCCGCCGGCCTTGACCGCCAGATCGCCGTCGGTCTCGACGGTGCCGAGCGCGACATCGTCCTTCTCGTCGATCTGCAGGCCGCCGGCGGTCGACATCGCATCGATCATCGCGATGTCGGTTTCCAGTGCATCGGCCACCGGCAGCGGTGTGCCGTTGTTCCATGTGGCGCTGCCGATGCCGTCGGTCGCTTCGAGCACGACACCGGCGCCCGGCGTGGCGGCGACCAGATCGTAGGTGCCGATGTCGCCGCCGTCGTGGATGCCGCCGCCGGCGACGATGCGCAGTGCCTGGGCGGTGGCGTTGTTGGTCGCCTCGATGCGGCCGACGACGACGTCGCCGGTGGTCGCGATGTCGATGCGGCCATCGCGGGCGCGCAGCGTCGCCCCGTCGGCCATGATGTAGCGCGCGGCCGACAGGTCGATGTTGCCCACCGCTGCCACGGTCTGCGCCGACTGCATCACGTCACCGGCGGCATCGAGCATCAGCTTGCCGCCCGCGTCGATGACGCCGATGTTCAGGTCGCCGGGCGAACGCAGCGTGACGTCGCCGGCGCTGGACCGCGCACTGCGCACGTCGAGCGCACCATCGACGGCGCGCACATGAATGCCGTCGGCGGCCTCCAGCTCGACCCAGCCGTCGGGCGAAGCGCCCAGATCGAGCGCGTCCAGCTCGCTGCCGCCGGTGCCACCGATGGTGGTGCCGGCATACAGACTGAGATAGCGCGCCTGGATGTCGCGCTGCAGGTCCGACGACACTTCGACCAGCGCACCCGCCGAGCGGATGCGGGCCAGGCCCGGGGTGTAGATCTGGTCGATGCGCAGGTCGCCGACCAGACTGGACAGGAAAAGGTCGCCGCCGGCGCGCGCCGTGACGGTCGCGTTGTTGGTCACCTGCACGATCAGCGCCAGCGTGTCCTGACCCAGGTCGCCGCTGCCGGCTTCCAACGTCACATTGCGCGACTGAACGGCCGCCTGCCCGGTCGTCGCGGCGCTCAGCAGCGCGCCGGCGGTCTTCAGGCGCACATCGGCCGGCGTCGAGATCGACACCACCCGCACATCCTCCTCCGAGCCGAGGTAGATGCTGTCGGTCGCCGTTGCGGTGATCGTGCCGTTGTTCTGCGCGGTGAAATCGACGTCGTCCTTGCGCAGGATGGTGATGGTTTTCGCATCGGTGTCGATGCGCACGTCGGCCCGCTCGGCCGCGATCAGCGCAAGTTGCTGGTCTTCCGTCCACGCCGTCGGGTTGGTGCCGATGACCAGCGCAGCGCTTTCCTTGCCGATGCCTCGCGCGGCGATCAGCTGGATGTTGTCGCCGATGACGTTGGCCTCTTCGATCAGCACTTCGGTGTCCGACGTGTCCTTGAACAGACCGGCTGCGATGCGGTTGGTGACCTCGGCTTCGGTCCAGGCGCCGCCGTCGCTCAGCGCACTGGCGCGCGTGGCGTCCTGCGTGGCAACGTTGTAGCTGAAGTTCTTGTTGAAGCTCGCTGCATCACCGGTGCCGAATTCCGCCGCCGCCTGGTGGAAAAAGGCGGTGCGCTGGTTCTGGTAGGCGGCGATTTCCGCGTCGCCCCAGCCATTGGCGGTACGCAGCGCCTGCGCGGTCTGCGCATCGAGCACGAAGGTGTAGCCGGCGTCGTAGGCGGCGGCGGTGAAGCCGGTCGATACGCCGCTGGCGTCGAAGTTCTCCTTCAGACCGCGCATCTGCCAGTACTGCAGGTAATCCTGCTCCTTCTGGTCGTTGTACGCCTTGAGCGTGTTGTCGACGCTCTGGTTCGCGCCGGCCGACGCGGTCAGCCGCGCACGCTGTGCCACCTGGAGCAGCTGCGCACGTGTTTCGACATCGACCTGCTGTGCTTCATTGACGTCGAGTATCGAGCCATTGACCGACTCGAGCCGCACATCGCCGCCATTGGCCGAGATGGACAGCAGCCGCATGTCGCCGTCCGTTTCGGTCAGCCCCGTATCACCGGCCGCACGTGTCTCGATCCAGCCGGTCGATGAGCGCACATCGATCTCGAGCGGATCGGCAAGGCTGCCGATGCCCGCGTTCTCCGATGCGAGCCGCACGAAACCGCCCACGACGTTGTTCGCCGCGCCATTGGCGTCGACCAGATTGGCGTCCGCCTTCAGGTCGACCAGGCTGCCATTGCCGCCGGTGACATTGACGAGGCGCATGTCGCCCTTGGTTTCCCACAGCGCCACGCCACCGGTGGCGCTCGCGGTCAATGCCCCCGTGCCCTGCAGGTCAAGCTTGATGTGGTTGCTGCCGGCCAGGGCCGGGCCGCCGATCGAGCCGTTGGTCGCCGTCATCGTCAGGTTGCCGGCGATGATCTGGGCGACGTCACCCGCCACGATGCCGGTGCCGGACAGCGACGTGTTTCCGGTGAGATTGCGTACAGCGCCCTGCAGTGCCAGCGCGCCATTGCTGCTGACGTTCAGCAGACCGGTGTCATGGCCGATGAACTGGATGTTGATCGCCTTCGATGCATTCAGGCTGTGAACATAGTAGTTGCGCTCGGTCCACTCCCATTCCTTGCGCGACACGTACGTTTTCGAGAAGCACAGGTCACCGGCGCAGTCGGAACCGTAGCTGTCGACGACCCACAGCGAGTCAACACCCCTGGTCGCGACACCGCTTCGCGTCTTGGTGAAGTCCATGATGTAGTCGGCGGTGCGGTTGTCCTGCGCCAGCCAGTCACCGCTGATGCGTTCGGTTCGCGTGGTCGTGGTGTCACCGCCGGACCGGCCGCCCGGATCCCTCGACAGCGCGTCCAGAAACTCGGCATCGAACAGCAGGCTCTTCGAATAGGTTTCCCATTTGAAGACGTCATAGGTTTCGGCATTGATCCACTTGAAGCGGCGCTCCGCGCGCGGGTTGTACGTCGCGAGCCTGCCGGAGGAATCGCCGAGTACCGTGACCGTCGGGCGGAGTCCGTCAGACGAGGCATTCGTCTGCGTGTAGGTCACCTGACCGTTCAGCCGCGTGATCACGGTTTCGAGCGGCAGGCCGTTCAGCTTGGTGCTCGTGTCTATGATCTTGATCGTACCGGCCGCGGCCGAACCGGTATCGAGCCGGTTCAGCGCAAGATTTGCACCCGAGGTGTTGCTGACTTCGATCCGCCCGTAGCCGTCGCGCACCTTCAGCTGGCCGTTGCCGGTGCTGAAGATGTCGCCGTAGAACTGCATGTAGCCGCCCTCGACCTGGATCGAGCCCAGCTCGAGGGTGTTGCTGGCGCTGTCCCAGCGCACCTTGGGCCTGAACACATCGGCCAGCGTGCTGCCGGCCGACGGCAGTTCGAGCGCGACCCAGCCACCGTTCGCCGCCTTCGCCTGATTCAGCACGGTCGTATTGATCGTCAGGTTGTAATCGGTCAGCCCGCTCTGGATCAGACCGTTGATGTTCAGCTTCTCGCCGCTGATGAACACGTTGTTGCCGGCGATGGTGCTGCCGTCGGCGGTCAGCCCGGCATTGGCAACCGAGTACGCCTTGTAGTTGTTGTACCAGGGGGTGGTCGAGAAGGCACTGGTGGCGACACCGAATTCCGACTTTGCGATCGCCTCGTACTGCTGCTGGTAGCCGCTGACGAAATTGCCGGCGCTGTTGATGTAGCCGGCGACGACGTCGTACAGCGATGGGTCGCCCGCGAGGTGGCTGAAGCCGAGCGAGAACGTCTTGATGAAATCGCCCTTCGTCGCAATGTCTATGGTCTGGGCGACGACATTCGACGCCACCAGCACGGAGCCGGTGCTTTCGATCTTGACGATGCCGCGTGCGTTGGACAGATCGCCATCGACATGGATTTCCGGCTTCAGCGCATTCAGGTTGACCGGATCTTCATAGGTGTTCTTCAGCAGTATCTTCGGATCGGGCGAATTGGTGCGATCGACCACATTGCCGGCGGCGAAGCTCGCCGCCTGACCGTACTGGTTGCGGGCATTGATTTCGGCCGTTGAACTCACCCGCACGCCGTTCAGCGTGACCAGGCCACCGGCCTCGCCGGGGATGCACAGCGCGGCCATGCAATCGAGCGCTGCGACACCCGGCTTGATGCGAACGAACTGGTTTCCGTTGTTGATCACTTCGATGATCGAATCACCCGGTGCGATCAGTTCAGCCGACGCGGCGCCCGTGAGCCAGTCGCCGGTGATGCTGATGTTGCCGGTGTAGGCGGCAGCCGGGTCGATATCGACGAAACTCACGGTCGCCCCGACACCCAGCTGGGTCTGACGCGCCTGCAGTATCTGGATATCGTTCAGGAAACCGTTGGCGACATCCGGATTGTCATTGATGTACTCGTTGTACAGCAGTTGCAGCGCGTCGATCCGGCTCTGGATTTCCCGCTGCAGCGACACATTGTTGCGCCGGCTGAAGCTCATGTTTTCGGACTGGCGCACCACCTGTCCATTGGCGCCGAACTCCAGATACTGGTGGTGGCGCGTGCCCGCAAACACCGTGCCATTGACGTTGACGCCGGAACGCGAATCGGTGAATTGCGAGCCACCCTTGATGTCGAGGCTGATGTCGTCGTCGAAAATCTTGCCGAGCGCTTCCAGCGCCTCGCGGTACAGGTCGGTCCCGCTGCCGTAGCCGCGCGTCGTGTGACTGCCTTCGCCCGCCTTCAGGTCGATGTCCTTGACCGAAGCGACGGCCGCACGCGCGATCTGCTGTTCGCGGATGCCGGTGATGCCGGTCAGGTCGGCGCTGTAGGCGGCGATGTTGATGCGGTTGTCCTGACGTATTTCACCGTGCGCGTCCGGCACGCTGTTGATCGGGATGACCGTCTTGTTCCACAGCCGGGTTTCGGCGTCGGCGACCAGATTGTTGTTGTGCCCGGCCAGGAGGCGGATGTTTTCTTCCGACTCCAGACGCGCACCGTTCAGATGGATGTCGTTGCTGGTGATCAGGCGCGACAGCGATTCACCGGACGGTGCACCCGCCAGACCGTAGGTCTTGCTCTGTGCCTCGGTATCGACAATGGCTTCGGTGCGCGCATCGAGCACGATGTCGCCGTCGCTCTGCACCAGAGTGCCGGCACCGACCGTGATGTCGGCGTCGTTCTTGTCGGCCATGATGTAAGACTCGGTGTGCGCAATCGCGATCGCGCCGCCGGTGTCGAGCAGCACTGCGTCGTACACATCGACATCGTTCTTTGCACCGATGCGTATCGCACCGGCGTTGAGACCGGCCACCCGCGCATCGATGAAGGCATTGCTGCCGATCAGCACATCGGTGTCGTTGCGTATCGTCGAGTAGCTGGCGCCGGATGCGCCCGACAGGATGCCGCCGGACGCCGCCTGCACCGTCCAGTCGGCACCGGCCGAACCCTTGATGACACGTGTTTCGGCGTCGATGTCGACCGTCTGCGCATTCTCGATGCGGGTGCCGTTCAGCAGTTCGACCTTGGTCGTGTTGTCCACCGTGTTGGTGACCCAGGCGCCCGAGTAGCCAGCGACCGAGGCCGACGTGCTGTCGGCGGTGCCCTGGAAGTCGGTGGTGTGCTTGGCGTCGATGTCTACGGTGGCCGCACGCAGCGTGCCCGCGACCTGCGTCGTGGTGGTCGCGTCGGCGTCATTGACCACGCTGGCCGCCAGCAGCACGCCGAGGCCGCCGGCCCCCGATTCGGATTCGGCATCCAGCGTGTCGCTGCTTTCGCTGCGTATGACGATGCTGCCGGCGTTGATCGTGCCTGCGCCGATCAGCGCTTCGGTCGTGCTGTCCACCGTCGTTTCCGCGCTGTTGCCACCGGCTGCGATGAAGCCGATCGCGATACCGCTCACCTCGCTCAGACTGCTCACCGACGATTGCGCCAGTGTGTTGAACACGCCGTTGCCGAGCTTGATGTCGTGACCGGCACCCATCTGGACACGCGTGATCGATTCGACCGTGGCGATGGCTTCGGTCGCGGTTGCGCCCAGCAGCAGACCACCGCCGGCGGCAAGCGCGTCGGCGCTTGCCGTTTCGCGCCCGGAGCGCGGCAGGGTTTGCGCCTTCAGCGTGAGGTTTCCGGCCGTCACGTCGAAGTCGGTGCCGATGGTGACGAGCGCATCGGTATCGACGGTGGCTTCGGCCAGCGATACGCCGATCGACAGCCCGGCCGACACGGCGATGCCGACGGTGATCGCTTCCGCAACCGGGTCGCTGTCGGCGCGGATCTGCGTCAGGCCGCCGACAGTCGTCACCTTCACGTCGTTGCCGACAGTTGCCCGGGCGGCTGATTCGTCGCTCACATTGGCATCGGCGCCCGCACCGGCCACGATGCCGCCTGCGGCCGCTTCCACCTCGCCCTTCGAAGTCGTGCGCGACTGTCCGTACACGTCGAGCGACTCGGCGGTGATCTCGGCGCCGTTCAGCAGTTGTGCTTCGGCGGAACTGGTTTCATCGACGTAGGCGATCGCGGCACCGATACCGACGACACCCAGGGCGGCCGCCCCGCCTTCGGCATCGAGGTTGTGATCGACCTTTGCATTGACCGTCACGCTGCCGGTGCTCGCCGTCACGATGCCACCCAGACTGGCCGTCGCGGTCGAGGACTTTTCGTGCCACGCGAAGCTGGCAGCGAGCCCGGCCAGACCGGCACCGCCGGCGTAGGTGCGCAACTTGGAAACGTCCGGCTGATCATCGGTCGCCCGCACGGTCACGTCACCGCTTGCCGTGGTCGAGCCGGCCAGACTGGCCACCGTGCGATCTTCGACCATCGAAATCGCGATGCCGCCGCCCAGCGACACGCCACCGGAAATGGCCGCACCGATCGCCGTGGCGTCGGTGTCGCTGCGCGTGTGTGCCAGCACGTCGACGTTGCCACCGGCATTGAGCGTGGCGCCGCTGGCCACGATGGCGGCGGCGGACGTATTGCTCGGTGTCGCGTTGAAGTCGGATGAGGCGTTGATGCCCGCGCGCGCCGCATTCGCGCGCGCTGCCGACGCGTCGGCCGCATCGGTGTCGCTGTCGATCTGGTTGCCGGTGGCGCTGCGCGACGCCAGTTCGGTCGCCTTGCTGACCGATCCGGTAGTGTTGTCGCTGGCGTCGCCATCCGGCCGGGTGCCGATGGAAATGACCGATACCGCGCCGGCGATGCCGGCACTCAGCCCTCCCGCCGCAGCGGCGGTGGTTGACTCGATATCGCGCACGCTGTCGGCGGTGACGGAAATGTCGCCGTCGGCAGTGATCTGCGCGCCGGTCGCCACCGTGGCCGACGAACCGCTGCGTACCAGCACGACATCGACCGCTGCACCGACGCCGGCACCGCCGATGCCCACGCCCAGACTGCCCACGCCGCTCTCGACCTTGATGAGGTCGTCCGCTTCGATGAATACATCCTGCGCATCGGTACCGCCGAATGCGGTGTCCGAATTGATCTGTACACCGGTGCCGACCTGCGCGTCGGTCGTGCCCTTGGCCAGTACGACGTTGATGGTGCCCGCCACCCCGACGCCGCCGGCCGCCGCCGCCGTAGCGGCGAGCACTTCCTGATCGAAGCCGGAATCGGCGCGGATGGTCGTCGCACCGTCGGCATCGAGCCGGCTGGTGCCGCTGACGCGGGCCAGCGTGGCCTGCTCGACGACCGTCACCGCGGCCGTGATGCCGACACCGGCCACGCCACTGACGGCGAGCGCACCCGCATCGATGTCGACTTCGGTGTCGGACGTTGCCTCGATCTTGATCGAGCCCTGCGATTCGAGATCGCTGCTGTTGACCAGCGCCTGCGTCGTGCCATCGACCAGCAGCACACCGATGGTGCCAGCCAGACCGGCATAGGTTCCGCCGCCGACGGCGAGGATGACCTGTTCGAACTTGCTGGTCGAACCGGCATCGACGGTCACCGCCTTGTTCGCCTGCAGCGTCGCGGTGTCCACCTTCGCCGTTGTCACATGCGACACCACGGCCGTGTCGGCGGCACCGCCGATGCCGGCGTCACCGCCGATCGCCGCGCCACCGGTGGCGGAGCCGATCTGGTCGTGGTGATAGGCCGCGACGCGCGCTTCCTGATCGCTGGTGCCCAGACTGGCGTTGAGCGTGGCCCCGTTGGTGACCTGGGCCGTCGTGCTGCCGCCCATCATCGCGATGCCCACCGTCGCGGCGACGCCGGCGTTGCCGCCGCCCGCTGCGCTGAGCGCGATGTTCTCGACCATCGCAGTGGAAGACGCGACCACGCTGACGCCCTTCACGGTGTCTTTCATCTGACGGCCGGACAGGGGTTGCTGCGACGGCAGCAGATTATTGTTGTAGGCGGTAAGCGAACCGTTGTCGACCAACTCCGCCGGACTATTGCCCAGACCGGTGACCGACGTATTCGCGCCGCTGATTTCGGCCGTCGTCGTCGACTGGATGTCATTGAACGCGATGCCGCCGGCTGCGCCGATGCTGCCGCCGAACGCCACGCTGCCGGCGCGCGACTTGATGAAATCATCGGCCTCCGCGGTGACCACCGCATTGCCGGTCGCATTGACGATCGCACCGTCGTCGATGCGCGCGGTCGTGCCGCCGCCGGCGTTATTCAGGGCGATCGAGCCGGCGAAGCCGGCGGTGCCTGCCGCCGAGCCGGCGATCGCCCACACGTCGAGCGTGCCCTGACGTTCGGCGTCGACACGCACATTGGCGCCATCGGCACTGCCGCCCGACAGTTCGGCACGCACTTCGCCACCGATCGAGTTGTACGAACCGGCGGCACCCACCGCTGCCGTGCCGGCACCACTCGCCGCGCCGGAAATCGACAGGATGTCCGACTCGTCGCGCGCCTTGATCGTGATGTCGCCGCTGGCGTCGAGATCGGAGCCCGAGGCGTGAGCCACGGTGCTGTTGCTGATCGTGTTGATGCCGAGCGAACCGGTCACGGCCACCTTGGCCGAGCCGCCGCCGCCCGCGGCGACCGCCTCGATCTCGGCGTTTTCGGTGGCTTCGAGGCGGATGCTCGTGCCATCGACATCCGAGTTGGTCACCAGTGCTTCGGTGGTGTTGTCGATCACGTTGTAGGCGACGCCGACGCCGACCGCCGCGCCACCCAGCGACAGCGCCGCGCTGCCGGCGATCGACAGCATGCCGGAGGTGTCGCGTGCCGTGACGATGACGGCGTTGTTGTCCGCCTGTGCCTTCGAACCGACGATGCTGGCGCTGACCGTGTTGTCCGTTTCGACCGACGAGAACGATCCGGAGACCGCCACCTTGTCCGCCACGCCACCGGCCACCGCCGTGGCATCGATCCGCGTGTCGGCGGCTGCATCCACCTTCAGTTCGCCATTCGTCGTGCGTACGTCGGCGCCGCCTTCGATGGTCGCCTTCACCGAGTTGCCGACCTCGCTCCAGGCGACCGATGCGCCGATGCCGGCATTGCCGCTGGTCGCACCGATGGCGCCGGCCAGCGCGAAGATTTCCGAGTCGTCCTTCGCCAGCACGGCGATGCCGCTGGCGGCGTCCATGCCGAGCGCGGTCTTCTTGCCGCGGATGCGTGCCTCGGTCGTGTTGGTGATGGTGTTGACCGCCACCGCGCCGGAACCGGCCAGCGGCCCCTTGCTCAGGCCGAGCGAGGCCGAGATGGTGTCGATGTCGTTGTCGGTCTGCGCGTCCAGCGTGATGCTGCCGCCCGCCTGCAGATCGGAGTCATCGACATACACGAGGGTGTCGTTGTCGAGCTTGTTCCACGCGAACGACAGGCCGATGCCGGCCTTGCCGCCGAAAGCGATGGCGCCCGCCACCGACTGGATGCCGGAGAAATCGCTCGCGTTGATGAACGCGTTGCTCACGCCGCTCAGCGACGAGCGCGCGATGTAGGCGTGCGTGGTGTTGCTGATTTCGTTGACCGACACCGAACCGGCCACCCCCGCCTTGCCCTTGGCACCGGCCAGACTGGCCGACAGCGTCTTGATATTGCCATCGACGTCGGCGTCCAGCGTCAGCGTGCCGTTCTGGGTGACGATCGCGTCGGCGATGTAGGCGCTGGTGGTGCCGGCAAGCGTGTTCTGCGCGTACGAGCCGGCGATGCTGTTGCCATCCTGCTGGGTCGAAATCGTCACTGCGCCGGACAACGCATTGATATCCAGCGTGTTGTCCGCGGTGACCGACACGTTGTCGGCCTGCTGGATCTCGACGCCGCTGGAAATGTAGGCCAGCGTGTCGGCTTCGATGTCGTTGACCGACGCGTCACCCGATACCGCGATGCCGAACTTGCCCTTGCCTGTGCCCGACGCCGCGCCGCCACCCGACGAGCCGGAGCCGGCCGAACCGCCGCTCGACGACCCCGAACCGGCCACCGCCGCACTCGAGCTGCCATCCTGGGTTTCGCCCGCGCCGGCCGGCACGTCGGTCTGCGACTTGCTGCTGGTGGCGACCGCGCCGGCCAGCGAGTAGGCGCTGATTTCAGTGTCGGCGGTAGCGGCCAGCGTCAGGTTGTCACCCACCTTGATGAGGCCGGTGGCCGGTGTCAGATCGAGGAGGGGATCGCGGTTGCCGATGAAGGCGCGCACGTCGGCGTCCAGCGTGTTCAGCGACACCGACAGCCCGATGCCGACCGGCCCCTTGGTGACGACGATGCCGCCGGCCACCGAAATTGTCCGGATTTCGCTGTCCGCTTCGATGGTCAGGTTCTTGCCCGCGTCGACCTTCGCCTTGTCGTCGATGTAGGCGATGGTGTCGGTGCGCACCGTATTCATCGACAGCGCGCCTTCGATGCCGACCTGGTCGGAACTGCCGCCCGCCTCGGTAACCGTGACCATCTGGTTGTTGCTTTCGGCCTTGACCTCGACGTCCTGCTCGGCCCGCACGTCGGCGCCGTCGCGGATGCCCGCCACCGCCTCGCCGCTGATGTCCAGCACATTGGCCGAGCCGCCGAGCGCAGCCTTGCCGCCGCTGCTGCCGAGGAATTTCTTCGACAGGATGCCGACCGCATTCACCGTATTGACATCGTTCTTCGCGTACACGGTCACCGACTGCGCAGCCAGATCGAGCGCCGGATCCACCGCGTTGTCGTAGATCGTATTGAGTTTCGCGCCTTCGCCGACCCAGGCGTTCGAGTTGTTCTCGAGCGTAAACACGGTGACCGCCGCGGCGAGGCCGAGGCCGCTCTTGCCGCTGGCCGAATTCAGCGCGAACGTCGTCAGCACGAGGTCGAGCAGATTGCCCTGCAGATGATTCAGGATGACGGCCGGCGAGCTCCAGTCGATCTGCCACGGATACGGAATGTGGGTCTGCGCATCAACCCGGATCGCGCCGCGGGCATCGACCTCGGCCAGATCGCCGATCCAGGCATCGCTGTTGTTCAGGAAATTGGCAATCACCACCGAGCCGCCGATGGCGGTGCCGGTCGAGGTGGCCTTGGCATCTGCGCTGGCGCTCGGGCGGTCGTTGATCAGGGACACCACATCGACCTTGCCCTGCGCCTTCACGCTGGCACCGGCTGCAATGCTGGCGCTCGCATTGTTTTCCGAGTCAGTGTAGGACACGGCACCGGCGGCATTGAACTTGCCCTCCTTGATGCCGGGGAACATGAAGTCGGTGATCTTGCTGGCCGTACCGGAGCTGACCAGACCGGTGGCGCCCAGTATCGAACTGCCGACATTGCGCTGGATGCCGGCGGTGAAATTCGTCATCTTCGCCGACAGCGTGTTCGGGTTGCCCAGCGTCGCCGCTTCGGCGGCACTGCTGTTCTTGGCGATGTCGGTTGTCGCGTCGACCTTCACGTCGCCGTTGGTGGTCGTGACGTCGCCGCCCAGCGTGGCCGTGGTGTTCGTGGTCGAGGTGGTCACCGCGACGGAAATGCCCAGTCCGCTGCCGCCGGTGTTCGATGCGATCGCGCCGGCCGAAATGTCGGCCTTGGTGTTCGCTTCGACCGCGACCGACCCGGCCGTGGTCGTCGTGTCGTCGCCGACGACGGCGCTGGTGGTGGCATTGTTGGACGCGCGCACGAAGGTCGCGTCGATGGGCTTGTTGGTCGAATTGACGCTGGCGGTCACGTTCAGTTCGGTGTCGGTCACGGCCTTGACCGATGTCGCGTTGCCGCTGACCAGCTTCGTCGTGCCTTGAACCCTGGTTTCGGCGATCGCCGTGGATTCACCCCATGCCACTGAAAAGACGATCAACCCGGCAAACGTGGGCTTGGCGGCCGACGTGGCGGACGAGGACAGCGTCAGCGTGTCGGTCGCCGTCAGTTCGGTCGCGCCATCGACGGTGACGCGCGCAGTGGATTCCGACAGCGACACCAGCGGGATGCTGGAAAAATCGAACAGCTGATCGTTCAGCAGCTGCACCTCGCCGCTGTCTTCGGCCGGCAGCCAGCTCTGGTCGGCCAGTCGCAGCGCGTTGCCGAGCACGTTGAAGGTGAGCGAGGTGTCCGACGTTGCCGAGACATCGACCTTGCGGCCGCTGATCACGCTGGCGACACCGCTGTCGTCGCCGATGATCACATCGGCGGTGGCGATCTTTTCGAAGCCTGCGCGGGCGCCGGCATGCGCCTTGATGGTCACGTCGCCGGTGCCGCTGATCAGCGAGCCCTTGATTTCGGTCAGCGCGGTGGCGTCGGTGGTGATGGCGAGGTATTCGCCGCCGGGACCGTCGGAAATGTCATCCATTTCCGAATCGAGATAGGTCTGCGCCTGTTCGACGGTGATGTTGGGGACGGTTTCGAGCAGTTGCGTGATGAGCGAGGTATCGGCCACCGACGACAGGGTGATGGTCGCGCCGCGTATCGTCGAACCCTGCACCTTGATGCCCGCATCGGCCGAACGTACCGCGCCGACGGCATTGATGTCGGTCGCCAGCAATTCCACGTCGCCGGCAGCAAAGCCGTTGTTCGCGTTCGCCAGCAGCTGCGTGCCGTTCTTCAGTTCAATCTGCTTCGACACCAGGCTGATCTTGCCTGACGCCCCGCTCGAGTCGCCGCCCAGGTGGTTGGCACGCGACGCGGCGCCATCGACCTTGCGCGACGACAGGAACACGTTGTCCAGCACGATGCGGTCGTCAGCGCGCAATTCCAGCAGCGCGCCCTGCGAGTACATGTCGAAGCCGGAACCGGTCCACAGCAGTTCCTCGGGATCGATCAGGATGTGACCTGCCTGGCCGCCGGTGCCGGCGGCCGCGCGCAGCGCGCCGCCGCTGATCGACACCGTCTTTTTCGCCGAAAACTCGACGAAGCCGCCATCACCGCTCGCCCCGGCACTCGCGTCCATCACCGCGCCGCTGCGCAATTCCGCGTTGCGCTCGGCCATCGAATACACGCGCCCGCCGTCCGAATCCGCGCCATCGCCCGCCGCCGTTACCATCGCAT
>NZ_JBHYCQ010000019.1:0-26224 GCF_051861465.1 Methyloversatilis sp. | reverse complement strand
CGGCGAGGACGCCGCTCCCACAAAAACTTCGCTGCTCGCCGCCCGCAGAGCCGGCCCGCCATGCCGAGCCAGCTGTGGATCACTGCTCACACAGGAAAACAGCGCTACTCGCCGCCCTCCAGCCCTTCGTTGATCATGCGAGCCAAACTCAAGCTGGCACGCCGCGCGAACACTTCATGCATCTCGATTACCCAAATAGGATCATTTAGATCTATTCTCGTCTTCATGAGGAAACAGCCTGCATCGCGTCGCCTTCGAACCGGCCGCACATCGATTCCGGGCCAGGTCTATCTGGTCACCACGGTGACCCGCGAACGCAAGCCGGTGTTTGAAGATTTATCTGCTGCGCGCCGGACGATCCGGTCGCTGATCGAATCGGCAGCCTTCGGTCACACAGCAACATTGGCGTTCGTGCTGATGCCGGATCACCTGCACTGGATGCTGCAGCTCGGCAACTCTCTCAGCCTGAGCCGCGTCGTGCAGCAGATGAAATCATTCAGCGCCCACGCCGCCGGCACGGCGTTGTGGCAACCGGGGTTCCACGATCACGCGTTGCGTAGCGACGAAGACCTGCAAGCCGCCGCACGCTACCTTGTCGCCAATCCGCTGCGTGCAGGGCTCGTGCGTCACATCGGCGACTACCCCCATTGGGACGCGGTGTGGCTCGGATGAGGCCGCTGACTGATATCTGAAGCGGCTCGTAGCGGCGATCAGAGCAGCGATGGCCGCTGTGCAAAGCGCGTATCGCGGCGAGGCAGCAGCTTCCACAAAAAAATGCGCGGCTCCCCGCCCGCAGGGCGGCATGATCGACAACCTGCAGACGAAAAAAAAGCGCACTTTGCAGTGCGCTTTTTTCATCGGAGACCGCCTTGCGGCGGCTTCACGCTGTCTGAAAAATCAGAGCGGCTTGATTTCCGAGGCTTGCAGACCCTTCGGGCCGCGGGTCACTTCGAAGGAAACCTTCTGGTTTTCCTGGAGCGACTTGAAGCCGTTGCCTTGAATGGCGGAGAAGTGCGCGAACAGGTCTTCACCACCGTCGTCCGGCGAAATAAAACCAAAACCCTTGGCGTCGTTGAACCACTTAACAGTACCAGTTGCCATTTTCGAATTCCTTTGAATACAGATTTAAACAGGCCATCACAGTGTGCAATGACCGTAGTGCAGGGAAACCTCAAGGGGAATATGGCAAGCGGAGTACTGACTTGAAAATCGAGAACCGACGCACAACACGTTCATGCTTGAAATCACCTACAGACGTGCTTATACGGGATTTAACGAAGCGACGCAAATGCTATTTCAACAGTTGTGTGGGGGATGCGGTCTGCCGCGGGGCGATATCCGGCACGGCACGCGGTTCATTGATCGATGCGAGCGCATGATCACAGCATCGGAACGGGCGGCCTCATCATGCAAATGAACTTTCAAACAACCGGAAACGATTGCCAGACTCGGCTTTCGATAAACTCGCCTCGCAGCGCCATCGATCGCCACGGCGCACCCGTTCATGTGGCAGGCTTCGCAAACGCCACGTCATCCGCCTCCGTCACGCCACCACTGCCTCCCCGTGAAAATGACCGCCGAACTTGAGCGCTTGCGCACCCGTGTGATCGACATTGCACGCGCTGCAGGGGGCTGCGTGATGGATATTCACGCCCGCGCCACGATCGATGTACGCATCAAGGCCGACGCCTCCCCCGTCACGCTGGCCGACGAACAGGCGCACGCACTGATCACCGCGCGCCTCGCCGCGCTGACGCCCGACATCACCATCGTGTCCGAGGAGGCCGCTGCACCGACCCATCCCCCCACGCTGGACGGCTGCTTCTGGCTGGTTGACCCACTCGACGGCACGAAGGAATTCATCCGTCGCAACGGTGAGTTCACCGTGAACATCGCGCTGATCGATGACGGCCGGCCCGTGCTGGGTGTGGTGTTCGCGCCTGCGCTCGATCAAATGTATTCCGGCGTTGCCGGGCGCGCCGCCTGGCTCGATGACACGCACGGCCGCCGTGCCCTCGCCTGCCGTCATGCGCCCGCAGAGGGGCTGACCGTCATCGCCAGTCGCTCGCATGGCGATACCGGCGCACTCGACGCCTTCCTCTCCCGACGAAAGGTCGCGCAGCGGCGCGAGGCCGGCTCGTCGCTGAAGCTGTGCCTGATTGCCACCGGCGAAGCCGACGTGTATCCGCGCTTCGGCCGTACGATGGAATGGGACATCGCAGCCGGCCACGCCGTGCTGGGCGCCGCCGGCGGTCGCGTCGAACTGACCGACGGCTCACCTTTGCGCTATGGCAAGCCCGATTTCGAGAATCCGCACTTCATCGCCTGGGGATTGCGTGACTGATCGACGCGCGCCGAGGGCTCAGGCCGCCTGCCCCGCGCACCAGCCGGACGACCACGCCCACTGGAAGTTGTAGCCACCGAGCCAGCCGGTCACATCCACCACCTCGCCGATGAAAAACAGCCCCGGCACGGCGCGGGCGGCCATGGTCTTCTGGTCGAGCGCGCGCGTATCCACGCCACCCAGCGTCACTTCCGCCTTGTTGTAGCCCAGCGTGCCGGCAGGCTGTATTGGCCAGCCCTTGAGGCGGCGCGCGATGTCGCCCAACGCCGCGCGCGGCAACTCGACCAGCGCGGCGTTCCAGCTGCCCGCGCCTTCTACATCCACCCACTGCTGTGCGAAGCGCTTCGGCAGATGATCGGCCAGCAAGGTAGCCAGTGTCTGCCGACCGGCGCGTGCGCCGTGCAGCCAGCCTTCGGCGTCGTGCACCTCGGGCAGCAGATCGATGACGACCGGCTCGCGCGCGCCGGCCTGTTGCCAGTAGCTCGACGCCTGCAGAATCGCCGGGCCCGACAGGCCGCGATGCGTGAGCAGGGTCTGTTCGCGGAATGACGGCCCGTCGCACGAAGCCACCGAATCGAAGGACGCGCCCGACAGTTCGCCGAAGCGCGCCAGCCAGGCCGGGTCGAGCGCCAGCGGCACCAGCGCCGGCTTCGGCGGCACCACGGCCAGCCCGAACTGTTCGGCCAGCCGGTAACCGAAGGGGGTGGCGCCGATCTTCGGCACCGTCAATCCGCCGGTCGCCACCACCAGCGAGGTGCACTCGCGCGGACCGTCGTCGGTGTCGACGCGAAACCCTGTATCGGTGCGCGCCACCGCCGTCACTGCCGACGGCATCTGCCAGCGCACGCCGGCCACGTCGCATTCGGCCTTCAGCATATTGATGATCTGCATCGACGAGTCGTTGCAGAACAACTGGCCCAGCGTTTTTTCGTGGAACGCGATGCCGTGGCGCTCGACCAGTGCGATGAAATGCTGCGGCGTGTAGCGCGACAGCGCCGAGCGGCAGAAATGCGGGTTCTGCGACAGGAAACTGGCCGGTGTCAGATCGCGGTTGGTGAAATTGCAGCGCCCGCCGCCCGAAATGCGGATCTTCTCGGCGAGCTTCGCCGCGTGGTCGATCAGCAACACCGAACGCCCGCGCGCGCCGGCCGTGGCGGCACACATCATGCCCGCCGCGCCGGCACCGATCACGATCACGTCAAACTTCATGGGAATCAATCAGGCCTGGATCATCTGGCCGCCGAGTGTAGCGCGGGCGCGCTCGCCAACCGATCCGTGCAGGGCTCGGCGGCGCCGCGTCAGCGCGCGGGGAATACGCGGATCTCGTCGCCCAGATCGAACATCAGCACCAGCCGCGAAGTGGGGTAGGAGGCTTCGGCGTCCTGGGCGTCGGACCAGTTGCAGTAGGTGACGGCGGTCTCGGGCGAATCCAGCCAGTGATTGTCGGCCCGCTCGTGCGGCGTCGAGGCGCGGCAGAAATATCTGAGGGTGATGCGGCATTCAAGTCCGAAGCCCATGAACGTTGCGTCGGGCGGCAGATCGAGCAGGCGCTTCAGCATATCGACGGAAGACGTCAACGGCGACTGAGCGGGTCTGTCAGCGCCTGCATCCACGCAACACTTGCCGCCACTGAGCCGCTGCCTCATGACCAAATTCCTTGTCATAAAAACGTCATGCTAGCAGGCGAGATTCCCCCGGGATAGCCTGATGACATAACGGCACCTGAAAACTCGGCCGGTCGCTGATGAAATCCCGGTGGTGCCGGCCCGTGCTCTGCGCAGTTTCTGCAGTGGAGGCGGCCTCCACTGTTCTCCGGGACGAACGACTCCGCGATTCTCAAGGAGCGGCGATGTCGACGCGATGAGCGCTGCAATCTTTGTGGGAGCGGCGTCCCCGACGCGATACGCACTCTGCAAGGCGACCATCGCTGCACAATCGCGGCGAGGGCGGCGCGGGGGTTTCGGCGAGCACTGCTCGCCGCCCGCAGAGCCGGCCGGCCATGCAGGGCCGGCAGTGGATCGCCGCTCCCACAAAAACTTCGCTGTTCGCCACCTGCAGCGCCAGCTCGCCATGCAGCGACAGCAGTGGATCGCCGCTTCACAGCCGTCGCCCTCACACAGCCATGTCAGAGCTCGGCGAACACCTCGCACTCGGCGAGCGGCTTGCCGGCGATGTCCTTGGGGGACAGCAGGGGCGGGCCATGAAGCGACCACTCGACGCCGACTGTCGGGTCGTTCCAGGCGAGGCTGCGCTCGTGCTCGGGCGCGTAGTAATCGGTGGTCTTGTACAGGAAGTCTGCCGATTCGCTCAGCACATAAAAGCCATGGGCGAAGCCGGCGGGTACCCAGAACTGGCGATGGTTGTCGCCGCTCAGTTCCACGCCGTACCACTTGCCGAAGGTGGGCGAGCTGCGGCGCAGGTCGACGGCCACGTCGAACACGGCGCCCTGCACCACCCGCACCAGCTTGCCCTGCGGCTGGTTCACCTGGTAGTGCAGACCGCGCAGCACGCCTTTGCCGCTTCGCGAGTGATTGTCCTGCACGAACGGCACGTCCAGCCCGGTTGCCTCGCGGAACGCCCGCGCGTTGAAGCTTTCCATGAAGAAGCCGCGCGCGTCACCGAACACCTTGGGCTCGAGCACCAGCAGGCCGGCGATACCGGTTTCGACCACCTTCATCAGAACACCCTCTCGTCGATGATGCGCAGCAGATACTGACCGTAGCCGCTCTTGGCCAGCGGTGTAGCGATGCGCCGCATTTGCTCGTCGTCGATCCAGCCCTGCCGCCAGGCAATCTCTTCCGGGCAGGAAATCTTCAGGCCCTGACGCTTTTCCAGCGTCTGGATGAATTGCGCCGCGTCGATCAGCGAGTCGTGCGTGCCGGTATCGAGCCAGGCGTGGCCGCGGCCCATCACCTGCACATCGAGCGCGCCGCGGTCGAGATACACGCGGTTCAGGTCGGTGATTTCCAGTTCGCCGCGTGGCGACGGCTTCAATGCCTTCGCGAATTCCACTACCTGCTGGTCGTAGAAGTACAGCCCGGTGACCGCGTACCGGCTGCGCGGCTTGGCGGGCTTCTCTTCCAGACTGATGGCGTGCCCGGCGGCGTCGAATTCGACCACGCCGTAGCGCTCCGGGTCGGTCACCCGATAGGCGAACACGGTGGCCCCCGCGGTGCGCGCACTGGCCGCCTTCAGGTCGTCGGCAAACTCGTGCCCATAGAACAGGTTGTCGCCCAGCACCAGGGCCGACGGCGCATCGCCGACGAAGTCTTCGCCGATGATGAAGGCCTGCGCCAGACCATCCGGACTGGGCTGTACCGCGTACTCGATGTTCATGCCCCAGTTCGAACCGTTGCCCAGCAGCTGCTCGAAGCGCGGCGTGTCCTGCGGCGTCGAAATGATCAGCACGTCGCGAATGCCGGCCAGCATCAGCGTGCTGAGCGGGTAGTAGATCATCGGCTTGTCGTACACCGGCATCAGTTGCTTCGATACCGCGATGGTGACCGGATGCAGCCGGGTACCGGAGCCGCCGGCCAGTACGATCCCTTTGCGTGTCATGCGATGCCCCTGCGTGTCATGGTCTTGCTCCCGAATCGGTTCCAGAAAATGTTCAGAGAATCTCGGCCAGCATGCGATCGACCCCCTGCTGCCAGTGCGGCAGCACCAGCCCGAAGGTGTCGTGCAGCCTGCGCGTATCGAGGCGCGAATTGAGCGGTCGCGCGGCCGGTGTCGGATAGTCGGACGTGGGGATCGGCAGCACCGCATCGGCGGCCACCTTGATGTCGTGCCCGGCCGCCCGCGCGCTCTCGATCACGTGCATCGCGTAGCCGTGCCAGGTCGTTTCGCCTGCGGCGACGCAGTGGTAAAGACCGGCAAGCTGCGGGTTGTGGCGCAGCGCGCGCGCGGTGTGTGCGGTGACGTCGGCCAGCAATTCGGCGCCGGTCGGCGCGCCGAACTGGTCACTGATCACCGTCAGCCGGTCGCGGTCTTTCGCGAGCTTCAGCATGGTTTTCGCGAAGTTGCCGCCGCGCGCCGCATACACCCAGCTGGTGCGCAGGATGAGATGGGTCGCGCCCGAGGCCGCGATGAGCTGTTCGGCTTCGAGCTTGGTGCGGCCATACACGCTGAGCGGATTCGTCTGCGCGGATTCGTCGCGCGGCGCATCGCCGCTGCCATCGAACACGTAATCGGTCGAGTAATGGATCAGGTGCGCGCCCAGTGCGGCCGCTTCGGCGGCGATGCGCCCGGGCGTCGTGGCGTTAAGCATGCGCGCCAGAGCCGGCTCGCTTTCGGCCTTGTCCACCGCGGTATGCGCGGCGGCATTCACGATGAGGTCAGGCGCCACCTTGCGCACGGTGGCCGCCACCGCGTCCGGCTGGCTGAAGTCACCCGACAGCTCGCCCGCGTTGTCGAAATCCAGCGCGATCACGTGGCCCAGCGGCGCCAGCGCGCGCTGCAATTCCCAGCCGACCTGCCCGCCCTTGCCGAACAGCAGTATCTTCATGTGCCCTGCTCCGCGCCGTACTGCTGCGTGACCCAGTCGCGATAGCCGCCGCTCAGCACGTTATTCACCCAGGGCTGGTTGTCGAGATACCAGCGCACCGTCTTGCGGATGCCGGTATCGAAGGTTTCCGCCGGCCGCCAGCCCAGTTCGCGCTCGATCTTGCGCGCATCGATGGCGTAGCGGCGGTCGTGACCCGGGCGGTCCTTCACGTAGGTGATCAGGCGCGCGTACGGGCCGGCCACGTCCGGCCACACCTCGTCGAGCAGCGCGCACACGGTGGCCACGATGTCGATGTTCGTCTTCTCGTTCCAGCCGCCGATGTTGTAGGTCTCGCCCAGCCGCCCGCGCGCCAGCACCTCGCGGATCGCCGCGCAGTGGTCCTTCACGTACAGCCAGTCGCGCACCTGCTGACCGTCGCCATACACCGGCAGCGGCTTGCCGGCCAGCGCATTGACGATGATCAGCGGGATGAGCTTTTCCGGGAAGTGATACGGGCCGTAGTTGTTCGAACAGTTGGTGGTCACCACCGGCAGGCCGTAGGTGTGGTGCCAGGCGCGCACCAGGTGGTCGCTCGCCGCCTTGCTGGCCGAATACGGGCTGTTCGGCTCGTAGGCGTGGGTTTCGGTGAAGGGCGCGTCGGTCGGCCCGAGCGAGCCATACACCTCGTCGGTACTGACATGGTGAAAGCGGAACGCCGCCTTCTCGTCGCCTTCCAGCGCGCCCCAATGTCCGCGTGCCGCTTCGAGCAGCGTGAAGGTGCCGGTGACATTCGTCTGCATGAAGGCGCCCGGGCCGTGAATCGAGCGATCGACATGCGATTCGGCCGCGAAATGCACGATGGCGCGCGGGCGGTGCGCCGACAGCAGCCGGTCGATCAGGTCGCGGTCGCAGATGTCGCCCTGCACGAAGATGTGGCGCGCGTCGCCATCGAGCGAAGCGAGGTTCTGCCGGTTGCCGGCATAGGTCAGCGCATCGAGATTGACGACCGGCTCGTCCGAACCGCCCAGCCAGTCGAGAACGAAGTTGCTGCCGATGAAGCCTGCACCGCCGGTGACAAGTAGGGTCATGGTCGATTCCACACAATATTGCAATGCAGGATATCGCACCGAATTGAGCGTTCGATGACAACCCGGACGGATTGGGTGACAAACACCTCACCCTGCACGATTCTGCGATGCCTGCGCCACAGGCGCATGGCCCTGCACGGCCAGCTGACGCTGCGCGCTGCGAGCCGTGAGGATTTCTTGTGGGAATAGCGCCCTCGCCACGACTGGCGCCATTGCCGTGTGGGAGCAGGGTTTCTGTGGGAGCGGCGGCCTCGCCGCGATACTCACACTGCACAGCGATGGCCACGGCACTCTTCGCGAAGCCCCCGTGGGAGCGGCGGCCCCGCCGCGATACGCACTCCGCACAACGATGGTCACAGCACTCTTCGCGAAGGCCCTGTGGGAGTGACCTGCTCCTGACTTTTCGGACCGGTTGAAACTTGAGAGGATGGCTTCCAACAGCAGAGAGGAAGTCATGCGCAAGAGCCGTTTTTCGGAAGAGCAGATGGTCAAGATCCTTCGCGAAGCCGACAAGGCGCCGGTGGCGGAGGTGTCGAAGAAGCATGGGGTCAGCGAGCAGACGATTTACACATGGAGAAAGCGCTTCGGCGCGATGAACGCCGATGAGGTCAAGCGTCTGCGCCAGCTCGAAGTGGAGAACGCCCGGCTCAAGAAGATGGTTGCTGAACGCGACCTTGAGATCGACGTGATGAAGGAGATCGCGTCAAAAAAATGGTGAGCACCTGTGCCCGTCGGGCGCAGGTGCTGCTTGCAGAAGGTAAAGGGCTTTCGAGGCGGCGTGCTTGCGCGCTGCTCAACGTATCGCGCTCCGGCCTGGGTTATGTGTCGCGACTGGATGTTCGGGATCGGCCGGTGATCGAGCAGATGCAGGAGCTGGCGGGTCAGTATCCACGGTACGGCTATCGGCGCATTCGTATCTTCCTGCGCCGCGCCGGGCTCAGTCTGAGCATTGATCGCACCTGGCGGCTGTGGAACAAGGCGGGCTTGCAGGTGCCGCGCAAGCGAGCGCGGCGGCGGGTGGCAAGTCAGCGGGACCAGGTACAGCGTGCGCCCGCAGCAAACCATGTGTGGGGCGTACGACTTTGTGTTCGTCACCTGCGCCAACAGTCAGCAGCTCAAGTGCCTGACGGTGATCGACGAGCACATGCGGGAGGCACTGGCGATCGATGTGGCGGGCAGCATTCGTTCGGAGCGCGTAGTCGAGGTACTGAGCCGGCTGATCAGCGAACGCGGTGCGCCGAAGTTTCTGCGCTCGGACACCGGCCCGGAATTCGTCTCGACCCGGTTGTTGCAGTGGGCTGCGGACAAGGGCTTGCAGAGGGCGCTGCCGCTGCCGGGCAAGCCGTGGCAGAACGGTACCGATGAGAGTTTCAACGGCAAGTTTCGCGACGAGTGCCTGTCGATGGAATACTTCCGAAACCGAACGGAAGCGCGGGTCGTGATCGAACAATGGCGGCGCCATTACAACGCAGTACGACCACACTCTGCACTGGGCTACCTGACCCCGGCGCAGTTCGTTGAATCCCTGTCAGGCAAGGACCACGAAGCCGCTTCTCTCAAGTAATTCGTGGTCCGAAGAATCGGGGCAGGTCACCATTGATTCACGCTGTTGTGTTTGCCGAGTTTAGTCAAAACATAACTTAGCGCGTGAGATCCAGGATCGCTCCGCCCCTGAATCGGGTAAAACGTTAAATTTTACAAACTGTTACACGACACCCTCGTGGCATGCTCGTCTGTGCGTTGGCAGACCTAGAACGTTTCTCCGCTTGATTGTTAGCAAATCCACGTCATGTCAAAACTTGTACAGATGACCACGCGGCCTCGACACACATCCTTCGACAACTCAAGTTCGCTCGCGAAATGTCGCCATGATTGACATCACAAGTAAACGATAACCATCGACCATTCGCGCACCACCGGTTGCCAGAACCAGTAGTGAGTGTTCGACGCTAGTGCAGCGCAGACTGACTGAAGACGCATTGCTGCTGGCAGTCCGAACTAACCAATCTGGATTCGCATAAATATAAGTAAGCCATCGCTGTTGCGAGATTAATGATGCTGCGACGTACGGTAACGTCTTTGCTATAGATTCGATCAAACATTCAGCCACGTCGTTCCGGACTTATTTGGATAGACGCACGAGCATTCATTTTTCATTATTTAAGTGATATTCCGCCATGCCTTCGAATCCTATATTTTTGCCAACCTTGATAACTCTCACAGCATTCGCATGCTCACTTGCGCACGCTGCCACTTATTACGTTGACTCTCAAAACGGCAATGACAGCTGGAATGGTAGAACCGGTGACTTTATTGGAGGGACATCGTTGAGTGGCCCTTGGCAATCACTTGCGCGTGTGAGTGCGGCAAACTTGATGCCAGGCGACATCGTAAAGCTAAAATGTGACCGCAAATGGACTGAACAACTCACTCTGACGGCGAGTGGAACAACGACAGCTCCTATAAATTATACAAGTTATCCGGACGTATGCTCCGACACACCACCCAGTATCCAAGGGAGTGTACTGATACCCTCGCATGAATGGCGTACTGCCAACGTTGCAAGCAGATACATCGACCGTCGGCTGAATCTAATGCCGGATCCCGAATTCGCTTCGTCTTCCACTGGTTGGCGAACATGGTCTCCCAATGGAGACTCGACGCTCCAGCTAAGTAACGCGTGTGCTACTGCCGGTGGATACTGCCTGCAACTCCGTAGCGGGACAGGATCTGGAAACACTGTTAATTACAGCCCTACTTTTCCGATCATCAGCAAGACGTCCTATAGATTAAAATTCTCATACTTTGCAAATGTAGGTACACGTATTCGAATTGTGATGCGTCGAAATGTTCAACCGTTTGACGACGTTGGCGTTTCTCAAAACTATTTTGGAACGGGGAGTTGGGAAAATGTGAGCGTAGATTTCCAATCTACGCGGGAAATTGAAAACGCAAGACTTGACATCGAAATCCCACCAGGAGGCCTTACCGCAAAGGTTGACTCCGTAAGAGTCGAGCAACTAATTCCCCAAGCATTGATGTTATTCAATGGCGAGCGAACCCTAACGCCAGCACACCATCCTAATGTTGGTCACAACACGTCTCGCCCGAATTCTCTGTACTTAGTGAACGCAGCCGATTCGAATAGGATTCTCACGGCAAGCGGTAGTTACGGTAGCGACTATGTGACCGCATCACCGGATCTCACGACAGACAAACTACAGAAGATTACTGCCGGCACCCCGATTTCTCTCCGAGTCACTCCTTGGTTACTTGAAGAGCGTCGAGTTACCTCTGTAACTGGGTCGCGCATTTACTTTGATCGCCCTACAACGTATCAGTTGAAACGCGGCTGGGGGTTTTTTCTTTCAGGACGAACATGGATGATCGACGAACCCAACGAATGGGCGAACGACGACTCTTCTTCGAAAATCTACTTATCGAATTCCGTCACTTCACCAGACGAACCAATACGTTTATCCATAAACCCCGTGTGTGTAAGAGCAGTTGGTATTGCACACAACGTGCTAACTGGCATTGACGTACAAGATTGCAGCATTGCGATTGACGCAACGAACTCGAGAAACTTGAAATTGAGCCGAGTAACGCTCAAAAGACATGAGAAGTATGGTGTTTACGCACCGGGAGCAGTCGACTTCGATGTTTCCGACTCAATTTTTTTAAGAATCGGAATGGAAGCGATTAACGGCATCGAACAAGGCGTTGGATTTGCAGTCGATGCATCCATACGCAGAAATCTCTTCAGCGAAATCGGTGTCGAAGTTACGGATGGAAAAAATTACGCCCTTCCACGGCCGTCTAGGGGCGCACTTTACGTTGGCACGAACACGATTATTTCCGAGAACCGGATCGAGAAAACAAGTTATCACGGCATTCGGCTTGCAGGAAGTAACTCTGCCCAAGGAAACATCATCGATTCGACTTGTCTCGCACTTGACGACTGCGGTGGGATTTACGGCACGCGCTCGTCATCAAATAGCACGATTACCGACAACATAATTTCCAATACTATTGGATGGATCGAAGGCAAGCCAATCGGATCCACCTCGCAATCAGAAGGGATTTACATTGATGATCACGCGACGGGCATCTCAGTAACTGGCAATACAGTAACGAGTAGCGACCACGGAATCTTGCTTCACAACAGCTCAAACAACTATATTTCTTCAAATACGTTGTTTGGAAATCGTCGCCATGAAATATGGCTTCTTGAAGACTCAAATTCGTCTGACCCGCTGGGAGATCTTTCCGGAAATGTAATTGAGAATAATCTTATCTTCACGACAGTATCCTCGTCATCATTGCGCCTTGAGTCACTTATTGCGAACACTTCACGCTTCGCCTACTTTGATGGGAACCGTTATTCCTCCCTATTTTCACCACGCGTAGCAAGCGAGTCGAGCCCTTCTGTAAGTCGCTCCCTCACGTTTCCTGAATGGCAAGGCAACTCTTCCCAAGCTGCCCTTGCAGCCGCGGTCGCTGGCCGCGATCTAAATGGAAGCATTCTCCAGTCCGTTGGATACGCGAGCTACCTTATACTCTCCGCAAATTTGATTTCAACCACAGTGAATGCAGTACCCATTGCCTGGACACCTTGGAACGACGCACAGCCACTGGCTAGCGTGCAATTCGTATCATGCACGCTTGGCGCATGTCTTGAGCTCAAAGCTGGCGGTTCAAAATCGCTAGTTGCTTCTCCTCCCTTCTCGGTTCGTGGGGGACAGAGCTACAGGATCAGCTTTGACGTACAGGCACCCGACGGAGTGACTGGAATAGCCGTCGTTGTACGACGCGGAGGGGGGGGGAATAACGGCTTCGAGACGCTCAGCCCGTTCGAATCAGTTACCACTGCGGGCGCGTTCATTCGCTATGCGTTCAATTTCAAATCGCCTAAGACCATAAGTAAATCGGACCCAGTTACGCAAGATATCGGCGCCCGAATTTACTTCGAACGCCTCCCTGCTGGAAAAACTATCCGCATCGCGAACCTCGAGATCGTTGAGACAAGTCCGCAGGACACCACGATCCGATCGAGTCTGCTCACAAATGGCAACTCATACAATGAATCTTTTGAATGCCCAATTGCGGATACACAACCCGAGGCCTGCGCCAGTTACTTCGACTACGCGACGGAAACGTCAGTCACATGGCCGATCAATTTAGCACCTGGCGAATCACAAATAGTTTACACAAGGGATTTGACGCTGATCGACAGCGACAGCGACGGCATCGCTGACCAGAACGACCAGTGCGCTGCAACGCAAGCGGGTTCTATGACAAATGCTCGAGGCTGCTCGCTTCCATAACGAGAAGGGGGAGACACCGTCTCCTCCTTCTTTATTTTTACTCGCCACCAAACACACGGTTATACGCAGCAAGGAGCTTGGGAGCCTCATAACGCCACTCCAGTTCTTCTTCTACTCTCCGACGGCCTAGCTCCCCCATGCGGACTCTTCGCTCCGGATCATCCAGTAATTCGACGATTTTGCACGCTAGATCCACATGATCATTCGGCGCAGCGTACAAAGACGAATCCTGTGCTGAAAATCTGCCTTCCGTGAGATCGAACTGCACGATTGGCTTGCCGAGCGCCATGTACTCCATGATCTTGTTCATGGTCGACTTGTCATTCATCTCGTTCGCCACGTCGGGATTCACGCAAACGTCGGAGGTGTTGAGCATAGACAATAAGGCTGCATCGGGAACACGCCCCGTGAAGGTGACGTAGTCAGAGACGCCGAGCTCATCCGCATAAGCCTTCAATTCTTCGAGTGAGGTTCCACCCCCAACCAAACCAAAATGCACGTCGGCTCTACCCATGACGATAACCATGTGCTGAACTGCCCGCAACAGGTAGTCGATACCCTCCTGCTTGCCCATTACTCCGACGTAACCGACCAGATAGCGTCTACCCTTCTTGAGCGATTCGACTGGTGGCACTAGCTTTAATCGATCGAGTTTTGGTCCACTGCGTACAACGAAGACATCATCCGGGTTCATACCGCCGCGTTCGATGGCTATCCGTTTGTACGAATCGTTCGTTGCAATCGATACATCGGCTATCCTGAATGTCAAGCGCTCGCAAAGAACCATCAACTTGTAGAAAAAATCCCGTCGTCCAAACTTCGCCTCATATAGTTCTGGATTGATGTCGTGATGATCGAAAACGAACTTCTTGCGGAGAAAGAACTTGAAGAAACCACCCACCAGAAAGATCAGGTCTGGAGGATTGCAGGCGTGAATTACATCAAAACCGCGCCTAAACAAGATCTTCCATGCAAGCCCGAACTCCCACAACAGCGCGCTTGAATACTCAAGCGCATAGCCAAACGCCCCTTCTGCCTCTATTGGAAGGTCATGACGGTAGATGTGAATACCGTCTATCACTTCATACTTGGATTCATAACCCTTGCCCGTCGGACAGATTATTGTCACCTCATACCCAGCATTCAGCAGTGTGGTGGACTCCTGCCAAACCCGCCGGTCGAACGGCGAAGGCAGATTCTCGACAATTACCAGCACCCGACGCGGCTTACCAGCAGATGCCATCATATCGCCCCAATTCGCTCTTGCCAGGCGTCACTCGCACCAGATCGACAATTACCTGGCCCGGGCGCAGTTGCTCTAGGACCGCACTGAATTCCTTGGCGCTATTTCCAATCACGATGACCTCGGCAAACTCTAGAACTTCAGTGATCTTCGTCACCATCAGTTTGGAGATATGCGGGATGTGATTGAGGATGTAGTCGCGATTCGCGCCCGTCAAGGCAGCCACGTTCACGTTCTGATCGTATAGACGAAGGTCGTAGCCTTTTCCGAGCAACGCCTCAATGACTTCGACGAGAGGCGACTCCCTAAGATCATCAGTGCCTGCCTTGAAAGCAAATCCGAGAAAGCCGACTTTCCGCTTCCCATGCCTCACGACCATATCGATACCCTTTTGAATCTGCCGCTGATTGCTCGGCATGATGGAGTTGAGTACAGGCAGGTCGAGATCAAGGCTCCGTCCTTTGTAAGTCAGGGCTCGAACATCCTTGGGCAAGCATGAGCCGCCAAAGGCAAAGCCCGGCTTCATGTAATAGGGGGAAAGGTTGAGCTTCGTGTCCTTGCAGAAAATCTCCATGACCTCATGGCCATCGATGCCAAGTGCTTTTGACAAGTTGCCGATCTCGTTCGCGAACGCAACCTTCAGGGCGTGCCAGTTGTTGTCCGTGTACTTGACCATTTCCGCTGTTTCAACGCTTGTCCGGACAAGCGGCGCGTCCATCTGCGCATACAGACTGACAAGGGCGTCGCCAGCGAGCTCATCGGTTTCGCCGATTACGGTCTTCGGCGGGTTGTAATAGTCATAGACAGCAGTGCCCTCGCGCAGAAACTCCGGGTTGTTGCAGACGCCAAAACCTTGGCCTGCTACCTTTCCGGAAAATTGCTCAAGAGTCGGGATCACCACCGATCTCATCGATCCCGGAAGCATCGTCGAACGAGCAACCACAACATGGAAGCCGTCCTTCTCCTTGAGCGCGGTACCGATCTCCTCACACACGCGGCGAACGTATGAAAGATCGAGATTTCCGTTCAGCTGCGACGGAGTGCCGACGCAGATCAGCGAGATTTCAGAGCCGAAAACCGCATCGGCGACGTTCGTTGTAGCACGTAGTGTTCCATTCGACACAGCAACCTCGATCATCTCGCCAATATCCTTCTCGATAATCGGAGTGAGCCCGCGATTTATCAACTCGACCTTGGTCGGGTTCGGATCAACACCGATTACGGTGTGTCCGTCATTCGCGAGGCAACCAGCCGAAACCGCGCCTACATATCCCATCCCAAAGATACTGATCTTCATAGCCACCTCATTTTCAATTCACGAAAAAAACGAATACTCGATCGTGGTTACGATACGGACTGAACCATACGTCCTTGCGTGATATCGCGCCGTCACAATTGGCTCACGACAATCGAATCGTCGGGAAATCCACCCTGCGGGAGGCGAATCAGAGCCGGAAAGCAGTTCGAGCGAAAAGTCCTTAATATCCAGGCTAAGTGAACCTCTAGCGCGAGCCGTCTGCCATTCAATCGCCCGGTTGTTCACAGCGACCTCGCACCGTTCTGCGAAGTGCCAGAACAACTCAACCTCATGTTCACCTTGGGTTATCACTTCGTCAGTGATAGCGAAACGATGTCCTTCTGGATCAAATTCAATCCGCCGTCGATGCAGGGCCGGAGTTTCAAGCCTCAAATAACCGTTGTGCTCACCTACAAAAACCTGCCTGCCATCTATCGTCGAGCCGTGCTCGATCAGTGACGCCTGCGCTTTACGGAGCCACATGAAATTGCCACCAATCTCCGATTGATCCTGACCATCGATGCGCAGCGTGTTGTGCGCCGACGTGCCGCGGAAGTAGTCACGCCACAAGCGTTGCGTGTGATACGCGAAGGTGCCTGGATCAACCAGAATCTCATCACCAGCAATCGAGAGACAGAACGACAGAGCGTCCGCATGACCATGCGCTGCGATCGACAGATAGCCAAGCGGACCGCAATCGGCTAGCGCCAGTACTTCCTTAGACTTACCGCGATCACTGCTCAGAAGGTAGTACCCACCTTCGGGGAACGCCAATACGTCCGAAAGCTGCGGTCTCGCGTTCGAGTTTAACGCCGGAAAAGTCTCCGCAGCCTTATCGCCCAGAAGCCACCGCGTCTTGTCGTCGGCCCTGCCTGCCGCACCCGCCAAGACCGGGTTGTCAAAAATCAAAGCGCAAGCCGCAAGAAGCGAACGATACACATGCCAGTTTGATTCTTGAGACAACCGTACCAACACTGCGTCGTCCGAATCGCCAATCATGGGAACCTCACCTGACACATTCATCACTGCCGCGACGAATTCAGCCAGCTTCTCAAGGCGCTTGTGATAGTCCGCTGAGAAACCGTGCCCGTGTGCCTTTGCAATCGCGCGGCACAGGAACATCATGTCCATCACCTCGTGCTGGTAATAGATCGCCTGCTCGCGATTAACTCCGTCCGCCGCGTTTTGTTTGAGTGACTCTTCCTCGAAACCGCGCACAGCGACTTTCTGCCATATTGGGCATTCCTCCCAGAGCGGCCAGTTGAACGAACCAACCAACAGCCCCAAATATTCGCCGAGCAGATGATTGTTCGCCGAGGAATAGCGCGAAAAGTGTCCTGCAATGAAGTGGCAATGCTGATAAACAGACTGGAGCCAACGCGCCCTGAAATGCCCGCCATCAACACCATCGAAAAGCGTCGAATCTTCTCCGCCGAGCAGATGCCATGCGAAGTACCAGTTAAGAAGCCGAACTGAATGTTCCAGCGAGCTCGTCCAATGCACGCCGTAAGGATAGGGACACTGGTCGAACCATGAATCCAGCAACATCCGGCAACCTTCAGCATACCGTTGCTCGCCAGAGAGATGCCACGCCTGAGCAAGCGTAACCAGTTCAAGATGCCGCGAGGGTTCCCACAGGTACTTGATATCCCCGACTTTGCGTTCGTCGCGGTAATCGAGCGTTTTGCCAAATTCCATTGGCGCAACAATGTCGGTCCGGCAATCACGATTCCATTCCGGCGGAAAGCCGAGCTGCGCGCCCTCGAGCGCGAACACATCGAAGTAGCCTGCCAGAATGCGATCTGCCGCGTCCGTGTAGCGCGCCACCTCGAAAGCGCGTGGCAAAGGTGCTACCCACGGGCGTCCAGTTTCGCCGCAGGGTACGGTTACTTTTGCAAGTCCGATGCCCCTTTTCTCAAGCTGCGCGCGTAAAACATTCGAAACCCGGTAAAAAACCTCAGCGGGCCCCATCAGGCGGACGCGATTTAACTTCCACGCGATACTTGTCATGCCTTAGCCCCAAGCTCGCGATAAATCTCCTCCACGCGGGGCAATATATGCTCGACGGAGAAGGTCGATACCACCTTGTTTCTCGCCGCAACACTGGCTTTTCTACGCAGGTCATCATCGTCAAGAAACCGCCCAAGCTTGTCCGCGAGGTCTGTCACATCGCCCGGAGTGACAAGAAAGCCTTCCACCCCGTTGGTTACCGCCTCAGCGATTCCTCCAACCGGCGTTGAAACAACCGGAAGTCCATGCGACATCGCCTCAAGGATGCCCATCGGCAGACCTTCGTTGTATGAGGGCAATACATAAATTGAGGACCTTTCGAACAAAGCCGTTTTTTCGTCTCCACGAATCCAGCCGGCGATATCCACTTTCTCGGCGATCTTTAATTCCTCTGCGAGCGCCCGAACTTCGGCGAGGTCACCATCGCCAGCCAGAATCAGCCGGAATGGCTTATCAATCAAAGCAGCTGCACGCAGTAAGTCATATGTGCCTTTTCGCTGGCCAAGACGGCCGAGAAAGAGAATTGTGTTTCGATCCCGTTTGAGAGAATCTTGTATATCGTGCACAACGACAGGGTTATAGATGCAAACAACGTTCTTGTTGCTCGAGATCGCGCACACCCACTTGCGCCAGGTCTCCGAGAGAACGATCACACTGCCGGCACCATCGAAAAACCATCGCACAGCGTTCTGACCAAGAGCGCCGCACTCACTTTCATAAAAAATGGCAAATTCAGAGCCGTGGAGATGAATGATCGTCGGAACGCAAAAAGCTCTTGCCAATAAAAGATAGGCCGCTTTTCTCCAGAAGCTCGCGCGCGATGACATATGCACATGAACAAGACTTACATCCCTGCGACATAGCATCACGAAAAGCCGCACCATTGAACTCATCATGATGCTCAGCTTGCTTAGGCCACCACCATCACAATGTGATGGAAGATATCGAACATTCATTCGATCAAAGAAACCGGCGTCCCTGTACACATTCACCACCGACGCGATGCCGCCCATCGTGTCGAATCGGGTACCGATCATTACAGCTTTCTTCATCAACTCTCCACCTGTCTCTTAACCGATTCGAACGATCAGCGCGCAAGTTCGTCAAGCAATTCCTGATAAGTCGCCTCGTTTCCCCCGAGAACGACACCACGTGTCAAAAGACTGATGGTTTCGAGGCCTCCTATACCGGCAGGTGCATAGATTCCCGCTTTCGCGTAATTCAACGATCCGGGCCGACCGTCGGTGTCGTAGGTGTTGGGTCGATTCCGCTCGCTGATGACACGTTCGTTATCAATCCAGACATCCATTTCTCCCTCGCCCGGTGTAGACGACCACTGCACGCGCACCACCCAGCGATACCACTTGCCTTTCTTCAATGGCGCCACCCACGGGTATCGCCGCACAGAACCCTCGGTCCGCGGCGGATCTGCGGCACGCGCCAACCTCGTGTTGTACTGGGTCATCAAGAACACGCGCCCGTCCTGAATCTGAAGACTCAGCGGCGGCGCCAAATGAAGATGGTCGTTCCCGTGAAGTTGGGCAACCACGACTGCCTGAGGGATCAGAACCCAGCTTTCCGGTACATAGAACTCAAAGCCGTACCAGCGGACATCTGGTCCGTTAAGCGCACCGTCGCCGCGCGGCACAATTTCTGTCCTAAGTCCGCCGGCCACGGCGCCGTCGTCCCGATGCAAGGTGACTTGAAGCACCTTGCGTACTGAATCGAGCGGATCAGCAACCCATTTCAAGCGCTCCTTCGACCGCGCCTGAACGTAATAACGGGAATCGAGCGACGACTCGGTAACCACGCCGCCCGCTTTCGTCACCTGCGCAAACACAGGTGTCCAAATCATCAGCGCGCAGCAAGCAAGCCACTCAATGACGAACGCAAACGAAACCTTCATTGGATTACCCTGAAATCAATAGGTAACATTGGGTTTGGCACCTTGCGCAACGCGCCTGAAAGTCCTGCCAATGCATACAGATGCCAAGCCAGTACCGCCAGCACGGCATCGCGAACGCTGCGCTTGCGCGAAGCGATCAGCCCGACCACCCCGGACCAGACCCCGATTTCAGCCAGCACGAACGCCACCGCAGACGACTGTTGCCCCAGCAGCGCCCACATCAAAGCAAGGCAGAGCGATGCGGCGTGCAGGCATGGCGCAAAGAAAAGAAGCCGGACCCGACTGACGGTAGCCCACCACCATGACGACCCTACCGCTGAACGCAAAAACATACCGTAGGCCGCCATGCGCCCGTTGCGCCAGAGGCGCGACAACATCTGGATGTCCGTCTCTTCATGACCGGTATGTCGCACGGCTAGTAACGGTAGCCGCCTGAGGCGCCAACCGGCCATACGTAGCCGAACGCCCAATTCAGCCTCCTCGCAGGCGGGCAACCAGCGGTGTGACAGGTAGCCTACCGCCTCAATCGCACGCCTCCTGTACAGCCCACCGCCACCCAGATCCGACGCGTCACTTATCGCTGCCACTGCGCTGTAGGCGCCGGCGCGACGCTTGTCTGCCGCGTTATTGATGCGGGTGTCCCTGAGCACCCCCCCGACACCCGCGACATCGGGATGTGCTTCGAGATAGCCCTGCGCCTCGCGAAGAAAACCCGGAACCAGCGTCATGTCACCGTCAATCACGTAAAGGTAGTCACCCTGGGCGCACTGATAGCCGAGTTGAACTGCAGCCGCACACCCTCTATCTCTTCGCTCCGCAAACTGGACGACCCGCACCGGATACGCACGCGCAATTTCAAGTGTTCGGTCGGTCGAACAGGAATCAACGAGAATGATTTCGACGTCCAGGCCCCGAGTTTCCGACATGATGCTGTCGAGGCACTGGGCAATGTGCGCCTCTTCGTTCAGCGCCTTCAACAGAAATGAGATGCGAGGCATCAGTGCTCAGTAGCTTCCGCCCGCAAGCGTCGGGTACGACGCAGATAGCGCAGCCCGAACACCAGGGTTTGCCAAGGCGCAGCGCCGAAATAGCGGCGCCGTACTGACCACTCCTCCTGTCGGGCCTTGAGCTTGTTTGCGCTCGACAGGCTACCTGGATGGTCGCGGAACACGGTCAGCGGCTCATCGATGATTTGTGGCACATACTTCTGACCGATACGGAGCCAGAGATCGATGTCCATCGCGTACTTCAGTGTCTCGTCGAACCCACCTGTCTCGTTAAAGAGGGCTCTGCGAATGAAAACCGCAGGATGGGCGACCGAAATCGATCCCATGGCATAAGCGTGGTGCGAAAAGGGCGCATGCCGTGCATCCCATATGTCGAGCGCGCCACCATGGTCGATGAGGATGGAGCCGTAGAGCCACATGCAGGCCGGGGCCGCTTCGAACCGTTCCGCAACGAGCCGCAGCGTCGAAGGCGACGAGAAATAATCATCGGAATGCAGATGACAGAAAACCTCGCCAGACGAATGAAGCACCCCCTGATTCATTGCGCGACTGATGCCACCACGGATGTCGCGAAGCACCCTGGCCTGAGGGCAGCGTTCAGCAATCAGCTCGAGCGTGCCGTCTGTCGAGCCGCCGTCGACAAACACCTGCTCAAAATCCCGGTATTCCTGCGATTCGATTGATTCCAGCGTTGCAGCAAGGGTAGCAACGCTGTTCCATGTGCACGTAATCACGGAAATTCTCGGTTTGCCGGCACTCATTCAGCGATTTCCTCATAAACACTCACAATCTTCGCGGCGATGCTCACGACATCCGCACCGAACACTTGGGGCATCTCGCGACTTACCGGCTCGCGCTTCACGGCCGCCATGGTCAGCTGAACCAGATCTGACATGTCTTTGGCGAGTGCAAGCTGGCCCGGGTAGCGTACATAGGCAGCCAACTCCGGCGTCCCGCCGCGGGCCAGTGCGATGCACGGCCTGCCCAGACACAACGCCTCGAGCACGGTCGTTCCGCATGACTCTTCCAAAACAGAAGGAACCACACATACATGCGCAACACGTGTCCGACGGATGACCTCTTCGTACGCCTGCCACCCAGAAAAACGGATTTCTTCCGACGCGTAGGCGCTCTCCAAGCGCGGTCGATCCGGGCCATCGCCCACGACATCGACGACGACACCGGGAATCAGGTGAGGCCTCAACGCTTCTAGGAACGCACCGAAGCCCTTGGCTTCATCGATACGCCCCGCGACCAATATCGACCCAGGCTTCACATCGGCACTCTGGCCAACGACTTGCATCAGCCGTTTCAGATCGATGAAATTGTGGATGACATGAGACTTGCTCATCACCGCGCGCGGAACAGCGCGTGTGAAGTTCCGCCTCAGAAAATCCGACACAAAAATCGTCGGGCGCTGAGCAAAGGTTTCGGCAACTTCCCGTCGGTAGCGAATGACCGCATGTGCACTGACCGCGGTTCGTATCGTTCCGGGCGCCGCGTGCATGCAACGGGCACAACTCGCCGGATCGGTCAATTCGCATACGTTACCCTGGCGAAATCGAATATGCATGACGCACTCACTACCCTGATCGTGTCGTGTCTGAACGAATGGAATCGATGCCGGCAGATAACGCCCAACCATCGGCAGATGGCCGTGGTAATGGACAATCCGGTAGCCGTCCGCATGCGCAAGTATTGCATCCGCAATACGACGCGCCAGCGCCGGCCGTTTGGGTGGCATGAAGACGCCTAGCTGAGTCTCCTTCCAGCCGTTCCGACTCATCGTAAAGCCCTCGATGAAGCGCCCCTTGAAACCGAGTTCATCGCGGGATGACGCATAGTCACGGTCGCTGCGTCCGAGAATATCTACCTCGTGCCCGAGGCAGATGAGGTGATTGGCAAGCGTGACCACGTGCTTGCCGAGTCCCCCGACCTGCTGCGCCGGCAGGTCTTCTGTCACCATCAGGATGCGCATATCAGCCCCGCCTGAAGTTCAGTTTTTGCACCCGCAGCAGCACACGTGCCCGATCCTCAGGAACCAGTACAACCCAATATCCATATGCAGCAATAATCGATACGGCTACGCTTGCTATCGACAACAGGGCCCATGGATGCAGGCCGACGTAGTTGGTTACCGCAAAGGTCAGCAAGGCAAGCACCACGACACCCGACAGCGGTACGAGATAACTGCGTGTGAGCAGCACGGACAGCTCACAGGGCACCGTACGGCCATGGACGTAGCCAAGAAAAGCAATGGTCAGTAGTAGTGCAGACACGAGGTGACCCATTGCGGCGCCTTCGATTCCATACACAAGAACACCCGCATAAACCGCACACAGTCCAATAAGTGCTCTGGATATTGCAAAGCCGCCGGTTACATGTGGATGGCCCAATCCATCATTCACAAGTGAAGGAATATTGGTCATCGAATCGATGAATTGGGCGCATGCAACAATCGCAAGAATAGTCGCGCCCTTGGCAGCGAAATCAGCGCCGATCCAGTAGTAAAGAATCGGATAAGCAAACACAGCGATGAAGACAAGTACCGATGCATTCAAAAAAATCACATAGCGACTCGACTTGACGTAAAGAGCTCGCAGTTCGTCGATGCGGCCATGGGCTGACAAGGCGCTAGCCGTTGGAAACAGCACCCCGGATAACCTGAAACTCATGCCGAGGATTCGATTGGCAAGCGTGGCAGCGACCGTGTAGTAAGCAAGCTCGCGCATGCCGACTAGCGCACCAATGATGAGCTTGTCGGCATGTGTATAGGTAAGAGCTGCAACTCGAGACAGGAAAGAGTAACTGCTGAAGACCAGCAACTGGCGAGCGACTTCGGAAAACTCCTTAGTCAGTTCAAGCTCAGGAAGTAGCCTTCGTATTGCGCGCCATAACAGCGAACAATTGATCACGCTGATCAAAACCCGCAGATAGATCACTTCCACTAGGCCGTACCCAAGCCAAAGCAAGGCTACCGTTGCCAAAGGAACGAGCACCCCGAAGAAAATTTCAAAGCGGCTGCTGACGTCATAGCGCATCAGAGCTTGCGGAACACTCTGCAAATACGTCTGAATCTGGCCGAACATAAATCCGACAGCACCGATTCGAAGGCTGGTTTCCGCCATATCATGCAGGGGTTCAGGAACGGAAAAAACTTCTCTCGCGAGGTAGCCAGCGCTGAAATAAAGAACCACCGCGCCAACGACGCCAATAACCGAATAGACAATCAAACCAAAACTGATTGTTCCGTTCAGTTTTTTGGTGTTTCCCGTCGAATGAAACTCTGAAACGTACTTGACAGACCCTGCGGTCACGTTGATGTCAAGTAACGCAAAATAACCGACAATGGAGGTGACGAGCGTGAAAACGCCATAACCACTATCGCCCAAGCCTCTGACGATAAATGGAATGGTAGCAAGCGCAACGAGCGCCGGCAGTACGCCGCCGGCGAGGTTGAAGACCGCATTGTGCAGAATGCGCATCGTCTTTGTGGTCATCCTTGCAACTGGGGGACGAACACACCATTTCCCGACGGTTTGCGCGCCGCCTTGACCGGCGCGACCCCGATATTCGACGCACCTATCGCAAGGTAGGGTAGCGCGATGCATAGCGCGATCATTTGCATGGTCCGAACCTGCGGGATCGGCGTACCGATAATGAAATCGGGAAGCATGAACAGAAGGCCACCAACGCCGGCCAAAGCGAGTGGTCTTGAAAGTGGATTCAATGCTTCTCGATTTCGACGCCAAAACATGATGAACGCAAAAACGATACCTCCGAGCAAGATTAAGCCAATGAGTCCCGTCTTGAGACCGATGTGCAATATCCCGCTATGTAGAAAGGCACCCGCATCCGGCCCTGTTTGCCAATCGATACGTTGATAACCCGCGTAGCGACCCCACGCACCAATACCCGCAATCGGATGGTCAATAAAGTCCGCAAGGGCAAACTTGAGTTCCAGCACTCGGTCGCCTTCAGCCCCATGCCTCTTTGAAATCAAGTCGTAGAAGAACGCGTTGATACCATCCCCCGCACCGGTAACCTGTGAAAGTCTTTTCTTTGCAACATAAGCGATACCAAGCAGGCCGACTGGGACCACAAGAAACGCCACTCGCCATCTTGTGCGCGACGGCAGCTGGAGGAGGAGGAACAGACCACCAAGCATGAGACCGACCCATGCGGTACGGCGGAAAGAAAGAAGAATGCAAAGAGCTGTAGCAGCCACCGTTATCCATAGCAGCCATCTCCACCAACGATTGAAAGTGTGCTGGTCTGGCTGCAACAGCCGCACCGATGCGAGTGCAAGTGCGATAAAGCAAAGCAGATTGTCGTTAATATCAAAAAAGGTAAGCTTTAGATCAAGTCCGCTACGGTTTGCATAAGCATTAGCCGGGTCGCCCCCAAAGGCAGCCCAGCGTACCAATCCAAAAATTGCCCGCCCCAGCCCGAAGACAATAAGGAACTTCGTCAATTCCTCTACATCCGCCGGAGATCGGAATGCCGAGAACATGGCGAGCATCAGTACCCACATCCAAATGAGGTTCGAAAACCCCATTCCACCCACGATATCCTTGAAAGGCTGACCAAGTGCAAGGCCGAAACCTATGTGAGCAATCAAAAGTAGAAGCCAACCGCCAAACCATGAATTCAGATTGCAAGCAACGGGGCGGCCTCGTGCAAACACTAATGTGAACCGCATCCACAAGAAAGCGCCCAGTAGTAGCCACATGATAAGCGGTGCGTAGAGGAGACCAGATCCACGCCCCCATATTGATGGCGCAACAGCCTCTTTCAAACCAAAGGTTGTACCGGACACCGTCAAAAGAATGACTAGATATGGGTACACCACGAATCTCGGCTTGCTAAGTGTCACACCTGCGTAGACGACGAAAACGGTCGAAACGATCAACACCACGATAATTGGCAGTGACGCGAAGAGGAGTGAAATGAATTCCATCTTGGTAGCGCCTAGCTTTTGTAATTGAAATCTTCGTAAGCTGACGCAAGCCCCGCAGGTAGCGAAGTTTCAGCGCGCCAGCCAATACCTTTGAGCCGCGTCACGTCCATCAGCTTGCGCGGCGTACCGTCCGGCTTGGTCGTGTCGAACACCAGATCACCATCGAAGCCAACCACCTCGCCGACGAGCTCGGCCAGTTCCTTGATCGTGACGTCTTCGCCGACACCCACATTCACCAGCGGCGGCTCGAAGCGGCCTGTCCTCGACTCGTCACTGCCCAGGAGGCTCGCGTATTTGTCGTCCGGCAGATTGATCAGGAAGACGCAGGCGTCGGCCATGTCGTCGCTGTAAAGGAATTCGCGCCGCGGCGTACCGGTGCCCCAGATCGTCACCGTCTTCTCGCCGCGCTGCTTCGCTTCGTGAAACTTGCGCAGCAGCGCAGGAATGACGTGGCTGTTCTCCGGGTGGTAGTTGTCGCCCGGCCCGTACAGATTGGTCGGCATCACCGCCAGATACTGCGTGCCGTACTGCCGGTTGTAGCTCCAGCACATTTCGATGC
>NZ_JBHYCQ010000018.1:0-26765 GCF_051861465.1 Methyloversatilis sp. | reverse complement strand
CCCCACAGCCCAGCCCCACAGCCCAGCCCCACAGCCCAGCCCCACAGCCCAGCCCCACAGCCCAGCCCCACAGCCCAGCCCCACAGCCCACGGCTCAAGCCCGGAACCATAGCCCCAGCACAGCGGCCTGAACCCTGGATGCTGCGCTTCACCTCCACTTCATGCTGGCCCCTGCAGGTAACATCCAGCCTCGCACAAGGAACACTCATGACTGCACGCACGCGCTTCTGTCTGGTCCGGCACGGTGAAACGACGTGGAACGTCGATCGCCGCATCCAGGGCCAGGTCGACATTCCGCTCAACGATACCGGGCTCGCGCAGGCGCAGGCCACGGCGCAGGCGCTGCTGGGCGAGCGGATCGACACGATCTACGGCTCGGACCTCGGCCGTGCCTGGGTGACCGCCGGGCGCATCGCGGTGCCGCGCGGACTGCCGGTGATGCCGGAGCCGGCGCTGCGCGAGCGCCACTACGGCGGCTTCCAGCGCCTGACGTATGCCGAGGCACGCAGTCAGCATCCGGAGGCCTTCGCGCGCTTCGAGGCGCGCGAACCGGAGGCCGGCTTTCCTGGGCGCGGCGGCGAGTCGCTGGCCGCTTTCGATGCGCGGGTGTGGGCTTTCGTCGAGTCGCTGCGCAGGCGCCACACCGGCCAGACGGTCCTTCTGGTGACGCACGGCGGCGTGCTCGACATCGTGGCGCGGCGGGTGCGCGGGCTGGGGCTCGTCTGTGCGCGCGATTTCGACATCGCCAACTGCGCGCTGAACTGGGTGAGCCACGACGACGGCGGATGGCGCGTCGAACGCTGGGGCGACGTGTCGCATCTCGATGGCGCACTGGATGAACTGCCGGTCTGATTCCGCATTGCATATATATATGCAATGTCGGTTTCGCCCGTGCCCTGACCCGAAGATCTGAACGATGAAGAACAAGCCCACGCCGTCTCGCCAACCGTCGCCGGCCGAACTGCAACCGGTGTTCGCGGCGTACAACGGCGGTCGGTTGGCCGATGCGGCCAGCGCCGCGCAGCAGTTGCTCAGGCGTTACCCGGCGGCCATCGTGCTGCACAGCGTGCGCGGTTCTGCGCTGGCCGGGCTGGGCCGGCTCGACGATGCCGAACAGGCGTTTCGCGAGGCGGTGGCGGCCGATCCGCGCTCGGCCGAACTGTTGAGCAATCTTGGTCTGGTGCAGCAGCAGCGTGGCCGCAACGAACAGGCGCTGGCAACCTATCGCCGCGCCTTCGCGCTGAAGCCGGACTTTCCGGAGCTGCTGTACAACATGGGCGTGGTGCAGGATGCGCTCGGTCACTCAGATGACGCGGCCGCCAGCTACCGTCGCGCGCTGAAGCTGCAGCCCCGTTTCGCGGTCGCCTGGTTCAATCTCGGGACGGTGTGCGAACGTCTGCAGCGCACCGACGACGCGCTGGCCGCCTACCGCGAAGCCGTCGCGGTCGAGCCCGGTTTCGTCGAGGCGCACGCCAATCTGGGGGCGGCGCTGCAGAAGCAGGGCCGGCATGACGAGGCGGTCGCCGCCTATCGCAAGGCACTCGCGATACAGCCGACGGCGACGGCCTGGTTCAGCCTGGGCACGGCGCAACGCGATCAGGGTCTGCTCGGCGACGCGGCAGCCAGCTACCGACAGGCACTGGCGCTGGCGCCCGGGTACGCCGATGCGCACAGCAATCTCGGCGAAATCCTGCGCGACCAGGGTGATGCGGCGGCCACGATCGCCGCCTTCCGCGCCGCGCTGGCGATCGACCCGGCGCATGGCGAAGCCAATTACAACCTCGGCCTGCTGCATTACGACATGGGTGAGCTGGCCGAGGCGATGCCGTACTTCGAGCGTGCGCAGATCCGCGACTGGCAGGAGCGGGTGCTGTACTGCCTGTACAAAACGCGCCGTTTCGACGTTTTCCGCGCGCGTCTGGCAGACCTGATCGGCGCGCGCCTGCCCGAAGACCGGCACCCCGAAGACCGTCACCCGGCGCCGCCGCGACGCGCAGTGCGCCACAACTCGCCGATGCTGGCGACCTTGTCGGCGCACCACGCCGCCAACTTCCGTGTCGCCGACGACTACACCTTCTGCCCGGCGCCGCTCGACTTCGTGTTCCACAGCCATATCGACGCGCTGTCCGATGCGTCCGACGCCTTGCTGGCCGACCTGCTGCGCGACGTGACGCACGCGGAGATCGAGGCGCGCAAGCAGGGCCGGCTGCATCATGGCATCCAGTCGGCGGGCAATCTGTTCCGGCGCAGCGAGCCGTCGTTTGCGAGGCTGGCCGCGTTGATCGGCGAACAGGTCGCGCGCTGCCGCGCGCGGCTGACCGGCGAGACCTGCGTGTTCGCGCAGGATTTTCCGCCCGATACGGTGTTCAGCAGCGCCTGGTACGTGAAGATGAGCAAGGGTGGCCATCTGACGTCGCACATCCACGAAACCGGCTGGTTGAGCGGCGTGGTGTATCTCGCGATCCCGCGCGACCGGCCGGCCGGCAGTCTGGCCGGCGGCATCGAATTCAGCACCGACGGCGACGACTACCCGCGCGAGCACGACGACTTTCCGCGCAAGACCCTGCTGCCGGTCGCCGGCGACATCGTGCTGTTCCCGTCGTCGCTGTTCCACCGCACGATTCCATTCGAATCGAACGAAGAACGCATCTGCATCGCCTTCGATGTGAAGCCGGGAAGGGTGGCACAGACCGCCGGGTAGTCGCCGTCCGACATACAGGCGGCGGGGCGCTGCCTACACTGTCTCCTGATTGTTGAATGCCGGCGGCGTCCGCCGACCGGTGTCCGACTGGACGGGAGAACAGCGTGACCACACCACGCATACGCCATACCCGGCCGGCTGACATCCCCGCGTTGATCGCCCTGCAGGCGCGCGTGTATCCGACCATTCCGCCGTGGAGTCGCCGCAAGCTGGGCGAACAGCTCGATGTCTTTCCGCAGGGCCAGATCGTCGCCGAGATCGACGGCGCGATCGTCGGCTGTGCCAGCGCGCTGGTCGTGCTGTGGGACGACTGGTGCGATTCGCACAGCTGGCAGGACATTACCGGTGCCGGCACCTTCGAGCACCACAATCCGGACGGCCGCACGCTGTACGGTGCGGAAGTGTTCGTCGATCCGGATCTGCGCGGATCGGGCGTTGGCCATCTGCTGTACGAAGGACGGCGCATGCTGTGCCGCGCGATGAACCTGAAGCGCATCATCGCCTGCGGCCGCCTGCCGGGCTATCACCGCTACGCCGCCGACATGACGGCCGACCTGTATGCCCGCAAGGTGGTGTGGGGCGACCTGCGCGACCCGGTGCTGAGCTTCCAGCTGAAGGAAGGCTTCAGCTACCTCAGCGTGGTGCCGGACTATCTGCCCGAAGACACCGAATCCTTGGGTTACGCCTCGGTCATCGTCTGGCTCAACCCGGAGCACGATCCGGCCCGCCCCACCCATTTTCCGGAGCACATCCTGCCATGATCGTCCGCATCGCCGCCGTACAGTACCTGCTGCGCCCCATTCACGACTGGTCCGGTTTCGAGAACCAGGTGCGCTTCATCATGAAGGCCGCCGGCGACTACAAGCCACAGTTCGTGCTGCTGCCCGAAATCTTCACGACGCAGCTGCTGTCCTTCATGGACACCGGCGACCTGCACGCCGCCGTGCGCAACATGCACGACTACACCAAGCGCTACCGCGACCTGATGCTGGAACTCGCCGCGCAGTGGAATGTGCATCTGATCGGCGGCAGTCACCCGACGGTGCGCGAAGACGGCCGGCTGACCAATACGGCGTACTACTTCACGCCGGGCGGCCAGGTGTTCGAACAGGACAAGATCCACCGCACGCGCTGGGAACGCGAAAAGTGGGACACCGATGCCGGCGACCAGCTGCGCCTGTTCGACACGCCATTCGGCAAGATCGCTATCCTGATCTGCTACGACATCGAGTTTCCGGAGCTGTCGCGCATGGTGTGCGAGGCGGGCGCCGACATCCTGTTTGTGCCCTCATGCACCGACGACCGGCAAGGCTTCCTGCGCGTGCGCTACTGCTGCCACGCGCGGGCGATCGAGAATCAGGTGTTCGTCGTGCAGACCAGTACGGTGGGCAATCTGCCGGTCGAGGGGCTGGGCATGCATTACGGTCAGGCCGGCATCATCACGCCGTCGGACTTCCCGTTCGCGCGCGACGGCATCGCCGCCGAAGGGACGCCGAACATCGAACAGATCATCGTCGCCGAAGTCGATCTGAATGATCTGCAGGGCAACCGCCTGAACGGTACGACCATTCCGCTGTACGACAAGCGCAAGGACGTGTACGAACACCCGGTGGAAGTCATCAAGGTGAGCTGAACGCCGCGGCACGCGCCAGCCTTTGCGTTGCGTAGTCCGTCCGGATCCGCAGACAAAAAGAAGCCACCGTCAGGTGGCTTCTTTTCTGGCCCGGAGTGCCGCAGGGAACGCGCCGGTTCAGGCCTCTTCGTCGTCGTAGCCGTTGCGCACTTCCGAACCCCCGCTGGTCTGCGCACGCACGTAGTCGGCCACCGCGGCTTCAAAGGTCGCGTTGCCGGTCTTCATGCATGAAATGTAGTACTCCCAGAATTCCGGGCTGCTGGTCACCGCAGCCAGCGCGGCAGACTTCATCGCGAACACTTCGTCCTCCGCCTTGGTGCGGATCTTGGTCGGCGCGAACAGCACATAGGCTTCGGCGTGGGTGTAGATGTCCTTCGCCAGACCGAGCCAGATTTCGGCATCGGTCAGCGTGACGCGGTAGTTCGGGGTATTGATCTGCGGGCCCTGCGGCCCCTTGCCGTCCAGTTCGGTGTGGATCGCATCGAGTTTCGGAATCTGCCGCTTGATCATCTTGCTGATGTAGGGCATCACCTCGTCGCGCCGGCCCGGCACGATCAGCAGCCACGGGAACACGGCCGCCGTCACCTTGCGTGCGTAGTCGCCGAGGTTGAGCACGACCCGGTTCGCGACGTCCGGGTCGCGCACATTGCGGCCGAGCGCATCGAACACCTGCACCGATGTGCCGACCTCCTCGATCGCGGCGACCGAAGAGTAGTAGGCACGGGCATAGTGGTTGTGCTTGAGCAGCAGTTCCGCCTCGTACAGAAGCTCGCGGGCGTTGTCGATCGAGGCGTCGCGGTAGCGTCGCAGCAGCTTGGATGTGAGCGCGATGCTCGGCTTGTTTGTTTTCGGCACTGAAGTGACTCCATAGCTCAAAATCAACCGTTGCGACGAGGGCGCAGCGCGCGCTGTCGTCCATGGCCGCAATCCGCCGAGGCCATCCGCACGCGCCCCCTTCAAGGGTAGATTCGCGCACGCATTGATCGCATCGTCTTTGCGTTGTCGCTTCGTGTCAACTGCATGACAGGCCCCGGATGTCTCTCCGATGTACCCGTTATGTGCCGGTTGGCAAAGTCAGCGTGGCGCGCAACCCGGGCGTCGCGGCACCCAGTTCTATCCGCCCGGCGTGCAGGCGCGCCACCGACTGCACCAGACTGAGCCCCAGCCCGAGGCCGGGTGTGTTGCGCGCACCTTCAAGCCGGTACAGCCGCTCGAACACGCGTGCCCGCTCGCTGTCCGGAATGCCGGGCCCCTGATCGGCGACCTCCAGTCGCCAGCCGGCCGGCGCCGGCTGCAGGCGGATCGTCACCGTGCCGCCGGCCGGGCTGAACTTGATCGCGTTGTCGATCAGGTTGATGACGGCCTGGAACAGCAGGTCGCGGTGGCCGCTCATCGACGCCTGTGCCGGCACGTCGGCCGACAGCGAAATGTCGCGTTCGTCCGCCATCGGCTCCATGAAGTCGATGGCGTCGCGCGTCAGCGCCGCGAGGTCGACGGCGCGGAACTCGCTGCGCAGCAGGCCCGATTCGACATTGGCGATGCGCAGCAGCGACTGGAAGGTGGACAGCACCTGATCGATGTCGGCCAGATTGCGTTCCAGCAACGCCGGCAGCTCGTCGCCGGTCGGTGGCACTGCCAGCGCGGCTTCGATGCGCGCGCGGTGGCGGGTCAGCGGCGATCGCAGGTCATGCGCGATGTTGTCGGTGGCGCCGCGCACCGAGGCGATCAGCCGGTCGATGCGGTCGAGCATACCGTTGAGCGTCTGCGACAGGCGATCGAACTCGTCGGCCGTGCCGCGCACCGGAATGCGGTGGCGCAGGTCGCCGTCCATGATCTGCTGCGCCGCGCGGCGCATCGTTTCGACCGGTCGCAGCGCGGCGCGGGTGATCAGGAAGCCGCCGATGAGCGACGCAATCAGCATGACGCCGAAACTGGCCAGCGCGGCGCGCCGGATGTCGCCGCGTACCTGTTCCACCTCGTATTCGTCGAAGCCGACCAGCAGGCGGCTGCCGTCCGGCAAACGCGCCCAGCGTGCGACGACTTCGGTGCGGCCCGGATGGCGCAGGCTGGGCAGCCGCAGCAGCATGCCATCGCGCGTCGCCGCAGCGGGCCATGCATCGAGGTTGCCGATCAGCATGACGCCGTCGGCACTTTCCAGCCGGTACAGGCGGTCGTGATTCGGCGAACGCATGTCCAGCCGCTGGCGGATCAGGCCGCTGACGCCGCGCACGCCGTCGACCCGGTACTCTGCGCTGAGGATGTCCAGCTCGGCGTCCACGCTTTCTTCGACGTGACCCAGCATGTACTGCCCGGCGAGCCAGGTCACCAGCAGCAGCATCAGGCCGAAGCCGGTCGCCAGCACAACGCTGTTGGCCAGCGCCAGTCGCGCAGTCGTGCTCAGGCCGCGCGTCGCGCGGGGCGCGACTGGAGATGTCGGCTCAGTCATCGGCATCTTGGCCGTGCCGCACGGCCGCCCGCCCGGCGGGCGCAAAGTCGCGTCGCCGGCCTTCGACCAGCGGGTGTGCCTGCGCGCGCAGGTCCAGCCCCAGGCGCTCATGCAGTGCTGCCGCGCGCTGGAACAACTGCTTTTCTGACAGCCTGAACGCGTCGCCGCGCGCGGCGAACACGATTTCATTCACACCGTCTTCGGTGGCGACGACACTGACCGAATTGGCAAAACTCGCACGCACGCGGCCGATGTAGGCGCCGTGCAGCGCGTCGTCGGCATGCATGTTGATCGCCAGCAGGCCGTTCCGTGTCAAGGCGGCATGGCAGTCGTCGTAGAAGCGCTGCGTGCACAGCGCGCCGGCCTGTCCGCCGATGTCGAAGCCATCCACCAGCAGCAGGTCGAATGCTTCGTCATGCCGCGCGATCCAGTCCGCGCCGTCGACGCAATCGATGCGCAGCCGTTCGTCGTCCGGCGGAATGCGGAAGCGGCTGCGCAGCGCGATCACCTCGGCCGAAATTTCGGCCACTTCGATACGCGTGCCCGGCAGGCGGTGGTGGCAGTACTTGACCAGCGATCCTCCGCCCAAGCCGATCATGCCGATGCGCGAAGGCGCCGGCACGAACAGCAGCGCGGCCATCATCAGGCGCGAATAGTCGAGCACCAGATCGACCGGTCGCGCCGGATCCATGCTGCTCTGCACCGCGGCGCGGTCGAAGTGCAGCGTGAGCATTCCTTCGTCATCCTGAACGAAGGGGGCGCCCGGCGCGCTGCCGGCCCACGGCGATCGGCGGTCGGTCATGCCGGCGCCCGCATGCAGTAGCCGGCGCCGCGCAGCGTATGGATCAGCGGCAGCCAGCCGGCGCGGTCCACCTTGGCGCGCAGGCGGGAAATGTGCACGTCGATGACATTCGTCTGCGGGTCGAAGTGGTAATCCCACACGCCCTCCAGCAACATGGTGCGGGTGACCACCTGACCGGCGTGGCGCATCAGGAATTCGAGCACCCGGTACTCCTGCGGCTTGAGCGTGATGTCTTCGCCGGCGCGGCGCACGATGTGCGTCATGCGGTCGAGTTCGAGATCGGCCACCCGCAGCACGCTTTCGATCGCCGGCATCAGGCCGCGCCGGGTGATCACGTCGAGCCGCGCCTGCAACTCCGACATCGCAAACGGCTTCACAAGATAGTCATCACCCCCGGCGCGCAGGCCGCGGATGCGCTCGTCGACATGGCCGAGCGCACTGAGGATGAGCACCGGCACGCGCGAACCGGTGGCGCGCAGTGCGGCCAGCATGGCCAGACCGTCCATCTGCGGCATCAGCCGGTCGAGCACGATGGCGTCGAACGCTTCGCCGGTCGCCAGAAACAACCCGTCGCGGCCATTGGCGGCGTGGTCGACGACGTGCCCGGCCTCGCGAAGTCCGCGACAGATGAAGCCGGCGATTTCGGTGTCGTCCTCGACGACCAGTATCCGCATCGTGTGTCTCTCTGAGATCAGTGCGATCGGTCGAACAGCCGGTGCAGCAACGCCATGCCGACGTGACCCCCGACGTATAAATAGAGCAGGGGTAAGCCAAACTCGTGAAATTCGCCGATCGAGTGCGCGAGGTCGGTCGATGCGCCGACCCACCATATTGCGGCGCCGGTCAGGCAGAACCACGCCGTGAGCAGCAGCCCGAGCGCCTGGACGAAACGCGCCAGTGCGGCAGTTTCCCCCGGCCGCGCCGGATGCCCCGCCAGCAGGCCGATGATCAGCGCACGGCATTGTGCCAGCAAGCGCGCGCGCATTGCGCCATGGATACGAAGCAGCGTGCCACGCCGGAACATCTGCCAGGCGATGAACGCGAGCGCCACACCGGCGATCAGTCCGGCCCATTCGTGCAGCGTGAACAACAATCGCCCCGGCGTGGCGTCCGGTCCGGGCCGCCACGGTTTGGTCATCCATTCCGACCCGATCATCTGGAACACGACCATCGACGCGAGCAGCGCGTGATTGACGTGTCGCAGCAATGTCGATTTCGTTTCCTGTGCATTCATGTCTGTGCGCGTCCCGGCGAAGTGGGGGTGATGGAATTCATGGGTTCAGCATGCACCCGCACACCTGTATCAGACCTGTCCGCAAGGTGAACAAACGTTCATGAAGCGGACACGTTGCGGACAGCTGGCCAGGTCCACACTATGGCCGTGCCTCACCATGCGGCAGGTGCCTTCACCGCCTCTCATTCGGGATCAATATGGTTCGTGTCCTCCTCCTTTCTCTTCTGCTGACCGGCTGTTCGGCCCATGCGCAGGAAGCTGCGTCGCACGCCGACGAGCATGTGCAGTCGGTGACGCGGGACAGCACGCTGTCCCTTTCGACGGCGCTCGCGAGGGCTGTCGAAAGGGCGCCGGGGTCCGCCCTGCCCGAGGCCCGGCTGCGGGAGTCGCGGGTGTTGTCGGCGCGGGCGGGAAGTCTGCTGTCTGCACCGCCCGCAGTGCAGATGCGCTATCAGACCGATCGCGTGCCGGGCCGCCCGGCCAGCGTGCGGGAACTGGAGGCCGGATTCGAGCTTCCGCTGTGGCGTGTCGGTCAGCGCGATGCCCTGCAGCGCGAAGCGGATGCGGGCCGCATGCTGTCGGACGAAGAGCTGCGCATCTACCGTTGGCGTGTGGCCGGCGACCTGCGCGAAATCCTGTGGCGCGTCATGCAGGCGGAAGCGGAGGTGAAGCTGGCCGGTGTCGATGTCGACCTGTACCGCTCGCTGGAGGACGACGTGTCGAAGCGGGTGCGCGCGGGCGATGCCGCGCCGGTCGAAAAGCTTTCGGCCGAAGCGGCGCGGCGAGAGCGCGATGCCGTGCTGTACGAAGCGCAGGTAGAACTGGCGCACAGCGTGTTCGGCTGGACAGCGCTGACCGGCTTTGCGGAGGTTCCGGTGCGTGTCAGCGAGGTTGTCGCGACACCGGTGCAGGCGGCGGGTTATCCACCGGTACTGACCGCGCAGGCGGCCGTCGAACGCGCACGCATGGCACTGGGCAGTGTGCAGGCTCAGGGCAGCGGCGCGCCTCGCCTGATGGTGGGCGTGCGCAACGAAAGTGCGCCGGATGGTCCGAGCATGGGCAGCGTCGGCGCCACGCTGTCCATTCCGTTCGGGGGCGATGTTCATCGCGCTGCAGCGTTGTCGCCGCTGCACCTTGAACTGGCACGCGCCCAGGACGAACTGGCGCTGGCGCAGCGCATGGCCACGCTGGCGCTGCACGAAGCCGAGCACGAACTGCACGCCCGCGAACAGGCGCTGCAACTGGCCACCGGGCAAAAGGCGGTCGCCGACCGGGAGGTCGAACTGGCCCGGCGGGCCTACCGGCTCGGCGAAAGCTCGCTCGCCGAGCGCCTGCTGATCGAGGCACGCGCCGCCAACGCACGCCGCGCGGCCGCGTTGGCCGACATTGCCTATGAGCGCGCCGTGGCGCGCTACAACAACAGTCTGGGAATCCTGCCGTGAAACATGCGTTCGTGTTGTCCTGTCTGCTCGCGCTGACATCCTCCCTTCACGCCGCCGACATCGTGATCGGTGCGACGCAGATCGAACGTCTGGGTATCCGCGACGCGGCCCCCGTGCCGGCGGCGCAGGCCAGCGCGGCGCCGTGGTCGGCGCGCGTCGTGGCGTCGGCCGACGCCGAGTGGGTGGTGACCGCGCCCGCCGGTGGCGTGGTGGTGCGCGTGCCGGTGGTCGAAGGCCAGCAGGTTGCGGCGAATGCCGTGCTGGTGGAACTGCGTAGCGCCGGTCTGCCCGAGCAGGGCGCTGCGCTGGCCCAGGCGCGTTCCGCCTCGGCGCTGGCGCGCAGCAATCTGGAACGCGACCGGGCGCTGCACGCCGAAGGCCTGATCGCCGAGCGCCGGGTGCGTGAATCCGAAAATGCGGCCGCGCAGGCCGATGCCGCCCACGGCGCCGCGCAGTCGCGACTGCGCCTGCTGGGCGTGTCGGCCGCCGACGCGTCGAGCGGTCGCGTGCAGGTGCGTGCCGAAGCGGCGGCAACCGTGCTCGAACGCATGGTGCTGCCCGGTCAGCGCGTCGACGAGGCCGATGCGCTGCTGCGGCTGGCCGATGCACGCAAGCTGATGCTCGAACTGAACCTGACGGTGGCACAGGCACAGGACGTGCGCGAAGGTGACGTCCTGCTGGTGGAGCCGTCGGGCGAGCAGGCGCGCGTGACGCAGATCGGCTGGGGCGCTGCCGACACGACGCAGACGGTGCGCGTCCGCGCCGCACTGCCGCCTGCGCCGTCTTCGCTGCGGCCGGGCCTGTGGGTCAAGGCGCGGCGCTCGCAGTCGGCGACCGACGCGTGGACCGTGCCGGCTGCGGCGGTCACCCATCACGACGGCCGGACCTGGGTGTTTTCGCGCACCGCGCAGGGCTTCCGCGCAGTCGAGGTGCAGGCGCTGTCGCAGGACGCGGGTCGCGCCACGGTCAGCGGCGCACTGGACGCAAAGGCCGCGGTCGCGGTCAGCGGCGTGGCCGCGCTGAAGGCGGTGTGGCTGGGCAAGGGAGCGGAATGATGCTCGACGCCCTGACGCGCGGCGCGCTCGCGCGACCGCTGCTGACGATACTGGCCGCGCTGCTGCTGATGGCGGCCGGCGCCTGGTCGATGACGAAGTTGCCGATCGATGCCTTTCCCGACGTGTCGGCCCCGCAGGTCAAGATCATCGTCAAGCTGGCCGGCATGACGCCGGAAGAGATGGAAGCGCGGGTGACCACACCGGTCGAGATCGAAATGCTCGGTCTGCCGAAACAGACCATGCTGCGCTCGACCAGCAAGTACGGCCTGACCGACATCACCATCGATTTCGAGGACGGCACCGAAATCTACTGGGCGCGCAATCAGGTCAGCGAGCGGCTCACCGGCATCATGGGTGACCTGCCGCCCGGACTGACCGGGGGGCTGGCGCCGATCACCACGCCGCTGGGCGAGATGTTCATGTTCACGGTCGAAGGCGACCTGTCGCTGGCCGAACGGCGCGGCCTGCTCGACTGGGTGATCCGCCCGGCGCTGCGCACGGTGCGCGGCGTGGCGGACGTGAATGTGCTGGGCGGGCTGGCCACGGCCTACGAGGTGGTGCCCGACGCGGCGCGCATGGCGGCCACCGGCATCACGCTGGACGAGCTGCGTGCCACGCTGGAGCGCTTCAACCGCAACGACGGCGCCGGTCGCATCAACGAAGGCGAGGAAACCCTGCTGGTGCGGGTGCAGGGGCGGCTCGAATCGCTCGACGACATCGGCCGGCTGGTGGTGCATGCAACGCCTCAGGCGCAGGTGCGCATCGCCGACGTGGCTGAGGTGCGGCTCGGCGCGCTGACCCGCATGGGCGGCGTGACGCACAACGGCGAGGGCGAAACCGTGCAGGGGCTGGTGCTCGGCCTGCGTGGCGCCGATGCGCAGGAGGTGGTGCGCGGCGTGCGGGCGCGGCTCGACGAGATCGCGCCCAGCCTGCCGGCAGGCGTCAAGGTCGTTCCCTTCTATGACCGCGGCGAACTGGTGTCGAGCGCGGTCGGCACGGTGACCAAGGCGCTGATCGAGGCGGTGGTGCTGGTGCTCATCCTGCTGTTCCTGTTCCTCGGCAATGTGCGCGCGGCGCTGGCCGTGGCGGTGGTGCTGCCATTGTCGGCGCTGTGGACCTTCCTGCTGATGCACTTCGCCGGGTTGTCGGCCAATCTGATGAGCCTGGGCGGGCTGGCGATCGCCATCGGCCTGCTGGTCGATGCAGCGGTCGTGGTGGTCGAGAATGTGGTGGCCCATCTGCACGAACCCGGTGCGGCCGACCGGCCGCGTCGTGACGTGGTGCTCGAGGCGGTGCGCGAGGTGGCGGTGCCGACCACGGCCGGTATCGTCATCATCGCGCTGGTGTTCGTGCCGCTGTTGAGCCTGCAGGGACTGGAAGGCAAGCTGTTCGCGCCGGTGGCACTGACCATCGTGTTCGCACTGGCCGGCTCGCTGCTGCTGTCGCTGACGGTCATCCCACTGCTGGCGCGCATGATGCTGAACGCTCGCTCGCACGCCGATCCCTGGCTGCCGCGCACGCTGTCGAAGCTTTACGCGCCGCTGCTGCAGCGTGCGCTGGCCGCACCACGCATCGTCGGCGGCATTGCCGGCCTGCTGTTCGTCGCGGCGGTCGTGGTCTACATGGGCCTGGGCAAGACCTTCATGCCGACCATGGATGAAGGCAGCCTCATCGTGCAGCTGGAAAAGCTGCCGTCGATCAGCCTCGATGCTTCGCTCGACATCGATACCCGCTTCCAGAAGGCGCTGAAGGACATCGTGCCCGAGGCGACGCAGATCGTGGCACGCGCCGGGTCGGACGAAATCGGTCTCGACCCGATGGGCCTGAACCAGACCGACACCTTCATCAGTCTGGCGCCCGGCGCCGACAAGCCGGCCATCATCCACCGCATCCGCGATCTGCTGGCCGAATTCCCCGGCGTGGCCTATGCCTTCACCCAGCCGATCGAAATGCGCGTGTCGGAAATGATTCTGGGCGTGCGTGGCGATCTGGCGATCCGGCTGTTCGGGCCGGACATCAACACGCTGAACCACAAGGCGGGCGAGATCGCCGACGTGCTGCGTGCCATTCCGGGCGCCGAGGATGTCTTCTTCGTGCGCAACGAGGGCGTGCAGTATCTGCGCGTGCTGCCGGACACCGACGCGCTGGCGCGCGCCGGCCTCGACGTCGATGCGCTGGCCGCCAGCCTGCGCATGCAGATCGAGGGCGAGCGGGTCGGGTTGATCCAGAAACTGGACCGGCGCTACCCGCTGATCATCCGCTCGACCGGCAGCGCGGGCGCGTCGGAAGAACTGACCCAGATGCCGGTCGCGCTGCCCGGCGGGGGACGCATTGCGCTGGGCCAGCTGGCGCGCTTCGAACGCGTGGGCGGACCGGTGCAGATCAACCGTCAGCTGGGCAGTCGAAACATGGTCGTGATCGCGAATGTAGGCGGTCGCGATCTGGTCGGCTTCGTCGAGGATGCGCGTGCCCGGGTGCTGCAGAAGGTCGAGCTGCCCACCGGCTACCGACTCACCTGGGGCGGCGAGTTCGAGAACCAGCAGCGCGCGGCGCAGCGGCTCGCGCTGGTGGTGCCGCTGGCGCTGGTGCTGATTTTCCTCATCCTGTACAGCACCTTCGATTCATTGCGCCAGGCGGCGCTGGTGATGGCCAATGTGCCGTTTGCGATGATCGGCGGCGTCTTTGCACTGGGCATTTCCGGCGAGTACCTGTCGGTGCCGGCGTCGGTCGGCTTCATCGCGCTGCTCGGCATCGCCGTGCTCAATGGCGTCGTGCTGGTGAGCTACTTCAATCAGCTGCGGGCGGCCGGCCAGAGCATGCTCGACGCGGTGGTCAATGGCGCCCAGCGCAGGTTGCGCCCGGTGCTGCTGACCGCGTCGATGGCTGCACTCGGTCTGGTGCCGCTGCTGTTCGCCACCGGCCCCGGGTCGGAGATCCAGCGGCCGCTCGCCATTGTGGTCATCGGCGGGCTCATTTCTTGTACGGCGTTAACACTTCTGCTGCTACCCATCCTGTACAAGAGGTTCGGTGAGCGTCCTGCCACGGTATCCGCCCCTTCATGACATCGATACGACCTGCGCCGCGCCGGCGCGCACTGCCGTTCCTGCTCGTTGCGTCCCTGCTGACCGTCACCATCTGGACCTTGCTGCGTCTGCTGCTCTGGGGCATCGCCGGCCCGGGCGACATCGGTGCGGCCACGCCGCACGTGTTCGTGCGTGGACTGTGGTTCGACCTGGCCGTGCTCGCCTGGCTGGTGGCGCCGCTGCTCGTGCTGTCGGCACTGCTGCCGGCCCGTCTGCGTGCGAGCCGGTTCATGGGCCGGCTGCGCTGGGGGGCGCTGTGGCTGATGGCCGCCTTGCTGCTGTTCGGTGCAGTGTCCGAAGTGGTGTTCTGGGAGGAGTTTTCGACCCGCTTCAACTTCATTGCGGTGGATTACCTGATCTACACGCAGGAAGTGATCGGCAACATCATGCAGTCCTACCCGGTCGGACTGATCGTCGGCGGCATCGCGCTTGTCGCGGCACTCATCGTGTTCGGGGTGAGCCGTCTGGTCGGGTTCGTCAGCGCGCCGCGCCGGCCGGTCGTACGGCTGGCGATGCTTGCGGGCGCACTGGCCCTGCCGGCGGCGTCCTGGCACTTCGCGGCGCTGGAACAGATGGAAGGCAGCGGCAATGCCTATGCCGACGAGCTGGCCGGCAACGGGTTGTACGCATTTGCAGCCGCCATGCGCCGCAACGAGCTCGATTACGAGCGCTGGTATGCCACCTTGCCGCAGGAAGAAGCCGACGAGGTGCTGCTCGACCTGCATGTCGAACGACTGCCGCTGTCGTCGCCGGACAGGCCGAGTGCGATGGACGATCCGCCGCACGACAAGGTGCCGTTCAGCCGCAGGCCGCGCAATGTCGTGCTGGTGACGATCGAAAGCATGTCGGCGGAGTTCGTCGGCGCCTATGGCTCGACCGAAGGCTTGACGCCCGAACTGGACCGCCTCGCGGCCGATGGTCTGCGCTTCAAGGAGGTGTATGCCACGGGCACGCGCACCGTACGCGGGCTCGAGGCGCTGTCGCTGGGCACGCCACCGGTACCCGGGCAGGCCATCGTCCGGCGCACCCACAACAACAATCTGTCCACGCTGGGCGAGTTGCTGGAGCCGCAGGGTGTCGTGCCGATGTTCATCTACGGCGGCTATGGCTACTTCGACAACATGAACAGCTATTTCCGCGGCAACGACTACCTGATCGTCGACCGGACCGACTTTCCGAAGGACAGCATCGTTTTCGAGAACGTGTGGGGGGTGGCCGACGAGGTGCTGTACGCCAACGCCCTGAAGGCGCTGAATGACAAGGCCGCCGCAGGAAAGCCGTTCTTTGCGCAGATCATGACAACGTCGAACCATCGCCCCTACACCTATCCGGACGGTCGCATCGACATTCCATCACCGGGCGGGCGGCGCGGCGGCGTCAAGTACACAGACTGGGCGATCGGCGAATTCATCCGCGAGGCGAAGAAGCAGCCCTGGTTCGCCGACACGCTGTTCGTGTTCGTTGCCGACCACTGCGCGTCCGTGGCCGGCCGAACCCGCCTGCCGGTCGCCAAATACCGCATCCCGCTGATCTTCTATGCGCCGGACATGCTGCAGGCGGGCGAGTACGCACAAAGGGTGAGTCAGATCGATCTTGCGCCGACGCTGATCGAGATCATGGGCAAGAACGGCGACGATCATTTCTTCGGCCGCTCGTTCTTCGAAGCGGATGCGCCGCTCGACCGCGCCTTCATTTCCAACTATCAGGATCTGGGTTATCTGCGCGGCGACCTGCTCACCGTGCTGTCGCCGCGCCGTATGGTGCGCGCCTACAAGGTCGATCCGGTTACCTTCGAATCGACGCCGACCGAGGTGGATCCGCAGCGGGCGCGCGAGGCGATTGCCTACTACCAGACGGCCGCATCCGCGTTCAAACAGGGGCGGCTGCACGCCATCGAGGCCCGGTGAGCAGGTGGCGCCCGGCACGCGACGCCGATCTGCTGGTGGTCGCGTTCGTGTGCGCCGTGCTGGCTGTGTGGAGCAATCGCTGGAGTGGCACCGATCTGTGGCTTTCGGCGCACTTCCACGACGCCGCAACCGGCGGTTTCACGCTGCGCCGCGACTGGCTGTGGTCGGTACTGCTGCACGACGGCGTCAAGTGGTTGTCGGTGGCGGCATGGCTGGCGCTGCTCGCGGCCGGGTTCGCGCTGCGGCGGCAGGCGCGCGAACCCGGGCGTTTCGCGCGCGTGGCGTTCGTGCTCTGTGCTTCGCTGGCCGCGGTGGTCGCGGTCAACCTGCTGCGCATGCAGTCGGCGCACAGCTGTCCATGGTATCTGGCCGATTTCGGCGGCCAAGCGCAGTTTTTCCGCCTGTTCGACGAGGTGCCGACGCATTCCGGTCCGGGCAAATGCCTGCCCAGCGGCCATGCCGCGAGCGCCTTCATGTGGCTGGCCGTGCTGCCGGTGCTGCGCGGCGCAGCGCGGCGGCGCGCGCTGTTCGCCGTGCTGACGCTGGGCGGGCTGGCGGGTGTGGTGCAGGTCGTGCGCGGCGCGCATTTCCCATCGCACATCCTGCTGGCCGCCGCCGCGTGCGCCATCGTGGTGCTGGGCGCGGCAACCGTCAGGCGCCCGCCGGCCTGATGACGACGGCAGAGATGTAGCCATTGACCGGATGGTGACGGAGCTCCGGGTGCATGCAGGGATCGTTGGGCAACGCTGCGCTCACCCCAACCTACGGACGCCTCACGCCGTTGTAGTTGCAGGTTGGAGTGAGCCGAAGGCGATGGCCAACACCCGTCCCCCGCAGCCGCGCCGTTCGTTGAGGTGCCCGATATCGCGCAAGCCGCGACCGACCCGTCTCCGTAGGTTGGGGTGAGTGCAGCGATGCCCAAGATCCGCAGCAGGCAAACCCCCGATTGCGACGCAGATACGATCTGCCCGTCATCCGTGGGTTGGTTCGGACTGATCGAAGCAATGCCTGACAGCTGCGCCCGGCCCTGTCGGGCGTCCGGGCGCTGTGCAGTCGATTTCGCCGATGTCAGCTCTCGAGCAGACTGCGCAGCATCCAGGCGTTCTTCTCATGCACCTGCATGCGCTGGGTCAGCAGGTCGGCGGTCGGTTCGTCGTGCGCTTCTTCAACCGCCGGGAAAATGCTGCGTGCGGTTCGCGTCACGGCTTCCTGGCCGGCGACCAGCTGGCGGATCATGTCGGTGGCGGACGGCACGCCTTCCGGTTCCTTGATCGACGTGAGCCTTGCGTAAGCCGAATAGGTGCCCGGTGCCGGGTAGCCCAGCGCGCGGATGCGTTCCGCCACCAGGTCGACCGCCAGCGCCAGTTCGGTGTACTGCGCCTCGAACATCAGGTGCAGCGTGTTGAACATCGGGCCGGTGACGTTCCAGTGGAAGTTGTGCGTGGTGAGGTACAGCGTGTAGGAATCCGCCAGCAGGCGCGACAGGCCGTCCGCGATGGCCCGGCGGTTTTCTTCGGAAATGCCGATGTTGATGCTGCTCATGATGCTTTCCTTTCTCGGTTCTCGTATTCGTGCACTTGGGAGCCCGGACTCCGCCCGGCGGTTCCGCTTCCGTCGCCCGAGTCTGACAGGTGCAACGGTGCCTGTGCGGCGATGAGCTCGGCAATACGTTCGAATGATTCCTGCCGTGCATTCGAACTGCGGGCAACCAGCGCGATGGTACGGCGTGGTCGGGGCTCGGAGAAGCGTCGCGACACCAGTTTCATATGCGAAAGGATGTCCGAGCGCAAACTCATTTCCGGCAGCAATGCGAGGCCCAGACCGCCCTCGACCATCTGTGCCAGCGTAAATACGCTGGTGGCTTCCATTCCGCGGGTCCTGGGTTCCCGCAGACCGCAGCCACCCAGGGTGTGACCGCGCAGGCAGTGCCCTTCTTCCAGCAGCAGCAGTTCATCCGGATCGATCTTTGAGATTTCGCGTGGCATGTCCGCTTCACGATTGGCCGGCGCGATCAGGCGCAGTTCCTCATCGAACAGCGGCTTCACCTGCAGATTGCCCGTGTCGTAGGGCAGCGCGATCAGCGCGAAATCCAGCTGGCCGGCCGTCAGGCGGGTCAGCAGATGACTGGTCAGGTCTTCGCGCAGCGCGAGCCGCAGCGACGGATAGCGCTGACGCAGCGCCGGCAGCACCGTCGGCAGCACGAAGGGCGCGACGGTCGGGATGACGCCGAGCCGCAGCAGGCCGCTCATCGGCTCCGCGGCGCTGCGCGCCCATTCGCTCAGATCTTCGGCTTCGGACAGCAGGCTGCGCGCACGGTCGGCGATTTCGATGCCGATCGGCGTCATCACCACCGAATGACGTTCGCGCTCGACCAGATGCGCGCCCAAGGTGGCCTCCAGCTCCTTGATGCCGGCGGACAGCGTGGACTGGGTGACAAAGCAGGATTCCGCGGCCTGCGTGAAATTGAGCTTTTCGGACACTGCAATCAGATAGCGCAACTGGCGAAGTGAGGGCAGGGAAGACATGTGGCGCGGACCTTTGCTGGAAGACGTCGGCTGTGAAGTCAAATCTTTATCGAAACATTCGATCAACACCAAAAGTTTAATCCATTGGACGATTGAAGTGTATGCGCCCACACTGCACTTCGTCGATGCGCTGAACCGGTACACAACGCCCGGCGCATCTCCGGATAACGATTCATCCCTCTGAAAGGAACAGCAATGAGCCAGCACAACCAGGAAGGCAAGCGCGTCCCGAACGTCACGTTCCGCGTACGTCAGAACAACGAATGGACCAATGTCACGACCGATGATCTGTTCAAGGGCAAGACCGTGGTGGTGTTCTCGCTGCCCGGTGCCTTCACGCCGACCTGCTCGTCGACCCACCTGCCGCGCTACAACGAACTGGCGCCGGCCTTCAAGGCGAATGGCGTCGACAGCATCGTGTGCATGTCGGTCAACGACACCTTCGTGATGAACGAGTGGGCGAAGGACCAGGAGTCGGACAATGTGACGTTGATCCCTGACGGCAATGGCGAATTCACCGAAGGTATGGGCATGCTGGTCGACAAGTCGGATATCGGCTTCGGCAAGCGCAGCTGGCGCTACTCGATGCTGGTGAAGGACGGTGTCGTGCAGAAGGTGTTCTCCGAGCCGCAGGAGCCGGGTGATCCGTTCAAGGTGTCGGACGCGGACACGATGCTCAACTTCATCAATCCGAACGCGAAGAAGCCGGATCAGGTCGCCATCCTGACGCGCGAAGGTTGCGCCTTCTGCGCCAAGGCCAAGGCGCTGCTGACCGAACGCGGCTATCACTATGCGGAAATCAACCTGCCGCACACGGAGCGCTCCCGCGCACTGGGCGCCATCGCCGGTGCCAAGACGGTGCCGCAGGTGTTCATCAACGGCCAGCATATCGGCGGTTGGGAAGAGCTGGAAAAGTGGTCGGCCAAGTAAGGTCGCCGACCTGATCTGACCGGATGACGGGGCAACCCGTCGTCCGATCAGGCCTGCACATCGAACGGTATGCAGGCCTGATCGAGCGCTACAGGGAGAACGACATGAATGAAATGAATGTGGATGTGGCCGTCATCGGTGCCGGCACTGCCGGCCTTGCAGCTTATCGTGCGGCCATCGCCACCGGCCGTCGAGCCGTGATCATCGAAGGTGGCCCGTACGGCACGACCTGCGCGCGCGTCGGCTGCATGCCGAGCAAGCTGCTGATCGCCGCTGCCGAAGCGGCCCATGCGACAGAGAAGTGGGACACATTCGGCATCCGCCTCGAAGGGACGGTGCACGTCGACGGCGCGGCCGTGATGGCGCGCGTCAAGCGCGAGCGCGATCGCTTCGTGGGCTTCGTGCTGAAGGGTGTCGACAATATTCCTGCCGATCACAAGTTGCGTGGTCATGCGAAATTCCTTGACGACCACAGCCTTCAGGTCGATGACCACACGGTCGTCACCTTCGGCCGCGCAGTGATCGCGACCGGCTCGTCGCCGTCGATCGCTCCGGTGCTCAAGGGCGCGGGCGACCGCCTGATCGTGAACGACGATGTGTTCGACTGGGACGACCTGCCGCAATCGGCGGCGGTATTCGGCCCGGGCGTCATCGGCCTGGAAATCGGGCAGGCACTGCACCGTCTCGGCGTACGAACCGAGGTGTTCGGTCGCGGTCATTTCGTCGGCCCGTTCTCGGATCCGGCCCTCAAGGCCTACGCCACGCAGACCTTCGGTGAAGAGTTTCCGCTGTTCACCGACGCACGCGTCAGCTCGATCGAACGCGTCGGCGACGGCGTACGCCTCATGCAGGACTTCGACGATGGCTCGTCGGCCGTCAAGGAATTCGACTGGGTGATCGCCGCGACCGGCCGGGCGCCGAATGTGAAGCACCTCGGCCTCGAGAACACTTCGGTGAAGCTCGGTGCGAATGGCGTGCCGGAGTTTGACCGCACGACGATGCAGTGCGGCAGCACCGGCATCTTCATCGCCGGCGATGCGAACAACGATGTGCCACTGCTGCACGAAGCCGCGGACGAAGGCCGGATTGCCGGCGAGAACGCGGCGCGCTTCCCGCAGGTGCAGCCGGGGCTGCGGCGCGAGCCGATCGGTGTGGTGTTTTCAGACCCGCAGCTGGCGACGGTCGGCCGCCGCTTCGTGGATCTGGCGCCCGACAGCTTCGTCACCGGCGAGGTGTCGTTCGAAGACCAGGGCCGTGCGCGCGTCATGCTGCGCAACAAGGGTCTGCTGCACGTCTATGCCGAAAAGGGCTCCGGACGCCTGCTCGGCTGCGAAATGATCGGCCCGGACGTGGAACACCTTGCCCATCTGCTGGCCTGGGCGATGCAGTCGGGCATGACGGTGCAGCGTGCGCTCGAAATGCCCTTCTATCACCCGGTGGTGGAAGAAGGCCTGCGCACCGCTCTGCGCGACGCAGCGGCGAAGCTCGCCGACGCGTGATGCACCCGTCCGCCCGGTCGACACGCCGGGCGGACGGTTAGAATGGGCGACTTGATGCGCCGGTAGTTACTCATGCCCTGTGCCGGCGCGCAGCCGGTATCCGCACGTGTCCGCACCAGAACCCTCGCTCGTATCCCGCAGCCTTTCAGCCGTCTGGCACCCGTGCACGCAGATGCAGTGGCACGCCGACCAGTCGCTGCCGCTGCTCGCCATCGCGCGCGCGCAGGGCGCGTGGCTGTACGCGCCCGATGGCCGCCGCTACCTCGACGGCATCAGCTCCTGGTGGACCAATCTGTTCGGGCACAGCCATCCGGCGATCGTGCAGGCGGTACGCGATCAGCTCGATACACTCGATCACGTCATGCTCGCCGGCTTCACGCACGAGCCGGTCGTGGCGTTGTCGGAGCGCCTCTCTGCGTTGACCGGCGGCCGGCTCGGCCACGCGTTCTACGCGTCGGACGGTGCGTCGGCGACCGAAATCGCACTGAAGATGTCGTTGCACTACTGGCGCAATACCGGGCGTCCGGACAAGAACGAATTCATCTGCTTCGCCGGCAGCTATCACGGCGAAACGGTCGGTGCGCTGGCGGTGACCGATGTCGCGCTGTTCCGTGATGCCTATGCGCCGATGGTGCGCGGCGCGCATGTGCTGCCCAGCCCGGCGGCGGGCGAAGCGGCCGCGCTGTCGGCGCTGGACGCCTTTCTCGTGCGTCACCATGACCGCATCGCAGCATTGATCGTCGAGCCGCGCGTGCAGTGTGCCGGCGGGATGGCGATGCACGGGGCCGTCTGGCTGCGCGATGCGCGCCGGCTGTGCGATCGCTACGCGGTGCATCTGATCGCCGACGAGATCGCAGTCGGCTGCGGCCGCACCGGCACCTTCTTCGCCTGCGAACAGTCGCTCGACGCCGACGGCGGCGGTTGGCCGGACTTCATCTGTCTGTCCAAGGGCATCACGGGCGGCACGCTGCCGCTGTCGCTGGTGCTGTCGGCGCCGGCGGTGTTCGACGCCTTCCTCGACGACACGATGGCGCGCGGCTTCCTGCATTCACATTCCTACACCGGCAATCCGCTGGCCTGCCGCGCCGCGCTGGCCACGCTCGAGCTGTTCGACAAGCTCGACATCCTGCAGCGCAACCGCGTCTGGGCACAGGACTTCACCGATGCGCTGGCGCCGCTTGCGACACACCCTGCAGCGCGAAATTTCCGCCAGGCCGGCATGATCTGGGCGCTCGACATCGACGCCGGATACGACGACTTCAGCCGCCGCTTCTACCGCGAGGCGCTGGCGCGCGAACTGCTGCTGCGGCCGATAGGCAACACCCTGTATTTCATGCCGCCCTACGTGCTCGACGACGCGCAGACCGCATTGCTCGCGCGCGGCGCGCTGCAAGCGCTGGACGCCGCACTCGCATGAGCGCCTTCGACTTCCGCGCACGTCTGGCCGCGCTGGCGCGCGACGATCTGACGCGTACGCGTGGGGTGCTCGACGCACCCTGCGGCCCGGAAGCCGTCGTCGACGGGCAGCGCCTGATTGCCTTCGCCGGCAACGACTATCTCGGTCTTGCGAATCATCCCGAGGTGGTGGAGGCGCTGCGCGAAGGCGCGTCCCGCTGGGGCGCCGGCGCCGGTGCATCGCATCTGGTGAGCGGTCACCAGCGGCCGCACGAGGCGCTGGAGCAGGCGCTTGCCGCCTTCACCGGGCTGGCGCGCGCGCTGTTCTTTTCCACCGGCTACATGGCCAATCTGGCATTGCTGCCGGTGCTGGCCGGTCGCGGCGATACGCTGATCGCCGACCGCCTGAACCACGCGTCACTGGTTGATGCTGCGCTGCTGTCGCGCGCAACCGTGCGGCGCTATCCGCACGGCGATCTTGCAGCCGTGGCGCGCATGCTGGACGCGGCGCAGGGACGCAAGGTCGTGGTGACCGATGGCGTATTCAGCATGGATGGCGATATCGCACCGCTGGCTGAACTGCTGGCGCTGTGCGAACGGCACGACGCGCTGCTGGTGGTGGACGACGCGCACGGTTTCGGCGTGCTGGGCGAGCAGGGCCGCGGCGTGCTGTCGCACTGCGGTCTGGCCTCGGAGCGCATTGTCTATATCGGCACGCTGGGCAAGGCGGCCGGCGTGGCGGGCGCTTTCGTCGCCGGAGACACGGACCTGATCGAGTGGCTGATGCAGACCGGTCGCAGCTATCGCTACACCACGGCAGCCCCCCCGGCGCTGGCCTGCGCATTACTGGCCAGCCTCGGCCTGATCGGGGAAGCCGATGACAGGCGGGCGACGCTGGCGGCACACCGCGAGCGGCTGAAGCAGGGGCTGACTGATTTACGGTGGCCCCTGATGACTTCGCACACCGCTATCCAGCCGCTGCAGGTGGGAACGAACGCCGATGTGCTTGCGCTGGGCGCGCAGTTGCGGGCGCGGGGTCTGTGGGTGCCGGCCATTCGCCCGCCCACAGTGCCGAGCGGCACGGCACGCCTGCGCATTTCGTTGAGCGCCGCGCACACGGCCGGGCACCTCGATACGCTGTGCCATGCGCTGATCGAGGCCGGGCATGACTGAACCGCTGTCCAGACGGACCTTCGGCGACCGCGGGCCGCGCGTCGCGCTGCTGCACGGCTGGGGCTGGGATGGTCGCCTGATCGCGCCGCTTGCGGAGGCGCTCGGCCGACACGCGCACGTTGTGCAGGCTGATCTGCCCGGTTACGGGCTGAATGCCGAACGTGACTGTACGGGCTTCGATGACTGTGTCGAGCAGTTGATGGCGACCGTGCCCGACGCCGACGTGGTCGTCGGCTGGTCGCTCGGTGGCCTGCTCGCGCTGGCGTGGGCCACCCGTGCGCCGCTGCGCAAACTGGCGCTGATTGGCGCGACGCCGTGTTTCATGCAGGCATCCGACTGGCCGCACGGCATGAGCGCCGAACGCTTCGACGCCTTTGCCGATGCGTTTGACGATGCGCCGATGAAGGCGCGCACGCGTTTCGCCGCGCTGTCTGCAATGGGTGATGCCGATGCGCGTCAGGTGCGCGCCGCGATGGCCGGTCTGGTCGAACAGCCGCCGCTGCCGAGCCGGCAGGCGCTCGACCAGGGTTTGCAATGGCTGCACGACGTCGATCTGAGAGCGGCCGTGCAGGATGTGTCTGCACGCGTGCTGTGCTTTCACGGCATGGAGGACAGGGTGGTTGATGTCGCGGCATGCGACTGGATGTCGTCCGCGACGGGGGCGCACTGCGTGCGCATGCCGGGCGCAGCGCATCTGCCCTGGCTGAGGGGCGGTGTCGCAGATCTGTGCGAGTGGGTGGTTGCCGATGATTGAACTCACTGCCGTTCGCCACAGTTTTTCGCGTGCAGCCGACCGCTACGCGGCGGCGGCACGTCTGCAGCGACAGGTCAGCGACCGCTTGCTCGACATGTTGCCGCCGATCGCGGCGGAATGCGTGCTGGATGTCGGCTGCGGCACCGGATTCGCGTCCGCCGGACTGCGTGGCCGCTACCCGGATGCGTTGCTGCTGTCGGCCGATTTTTCGCCTGCCATGCTCGGCGCACATGCTCCGATGTCTGACAACGGGCGGGTGTGCGCCGACGCGCATGCGTTACCGCTGCGCGACGGCCGCGTCGATCTGATCTTTTCCAGCCTGATGCTTCAGTGGTGCGACCTGTCGCGGGCATTGCGCGAATGCCACCGGGTACTCCGGCCGGGCGCTGCGATGTGTTTCGCCACCGTGCTCGACGGGACACTGCGAGAAATCGACAAGGCTTTTGCCACGGTCGATCGGCATCGCCATACGCTTCCCTTCCTTGATGAGGCGGCCGTTACGGCAGCGCTGGGCGATGCCGGGCTGGTTGCGCAACATGTCGAGCGATCGCGGCAGGTCGAATACTTCGACGACGTCCGCAGCCTGCTTCAGTCGAACCGTGACATCGGCGCTTCGCGCGTGCCGCTGCACCCCCGGCGTGCGACGCTGGGCCGCGCTGCCTGGCAATCGGTGTGCGCTGAATTCGAGGCTCAGCGGACGCCGCTGGGCATTCCGCTGACTTATGAGCTGGCCTGGGTGGTCGCGTATCGTCCTGGACAAGGAGATCCTGGATGATGGCGGTCCGCGCGCATTTCGTGACCGGTACCGACACCGGCATCGGCAAAACCCTGGTGGCCTGCGCACTCGTGCATGCGCTGCGCGCACGCGGGCTCGACGCGGTCGGCATGAAGCCCGTGGCGTCCGGCGCGTGGCGCGATGCGCAGGGGACGATGCGCAACGAGGATGCCGACGCGCTGGCCGCTGTCAGCGGCGCTCGCCTTCCGCAGGCATTGACCAGCCCTTACCTGTTCGAAGCACCGTTGGCGCCTCATGTCGCGGCGCGGCTCGAGGGACGGACGATAGCGTCGGCGGTCCTCCTTGGTGCGTTCCACTCGCTCTCGATGCGTGCGCAGCACGTGGTGGTCGAAGGCGTCGGCGGCTTTCAGGTGCCTTTGAGCGATGACTTCACCACCGCCGATCTGGCCACTGCGATTGGCGCATCCGTCATACTGGTCGTGGGGCTGAAGCTGGGCTGCATCAACCACGCATTGCTGACCGCCGAGTCGATTCGTGCGCGGGGACTGTGTCTGGCAGGCTGGGTGGCCAATGCCATGCCTGATGGCATGCTGGAGCAGGATGCAACGATCGCAGCGTTGTCGTGCCGGCTCGACGCGCCGCTATTGGGGACGCTGCCTCGCCTCGCCCGGGCCGACCCGCAAATGGCTGCTGCAGCGCTCGATTTCAGCGCGCTGCGCGCCGGCGCAGACTGACATTTTCGCAGCAGTGTTTGACAGAGCACGAAACGCTCACCATAATCGCGGGTTTCGCTGGTCGCCGGAGGGGTTCCCGAGCGGTCAAAGGGATCAGACTGTAAATCTGACGGCTCTGCCTTCGAAGGTTCGAATCCTTCCCCCTCCACCATAACCTTTTGTATTTGAAGGTTATATTGAGGTGACCTCGAAAAACGTGTAAGTGAAGGTTCCGATCATGGTGGCCGGTCACGGCGGGTCAATGTGTTTGGAATGGTCGGGCGGGAGTAGTTCAATGGTAGAACCCTAGCCTTCCAAGCTAATGACGCGGGTTCGATTCCCGTCTCCCGCTCCACGAATTGAAGTGTGCATATATATATGGCGATTGTCGGGACGGTGTTCTCGATGAGTGTCTGCAGGCAAGTTTTCGTGCCCATGTAGCTCAGTGGCAGAGCACTCCCTTGGTAAGGGAGAGGTCGGCAGTTCAATCCTGCCCATGGGCACCACGGTATTTGGCGTGCGGCATGCCGCGTAAAGGCGCGGTTGCCTGTCGAGGTTTGACGCAGATCTCTAATCAGTTATCAGGGTGATCAAAAATGGCAAAGGGAAAGTTTGAACGTACCAAGCCGCACGTGAACGTGGGGACGATTGGGCACGTTGATCATGGCAAGACGACGCTGACGGCGGCGATCACGACGATTCTGTCGTCGAAGTTCGGTGGCGAGGCGAAGGCGTAC
>NZ_JBHYCQ010000017.1:0-31259 GCF_051861465.1 Methyloversatilis sp. | reverse complement strand
ACATCAACATGTGACCGGGCGTTCGTGTTTCTACTCCTACACGCCGCAATCCAGATAACAACGCCGATATCGGCACCCAGGCCGAGGTGGCTCCATGGGGGGGCTCCATGAAATCGACACACGACGACCAAGCGACGCCGCGCGCTTTTTTCGGGGTTGACCGGCTGTATGGACCGGGCGCGCATGCGGCACTCGACCGCGCAGCCGTACTCGTGGTCGGTGTTGGCGGCGTGGGATCCTGGGCAACCGAAGCGCTCGCAAGAAGCGGCGTTGGCCGCATCGCAATTGCCGATCTCGACCACGTTGCCGAGTCGAACATCAACCGACAAATTCAGGCGCTCGTGCCCACACTCGGCATGGCCAAGACCGAAGCGATGGCGCAACGCATTGCCGCCATCAATCCGGCTTGTGTCGTGACGCCCTTCGAAGATTTCGTGACGCCGGAGAATGTCGCTGAGGTGCTTGGTACGCACTTCAACATCGTGATCGACTGCACAGATCAGGTTTCGGCCAAGGTCGCCATGGCGCTGCATTGCCACGCGAAGGGCATCCGGTTGCTGATGGCGGGTGCCGCAGGCGGCCGCAGCGATCCGACGCGCATACGTTGTGCCGATCTTGGTGCGGCACAGGGTGACGCGCTGTTGGCCCGCGTACGCCAGCTGCTGCGCAAGGGTGGCCAAATGCCCCTTCCCGAGAAGGCGCCATTTGGCATCGACGCAGTGTTCTCGTCGGAGACGATGCGTCGCCCGAACGCAGACATCTGCGATGCTGGGAGCACGCCGCAAGGGCTGAGCTGTGCCGGTTACGGCTCCAGCGTTTGCGTAACCGGCGGATTCGGATTCGCACTTGCCGCGGCGGCAATAGATCAACTACTCTCTCTTCGATCTGCAGGATGAACGGGAGTCGGTGTGCAGCAATGCAAGACTTCCGCCCGGAAGCCCTGTACACTTCGGTTGTGCCTAACCAATAGGCACCTTCCGTCGTCACACTGACGACAGGAGGCACCCGCCTCCCCACTGGAAGTCACTCATTTGTCTGCCTGTATTGGTGTCACTCAGCTTGAGCGACGGGCCGTCGCTGGAGATCTGTTTGAACACTGAAGTCGATTTTGCCGGGCTCGGCCTGGCTGAACCGCTGTTGCGCGCCATTTCGGAAGAGGGCTATACGCAACCCACCCCCATTCAACAAAAAGCCATTCCGCTTGTCATGGCCGGGCGCGACCTGCTTGCCGCGGCGCAGACCGGCACTGGAAAGACGGCCGGATTCACGCTGCCCATCCTGCACACGCTGATCAACCGCCCGGCGAAGATACCGCCCGGCCGTCCGCGTGTCCTGGTGCTTACACCGACCCGCGAACTGGCGGCGCAGGTCGAGGAATCGGTTCGCACCTACGGCGTGCACGCGGGCATGCGTTCGATGGTCATCTTTGGTGGCGTCGGCATGAACCCGCAACTGCAGGGGCTCAAGCAACGCGTCGACATCCTGGTCGCCACGCCGGGGCGGCTGCTTGATCACCTCGGCGAAAAGACGCTGGATTTGTCGGGCGTTGAAATATTCGTGCTCGACGAAGCGGATCGCATGCTGGACATGGGTTTCATCCGCGATATCCGCAAGGTGATCGCGGCATTGCCGAAGACCCGCCAGACGCTGCTTTTCTCGGCCACGTTCTCGCCGGAAATCCGCGAACTGGCGCATGGCCTGCTGAATAACGCCGCCGAGGTCGAGGTCGCACCCCGAAACACGACCGCCGAGCGTGTGGATCAGAGCGTCTACATGGTGGAACAGAAGCAGAAGCGCCATCTGCTTGCGCATTTGATCAATACGGGCGAATGGACACAGGTGCTGGTGTTCACGCGCACCAAGCATGGCGCCAACCGGCTGGCCGAACAGCTCGACAAGCAGGGCATCAGTGCGTTGGCGATCCACGGCAACAAAAGTCAGAACGCGCGTACGCGTGCGCTGGCCGATTTCAAGAGCAATTCGCTGCGCGTGCTGGTCGCGACAGACATCGCTGCGCGCGGACTGGATATCGACCAGTTGCCACACGTCGTCAATTTCGAACTGCCCAGCGTGCCGGAAGATTATGTACACCGCATCGGCCGCACCGGCCGTGCCGGCGCCAGCGGCTCCGCCGTGTCCTTGGTGGATCGTGAAGAGGTCAAACTGCTGAGTGCGATCGAGAAGGTCACCCGCCAGGCCATCCCGAAGGCGACCGCAGAAGGCTTCGTGCCCGGCGTCGTGGTCGAGGAACCGGATCGCGGCCCTCGTCCGCCGGGCCGCGGTGCGCGCAACAATGACGCGCCGCGTCGCAAGCCGGCCGCAGGCACGGCGCCGCGTGCTGGTGGTGATCGTCCGGCGCGTGCTGCGCAGCCCAAGGCTGCCGGCGGAGCACCGGCGCCACGTGGAGCCGGTCGCGGTGCGGGCGGTGGCGCACCGCGCAACGGCAATACTGCAGGTCGTGCGTCGGGGGCTGGCAATGGCGGTGGCGGCAACCGCGCACCCGCGCGCGCGCACGATGACGACGATGACAACCGCGGCAACCGCATCCAGCCGGCTGCCGTCGCGCCGCGCGAGGTGAATGGCAATGTGATGCCGCGTGCGGGCGATGCCCGTCGTGGCGATGCTCGCCGTCCGCAGGCGCCGGCGCTCTTCTCGCCGCGCAACCGCTCGGGTTCGCGCTGAAACTCGCGTTCGGGCAATGTTGATGCAGGGGCTGCGAACCGACGATGACCGGGCGCAACGCGATGCGTGAGAACGCGCTGCGCGTCCTGAAGGACGTATTCGGTCATCCCGGTTTCCGCGGTGCCCAGGGTGACATCGTCGAACATGTCGCCGGCGGTGGGGATGCGCTGGTGCTGATGCCCACCGGCGGCGGCAAGTCGCTTTGCTATCAGGTGCCGGCGTTGCTGCGACCCGGCACTGCGGTCGTGGTGTCGCCGCTGATCGCGCTGATGCAGGATCAGGTGGCGGCGCTGACGCTGCTCGGTGTGCGCGCCGCCTTCCTCAACTCCACGCTCGACCTCGATCAGGTACGCGACGTCGAGCGACGTTTGCTCGACGGCACGCTCGACCTGCTGTACGTCGCGCCCGAGCGGCTGAACACGCCGCGCTGCCTCGACCTGCTGAACCACATCCGACCGGCCCTTTTCGCCATTGACGAAGCCCACTGCGTTGCGCAGTGGGGGCATGACTTCCGTCCCGAGTATCTGCAGCTGTCGGTGCTGCACGAACGCTTCCCCGACGTGCCGCGCATTGCGCTGACCGCGACTGCCGATCCGGCGACCCGCGCGGAGATCATCGAACGACTCGCGCTGCAGGATTCGCGCGTGTTCGTGTCGAGCTTCGATCGCCCGAACATCCGTTACACCATCGTGGACAAGGATGATGCGCGCAAGCAACTGCTGCGTTTCATCCGCACCGAACATCCTGACGATGCCGGCATCGTCTACTGCCTGTCGCGCAAGAAGGTGGACGAAACCGCCGAATGGCTGGTTGCGCAGGGTGTGAAGGCACTGCCCTACCATGCCGGCATGGACACCCAGGCGCGTGCCGTCAATCAGGCGCGCTTCCAGCGAGAGGAAGGCATCGTGGTCGTGGCCACGATCGCCTTCGGCATGGGTATCGACAAGCCGGACGTGCGTTTTGTCGCCCATCTCGACCTGCCGCGTTCGATCGAAGGTTACTACCAGGAAACCGGTCGGGCTGGCCGCGACGGCACTGCGGCGGACGCCTGGATGGCTTACGGTCTCGCCGACGTGGTGCAGCAGCGCCGCTTCATCGACCAGTCGGAAGGCAACGAAGCCTTCCGGCGCATTTCCAGCAGCAAGCTCGACGCGCTGCTCGGTCTGTGCGAAACCGCGCACTGCCGGCGTGTGCACCTGCTCGCCTATTTCGGCGAGCAAGGCACTCCGTGCGGCAACTGCGACAACTGCCTGAACCCGCCGGAAACGTGGGACGCCACGGTGGCGTCGCAAAAAGCGCTGTCTGCCATCTATCGCACCGGCAACCGCTTCGGCGCCACCCATCTGATCGACGTGCTGCGCGGCAAGGACACCGAGCGCATCCGCCAATGGGGGCACGACAAGCTTTCGGTACATGGGATCGGCAAGGCAGAAGACGAGAATCTGTGGCGCAGCGTGTTCCGTCAGCTGGTGGCGCTCGGATTTGCGCGCGTCGATCAGGAATCGTTCGGCGCCCTGGTGCTCACCGACGCTGCACGCCCGGTGCTGCGCGGCGAACAGAGGGTGACGATGCGGCGCATCGTCGAGCGCGTGAAGGAATCCGGCGCACGGCGCAGTCGGGCGGCCGCTCCGATCTCGACGGAAGGCGTCGATGCAGACCTGCTTGCTGCACTCAAAGCCTGGCGTCTCGACGAGGCGCGTACCCAGTCCGTCCCGGCCTACGTCATTCTGCACGACAGCACGCTGATCGAACTGGCGCGCAACCGGCCGGCGGACTGCGACGATCTGGCGGATATCGCGGGCTTCGGCAGCCGCAAGATCGAGCGCTACGGCGACACGCTGGTCAGGCTCATCGCCCGCTTCGGCGACTGATTTGTTGCACTGCAATAGTGCGGCTGGACGGCGATGTCCTGTCGTGGTGCCCGGTACCGTCAGGTTGCCCGTTCAACGCCTAATGAAAACAGAGGGTTAAGAATTCTTTTGGCTGGCCCCGATGTTGCATACCCCCTCCTGACATCACTTTTGAAGAAGGAGGGCAGCATGCGTTGCAACATCCGATCTCTTCTACCATGCATCACCCTGTGCGCCGCTCTATGTACGACGGTGCCTGCGCATGCCGATGCGCTTGACGTACCTGCTTCATGTGTCACCCCCTCGCGAACAATCGAGGGCAGTGCAGACTGCCGGGAAGCGTCCGCGCAGAAAGCCCGTCAGAACTACCCGCTCGCCGGATTGCTTGACGAGCAGGCCGAATCAGGGCTCGGCCTGGCCTTTGCTGCCTTCATGATCGGGGCACTGGCTCTGCGGGTCGGGCTGCGCTGACGGCTTGGAAGTGAAGGGTACGGGTGCCTCTATGGGCCCGTATGCCTTCTTCAGGGTGCCTCGACGCGGATGAAGCCATCGCGGTTGGGCATGCGCACAGCGGCCAGCCGCGCGGCATCCATGACAGCGTCGGCAGCGATCAAGCCGTTCGCGTGCAGCAACCAGGCGCTCAGCGCATACACCTCGTCGGCATTCAGGGTACCGGGCGCCGTCATCGGCTTGGCGCGACGGATGAAATCGAACAGCGTGGTGGCAAACGGCCAGTAGCTGCCGATGGTCTTGTCGGCTGCGGGATGGTCGAGCGGACGGCTGGCGCCGGTCAGCTCCTCGGCTGTGCCGCCGCGCCCGTCCCTGCCATGGCAGCCCGCGCAGTGCCGGACGAACAACTGTGCACCTTCCTTCACCGAGCCTTGTCCGGGCGGCAGGCCGCGCCCGTCCGGAAACACGTTGAGCGTCTGCGCCGCCAGTGCATCGGCGGCGACCGGAACGCCCAGCTTCGGCGCCTCGACGCGCGGGGCCAGCGGCGTGGCGCAGCCGGTCAGCAGCGTGGTCGCCGCTGCAGCGCTAATAAGTATGCGAAACCAGTCCATCGTCCTCGACCGCCCAGGCCACGATCGCGTGGTAGTGGAAGTAACCGGCCCGGCCGCGCTCCGCGATCAGTGCCGCGCGTTCCGGCTGCACGTTGCCGGCCTCGTCGGTGGCCCGGCTTTTCAGTACGGCCGGTTTGCCGTCCCAGCGCCACGGCAGGCGAAAGCGCGTGAAGCAACGCGGCAGTGCGGGTGATTGCAGGACTGCGTCGGTCCAGCGCTTGCCATCGTCGGCCGACACTTCGACCCGCGCGATGCGTCCGTGACCGCTCCAGGCCAGACCGCTGATCTGATACACATCCGGCTGGCGCAGTGTCTGGCCGTGCGACGGCGTGGTGATCAACGACTTGCAACCCATCGTGAAGGTGAACTGGCGCGCCTTGCCTGACGGCAGCAACTCGGTGTACTTGGACGTTTCGTTGCGCGACATCACCGGCTGGTCGGCGACTTCAAGCCGCTGCAGCCACTTCACATGCAGCACGCCTTCCCAGCCGGGCACGATGAGCCGCATCGGATAACCGTTTTCCGGGCGCAGCCGTTCTCCGTTCTGGTAAAGCGCGACCAGGCAGTCTTCACGCATCTTGCCGAGCGGTATGCTCATGTTCATCGCCCCGGCATCCGCCCCTTCGGCGATCACCCACGAGGCCCCTGGATCGACGCCTGCCTCGTCGAGCAGGATGGACAGCGGCACACCGGTCCATTCGGCGCACGACACCAGACCATGCACCGATCCGGCCGGGCGCTGTATCGGTTCTGCGTGCCAGCCGGCGTTGCTGTTGCCGCCGCATTCGATGAACAGCATCTGCGAACGCATCGGGTAGCGCAGCAGCGACTTCACATCGAAACTCAGCGCCTGCCGTACCCGGCCATGCACGACCAGACGGTGCTGCGCCGGATCGATCTGCGGAACGCCGTTGTGGTGGCGCTCGAAGTGAAGGCCGTTCGGCGTGATCGTGCCGTCGAGGTCTTCCAGCGGCGTGAACGACACGCCGTTTCCGGCGACCGCGCGGTTGGCGCCGATGCGCCGCGCCGCGTAGCGCTCGTGCGGCGAAGGCTGTCCGTAGGCAGAAAAGGGTTGGCCCGGCACATGCAGCCAGGGCAGGTCCCCGCCGGCTTGCGTCGCCTGTGCGCCGGCCGTCGTCGTGACAGCCGCCAGCGCCGCGCCGTGCTTCAGGAACCCGCGCCGATCAAGCCGGCCTTCGCCAACGCGCGGCTGATCGGGGTGGTCGTTCGGGTTTCGTGCCATGGCATCCGCTACAGAAACAGGGTCAGCACGCCAGTGTAGCCGTACAGCTGATCATGCGAAATTTCGCCGCCTGCGAAGAATCCTGCCACCGGCAGACCGGGAAAAACGGCTTCCAGCATGTCCGGTTCGGCATTGTCGTTGCCGAACATGTGCTCGCCGCGTGCCGCGCACGACACATACAGCGCCGCTTTCGGCGGCGCTTCGAGCGAGTCGCGCAACTCGTGCAGCATGCGCATCATGTCGGCGCGTGCGCAGTCGCCATCGCGCCGGTAGAAGCGAATGCGCTGCCCGACCTCGACGCCGTCGTTGATGGCGAACACGCCGCTCGCCGGATCGAGCGCGATCACATTGCGTACCCGAAACTCGGCGTCGTCGCGCCCCGGAATGCCCAGTCCGGGAAGGATGTAGCGCGCAGCACGGCGCAGGTCCTGACCGAGCGAAGTGCCGGCCGCTTCAAGGAAGGCATCGAGCGCGGGCCGACCATCGATCTCGGTCACCACGTTCTGGTCGCAGGCGGTGACGATGCGCGCCTGTCCGACAGCGCAACAACCCTGGGTCAGCCGGGTGGTGATGCTCACCTGCTCGTTGAAAGCCACGCCACTGATGCCGCCGTACAGCGCGCCGTTGGCGATCATCGGCGCCTGGCCGCGCGACAGCGCCAGACCGCCGGTAATGAAACCGCTCGACACCTTGGTCGCCATGTCGGTGATCAGGTCGCTCATGTCCGGCGTCGACGGGTCGGCGTGAACGACCGCGAAGTAGGGTTGCTCGCGCCCCGCATCCGTGCCCAGCATGTTGGGCAGGCGATCGCGCCCGGAGAACACCTGGAAGCTGCCCTCGGGCAGGCGGGCGACCAGCAGCGCCAGACCAGGATGGTTCTGCGCGGCGCTGCTGCGGCCGATCACGCCGAGCGAACAGGTACCGACCCAGTTGTCGATTCCGGTCAGCAGCGTCAGCCGGTCCACCATGGCCTGCACGTCGCTGCCGTACTGGTCGGTGAAGTAGACGAAACCGAGATTGGCGCCGTCGGGAATGTCCAGCGTGCCAAGAGCCCGGTCCATCGCAACCGGCCAGTCTTCGTGAAAGGCGGTGCTCGCTGCAAAGGTATTCACGGGCTAGTTCCTGCGGCGGTTATCCATCATTGGGTGGGGCGGGATCAACTTCCGGTGCGGCGCCAGACGGGGTGGCCGCTGCGCTGTTCTGCATCACCGACCATGGCCACATGGCCGCATTGCCGAAGGCCTGCATCGGATTTGCGCCAGCCGCAGCTGAAGGCGCGGGTGCGGTGCCGCCGGCGTGTGCCGCCATCGCCTGCATCGTGGCCAGCGTCGCACGCTGGACTTCCAGCCCCTGGATGCTCGTCTGCAGCATGCCCATGTTCATGCGCAGCCAGCCTTCTACGGCCTTCAGATCGGCTATCCGCTTGTCGAGTTCGCCCACGTCGAGTGTCGGCGTGACGAAACCGGGTACCGGAAAGGGCATCTGCCCCCATACCGAGCGGAGAAATTCCATCGGATCGTACTGGGAAGGATCGCCAGCCATGTCTTCACCTCTGTCGCGGAATGTCGGCAAAGCATAGCAGCGGCGCGCGAGGTGAACGTGCTTCCCGCACCCGGATGGTCGGGCGGGCTTGTAAAGCGGGCGCACAAAAGAAAACGCGGCCTTCGCAGACCGCGTCAAGGGGACACAACGTGCACAACGGCTTCATTCTGTTAAACGGGGTGTTGGGCAGCAATCGTCCGTTCGGTCTAGACCTCAGGCTGTTCAGGCCTTCACCGCTTCCTTCAGCTTGAACTGGATCAGCGTGCGCAGCTTGGCCGGCATGACCGGTTTCAGCAGCAGATGGTGTCCGAGATCGCGCGCTTCTTCCAGCCGTTCCGGCGTCGCGCTGCCGGTGACCAGGATGGCCGGAATTTCGAGCCCGAAGTGCCGGCGGACGGCGGTCACCACTTCCGGCCCGATTTCGCCATCGCGCAGTTGATAGTCGGCAATGATCAGGTCGGGTGGCGCGTCGCGCGCGGTGACCTGCGCCATCGCTTCTGCAGCGGTGCCGGCGATCAGCGCATCCGCCCCCCAGCTGCCGAGCAGCGCGCTCATGCCGTCGACGATGCTCGCCTCGTCGTCGATCACCAGAATGCAGCGCCCGCCCAGATCGGCCGGGCTGCGTTCCACGCGTGCCGCGGCGACACGCACGACCGGCGCGCGCCCCATCGGCACGTCAACCCGGAACACTGTGCCGCGACCGGGGCGTGACGACAGGCTGACCGGATGGCCGAGCAGCGCTGCCAGCCGCTGCACGATGGACAAGCCAAGCCCCAGCCCCTTGCGCCGGTCGCGCTCGGCGTTCGCCAGCTGCACGAACTCTTCGAAAATGCGCGCCTGATCGTCCGGTGCAATGCCCATGCCGGTATCCCACACTTCGAAACGAAGCTTGCCCTTGCGCAGCCGGGTGCTGACCAGCACACCACCGGTGTGCGTGTAGCGCATGGCGTTGGAAATCAGGTTGCGCAGGATGCGCTCCAGCAGCACCGGGTCGCTGCGTACCCATGCGCTGCGCGATGGCATGCGGAACGACAGGCCGCGATCAAATGCTTCCGGCTCGAAGTCCATGCGCAGTCGGTCGAACAGTGCCGTGACCGACACGTCGGTGATCTCCGGCTTCACCTTGCCGGAGTCGATCTTCGAAATGTCGAGCAGCTCGTTGAACAGGCCTTCCAGCGCTTCGACCGAACTGCTGATGCTGGTCACCAGATTGGCCACGTCCGGCTCCCGTGCCTTGGCCGACAGGGCCGCAGCAAACAGGCCCATGGCATGCAGCGGCTGGCGCAGGTCGTGGCTGGCGGCGGCGAAGAACTGGCTTTTCGCACGGCTGGCCTGATCGGCACGGTCCCGTGCCTGCGACAGTTCGACGTTCTGGGCCTCCAGACGCTTGCTCAGCACCTCGTTGGCGTAGCGGTTGCGCAGCGCGCGTTCGATCAGCGCATTGAAATTGCGGCCCACCTTCCACAGCGCCACCATCAGCACGGTCACGATGAATGCGATCAGCAGGTCATAACGACCGCCTTCCCAGATGTAGCGGGCAATCACCGGCAACAGCGTTGTGAACAGGAAGGCGTAGTAACTCGGCAGGTGCATCGAGGTGATGGCGACCGCCACGCCGCATACCGACACCAGCAAAGACATCAGCACGATCTGTTGTTGCGGCGCATCCGGACTGAAGAACAGCCACAGCGTGGAGCTCCACAGCACACCCGAAACCACGGCGCCGACCAGCCAGTAGTTGCCCCAGCGTGGCGCGTCGTCGGCATCCGGGGCGGCGCGGTTGTACATGCGCAGCAGCACCAGACGCGAAATCTGGTTCGCGACCGACGCGGCGAACCAGAGCGCGACCGTCACCAGCGGGAAGGCCGTGTACATGGTGATCGCCACCAGTACCGTGCCAAGCACCTGACCGCCGAAGGCGGTGCGAAGGTTCGCATACAGCATGTCGATCTGGGTCGCGCGCACCTGCTTGTCGAGCAGTGACTGTTCCCGCGCGTCGAGCAGGGCCGCCGCATCGCCGCGTTCGCGGGTCAGCGATTCGATGGTCGTCTTTTCGGGCACCGGAATGCCCGGTTGCACCGTCATTGCGTACCGCCCGACGGTCCGAGCTTGAGGCCGATGCGGCTCGCCGCGACGACCGCCTGGGTGCGGTTGGTGGCGCCGAGCGCCTTCAGGATGGCGGTGATGTGCACCTTCACCGTTCCTTCCGCCAGATTCAGCTCGCGGCAGATTTCCTTGTTCGGCATGCCCTGAACCATCAGCGTCAGCACCTCGGACTGGCGTTCGGTCAGGCCGATGTCCGATGCGGTCTGCGGTTTGCGCGGGGCGTCATCGCGGCGCGGTGCGCCCAGACCGTATTCGCCGGCGATCGCCTGGCGCGGCACATACACGCCCCCGGACAGTACGAGGCGCAGCGCGCCCAACAGCACTTCATTGCTGCTCGACTTCGGAATGAAGCCCATGGCGCCTTCGTCGAGTGACGAAATGACGGTGTCCGTGTCGTCGAAGCCGGACAGCACCACGATGGGCAGTGCAGGCTGTGCCGAGCGGAAGGTGCGCAACGCACTCATGCCGCTGCAGCCCGGCAGCGTCAGATCGAGCAGCGCAAGGTCGAGATCCGCATGCTGATCGGCCAGCGCCAGTCCGCTCTCCAGATCCGAAGCGTCATACAGCCGGATATCGGCGGCGAGGCCGGGCAGCACGTGGCGCAGTGCCTCGCGGATCAACGGATGGTCATCAACGATCAGTATCTTCATGGTGCTTGCGCAGGGATGTCGGCCGCCAGCTTACCTTTTCACAGGCGGTCATGATGGCGGAAACGACACGATGCCGCGCTGAAAAATATAACTTAAGACGTAGTCTCTATGGATGAATCGGGTCGCGTTTTGCGCGATTAGAATCGCTTCGCAGTACATCCGACATGCTTTGTGAGCCCGCATCATGTCAGCCACCGCGGTCATCACTGCGGTCAGCCGAACAAAGGAGCTTCCGTTGGGATGCATACTGGTCATAGACGACCACGCGCTGGTGCGAGAGGGGCTGGCGCAGACGCTGTCCCGGCTGGGCGGCGCCCTGAGTGTCATCGAGGCGACAGACGCCGCGCATGCGCTCGCGCTGATTGACGAACGCGACGACATCGATCTGGTGATCACCGACCTGATCATGCCCGGCATGAACGGGTTTTCGCTGCTTGCGACGCTGCGTGAGCGTGATCCTTCGCTGCCGGTGCTGGTGGTGTCTGCATTGAGCGACAAGCCGACCGTTTCCCGGGCCATGCGCCAGGGGGCATCGGGTTTCGTGTCGAAGGGTGATTCGGGGGCGCAACTGGTGGAGGCCGTGCGCGAGGTGCTCGATGGCAACCTCTACACGCCACCTGCGCGCTCGAAGTCAAGCGATGCGCCGCCGCCCAATGGCCTGACGCGTGCGCAGCAGCGCGTGCTGCTGCTGCTCGCCGAGGGGTGCAGCAATCGTGAAATCGCCGAATCGCTGGGACTGGCCGAAGGCACCGTCAAGGTGCACGTGAGTCGCATCCTGAGTGCCTACAAGGTGGGTTCGCGCGCGCAACTGCTGATCGCACTGGCGCGCGAGCAAGCTCGCCGGCGCTCGCACTGACCCGCGCGCGCCGCTGAGGGGCCGGTCAGTGGGCGCCGATCGCGGCGTCCACCTCGCGCCGGGACTGCGTCCGGGCGTGTTCATCCATCGTGTCTTCGGCGTCGATATCCACTTCCTCGTGCTCGATGCGCAGGATGTCGAGCACCGGTGCGGCAACCCTGCGGCAGGCATTGGCCAGCGGCGACGGCAGCGTGTCCGGGATGCGCTTCTGCAGCAGCTGCTTCGACGAGGAAATCGCGAACACCGGCTCCAGAATGCGGTTGCGGTAGGCGCCCAACTGGGCTTCGACCGTACGGTCGGCCGCTTCGCGTGCCCAGCTGTTGGTCGGCCACTGCATCGGCAACGCCAGCGCGCGCGGGAAGGCTTCCAGGTCCTGCTGCACGGTGCGCATGTCTTCGTGCGAATCACGGAACGGCAACAGAACGAGGTGTGCGAGGCTGTACAGGTGGCGATCCATGTCGCTGCGATTGGCACCGCCGTCGATGACGCCGATCCACTTGTTCAGCCCGCGGATCTTCTCCACCACCTTGGCGAGCGCATCGCGCGATCGTGCGTCCGCGGTCAGGTAGCGGCGGCCTTCCGGATCCAGCGGTTCGCGCCCGATGTCGGTCAGCACGCACACGGATCGCTGGTTCAGCAGTCCCAGTCCCTGGCAGAGCATGTGCGACAGCGTGGTCTTGCCGGTGCCGCCCTTGTTGCCGATGACACAGATGATTTCAGCCATGGTGATGTTCCTCGTCGTACCCAGTGCAATTCGGTGAGTGATTGTTACGCGACAAGCCCGCCGGCATCGCCCGGAACTGGGGCCGGAACGGGCGCCAATTCCGCGTTCGCGCCACTTGCGGCAGGTTCGTTGTTGCTCCGTCGGCCGGCGAAACTGTAGACATACAGCTCACGCGCCCCGGGCTCGCCCTCGACCACGCGGTCCGCGCTCAGTCCCGGAATTTCGAAGCTGTTGGCGATCAGCAGCGCGTCCGGTCGCATTTCCAGCGCTGCCTTGCGACCCAGCTTCGGCATCGGCACCGGCGACAGAAAGGCATACACCACGTCGAAGTGGCCCAGATGGGCCGACCACAGATCATCGCGGCGGATCGTCACATTCGGCAGGTGGCGGTTGCGCAGATGCGCGATCAGCCAGGGCAGCGGCGCGTTTTCGATGCCGGTGAAACGGCAGTCCGGGCGCGACATGGCCAGCCGGCGCAGCAGGCTGCCGGTGCCGCAACCAAGATCGACCAGATGCACCGGCCTGTCCTGCGGCAGCGTCAGCAACAGTGCGCGTGCGGTCGCCTGATTGGTCAGGAACAGCGGCACGCGCGTGCGGAAGGTCGACCAGAAAATGGCCGACAGTGCGAGGAAGGCGAACAGATACCAGGCGGGTGCAATGTCGAGCGCACGCGCACCGACCACCAGCGGCGAAAAAAGCAGATGGATGACGATCCACCAGCGCGGTGCGCCCATGGCAAGCGCCAGCGCAGCTGCAATGCCGCCCTGCATGATCACGACGGCGGTCAGCCCGGCGGGCGGCGTGACCGTGTAAAGCAGGGCAAACACGGCAACAGCCCACGCAATGAACTGCACGGTGAGGGCACGGAACAGGTGCATGGGGATGGCCCACGGAACGCAATACCACAACGTTATTCCGTGTGACGCCCGTCACAGGCGCTGATAAGCGCAGATAAAACGCCGTATTCCCGCATTTAAGGCGGGGGCGCGCTCCTCGCCTGCAGTCCAGCGCGTCGCAGGGCAGGGCGCGGCGATGCCGCCTGACCGGCCGGCAGGCCAGGCGGTGCAACGCGGTCCACGAATCAAACGAGAACAGCGCCTAGACAGTGCGGGTCGCGTGTTCCAGCTCCGCCAGCCACACCAGCGCCTGCGCGCGCCCGTCGCCGCACATGTCGGCCGACGGCTGCAGGCCGCCGCAGCAGGCAGGGCGCTCGGGCAAGCCGAAAATGCGGCAGCGCGCGTGCTCGTCAAGTTGCACGCAGCGCACACCGGCCGGTTTGCCGTGAGGCATGCCCGGAATCGGGCTGGAAATGGAAGGAGCAATGCAGCAGGCGCCGCAGCCGTCGCGGCACTTCATGGCAGGCGTCGCGGCGTGCCGCGGCCTGCATCGTGCTGCGCGAGCAGCTTGCGCACCGGCGCCGGCAGCGCCGCCTCGGTGGCGCTGTCCAGTGGCTGCCAGTGCAGCGCGGTTTCCGCTGCCAGCACAGGCGCGGCGCTGCTCGCGATGCATATATGCAGCGGCACCAGATGCAATTCGAAATGCGTGAAGCCATGGACGACCGGCGCCATCGTCTCGGCCGCGTGGCCCGACAGGCCGTGCCTCGTCAGCCAGTGTCCTGCTTCGGCCAGCGCATCGGACTGGGTTTGCGCAGTCAGTTCCGGCAGGCTCAGCAGCCCGCCCCAGATGCCCTGACCCGGACGGCGTTCCAGAAGCACGCGGCCCGCGCATTCGATCAGCAGTGCGAAGCGCAGCCGCTGCGGCCTGACCTTCGTCGGCCGCGGCGCCGGCAGTTCGCGCTGGCGACCGGCGCGTTGAGCCACGCAGCGCGCGCGCAGCGGGCAGTCGGCACAGCGCGGGCGGGCGCGCGTGCATACCGTGCGTGGCGCCCAGATCCATCAAGGCCTGCGTGTAGGCGGCGCCGTCGCGCGTCGGCATCAACTCATGCGCAAGCGCCCACATCTGCTGCTCGACCACACGCCCGCCCGGATAGCCCTCGATGCCGAAAACACGGGCGAACACCCGCTTCACGTTGCCGTCGAGTATGGGTTCGTGCGCGCCAAAGCAGAACGTGGCGATGGCAGCGGCGGTCGAGCGGCCGATGCCGGGCAGGCTGGCGATGTCGTCCGCCGCCGCCGGGAAGCGTCCGTCGAAGCGCTGCATGACCTCGCGCGCCGCCCGGTGCAGATTGCGTGCGCGGGCGTAGTAGCCCAGGCCGCTCCATGACTCCATCACGCTGCCTTCGTCGGCCGCCGCGAGTGCAGCCAGCGTCGGAAAGCGCGCCATGAAGCGGGCGTAGTAGCCGATCACCGTCTGCACCTGGGTCTGCTGCAGCATGATTTCCGACACCCACACCCCATAGGCGTCGCCGTGCTGCCAGGGCAGGTCATGGCGGCCGTGCAGACGTTGCCAGCGCACCAGCGTCGGGGCGAAGTCGTCGTTCTGTACAAGCGGGGATTCGTCGGTTTGTGGCGCCATGTCGTGTCGTGGGGCGTGGTTCGGCAGCGGATTGTAGGCGCCGGACGCTGGCCGGCTGCGCAAAAGCGGCGATAATCTGCGCTCACCAACGCTTGTCCGCCTGATGACCTACCCGCCCGCCCGACCCGCGCGCGCTGCCGCGCAGGCAGTGCCTTGTCCGATCTGCCTGCCGGACGCGACCACGCGGTTCCGCACGTCGCGATGAACAACCCCGCCCGCGACAGCCGTGCCTTTCGCGATGCGTTGGGGCTGTTCGCCACCGGCATCACCATCGTGACCACCCGCGCGCCCAACGGAGACCCGGTCGGCCTGACCGTGAATTCCTTCAATTCGGTGTCGCTCGATCCCCCGCTGGTGCTGTGGAGCCTGATGTGCGGCTCGCCGAGCGAAGAGGCTTTCCGCGCCTGCTCGCACTACGCTATCCATGTGCTGGGGGCTCACCAGCGGTCGCTGTCGAGCCGTTTCGCCGGCAGTCGCGAACAGCGTTTCGCCGGGCTTGCCACCGGTCAGGGGCTGGGCGACGCGCCACTGCTCGAAGGCTGCCTCGCGCGCTTCGAATGTCGCAACGACATCCAGTACGCGGGTGGCGATCACCTGATTTTCGTCGGACGGGTGGAACGTTTCGAGCGCAGCGCCGGCGATCCGCTGCTGTATTTCGGGGGCGGCTATCGCGGCATCGACAAGCCCGAAGCCAAGCCCTGATCACCAGGCGTAGCCCAACCCGAGCAGCAGCGTCGAATCGACGGCCTTGCGACCGGGGGCCGGCGTGCGTTCCCAGTCGGCATTGAGCTGTGCCGACGCGGTCATGCCGGCGGCGATCGGCAGACGCACACCGGTTTTCGAACGGATGGTCAGCTGCTGGGTATCGGCGATGCTCCAGAACCCGTCCTGGTCGTGGAACAGTTCGGCGCGCCGGTCGAGCAGCCAGTGCGACGCGCGCACACCCCAGCCCAGCGCCGGATAGTCGTCGTCCCGGCTGGCGATGCGGTCCACATTGACGTAATCGAGACCCGTACGAAGCGACAGCCGCGTCTGTTCGTCCTCGAAGATCTGCCAGCCGTAACCGGCGCCGACCGTCGTGCGCAGCTGGATGTCCTTGATCTTGTCCTGCTCGAACGAGGTGCGCGCGTAGATGAACTGACGCTCATTGACGAAGTGGTCGTAGTTGCCGTTGAGCAGCCATTGCTGCGCCGTCTTCACACCGCGGTCCTTGCGCCGGTCCACCTTCATGCCGAGGCCCCAGGCGTAACCCTTGGCGCGCGCGTCCAGCGCGCCATCACCATAGATGCGGTCGTTCTCGGCGTTGCCACGCACCAGTGCGGCCGACAGATTCACCCGGCCGCTGTAGCTCACGCCATTGCCGGACTGTTCCGGTGTCGGATTGATGAAGGCGATGTCCTCCCGCTTCACATTGCCTTCGGTACTCGGATTCGACAGCGCCACCTTGTCGGCTTCGCTGGCGGCCAGCTGCGCACTGTTGAGCAGATCGCCACCCGCGGTCATCACGGTGACCGGTTCCGAGGTGCGCAGGCTTTTCACGAGGTCCCAGCGCAGCCGCAGTTCGCCCGCGTAGTCGGTGCGCACGACCAGTTCGTTGCCGGCCTTGGACACGATGCGCCCGGTGATGCGGTCACCGTTGGTCAGTTCGATCTCGTCGGCATGACCGGGCGTACTCAGCATGAATGCAGGAAAAAAAAGGGCAAGCAATGGCGGCAGGCGTCGCAGGCGCATGGAAATCTCCCGGATGGTGTGACGTGCGGACCGACTGTTCGTCGGCCTGGAGAGCGGGTCTTCGACCCGATGTGCAGACCGGACGCTGAGGACACCCGGGGCTGCCGTGAAGCGGAGGAAAAAAAGCGGCTTCCAGTCTAGATCTGCTGACTGGGCCTGGCTGTAGGACAAGAGGAAGTGCGGGTCACGGCGACCGCGGGAGGCGGCTTTGCCGAAGGCGGGGATGCGGGGGCGGGTCGCGGAACGAATTGCCTGGAGCGGGTGATGGGAATCGAACCCACGTATGCAGCTTGGGAAGCTGCCGTTCTGCCATTGAACTACACCCGCAACGCCGCGGATTGTACGCCGGAACCGGCAGTGACCGGAACGGCCGCGTAACCCGTCACAGGATGCGCGGCCGGGGTCTCTACTTCACTTCTATCGTCGCGCGCATACCGCCGTCGGCGAGCTTTTTCGTCGATATCACGTCGTCGAACACGCCGGTGCGCACCGGCAGGAACCACCACTCTGTCGTGTGCCCGGCCGAAATCTCGATGCGGCGGATCGGACCGTAGACCTCGGCCACCACCTTGCCCGTCGCATCCAGTGCCACGACCTTGCGCGTGTAGACCATGTCGGCCAGACCCGCCGAACCGAAGTAGTAGGGCTGGCTGCCCGTGTTTTCGAGCCGCAGCTTGTACAGCTTGCCGGCCTCCAGCGTCAGCGAATCGGGCGTGAAGCGGTGCTGGCCGTCGACGATGCCCAGCTTGAGCGTGACGGTGACCGGTTCCTGTTTGGTCAGGTCGGCGGCCTGTGCAGCCGTAGAAGCGGCCAGTGATGCCATCAGGGCAATGCGAATCAATCGGCGGATGCTGTTCACCACAAGTCTCCCGAGTGTCTGTACAGGCGCATGCGACCGCGCCGGACAGGGTTTGTTGCGAAAAAGCCGCACCGCACGCCGGTCGGGAATCTTTCCCTACGGCCATGCGGCTTGTCTCTCTATATTGCGCCCGGCGTCAAATTCATTAGAGCACAAATAGTTAATTGTCCAACCGAGGAGCTCCCATGCACAAGCCCACGCTGCTCGCCGCAGCCATCGCCGGCTGTTTCATCCTTCCGTCGGCGACTTTCGCGCAGGTCAATGCGCCGAAAACCGTCGAGGTCGATACGATCAACGTCCGCGGCAGCATCCTGCCCTACAAACTCGAACACATCCCGGGTTCCACCTCGGTGCTCGAGACAGAACAGCTGGAAGCCCAGCGTCCGTTCTCGATCAAGGAAGCGCTGCGCACCGTGCCGGGCGTGCATGTGGTCGATGAAGACTCGTTCGGTCTGGGCCTGAACATCGGCATCCGCGGCCTCGACCCGCGCCGTACTTCACGTACGCTGTTGCTCGAAGATGGGATGCCGCTGTTCCTCGCGCCCTATGGTGATCCGTCGGCGCACTATTCCACGCCGATCGACCGTGTCGAGCGCATCGAGGTGGTGAAGGGCTCGGGTCAGGTGCTGTACGGCCCGCAGACCATCGGCGGCATGATCAATTTCGTCACCAAGCCGATTCCGAAGCAGGGCGTCGCCGGCAGCGTCAGCGCGACCTGGGGCAACAATGACTATCAGGGTCTGCAGGCCAATGTGGGGGTCGGGGGTGAGCGCGGCGGCATCATGCTCGACATCACCGAAAAGAAGGGCGACGGCGTGCGCAAGAATCATGACTTCGACGTGTTCGAAGTCGCCATCAAGGGCCAGCTCAACCTGACGAAGAACCAGACCCTGATCGGCAAGATCGGCTACTACAAGGAAGACTCGCACATCACCGAAACCGGCCTCGGGTCGGTCGAATACGCGGAAGACAAGTTCCAGGCGCCGACCGGCAAGCAGGACCGCTTCCAGCACGAGCGCAATACCTTCCAGCTGCAGCACATCTACCAGATCAACGATGCCGCCAAGCTGAGCACGCAAGCCTATTACGTCGACTCGGACCGCGCCTCGTTCCGCCAGATCAACGATTCGGGCGGTTTGAATGGCCGTTCGGAGATGGATCGTTGCCCCGGCGTCGTGGCGACGGAAGCGAATTCGCGCCTGTGCGGTGGCCGCTGGCGTCCGCGCAGCTACGAGTACTGGGGCGTCGAGCCGCGGCTTGATTTCAAGCACAACACCTTCGGACTTGCGAGCGATGCCGTGGTCGGCTTCCGCTACCACGAGGAAGACATCAACCGCGCCCAGTTCCGTGGCGCAGACCCGCGCTTCCAGAGCCAGAGCTTTGCCGAATCATTCGCTGGCGTGAATGGCGGGACCGGCCATCGCGAACAGATCGATATCCGGGTCGAAGCCAAGTCCTATTACTTCCAGAACACTTTCTATGCCGGTGATTTTGCAATCACGCCGGGGGTGCGCTACGAAGACGTCCGGATCAAGACGGATGTGCGCCGGGCCGAAGGCCAGCCGCAGGACAACCCCGAGTCGTATCTGAACAACAGCCAGTCCAAGGTCATTCCGGGCTTCGGCATTGCGTGGAACGGCATCGACAACACGACGGTGTTTGCAGGCGTGCACAAGGGCTTCGCACCGCCGCGTCCGGACCGCGACATCGAAGCGCCGGGTGGCGCCAACACCGCCGTGGTCAGCAGGACCAAGCCGGAAGAAAGCACCAACTGGGAACTGGGCGTGCGCTCGAAGTACTTCAAGGGCATCGGGCTGGAGTCGACGCTGTTTCATACCGATTTCGACGAGATCGTCATCCAGGACAACGGTCGCTTCTTCAACGGCGGCGAGTCGCAGCAGACCGGTCTCGAAATGGCGGGCCGCATCGACTTCGGCCAGATCTACAACACGACGCACAACGTCTACCTGACGGCGTCCTGGACCAATCTGTTCACGGCCAAGTTCAAGAAGGACGTCGCATCGGAAAACATTTCCAGCGGCAACCGACTGCCCTATGCACCGAAGCATCTGCTGTCGGTGGCGGTCGGCTATCAGAACCCGCTCGGCTTCGATGCCCGCCTCGGTGCCGATCGCGTCAGCGAGCAGTACGCAGACGGCGAAAACACCACGGTGGAAGTGGACAGCGGTCAGGAAGGCACCATTCCGTCCTACACCGTGTTCAACGCGACAATGAACTTCCGTCCGCAAGGCTCGAAAACCAGCTATTTCCTGAGCGCCTACAACCTGACCGACCGCGAATATCTGGTCAGCCGGGTCGACGGCAAGTTCGCCGGCCGCGAACGTCAGGTGATCGCCGGCATCCGTTACGCGTTCTGATCGCGTCATTCCCTGTGCGAGGGCCACTCTGCGGAGTGGCCCTTTTTGTTTGGCGCCAGCGGCGGACGAGGTCAGCCATTCGCTGTAGACTTCGTGCGTGACTTCCCACATGTCCTCCATCACCCTGAATGGCGAAACGCGGGCGCTGGCACCGGATACCACGGTCGGCGCGCTGCTTGCGGCGCTCGATCTGGCCGGCAAGCGGGTCGCGGTCGAGCGCAATGGCTGCATCGTGCCGCGTGCGCAGCATGCCGATACGCGCCTGGTCGATGGCGACCGGGTCGAAATCGTCGTTGCGGTGGGTGGAGGCTGATCCGGACATATACAGATGAGCAGCGATACATGGCAGGTCGGCCGCCGCACGTTTTCGTCGCGGCTGCTGGTGGGTACGGGCAAATACCGTGATTTCGACGAAACACGCGACGCGATCGAAGCGTCGGGCGCCGAAATCATCACGGTGGCGATCCGCCGTACCAATATCGGACAGGAACCCGGCCAGCCCAGCCTGCTCGACGTGCTGCCGCCGGATCGCTACACGCTGCTGCCCAACACCGCCGGCTGTTACACCGCCGACGACGCGGTACGCACCCTGCGTCTGGCGCGAGAACTGCTCGACGGCCACAATCTGGTGAAGCTCGAAGTGCTGGGCGACGCCGACACGCTGTTCCCCGACATGCCGCAGACGCTGGCCGCCGCCGAAACGCTGGTGAAGGACGGCTTCGATGTCATGGTCTATTGCTCGGACGATCCGATACAGGCCAAGCGGCTGGAAGAGATCGGCTGCGTGGCGGTGATGCCGCTGGCCAGCCTGATCGGCTCCGGCATGGGCATCCTGAATCCATGGAACCTGCGGCTGATCATCGACAACGCACGCGTGCCGGTCATTGTCGACGCCGGCGTCGGTACGGCGTCCGATGCCGCCATCGCGATGGAACTGGGTTGTGATGGTGTGCTGATGAATACCGCGATCGCCAGGGCACAGCAGCCGGTGCTGATGGCCAGCGCGATGAGGAAGGCGGTCGAAGCCGGTCGCGAAGCCTTCCTCGCCGGCCGCATGCCGCGCAAGTTGTACAGCGCTGCACCGAGTTCGCCCAGCGCGGGCCTGATCACGCCGGGCAGCTGAGCCGCCGTTGCCTGGTGCCATCGTCCCGACATTGCGGCCCGAGCGGGCCGCCCGCCTGATTGCCTTTCATGACCGATACCCCGGACAGCCTGGAACACCGTCACATCCGCAGCTATGTGCTGCGCCAGGGCCGCATGTCGCCGGCGCAGACGCGATCCATCGAAGAAGGCATGCCGCGCTGGGGCATCCCGTATGCGGCGCAGGCGATCGACTGCGCGGCCGTGTTCGGGCGGAATGCGCCGGTGGTGCTGGAAATCGGTTTCGGCATGGGCTTCACCACCGCCGAAATCGCGGCTGCGCGGCCGGACACCGATTTCATCGGCATCGAGGTGCACGGCCCGGGCGTGGGGTCGATGTTCAAGCTGATCGCCGAACAGGGGCTGCACAATGTGCGGGTGATCCAGCACGATGCGGTCGAGGTGCTGCGCGACATGATTTCCGCCGCCTCGCTGGCCGGCATCCACGTGTATTTCCCCGATCCGTGGCCGAAGAAGCGCCACCTGAAGCGACGGCTGATCCAGCCTCCGCTGGTGGCCCAGCTGGCGTCGAAACTGGCACCCGGTGGCTATCTGCACTGCGCGACCGACATCGAGGATTACGGCCAGCAGATGCTGGACGTGCTGTCCGCCGAACCTTTGCTCGAGAACACCGCGGATGGCTTCGCGCCGCGTCCGGACTACCGTCCGCTGACCAAGTTCGAAGCGCGCGGCCTGCGTCTGGGGCACGGCGTGTGGGACGTCATCTTCCGCCGCGTCGCCTGAGCTCTGGCCGGTGTTGGGCATCGCTGCGCTCACTCCAACCTACGAGTGAGGCGAGGTTGCGAATCCAGCCCGGCGTGTAGGTTGGGGTGAGCGCAGCGATGCCCAACGCTCCACACCCCGGCCAACCGTCGCGCCGTCGGCTCGACGATTCAGTCCAGAAAGCGCTGCAGCAGTTCGTTCAGGAAGCGCCTTCCGCGCAACGTGGGGGTCACGCGGCCGGCCTCCAGTTCCAGCAAGCCGTCTTCGCGCGCCGCCAGCAGCCGCGGCATGAGCACGTCGAGCGGCAGGGCGGTATGGCGCTCGAACAGGTCGAGCGCGAAGCCGTCGTTCAGTCGCGCGGCATTCATCATGAATTCGAACGGCAGCTCGGCCGCGCCGACTTCGCGTGCTTCCTGCACGAAGTCGCCGCGCGCAGCAGCTTCCAGGTAGGCGTTCGGATGCTTGTGCCGCATGTCGCGTCGGACGCGGTCGTGGAAACTCAGCTTGCCGTGCGCACCGGCACCGATGCCCAGGTAGTCGCCGAACTGCCAGTAGTTCAGGTTGTGCAGGCACTGCCTGCCCGGCTGTGCGAAGGCCGATGTTTCGTAGTGCACGAAGCCGGCGTCCGCCAGCCGTGCCTCGATGGCCTCCTGCATGTCGGCCGAGGCGTCGTCATCCGGCAGCTCGGGCGGATGCGCCGCGAACGGGGTGTTGGGTTCCAGCGTCAGGTGGTAGCAGGACAGATGCGTCACCCCGGTGGCCAGTGCGGTGTCGAGGTCACGCAACGCTTCGCGCATCGTCTGCTGCGGCAGGGCATACATCAGGTCGATGTTCACCCGCTCGAAGGTGCGCTGCGCCAGTTCGATCGCGCGCTGTGCCTCCGTGGCGTCGTGGATGCGGCCGAGTGCGGCGAGGTGACGGTCATCGAAGCTCTGCACGCCGATCGACAGCCGGTTCACGCCGGCATCGCGAAAGCCGGCGAAGCGTTCGGCTTCCACGGTGCCCGGATTGGCTTCGAGCGTGATTTCCGCACCCGGCGCCAGATTCACACGGGCGCGTACCGCCGTCAGCAGGCGGTCCAGCCCGGTGGGCGACATCAGGCTGGGCGTGCCGCCACCGAAGAAGATGCTGTGGATGCGCCGGCCCCAGATGTCGGGCAGCGAAGCTTCGAGGTCGGCGACCAGCGCCGCGAGATAGGCCTCTTCCGGGATGCCGTCGCGCACCGCATGCGAGTTGAAATCGCAATACGGACACTTGCGCACACACCACGGAAAGTGGATGTACAGGGCGAGCGGTGGCGGTACGGTGAATTCGAGTGCGGCCGGCTGATCGGCCGGCGAGTGCCGCGAACTGGGCGACCGCGCCGGGACCAGCGGAATGACCCGGCTCATCCGCCGGTGAGCGCCTGCAGCCGCGTCAGCAGGTGACGCATGGCCGAGGCGCGATGCGACAGCGTGTTCTTCAGTTCGGGTGTCAGTTCGGCAGCGGTCTGTTCAAGCGACGGCACCCAGAAGTGCGGGTCGTAGCCGAAGCCGGCATCGCCCCGCGGTGACTCGATGATTTCGCCGTGCCACTCGCCGTCGGCGATCAATGGCCGCGGGTCATCGGCGTCGCATACCAGCACGATGACCGAATAGAAATGTGCCCTGCGGTCCTCGATGCCATGCAGTTCGGACACCACCTTCGCGTTGTTGGCGACATCGGATTTCGGCTCGCCGGCGTAGCGCGCCGACAGCACGCCGGGCCGCTCGCCGAGCGCACGCACGCACAGGCCCGAGTCATCGGCCAGCGCGGGCAGACCGGTTTCGCGCGAGGCATGGCGAGCCTTCGCCAGCGCATTCTCGACGAAGGTGACATGCGGCTCGTCCGCTTCGGCGACTCCGAGCGAGGCCTGCGTGATCACTTCGATGCCGAGCGGCGCCAGCATCGCCGACAGTTCGCGCAATTTGCCGGCGTTGTTGCTGGCCAGCACGAGTTTTTCGATTTTCATGGCAGCCCGAGTGCACGGCGTTGTGCGGCGATCAGCCCTTCGATGCCGGCTTGCGCGAGATCCATCAGCGTGCCCAGCTCGGCGCGCGAGAACGTCTTGCCTTCCGCCGTGCCCTGCACTTCGCACAGACCGCCGCTGGCGGTCATCACCACGTTCATGTCGGTGTCGCAGGCGGAATCTTCCGGATAGTCCAGATCGAGTACCGGCGTGCCTTCGTGAATGCCGACCGACACGGCCGCCACCAGTTCGCGCAGCGGGTTGCGTTCGATCAGGCCCTGGCTCACCAGGCCGCTCAGCGCATCGTGCAGTGCCACGCAGGCGCCGGTGATGGACGCGCAGCGCGTGCCGCCATCGGCCTGCAGCACGTCGCAGTCGAGCGTGATCTGGCGCTCGCCCAGCGCGACCAGATCGGTGACCGAGCGCAGGCTGCGGCCGATCAGGCGCTGGATTTCCTGCGTGCGTCCGCTCTGCTTGCCCTTGGCCGCTTCACGCGCGCTGCGCGTGTGCGTCGAGCGCGGCAGCATGCCGTACTCGGCGGTCACCCAGCCCTGACCCTTGCCGCGCAGGAAGGGCGGCAGGCTTTCCTCGACGCTGGCGGTACACAGCACGCGCGTGTCACCGACTTCGATCAGGACAGAGCCCTCCGCATGCTGCGTGAAATTGCGGGTGATGCGCAGCGTGCGCGCTTCGTCGGGCCGGCGGCCACTGGGTCGGGTCACTGTCACTGTCCTTTGGAGGAATACTTGTTGATGGCGGAATTGATTTCGGAGATGGCTGCTTCGATGGCCGACTCGTCCCAGTCCTCGCGGATCGGCACGCGGTCGCCGAAGCCTTCGAGCACCGTGGTGTGCCGGTCCAGCGGCAATGTTTTGGTCGTCACCGAGCCGCGAGGTTCCTCGGCATAGCTGTCGTGCCAGTTCAGCGCAACCATGGTCAGGTTGTCGCAGGTTTCGCCACCGGCGGCTTCGGCACTGTCCATCACGCGCGGCACGGCCTGCATCACGTCGATTTCGGTGAACAGCCTGAGCAGCTGGTCGTTGCCCAGCGGCCCCCACACGCCGTCGCTGCACAGGAACACCGTATCGCCGGCGAGCAGCGGCGTCTTGCGCGAGTACTCGATCTGCGGCGCGATCGGACCACCGAGGCAGCTGTAGATGCGGTTGCGGTGCGGATGGGTCATCGCGCCATCCTCATCCAGCAGGCCGCGATCGATCATGCGCTGCACGCGCGAGTGGTCGCGCGTCTGCGTCATCACGTGACCGGCGCGCAGCACGTACAGCCGCGAGTCACCGGCGTGCGCCCAGTAGGCCACCGAATCCTGGATCACGCAGGCGACACAGGTGGTGCGCGGGCCGTCTTCGATGTCGCGCTCGTCGGCGTAATCGAGAATGGCGCAATGCGCATTGGTCAGGCCGCGCGACAGGAAGAGGAAGGGATCGGCCAGGCGCGGTTTGGCCTCGCGCTGGAAGGATTCGACCATGTACTGCACGGCGATCTGCGCCGCGACCTCGCCCTGCAGGTGGCCGCCCATGCCGTCGGCGATCACCATCAGCAGCGCATCGCGCGAATACGAATAGGCCATGCGGTCCTGATTGGACTTGCGCTTGCCGACCCGGCTCTCCTGAAAGATCGTGAATCTCATTTGCCCACCAGCGCGCTCAGCCGGGCGCGTACGCGGTCCAGCCAGTTGTCTTCGGTGCTCTCGACCGCCGCCACGGGCTCGACCTGATCGCGCTCCCAGGTCGCCAGCGCCTTCTGCAGCGCAAATACGCTTTGCGGCCGCTTCAGATGGTTCAGATCCATGCACCAGTCTATGGTTTCGAGCAGCTGCGGCGAGTACTGACCGATCCAGCGCTGCGACGCGAGGATCACGCTGTCGCTGTCCAGCCGCTGGTCGGCGGCCTGCGGCGGTCCGCCCGACAGGCAGGCGTACATGCTGGCACCCACGCTGTAGATGTCGCTCCACGGGCCGAGCAGATCGCGGTTGCGATAGTGTTCGGGCGCTGCGAAGCCGGGCGTGTACATCGGCTTGAGCATCGGCGTGTCGGCCATCAGCGTGGTGCGCGCCGCGCCGAAGTCCAGCAGCACCGGCGAGCCGTTGTTGCGCAGATAGATGTTCGACGGCTTCAGATCGAGGTGCAGCAACTTGTGCGCATGCACTTCGCGCAAGCCGTTCAACAGCCGTGTAAACACATAGCGGATGAAGCTTTCGCGAATTTCGCCGCGCCGGCGCGTGATGTACTCCTGAAGCGTGCGGCCGCGCTCGTAGCGCATCACCATGTACACAGTTTCGTTGGCGCGAAAGAAATTGAGCACGCGCACCACATTCGGGTGATTCAGACCGGCCAGCGCCCGGCCTTCTTCGAAGAAACACTTCATGCCGTAGCGGAACGCAGGCAGGAATTCTTCGGGAATGTTCGGGGTGATCTGGCCGTCTTCGCGCAGCGCCAACGCGTTCGGCAGGTATTCCTTGATGGCCACCGCCGTCTCATCGCGGTCGTGCGCCAGGTAGACGATCGAAAACCCACCCAGGCTCAGTTGGCTGTGGATGCGGTATTGATCGAGTTCGAAGCCCGGCGGCAGGGCGCAATTGACTTGTGGGGGCATTCTGCGGGCCGCTATGATCCTGGTTTTGGCGCGATTCTGGGCGTTTGGTAACACGCTGTAAAGCTGCCCGACAGCCACTCAGGCGATCGCGCAGACCATCAGTGACCACGCGGATCATGCCTGACAATCATTGAGGGAACATCGCGTGGGAAGCATTCACAGCATGACGGGTTTTGCGACAGCTGCAGTGGCTGTCGGCCAGACAACGCTGAATCTTGAGCTGCGGACGGTGAATTCTCGTTTCCTCGACCTGCACTTCCGCTTGCCTGACGAATTGCGTGTCGCAGAGCCGCTGCTGCGCGAGCAGATCACCGGCGCGCTGTCGCGCGGCAAGGTGGATTGCCGTGGCGGCCTGCAGACAGGCGGCGACAGTGCGCGCGAACTGGCGCTCAGCGCGCCGCTGCTGGCCCGGCTGGTGGCGCTCGATGCCAGTGTGCGCGACGCCCTGCCTGACGCTGCGCCGCTGTCGGTGGCCGAAGTGCTGCGCTGGCCCGGCATGCTCGGTGACGAGGCGGTGTCGGCCGAGGCGCTGCTCGAGGCGGCCGGTCGCGCCGTGCGGCAGGCGCTGGGCGAGCTCACCGCATCGCGCCAGCGGGAGGGGGTGCGGCTCGCCGCGATGCTGATGGAACGCGTGACGCGCATGCGCGAACTGGTCGCCCAGGTCACGCCGCGCGTACCGGAAGTGGTGCAGGAGTATCAGGCGAAGCTCACCCAGCGCCTGCAGGAAGCCATCGGCAGCGCAGACGATGAGCGCATCCGCACCGAAGTCGGCCTGTTTGCGGTGCGCATCGATGTGGCCGAGGAACTGAACCGCCTGAGCGCGCACCTCGAGGAAGTGGAGCGCATCCTCTCGAAGGGGGGCTCCGCCGGCAAGCGGCTCGACTTTCTGATGCAGGAACTGAACCGCGAAGCCAATACGCTGGCGTCCAAATCGGTCGCGCAGGACGTCGGCAATGTGGCGATGGAACTGAAACTGCTGATCGAACAGATGCGCGAACAGGTGCAGAACATCGAGTAGGTGCACGCGGCATCGTCGCTGCCGCGCCTGTCGTCAACACAGCAGTCCGGCGGTGTGCCGCGCGATCATCCATTCTTCGTTGGTCGGAATGACGCACACGGCCACCCGGCTGTCGAGTTCGCTGATGCGGGTTGCGCCCGCCACATTGGCGGCCGCGTCGAACGCGACGCCCATCCAGCCGAGCGGCTGGCAGATCCGCTCGCGCACGGCGGCCGCGTGCTCGCCGATGCCGCCGGTGAATACCAGCGCGTCGATGCCTTCGAGGGCGGCGGCCAGCGAGCCGATCTCCCGTACCGCCCGATAGCAGAACAGGTCGACTGCCTGCGCCGCCTCGGCAGTATCCGATTCGAGCAGCGTGCGCATGTCCGAAGACAGCCCCGACACGCCGAGCAGGCCGGATTCGCTGTACAGCAGGCGGGTCAGCGCCTGTACGTCCATGCCGTGCCGTTCCATCAGGTAAAGCAGTACGCCGGGGTCGAGGCTGCCTGAACGGGTGCCCATCATCAGTCCGTCGACCGCGGTGAATCCCATGCTGGTTGCCTGGCTTCTGCGCGCGACCATGCCGCACATCGATGCACCGTTGCCGAGGTGCGCGACGATCACGCGTCCGTCGGCCTGGGCGGCCGGCAGATGCTGCGGCAGCACGTCGGCGATGAATTCGTACGACAGGCCATGGAAGCCGTAACGCAGCACGCCTTCGTCGGTGATCCGGCGCGGCAGCGCGAACATCTGTGCAAGGTCCGGCTGCGTGCGGTGGAATGCCGTATCGAAGCAGGCCACCTGCGGCACACCGGGCAGCGCACGGGCCATCGAATCGATGCCGGCAAGGTTGTGCGGCTGATGCAGGGGCGCCAGGGGAACCAGATCGCGCAAGGCAGCGATCACCCGTGCATCGAGCAGGACAGGTGCCGAAAACTGCCGCCCGCCATGCACCACGCGATGACCGACTGCCGTGATGCGCAATCCGGCATCGCAGTCATGAAGCCACTGCGCCAGACGGCGCAGCGCCTCGCGGTGCTGCAGTTCCGCGGAGCCCTCGATGGGCAGCTCGACATCCTCCAGCCGGTTGCCCGCCGCATCCTCTGCCGTCAGGCGGACCGGCCGCCCGGCCGCCCCGATGCCATCGATGCGGCCGGTCATGCGGGCGTGCTGCGGCACGTCGCGCGGGTTCGCCGGCAACGCGAACAGCGCGAACTTCACCGAACTGGAGCCGGCGTTGAGCGTCAGCACGGCATCGCTCATGCATCGCTCCGGGTCACTGCATTGCGCTTTGCGTGTGCCATGACGACGGCGATGGCGGTCGACGTGGTCCGGGTCTCGGCGGAGTCGGCACGACTGGTCAGCACGAACGGTACGCGGGCGCCCAGAACGATGCCGGCAGACAGCGCCTCGGCGAGGTACTCCAGCTGTTTGGCGAGCATGTTGCCCGACTCGATGTCGGGCACCACGAGGATGTCGGCCTGTCCGGCCACCACCGACCGGATGCCCTTGGTGAGCGCCGCCGCTGCCGAGATCGCATTGTCGAAGGCCAGCGGGCCATCGAGCAGCCCGCCCCGGATCTGACCGCGGTCCGCCATCTTGCACAATGCGGCGGCGTCGAGCGTTGACGGCATTGCCGGATTGACCGTTTCGACCGCGGCCAGCAGGGCGACCCTGGGCTCCGGAATGTGCAGGATGTGCGCAAGGTCGATCGCGTTCTGCACGATGTCGGCCTTTTCCAGCAGCGTCGGCGCCACATTGATCGCCGCATCGGTGATCAGCATCAGCCGCGGATAGGTCGGCACGTCCATCACGAACACATGGCTCATGCGGCGTGCCGTCCGCAGGCCGGTGTCCTTGCGGATCACCTCGCTGACCAGTTCATCGGTGTGCAGGCTGCCCTTCATCAGGGCTTCGCACTCGCCGGTGCGGCACAGTGCCACCGCGCGCTCGGCCGAGGCATGGCTGTGCAGGGTGTCGACGATCCGGCAATCGCCGAGATCCATGCCGAACTCCTCGGCCAGCCGGCGGATTTTCGGCTCGGGGCCGACCAGCGTCGGCACGATCAGGCCACGGTCTCGCGCCAGCAGGGCGCCGCGCAGCGATTCCGCATCGCAGGGATGCGCCACCGCCATCGAAATCGGCGTCAGGCCGTGCGTGACCTGCATCAGGCGCTCGAAACGCGTCTTCCTCGTGTCGGACAGCCGGAATTCCGGCAACTCCGTCTTGACCAGCCGGACCTTGTCGCTCGGCGCCAGTACTTCCGCCGTGCCGTGAATCACCTTCTCTCCGTGCTGATTGATGCACACGCAGTCGAGGATCATGTGCTTGTTGTGATCGAACTTGCGATCGCAGCGCACCGTCACGGTGACGGTGTCGCCGACCCGTACCGGGCGGCTGAAGTGCAGTGTCTGGTCGACGTAGATCGTGCCGGGACCGGGAAACTGGGTGCCCAGCAGGGTGGAGATCAGCGCGCCGCCCCACATGCCGTGGGCGATGACCTCGGTGAAGATGGACGAGCGGGCGTATTCGGCATCGACGTGCGCCGGGTTGATGTCGCCGGACATGATGGCGAACATGTGAATGTCTTCGTTGCGCAGCGTGCGCAGCAGGGTGGCCGTGTCGCCTACGGCGATTTCGTCGTACGTGCGGTTTTCTATCCAGAGCGAATCGGGATCGGTGACGTGGTTCATGAGCTGTCCGCGTTCAGGGTGTATCGGTATTGTCGGGAAGGTACGCGCCGCGGCTGATGGGCCGGACCCCGGTTCCGCCGGGAGCGCCCGGGGTCTGCATCCGCATCAAGCCATGATGTTGTGACCGCCGTCCACATAGAAGGTCGAGCCGGTCAGGCGGCGTGCGTAATCGGTGGCGAGATAGGTCAGGGCGACGCCCACATCGTCGATGTCGACCCGCTCGCCGATCGGCGACTTCTGGACTGCTTCATACATCAGTTCATCGAATTCCTTGAGTCCGGACGCCGCCCGGGTGCGCAGCGGCCCTGGCGAGATGGCATGCACGCGGATGCCCTTCGCGCCAAGTTCGAACGCCAGATAGCGCACGGACGCCTCGAGCGCCGCCTTGCACGGGCCCATTACGTTGTAGTTGGGCACCACCTTGTTGGCACCCATGTAGCTCATCGCGAACAGCGAGCCGCCGTCGGTCATCAGCGGCGCAGCCAGGCGGGCCATGCGGATGAAGGAATGACACGATACGTCCATGGCCTTGGCGAATGCATCAGCCGGGCAATCGATCAGACCGCCGGCCAGCGCCTCCCGGGGCGCAAACGCGATCGAGTGCAGCGCAATGTCCAGGCGACGCCATGTGGTGTGGATCGCCGCAAAAACGTCTTCCATCTGACCCGCCACCGACACGTCGAGCGGCAGCAGCAGTTCGGCGCCGAGTTCCTTCGCCAGCGGTTCGACAAAGGGTTTCGCCTTGTCGTTGAGATAGGTGATCGCCAGTTCAGCACCTGCCGCGTGCAGCGCGCGCGCGCAGCCCCAGGCGATCGAGTTCTCGTTGGCGACGCCGATGATCAGTGCCCGCTTGCCGCTGAGCACGCCCTTGTTGCCGTTGAGGCTGTAGAAAAACCCGCTTCATCGTCCGTTTACATGCCGTGGTTATGATCGGTCATCGCTTCGACGGAGC
>NZ_JBHYCQ010000016.1:0-46670 GCF_051861465.1 Methyloversatilis sp. | reverse complement strand
TGAAGAATGAGTTCAAGCCGGCAATGTCCGGACGCAGCAACTTGCCCCGAAATGGGGTTTTTCTACAGCGTCGTTAGTCATACCGGGCCCTTGTGTGTGATGAACGCCTCCGCGCAGGCGCGCGGTGAGCTGCAGACAGGCCAGCATCAACATCATCGCAGCGGATTCTTGCGCCGTGATGGCAGACGATCCTCGTTCGGCAGGATCCCGTGAACGTCTGTTCCCGGGCGTTCTGTCCGACCAGCGGTGTTTTCTCCAACTGTCTCCTGCAGGCACGGAGCGGACGGCACGGCGTGATCTGCCGCGCCGGCACCAGTAGAATCCCTACTTCGCACTGTTCCCGTCTGGCTCTTCGTCCGCGGATCAGCGCCATCGCAACGATCCTGCTCACAACCTCCAAGACTGAAATCATGGCAACACGCGGCCTGCTTTTCATCGTCAGTGCGCCTTCGGGTGCCGGCAAGACCACCCTGGTGCGCGGTCTGCTTGAACGCGACCCCGGGATACAGCTGTCGATCTCGCACACGACGCGCGCCGCGCGCCCGGGAGAGGTCGACGGCGTGGCCTATCATTTCGTGTCGGCCGCTGTTTTCGACGCCATGCGCACGGCGGGCGACTTTCTCGAGTGGGCCCAGGTTCACGGCAATGGCTATGGAACGTCGCGCCGCTGGCTCGACGAACAGCTGTCGGCAGGCCGTGACGTACTGCTGGAAATCGACTGGCAGGGCGCGCAGCAGGTGCGCACGCTGTTTCCCGACGCGGTCGGCATCTTCATCCTGCCGCCTTCCCTTGACGCGCTGTCCGCGCGGCTGAACGGGCGTGGACAGGACGCCTCCGACGTCATCGAGCGGCGGCTGGCCGCGGCGCGCGACGAGATACGTCATCTTCACGAATTCGATTTCGTTATAATCAATGACATACTGAGTCAAGCTCAAGCTGAGTTGGTGCTTGTCGTGCAGGCCGCGCGCCTGCTGACGACCAGCCAGATGGCGCGGCATCCTGAAACATTCAAATCACTGGGCATCGACTGAACATGGCACGCATCACTGTTGAAGACTGTCTCAAGCGCATCCCCAACCGTTTCCAGCTGACGCTGGCGGCCACCGTACGTGCGCGTCAGCTTGCTGCCGGCAGCACGCCGCAGGTCGAAGCCGAGAACGACAAGCCCACCGTCGTTGCGCTGCGCGAGATCGCCGCCGGCAAGTTCGGCGTCGAAATCCTGAACCGGGGTCAGGTCTGATGCGACCGGGCCTCAGGCACTGAACTGAACCATGCGGCCGGTGGACGACATACTCATGCCCACCCCGGTCATACAGCCTTCGCCTGAAGCACCCGTTGTCGCCCTCGGTCTGGCCGACAACGATCCCCATGCGGGCAATCCCGCCGGTCCCCACGGCGGCGACTTCGATCGCCTGATCGGATCCATTTCCGCCTATCTGCGGGACGAGGACGTGCACCGCGTGCGCGATGCCTACGCGCTGTCCGCCAGTGCCCACGCAGGCCAGTTCCGGATGAGCGGCGAGCCTTACGTGTCGCATCCGGTCGCGGTGGCGGAAATCCTCGCCGGCTGGCAACTCGACAGCCAGGCGCTGTGCGCCGCGCTGCTGCACGACGTGATGGAAGATACCGACATCACGAAGGAGGAGATCGCCGAACGTTTCGGCAAGGTGGTCGCCGAACTGGTCGATGGCGTGTCGAAACTCGACAAGATCGAGTTCCAGTCGAAGGAAGACGCGCAGGCGGAAAACTTCCGCAAGATGTTGATGGCGATGGCGCGCGACGTGCGCGTCATCCTGATCAAGCTGGCGGACCGAACGCACAACATGCGCACGCTCGGCAGCGTGCGGCAGGACAAGCAGCGGCGCATTGCGCGCGAAACGCTCGAAATTCATGCACCGATCGCCAACCGCCTCGGCCTGCATGCGGTGTACCGCGAACTTCAGGATCTGGCCTTCCAGGCCATGTACCCGCTGCGCTACCGGGTGCTCGACCGCGCGATGAAGGCGGCGCGCGGCAACCGGCGCGAGGTGGTCGGCAAGATCACCGACGCCATCCGGACCCGCCTGCCCGAGCGCGGGCTGGAAGCCGACGTGTTCGGTCGCGAGAAGAGCCTGTATTCGATCTTCCGCAAGATGCGCGACAAGCACCTGACGTTTTCGCAGGTGCTCGACATCTACGGCTTTCGCGTGGTCGTGCCGGACGTGGCCGCCTGCTACCTGACGCTGGGTGCGCTGCACGCGCTGTACAAGCCGGTGCCGGGCAAGTTCAAGGATTACATCGCGATCCCCAAGGCCAACGGCTACCAGTCGCTGCACACGACGCTGATCGGCCCGTTCGGCACGCCGGTCGAAGTGCAGATCCGCACCTCCGAAATGCACCAGATCGCGCAGAACGGCGTCGCGTCGCACTGGCTGTACAAGGACAGCGAACAGTCGCTGGATGATCTGCAGGCCAATACGCACCGCTGGCTGCAGTCACTGCTCGAACTGCAGAGTTCGGCGCCGGATTCGGCCGAATTCCTCGAACACGTCAAGATCGACCTGTTTCCGGGCGAGGTCTACGTGTTCACGCCCAAGGGCAAGATCATGTCGCTGCCGCGCGGTGCGACGGCGGTCGACTTCGCGTACGCGGTGCACACCGATGTCGGCCACTGTTGCGTGGCCTGTCGCATCAATCACGAGCTGATGCCGCTGCGCAGCGAACTGAACAGCGGCGATCAGGTGGACATCATCACGGCAACGCACCCCAATCCGAATCCGGCCTGGCTGGGCTACGTGAAGACTGGCAAAGCGCGTGCGCAGATCCGCCACTTCCTGAAGAACATGCAGGTCGAGGAATCGGCCCAACTCGGCGAGCGGCTGCTGACCCAGGCGCTGCGCCAGTTCGGCGTCACGCCGGACGAAATCAGCGATGTGTCGTGGACACACTGGCTCGAAACGGCCGATATCCGCAACCGCAAGGACGCACTCGCCGACATCGGCCAGGGCAAGAGCTCGGCCACCTTCGTCGCCCGCAGCCTGCTCGAGCTGCAGACGGCGCGCGAGGCCGGCAGCGGGATCGAGGTACCGGAAAGCGCGCTGCTGATCCGCGGTTCGGAAGGCATGGCGGTGCAGATTGCGCGCTGCTGCCAGCCGATACCGGGCGACCCCATCGTCGGCCAGATGCGCAAGGGATCCGGCCTGATGATCCATGCGCACGACTGCCCGACGCTGCGACGCAACCGCAAGGAAGGCGACCAGTGGGTCGATGTCGAGTGGGAGCGCGACACCAGTCGGGTGTTCGAAGTCGGCATCCGCGTCGTGTCGGCGAATCGACCGGGCGTGCTGGCCAAGGTGGCGTTCGAGATCGCGGAATGCGGCGCCAACATCCAGAATGTCGGCATGGAAGAAGACGGCAGCCTGTACACGCAGATTCATTTCACGCTGCAGGTGAGTGATCGCGTGCATCTCGCGCGCATCATGAAGGGCTTGCGTCGCGTACCGGAAGTGGTACGCATCAACAGGGTGCGTGCCGGCAGCGAAAAGGCCGAAGAAGGCCGCAGGGGCACGCAGCAGTAGTCATCGAATTTTCTGTATGGAGTCTGAAGTGGCTGAATACGAATCGGATCACACGCGTTTCATGCGTGAGTACCTGGAAAAGAATCCGGAGCAGGTTGAAGAGCAGCGCAAGGGGCGCGCGCTGTGGTGGGACAAGCCGCAGGACCTCGAAAGCCAGCGCCGCTTCAACGAAGCCAAGGTGCCGCAGAAGGCCTACCCGTATCAGGCTGACCTGACGCCGGGCGAATCACACTGAATCCGCCGCCGGACCCGTCACTGCGCACGTTCGTGGTCGGCCGATGAGCCTGCTCGACACGCCGCTGGCCGTTGTCGATCTGGAAACGACCGGCGGCGACCCGGCGCTCGATCGCATCACCGAGGTCGGCATCGTGCTGGTGGATGGCGACCAGCGTGTCGAATGGTCCAGCCTGGTCAATCCGGGCATCCCGATTCCCGGCAACATCCAGCGTTTCACCGGCATCACCGACGAGATGGTGCGCCGGGCGCCAGGCTTTGCCGACATTGCGCAGCAGGTGTCCACGCTGCTGCATGACCGTCTGTTCGTCGCCCACAACGCGCGCTTCGACCACGGCTTCCTGCGCAACGAGTTCGCCCGTCTGTCGCTGTCCTTCGCGCCACGCGTGCTGTGTTCGGTCAAGTTGTCGCGCGCGCTCTACCCCGGGCATCCGCGCCACGGGCTGGATGCCGTGATGGAACGGCTGGGCCTGAACTGCGATGCGCGTCACCGCGCGCTGGGTGATGCTCGAGTGGTGTGCGATGTGCTCGACATCGTGAAGCGCGATTTTCCGGTCGCGCAGATCGATGCGGCCATCCGCAAGTCCGGGCTTACCGCGTCGCCGGTGCCCGGCTTCGCACCGGGCGCCGTGGGAGATCCGCCGGAGGCGCCCGGTGTCTATCTGTTCTACGGCGCACCTGCTGCGCCCGGCGTCGGCGCAGACCTGTTGCCGGCGCCGGTCGAAACCCCGCTTTTCGTCGGGCGCAGCCGCAATCTGCGTTCGCGTGTGCTGTCCCACTTCAACGGTCCGCAGAAGGCGGGTCAGGCGGCGCGTCTGGCGCGCGAAACGCGGCGCGTCGAATGGACCGAAACGGCCGGCGAACTCGGCGCCCTGCTGCTCGAAGCGAAGCTCGTGAAACAGTTGCAGCCGCCGTACAACAAGCCGGCACGCGCCCCCGGTCCGGCCGTGGCGCTGCACGTGCGCGGCGGGCCGGGCAATGAGGTTGCGGCTGGAGAAGCCGCATTGACGCTGGTCGAGGTGGATCGCGTCGCACCGCGCATGCTCAACGGTCTGTACGGGCCTTTCCGTTCGCGACGGGAGTGTCTTGCTGCCTTGCGCGAACTGGCCACTGCCTGGCAGCTGTGCCCGAAGCGCATCGGTCTGCAGGGCTACGAGCGGCGCACGGCCGCGTGCTGCAATGTTCAGATCAAGCGCTGTCGTGGCGTGTGCTGTGGCCGCGAAGAGGTGCGTCAGCACGATCTGCGGATGATGAGCGCGCTGGACGGCTTGCGCATGCCCGACTGGCCATGGCCGTCAAGCATTGCGGTGCGCGAGCGGCGACTGGATGCATCGCTGGGTGAACGGCACTGGTTGTCCCACTGGTGCTATCTGGGGAGCGAACCGGACGACGCGCCGACCGGTACCCTCGTCGGCCGCGAACTGCGCTTCGACTACGATCACTACCGCATCCTGCGTCGCCACCTGGACGGTCTGCCGCTGGACGCGGTCGAGGTCGCATAAAAAAGGCGACCGTCGGTCGCCTTTCTTTCGACTTGCTGCCCGAACGTTCAGGCGTCCGGGTCGTACATGCAGTGCTTGATCTTGTGGCGGTTGGCAATCAGCTCTTCCATCGTCGGCTTGCCGGTCATCGCGCGCTGGATGGCCAGCTTCATCGCTTCGTAGTTGGTGCGGTACAGGTCCTTCATGTCGAGATTGGTGTCCTTGACCGCATTCGGATCCAGCCACACCAGATCGATGATGACCAGTTCATCCACCAGCTCCTTCGGGATGACGCCTTCTGCAACGCTGTCGACGACGGCATCGGCCGTGGCCGACTGCACGACACCGCCCAGCAGTTCGACCGTGCGCGAATTCTTGATCGTCACCTTGGGCACCATCATGGTCGCCGGTTTGGCCATCTGGTTGCAGTCGCGCACGGCCAGCATGCGGGTGTGACCGGCGGTCTGGCCCATCATCTGGGCGAAGGCCTGTCCAACCGGGCCATCGATGGAACCGATGACGATTTCCGGCATGGCGTCAGTGAATTGGCCTTCCTTCGCGAAGACGGTGGCTTCACCGATCTTCATCACGATGCGTTCGGACATTTCGTTTCCCTTTCAACAGATTAAAAATTCGGTCGCTGCAAAGCCGGCGTCGGGCTGCAGCTCATTCGCCACGAATTCTAGCGCGCAGCCGGTCGATCTCGCGGCGCTGCGTCTTGGTCGGCCGGCCGTGCAGGCCGACCGAAGGCTCGGGCTGCAACCGGCGCTGCTCGCGGGCGGCCTCACGTGCGGCCATGCTTTCGGGCGTCTCTTCGTACAGCGTCCGTGCAACCTCGGCAGGGCCGCGCTTGCCCGACAGTGCCTGCACGATCACCGTGTAACGCACCTCGCCGGTCTGGATGTCCAGACGGTCGCCGATACGCACCTCACGTGACGGTTTGGCGCGCGCCTCATTGAGCTGGATGCGGCCGGCGTCGATCGCGTCGGCCGCCAGCGTGCGTGTCTTGAAGAAACGGGCCGCCCACAGCCACTTGTCCAGCCGCAGCCGCTCGCGCGTGTCGTCGTTCGGCCCGCTCATTGAATCAAGGCAGCAGGCGCTCGCCCGCGTACAGATCTTCGATGCGCTCGCGGGCGCGGATCAGGTGGCAGGTGTCGCCATCCACCATGACCTCGGCGGCGCGGGCGCGCGTGTTGTAGTTCGAGCTCATGGTCATGCCATAGGCGCCGGCGGAAAAGATCGCCACCAGGTCTTCCGGCTCGACCGCCAGTTGGCGCGCGCGGCCGAGGAAGTCACCGCTTTCGCACACCGGGCCCACCACGTCGTAGGTGTCGGGTATCCCGTGTGGCCTCACTGCGGCGATGCGGTGGAACGCGTCGTACAGCGCCGGGCGGGCGAGGTCATTCATCGCTGCGTCGATGATGGCGAAGTTGCGGTCCTCCCCGCGCTTCAGGTACTCGACCTTCGACAGCAGCACGCCGGCGTTGCCGACCAGCGAACGACCGGGTTCGAGCAGCAGCCTTTCCTTGCGACCGGCCAGCACGGACAGCAGGGGCGCGAGATAGTCGCGTGTCGCGGGAACCGCCTCGTCGTCGTAGCGGATGCCGAGACCGCCGCCCAGATCGAGATGACGCAGTTCGATGCCGTCGCGGTTCAGTGCTTCGGCCAGCGCGACCACCTTGGCGGCCGCTTCGGCGACCGGCGCCGGATCGAGCAACTGCGAGCCGATGTGACAGGCGATGCCGCGGATGTCCAGCTGCGGCAGCTTCGCCGCAGCCAGATAGAGCGCGTGCGCATCGGTGATCGGCACGCCGAACTTGTTGCACTTCAGGCCGGTGGAAATGTAGGGATGCGTCTTCGGATCGACGTCCGGATTCACGCGCAAGGCAATCGGGGCGCGCTTGCCGAGACTGCCGGCGACTTCGGCGAGTCGGTGCAGCTCGGGTTCGGATTCGACGTTGAAACAGTAGATGCCGTGTTCGAGCGCCGCGCGCATTTCGTCGCGCGTTTTGCCGACGCCGGAAAAGACGACCTTCGCCGGATCGCCGCCTGCCGCGACGACGCGTGCCAGTTCGCCGCCGGACACGATGTCGAAGCCGGTGCCAAGACGCGCAAACAGATTCAGGATGGCGAGGTTCGAATTCGACTTCACCGCATAGCACAGCATGGCGTCGCGCCCGGTCAGCGCCTCGGCGTAGGCCGCATGCGCATCGGTCAGCGCGGCGCGCGAGTACACGAAGGTCGGTGTGCCGAATTCGGCGGCGACGCGTTCGAGCGGAACACCTTCGGCGAACAGGGTGCCATTGCGGGTTTCGAAGTGCTTCATTGCGCAGGCACCTTGCTATCATCCTTCGATGGCGTTGCCGGTGCGGGCGCCGGCGTGGCAGGGACTGCGGCCGCAGGTGGCCGGATCTTGTCCTTCGGCGGCAGGGTCAGGGGCCCCTTGGTGCCGCAGCCTGCGAGTATCAGGGTCAGTGCGGCAATGCGCACGAGCGTGCTGGAAAACATGTCAGGTAGCCGGTAATGAACGAGAACGAATTTAACAAATTGGCCGATGCGACGCTGGCCGCGATCGAGCAGGCCGTCGAACGCAGCGGCGCCGACATCGACTATGAACTGCAGGCCGGTGGCGTACTTGAACTCGAATTCGCCAACGGCTCGAAAATGGTGATCAACCGGCACGGCGTCGCCCAGGAAATCTGGGTGGCAGCGCGTTCCGGCGGCTTTCACTTCCGGCCGGAAGACGGTCGCTGGATCGGTACGCGCGACGGCGCCGAGTTGATGCAGGCACTGGAAGCCCTGCTCAGCCAGCAGGCCGGCGAACCGGTACGCCTGATGCCCTGAAATCCGTGGCGCCCCCGAGCCCGGCAGACCCTGGAACGATGTGACCCGAGGGCGATGGGCCGGACGGCGGCGCCGCTGGCGGTGGCACATCCGGCAGTATCTCGCCTTCGGACGCCGGCCCCTCGGGCTCGTCCGGAATCGATTCCGGCTCGGGGGGCATGTGTTCCTCATACATCAGGTCTGTGCGCGGATTGCCCCGCGCGTCCTCGCCGGCATTGATGCTGATCAGACCGTCGGGCAGCGGCAGGCGCTCCTCCGGAACATCCTTCAGCGCGTGGCGCATGTAGTCCACCCACATCGGCAGCGCGGCAGAACCGCCCGTTTCGCCGCGGCCGAGCGATCGTGGCGTGTCGAAACCGATCCAGGCAACCGTGACATGCGATGGCTGGTAGCCGCAGAACCACGCGTCGAGGTATTCGTTCGTGGTGCCCGTCTTGCCGGCGAGGTCGCTGCGCTTGAGCTGCAACGCGCGCGTTGCGGTACCGCGGCGCACCACGTCCTGCATCAGGCTGTCCATCAGGTACGCGTTGCGTGCGTCGATCACGCGCTGTGATTCGTCGCGCGGCGCAGTCGGTGTGAAACGCGCGAGCACCTTGCCGCTGCCGTCCTGTATTTCGCGCACCACGTAGGGTTCCACCCGGAAGCCGCCGTTGGCGAACACCGCGTAGCCGGACGCCATCTGCCACGGCGTCACCGATCCGGCACCGAGCGCCATCGTCAGATACGGCGGATGGCGTGCCGCCTCGAAGCCGAAGCGGGTGATGTAGTCCTGCGCGTAGCGCGGCCCGATCGAACGCAGCACACGGATCGACACCATGTTCTTCGACTTGGCGAGCGCGGTGCGCAGCGAAATCGGTCCGTCGTACTTGCCGTCGTAGTTCTTGGGCTGCCAGCTCTGGCTGCCGGTTTCGCCTGCCGACACGACGAGCGGCGTGTCTTCTTCGACCGTCGAAGGCGAGTAGCCTTTTTCGAGGGCGGCCGAATAGATGAAAGGCTTGAAGCTCGACCCCGGCTGACGCCAGCCCTGGGTCACATGGTTGAACTTGCTGCGGTTGAAGTCGAAGCCGCCGACCAGCGCACGCACGGCGCCATCCGCACTGTCGATCGACACGAGCGCCGCCTCGACCTCCGGCATCTGGGCGATCACCCAGCCCAGCTTGTTATCAGGCATCACGCGCACCAGCGCGCCGCGACGCAGCCGCCGTGCCGGCGGCGCCTTGTCGTCGAGCATCGGGCGAGCGAACCGGATGGCGTCGGCGCCGAGCTTGAGCACCTCGCCGCCGCGTTTGTAGACCTTGATCGCCGTCGGGCTGGCTTCAAGCACGACGGCCGCGTGCAGGCCGGCGGCGTCCGGCACGTCCTGCAGCAGGTCATCGAGCATTTCATCGTCGTCGGCGACGATGTCCTTCAGGTCGATGAAGGCTTCGGCGCCGCGGTAGCCATGCCGGCGGTCGTAATCGAGCACGCCCTTGCGCACAGCCTCGATCGCCGCCGCCTGATCAGCGCGGCGTATGGTCGTGACGACACGCAGTCCGAGTCCATAGGCATTCTCGCCAAATTTCTCCACCGCGATCTGGCGCGCCATCTCGGCCACGAAGTCCGCGCGCTGTTCGGACTGGGCGCCGTCCCGGCGCACCGGCAACTGCTGTTCGACCGCCGCCGTCCGCGTTGCGTCGTCGATGTACCCGAGATCCTTCATGCGGCGCAGCACGTAGGCCTGGCGCAGCGCGGCGCGCTTCGGATTGACGACCGGGTTGTATTTCGAAGGCGCCTTCGGCAGCCCGGCCAGCATCGCCGATTCCGCCACGCTAAGGTCTGCGAGGTTTTTGCCGAAATAGGCTCTGGACGCGGCAGCGAAGCCATAGGCGCGTTGCCCCAGATAGATCTGATTGATGTAGAGCTCGAGTATCTGGTCTTTTGTCAGGCTGTTCTCGATTTTGAATGCGAGCAGGGCTTCATAGACTTTGCGGCGCAGGGTGCGTTCGCTGGACAGGAAGAAGTTGCGCGCCACCTGCATGGTGATGGTGCTCGCACCCTGGCTCCGTCCGGAGGTGGTCAGGTTGGACAGGGCCGCACGGGCGATGCCCACGTAGTCGATGCCGTAGTGCTGATAGAAGCGTTCGTCCTCGGCGGCGATGATGGCCTGCTTGAGCGACTCGGGAACCTGGTCGATCGGAACGACCGATCGACGCTCTTCGCCGAACTCGCCGATCAGATGCCCGTCGGCGCTATAGACGCGCAGCGGGATCTTGGGCCGGTAGTCGGTGAGGATGTCGAGCGACGGCAGTTGCGGGTAGGCAAGCAGCACGACGATCAACGCAAGCGCGGCGCCAATGAGCAGCAAGCCCGCAAGAGCAGCCAACGGGTAGATGAACCAGCGAAGGACGGGGGGCAAGAGGACGGATTTCCGGGCGAGCAACAAGCGCGAATTATAGCTGGCGGACCCGAAGAACCCCCGCCTCGCGCTTACCCAAAATTTGTTTACTTGTCGATACCTTGCTGCTAGCATCTTAATGTAAATTGTGAGTATTGGGTCTAATTCACTGTCTTAAAAGGAAAAAGCTTGGCCTTCGACCTGTCGATTTTTAACCCGGGAGCGCGCCCTTTACTGGGGTTGGACGTGTCGTCCTCGGCGGTCAAGCTGGTCGAGCTGTCGCGGACAGCGAAAGGCGAGCACCGCATCGAGCGCTATGCCACGGAAAACCTGCCGCGCGATTCGGTGGTGGATGGCAACATCGCCAAGCTCGATGACGTGGCCGACGCGGTCCGCCGCGCCTGGAAGCGCATGGGGACGTCGACGCGCAACGTCGCGCTGGCGCTGCCCGCAGCGGCGGTCATCACCAAGAAGATCATCGTTCCGGCCAATCAGCGCGAGCAGGAGCTCGAAGTGCTGGTCGAGTCGGAAGCCAATCAGTACATCCCTTTTCAGCTCGATGAAGTGAATCTCGACTTCCAGGTGGTCGGCCCGGCGCCGGGCAGCCCGGATGAGGTCGAAGTGCTGATCGCCGCGTCGCGCAAGGAAAAGGTGGAAGACCGCGTGGCCATCGCCGAAGCGGCCGGCCTGCGTGCCGTGGTCGTCGATGTCGAGTCCTACGCCGCACAGGCGGCATTCGAACTGGTCGAGAAGCAGCTGCCCGACGGCGGCAAGGACACCAACATCGTGCTGGTCGATGTCGGTGCCAACGTGATGAATGTGATCATCCTGCGCAACGACCAGCCGGTGTATTCCCGCGAACAGGCGTTCGGCGGTTATCAGCTGACGCAGGACATCATGCGCAACTACGGCATGAGCCCGGAAGAGGCCGAAGCAGCGAAACGCACCAACACGCTGCCGGAAAATTTCGAGAACGACCTGCTGCGCCCCTTCATGGACAACCTTGCGCTCGAAGTGTCGCGCGCGCTGCAGTTCTTCTTCACGTCGACGCAGTACAACAGTGTCGACCACATCGTGCTTGCGGGCGGCTGCGCCGTCATTCCGGGGCTCGATGAAGTCGTTGCCAACCGCACGCAGGTGGAAACCCGGATCGCCAATCCGTTTGTCGACATGCAGCTGTCGTCTGCGGTCACCGCAAAGCGGCTCAGTCAGGACGCCCCGTCGCTGCTCGTGGCCTGCGGCCTCGCCTTGAGGAGGTTCGACGCATGATACGGATCAACCTGCTTCCTCACCGCGAGGAAAAGCGCAAGGCGAGGCGCCAGCAATTCGTGGCGTTTTCCGGCGCGACACTGCTGTTCGGCGCACTCATCGTCGGTCTGGTGAATGGCGTGATCAGTGGCTACGTGTCGGCGCAGGACGAAAAGAATGCCTTCCTCAAGACCGAAATCGCGGTGCTCGACAAGTCGATCGACGAAATCAAGCGCCTGCGCGAACAGACCGATGCGCTGATCCAGCGCAAGCAGGTCATCGAATCGCTGCAGGGCAACCGGTCCGAGGCGGTGGGCCTGTTCAACGAGCTCGCCAAGAATGTGCCGGAAGGCGTGTACATCAGGAAGGTGTCGCAGCAGGGCGGAAAGATCAATCTGGTCGGTTACGCGCAATCGAACGCGCGCGTGTCCAGCCTGATGCGCAACCTCGAATCGTCGCCCCTGCTCGAGCGGCCGACGCTGGTGGAAATCAAGGGGTCGAACGTCGACAAGCGTCGCATGAACGAATTCAACCTCGATCTGTACATCACGCGGGCGGCGGAAGATCCCGCCGCCAAAGGCAGGAAGACATGAAGGACATCCAGCTTCCGAAGATCGATTTTTCGCGCATCGGGGATGATTTCCGGAACCTCGATCCGAAGGATGTCGGCAATTGGGCGATCCTGCCGAAACTGGCGGTGCTGCTCGGCCTGCTGATCGCCGCCGTCGCTGCCGGCTGGTGGTTCCTGTGGGAACCGCTGATGGTCGAACTCGAGCAGAAGCGCGCAGAAGAGGAAACGCTCAAGGCGCAATGGCTGCAGAAGAAGGGTGAAGCGGTCAATCTCGAACAGTATCAGCAGCAGTTGAGCGATATCGATCGCTCCTTCGGCGCCTTGCTGAAGCAGCTGCCGAACAAGGCGGAAATGGAATCGCTGCTGGTGGATATCAGTCAGGCCGGACTGAGTCGCGGCCTGCAGTTCGAAATCTGGCGTCCGGGCAGCGAGGCAGTCAAGGATTTCTACGCCGAACTTCCGATCACGCTGCGGGTGACCGGCGGCTATCACGATCTCGGCAGTTTCGCGGGCGACGTGGCCAAGCTGTCGCGGATCGTGACCATCGGCTCGATCGGCATCGAATCAGGCAAGGACGGCTTGCTGAAGATGGATGCGGTGGCGACCACTTACCGCTACCTCGACGAGGAAGAACTGGCCCGCGTGAAACGCGAAAAGGCAGAGCGCGAAAAGGGGAACAAGAAGTGAAGCGCGCATTGACCCTCGCCATGCTGTGCAGTGGGCTGGTGGCCTGCGGTTCGGAGGATCACCAGGACGTGCGGGCGTGGATGGAACAGAGCACCCAGGGGCTGAAGGGACAGGTCAAGCCCCTGCCTGAAATCAAGCCTTCGATCATCGTGGCCTACGAAACCGAGTCGCTGATCGATCCGTTCAGCGCGGCCAAGATCGAACCCGAGCGCAAGAAGGGCGGTGGCGGTGGCGGTGTGGGTCCGGATCTGGATCGCCGCAAGGAGCCGCTCGAACAGTACCCGCTGGATTCGCTCGCCATGGTGGGCGTGCTGCAGCAAGGCAAAGTCGCGTATGCGCTGATCAAGGCCGACACGACATTGCACCGGGTCAGGTCAGGGAACTACATGGGTCAGAATTTCGGTGTCATCACGGCGATTGCGGATGATGGCATCACCCTCAAGGAAATCGTTCAGGACGCGGACGGCGAATGGGTCGAACGTACCAGTACGCTCCAGTTGCTGGAGCAGGAGACAAACAAATGAATTTCGTCCGCAAGATCGCATGCCTGATCGTGGCCCTTGGCGCAGGCCTGATACCCCTCGCGGCGTCTGCTCAGAGCCAGCCCAACAGCATCGAATCCATTCTGGTGTCGCAGCAGGGCGGCGAGGTGCTGATCAAGGTCACCACCAAAACCGAACTGCCTGCGGTGCCGGCCAATTTCAGCGTCGCATCGCCCGCGCGCGTGGCGTTCGATTTCCCCGCCACAGGCAATGCCGTGGGTCGCAACTCGCAGACCGTCAATGAGGCACATCTGCGCAGCTACAACATCGTCGAAGTCGGCGATCGCACGCGTCTGGTGCTGAATCTGAACAAGCTGTCGCCGTTCAATACGCGCATCTCCGGGCGTGACCTCTACATCAGCCTCGCGATGCCGGCCAGTTCCGAGGCGGTTGCCCAGTCCGACAATGTGTCGCGCTTTGCCGAGCCGGGTGTGTCGCAGGACGCGCAGATGCTGCGCAATGTCGGCTTCCGTCGCGGCAAGGATGGCGAGGGCCGCGTGGTGGTCGAACTGTCCGATCCGAACACCGGTATCGACATCCGCCAGCAAGGCACCAAGTTGGTGGTCGAGTTCCTGCGCGCGTCGGTGGCGGACGAATTCCTGAAGCGCTATGACGTGACCGACTTCGGCACGCCGATCACGCAGATGGAAGTCGTGCGATCCGGTGCCAACACGCGCCTCACGGTGACGCCGACCGGCCTGTGGGAGCACAACGCCTACCAGAGCGAGAATCAGTTCATCCTCGAAGTGAAGCGTCTGGTCGAAGATCCGAACAAGCTGGTTCAGGGCAGCAAGCCGGGCTACCAGGGCGAGAAGCTGTCGCTGAACTTCCAGAACATCGACGTCCGTTCGGTGCTTCAGGTCATCGCCGACTTCACCGACAACAACATCATCACGTCCGACACGGTCGGCGGTTCGCTCACGCTGCGGCTGAAGGACGTGCCGTGGGACCAGGCGCTCGACATCATTCTCGACGCCAAGGGCCTGGACAAGCGCAAGACCGGCAACGTGATCTGGATCGCGCCGCGCGATGAACTGTCGGCCAAGGAAAAGCTTGCCCTGGAGAGCCAGCAGCAGGTCAGCGAACTCGAGCCGCTGCGCACCGAAACCTTCCAGCTGAACTATCACAAGGCCGATGTGCTGCACAAGGCGATCACCGACGACAAGGACAAGCGTTTCCTGTCCAAGCGCGGTTCGATCGTGATGGACGTGCGCACCAACAAGCTGATCGTGACCGACATTCCGGCCCGCCTCGAAGATATTCGCCGCATCCTCGGCGAACTCGACGTGGCGACGCGTCAGGTGCTCATCGAAGCACGCATCGTCGAAGCGAACGAAGACTTCGCCAAGAACCTGGGTGCGCGTCTGGGTCTGAACCAGTCGCAGTCGGGCTCGGTACAACTCGGCCGGGCGGGTTTGAACATCGGCGGTTCTTCACTGGCCACCGGCTTCCAGACAGGTCAGGTACAGACGCAACCCAACTTCGCCACGGATTCGCTCGGCGTCAATCTGCGCGCGTCGAACATCAGCGGCCGCTCGCCGGGTCAGCTGTCGTTCGTGCTGTTCAATTCGGCAGCAACCCGCTTCCTGAACCTCGAACTGTCCGCTCTTGAGCAGGACGGCAAGGGCAAGGTGATTTCAAGCCCGCGTGTCATGACCTCCGACCAGAACGAAGCGCTGATCGAGCAGGGCGTCGAGATTCCGTACCAGCAGGCCACCAGCTCCGGTGCGACCAGCATTTCCTTCCGCAAGGCCAACCTGATGTTGAAGGTGAAGCCGCAGATCACGCCGGACGGCCGCGTACAGATGGCGCTCGACATCAACAAGGACACGCCCAACACCCAGCTGGCCACCGGTGCCGGTGTGGCCATCGACACCAAGCACGTCAAGACCGATGTGCTGGTCGAGAACGGCGGCACGGTGGTGATCGGCGGTATCTACACGCAGGAAGAACGCCGCACCCAGTCGCGCGTGCCGTTCCTCGGCGACCTGCCGTATGTCGGTTTCCTGTTCCGCAACACGGAAACCCGCGACAACCGCGCCGAGCTGCTCATCTTCGTGACGCCGCGCATCGTCAGCGACAACCTCACGCTGCGCTGATCTCGAATCCACCGGACGGGCGGCCCTGAACTCGAGGCCGTCTGCCGGGGCGGGCGGGCACTGCTAGAATCCGGCCCGTGGAACACAGCGACAACATCATTCTCGTCGGCCTGATGGGCGCCGGCAAAACCACGGTCGGCCGGCAGCTTGCGCGACGCCTGCGCAAACGCTTCGTCGACTGCGATCACGAAATCGAAGCGCGCACCGGCGTCAGCATCCCGACCATCTTCGAAATCGAGGGCGAGGCGGGTTTCCGCCGGCGCGAAAGTGCAGTGATCGAATCACTCGCCCAGGACTCCGGCCTGGTGCTCGCGACCGGTGGCGGCGCAGTGCTCGACCCGATGAACCGCAAGCACCTGAAGGCCGGCGGCTGGGTCGTCTATCTGGATGTCCCCCCCGACGTGCTCTGGCACCGCACCCGCGGCGACCGAAACCGTCCGTTGCTGCAGGTCGATGACCCGCGCGCGCGGGTACGCGAACTGCACGGCATCCGCGATCCGCTGTACCGTGAAGTGGCGGATTTCATCGCCGAAAGCGGGCACGGCAGCCCGCTGACCATCGTCCGTCAACTTGAACGGGAATACCTGAGCCGATGCGCAGCCTGAACGTCGCCCTTGATGAACGCGCCTACGACATCCACATCGGTCGCGGCCTGATCGATCGCGGCGACCTGCTGGCGTCGGTGCTCAAACGCAAGCGCGCGGTCGTCATCAGCAATGAGGTGGTCGCACCGCTGTACGCCGCACGTGTGCTCGCCGCGCTCGATTCGGTCGATGTCGCCCACCAGCTGGTGGTGCTGCCTGACGGCGAGGCGCACAAGGACTGGCCGACGTTGAACCTCATTTTCGACGCGCTGCTCGGCGCCCGGGTCGAACGTTCGACGACGCTGATCGCGCTGGGCGGTGGCGTCATCGGCGACATGGTCGGCTTTGCCGCCGCCACCTATCAGCGCGGCGTGCCCTTAATCCAGGTGCCGACCACGCTGCTGTCGCAGGTGGATTCCAGCGTCGGCGGCAAGACCGCCATCAATCACCCGCTCGGCAAGAACATGATCGGCGCCTTCCATCAGCCGAAGCTGGTGCTGGCCGACATCGATACGCTCGATACCCTGCCGGCGCGCGAATTGAAGGCCGGCCTGGCCGAAGTGATCAAGTACGGCCTGATCCGTGACCGCGAATTCTTCGACTGGCTCGAAATCAACATGCCGCGCCTGCTCGCGCGCGACGCCGACGCGCTGGCGTTTGCCATCGAACGCTCCTGCCGCAACAAGGCCGAGGTGGTGATCGAGGACGAAACCGAAACCGGTGTCCGGGCGCTGCTCAATCTCGGCCATACCTTCGGCCACGCGATCGAAACCGGTCTGGGCTACGGCGAATGGCTGCACGGCGAAGCCGTCGCCGCCGGCACGCTGATGGCGGCTGAACTGTCGCGCCGGCTGGGCTGGCTGGGCGACGCCGACATCGCGCGCATCCGCGCCATTCACGAAGCGGCCGGCCTGGCGCTGCGCGGCCCGCGCCTGGGTGTCGACCGTTATCTCGAACTGATGTCGCACGACAAGAAGGTCGAAGCCGGCAAGCTGCGGCTGGTGCTGCTGCGCGCCATCGGCGACGCCGTGGTGTGGGGCGAGGCGACGCGGCCTGACGTCGCATCGGCGATTGAACAGTGTTGCGCCGATGTCTGAACTGGCCGCGTACGCCGCACGTGAAGACAACTCGCTGGGCCGTGTGCACGCCGAAGAGGCGCCGTCGGAGCGCAGCCAGTTCCAGCGCGACCGCGACCGCATCATCCACAGCACCGCGTTCCGCCGCCTCGAATACAAGACGCAGGTATTCGTCAATCACGAGGGCGACCTCTTTCGCACGCGGCTGACCCACAGCATCGAAGTGGCGCAGATCGCCCGCTCGATCGCGCGCGCGCTGCGGGTGAATGAGGATCTGGTCGAGGCGATTTCGCTGTCGCACGACCTTGGCCATACGCCGTTCGGGCATGCCGGCCAGGACGCACTGAACGAGTGCATGCGTGAACACGGCGGCTTCGAGCACAACCTGCAGAGCCTGCGCACGGTGGATCTGCTGGAAGAGCGCTACGGCGCCTTCGATGGACTGAACCTCACGTTCGAGACGCGCGAAGGCATTCTGAAGCACTGTTCGCCGGCCCGCGCGCGCGACCTCGGCGACCTGGGCCGGCGCTTCATCGAGCGCACCCAGCCGACCATCGAGGCGCAGATCTGCAATCTGGCGGACGAAATCGCCTATAACAATCACGACGTCGACGACGGTCTGCGCTCCGGCCTGATCACGCTTGAACAGCTGGAAGAGGTGCCGGTGTTCGCGCGCTACCGGCGCGAAGTGCTCGAACGTTACCCGCAGATCACCGGCCGGCGCCTGATCCACGAAACGATCCGGCGCATGATCAACGCGCAAGTCGTTGATCTGGTGGCCGAAACCCGTTCGCGCATCGCGGCGGCCGCGCCGAAGTCGATCGAAGACGTGCGCGGCGGGCCGGAGCTCGTCGCCTACAGTGACGCCATGCGGGCGGAGCAGCGCGCCCTGAAGCAATTCCTGCGCGACGAGCTGTACCGCCATTATCAGGTGCTGCGCATGACGGCCAAGGCGCGGCGCATCGTGGCCGAGCTGTTCGGCGCCTTCCACGGCGATCCGAAGTTGCTGCCGCCGCAGTACCAGTCCATGGCGAAGGACGACCGCGCACGCGCCATCGCCGATTACATCGCCGGCATGACCGACCGTTACGCCATGCGCGAACACCGCCGGCTGTTTGCCGTGGGCGACATCTGAAGCGACCGCCGCACGCCGCGCCTTACGCCATATTCCGTCACGTTTTGATGCACCGCGGAACGAGTATTGTCTGCGGCCGTGCATGTCCGTATACTCCTTCGTCCACCCCAAAAGTGCCCGGAGCGGCTTCAGCGTTGAAGCGGCCAGGCCACCCGAGCCGGTGCCCACATCGTCCCGCCGTCAGGCGATGATCGTGGAAGCCGGCTTTTTCACGGGCTTGGAGGTGCGAATTCCCGCAGTGCGACAGGCCGCAGGGCCGGTTCCGTGCGCGGTTGGCAAACGAGTTCCGAGGACGAATGCAATGGGTCTTCCCCATACTCAAGGTCTGTACGACCCCGAAAACGAGCACGATGCATGTGGTGTGGGTTTCGTTGCGAACATCAAGAATCGCACGTCGCACGACATCATCGAAAAGGGTCTGCTGATCCTGAAGAATCTCGACCATCGGGGTGCCACCGGTTACGACCCGATGCTCGGCGACGGTGCCGGCATCCTGATCCAGCTTCCCGACGCGCTGCTGCGCGACGAGGCCGGCAAACTCGGCATCACGCTGCCCGCCGCCGGCGACTACGCTTGCGGAACCGTTTTCCTGCCGCAATCCGCCAATGGCGCCGCCGCCTGTGAATCGGTTGTCGCGCGCATCATCCACGAAGAAGGCCTGACCTTCCTCGGCTGGCGCGATCTGCCGCGCGACAGCAGCGTGCTGGCCGAAGCCGCCCGCGCCATGGAGCCGCAGATGCGCCAGGTGCTGATCGGCCGCCCGGACACCGTGGTTGACCAGACCGCCTTCGAGCGCAAGCTGTTCGTCGTGCGCAAGCGCGTCGAACATGCGGTGCGCGCGCTCAAGCTGTCCGACGTCGGTCAGTTCTATATTCCGTCGCTGTCGTCGCGCACCCTTGTTTACAAGGGCATGCTGCTGGCCAACCAGGTGGGCGAGTACTTCCTCGACCTGCAGGACAGCCGCGCGATGTCGGCGCTGGCCCTGGTGCATCAGCGCTTCTCGACCAACACCTTCCCGACCTGGGATCTGGCCCACCCCTTCCGCATGATTGCCCACAACGGTGAAATCAACACCGTGCGCGGCAACATCAACTGGATGAAGGCGCGCCAGAAGTCGATGAAGTCGGCTGCGCTCGGCCAGGATCTCGACAAGCTGTGGCCGCTGATCGTCGAAGGCGGCTCCGATTCCGCATCGTTCGACAACGCGCTCGAACTGCTGGTGATGGGCGGCTACTCGCTCGCTCACGCCATGATGATGCTGATCCCGGAAGCCTGGGCCGGCAATCCGCTGATGGACGAAGAGCGCCGTGCGTTCTACGAATTCCACGCCGCAATCATGGAGCCGTGGGACGGCCCGGCCGCCGTGGCCTTCACCGACGGTCGCCAGATCGGTGCCACGCTCGACCGCAACGGCCTGCGCCCGGCACGTTTCCTGGTGACCGATGACGACATGGTCGTCATGGCGTCCGAGATGGGCGTGCTGCCGATTCCGGACGAACGCATCATCCAGAAATGGCGCCTGCAGCCGGGCAAGATGTTCATGATCGACCTCGAAAAGGGCGCGATCATCGAAGACGGCGCGCTCAAGCACGAGCTGTCGACCGAATACCCGTACGACAAGTGGATCACCGATTCGCGCTTCTTCCTGACCGAACTGGAAGAGGTCGGGTACGCGAACAGCCGCACGGAAACCCTGCTCGACACGCAGCAGGCCTTCGGCTACACCCAGGAAGACATCAAGTTCATCCTCGCGCCGATGGCCTCGGCCGGCGAAGAAGCCGTCGGTTCGATGGGCAATGATTCGACGCTGCCGGTGCTGTCCGACCGCAACAAGCCGCTGTACAGCTATTTCAAGCAGCTGTTCGCGCAGGTGACCAATCCGCCGATCGACCCGATCCGCGAAGAGATCGTCATGTCGCTCGCGTCCTTCATCGGCCCGCGTCCGAACCTGATGGGCGTGGCCGACAACGAAGACGGCCTGACACCGCGCCTCGAACTGACCCAGCCGGTGCTGACCAACCAGGATCTGATGCGCCTGCGCGACATCGAGCGCCTGACCGGCGGCAAGTACCGTTCGCTGGTGCTCGACATGACCTATCCGGCCGCCGATGGCGCAGCCGGTTGCGAAGCCACCCTCCAGCGTCTGCAGAACGCAGCCGAAAAGTCGGTCGCCGACGGCTTCAACATCGTGCTGCTGTCGGACCGCGCCGTGTCGCGCGAGCGCGTCGCCGTCCCCGCGCTGCTCGCCACGTCGGCCGTGCATCACCATCTGGTGCGCAAGGGCCTGCGCACGCTGACCGGTCTGGTGATCGACACCGGTTCGGCACGAGAAACGCATCACTTCGCACTGCTCGCCGGTTACGGCGCCGAGGCGATCTGTCCGTGGCTGGCCTTCGACACCATCGCCGAGATTTCCAACGAGCTGCCGTCCGGGCTGTCGACCAAGGAAGCGTCCAAGCGCTTCATCAAGGCGGTCGGCAAGGGTCTGAACAAGGTCATGTCCAAGATGGGCATTTCGACCTATCAGTCGTACAGCGGCGCGCAGATCTTCGAAGCGATCGGCCTCAACTCGGCCTTCGTGAAGCGCTACTTCACCGGCACGGCCACCCAGGTCGAAGGCATCGGCCTGGCGGAAGTCGCCGAAGAAGCGCTGCGCACGCACACCCAGGCCTTCGGCAACGACCCGGTGCTGGCCAATGCGCTGGATGCCGGCGGCGAGTACGCCTTCCGCATCCGCGGCGAAGAGCACATGTGGACGCCGGACGCGATCGCCAAGCTGCAGCACTCGACGCGTGCCAACAAGTACGACACGTACAAGGAATACGCGAAGATCATCAACGACCAGACGAAGCGTCACATGACGCTGCGCGGCCTGTTCGACATCAAGCCGGCCGGCCCGCCGGTGCCGCTGTCCGAAGTCGAACCGGCGGCGGAAATCGTCCGTCGTTTCGCCACCGGCGCCATGTCGCTCGGTTCGATTTCGACCGAAGCGCACACCACGCTGGCCATCGCGATGAACCGCATCGGCGGCAAGTCGAACACCGGTGAGGGCGGCGAAGATCCGATCCGTTTCAAGCCGGTGACCGAAGACACCACGCTCGACAAGCTGATCGGTTCGTCGCGCGTCGAAGTGAGCCTGCCGCTGAAGAAGGGCGATTCGCTGCGCTCGAAGATCAAGCAGGTCGCCTCCGGCCGTTTCGGCGTCACCGCCGAATACCTGGCCAGCGCCGACCAGCTGCAGATCAAGATGGCACAGGGTGCCAAGCCGGGCGAGGGTGGTCAGCTGCCCGGTCACAAGGTGTCGGAGTACATCGGCTTCCTGCGTCACTCGGTGCCGGGTGTCGGCCTGATTTCGCCGCCGCCGCACCATGACATCTACTCGATCGAAGATCTGGCGCAGCTGATCCACGATCTGAAGAACTCGAATCCGCAGGCGTCGGTGTCGGTCAAGCTGGTGTCCGAAATCGGTGTCGGCACCGTGGCGGCCGGCGTGTCCAAGGCCAAGGCGGACCACGTCGTGATCGCCGGTCACGACGGCGGCACCGGTGCCAGCCCGATTTCGTCGATCAAGCACTGCGGTACGCCGTGGGAACTCGGTCTCGCCGAAACCCAGCAGACGCTGGTGCTGAATCGCCTGCGCGGACGTATCCGCGTACAGGCCGACGGCCAGATGAAGACCGGTCGGGATGTGCTGATCGGTGCGCTGCTCGGCGCCGACGAATTCGGCTTCGCCACCGCGCCGCTGGTGGTCGAAGGCTGCATCATGATGCGCAAGTGCCACCTCAACACCTGTCCGGTCGGCGTCGCGACCCAGGATCCGGTGCTGCGCAAGAAATTCACCGGCCAGCCTGAACACGTCGTCAATTTCTTCTTCTTCGTCGCCGAAGAAGTGCGCGAATTGATGGCGTCGATGGGCATCCGCAGGTTCGAAGACCTGATCGGCCGCGCCGACCTGCTCGACACGCGTGCCGGCATCGAACACTGGAAGGCGCGCGGGCTCGACTTTTCGCGCATCTTCTTCATGCCGCCGGTACCGGCCGAGGTGTCGCGCTGCCATTCGGAAACGCAGGACCACGGCATCGACCGCGCGCTCGACCATGCGCTGATCGCCAAGGCGAAGGACGCCATCGAAACCGGCCAGCCGGTGGTCATCCAATCGCCGATCACCAATGTGAACCGCACCGCCGGCACCATGCTGTCGCACGCCGTGGCCAGCCGGTACGGCCACGCCGGCCTGCCCGACGGCACCATCACGGTGAAGCTGTCCGGTACCGCCGGGCAGAGCTTCGGCGCCTTCATCGCGCGCGGCATCACGCTGGAACTGACCGGTCAGGGCAATGACTACGTCGCCAAGGGCCTGTCGGGCGGTCGCATCATCATCAAGCCGAGCGATGCGTTCCGCGGCAAGGCCGAACAGAACATCATCGTCGGCAACACCGTGCTGTACGGCGCGATCGAAGGCGAGTGCTACTTCCGCGGCGTGGCCGGCGAGCGCTTCGCGGTGCGCAATTCGGGCGCCATCGCGGTGGTCGAAGGCACCGGTGACCACGGCTGCGAATACATGACCGGCGGTACCGTGGTCGTGCTCGGCCAGACCGGTCGCAACTTCGCCGCCGGCATGTCGGGCGGCGTGGCCTACGTGCTCGACGAGGACGGCAGCTTCGCCAAACGCTGCAACATGTCCATGGTCGAAATCGACGCCCTCAGCGGTGATTTGGCGGACGACGCCGACATCGACGTGATCGGTCGCGCGGTGGTAAACCATGTCGACATGTGCGACGAAGAGATCATCCGTCGCCTGGTCACCCGTCACCTGCACTTCACCGGGTCGGCGCGCGCGCGCGACGTGCTCGACAACTGGGCGCAGTGGCGCGCGAAGTTCGTCAAGGTGATGCCGATCGAATACCGTCGCGCGCTGCGCGAAATGGCTGCCAAGGCGGAAGCGCCGAGCGCAGCCCTGGCCAAGTAACAGGAACACGAGTCATGGGAAAGTCCACCGGTTTTCTTGAATTCCAGCGTCTGTCCGAGGCGTCGCTGCCGGTCGCCGAGCGCGTCCACAACTACCGTGAGTTCGTGCTGCACCTGAGCGACGAAGAAGCCAAGGTTCAGGGGGCACGTTGCATGGATTGCGGCATCCCGTTCTGCAACAGCGGCTGCCCGGTCAACAACATCATTCCCGACTTCAACGACCTGGTGTATCGCCAGGACTGGAAGCAGGCGATCGATGTGCTGCATTCGACCAACAACTTCCCGGAATTCACCGGCCGCATCTGCCCGGCGCCGTGCGAAGCCGCCTGTACGCTGACCATCAACAGCGACGCGGTGGGCATCAAGTCGATCGAGCACGCCATCATCGACAAAGCCTGGGAAATGGGCTGGGTCGTGCCGCAGCCGCCGGCCGTCAAGACCGGCAAGAAGGTGGCTGTCGTCGGCTCCGGCCCGGCGGGTCTGGCGGTGGCGCAGCAACTGGCCCGCGTCGGCCACGATGTCACCGTGTTCGAGAAGAACAACCGCGTCGGCGGCCTGCTGCGTTACGGCATCCCCGACTTCAAGATGGAAAAGTCGCACATCGACCGTCGCGTCGCGCAGATGGAAGCCGAAGGCGTCACCTTCCGCACCGGCGTGCGCATCGGTGATCTGCCGGAAGGTTCGCCGGTGCACAGCGACGCCGCAACCGTCATCAGCCCGGCGCAGTTGAACGCCGACTTCGACGCCGTCGTGCTGGCCGGTGGCGCCGAACAGCCGCGCGATCTGCCGGTGCCCGGCCGCGACCTCGATGGCGTGCATTTCGCGATGGACTTTCTGCCGCTGCAGAATCGCGTGGTCGCCGGCGATACCGTGCCGAACCAGATCATGGCAACCGGCAAGCACGTCGTCGTGATCGGCGGCGGCGACACCGGTTCGGACTGCGTCGGCACGTCGAACCGCCACGGTGCAGCCAGCGTGAGCCAGTTCGAGCTGCTGCCGCAGCCGCCGGAAGCCGAGAACAAGCCGCTGGTGTGGCCGTACTGGCCGGTCAAGCTGCGCACCTCGTCCAGCCACGAAGAAGGCTGCGAGCGTGACTGGGCGGTCGCGACCAAGGAATTCATCGGTGAGAACGGCAAGGTCAAGCAGCTCAAGGCCGTGCGCGTCGAGTGGAAAGACGGCCGCATGCAGGAAGTGCCCGGCTCGGAAACCCTGATGGACGCCGACCTCGTGCTGCTCGCCATGGGTTTCGTCAGCCCGGCCGCCAGCATCCTCGACAGCTTCGGCGTCGAGAAGGACACCCGCGGCAACGCCCGGGCCACGACCGACGGTGACGGCTGCTACGCCACCAGCGTGCCCAAGGTATTCGCCGCCGGCGACATGCGCCGCGGTCAGTCGCTCGTCGTGTGGGCGATCCGTGAAGGTCGTCAGTGCGCCCGCGAAGTTGATCAGTTCCTGATGGGTTCATCGACCCTGCCGCGCTGATCGCCCGCCCCTTTCTGATCGCCCTGCGGGCGAAAAGGGGAACTGAAGCGGCCCTTGTGGGAGCGGCGCCCCTCCGGTGACCACGGCGCGGCTTGAAGCGCAGGGACTTGTGGGAGCGGCGTCCCCGCCGCGATCCGTCTCGTGACCATCACGGCGCGAAGTGCGCATCGCGGCGAGGGCGCCGCTCCCACAGGGGCGGCGCGCCTCCGGTGACCACGGCGAGACTCAAACGTAGGGACTTGTGGGAGCGGCGTCCCCGCCGCGATCGGCGCATTGATCAACGGTCATCGCTGTACGATCGCGGCGAGGGCGCTGCTCCTATACAAATGTCGCTCCCAAACGAGCGTCGCTCCCAAACGTACGCCGTGCTCCCTCAGCTGCTGTTGTCTGCGGGAATCCCGCAGACACCGCCGCCCACGAAGAGCCGGTAGCCCGGGCATTCAGCCTTGGCAGACGCCTGCAAATGGCCGAACGACGTGTGTCGCTACGGCAACTTCCGCATCAACATGGGCCGCTCGGCCGGCTGTGCGGGGGGGCGGATCGGCGGGTACAGCGGCTGGGACGGGAAATGCCGCCGCACGATGCGCGGCGGCACACCATACAGGCTGTCGTCGAGCACGGCCGGGTCGTCGCAATCCACCCGGCGCTGCGCCTCACATCGCTTTCTCGCCGCGAGCCGGGCGTTTTCTTCCTGCTCGCGGGCTTCCGCGGCCTGATTGGCCGACTGCTGGCGCAGCGCCTGCTCGACTTCATCGCGCACGGCATTGCGATCCAGATTCGCCGGTGCGCCTGGCGCAGCCTGTGCATCGGCCGTCGCGCCCGGCGGCCGCGTCACCTTCAGCGGATCCACCGTCGGTACCGGCGTCGAGCGCACGCCGGCCGGCGGCGTGTGACCGTAGTTGATCACCCCGTTCTCGTCCTTCCAGCGATGCACCGTGTCGGCAGTCGCGATCGTGCTGAAAGAAATCAGTGCGGCGATGTAAAGCGATCCGTATCTCATGTCGTAAGTACTCGAAGCCATAGCCTTCATTGGTCCGCATGCGCGGGCGCAGGTTGCATTGCCGAAGCACTTTCCCGGCTGTGCGAGAACTGCTGCGCAGCAGGCCAATGTCCCCCAATGCTAGAGTTGATGCGGTTTTCCGCTACAGGGTGTCCGATGCAGATTGTTATCCTCGCCGCCGGTCAGGGCAAGCGCATGCGTTCCGCGCTGCCCAAGGTGTTGCAACCGCTTTCCGACCGCCCGCTGCTCGGGCATGTGCTGCGAACCGCGGCCTCGTTGCAGCCCTCGCGCACCTGTGTGGTGTATGGCCACGGCGGTGACGCCGTGCGGGCCGCCTTCTCCGATCTGCAGGTCGACTGGGCGCTGCAGGCCGAACAACTGGGTACCGGCCATGCGGTGATGCAGGCGCTGCCGGCGCTGTCGCGCGAAGAACCGGTACTCATTCTTTATGGCGACGTGCCATTGCTGCGCGCCGACACGCTGGTCAAGCTGGCCGAAGCGGCCGGCGACGACAAACTGGGCATCCTGACCGTCACGCTCGACGACCCCACCGGCTATGGTCGCATCGTGCGCGACGCCGCCGGGCGTATCGTGCGCATCGTCGAACAGAAGGACGCGACCGAGGGCGAGCGCAAGATCCATGAAGTGAACACCGGCATCATGGTGGTGCCCGGCGCACGGCTGGCAGGATGGCTGACGCACCTGTCGAACGACAACGCGCAGCGCGAGTACTACCTGACCGACGTGGTCGCCGCCGCCGTGCGCGACGGCGTGCCGGTGGTGAGCACGCAACCGGCGCGCATTTCGGAGACGCTGGGCGTGAACGACAAGGCGCAACTGGCCGACCTTGAACGCACTCATCAACGCGAAAACGCCGAGCGCCTGCTGAATGAGGGCGTCACGCTGCGCGACCCGGCACGCATCGATGTGCGCGGCGAGCTCATCTGCGGGCGCGACGTCGAGATCGACATCGGCTGCATCTTCGAAGGCCGCGTCGAGCTGGGTGACGGCGTCGTCGTCGGCGCCCACTCGGTGCTGCGCAACGTCACCATCGCCGCCGGCACGCGCATCGCGCCGTTCTGCCACTTCGACGACGCCACCGTCGGCGCCGGCTGCCAGCTCGGCCCGTACGCCCGCCTGCGCCCCGGCGCCAGACTGGCCGAAGACGTGCACATCGGCAATTTCGTCGAGGTGAAAAACAGCGACATCGCCGCCCACAGCAAGGCCAACCACCTGGCCTACGTCGGCGACGCCACCGTCGGCAGCCGCGTGAACATCGGTGCCGGCACCATCTGCTGCAATTACGATGGCGCGAACAAATTCCGTACCGTGATCGAAGACGATGTGTTCATCGGCTCCGACACCCAGCTCGTGGCGCCGGTCACCGTCGGCCGCGGTGCCACGCTGGGCGCAGGGACCACGCTGACCCAGGACGCGCCGCCAGGTCAGCTCACGATGGCCCGCGCCCGCCAGATCACGATCACCGGCTGGACCCGGCCGGTGAAGAAGAAGTAAGGCTTTTCCCTACCCGAATCTTGCGCAGCTCTGCTTAAAGGATTGACCCATGTGCGGCATCGTCGCGGCCATTTCCGGCCAGAATATCGTCCCCGTCCTGCTCGAAGGACTGCGCAAACTCGAATACCGCGGCTATGACTCGGCCGGGCTGGCCGTGCTCAACGGCGCCCAGGGCACCGCGCTGCGCCGCCTGCGCTCGGTCGGCCGCGTCGCCGAACTGGCCGCCCAGGCCGACGAACAGAAGCTCGAAGCATCGATCGGCATCGCCCACACGCGTTGGGCCACGCATGGCGTGCCGTCGGAGCGCAACGCCCACCCGCACATCAGTGAGGGTCTGGCCGTGGTGCACAACGGCATCATCGAAAACTTCGAGCCGCTGCGCGCCCGCCTGACTGGGCTGGGTTACACCTTCACGTCGGAAACCGATACCGAAGTGATCGCCCACCTGGTGCGCCACCACCTGAAAACCACGCCTGATCTGATCGACGCCGTGCGCGCCACCTGCAACGAGCTGATCGGCGCCTACGCCATCGCCATCGTCACCGAGGGCGAAGATTCGCGCATCGTCGTGTCGCGCCACGGCTCGCCGCTGGTGCTCGGCCTGTCGGACAACGGCAACTACGCTGCGTCCGACACCTCGGCGCTGCTGCAGGTGACGCGCAACATGGTCTATCTGGAAGACGGCGACATGGCCGAACTCACGCGCACCTCGATGCGCGTGTTCCGGCTCGACGGCACACCGGTCGAGCGCGCGGTGCAGGTGAGCCAGCTGTCGGCCGACGCGGTCGAACTGGGCACCTACCGCCACTACATGCAGAAAGAGATCTTCGAGCAGCCGGCTGCGCTGTCGAACACGCTGGAAATGCTCGCCCAGGCGCGCTCGATCACCCCCAATCTGTTCGGCGCCGAAGCCGACAACGTGTTCCGCTCGGTGCGCCGCGTGCTCGTGCTCGCCTGCGGCACCAGCTACCACGCCGGTCTGGTCGCCCGCTACTGGCTCGAAGACGTCGCCGGCATCGAATGCAGCGTCGAAATCGCCAGCGAATACCGCTACCGCAAGCCGGTCGCCGACCCGGATACGCTGGTCGTCACCATTTCGCAGTCCGGCGAAACGGCCGACACGCTGGCCGCGCTGAAGTACGCCAAGTCGCTCGGCATGATGCACACGCTGTCGATCTGCAACGTGCCCGAATCGGCCATCGTGCGCGAGTCGTCGCTCCGCTTCATCACCCGCGCCGGCCCGGAAATCGGCGTCGCCTCAACCAAGGCCTACACCACCCAGCTCGCCGCCCTGGCGCTGCTCACGCTCGCCGTCGCCAAGACGCGCGGCACGCTCAGCAACGCGCAGGAAGAGAAATACCTGAAGGCGCTGCGCCATCTGCCCAGCGCCGTCACCCGCGTGCTCGAGCTCGAGCCGCAGATCCAGGCCTGGGCCGAACGCTTCGCGATGAAGCAGCACGCGCTGTTCCTCGGTCGCGGCCAGCACTACCCGATCGCACTCGAAGGCGCGCTCAAGCTGAAGGAAATTTCCTACATCCACGCCGAGGCCTATCCGGCCGGCGAACTCAAGCACGGCCCGCTGGCGCTGGTCGACCGCGACATGCCGGTCATCGCCATCGCCCCGAACGACGCGCTGATCGAGAAACTCAAAAGCAATATCCAGGAAGTGCGCGCGCGCGGCGGCGAGCTGTACGTCATCGCCGACGCCGGCACCGAAATGGTCGAAGGCGAAGGCCTGCACATCCTGAACATGCCGGAGAACTACGGCCTGCTGTCACCCGTGCTGCACGTCATCCCGCTGCAGCTGCTGGCGTACCACGCGGCGCTGGTGAAGGGAACGGATGTGGACAAGCCGCGCAATCTGGCGAAGAGCGTGACGGTGGAGTGAAGCCGTACTGCCGCACCCGCCACGCCATGTGTCGGGTGCGGTCGGATGATCAGGCTGCCTGCCAGCCGCCAGCCCTCAGCCGACCTCCCGGGCTGAACATTCGACCCCTTCAGTCATCGACGTCCGGCCGCGCCGGCAGGCCTGGTGTGTGTAGTCCCCTGCTGTTCATGCCAAGCCGATTTCCCTGTGCTAGTTTTGACGAGATGAAATCGTCTCGCGCGCATCCGCTTCCAGGGCGCACGCCGCGGCTTCATATCACTCGCACCTGACTCTGCAGGGGAATGCCATGGCACACCGGTTCGTCGCGTTGCGCAAGGACGGCAAGAAGACCTTTCTCCATGACGAGGCCGGGCGCCGGGTGCGCGAAGTCATCTGGGGCGACTACCTGACGGTGAAGCGCGCGCTGGATGACGGCCGGCTCGAGATCGACTGGGCGGCACGCTCGCCCGACAAGCGCCGCACGCTGTACATCGCGGCCGAAGACACCGTCGAGCGGCGCCCGCTCGAAATCGTCTTCGTCGACGTGGGGCAGGGCGACGGCGCGGTGCTCATTTCGCCCGAAACCGGCAAGGACGAACGCATCATCGTCATCGACGCCGGCAAGGAGGGCAATATGCGCGCCTTCCTGAACGCACGGTTCAAGAGCTACCGCGGCTTCAACTTCCACGCGGCGGTCGTGACGCATCCCGACAACGACCACTACCTCGGCTTCCAGGCGCTGTTCAGCGACCACAAGATCGGCTTCAAGACGGTCTATCACAACGGTCTGGTCGAACGTGCCGTCACCGGCACCTGGGCCAAGCTCGGCGGCGAGCCAGTGTCCGATCCTGCAAGCGGCCTGTCGTACGTGACCGCGCTGGCAGTCGACAAGGCCGACCTGACGCGCCTGTTCGGCGCGCTGCCGGCCAACACCCGCTACGAATTTCCGAAGCTGATGCGGGCGGCGCTGCAGAACCCGAAAATCAAAACCCTGCGCATGCTGTCGACCGAACACGCAAAACTGGAAGGCGGTGTGGCGTGGATGCCCGACTTCGCGCCGTCGAACCGGCGCGGCTACACCATCCGAGTGCTCGGGCCGGTGGTCGAAAAAGGGCCCGGCGGCAAGCCCGCCCTGCGCCGGCTGAAGAGCTACGGCGAAACGAAGAATGGTCATTCGGTGCTGCTCAGGCTGCAGTACGGACAGTTTTCCGTGCTGTTCGGCGGCGACCTGAACGAGCCGGCCGAGAAGTTCCTGCTGCAGCACTACACCGGCCGCGCAACCTTCCCGAAGCCGGGCACGCCCGACTACGACGCCATGGTGGCCGAGGCGCAGAAAACCTTCCGCGCCGAAGTGATGAAATCCTGTCACCACGGCTCCGAAAAAGTGACCGACGCCTTTCTCGCCGCCGTCAATCCGGCCGCCTTCATCATTTCATCGGGCGATCAGGAAGGGCACGTCCACCCCCGCCCCGACCTGCTGGGCCGCCTCGGCCGCTACGGTCGCGGCGACGCGCCGGTCATCCTGTCCACCGAACTGCAGCGCTCGTCGCGCCCGCTCGAAGACGGCGCGCAGGTGCAGAAGCTGCTCGACCGCATCGACGCCCTGGCGACCGCACTGTCACCCGAAGCGCTCGACGCCATCAAGCTGGACGTGAAGGAACTGGCGCGCAGCAATGTGGAGGTGTACGGCGCGATCTACCTGAAGACCGACGGCGAGCGGCTGATGACGGCCTTCCGCATCGAAACCGGATCGGAGCTGGAAAAGTGGTTTTCGTTTCGGTATGCGTTCAATGCGAAGGGGGAACTGGTGCGGACGGATTGAACGCGCGTCCCGTTGCCGGTCGCGGGACGCGACACCTACGGCACCGCCAGCAGCACTTGTCAGGTCACGCGCCGTGGAAGCGCGCAGTTCGACCTCACCGCGGTGATGAATGTCCCGCCTCGCAGCATCCGACCTGGTGAGATAGGCTGCACAGAATTCTGTCACCTACCGACCCTCCCGGGAGCGAGCCATGGGGTTTTCTGCCAGTGACGTAGTGCCCTTCACCCAGGCACGCGCCAATCTTTCCGAACTCGCCGACCAGGCCAAGGCCGGCGCCGAAAAGATCATCACCAAGAACGGTGAAAGCTACGTGGCCCTGATCGGCGCCGACCGGCTGGCCTATTACCACCGGCCGGAACGCGAGCGCATCCACTTGTTGCTGATCGACGACGCCAAGCGCGGTCTGGCCGACATCGTGGCCGGGCGTACCCAGCTCGCCGATGCCGCAATCGCCGGGCTCCAGCAGCGTCGGGCGGAGGGTGCCGTGGCAGACGCCGGCGAAGCCGTTCCGCCCTCCGGCAAAGCCCGAAAGCCATGTGGCTGAGACTCTTTATCGGGTTGAGCTGACTGACAGCTTCCTGGCGCGCCTCTAAGCCATCGAAGCCTTTCTGATCGAGGCCGATGCAGGCGCGGCCTTCGACGATCCGCTCGATCAGTTGCACAGCACGGTCATCACGAATCTGGCCCGCTTTCGGCGCATCGGTCGGCGCTACCTCGACCACCCGCCCCAATCCGCCGAGGCACTCAGCCGGCTTTCCGCCATGCCGACAGGGGCCGCCGATTCCCTACGCGAGTATCTGCACGGCGACTACCTCACGCTCTACACCGCGTCGGATGACGTGGCGACGGTCTACATGCTGACCATCCGCCACCATCGGCCGTTGTCGTTCGATTTCGCGGGACTGTGGCCGGTAGGGAACTGAGCGAATAGTGCTGTTGCTGTCCGGTTGCGGCATTGATAGTGCAGAAGCTCGTCCTCATGCGCCGCTTACCAGATGGGGCAATTCCGTACGCGCACAAAAGAGATGATCGTGTGGAGGGAACACCAAGCGCGAACTTCAAAGCTTGCTCAGTTCTGCCTCCAGTCTCGTGGCTTCAGGTACGCCGAGTGCAACCAAAGTCGCGACGGTCGTGTCGATGGCTGACCGGAGCGGCACGCTGCTGCTGAGGCTAGAAGGGCTGCTTGCCCGAATAGTCTCCACCAACAAGCACCATCTGCGGCCCACACCGTGGTCGATCCATAGCTGTCGGAAGTCTGGATAGGCCTTGAGCAATGCGCTTCCGGCCCCGACGAGTAGTTCTAATTGCTCGGCTCGCGGCGCAACCTCCAGCAGATTGAGCAGTACTAGGGCGACGAAGGGTGACGGCCCTTGACCAACCAGTTTGCGCAGAATAGGGAGGAACGGACCGACTCGCTCCACACCCTTCCCAAACAGATAGCACTTCGATCCCTGCCCGAACATGTGGTCGTTGAAGAACAAGACGGCGATTGCCGGGCCAATGTGCATTTCGATGGATAAGTCCCTGCTTCGGCTGAGACGTTCCCATCCACGCGTGGTCAGCATGTGGTCGGCGAGTGCGCTCCGAATGTCTACGGCCACCTGCGTCGGAATGTTGTCGTCCTCGAAGTACACCGCGTCGATGTTGCGCAAGAAGTCGACGAGCACGTCGTAGAAATTCCGGTCTGGAAGCGCAACGATGTACCGCACGGCTAGTTCAGTCGCCTCAGGCGTTGACAGACCGACAACGCAGCGGGCAACCGCCTCAAAGAACGTATTGTTCCATTCAGATGGCGGATGGTCCGTTTCGTCTCCGTCGTCTAGGTTCGCTCCATTCGCGAGGGCCGTCCAAGGCATGTAGGCTTTCACGATCTCGCTGAGCCAAGGGCGCGTGTCATCGCGGGAAAGAGCGCGCAGTTGGCGCAACCAGAGAGCCGCAGCCTGATGATTTAAATGCTCAGTTGGCGAAGGCGCCGGCGCTTCTGTTGGTTCTGGTGTAGCAATTCCGGGTTCCAGGTAAGCGGAGTCGCCTTCTCGGCCGAGCTTGTTTACCGGAAATGTCGGCCACGTTGGCTCCGGGGCTTCGCCGCCAAGCCATGCCATCTCAACGGCAACGGCTGCCCGTGACCGTTCATGACAACGCGCTTTGCGAGCGTCGACTTCCTCCTGTGACGCATCCCAAGCTCGGTTCTCCACCACACACCCGCTGAATGCACATCGGAGCACAGCTCTCGGTAGGCGACTATCGACGTCCGCTAGGACTTCGGCGGAAGTCCCGAAGCCGTGCGCGACAGCGTGCTTTCCTGTCGCCGCTGCCTCAAGTAGCGACCGCACATCTTCCGGCGTTGACCGATGTCGCAAGGCGTGGATCAACCCGGCATAGGCGATTGCGGTCGGATTGAAGCGCAGGCCCCCTCGCATCCGACGCGCAGGATCGTCGTCGAGAGCTGCAAGCGTCTTCTCGAGTTGAGATCGCGCCCATGCTCCGTGCTCGGCGCGCAAGGCGTCATCACCGTCCCGCATGACGATCATCGCGGCCGTCACAACCGCTTCCTCTTGCATGCGCCGCTCCCCGCTGTCGTCGTCGGATTCGACTTCTGCCGTAGCTGTCGCAGAACGCCGCGCCCAAGCCACCGCTGCCGACCGACCTTCTGGTAGCAACCGGGCGGGATCATCGACCGCAAGGGTCAGCGCAGACTGCGTGGCGAAGTCTGACTCTCGCTCAGTCGCGGCGTCTCGCAAAGCTTGTAGATGATTCTGCTCCGCCGTTGGCGATAGATACTTGCGCGCAGTCGCGGATGATCCGTCCTTGAGCGTCACTTCCACTTCTGGCCAATTTGCGGCATCCGAAAGGTTCAGTGCGTACCGAACCATGAATTCCGGGTTGCCTAGATGCGCGCTCGCGGAAGGTTCGCCCAGGCGTGCTGCCGCGGTTGCCAACAGCGTCCTAAGTGCCGCAAGTTGATCCGGGGATGCCAGGAACGTGAAGTTGCCAATCAGTTCGTCAAGCGTTGTCCGGCGGGATGGCCGGCGCTTCAGGTCAGCGGCGGTTACGCTGCCGCGCGGTTCGCTACGCCAAGCGCCAAGCCCGAAGAAGTCCGGCATTTCGACACGCTCATGCACCTGACGCGTGTGATCGATACACAGCAGTTCGGGACAGCCGAGAAATGCCTGCGCCACGTCAAGCGATTTGGGCCAGTGCGAGATTATGAGATCAACTGCCACCAGCAAGTACGCAGCGCACGAGCCCTGCGGCCCGAGCACGTCTGTCAGCACACCTTCGAATGATTCGCCCGCCTCAACGCGGCGGTGCGCCCATGCTTCAAGCGCCATCAGCGCGGACGTGACGGCGTAGAAGTTGCTGCTGCGAGACCAGAAGTAGGTCTGCGTCCACGGGAAAGTGCGCGCACTTCCCGGCAATGCCAAGGCGACCCCATCCTTTCCGGGGTCAGCGCCTCGGTTTCCGTGGGCGACTGCATGCGTGACTAAGCGATGAACCAATGCCAAGCCATCTTTGGGCGAATTGGTCAGCAATTCAAAAAATGGGCCTTGGGTCGGCGATGCCTGAATGAACTCGTTATCGAGATAGGTAAAAGCCTCTTCACCTTCCCAAGAGAAGTGTCGCTCGTGCGGCCGGGGCTTAGCGATAAGCGCCCGCGCGGTCAATTCAGCGAGCTCCGCTGGCGCCGCTTGGGCCAAAGTGCCTCGCATCTTCAGGATGCTGCGCACGATTTCTTCGTTGTACTCGCTCTGCCCCACAGCCTTCAGATACTCGGCAGCAAGTTCTGGCGTTGTCCGTGCGAACATGACGAACGCGTCACGGAGGTCTGACTTCAGGGAATGAACCTCTTCGCGATCAAGGTGCGCCCAGAGCACTGGGCCTTTGCGTGGCGCTGGCTTTACATCCCTAGGCTCCATAAGCCTCAGCCAACGATAGATCTGCCGTGTTGTAAAGGGCGTGATATCGGTGGCGCCAAGCGTGCCAATCGAGAATGTAGTGTATAGCTGAACGATTTCTGGAATGGCATCGCTCGGAACGCTATCCGCAGTACCCAAGAGCCAGATAATCAGCCACATCCATGCCGGGCCGCGCGGGACGTTGATCGATTCGGGTATGAGCGCGGGGTCGACTCCCGCAGCCGCAAAGACCTCTGCGGCCGGAAGCACATCGACAGCCATGATCGTTCGGATGAGTTCGCGCAGCAGTGCGGCGCCATTGGCGAGAAGCTCGGGCGATGCGCGTTGGAGGAGTGCTTCCGCAGCTTCGGATCGAGCTAGGGCGAGCAACGCGGCGCGGCGCCAAGAACGATGAACTCCCGCTTGGCTCAGGCGATCGACGAGCGCGTGCCACCTCACGCCATCAGTCGCCCGCTCGATTGCCATGCGCGCTGCCAGTTCAACGCCACGTGCAAACATCGCCGTTGCTGGCCGATCTAGTTGCAGCCTGTCGACAAGTTCGGGTTCGGCGTGAAGGGCGCTCGCAATCGCCCATTCGCGCAGTACGTCATGACGAAACGCGACCCGGTCAATGCCCAAGTCCCGCAGAGTGCCGCGAGACACAAGCGCATCGATCGGCGCCGCAGCTTGGCCTGTAACGTCGAGGAAGTCAGCGCCAGACAAGGACTGCGCTGCGGCGCCTTGCAGCACCCGAGTCCGATCACGCCACCCAGCGTCGCGAGCGCCGTCCGCAGTGGTCCACCACTGCTCAGCCATATCGACTTCAGTGCGCGGTACGGGATCAGATGCTGGCTGACTCGCCAGCCGTGCCAGGCGAAACAGGTTTCTGGCGACCTGGCGCGCGGGATGGCCGTCCGTTAGAAGCGGCGCAAGCGAAGGATCAGTCACCTTCAGCTGCTCAATCTCCGCCTCGCTCAGCTCACCTATTGTGATCGGGTCGCTTTGGCCCAGGCGTGCCAGTGCGTCGGTCGGCAGCCAGCTGGGCTCATCAACACCAAATTCGCGCCGAGCCGTCGCGACCACTGCTACTCCCGGAATGAGAGAGGCTTCCCCGACGAGATCGACGACCGTGAGCCTCTCTTCTGTGCTGAAAGAGTCAAGGTTGTCGACGAAGATCGTGGCGCCCCCGTCATTAGCCAGTTCGACGAGCAACTCGCGAAGCGTTCCGTCGAAGCCGAGCTGTGCGCGCAACGCTGTCCATCCGCGCGGAACACATCGTCCTGGGCTGAGAACGATGACCTGACTTTCGGCTTGCATGGCCTCGGCCATCTGGCGCAAGACCCCCGATTTGCCAACGCCTGCATCACCACGGATCTCCACATAGCGTCCGCAGTCCAATGCTTCGCGCGTTGCGGCAACACGCTCCTGTCGTGCAAGTACGACGCTGCCCACGCGGTTACGAATGTCAGCAAGGGCCAAGCGGGACGACTCGGCTAGCGCGGCTCGGGCCGTAGCGTGCCGACGTTCGCCTAGGAACCGATAGCCCAGCTGCGCGAGAGCTTGCAGTGCTGTCTCGCGGGTTCTGTCGCCGCCGCGTGTCGCCACGTCGATTGCTAGTTCAATGAGGCTGACCCAGAAGACCCCGGCGCGCGATCCATCGTCGGTATGCAGCACACGTACAGAGCGTTCCAGCGCTAAGTCTTGCGATGCAGAGCCTGGGGCCGTGAAGTCGAAGGTCAGAATCTGCAGCCGGCGAAGCAACAGCCAGACGGTCTCGTTGTCGTCTGAAGAGCCTTCGTCTCGCAGGTGGCTCTTGAACGTCTTGACGAAAGCGCGCATGTCGTCGTTTGCCACACCCGCCAGATCAATTTGGGCGGCGAACGTAGCTGCGTCGCCAATCTGTCGCGCGAGAGTGAGTACATCCTGATATGCCCCGTCGATCTTGCGCGATCCCTTCGTCGTCGCAATCGCCAGCTCGTACCGCTGCGTCAGGAAGTCAGGCCGTTGCGACGCTTTGACGATTTGGCCTACGACTTTGCGAAAGACGGGATCGGCGGCGGCGAAGGTGATGGTTCGCTTGACCTGAACCTCAAGAACCGCCGGCTTACCGGACATGTTGTCATGGGAGTGAATGATTACGTCATCGAGCGGACGCCCAGCATTGGCTTGTTGTAGAGCCACCCGATCTATCGTGGCGCCGGGAAGACCTCGTGGCGGCGCCCCGCTGAGCATGGCTAGTAAGTATGACGCACCGACTTGGGCCTCGAAATGGGTACCTGCTGGCCCACTGGCCAACGTGCTTGTCCCAGCATTGGTGTCCGATGCTGGCATTTCCCGTTCGCTCACACTTCTCCCTTTCGATGCTGTCGATCTTCGCGCTCGATGAGTCGCTTAATCTGAATCGTCAAGTGCTTTGCCGACACCTCCATCGCTAAAGATATCGTCATTTGACCCTTATCGGGAGGCGTCCGCGGCGGCGCTTCTATTCAAGAAGAATCTCAATTAAGTCGAACAAGCTTGAGTCAGTGCATCTGGCCACAATTCGGAGATTGCTTTCCGCGGCGCCTGATCAATGATGGAATGCTCTCATGACCGAATCGACTCCCGCTCAACCTCACGCGAATATCACCCTCCCCACCGCCGCCCGCGACCTCTACCGCGCCCTCTGGCTCCACGCCAGTGGAGCCCGCGCGCAGATGCTCGGCGCCGCAGCGCTCCTGTCCGGTGCGCAACTGATGCGGCTCACCATGCCCTGGCTCGCCGCGCAGGCGATCAATGCGCTGCAGGCGGGCGACATGGCGACGGCGGGGCGGTGGATTGCCTATCTGATCGGCATCTATCTGTTGTCGTGGTTGCTGCACGGCCCGGGTCGGGTGCTGGAGCGCAATGTGGGGGTGCGGGTGCGCGTGCGGCTGGCGGATCAGCTTTATGCGCGCATCTCCGCTGCGCCGCTGGCCTGGCGGGACGGGCGGCATTCGGGCGAGCTGCAGCATCGCGTGATGCAGGCCAGCCGGGCGCTGTCGGATTTCGCGCAGAACCAGTTCGGCTATCTGCAGAACGCCTTCAACTTCGTGGGTCCCCTGGTGGCGCTGGCGCTGTTGTCGCGCACGAGCGGGACGATCGCGATCACCGGCTATGTCGTCATCTCTTTCATCATCCTGCGCTTCGACCGCACCTTGATGCAGCTCGCCCGCGCCGAAAACGACGCCGAGCGCCGCTATGCCGCAGCGCTGCTCGACTTCGTCGGCAATGCCGGCACGGTGATCGGCCTGCGCCTGCAGGCCGCGTCACGCACGCTGCTCGGCCGGCGCATGGACGCGGTGATGGCGCCGCTGCGCCGCGCTGTCATGGTCAATGAGGGCAAGTGGTTCACGGTGGATCTGCTCGGGATGGGGCTCACCTGGATCCTGGTGGTGGTCTATGTCGTGCAGACGCGCCAGCCGGGGCAGGCGGTGCTGCTGGGCACCGTGTTCATGATCTATCAGTACGCGCAGCAGGCGGCCGGCGTGGTCGGTTCGATGGCGTCGAACTTCCAGAGCTTCGCGCGCATGCACACCGACTATGGCAGCGCCGAGCCGATCTGGGCGGCGCCGGCCGACCCCGACGCGACCGTACCGGCCGTGCTGCCCGATGCGCCCTGGCACACGCTGGCATTGCGCGGCGCGACCTGGCGCTATGGCGACGACGCGCGCGGTGGACTGCACGGCGTGGATCTGGAATTGCGCCGCGGAGCGCGCGTGGCGCTGATCGGGCCGAGCGGTGGCGGCAAGAGCACGCTGCTGCGCACGCTGGCCGGCCTCTACCCGCCGCAGCACGGCGAATTGCTGCGCGACGGTGTCGCGGTGCCGTGGGCCGAACTGCGCACGCTGGCCACGCTGATTCCGCAGGAAGCCGAAGTGTTCGAAGCCAGCGTGGAAGAAAACCTCACGTTCGGCCAGCCGGCCGAGGCCGCGGCGCTCACGTCCGCCATGCACACCGGCGTGTTCGACGAAGTGCTTGAACGTCTGCCCGACGGGTTGCACAGCGGTTTGAGCGAGCGCGGCGGCAATCTGTCGGGCGGTCAGCGGCAGCGACTGGCGCTGTCGCGCGGCGCGCTGGCCGCGCAGGGCAGTTCGCTGCTGCTGCTCGACGAACCCACCAGCGCGCTCGACCCGCTGGCCGAGGGCCGCGTGTTCGACCGCATCGTCGCCGCGTTCCCGTCGGCCTGCATCGTCGCGTCAGTGCATCGCCCCAGCCTGCTCGCGCGCTTCGACACCGTGGTCGTGGTGGAAGGCGGGCGCGTGGTCGACGCGGGGCCGCGCGACGAGGTGCTGGCGCGGCGTGGGCACTGAAGCGTCGTTGCATGCTTCAAGGCCGTCTTGCGGGCAGGGGCGGCGCCGGACTTCGGTGATCACGGCTCAGCGCCTGCTGATCCATCGACGGCACCTGTTCGAAGTGCGGAATCGCGAGCAGGGCTCGCTCCCACAAAAACCGCGATGCGCCGAAGGTCAGCCCAGCAGCGTCTTCGCGACCAGCCCCACCACCGCGCATCCCGCGATCACGTGCATCACGTTGCGCTTGTAGCGGAAAAGCGCCACCGCGGCGCCGGCGGCGATCAGCGCCGATATCGCGTCGAAGCGGCCGTCGAAGCCGTCCGGCCACAGCACGTGGTAGCCGAAGAACAGCGCCAGATTGACGATGACGCCGACCACCGCGGCGGTGATGGCGGTCAGCGGCGCGGTGAATTTCAGGTCGTCGTGCGTCGATTCGACCAGCGGGCCGCCGGCCAGGATGAACAGGAAGGACGGCAGGAAGGTGAACCAGGTGACCAGCATGGCGGCCACCGCGCCAGCGAGGAACAGGCCGTCCGGCCCGAACAGCGCGCGCATTTCGGCACTGAGGTAGCCGCCGACGAAGGCCACGAAAGCCACCACCATGATGAGCGGTCCGGGCGTGGTTTCGCCAAGCGCCAGGCCGTCGATCATCTGCGTCGGCGTGAGCCAGCCGTAGTGACCGACCGCGCCCTGATACACATAGGGCAGCACCGCGTAGGCGCCGCCGAAGGTGAGCAGTGCGGCCTTGGTGAAGAACCACGCCATCTGCGTCAGCGTGTGGCTCCAGCCGAAATGCAGCGTCAGCAGCGCCATCGGAATCACCCACAGCAGTGCACCGATGGCCGCCACGCGCGCAAGCCGCGACCAGCGGAAACGTGCGTGCTCCGGCGTCGGGGTGTCGTCGTCGATCAGCGCCGGGCCGAAAGACTTGACCGCCTTGCCGTGGCCGCCGCTGGCACTGAACAGCGCCGGGGCGAGGCGACCACCGACATAACCGATCAGCGCCGCCGCAGCGACGATGGCGGGGAAGGGCACGTTGAGCGCAAAGATGGCGACGAAGGACGCGCCGGCGATCGCCCACATCCAGTGGTTCTTCAGCGCGCGCGAGCCGATGCGGTGTGCGGCCTGCAGCACGATGGCGGTGACCGCCGGCTTGATGCCGTAGAACAGCCCGGCCACCAGCGGCACGTCGCCGAACGCGATGTACACCCACGACAGCGCGATCAGGATGAACAGCGACGGCAGCACGAACAGCACGCCGGCAATGATGCCGCCCCAGGTCCGGTGCATCAGCCAGCCGATATAGGTCGCCAGCTGCTGCGCCTCCGGGCCGGGCAGCAGCATGCAGTAGTTGAGCGCGTGCAGAAAGCGGCGCTCGGAAATCCAGCGCCGGTTCTCGACCAGCTCCTGATGCATGATGGAAATCTGCCCGGCCGGCCCGCCGAAGCTGATGAAGCCGAGCTTGAGCCAGAACAGGAAGGCGTCGCCGAACGGTACGGTCGGGGCGGGGCGGGAGGCGTCGGCAGTGTCGGGCAGCGGCATGGTGAGCTTGATCTGTGCGGTGGTGCGGGCGGCAGCGTCGGGTGCAGAGTGTGAACGGAGATCGCCCGGGTTTTCGTGGGACGGCTCCCACACTAGAACCGCGACCGGGCGCTGAGCGCAGGGCTGTGGGAGCGGCGTCCCCGCCGCGATCAGTGCCGCGATGGTCGCATTGCAGCGTGCGTATCGCGGCGAGGGCGCCGCTCCCACGAGGACTGCTCCCGCAGCGGCCGCACCCCGAGCGTACCGCAGCTTCATGACGGTGCGCCTCTGCGATGCTGCAGCATCCGCGCAACACCCGCCCCCTGACGGACGCGGTGCAAAGCGCTATCCTGCCGCCAGTTTTTGCTGCCAGGCGATAGAACATGTCCCAGCCTTCCCTGTCCGTTCCGGTCGACGCCGCCCAGAACGACCCGGCGCCCGACACCACGATGCTGCGTGCCGTGAAGGCGAGCGCGCTGCAGACGTCGCCGTTCGAGCATATATATATGCAGAACGTGTTCTCGCCCGGCTTCTACGAGCGGCTGCTCAAGCTGATTCCGGCGCGCGAGCGCTTCCACGATCTGCGCCACAAGGACGCGATGCGCGCCGACGGCAGCAGCGCCCGGCGGCGCATGTACCTGTATCCGGAACACCTGTGGCGGCTGCCGGCCGAACAGCGCGCGCTGTGGGGTTCGATCTCGCGCGTGCTGCGCTCGCGCGACATGCAGGACGCATTCAAGCTCAAGTTCAGACAGTCGCTCGAAACCCGCTTCGGCCGCAGCATCGACCAGATCGATCTGTACCCCATCCCCATCCTGGTGTGCGACCTGCCCGGCTATCAGATCGGCATCCACGCCGACGTGATGGCCAAGGCCATCACCGTGCAGTTCTATCTGCCGAAGGATGCGTCGCAGCGCCACATCGGCACGGTGTTCCATTACGGCCGCACCGGCCCCGAGGCGGAAAGAACCATCGCGATGGATTTCATGCCGGCCAGCGGCTACGCCTTCGCCGTGATGGAGCGCGAAAGCTGGCACAGCGCGCGCCGCACCACCGAAGCCGACGGCGAGCGCTGGACCCTCATGCTGACCTACTACGTGCAGGACACGCCCAAGGCCTGGTTCAAGCGCCGCTGGGACCGCTTCCGCACCTTCTTCGGCCTCGGTCCGAAGGGCTGACCAAGGGGCTGACCGAAGGGGCTGACCAAAGGGCGCGCCCGCGCCTGCCCTCCTGAGACACCTGTAGCCTCTGCGCGCTGAGACGTCCGTCTCATCCTTCCGCGCGCCCGCCTGTTTCAGGAATGACCCCTTGTCGTCTGGGGAAATTTCCCCGCCTTGATCGCAAAGGACTTTTTCCCCTGCGCTGACGTCATGCCCGGCCTGCGCCGTTTTGGCATGGATGATGCAGTTCTTCTTCCGCGCGTTGTCGCCGGGTGCCGCTGTGCGCATCCGAAAAAAACGGAGGAGAACCCATGAACAAGCAAACCGGTCGCCTTGCCGGACCTGTCCTGACCTGCCTGGTCGCGATGTTCGGCCTGAATGCCGCCGTGCAGGCCGAAGATCCGGAACCGCCGCTTGGCGTGAACGTGCTCGAAGCCACCTTCAAGTGGCGTCCGAACTACGTCAGCGACGACATGCTCATCCACGCCGACAAGGACGCCAACAACTGGCTGCACTACGGCAAGGACTATCAGGGCTGGCGCTATTCGCAGCTCGGCCAGGTGACGCGTGACAACGTGAAGAAGCTGGTGCCGAAGTGGAATCTGTCATTCGGCGTCAATGACGCACAGGTCAGCCAGACCACGGTGGTGAATGGCCGCATCTACGTGACCGCCAGCCAGAACAAGGTGTTCTCGCTCGATGGCTCGACCGGCCGCATGATCTGGAAGTACGAGCGCTCGCTGCCGGGCGACCTCGGCCCGCGCCTGTGCTGCGAAGCGGTGAACCGCGGCGTCGCGGTGTACAAGGACATGGTCTACATGGCCACGCTGGACACCCACATCGTCGCGCTGAACAACACCACCGGCCGCGTCGTGTGGGAAAAGAAGATGGGCGACTACACCAGCGGCGAAATCTACACGTCGATGCCGCTGGTGGCCGACGGCAAGATCGTGGTCGGCAATTCGGGCGGTGACGTCGGCGGCAACGTGGGCAAGATCACCGCACTCGATCCGGATACCGGCGAAATCGTGTGGCAGACGCTGACCCGGCCGAACAGTGCGAGCGATCCGCACGCCGCCACCTGGGCCAACGACTCGTGGCGCACCGGCGGCGCATCGGCCTGGCTGACCGGCAACTACGAAGCCAAGACCAACACGATCTACTGGGGTGTCGGCAATCCGTCGCCCGACTTCGATCCGTCGGTGCGCAAGGGTGACAACCTGTACAGCAACTCGACGCTGGCGATGGACGCGAAGACCGGCAAGATCAAGTTCCACTTCCAGTACACGCCGAACGACGCCTGGGACTACGACGGCAACAACGAAACCATCCTGGTCGACGACGAAAAGGGCCGCAAGGTGTGGCTGCACGGTGACCGCAACGGCCACCTGTATTCGATCGACCGCACCAATGGCAAGTGCAATTGGGTGGTGCCGATCGCGCGCGTGAACTGGGTGACCGGCTTCAAGGACAACTGCCGCCCGATCGTCAATCCGGACAAGGTGCCCGGCTACGACAAGATCGCCACCGACATCGCGCCGATTCTCGACGGCGGCAAGGAATGGCACCCGGCGGCCTACAGCCCGCAGACCAGGCTGCTCTACGTGCCCTACATCGACAGCTCGATGGACGTCCAGGCCAAGAAGATGGAATGGAAACGCGGCGAGTGGTTCCTGTCGTCCAAGGTGCTGAAGGCCAACCCCTATACCGGCGGCATCAAGGCGTTCAACGCCACCACCGGCGAACAGGTGTGGTCGCGTCCGCAGAGCACGCCGGCCACCAGCGGCCTGCTGGCGACCGCCGGCGGTCTGGTGTTCTCGGGTGATGCCGAAGGCTTCTTCTCGGCCATGCGCGACGACTCGGGTGAAACGTTGTGGCGCTTCAACGTCGGCACCGGCATCCACGGCAACCCGACCACCTTCACGGTCGACGGCAAGCAGTACGTCGCCATCGTGTATGGCCCGGGCGGCGGCAGCCTGTGGCCGCTGGTCTACGGCGAGCTGTTCAAGCAGCAGAACCGTGGCGGCGGAATGATGGTGTTCGGTCTTGCGGACTGAACGCATGACGCGCAGCGCGGCACGTTCATTGCGATGCCTGTTCGGGTTGCTGGCGTGTGCTGCGCTGCCGGTGTCGGCCGGCGGCGCTCCCGCCGCGCTCGGTGTGTGCGTGGTCGAACAGAACCCGCCGTTTTCTTCGCGCACCGTTGCTCCGGCAGGGGTCGATGTGGAGGTCGCGCAGGCCATCGCGGCGCGGCTCGGCCGCGCGGTGCAGTGGCAATGGATCACGCTGCAGGAACGGGGCGGTCTGGGTCGCGCACTGAAGGAGTCGGTGCAGGCCGGCAGTTGCGCGCTGTTCGCCGGTCTGCCGGTGACCGACGGCAGCGACGACGACCTGTCGGCACGCGGACTGGTGGCGTCGCAGCCCTATGTGTCGGTCGGCTATGTGCTGCTGACGCCAGCGGCCAGCGCGATCGGATCGATGGCCGGGGTGGGTGCGCAGAAGATCGGCGCGGTCACCGCCACGCCGGCTGATCTGTACCTGCTGGCCGGCGGCTTCAACCGCTCGCCGTTCGCCGGCAGCGCAGCGCTGCTGGATGCACTGGCGAAGGGCCAGGTGGGTGCCGGCCTGCTGTGGGCCGGCCGGGTGGCGGGTGAAGCACTGCCTGCAGGTGTGGTCGTGCGCGAGGCGCTTCAGGCGCCCGCGCTGCAGACCCGCTTCGTCATGGTCAGCCGGCGCAGCGACACGGCGCTGACGGGCGCGGTCGACGCGGCACTCGGCGCGCTGCAGGCCGATGGCGCGCTCGACGCGATCGCCGCGCGGAACGGACTGCCGACCGGCAAGCAGCAGGGCGGCAGATGATGGAGATGTACCGGCCATGCAGGCGCTGTCTGCCCGCGGGCTGCAACAGGAAGGAGTGGCAGATGATTCGATACACAACACGGTGTGTGCTGCTGATGGCGCTGGCGGGCAGCGTGCAGGCGTTCGGCCCGGGCCAGGCGCCGGCCAACAATCCGATGGCGGGCGATCGCAGTGCGGCCGGCAAGGGCGAAGAACTGTTCGGCCGCAACTGCCAGCAGTGCCACAACTCGCGCGGCAAGGGCGGCAAGGGGCCGCAGCTGGTCAAGGGTGCCTGGGGCCCGGGTGGCGCGAACAGCGATGGCCAGATGTTCGAACTGATCGCCCACGGCCGCGCCGGTACCCAGATGGGTGGCTTCGCCAACTCGCTGAAGGAAGAGGAAATCTGGCAGATCATCGCCTTCCTGCGCGAGGAAGCGCTGCGCGTGCAGGCGGCCGACAAGATCGCCAAGGATGACGACGAAATTCCGTTTTACTGAACAGCTCCAGCACGACTCACCGGAAAGAACCTGATGAACAACGAACGAATCAAGGCTGCATCACGCGGCCTGCTTGCCGCCTTCGCCTGCGCAGGCACACTGATGACCGCACCCGCGCTGGCACAGTCGGCACGCCCGACGCTCGACCTTGCCACTGCGCGTCTGATGGCCGACGCATGCGAACGCCATGCGAAGGAAAAGGGCTGGCGCATGATCATCGCGATCAACGACGAAGCCGGCAATCCGAAGCATTTCAGCCGGATGGATGGCAGCATCCTGATCAGCATCCGCGTGGCGCAGCTGAAGGCTGACACGTCGGCCGGCGCGCCGTTTTCGACGCGCCAGTTCCGCGACCTGTCGAAGACGGTGATCGGCGCCGAACGGATTCCGCACACCACCACCATAATAGGCGGTCTGCCGATCGTGACCTCGAAGGGCGCGCACATCGGCAGCATCGGTGTCAGCGGCGGCTCGGAAGAAGAAGATGAGGTGTGCGCACAGAAGGCGCTGGACGCAGTCAAGCACCTGATGTGAGGGATTGGGCCGGCACCTCTCTGGCCTTTTTCTTGCTAAGAAGATGGATGCACGCTGGCGCCGAGCCGCGGCACAACACATACCAAGAATTCAAAAGGAGCCCGCATGAAATCCCTGCCGATATCCGTCGCGCTTGCCACCGTGGTCCTGTCCGGCTGTGCCGGTCTCGGGACGAAAAGTGCCGGCCGTGATGAAGCGCCGGACAGCCACAAGCAGTATTGGGCGAAGTACGACCATTCACTGAAGCCGGTGACACCGGCGGTCACGCTGAGCGAAAAGCTCGGGATGCCCGAACCCGCGCGTCCGGCGGCGGGTGGTGCCGCAGCCACCGCTGCCGCTGCTGTCCCGGCGGCTGCCCCTGCACCTGCTGTCCGCAGTTGCGCGGAAGCCGCGCCGGACGCCACCCTCAAACTCATCGCACGGCTGGAAGCCACGCAGGGCAAGTCGCAAGGCGGATCGGCGGAGCTCGACGCGTCGGTCGTCAGGCTGGCCGAACGCACGCAGATGCTGTCCTTCCTGCGCGAATCGCTCTACCGGACCTGCGAGCGTGCCGCTGCCGGCCAGATCAGCAAGGACGAAGCGGCTGCCGCCTACGACAAGGTGATGAACTCGGTGCACGCCATCATCGAAACCGACCGCGACCGCGCCCGCGAATCGGCGGCGAAGGCCGTCAAGGGCCTGTCACCGGAACAGATCAAGGCGCTGCAATAGGCGCCCCCGGAACCACTGCCCGTCCTTGAGCGCAGGGACTGTGGGAGCGGCGGCCTCGCCGCGATCGGTGCAGCGATGGTCGATGATCAGCGCGCGCATCGCGGCGAGGCCGCC
>NZ_JBHYCQ010000015.1:0-47320 GCF_051861465.1 Methyloversatilis sp. | reverse complement strand
AACGACATCCACACGCCGTTACAACCATGCCGTGCCCACACCTATCGGCTGTTTGTGTTTTTAAAGAGCTTCGCTGCATTTCCGTGCAGCACAGAAACGAGACTGTAACACAACTTCGATTCTGCGACAACTTATTCTCTGGTTCTCACCACTCGTGATTCGGTGGTTGCGGGGACAGGATTTGAACCTGTGACCTTCGGGTTATGAGCCCGACGAGCTGCCAGACTGCTCCACCCCGCGTTCGAGAGAAAAAGATTATGACTGTTCGAATCAGTAACGTCAACCCCGTCTGATAGATTTGCGATGGATGACGGGGCCAGGCGCAACCGCAGTGATCCGGCGGAGCCGCATAAGACATCACGGGTACAGATACGGACGTCTGGCCACCCAGACACACATATATATAGGCGAATGAAAAGAAGCTACCTAAGGAAACACAGGCACCGGATCGAGCTTGCGCTCATCGTGGCCACGGCCGCCATTACATTCGTCGCAAGCTCGCGAGCAGAGCTTTATGAGCGTTTTCATACGCTGCTCTTGCGATATGAAGTCGTGCAGGCGGACGAGTTGTTCATTGCGTTACTCGGTTTGACGGTTGCCCTGACGCTTTTTTCAGTGATGCGGTGGCGCGATGCGAGGCATGAACTGGCATCACGCGTTGCCGCCGAAAGACGGTTGAAGAGGCTTGCGGCGCGCAACCGCGATCTGGCGCAGGCATTGATTGGCCTCCAGGAGGCCGAGCGACGGCGGTTTGCGCATGAGCTTCACGACCATTTCGGGCAGTGCTGCAACGCGATACGCATCGACGCCGTCTTTTTACGCGACCACCTTGAAGACCGTTCAGCGGAGAAACGCGCGGCTGACCGTATCGCGGAATCAGCAGACGACCTATATCAGACCGTGCGGGGATTGCTCTACGAGTTGCGTCCGGCAAGTCTGGACAGCCTCGGCTTGCTCGGAGCAGTGCAGTCGCTGTGCGAATCGTGGGAAGAGCGTTCAACGATAAACTGTGCGCTGCTTCCACGCGGAAATCTGGAGGATCTCGGAGAAGACGCAAATATCGCGATCTTTCGCATCATCCAGGAGTCTCTTTCCAACGTGATGAAGCACGCCAATGCCAGTCATGTCCGGATTGTCCTCAGTCATGATGCCGACACCGATACCGTCGAACTCGCCATCGAAGATGACGGCAGCGGTTATCACGCAGCCAGAGTGCGTCCCGGTCTGGGTTGGCTGGGCATGGGCGAGCGGGCATCGATGCTCGGTGGCTCACTGAAAATTGACAAGAGCTCACTGGGCGGTGTCCTCGTGAGTTGCAGCTTCCAACATCCTGCGCGCGCAGGCGCGATCGAATCCCTCAAGGCCACTGACCATGATTGAAGTATTGCTCGTCGACGACCACCCCATCGTGCGCTCGGGCTATGCCAGATTGCTTGAAGCGGGCCGCGATATTCACGTTGTCGCCGAAGCCGAGGATGCCGATTCAGGATATCTGGCCTACACGGCGCATGCGCCCAAGGTGACAGTGACCGACCTTTCGCTGCCGGGGTCAAGCGGCATCGACCTGATACGGAGGATCAGAGCCCGTGATGCGGGTGCAAGGGTACTGGTGTTCAGCGTCCACGATGAAGCCGTGGTCGTGGAGAAAGCGCTGCAGAGCGGGGCCAGTGGCTTCATCAGCAAACGCAGCGCGCCAGAGGTGCTGCTCGAAGCAGTTCGCCACGTTGCGCGCGGTGAGCGTTACTTGAGTACGGACGTCAGGAAGGCATTCGAGCTTCGTTCGCCCGATGCCGAACGCTCCATCATCAATGATCTTTCGCCGCGCGAGTTCGAGGTATTCCGGCTGCTTGCACAGGGCCTGTCGGCAGCCGAGTGCGCCACGATGCTCAACCTGAGTCAGAAGACGGTCGCCAACTATCAAGCACTCATCAAGGAGAAGCTCGGTGTCGGCACCTCGGCTGCATTGGTTCATCTTGCGCTCCGGCTAGGCGTTGTGCCTCAACTCGGGCCAAAGCAGGACTGAACTTCGTTCGCAAACCATCGGGAAGAACTCCCGATGTCGGGAATTTTTCCCTATCTTTCCCGGAGAGCGTTCGCTATCGTCCGCTGCGGTCGCGCCCTGCGACTGCAGACGCAGCGCCTCGCAGAGTGGCGCGCGACGCAACCCGAGGAGATTTCAGTTGAACGCACACCACGGCGCAGCACGACTGCGTCTGACGCCGATTGCAATAGCCATTGCCAGCCTGCTTGGCAGTTCGGCCACCATTGCCGCGGAAGTTCGGACCGTTGCCCCCACCGTCGAAGTCGTCGGCACATCGCCGATCCCCGGTCTCGATCGGCCGAAGGACGAGATTCCGTCGAACGTACAGTCGATCCGACGCGATCGACTGCGCGACACCGGGGCAGCGGGATTGCCGGAACTGCTCGGCAGCCAGCTGCAGAGCGTCAATGTCAATGAAATCCAGGGTAACCCTTACCAAGCCGACGTCAATTACCGTGGCTTCACGGCAAGCCCGTTGCTCGGCACTCCCCAAGGCCTGTCGGTGTATCAGGACGGGGTGCGCATCAACGAGCCTTTCGGCGACGTGGTGAATTGGGATCTGATCCCGCGCAACGCGATTGCATCGATGGACCTGATACCGGGCTCGAACCCGCTGTTCGGCCTGAATACGCTTGGCGGCGCGCTGGCGATCCGCACGAAGGACGGCTTCAGCCACGCCGGCTCCGGGCTGGAAGCCTACACAGGCAGCTTCGGACGCCACGCGGTCACCGCCGAACACGGCGGCAACAACGGCGAACTGGGCTGGTACTTCACCGCCACGCGCTTCAAGGAAGACGGCTGGCGTGATTCGTCGCCGTCGGACGTGAACCAGTTCTTCGGCAAGATTTCGCATCGTTCCGCAAAACACGAGCTCGACCTGAACCTCACTCACGCCAACAGCGATCTGATCGGCAACGGCCTGACGCCACGCTCGTTCTACGAGCAACGGCGGAAATCGATCTTCACGTCACCCGACAACACCCGAAACCGGATGACCATGCTGTCGCTGAATGGCGGCTACTGGCTGGACGACGTGCACAAACTGTCAGGCACGGTCTATGTCCGCACGAACAACGTACGCACGCTCAACGGCGATGCCAATGACGAATTCGCCGCCCCGGGCGACCCGGAAGGCGTACTCAACCGCACGCGCACGCGCCAGCAGGGCTACGGTTTCAGCGCGCAGTGGGCAAAGATTCTGGAAGACCGTCAATTGGCTGTCGGTACGACCTATGACCACAGTCGTACCCGCTTCCAGCAGACCGAACAGGAGGGTGACTTCAATCCAGACCGCTCGGTGAACCCGACCGACACTGAAGAGGATCCAGACCCCAAGCTGCGCGGCCGTACGCAGACCTGGAGCCTATTCACCACCGGTACCTGGAAGCCGGTGCCGGAAGCGGCCGTGTCGCTCTCGGCACGCTACAACCACACCAGCGTGAAGACGACCGACCAGCTGGATGCCACGTCCAGCCTGAACAGCGATTACACCTACAGCAAGATCAACCCGGCGCTCGGCGCCACCTATGCGCTGACTCCGGCCGTCACGATTTACGCCAACGCGCAGCAGGGAAATCGGGCGCCCAGCCCGATCGAACTGGGCTGTTCCGATCCCAACGAGCCATGCAAGCTGCCCAACGCGATGCAGGCCGATCCGCGACTCGACCAGGTGGTCACCCGGGGCATCGAGTTCGGCATCCGTGGCGTCGCAGGTCCGATCCGCTGGAACGCGGCCGCTTTCGGTTCAGTGAGTCGGGACGACATCCTGTTCGTGTCCAGCAACACGGTTGGCCAGGGCTATTTCAAGAACTTCGGCAAGACGCAGCGCCACGGCGTCGAACTGGGCATGGGGGGCGAGTACGGCCAGATGGCCTGGCGCGCCGGCTACACCTGGGTGGATGCGACCTACCGCTCCGGTGAGTGCGTCGTCTCGCCGGAAAATTCGGCGCAGGACGCCTCGTGCGGCGCCGACAATATCCGCATCACGTCCGGTGACCGCATTCCGGGCATCGCCGAGCACAGTTTCAAGCTGGGTCTGGATTGGCGCCCGACGCAATGGCTGACGCTCGGTTCCGACATCGTGACGCACTCCGGCGTCTATGTGCGCGGCAACGAAAACAACCAGCACGACGAAGGCGGCAAGACGGCCGGCTTCAGCGTGGTCAACCTGGTGGCAACGGCTCAGCTGGGCGCAGGATGGTCGGCTTTCGCCCGCATGAACAATGTGTTCGACAAACACTATTTCACCGCTGGCCAGATCGGCGAAAACCCCTTCGTCGGACCGAACAACAGTTTCGATCCGGACGACAACAACTGGCGCGATGAAACCTTCTATGCGCCGGGTGCCCCGCGTGCCGGCTGGATCGGTGTGCGTTACCGCTTCGGCGGGTAAGTGGCGGTGCCCCGCAGTGCCGGGGCCACTGCGACCACAACGACAAAGGCACCTTGCGGTGCCTTTGTCGTTTCCGTGGGTTGGCTTACCGGGCGGCCGGCGCCTGTGCAGGCGCCTGTGCAGGCGCCTGTGCAGGCTCCGCGGCAGGAGGCGCGGGGGTTGCCGCGGGGGGTGCAATAGGCGTCGGCGTCACGGTAATGCCCTGCGCCTTCATCCGTTCAATGTACTTTCCTGCCACCGCATCCTGCGAGGCGGCCAGCAATTCGGCTGCCTTCTTGTCGCCATCAGCCGCCTTTGCCTTCTTCTCGGCCGCGGCAGCCTTCTGTTCTTCCGTCATTTCCGGCAGTTTGGCCAGCGCTCCGGTGGTGAGCAGCGCGCCGATCATCAACACCACTATCCTGTTCATGCGTAGTCCTCCGATCAGACGCGGGCCGTGACGGGCATTCCACCTGCCGGCTGTGTCGCGGGTTGAGTTTTCATCGCCTCGTCGTACCAGAGCTCGTGGTGTTCCCTTGCCCAGGTCTCGTCGACGTAACCAGTCCTCATCCCGTCGAGCGCGCTCTCCATGCCGATGCTGCCTATATATATATGCGCGAGCGACAGCGTCATCACAACGAGTGAGCCGATCAGATGAACGATGTTGGCGGTCTGCATCACCCAGCGTCCCTGCTCGAAGTTCGGGAAATTGAGTACCAGCCCGCTGATGCCGACCGTCAGTGACAGGAACACCACGCCCAGCCAGAACCAGGTCTTCTCGCCGAAGTTGAAGCGATGCGACGGCACATGCTCACCTGTCAGCAAGCCGCCCGCCTTGCGTATCCACAGAGCGTCGATCGACTGCCAGATGTTGTCCTTGATGAACAGCACGATGAACACGACCACCGACAGGATGAAAAGCGGTCCGATGAAGTTGTGCACGTTCTTGCACACCACGGCCACCGTGGCGAACAGCGAGTAGCCGAACACCGGCAGCAGCACATGCTTCCCGAACAGCATCACCATACCGCTGACGGCGAGCACGCAGAACGAAATTGCCATCGCCCAGTGTGATGCACGCTCCAGCGAATTGAAGCGATGGATCAGACGGCCGGTCTTCGCGCCGGAGAGCATGATCGGCCCCCGCAGCTTGAAGAACACCGCCAGCAGTAACGCCATGGCGCAGAAGGCGATGCCGCCGTACAACATCAACGGCCCGTTGCGCAACGCGCGCCAGGTCTGGCCACCCGACTGGATCAGCACACCGGTCTCGACCCCCTTGACCGATGTGTAATGCGCATCACCCGAGCGCACTTCGCGCCACACCGGTGCGTTGTTCAGCGGCTGGAACTGCTGGCTGGTCGCCTGCTCGGCCGCATCGGCCGCCAGCGCCGGCTGTAACGGCAGCGCCATCAGCGCACCGATGCAGCACAGCAGACGGACGAGCCATGAGAAGTGATGAGTCATCGCAGCCTCCTAACCGTTGATGCGGCGGTATTCGTTCTGGCTCTGGTTGCGCGCCTTGATGCTGGCTTCCCATTGCGCACGGTCACCCGCGAACGATTCGTTGTCCCACGGTTTGGTGTCGGGCTTGCCCTGATACTGGCCCTGCTTGTAGACCACCACCTGTTCGTGCTCGCCGCAGCCGACGAGCGCCACCACCACGGCGGCAACAAGAACCGATCCCTTCAGTCGTCTCATGATTTGCCCCCCGCGTCAGGTTGCTGGGCCGGTACGTCCGGCTTGCCGTAGGCGGTCGACCAGCCCCAGATGTCGGCGCCCTTGCCGCGCGTGGTGACGCGCTGACGATAGATGTCGGCCAGCACGTCGGCGTCGCCACCGAGCAGCGCCTTGGTCGAACAGACTTCGGCGCACAGCGGCAGCTTGCCTTCAGCCAGGCGGTTGCGGCCGTACTTGCGGAATTCGTCCTCCGACGCATTCTTCTCCGGGCCGCCGGCGCAGAAGGTGCATTTGTCCATCTTGCCGCGCAGACCGAATGCCCCCGCCTGCGGGAACTGCGGTGCGCCGAACGGGCAGGCGTAGAAGCAGTAGCCGCACCCGATGCACAGGTCCTTGTCATGCAGCACGACGCCCTCATCCGTGCGGTAGAAGCAATCGACCGGACACACCGCCATGCAGGGCGCGTCGGAACAGTGCATGCAGGCAACCGACATCGATCGCTCGCCCGGCACGCCGTCGTTGATGGTCACGACGCGCCTGCGATTCACGCCCCAGGGCACTTCGTGTTCGTTCTTGCACGCGGTGACGCAACCGTTGCACTCGATGCAGCGCTCTGCGTCACAGATGAATTTCATTCTTGCCATGTTGTCCTCCGTTCTCCGCGGCGGGCCTTGCCAGGCGCCCGCCGCGTGGGTTGCGTCGCGCGTTTCAGGCCTTGACGATCTGGCAGACCGTGGTCTTGGTTTCCTGCATCATCGTCACCGAGTCGTAACCGTAGGTGGTGGCGGTGTTCACCGCCTCGCCGCGCACCACCGGGGCCGCACCCTCCGGATAGCTGTCGATCAGGTCCTTGCCCATCCAGTGTCCGGCGAAGTGGAAGGGCAGGAACACCGTGTCAGCGCCGACCCGCTCGGTCACCATCGCCATCACCTTGATCTGGGCCCCGGTCGGCGACCTCACCCACACCATGTCCTTGTCGCGGATGCCGCGATCATTGGCTGCACGCGGGTTGATCTCGACGAACATGTCCTGCTGCAGTTCGGCGAGCCAGGGGTTGGATCGCGTCTCGTCGCCGCCGCCCTCGTACTCGACCAGTCGGCCGGAGGTCATGATCAGCGGGTAATCCTTGCCGACGTTGGCGAACTGGTCCTGCACGCTCTTGTAGAGCGTGGGCAGACGCCAGAAGGCCTTCTTGTCGTCGTGCGTCGGGTACTTGGCGACCAGGTCGGCACGCGGCGAGAACAGCGGTTCGCGGTGCAGCGGAACGGCGTCCGGGAAATTCCACACCACGGCGCGCGCCTTGGCGTTGCCGAACGGATGGCAGCCGTGTTCCTTCATCGCGACGCGGATGATGCCGCCGGACGAGTCGGTCTTCCAGTTCTTGCCTTCCGCCTTCTTCTTCTCGTCGTCGGTCAGCTCGTCCCACCAGCCAAGCTTCTTCAGCAGCACGTGGTCGAATTCCGGGTAGCCGAACTGCAGATCGGCTCCCTTCGATGCAGAGCCATCGTTGGCGAGCAGGCTCACGCCGTCCTTCTCGACGCCGAAATTCGCGCGGAAATTGCCACCGCCGTCCATCACGTGCTTCGACGTATCGTACAGATTGGGCGTACCGGGGTGCTTCATTTCCGGCGTGCCGTAACACGGCCAGGGCAGACCGAAGTACTCGCCGTCGAGCTGGTAGCCGGTTTCCTTGTCGATGCCGCCCTTGGCGCGCAGCGTCTTCGGGTCGAACACCTGCATGTTGCGCATGTGCGCCTTCAGGCGCTCCGGCGACTGGCCGCTGTAACCGATCGTCCAGGTACCGCGGTTGATCTCGCGCAGGATGTCTTCGACGCTGGGCTCGTTGTTCGTCACCTTCACGTTCTTCGTGAACTCGTCGGCGAAACCGAATTTCTGCGCGAACAGATACATGATGGTGTGATCGGGCTTCGATTCCCACAGCGGCTCGATCACCTTCTCGCGCCACTGGATCGAACGGTTCGACGCGGTGCAGGACCCGACGCACTCGAACTGCGTTGCCGCCGGCAGCAGATAGACACCGTCCTTCCGGCCGCTGGCCGCCATCGCAGCAGTGGCCGATGGATACGGATCGATGACCACCAGCGTATCGAGCGCCTTCATGGCCTCCAGCATGTCCTTGCCGCGCGTCTGCGAATTCGGCGCATGGCCCCAGAACACCACGGCACGCAGGTTCGGGTCCTGGTCGATGAACTCGTTCTTCTCGGTGACGCCGTCGATCCAGCGCGACACCGTGATGCCCGACTTCTCCATCAGCGCTTGCGACGCGAAGCGGCCCTTCAGCCACTCGTAGTCGACGCCCCAAACATTGGCCCAGTGCTTCCACGAGCCGGTCGCAATGCCGTAGTAGCCGGGCAGCGAATCCGGGTTCGGGCCGACGTCGGTCGCGCCCTGCACGTTGTCGTGGCCGCGGAAGATGTTGGTGCCGCCACCCGATACGCCGACATTGCCGAGCGCCAACTGAAGATTGCACATCATCCGCACGATCGCGTTGCCGGTGGTGTGCTGGGTCTGACCCATGCACCACACCACGGTCGAGGGCTTGTTCTTCGCCATCGTTTCAGCGATCAACTTCACCTGGTCGTCCGGCACGCCGCTGACTTCCTCGACCTTCTCCGGCGTCCACTTCATCGCCTCGTCGCGGATCTTGTCCATGCCGTACACGCGGTCTTCGATGTACTGCTTGTCTTCCCAGCCGTTCTCGAAGATGTGGCGCATCACGCCATACAGGATGGCGATGTCGGAGCCCGAACGGATGCGCACGAAGTGGTCGGCCTTGGCCGCAGTGCGGGTGAAGCGCGGGTCGGCGACGACGATCTTCGCGCCGTTCTCCTTGGCATGCAGGATGTGCAGCAGCGACACCGGATGCGCCTCGGCGGCATTCGATCCCATGAACAGGATGGCCTTCGAGTTCTGCATGTCGTTGTAGGAGTTGGTCATCGCACCATACCCCCACGTATTCGCGACGCCGGCCACCGTGGTCGAGTGGCAGATGCGCGCCTGGTGGTCGCAGTTGTTGGTGCCCCACATCGACACGAACTTGCGCATCATGTAAGCCTGCTCGTTGTTGTGCTTCGACGAGCCTATCCAGTACACGCTGTCCGGGCCGCTTTCTTCGCGCAGCTTCAGCAACCGGGCCGACAGTTCGGTCAGTGCATCGTCCCACGACATGCGCACCCATTTGCCATCGACCAGCTTCATCGGGTAGCGCAGGCGGTGCTCTCCGTGGCCGTGCTCGCGGATCGACGCGCCCTTGGCGCAGTTCGCACCCATATTGATCGGGCTGTCGAAAACCGGCTCCTGCCCGACCCACACGCCATTCACGACTTCGGCATCGATGGCGCAGCCAACCGAACAGTGGGTACAGATCGTGCGCTTGATTTCGACCTTGCCACCGGCCGCCGGCGCATCGGCTGCCCGGGCGCGCTCGACCATCGAGAACGGCAGTGCCGACGCGAACGCGCCGGCACCGGCTGTCATGCCGGAGCGCTTCAGAAAGGTGCGCCGGTCCATCGTGCGCGGCGCGGCAGCCGACACGGCGCGCGCGAGGCGCGAGGTGCCGCGCGGGGCGCTGGCGGATTTACGGGTCAGGGTCATGGTCGGTCTCCTCCGGTCAGACGCGTGCGGTACGGTAGTAGTTGGCGATGTGCTCGGTCATGCGATAGCCGCCCTTTTCGTTCTTTGCCGTGAGGTCGGTCGCTGGCTCCGCTTCACCGGTCGAGCGCACCGCCACCACGGCGGCTGCGGCGCCCACGCCACCGACACCTGCGGTCAGCAGGAAATGCCTGCGTTTGAGGTTGGCGTTGAGGTTTGCTTTGTCAGTCATCGTGAAGTCCTCCTGTCGTGGTCGCTGCGGGTGGTGCGGGGGTGCGTCGTTCGGGCATGGCGTCAGGCTTCGATCTGCCGCGCTGCGGCCTCAATATCGAAAAAGCAGCGCAGGTACCGGCCGGCGCACCGGTAGAAATTCGCTTCCGGTGCGGCGTCGAGTGCATCGATGAGTGCGCCGTACCAGGGCTCGATGTGGGTCGCGAAGAAGCGGTCCTGAGCCGCTGTGCGGTCCGCTTCGTTGCGCGTCGTGTCGGTCAGCAGCAGGCGCATCACGTCGGCCAGTGCTGCGATGTGGTCTTCCGGGTCGGATTCCCCCGCGGCGCGCTGCAGCCCGAGTGCGACCAGGTCGTCGCGCAGTCTGGCCAGCGGCTTTTCGTTGACGAAGCCGGCGAGATGGAATGACGCAAACGGTACGACCTGCGGGCGGCCGACACCGCCGAACAGCGCATCGAATTCGTCCTGTGCCGCCGCGGCGTCCATCGCTGACGACGCGGCGCACAGTGCGTTCCACGCGCGCGCCATCAGCATGGCTTCCGCCGAGGGCGCATCGTCATCGACCGGCCAGTCGCCCGAGGCCGCGAGCGTGTTCAGCAGCGTGCCGTCGGGTGCCGCGTGAAACAGCCGCGAAATCAGCGCGTAGTGATTGGCGCGCGCCATGTCTTCGTCGCTGACCGGCTCGCGGACGAAAGCCATCGGGCGACGTTGCGTTTCGGTGGTCATAGATCGAACACCGAAGTTTCGCGGCCGGGGCTCTGCATCATGTCGATCACGCGGCAATCGGCACACATCTGCAGCCGGCGCAGCGCATCGCCGCCGGCGAACATCGAGTGCGCCGCCAACTTGCCGGTCATCGCATCAATCATCTGTTTCGTGCCGAAGGGCGCGCTGCAGCGGATGCAGTGGAAGGGTTCGGCTTCGTTCAGCAGGCGTTCGCGTCGCGCGACGTCACCGATCAGCAGACGCGGCTCGAGCGACAGCGCATGTTCGGGGCAGGTGTTCACGCACAGGCCGCACTGCACGCAGTTGCGTTCGAGAAAGCGCAACGCCGGCCGCTCGCCGCCATCCATCAACGCCGACGCCGGACAGGCGCCGACACAGCTCATGCAGAGCGTGCAGGCCGTCCGGTCGATATTCACCCTACCAAAGGGGGCGCCGGCCGGCAGCGCGATCGTGTCTGCCTTCACCGGCGCGTGGCGCGCCAGGTGTTCGAGACAGAACTCGAGTGCGCCGCGTTTTTCGGCCGGCAGCGCAAAGGACGCCGGCGGACAGGACACGCCGGCTGCAGGATGTGCGCCCAGCGAATGCGTCAGCGTCGCCGCGTCATCTGCCGTGACGGCCACCAGCGCCGACGCGGGGTAGCCCAGCGCCGCAAGCACGCGGCGACCGATGCCGATCTGCGCCGCGGTGGCCGCGGCATAGGCTTCCGGCTGGTCGCCTTGAGACAGAATGACGCATTGTGCAGCGCCGTAGGACAGCGCCGCGAACATCAGCTCCAGACCCACCGAGGCGACGTCATGCACGGCCACCGGCAGCACGTCGGCCGGCAGGCCGCGATGACGTCCAGCCAGCGCAATCAGCGCTTCGCCCTGCGTTTCGCTGTGGAACAGAATGCGCGGTGCGTGGCCGCCAGCGGCGCGCCAGGCCTTCAGCGCCGTCTTGATGCGCAGTGCAACATCACTTGCGGACGGGTAGGCATAGCGCATCGCGCCCGTGGGACAAACTGTCGCACACGCACCGCACCCCATGCACAGATGTGGCTCGACGAACACACCGTCGCCATCGGCGCGGATGGCCGAGGTCGAACAGACATCGATGCACTGGTTGCACCCCTGCTTGCTGTTGCGGCTGTGCGCGCAGATCGACGGCTTGTAGGTGAAGAATTTCGGCTTTTCGAATTCGCCAACCAGGGCGGCGATCTGCTGCAGCGCCAGCGACTGCTCGAGCGGATCGCGCCCGGGTGACAGATAGCCTTGCGGCGGGTGCGGCTTGCGGATCAGCGCCGGCTCGGACAGGTCGAGCACCAAATCGTAGGTTTCGCTGCGCGGCGCGCCGATGGCGGCGAAATCGATGGCACCGATGTCGCTGCAGGCGCTCGCGCAGGCCCGATGACCGGTGCAGCGCGCGGCATCGACCTGATAGTCGTAGCCGATGGCGCCCTCCGGACAGGCGTCGATGCAGGCATTGCAGCGCACACAGGCGTCGAGGTCGATCGCATTGGCGCGCTGCCAGCTCACTTCGAAGGCGCCGAGCCAGCCGGCGACCGACACGTTGCGGCCGCTGGCCACCGGATAGTCGCGGCGCACCGGCAGCTCGCTGCGGTCGTTGGCGGTGATGAGCACGTTGATCGCAAGGCGCTCGCCGTACTGTTGCTGCGCGCGCTGCGCCCAGCCCAGCGCGGCGCCGGCCGGGCCGATGATCAGCAGCTGGCCGGCGGATTCGTAACTCACTGCGGGTACCGGCGCCGGTTCCGCCAGACGCGCCATCGCGAGCTGCGCCGCCAGCGCGGGCTGCACGTCGGCGCCACGTGCGCTGCGTCCGGCGATGTCCCGCAGGTTGATGAAGGTGACGCCGGATGCGCTCCCGGCGTCGTCCGCCAGCTCGCGCAACAGGGCCGATTCCTGCGTACAGCCGACGATGGCTTCGGGCGCCTTGCCGAGCCGCTGCGCGAACGTATGCGCGTCGCGCCGGCACAGCTGTTGCCCAACCTCGAGCGGCGCATCGAGCGCAAGCGCATCGGTCAGGCGTGTGATGTCGAATGGCACCGTGCCGTTGCAGTTGCACAGGTGGATCGCCTTGTCGGCGTTATTCATTGTTTGTCGCTCCTCCGGCAAAGCTTTTGCAGGCTTTGTGCCAAAGAAACGGCGAAAGAAATGACCTATTCCGACCGGGAACGACTTTCCTCCGGGTCAGCTGGCGTCAGATCATCGGGCACGCCGGGCAGCGCGTCAGCGTGTGCCAAGTGCAGAGACTCGTGCTCGGGCTCGTCAGGCGTCTCCGGAAGCGTGTTCGTCGCGGGCGGCACATCAGGCACCAGCTCCGGTTCCAGCAGTTCGACCGACGGTTCGGCATCGACCACCGGACCGAACCAGTCGGCCGGCAGCGTCGGCGACAGCGTTTCCCGGGCATGCGCAAGCTGGGCAACCATCGACGCCGGCAGCGGCTCGAACACGCTGAAGTCTTCGATGTACACGTCCAGCCCGTCCATGGTGTTGAAGGGGCCGGTGTGGAAAAGCTTCTTCAGCGCCGCGCGCTTGACGCCCTCGTCCACCTTGTCGCCCAGAAAGCCGCGGAAGTCGGAATCGAAGTCGAGCGAATCGACGGGCGGCAACGGCGCGTCGGGTTCGGTGTTTGGCGCGGTGGCGTCGGCGGCGGGTACCACGACAGGCACGGGGTCGGCCGACGCAGAATCTGCCGCAGCCTGCTTGAGCCGCGACCAGCGACCGAGAAAGCCACGCACCGGATCATCGGCCATGGCCGCCGCCCCCGTAGTGGGTGTTGCCGTCCCCGGTGCGCGCGAAGCGTTTCTGCCGGCGCGGCTCGGGCGCCTTCTGGAATCGGCGGGCAAAGGCTTCGATCCAGTCGCGGATGTCCGGCAGCATCGGCAGTCCGTCGACCTTCTCGCCGGAATCCATCCAGCGCGCCGCCTCGCCGTAGCTGGCGCTGAGCTGCATCGGCCGTACCGGTGGCTCGGCCTCTTCGTCCGGCCGCCACATGACGAAGATGCGCGGCTCGGCCGCGGTCACGTTGAGCAGGTAGTTGTCGGCTTCATCGGTGTAGAGCGTGAAGTCGAGCGGCGGGAACAGCCACTGCGTCGCCGCTCCGGAATCGGCGAAAACCACAGGCGCCGCAGGGCTTTGCGGGCCTTCGGGCTGCAGCGCGCAAGCCTCCCACGCGTGGTCCGCCCACTTGTTGTGCAGCACCCTGCGCTCCATAATCACTGCCAGCCTGAGGGTGACCGGTTCGTGTTCCATCCTCTCGCCATGCACAATCTTTTTCCTGCCTTCCTGTCGAACGGGTTCGCGACCCCGAACTTCACGCCGCGTTGCCCATGAGCGAAAAGATCATACATCTGCTGGACACCCGCACTGCCGCACGCGCCGCGGCGGTCGTGCCCGAACATCCGATACCGGCCACCGGCCGGCTGGACGACACGCGCGGCCGCGCAGTGCGCGACCTGCGGATATCGGTCACCGACCGCTGCAATTTCCGCTGCGTCTATTGCATGCCGAAAAGCGTGTTCGACAAGGATTACCCGTATCTGGCCCGCGCCGAGCTGCTCAGTTTCGAAGAGATCGAACGCATCGCCACGCTGTTCGTCGCACACGGCGTGAACAAGCTGCGCATCACCGGCGGCGAGCCGCTGCTGCGCAAGAACATCGAACAGCTGATCGAGCGCCTGGCGCGGCTGCCGGTCGAAATCACGCTCACCACCAACGGCACCCTGCTGCCGCAGAAGGCGCGCGCGCTGCGCGATGCCGGGCTGACGCGCGTGACGGTGAGCCTGGACGCGATGGACGACGACACCTTCCGCCGCATGAACGATGTCGACTTCCCGGTCAGCCAGGTGCTCGAAGGCATCGACGCGGCGCATGCCGCAGGGCTCACGCCGATCAAGGTGAACATGGTGGTCAAGCGCGGCACCAATGACCACGCCATCGTGCCGATGGCGCGCCATTTCAGGGGCAGCGGCCACATCGTGCGCTTCATCGAATTCATGGACGTGGGCTCCAGCAACGGCTGGAAGATGGATGAAGTGGTGCCGAGTGCCGAGGTCATCGCGCGCATCCACGCCCACATGCCGCTCGAGCCGATCGGTGCGAACTATCCCGGCGAGGTCGCGCAGCGCTGGCGCCATGTCGATGGCAGCGGCGAAATCGGTGTCATTTCCTCGGTCACCCAGGCCTTCTGTTCAAGCTGCACACGGGTGCGGCTGTCGACCGAAGGAAAGATCTACACCTGCCTGTTCGCCACCGAAGGTCACGACCTGCGCGCACTGCTGCGGGCAGGTCGCAGCGACGCGGACATCACGTCGGCCATCGGCGCGATCTGGCAGGCGCGCGGCGACCGCTATTCCGAAATCCGCACTGCCGACACGGCTGCCCGGCGCAAGATCGAAATGTCCTACATCGGTGGCTGATGTGGTCAGCCTCCCCATGCCCAGACCCCTGCTCACCGATGCGGCCCGCCCGGCCACGATCGAAATTCCGGCGATCAACGAGCGCGGAGAAACGGTGCCGACCGCCATCGCAGGCGAGCACCCACTGACCCTTTATCTGGACAAGCGCGAACTGGTGACGCTGATGACACTGGGCGGCGCCCCCGAGGCGCTGGTGATCGGCTGGCTGCGCAACCAGCGCATGCTGGCGTCGATCGACGACATCGTGTCGGTGCAGGTGGACTGGGAAGTCAATGCCGCCGCCATCACGACGCGTCATGGCGTGACCGATCTCGACGCCCGCATGGCCACACGCACGGTGACCACCGGCTGCGGCCAGGGCACGGTGTTCGGCGATCTGATGGACGACATCGAGAAAATCCGCCTGCCGGCCGACGCCCGCCTGACCGAAAGCGCGCTGTACGCGATGCTCGACGTGGTGCGCAAGCATGAAACCATCTACAAGCAGGCCGGCGCGGTGCACGGCTGTGCGCTGTTCCGAGGCGCCGAACTGCTGTACTTCGTCGAGGACGTCGGGCGCCACAATGCGGTCGACGCCATCGCCGGCCACATGTGGCTGGACGGCGTCGACGGCGACGACAAGATTTTCTACACCACCGGCCGGCTCACGTCCGAGATGGTGATCAAGGCGGCGCAGATGGGCATCCCCTTCCTGGTGTCTCGCTCCGGGCTCACGCAGATGGGTTATGACATCGCGCGCCAGGTCGGCATCACGATGATCGGCCGCTCGCAAGGCAAACATTATCTTCTGCTGACCGGCATGGAGCGCTTCGTGCGCGACGGAGCGGCCATATGAGCGCGGGCATCACCGGACTGGTGCTTGCCGGAGGGCTCGGCCGTCGCATGGGCGGCATCGACAAGGGGCTGCAGGAATTCCGCGGCGAACCCATGGTCGCTCAGGTCATCCGCCGGTTCGCGCCGCAGGTCGATGCACTGATCGTCAACGCCAACCAGAACATCGAGCGCTACGCCGCCTTCGGCCACCCGGTCGTGCCCGACGTCATCACCGGTTATGCAGGCCCGCTGGCGGGCCTGCATGCCGGCCTGAATGCCTGCCGCACACCGCTGCTGGTCACCAGCCCGTGCGACTCGCCCTTCCTGCCGCTCGATCTGGTAGCCCGCCTGCATGAAGCACTGGAGCGCGAAGGCGCCGACCTCGCGGTGGCGCGCACCGGCGAGCAGTCGCATCCGGTGTTCAGCCTGGTGCGGCGCCACGTCCTGCCCGGTCTGACCGATTTTCTCGACGGCGGCGGGCGCAAGGTCGACCTCTGGTATTCGGCATTGAAGGTGGTCGAAGTCAGCTTCGACGACCAGCCCGATGCCTTCGCCAACATCAACACGCTGAACGAACTGGCCGCACTCGCCGTGCGCCCCGACACGCCATGACAGATCGCTTCACCCCGGTCGCGGACGCCCGCGCCCACATTCTCGCCGCCTGCGCGCCGGTGCGCGGCACGCAACGTGTGCCGCTGCGCGACGCGCTCGGCCGCGTGCTGGCCGCCGACGTCATTTCACCGGTCAGCGTGCCGCCGCACGACAACTCGGCGATGGACGGCTACGCGGTGCGCCACGCCGACCTGTCGGCCGACGGCGACACGCGGCTGGCCATCGTCGGTCAGGCGTACGCCGGACATGGCTGGGCGGGCGAAGTCGCCGCCGGGCAGGCGGTGCGCATCATGACCGGTGCGGTCATGCCGGCCGGTGCCGACACCATCGTCATCCAGGAAACCGCGCGCCTCGACGGCGGCACGGTCATCGTGCCGCCGGGCCAGAAAGCCGGCCAGCACCGACGCCGCGCCGGCGAAGACCTGCGCGCGGGCGAGCCCGCACTGCGTGCCGGCCGCCTGCTGCGCCCGGCCGACATCGGTCTGGCCGCGTCGCTCGGCATTCCGGAACTGACCGTGCGCCGGCGCGTGCGGGTCGGCGTGCTGTCCACCGGCGACGAAGTGATGTCGATCGGTGACCCGGCGCGCGAAGGCGGCATTTACGACAGCAACCGGTACACGCTGACCGGCATGCTGACGCGGCTGGGCTGCGAAGTGGTCGATCTGGGCGTCGCCCGCGACACGCGCGAGGCGCTGTCGGCCGCGCTCGAATCGGCCGTCGGCGAGGTGGATGCGATCATCACCAGCGGTGGCGTGTCGGTCGGCGAGGCGGATTTCGTGCGCGAAATCCTCGCCAGCCTGGGTGAAGTCACGTTCTGGAAGATCGCCATGAAGCCGGGCCGGCCGATGGCTTTCGGAAAGCTTGGCAGGGGCGAACGCAGCACATTGCTGTTCGGCCTGCCCGGCAATCCGGTCGCCACCATGGTCACCTTCCATTTCTTCGCGCGTGACGCGCTGCTGACGCTGATGGGCGTGTCGCCGGTCGCCGCGCCCATCCACTTCGCTGCGCTGAGTGACACAGCGATGAAGAAGCAGCCGGGCCGCACCGAATACCAGCGCGGCATACTCGATTTGCGCGAGGGGCAGTGGCATGTCGCAGTGACCGGCGCCCAGGGCTCGGGCATCCTGCGTTCGATGTGCGACGCCCACTGCATCATCGTGCTCGGTGACGACTGCGGCAACGTCGCGGTCGGCGACGCGGTGAATGTCATTCCGTTCGAAGGCCTGATCTGACGGTGTCGGCCGACGAAGATCAGCCAGGCGAGGCGTCGCCCTATCTCACGGCGCGCGAAGCGGCCGCCTATCTGCACCTGAACGAAAAGACGCTGTACGCGATGATCCAGGAGGGCGGCATTCCGGCCACCAAGGTGACCGGAAAATGGCTGTTCCCGCGCGCGCTGCTCGACGACTGGCTGCTCGAATCGACGCATGGCGGCGTGCTGGCCGACCGCCTGCTGATCGCCGGCAGCGACGACCCCTGGCTGGCGCACAGCATCGCGCGGCTGGCCCAGCGTGCCGACGACGGCACGCTGATCGCCTACAGCCCGTGCGGCACGCGCCGCGGCCTGGCGCTGCTGGCGCAGCGGCGCGCCAACGCCTGTCCGATCCACTGGGGCGACGCGCAGCACGCGACGCGCCGGCACGCGCTGCTGCTGCGCGAATACACCGGCAGTTCCGGCTGGGTCACGGTGCAGCTCGCGCTGCGCGAACAGGGGGTGATGCTGTCGCGCACAAGCGCCCCGGTCGCCACGCTCACCGATCTGCTCGCTCGCCAGCCGACCCTCATCCAGCGCGGCAGCGGCGCCGGATCGCAGCACTTCTTCGTGCAGGCCTGCACCGCCGCCGGCCTTGCGCTGCCGGTACTGACGCAGTCCGCCGCCACCGAACGCGAAGCCGCTTTCATGGTGGCCAGCGGCGCCGGCGACTGCGCACCCGGCACGCGCGCCGCCGCCGGCGAATTCGGCCTGCCCTTCCTGTCGCTCGGCCGCGAGGCGCTCGACCTCGTCATGCCGCGCACGCTGTACTTCCGCGCATTGCTGCAGCAGTTGCTGGCCGAACTGGCCAGCGCCGACAGCACCGACCTCGCCGCCCGGCTGGGCGGCTACGACCTGGCGCCACTCGGAAAACTCCGCGCGGCGGCAACCGAGGCGGGGTGAACCGCTGCTGTTGGGCATCGCTGCGCTCACCCCAACCTACAAGTGAGGCGACGTGATCAGCCCGCAGGTCGGGGTGAGCACAGCGATGCCCAACCGACAGGTGAAGCCACGTGATCAACCCGCAGGTTGGGGTGAGCGCAGCGATGCCCAACACCGGCCGCCGCAAGGGCGCCCTCCCGCATACCGCCCTCGCAGCAAGCCGGGCGGCCGTTCGCGTCAGTTGGCGCGCTTCGCGCGTTCCTTGCAGCGCTCGTCCTCGTCGTCCTCTTCGCAGCCGGCGGCAGTCGTCTCTTCGCCCAGCCCGACCAGTTCGACGGTCAGGATGGAGTTCGGATCGCGCGCATCCTTCTGTCCGGCGGCCGCCGCTTTCTGGCCCTGATCGACCGCCTTGTTGGCTTCGCTCGGCGGCGGTGCCGACGGTGCCGCAGCCGGCGCGGCGGCGGCGACCGTCGCCGAACCGCTCAGGCTGCCCCCGACGCTGATCGAATTGCCGATCACCTGCTGCGCGCCGATGGTCAGATTGCCCGACGATCGGATCGCGGCATCGAGCGCGATGATGGCGCCCGACGGTGCGAACAGCCGGATGTCGGCATCGCGCACCTCGTCGGAGCGCTTCAGCGTGCCGATGCCCGAACCGGACACCGAGTCACTGATGTCCAGCACCACCAGGTCGCCCCGGATGCGCACCTGCGGCGGCGGTGTGGCCGATGCCGTGCGCGAGCCGCGACCGGCGTCGATATTGCCCGCCGTCGACCAGAGCTGGATGTCTCCGCCGCCGAGCGTGAACACGCGGGACGGTCCGAGCTGGAAATCCTCGCCGGCGACGGCGTTGATTTCGCCCTCGCCGATCGCGAATACACCCTGCCGTGACGCGCTGGCTGCACTGGCGCCCGCTCCGGCAACACCCACGTTGATGCTGCCACCCGGCGCGAACAGATTGACGTCGCCGCCCTGCTCCGATTTCACCTGACTGAAGAACAGGTTGATGTTGCCGCCTTCGGTGGCTTCCGGGAATGCGGTACCAACCAGTGCCACACCCGGGGCATAACCCGTCTCGCCCGCACCAATCGCGTCGCCCAGCTTGCCGGCATAGTTCAGGCCGGCGTTCAGCAATGCCGACATCAATGGCTGCTGCGATGCGAAGAAGTCCTGCTGCGCCGCCGCGGGCAGCGCATCGAAGGCCTGCAGCAGTTGTGCGTCCGGTGTACCCGGCGCTGCGCCCCCGGCGCGCATGAAGCCGATGATCGCCGCATCGATCGCGCCCAGTCTCTGGGCCAGCAGCGTGCGCCCTTCGCTGCGCACCCTGGCCAGCGTGCTGCCGGCCGGCCCGGCCAGCAGCTCATCGATCGACGTCGCACCGCTGACCGACAACAGCACCTTGTCGTAACTGTCCTCTCCAGCGGCGCTGCGTACGGGTCGCAGCGACGACCACAGCGCGCGCCCGTCGAAGCCGGCGCTGCCGGCCTGCACGAGAATCGACGCACCGACCTCGTCCAGCCAAGGGTTGTCGAAATTGCCGCGGGTGACGAGGCCGAAGGAATTGGCCAGATCGATGCTGCCGCCGGCCACCACTTCGAGCTTGCCGCGGCCGCCGGTCTGTATGCCTTCGGCGATGCTGCCCGATGGTGTCACACCGTCACTTTCGAACACGGTGCCGAACGTGATGTTTCCGCCGGCACGCACGCGCGTGATGTCGCTGTCGCTGAAATGTTGCGAACGGATGGTCAGATTGCTGATGTCGCCGCCGGCCTCGACCTGCACCGGCTGCGGCGAATTGACCACCAGCGCCAGACTGGCGGTGGGCGCCGGTACCGTGATGTTGCCGGCCTCCGCCACCAGCCTGACCGGCTCGACAACGCGGTTTGCGTTCAGATCGGCGTCGTGCGCGCGCACACCTGAAACGACGTTGGGATTGGCCAGATCGGCCCAGAACACATTGTTGAAGTTCGCCGCCGGACGCAGCGCCGATGGCACCAGACCGGGCGCGCTGTCGGCAATCTTGATGCTGGCGACGCCGCCAGTCGCGGTGGCCAGATTGAGGTTGCCCGACGCCGCGAGCAGCAGGTCGTTATAGGTCGCCGGCAGCAGCACCATGCCATTGCGCAGGTTCAGGTCACCGCCCATGGCGACCGCGTTGAGCGAACTCGGCAGCAGCGGGTTCAGTCCTTCCCACAGCGCCAGCGCGCCCCAGGGCGTCGCGGCGTTGTCCAGACTGACGCTGCCGCCGTAACTCAGAACATCCACCCGGCTCTCCTCGCCATAGCGGAAGAAGTAGCTGCTGCGGTTGGACGTCGTTGTATTCGTCGCCTGACGCACCGCAGTCGATGACGCGATGGTTTCCAGATCGATCGACCCGGCGGCACCCAGCTTTGCCGACGCTTCGCCGAGCAGCAGCACCGACCCCGCGCCACTGTTGCGCGCGCTGCCGAAATCACCCGCCGCCTCCGCGTCGAGTACGCCGCGATCCACCATCAGGATGGCGCTGCCGATGTCGCCGCCCGCCCGCACCGTCACGTCGCCTCCACCCAGCACCTGCAGGTTGGCGGCGTCGGGCGTGGTACCCGCCGCACCGGACAGGCGACCGTTGGTCACTGTGAACACGCCCAGATTGCGGATATCGTTGCCCGCCGTGACGCGGATATCTCCGCCGCCGAAGGTGGCCACGCCCTGGCTGAACTGATCGATGCGGGCGTACCACGTGGCGTTGCGCTGGTTCGATCCGGACAGGAATTCGCCGGTCGGGCTCAGCGCGCCCTGGCGCAGCAGCCAGTCGCCGACGATGCCGGGCGATTCGGTCGCGACGATGGAGCGCTGTGCGCGGATCATGACATCGCCACCATCGGTGGCATATTCGGCCTGTCGGTTGCCCGAGCCATTCAGATTGAGCAGGGTCTGCGTACCGAACTCCGCACCGCGTGCCACCTGGTAGCCTGCGGTATAGATTGCCGCGCGCGCGCCCAGCACCAGATCGCGACCGACCGCGACGTCGATGTCGCCAGCGCCAGTGCGCACCTGTGCGTTGGGCGCCAGAATGAGGTCGCCACGATTGGCGGCCACCAGCGTGTCGAGCGCCTGCAGCGACAACGCACCGGCGCCGGCCAGATCGGCGCCCGATACCAGGCGCATCGACCAGGCCGTATCGCGCTGCCCCAGATCGAAGCGACTCTGCGTCAGGCCCGCGCTCGTGAGTGCGCCCAGCACGATGGTCTGGCTGCTCGCGTTCAGGCGGCCGAAGCCATCCGACAGCGCACCATTCACATTCATATTTCCGGCTGCGCGCACGGTCAGCGAACCGGCTTCCGTACCGCCCTGGTAGGTATTCGCGGCAAGATCGGTCGCATTGATCGTGAAGTTGCCGTCGGCGCGGAATTCGATGTGCGGCCGCACGTGGAAGCGCGTACCACCCACGGCATCCTGCGCCGGCAGCCCCAGTGCTGCGCGCGTTGCCGCCACATTGGCCGCGCTGGTCATCGCCGCTGCATCGGCGTGCGCAGCGCTCATGTTGAGCGTGCTGCCGCCATAAATGCGCGTGCCTTCGATGAACACGTGGCGCGCGCCGTCGATGGCATCCGACAGATTGCCGTCGATGGCCACCGCCGTATTGCCGGTGCGCTCGGCGCGCAGCCAGACGTCGCCCTGTTGTGCCGCACTGGCCTGCGCAACGCCATTGACCGCACCCGGTGTGGTACCGACATCGATGACGGCACCGTCGGCGATGCGGATGCGACCGCCCTGGGCAGGCCCGCTTTCACCGCCCGCGCTGCGCGGGCTCGCCTCCAGAATCACGCTGCCACCTTCGCCGCGCGTGCCGCTTGCGTCAGCGACGAATTCGGTGGCGTGCGCATCGAGCCGTGCCCCCGATTCGAGCACCAGATCACCGGCGCCTGTCGTCATGCCCTCGACATGATCGAGCGCACGCCGCGCCGACAGCTCGATGCGGCCGCCCTGCTCGGCGCCCGACGCGTCCAGCGTACTGCCGATGGTCAATGAACCCGCGTCGGTTGCGATCGCGATGTCGCTTGCCTTCAGGTCGGTGTCGAGCCGGGTGTCGCCGGTGCGCACGCGTGCCGACCAGCTGCGCGTGAAGTCGCTGCCCTGTGCGGCCAAGCCGTCCAGACTGGCCGCCGAGCGCACGTCGACCGACAGTGCGCCACCCGCGCTGCCACCGGCGGACTGCGCGCGCAGCGCACCGTCGGCGACCGACAGCTCACCCTGCGCGGCCGACAGCGTGATCGAGCCTGCATTGCCACCGGCGGCCGCTGCGGAAGCCGCCGACACGTCTATCAGGGCGCCCTGCGCCAGCGTGACATTGCCGGTGCGCGACGCCAGCACCACGTCGCCGCCCGGAGTGGTGACGGTCTTGCCCAGATAGTTCTTCGCCGTACCGGACACGTCGATCGTGCCACCCTCTGCCACGCGTACGTCCTGCGTCGCGGTGAGACTGACCCGGCCTGACGGCAACGCGATGCGCGACGCCAGATCGATGGTCTGGGCATCGAGCGCCAGCGCGGCGCCGATGCCGGCCTGCACCGTACCTGCCGGTGTGGCGCCGCCGGATATCGACAGCGCGCCATCGACCGCGACGCGGGTGTTCGCCCCGGTGTCGGCCACGATCTGCGGCGTGGCGATGCGGACGGTATCGGCCATCACGCGATAGTTGCCGTCGCCCGACACGCACACCTCGTTTGCGGCCGCGAGCGTCACCGCGTCGAAGCCGCTGATTGCAAACCCGGCCTGCCCGGCCGCTGCGACCGGCGTGCCATCAAGCACGATGCGATCTGCGGTGACCGACAGCGTGCCCGTGCCTGCAGCGGGCGCCAGTGGCCCAGCCGTGGGCGAAGCGTTCGCAAACTGCACCTCGCCGGCGACGATCTGCTGCGTCAGGCCGGCGTTGTCGACGCCCCCGATACCGGCCGCGTCGATGCGCAGCAGGTCGAGCGAGGCACTGCCCAGCGTCACCTCGCCGTACAGGTTGAGGGCGCCGTAGGCGCGCAGCGTAAGGCGCGACGGATCGCCCAGCGCCGCCAGCTGACTGTTGTCGAAGCGCAGCCCCGGTGCGTCAGTCGGCACGTCACCGACATTGATGGTCGATGCGGTCAGCGCCAGTGCGCCGCCGCTCTGCGGCAGCGCGATGGTCGCACCGAGATTGCGCGTTTCCAGCGTGCTGTCGAGTACGACGCCGCGGCCCGCGATGCGCGAACCGGCGCCCAGCGTCAGTTCGCCGCGTACGCCGGACGGCGCATCGCGCGAGATCGGCGCCGCATCGGCCGCACTGACGCGCAGTGCTGCGCCATCGGCGTCGGCACCGCTGCCGGCGATGCGCAGCGCCTCCGGATCCGCCGTGCCGACCGCCGCAATCTGGCTGCCGGCTTCGATGAGCACGCTGTCGCGCGCCACCAGTACCACGTCGGGTGCGCTCAGCGCCGGGCCGGCCGCATTGTCCAGACGCACCGTCGACGCACCGCGGATCAGGCGGCCGGTGTCGTCGGTGGCGCGCACATCGACCAGGGTTTCACCGCTGTCTTCATTGGTATCGTTGCGCGTGCCGCCCAGCAACAGGCTTTCGGCATCGAGCGCATTCAGGCTGGCCACCGACACGCCGACTTCGCCGGTACGCGCCACAGCGCCCTGCCCGAGCAGCGCCAGGGCCTGTGCGGTGATGTCCACCTGCGCACCGCGGGCCGCCGCGCCGCGGCTGGTATCCAGCACGCCCTCCAGCGTCAGCGCGCGGCCGACCTGCAGCGACAGGCGGCCGGCATCGGCGGTGCTGCGTCCGTCGTCGAACACATCCGCGGTGTTCGAAATCAGGTATTCGGCGCGGATACGCACCTGTTCGGAGGTCAGCAATTCGGCCGTGAAGGCCTTGCCGGTCGACGTGTTCGCCCCGCCCAGCGCCTGCGCGGTGCGCACGCTGACGCGCGCACTGCCATCGACATTTGCCTGCGCCTGACCCGCAGCCAGCGAGCGGTCATCGGGCGACAGACTGATCAGGAAGGCGCCCGGCAGCAGCGCGTAGCGCGCCGGCAGCAAGGTGTAGGTGCCGGCGGCCAGCCCGTTGGCCGATGCCAATACTTGCACCGCCTCGCCGATGCGCAGGCCGTTGCCCTCTTCCGCCCACATCGACAGGTCATAGGCCGCGTAGCCGCTGCCCAGCGTCGGCACGATGGCATAGCTGTCCTGCGGCGCGGCGAGAATGTCGCGTGAGCCGCCGCTGCCGGCGATCCATTCCCAGGCCTGCAGATCGCCGCCACCCGACAGGTCGACCCGTGCCGCCGCCTGATCGCCCTGCGCACCCTGCAACACCACATTGTCGGCGTTGAGCGTGATGCGCTTCTGCGGCGTACCGTCGAGCTCGATCCGCGCATCGGTACCGACCAGATACAGCCAGTCGCGTCCGCTGAGTGCGGTCTGGCCGTAGGGCAGCAGCAGCCCGTCGGCCGAAACCGACGTGACGCTGCCGGCCGCCAGTTCGATCGAACCGCCGACCGCTTCGGTACGCGTCGTGCCGGCGCTGGTGCGGGTGATCGTTTCCGAACGGAGCACGATGTCGCCGAAGGGAGCCACCACGCGACCGGCCTGCACGATGTCCGGTGCGGCGAAGGTCAGCGAACCGAGCGCCGAGTAGACCGGTCCGGCCGCTGCGCCCGACGATTCGATGCGCAGCGTGCCGACAGGATTGTTGTGGATTTCGAAGGCGTAGCGGGACGCCGAGGTCGGGTACACCTGCGCCGCGCGCAACGTGAGGTCGCCACTGGTCACCAGGCTGGCCCCATCGGCGACATAGCCGGGCGAAGCACTGGCACGCAGGTCGCCGCGGGCATCGAGCGTGACGTCAGCGAAGCCGCTCGCCGCCAGGTTGCCGGACACCTGAACGAGATCCGCAGCCAGCACGAGGCTGCCATCACCGGCGGCCACGGCGGTCGGCTGCGCGTGGTTCTGCTGGACGCGTCCGACATTGGTCCAGTCGAGCACGGCTGCACCCAGGCGCACGTCGGCACCGCCGGTGCCACGAATGTTGGCGGCGTTCAGCACCATGCGGCCGGCGACCGATGCGTCCACGTCCTCGCTGAAGCGCAGCGTGCCGAAGTTGCCGCCATTGCCGAGCACTGCCAGCGTCAGGTCCGAAATGCCGCTGCCGTCGAGTGCGTCGAGCGCGAACACGCCGCGTCCGGCATAGGTCGGCGCGTCGGGTGCTGCGCCCGGCACGAAGGCGGCCGAGCCGCTGCTGCCGCCCTGCAGGATGTCCAGTGTGCGCGGACCGGTCAATGCGGCCGGCAGAGACAGCGGATCGCCCCAGTTGTTCGAGCCTTGATCGAGCGTGACCGACAACTGGCCACCGAGTGCATTCGAGCCGCCGGCGCGTGCCGACAACACTGGATCGGCATACAGCCCTTCGCGTGCATTCAGCGAAATGCGGCCGCCGGAACTGTCGATGCGCACGGCCGACAGCGCACCCAGCGTGCCGGTGCGTTGCGCGAGTACTGCGCTCGTGCCATCGGCACGCAGCTGCGCGCCGTCCTGGATCACCAGATAGCCGCGGCGTGCCGCGATGTCGATCGAGCCGCCATCGAACAGCGTGCCATCGACATAGCTCAGGCCGGGTGTCTGCAGGAAAGTGCCGCTGGTATTCAATCGCGCGGTCGATGCGATGAACAGCGAAGCACCGAAATAGATGTCGTCCTGCTGCACTTCGTCCATGCCCAGCGCGATGCGCCCGCCCGGCGCGTTCAACTTGCCAGCCAGTTCCAGGCTGCGATTCGCCGACAGGTCGATGGCGCCACCGGCATCGACATTGATCGTCGCGTTGTCCGCCACCGTCAGCGTGCCGGTCGATTCCGAGGTCGCGGCAAAGGCGAGTTGCACGCCGTCGTCACGCAGCGCACGCGGCACCGCCGCAATGCTGCCCAGCCCGGCCAGCGAGCCGGCCGAGCCACCGCGGATGCCATCGATCGCACGTGCCTGCACCACGGGCGTCAGCGTCAGCGCCGACGCGCCGCCGATGTCCACCCGATTGCCGCCGATAAGCGTCAAGTCGGAAAAACCCGCGTCGGAAAACAGCGTCGGCGAAAGATAAAGCGTGTCGCCCTGAAGACCGTTGCGCACGCCATCAATCGCGAGTGCCGCGCTGCGCAGCACCAGCGTGCCACCGGTCGATGCCCGACCATTGAGGCTGGCGGCAAAGGCGCTCAGGCGCGCACCCATATTCAGGTTGCCGAAAAAGCTGCCGACCGGCGCGCCGGTACCCGGATCGCCGCCGGTGACCTCGAAACCGGCGCCGATCGAAATGGCGCCTGCATCGCCCAGTTCGCGCGTGCCATCCAGTGTCTGCCAGGCCCCCGCCGACACATCGATCCGCGAACCTTGAGCCAGGTCGACATGGCTGTCGGCGTCCAGCGTGACCGAGCCGCCATCCATGGCGACGTATCCCGGCGCGCTGCTGCGCGTGTCACGCTGCCACTGGCCGGCCGCGGACAGCTGCGCGTTGGCACCGACCGAAATCGTGCGCGTGGCGCGCGGTGCGTCGTCGGCCAGACCACCGGTGCGCAACGAGATGTCACCGCCGGCCGCCGTGATGTCGCCATCGATCGTCAGCGTCGTGCCGGTCACCGCGAACCGGCTGCCATCGGACCAGGTGTCCGTGGCGGTGTTGTACAGCGCAGTCGGGCCGAGCGTGAGGCTCACGTTCTCCGGCAGCACAACGTCGCCGGCACCGGTCAGTTCGAAGCTGCCCACGCCAGACGAGAACCAGTCGCTGCGCAGCCACAGCTCGGTCGGCAGCGCGACCATTGCCGACAGCGTTCGCGTGCCGGTCGAATTGACGAAGCGGGTGTCCTGGGCGGCGAGACCATTGACCAGGCGCAGGTTCAGGTCGATGCGGCCGGCCTGCGGCGAGCCGAGCACATCCGACTTGCCGGGGCCGAGTGCGCGCGTGACCAGCTCACGCTGCGTGGCGCCCACCGTGCGCTGTGCATTCACCGCTCCGTCGAGCGCCATGCCGAAGGAAGTGACCGTCAGTTCGCCGGCGTCGCGACCTTCAATGCGCTCCGCCACCGTGCGCGTGCGGTCCTGCGTGCCGGTATAGATGCGGTCTGCACGCGCGTCGGCCACCGACTGCGAGCGGCCGTCTGCCGACTGCACCAGCGTGTAGCCCACGTCGCCGGCGCGGTAGGTCACCGTGCCGCCGGACAGGTCGATCGAACTTCCCGAATGGGTCAGCACGTCACCCTGCGAATAGGCGACGAACTGGCCGCCGGTGGTGAGCTTTTCGTCCAGCGTGCGTTCGACGCTGCCCAGATAGCCGGCGATGTCGAACAGTTCAGTGCCTTCGCGCAGATCCACCCACACCTGCTTGCCGAACAGCGCGCGGCCGAATGCCTCGTCGCGCAGCAACGGCGCGTCCTTGACTTCATCGCCGCGCAGTTCGACACGCAAGATTTCGCGATCGGCGTCGGCGAATGCGTCGAGGCCCGCCAGATCGATGACACTGCCCGAGCCAATGTAGACGCGCGATGCGGCGTCGCGCTGCGGCACCGGTTGCGTCGACGACAGGGCGGTCGCTTCGGCTGTCACGCGCAGCAGGCCCGACGGTGCGCGCAGTGTCACGCCGACCCCATCGGCCCCTGCATCGGCCAGCACGATGGTGTGGCCGTACAGATTGATTTCAGAGCGGCGGAACAGTGCGTCGTCGCGCGCAGTCTGCGTACGCGACGCCTCATCCGGGCTGATGTCGATGACCGCCCCGGCGGCCAGTTCGATGCTGCCGGTGCGCTGGCCGATCGGTACATTGACGCCGGTCGCCAGCGGCTCGGCGTCCGGGAACATGGCATCCACCTGACGCGCGGCGACACTGTCGCGCGCCTTCAGGAACACGGTGCCGTTCAGCGTGACCGACGTCGTCGCACGCGCTGCACCCGCATGGCGGATGTTCAGACCGACCAGCGTGATGTTGCCGCGGTCGGACAGCAATTCCGAGGCGCTGTCTGTGGTCACCGTGCCGCCATTGTCCACCTCGACCAGAAAGCCGCGCAGCCGGCTGTCGAGCGGGTCGGCGATGTAGATGCGCTCGCCGGCCGCCAGCACCACCTGGCCCTCGTCGGCTTCGATGCGGGCGTCCGGCAGCGCGGCCCGCTGGGCCGGCGTCAGCGGCGTATCGATCGTGGTGTCGACATCGGCTCCGACGCGCACATTGGGGGCGGCCAGCAGCACGCGGCCGTTCTTCGCCGCCAGAATGCGGGCGCCGCGCGCCACCGTGATGTCACCTGTCGCGCGACCGGCGTAGTCGCCGTCGGCAAACGGCGTCAGCGCTGCACCGGTCGACCCGAGGGAATTGAGCGCGCGCTGCAGCAGTTCGTCATTGAGCTTGAGCGACGACCCGACCAGACCCCCCACGTCGATGTTGGCGCCCGGCCCGAACAGGATGCCGGCCTGATTGAAGATGAACACTTGGCCACGTGCGGTCAGCGAGCCGTCGATCTCGCTGCGCGGCCCACCCGGCACCACCACGTTGATGGCACGCATCGCCGCCGATGCCTGATCGAAATGCACGGCATTGCCGCGGCCGATATTGAAACTGTTCCAGTTCAGCATGACCGCATTGCCGGTCTGCTGGATCACCATCTGGTTCGCCGTCTGCGTCATCGTGGCGGTGCCCGGCAGGCGGCCGTCGACGAAGTTGGGTGCGGCCACCGGCAGGTCGCCAGCCGCCTTCAGAGGCGTGGCGAAGGCCAGTGCGCAGGCGGCCGCCAGCACACGACGCTGCAGCCGGCCCGCGCTGCGCTTGCCGCGCGCGGCCACGCATTCGGCCACCGGCACCCAGGTTGCGGTCAGTTCATTGAAGATCAGGCGATAGCGGTTCGTATTCATGTTCATCTCCTGCCGGCCACGTCACTCGGGCCCGAAGAAGCAGCTTCGCGACCGGATGTGATGCGGCGATGACGGCGCGGCGAAAGCCGCCGCGCCGATGCAAAAATTCACTCAACGGGTGTCGGGCAGCGCCGCTGCGGTGGTGGCCGCCTAGAACTCGTAACCGACACGGACCAGCAGGCGCTGATCGCCTTCGCGCGTGCGACCCGGCAGCGGTGCGCCATCGCGCAGCGCATACGCCCAGTCGGCATCCAGCCGGATGCCGCGCGGGCTGTTCACGCGCAAACCCAAACCGACGCTTTCCAGCGAAGACTGTGAGTCCTGTCCCGGGAAGGCTTGCCGGATGCGCAGCCCGGCCCAGTCGTAGAACAGCAGGCCGGACAGGCCGACGGCACTGTCGAACAGCTGCTTGCCGGGCGTGGCCAGTTCCAGCCGCACCCGCTCGCCTTCGTCAGCCAGCCGCTCCGATTCGAGATAGCCGCGCACCGAATCGAAACCACCGGCCGAGAACTGTTCGCTGTTGATCAGCGGATCGCTGCTGCGCTGCAGGTCGAGCCGCGCACTGGCGGCCCAGCCACCGGGCAGCGGGAAGGCGCCTTCGAATTCGAAGCGCGACACGAAGAAACCCGGGCGGGCGCCGAAACGTCGGCACTCGAACTGCTCGACACGCGTGCCGACGCAGTCGATTTCACGTTCATTCATCGCGTTCGACCCGGCACTGAGCGTGGTACCGAAACGCAGTCGGGCGCCCGACTGCAGCGGTACGGTCAGCCCGTACTGGCCCGACCACACCCAGTAGCGCACCGGCTGGCTGATCGTGAACGGCGTACCGCCGATGCCCAGCGTGTCCTGCTTGTTGTCCTTGTAATCCAGACCGAGGCTGATCGAGTGGAAGAAGCCGCGACCGCGGTCGGGCAGCGGCCGCACATAGCGGACGCCGGCCGTATCGCCGCGACCCAGTGTCGCAGTGTCGAACAGCGTCGGCACATTGCTGTTCGAGCGCGCGTAGTAGGCGGCCAGAATCGCGTCGCCCAGCGGCGCCGAATAATTCAGCCCCCACACTTCGACCTGCTCGCGGTCGCGCGGCGACACGAAATAGGTCACGCCGATGGAATGCCTGCGTTGCCACAGATTGTCGTAGCGCACCGTCGCCTCGAGCCGTCCGGCATCGGTGTCGGCGCTGCGCTTGTTGTTGACTTCGACGCTGCCATGCAGCGGCGACTTGTCATCGAGTCGCAGTTCGACCGCCACGGAACCGGGCACGCGGCCGGGTTGCAGCAGCGGGGTCACCTGCAGGTCACCGTTGCGACCCAGCCGGCCCAGGTCTTCCTGCACCTCGGGGAAGTGCGGCACACCGCCTTCGGCCAGCGACGGCGCGCCTTCGCGCACGCGGCTGGGCAACGTGTATTCGGCACCGGTCACGCGCAGGCGCTCGACCTTGCCTTCGGTCACTTCGAGCTTCACGACACCGGTCGTCACCGCCTGTTCGGGGATGCCGACAGCCACCGTCAGATAGCCGGCGTCCTGATATGCCTTTTCGAGTGCTGCGACGGCATTGTTCACGTCTTCTGCGTCGCGCCCTTCGCCCAGGAAGGGATAGACCGCGCGTTCGATCGCTTCGGCCGGCAATACCGTATTGCCTTCGATCTCGAATTCGAAGATGTCGAAGCGGGAGGCGTCCTGCGCTGTCGCAGGCAAGGACGAGGCGAGCAGGAATGCAAGCACCGTGGCTGCCGTCAGGCCGGCAAGGCGCCGGAATGTATCGATCATGAAAGCCGCGAAGGATGTAGGCACAAGTACGGGGTCAAACAAGGGAACGGCCCGCCGTGGGGCGGGCCGTTCGTCAGGACGAACCGGACAGCATCGCAAAGCGCTGCCCGGCGTACATCACACTCAGTTGCCGATGTAACGCAGCGGCGAGCAGGTGTTGGCGTTGCGCGAGTACTTCGACACGTACAGGTCGGCGTAACGCACACCTTCATTGTTGGTCGGCGAACCGTTGCTGTCCGTCAAGCCGGCGAAGTTCTGCGGCAGCGAGGCGAAGGCAAACGGGGTGCTGACCTGAACACCCGAGTTTTCAAAGTTGCCGGTGAATTGCGGCGAGCCGGCGCGGCGCGTGAATTCCGTCGCGAAAGCCTGCTGCACGCCAGAGGCGGCGGGCACCACATCACCCTGTTCGTTGGTCACCGCAACGTTGCGGCCCTGGATCGACAGTTCCACGACGAAGTCGTAGCGGCCGTTGATCAGGTTGGCCTTCGACGGGGCGATACCCGTTGCACCGGCCGACGAGGTCTGGGTGGCGCCCGTGAAGGTGCCGGCGCCATCGAGGTGACGGAAGCTCCAGCCGCTGGCGCTCGTGTAGGAATCCAGCGACACGACGCCAATGGCCTTCATCGGACCCGACTTCGAGAAGGTTGCGCGGAAGTTGTTGGTCTTGCCTTCTTCCGGATCGAAGGCCGAGAAGTTGTAATCGGTACCGGCGTTGGCGGCAGCCAGGCAGGACCGGACATTGCCCGACGACGAGTTTTCAACCACGGTGTAGCCGGCCGACGGATCGATTTCGTACGGGTCGGCCGACGTGCCCGAACCGCTTGCCTTCCAGCCGAAACTGTCGGTCATGCGAGCCGGAGCAATCGCGCCAAACTCGTTCGCCGCGCAAGGGAAGTTGCCGAAAAACCAGTTGTACGAGGTCTGCGTGCCCGAACCTTCAACACGGCGGCACACCGCCACGTCACCCGACAGCGTCGGATCGACCTGATCCCACGTAGTGATCTGGCCGTTCAGCATCGCACCGTAGGCCGAGCGGATCAGCGTTGTCGTCGCGGGAACCTGATTCGTGGCAGCAATACCCATCATGATCTGATTCAGCGGCGTCACCGACAGGCGGGCCACTTCACCCGGCGCCAGCGCCGGTGCGTCATTTTCCGTATTCAGCGGATCCTGAAACATAGCCGGTTCAACGTCGGACACGCCGAAGTCAGGCACCAAGCCGCCATTGGTCGGCAGGGCGTGATTCTGTTCGCCCGGATCGACACCCACCACAGCGCAGGTGAAGGGGCTGGCCTGGGTGCCGGCACCGCCATTGCAGTTGTTCACGTCAATCGTGATCACGCGCTGGGCGCGGGCAACCGGATTCACGCCGAACACCGAACCACCGGCCGAGCGCTTGATGAACAGCACGCGAGTGCCGTTGGCGATGCCCGGCACAGCGTTGGCTGCACCCGCGAAAGCACGGTAGTTGGTGCCGGATGCGGTGTAGAACGTGACGCCGGTCAGCATGCCCTGGGCGATGTCGGCCAGGAAGTTGTCCGGTGCCGAGGCGCCGGCGAGGTAGACGACTTCATGCGGCACACCACCGATGTTGACGGTGCCGGCAGCGAAGGAAGAACCAGCGGCCATCAGCGCGCAGGCAGCAGCAATCGACTTCAGTTTCATGGGTATTCTCCGTGTGTCATCGCGCCCGGGCACAAGAGGCGCAGGCGTCGACATTTATGAATGGGATCAGGCGCGGCGGGCGCGACGGGCTGCGACGCCAATCAGACCAAGACCGGCCAGCAGCATTGCGTAGGTTTCCGGCTCCGGAACGACGGCGATCTGGAAGCGGTATTCACCTGCGTCGCCGACGTAAACCTTGGCAACCACATCCCCGCCATTGGCACCTACGAGCTGCGCAAAACCACCAAGTCCCGTATTTGGCGTCGCCGTGTTGCCGCGAACGACGTAGATATCGAGGGCTTCGTCGAGAGCACCAACCGATCCGTAAGTTGCAGCAGCAGCAGGTACGATATTTCCTGCAAAGGCGAGTTGATCGGTACGCTGGGTAATTCTGTAACCATCAACTGCAAAGTCGCCCGTGTGGGTACCACCGGCATTATTGGCGGCGTAATAGTTGCCAACGTTTTCGACTGCGGTGTTGATTCCGCTCGTCACGAGTCGAGTCGTAGGCGTGGTACTGACGGTCTGAATGATGCGACGAACACCAGACGATTCGCCGTTGAACAGACTCCACTGCACACCGGCAGCACCACCCGCAAGTGTGATGAAATCACTGAAGCCGGGCAGCGCGAGGTCAAACACGATGCCGTTGGCTACTGACTGCGTCAGCGAGATCGACGTCAATGCGAGCTGGGCAGCATTACCCGGGGTCTGGTTACCCGAGCCAATCAGGCTGTTCATGCGAACATCAGACCCGAACACGCTGTTGAAACCGATGTCCGCCAGATCGTACGTGTAGCCGACATCACCAACGAAAGCCGAAAATGCAAACTCGGCGTTGCCGGATGACGTCGGGGTGATGGCGGCATTCGCCATGCCCGACAGACCGGCAGCCAGAGCAGCAACCATCAGTTTGGTTTTGAACATATAAATCTCCTAGGAAAGTTCGTGGGTGGTATCCGGCTTGCGCTGGATCGCCCTGCTCCACGAGGAAGCGATTCGAGAATGGCGGGCTCGCGTTACACCCGACCGAAGTGGGTAGTGCCAATGAATGAGCCGTTCGGACTATTGGCTGTAAAGAATTCCGTCCGTTGACCTGGACGCGACGTTAGCGAGTGCAGATGACGAAACCGTTTCAGGCGATGTGGCATACCGTAGTCCGAACGGCTCATCTAAAATGATCCGACGCCCTGAGATCGTTTGTGGGAAAGCTTTTCGAGAATGGTCCGTAAAGGCGAAAAATCGCCTGAAAACGTCGGTTTGTTACAACTCGCATGGGTGCAAGGGCCGCTGTGGGTAGTCCGAAAGCTGTAAAGCAGGCCGGCAAAATGCGGCGGCGCACCAGAGGATTTGTGTAACGCCGAGTCACCGCAGGCCGGTATCGGCGGCAGCGGCGGAACGGGGTGGGGAGCACTATGGGAGCGGCGATCCACTGCTGGCCCTGCATGGCCAGCCGGCTCCGCGGGCGGCGAGCAGTGCTCGCCGAAACCCCCGCTCCGCCCTTACCGCGATGCGCACCCCGCACAACGATGGTCACGGGACGATCGCGGCGAGGCCGCCGCTCCCACAGGTCGTCCCTCCCACAGGCGGCCGTATCCACAGGACCGCTCCTGCAGGTCGACGCTCTCCAAAGGCGAGGCGCAGCCAGGGGGTCACTCGCAGCCCGCCTTTACTTCTCCGGCCGGGACAGACTGTCTTCGAGGCGGTCGCGATAGCCTTCGACGAGGTTTTCCAGCTTGACGCGGCCGATCTGGGTGAAGGGCTCGGCCTGGCCAATGCGTTCGCCCATTGTTCGATCGCGCCAGCGGTCGAGCATGTCGATGCCGGTCTGGTACAGGGCGACGTTGTCCTTGGTGCACTGGGCCAGCTTGCCGGTCAGCGATTCACCCTGGGTACGCGCGCCCTCGAGCTCGCGCTCGGTCTTCTGCAAGGTGTTTCGCGTCTGCGCCAGATCGCGCTCGCGTTCGGCGAGCTGCTTGCGGGTCGCGTCGAGCTGCTGCGCCTGTGCTGCTGCGGCGACACGCGCTTCTTCCAGTTCGCTCGCGAGCCGATCGGCCTTGCGCTGCGCACCGCTGGCGCGGCGCTTGGCACTTGCCGCCTCTTCTTCCAGCTTCGGCAGTTCAACTTCGGCCGCCTGCTTCAGCCGGTCGGCTTCGGCGGCCGCCTGCTGGCGCGCCTGCTGTTCGGCCGACAGTGCCTGCTGCATCTGCTGCGCCTGGGCGCGCAGACGACGCAACTGTTCCTGCTCGCGCGAGGCCTGCTGCGCATGGACAGACGTGGCGCCGAGCAGCGCCACCAGAAGGAAGCTCAGGGTCTTCACGATCAGAACCTCACGTTCATGTCCATCATCAGCGTGTCGACTTCGTAGCGCTGGGCGGTGATGGCGGTGGGGTCGTAGGTCATGGTCTGGATGTTCTTTGCCGAGTACCAGCGCAGGCCAACCGCGGTATCGCGATACACGCCGTAGCTGCCGCCGAGCACGAAGCCCTTCAGATTGGTGCCGCCGGCGCCGAAGTCGGAATCGGTGAAGCCGTCGAGCACCGCGTCGGAGCCGATGTACTTGTAGGACGCAAACACCTGCCAGTCATTGGCCAGGCGCACGGACGGCATGCCGACGGCCGCGCGCAGGTGATAGGCGGTGTCCTTGCCGTCTGTCAGCGCCAGACCGGTGCGCCGCTGGATATCGCCGCGGTCGAAGCCGGTGTTCTTCACGTATTCGGCCGACAGCAGCACGTGTACAGGATCGAAGTGCGCCAGGTCGGCCGTGGCGGTGAGCACCCAGGGTTCGAACTTCGACGCAAGGCCGTAGATCGGCGCTTCGGTGTTGTCGATCGGGCTGTTGGTCTGCACCAGCGTATTGCCCTTGGCGCGCAATGCGGACGAGTGCTCGTAGCGTCCGTAGCCCTGCAGCGGCCCGTTGAGCGCATCGTAATTGTTGTCGGTGCGCGCCTCGATACGGCTGTAGTGGTATTTCGCCAGTCCGAAGCGCAGCTTGATCGACGAATTCAGATCGAATTCGGTGCCAATCTGCGCACCCGCCAGCCATTGCTTGTCGGCGTTCGGCGGGTTGTCGGCGCGCAGCGGGAACCAGCCGGCGGTGGCGAACGGCCGCAGTGTCGCGGTCGGCGTGACGTTGCGCAGATTGACCGCGATACCGTCGAAGTTCAGGTCTTCGTCCCACACCAGATCGGTGGCGAACCACGGATTGGGCACGCGGCCACCGGTGAACGACGCCCATTCGACCGGATCGATCTTGATGTAGGCGCGATCCACCAGGAAGCTGTACTTGTTGAAGCCGCTGCCCAGCGTCTGGTTGGTCGACACGCGGTCGGTCACGTTGCCGGTGGTGAAGCGCAGGCCGGCGCTGACGGAGTCATTGATCTTGGCCAGCACGCCCAGACGCGCGCGCAGCCGCAGACGGTTGACGTCGTCGCTGGCATTGCCGTTCGGGAAGCCGTTTCCATCGAGGTCGACGCCGGGCGGAAAGCGCGTGCCGAGCGGAAAGTCATCATTGGTGGCAGCCGGGTTGCCGATGGCGCCGGGCGCGAAACCGCCGATCGGCGTGTTGCCGGCGGGGAAGCGATCGTTCTGGTAACGCACCCGCAGATCACCTTCGATCTTGATACGCTCGGTCCATTCCGGGATGGCATTCGGCGTGGCCCAGCCTTCGCTGCGTGCCTGCGCCAGCACTTCCTGCTTCAACTGGTCGCGGATTTCCGCCTTCACCGACTCGGGCACGTACTGCACGCGCACCGTGGTGTCCTTCTTGGCCTTGGCCACCGCCTTGGCGGTTTTCGCTTCGGCGGCCTTGACCAGTGCATCGGCCTTTTCGCGCGTCAGCACGCCGGTGTCGACCAGGGCATCGATCAGGTTGAGCGTGGTCTGGCGCAGCGTGTCCAGCGTTTCCGCTTCACTGGCGGGCGCCGGCAGCGCGCACAGCGCGGCCAGGGCAACGGGGAGGAGGGATTTCTTCATGACATCGGTCCGGGATCTGTCTGGAATCTTTGGGCAGTGCGCGCGCGCTCAGCCGGTCAGTCGGTTGGTGATGCGCAGGCGGATCGGCTGCGGCATGTCGGCCGGCGGTGCGTCGCGAAAGGCGCGCATGTCGGCCAGCGCGGCCGACAGCGCGCTGTCGGCCTTGTCGTCACCGGTGCTGTCGTCGAGCACGGCGCGCTGGATGCTGCCGTCACGGCCGAGCCACACCTTCACCACGACGCGGTAATCGATCTGCTTCACATTGCGGTTGCGCGCCAGTTCGTCCTGGATGTGGCGCTGCAGTGCATTGGTGAAGAAGGCGTACTGCATGCGATTGGGCTTGGCCGGGCCGCCGCCTATCGTGCTGCCGATGTCGCCGCCCTTGTATTCATCGGTCACGTCACCCGACGCGAATGCACTCGGGCCGTCACCGGCCGCACCTTCCATCTTCAGCTGCTCGGCCTGCTGCGGCGGCGCCTCGACCGGCTTGGGCTGCTCGACCTTGACGTCCTTCTGTTCCTTGGGCTCCGGCCGCTTCTCTTCCCGCGGCGGCGGCGGCGGGGGCGGCGGCGTATCCGGAATGATGGAAATCTTCGTCACCTGGCGGGTCGGTGCCGACGGCGTCGAAAACTGCGACTTCAGCCAGTAGCCGGCATAACCCACCACGCCCATGCCGGCCAGCGCGAGCAGGATGTTGCGCACCCGACGGCCGGTGCTGACGCCCTCGAGCGAATCTTCGGCCAGCGCGCCCATCAGGTACCGATCCTGGACGTGATGAGGCCGACGTTTTCGATGCCCATGCGATTGACCAGATCGATCACTTCGATCACGCCGCTGTAGGGCGCACGCGCTTCCCCGCGGATCATCACGCTGAACTTGGGATCGCGCGCCCGCACCGCATTGAGCTGGCCTTCGAGCTGACCGAGCGTCACGCCGACCCCATTGACCATCAGCGCGCCGCTTTCCATCACCTGCACGATCTTGATTTCGTGCTGTTCGGTGCTCGGCTTGTTCGACGGCTTGGGCAGCGTCATCGTCAAGCCCTGTACGCCGGCCGTGGTCATCAGGATGAACACGACCAGCAGCACATACGCCAGGTCGAGCATCGGCGTGACGTTGATCGAGTCGTACGGCTTGGCTTCGGTATTGACCTGCATTACGCGCTCCGCTCCATGCCTAGCCTGCCGCTTTCTTGGTCACCAGCCCGACTTCGGTGATGTCCAGCCGCTTGCAGATTTCCAGCACGGCCGACACCTTCTCGAAGTGCGCGGCGGCGTCGCCCTTGAGCACCACGGGCAGCGCCGGGTTGGCGCTCTTGTGCTGAGCGAGGCGCGTTTCGAGCATCGCCAGATCGACCGGGTAGGCGTCGAGGAAAACGTCGCCGGCGGCCGTGATCGTGATGGCTCGCGTCTGCGGTTTGGCCAGGCTGACGACCGTCTCGGTCACCGGCGCCTCGACCTTGATGCCCTGCACCGACGCCGTGGTCATGATGATGAACACCACCAGCAGCACGTACGCCAGATCGAGCATCGGCGTGACGTTGATTTCGTCGTACGGCTGGTTGTCGTCCTTGACGTCGGCGGACATGTCAGCGTCGCCCGGCCGCCCGAAGGCGCTGAGCAGCCCCCGTGGGGGGCAGCGAACGAAGTGAGCGTGGAAGTCGCATCATCTGCCTCAGCGGCCGTGCACTTCGGCGACGCGGGTGATGAATTCGTCGACGAAGATCTGCATGTCCGCGCTGATGTTCTTGATGCGCGACGCGAGGTAGTTGTAGCCGAACAGCGCCGGGATCGCGACCGCCAGACCGGCGACGGTGGCGAGCAGTGCCGCGGCAATGCCAGGCGCGATGGCCGTGACGTTCACGTCGCCCGCCGCCGCGATGGCCGCGAACACGATCATCACGCCGACCACGGTACCGAGCAGGCCGAGGAAGGGTCCGCCGGAAATCGCGATGGTCAGCAACACCATACGCGCGTTGAGCTTGTGCGATTCGCGCACCAGATCGGCATCGATGGCGGCCTTGATCGCGTCCATCGATGCACCGGTCAGCCCGGCGGCTTCGCCCTGGCTGTCGAAGCGCTTGCGGATTTCGCGCAGGCCGGCGCCATACAGGCGGAACAGCGACGAGTCGCCATATGTTTCACCCTTGTCGAGCAGCAGGAAGTCATTGGCAGCCGTGCGGAAGCGATTGATGAAGCCGCGGTTGGCCTTGTCGATGCGCATCACCTGCATTGCCTTGTCCACCATGACCCACGCACTGATGAGGAACATGACGCCGAGGATGATGATGACGACCCAGGCATCGACGGTCAGGTTGTCGACCAGCACGGCGAAGTGGCTGTGGCCGCCTTCCGCCTCGGCCACCTCTTCGCGCACCGCGACGAAGGTCGCGTCGGCGCCCTGCCCCAGCGCGGCCAGCTTGATCCAGTCCGGGCTGCGCACCGTGTTCGCCAGTTGCACTTCGTCGAGCTCGCCGGTGTAGCCGTCGCCGATGACGACGTCGGCCTGCTCCGCGGTCAGCGCAACGTCGGCGCTGCCGGCCGGCTGACCATTGATGTAGAGGGTGGCCTTGCCGCCGCCGACCGTTGCCGCGACGTGCTGCCACACGCCCGGCTGCAGCGTGCCGCCGGCCAGGCGCGTGGCGCCGATGTTCAGTGCCAGCGCGCTGTCTTCGATCTTTACGGTCAGTGCGCCCTGGCCGTACAGCGTCGCCTGCTGCGGCAGCGCGGCCGGCTTGACCCAGGCCGACATCGTCCAGGCGCCGCCGGCGGTCGTCGCCAGCGGGGCCACGGCCGCCACGGTGATCGCCGTGCCGCCGAAGATGGCCGCGTCGCCGAGCAGTGCCGCCTTCTGGATCTGCACCGCGCCCTGCGCCACCAACGCACTGGCGGATGCATCGGCCAGCGGCGCGGCTTCTGAGAAGTGCCACACGCCGACGGTCGAGGCGTCATACGTCGCCTTGCTGTCCTGTGCGCCGCCGACGGCTGCATTGCCGAAGTAGGCGTACAGCGTGGCCGGCGTGTCACCCGGCGCCACCAGCGGTACCTGCACCCACACCACGGCCAGTTCGTTCAGCGCGTCATAGCGTTCGATGTGGTGCTTCAGCACCGTCTTGTCGTCGGCGGTGACGAAGCGGATGTCCGAGCCATCATCCTTCGCACTCAGGAAGTCGAAATTCCCGCTGTGCAGGCGAATCGCCACCGGAATCGAGTTCTGCGGCGCGCCGATCGGCACGCCCGCGGCGCTGGTATCGAGCGTAACGGTGCGGCGGGCCGTCCACGCTTCGTCCCACCAGGCGTTGGCAAAAGAGGGGATGAGCGCCGCGAAGGCGCCGAGAGCAATCAGGGTTTTCATGGCAGGCGGGGATAAGTTCAGCGCCGATTGTCGGGGCGAAACATGTCCATGCCGTGACATGAAATATGGGCATTCATAGTCCGTTCGGACTATCCGGGGCACCGATTCGTGCTGCATCGCATCACGGCTGGCGCACCGGCGCCGCGTCGCCGGGAAAGAAATACGCGCCGATGACGGCCCGTGACAAGACGCGCCACTGAAGCGCGGTTGCGCTGCACACCGGATCGCCCGGTCGGCGACCCGGTGTCGCAGGCCTCATCAGATGGCGGAGCGATCTGTCGACGCCTGCGCGCTGCGCATCGGCGCCGTACGCGCCGACGTGAAGCTGTGCAGCACGCCGGGCGCATAGGTTGACTCGTGGTTGAGCACCATGCCGTCAAACGACTTGCCGGCCGGCGCCTGGCTCAGCGCCCGAAGATAAGCCGGGTCATACGTCGACTCGTGAGCCAGTACATCACCCGACTCGGCACGCCCGCCCAGCGCGCCCTTGTCCGACAGGCTGCTCAGGTAACCGGGTTCGTAGATGGACTCATGGGTGGTCGTGCTGCCGGCGAACGAGGCGGAAGAAACGGTCAGGCCGGCAAACATCAGGACAGCGATCATCTTGTTCATGGCAAAGCTCCTTTGAGGTTGGGTAGGCAGTCGCCCGGTTTCGGGTTGAGCGGTGTGCTCTCGACGCTTTCCTCTCAGCAGCTTGCGTGCCAGTTCAGCTCCCTAATTTTTTCGTTATTAAAAACAATAACTTGTTTTCTAAAAACTTTTCAACCGCGCCATTTCGAGGGTGGATCAACCCACGAAATCACGCGGATCCGGGATATGTCGCGGGCTGGATGCATGACGGCTGCAGGTTTGCCAGCCTTGAAGGCCAGAGGTGGGTTGCGACTGATGTTTGGCTGCTGTGGGAGCTTTCTGTGGGAGCGGCGGCCTCGCCGCGATCGGCGCGCTGATCATCGACCACCGCTGCACTGATCGCGGCGAGGCCGCCGCTCCCACAGCGGTCAACCTCAAAGGCCGTCGCTCCCCAAGGCCGCCGCTTCAACAGGTTCTGCTCCAAAGTGGACAGCCGCCGGCTACTTCGGCAGCGGATTCCAGCCGAATGCCTCGGCCAGCCGCCCGAACGCTTCTCCCGGGTCGCATTGCAGCGTGATCGGATCACCGCTGACCGGATGCCGCACCTGCATATGTACACAGGCGAGCATCAACCGGCTCACGCCCCAAGCGGACGCAAAATAGCGGTTGTGCACGCCCTTGCCGTGGGTCGAATCGCCGATCACCGGATGCGCGATGTGGTTCATATGGCGCCGGATCTGGTGCGTGCGGCCGGTCAGCGGCAGCGCTTCGACCAGCGCATAGCGGCTGCTCGGGTAGCGATCGACCATGACCGGCAGTTCGACCGTCTCCAGCCGGCGGTAGCGGGTCAGCGCCGGCTGCACCTCGACGGGTTCGGCGCCCTCGCGCGCCGCGCGCGGGTCGATCGCGTCGATTAAGCGACGCAGCGGATGGTCGATCACGCCCGCCTCCGACGGATGGCCACGCACCAGCACGAGGTAGCGCTTGTCCGGCGTGTGTTGCGCGAACTGATCCGCCAGCGCATGCGCCGACACCGCGTCGAGCGCGAACACCAGCACCCCCGACGTGCCGCGATCCAGCCGGTGCACCGGCCACACCCGCCGGCCGATCTGGTCGCGCAGCCGCTGCACCGCAAATTCGGTTTCGTGCCGGTCCAGCGCAGTGCGGTGCACCAGAAGGCCGGACGGCTTGTTGATCGCGACCATGACGTCGTCGCGATAGATGATTTCAAGCGGAATGTCGGGCAGGGAGACAGTCACGGACAGGTCTGTTCGGGTCGTCGGAGAGGCGGCGCATCATCGCATGCGATTGCACTGCAGCATCGATTGGGGAGAGCGGGTGTTCGAGCGGTGCTAGATTGAAGCTGTGACTTCCTAATGCTTCACCCGCCAGGAGGACTGCCATGAACGACGTAGACGTCAATCAGTACATCGTCGATCTGACCAATCACTCGAACCGGCTGCGTCTCGAGTCGGCCGTGCCGGGCCGCCAGATGAAGGTGGTGCTGCGCCACGCCCGGGATGCGTCTCAGCCGGCCATCCACGGCGCCGGTCTGGTCAGTGCCGACGAGAAGGTGTTTTCGATCGATGTCGTCACGCCAGCCGGCGTGCATCGGCTATCGCACAACTGGCCGGAACTGAGCGCCGAACTGGCGAACTTTTCGGAAGTCGATTGAGCCGCCTCCGACTGGACCACACGCGGTTGCGCCGCACTTGGCCGGCCCGTCGCTGACGGCCCGGCCGCCGCGGCTCAGGACTTCGAATCTGGCGCGGACCGGAGCCCGACCGGCAGGCCGAGTGCGCGCCAACCGTCGAGACCCAGCTTTTCCAGCGTGTCGATGTTGCGCTCGTAAATGCTTTCCGCTTCCGGGAAGGCATCGACCGCGCGCGTGACACTCGCTTCGCGCAGCAGGTGGATGGTCGGGAACGGCGCCCGATTGGTGAAGTTGCCGATGTCGTCCGGTTCGGTGTCGGCGAACTGCCACAGCGGATGGAAGGCAGCGACCTGCAGCACGCCCTCGTGCCCATGCTCGGTCACCGCGTCGTCGACCAGATCGAGTACGTCATTGAAGTCGAGAAAATCCTCGAGCAGCGACGCATGCATGATCAGGGTGGTGTCCACACGTTGCGGATCGGCTGCGGCGAGAAATTCGATCTCGCGGTCGATATCCTCCAGATAGCCGTCGAGATGTGTCGCTTCGCTGACCACATAGCGCACCTGTTCCTTCACATACACCGCCTTGGCGAACGGGCACAGGTTGAGGCCGATCACGGCCTTCTCCAGCCAGTCGCGCGTCGCGGCAATCACTTCGTCCGCAGACGGCTTCGTCGTTTCACCCTTTGTTCGGTCCGTTGTCTCGTCCGTTATTTCGTCCGTAATTTTGTTCTTCGTCATGCGGTGAAACCTTCGATCAGGAATTGTTCGATCGGCGCAGTCTGCGCGGTGTCCATGAACATCGGCGCGTGCCCGACGCCGGCAATCTCGAGCGTGCGCGCCTTCGGTCCGCGTGCCGCCATCTGCGCCAGCGTGTCGCGCGTCAGCAGGTCCGAATCGGCGCCGCGCACGCACAGCGTCGGGCAACGGATCGCCTCATACAGATTCCACAGTTCGATGTCGCCGAGAAACAGCATGGCCTGCATCGGCTTGGCGATATCCGGGTCGTAGCCCATTTCGAAGCCGCCTTCGGGCATCGGGCGCGTCGAATGCACGGTGAGGTGGCGCCACTGAGCGTCATTCAGCGGCCCGAACGGCGCACTGACTGAACGGATGTAGCGGTCGGCCTCGTCCAGGCTGACAAACTTCGGCGCCTTGCCGACGTACTCCGCGATACGCCGAAGGCTGACCGAGGTGACCACCGGTCCGACATCGTTCAGCACCATGCGGGTGATCGGCGACTGCGGCAGCGCGGCGAGCGCCATGCCGATCAGGCCGCCCATCGAGGTGCCGAACCAATGCACCTCTTCGACGCCGAGGCGGGCAATCAGGGTCACCATGTCGCCAACGTACTGCGGCACGCCGTAGTTCGCGGCGTCCGGCAACCAGTCGCTGCGACCGCGCCCGGCCACGTCAGGGCACACCACGCGGTAGTGCCGGGCGAGTTGCTGCGCGAGGAAGTCGAAGTCTCGTCCGACCCGCGTCAGTCCATGCACGCAAACGAGCACGCGCGGATTCGCCGGGTCGCCCCATTCCGCATAGGCCATGTGATGCAGCCCCTTCGGATTGGCGCACTGCACGCGGTGCAGACGCGGCTCCGTGTCGCGTGGTGCAGGCGGCGCGCCGCCTAACCACGCCGATATCCGGTCGAACAGTCCCATCACGGTCCTTCGGGTTGAACAGGAAACCGATTGTGCCAGTAGCGCGCGTCGATCTCGCGGCTGAGCCTGCGGTGGATGCCGTCTGCGGTGAAATCGAATGCCACGGCACCGTGGAGGTCGCTGCGCCACTGGGCAGTTCCCTGGTCGGCATAGCGTGCCTGCACCTTCGGATGCGGATGATTGAAGCGGTTGCGGTAGCCGACGGCGTGCACGACATCGCTGGCGTCGACCGCCTCCACGAAGGCTTGCGTCGACGACGTGCGGCTGCCGTGATGCGGGCTCACCAGCAGATCGGCGGCCAGCGGCGCAGCCGCCTCAAGCAGCGCCGCTTCACCATCGGCCAGCACATCGCCGGTGATCATTGCCGACCCGTGGGCGCTGTCGATGCGCAGCACGCAGGACAGCGCGTTGCTGCTGCGCGCGCCAAGTGCAACGGCGCCGGGCGGCGGATGCAGCATCGCAAAGCGCACCCCATCCACCGTCCAACGCTGGCCGGCGGCGCAGTCCCGCGTGTCGGGCCGCACCAGACGCAGCCCATCGTGCGCGGGAACCGACGACAGCACCTCGCCCACCGGCAGGCCGGCGAGCAGCGATGCGACGCCGCCTGAATGATCGCTGTCGGCGTGGCTGACGATCAGGGTGTCGAGGCGCCGCACACCGATCGCCCGCAGGTAGGGCAGCACGAGCCGGCCGCCGGCATCGGCTTCGGCGCCATAGCGCGGGCCGGTGTCGAACAGCAGGTCGTGCTGCGCGGTCTGCACATGCACGGCCAGCCCCTGACCGACATCGAGCACGACCACCCGCATGTCGCGAACGGCCGGTCGGGTGTCCGGCGTCATGAACAGCGGCAGCATCAGCGGCACGGCCAGCGCACGTCCGGGCCAGCCGCGCGGCGCCAGCAGATTCGCCGCACCGAGCACCCCGCACGCGACCGCCCAGCCGGCCGGTGCCGCGGCATGCCACAGCACCCAGTCGGGCGCGACCAGCCACTGCACCGCCCACATCAGCCCGGCGGTCAGCGCATGCGCCAGCCACAGCAGCGCATCGAGCGGCAGCACGATGGCGATCAGCACCAGTGGCGTGATGAGCACGCTGACCAGCGGAATGGCGAACAGGTTGATCAGCGGCGACACGAGCGACACCTGACCGAACAGCGCCATCATCGGCGGCGCCAGGCCGAGCGTGATCGCGGCCTGCGCGCCGAGCCAGCTGCGCACCGGATGCGGCGATCCCAGATGGCCGGCGGCCGCGTAGAACAGCAGCGCCACCGCGCCGAACGACAGCCAGAAGCCGGGGTTCATCACCGCCATCGGGTGCAGCGGCAACAGGATGCACACCGCCAGCGCGAGCGCATTGAAGAGTGACGAGAAGCGCCCGGCCAGCAACGCCACCCCGGCGACCGCCAGCATGATCAGCGTGCGCTGCGCGGGGATGCCGAAGCCGGCCAGCGCGCAGTAGGCGGTGGCGGCCATCAGTCCGGCGACGAGGCCGGCGCGCTGTGCGGCACAGCGCAGCGCCAGCGCGGGCACCCGGCGCCAGAGCGCGGACAGCAAAAGACCGGACAGTGCGGCGACCATCGTGACGTGCAGCCCGGAGATCGACACCAGATGCGTCAGGCCGGCGCGTTCGAACAAGTCCCAGTGTGCCGGCGGGATCGCCCGCTGGTCGCCGATCGCCAGCGCGATCAGCACACCGGCCCACTGCCACGTGCGCACTTCGGCCTGCGCGTCGTCGTGCATCACCGCCGTGAAGCGCGACCGCACCGCGTCGCGCTGCGCGTCGATCCATGCGGTGAGGCCGCCCGCCCGTTCGGCGATCAGCCGCTGCGCCTGTCGTCTTTCGCCGCCGGCCCGCACATGGCCGGTCGCACCGATGCCCCGCTCGAACAGCCAGGCTTCGTAGTCGAAGCCGTGCGGATTCATGTTGCCGTGCGGCCGCTTGAGGCGCACCCGCAGCTGCCAGCGGCTGCCAGCCTGCAGCTGCGGCGCCGCTCCGGATGCCGGCGAGTCCGCGTCGCGACTGTCGTACCAGGTGAGGGCGATGCGCCGCGGCACGCCGGACGGCGCCTGCTCGACCGCAAGATCGAAGCGCTGGCCGCGTTCCACCCGCTGCGGCAGCCCCGCGATCACGCCAATCAGGTCGATGTCCAGCCCTTCGAGGCCGTGCGGCAGGCGGTCTGCCAGCGCGGCGTGCCCGGCGGCACTGGCCCAGACGAAAGCGGCCAGTGCAACCGCGCCACATACCGCGGTGTCACAGGCTGCGCGTGCACACGGCCTCGAAGCAGACAGCGCCAGCAGCAGCGCAAGGGCCGACAGGCCGTACAGCGTTGCAGGCGCGGGCAGCTCGGCCTGCTGCTGAGCGAGCCAGGTACCGGCAACAAGCGACAGCGCGACGGGCAGGATCATGACGATCGATTATCCCGTCACGCGTCCCGAAAGTCATTCGAACCACACCATTGCCATGCCGTCACGACGGCAGCGGATAATCCGCTCCGATGAAAAAAATCTTCCGGAAGTACATCCCCGACACCGAAACCCTGCGCCGCAATCGCTGGCTGGCACCCTTTGCCGACTGGCTCGGCCATCCCCGGCTGTGGCACCTGAATCGCCACAGCTGCGCCGGCGGCGTCGCGGTCGGGCTGTTCGCCGGACTGATTCCCGGGCCGCTGCAGATGCTGGGGGCCGCCGGGCTGGCGGTACTGCTGCGCGTGAACCTGCCGCTGTCGATGGCCGTCACCTTCTACAGCAACCCGCTGACCATCGTGCCGCTGTACGCCTTCGCGTGGGGCTACGGCCGGCTGGTGATGCCGCTGCTGGGGCTGACGATGCCACCGGGCGCGACCTTCCACGCACCGCACATCCCGGACGGTGCCGGATTCGGTGGCTGGATCCGCGCCTTGTTCGATTGGGTGATGGCACTCGGCGAACCGCTGCTGATCGGCCTGCCGCTGCTGGCGGTGACGCTGGCCGCGATCGGTTACGTCACAGTGCTGGGCCTGTGGCGCTGGCACCTGTTGCGCAGCTGGCGCGCGCGGGCGCAGCGGCGCAAGGATTAACAATGACGACGCACGCGGCAGCCCCTGCGGGAGCGACTCTTGTGGGAGCGGCGGCCTCGCCGCGATAGGCACTTTGCAATGCGACCATCACGGCACTATCGC
>NZ_JBHYCQ010000014.1:0-84252 GCF_051861465.1 Methyloversatilis sp. | reverse complement strand
GATGAAGAATGAGTTCAAGCCGGCAATGTCCGGACGCAGCAACTTGCCCCGAAATGGGGTTTTTCTACAGCGTCGTTGGGCGTCGAGGTGCCCTGTGCGGGCTCCGCATCTTTGAACGAACATCTTGCCGCAATCGAAGCGTTCGTCGAGAAAGGCCAATTCGAGTTAACGCTCAACCGTCTTGCTGCGGCTGGTCACAAAACCACGCCTCGCGCAAAGTTCTGGGACAGCCTCTCTAAGGCGGCGGGCAGCTTGGTCTAACCGAAAAAGCCCAAGAACTTGAATTTCTACAACAGGTCGAGTCCGCGTCACTATCTCTAGAGCGAGAGGTCAATCGGAAATGAAAAGCCATTGGTACGCCAGCGGCAGAGTTAACCCGGCCGCCAACCGGACTTGCGCAAAAGGCCGTGCAGGCCGATTTCTTCTGCGTTAGGCCTTATGGCGTTTACATTCCAAATGACTTGGAAGAGGAAACGCCCCGATATCGCAGCGCACGCGTACTCTCAGCCCCTCCTCGCGGCAGATCAAGACAAGCCGTGACGCTTGAAGCAAGTGGGAAGACAGGTCGGCACTTTGAGGATCGGCAAAATTACATGCACAGTTGCCCAACGCTTAATCGTCCGCCTCGCCTACCGCTGTGAATGATGGCTGGCTTAATGGCAAGCACCGCTAATCAAGATCTACGCATAGTGATAGCGTGTAAGGCGAGCGGCCTCGGTTGTAGGGGCCCCGCATGCGGAGGTGCCTGTGATGGTTCGGCAGTCGTTGGGTTCGATGTCCAAGGGTGAAGTGATTCGCCGTTTTCAGCTCGCATGTTCCGCAAGTCTCGGAGAAATGGAGCAGGCGGTACAGCAAGGAGTCGCCGCGGGAGAAGTGGAGGATTTGGCTGCTCTGCTCGGCTTACCGCTTGCCCGATTGTCCTGCGCGCTCGGAATCCCCAACTCAACAATCCGCCGTAAAGCACGGAATGAAGAAGCGCTCCGGTTGGACCAAGGTGAGCGGGTTTTAGGATTGCAACGGTTGGTTGGGCGGATCCAGACGATCGTGGAAGAAGGCGGTGATCCTACTGGATTCGATGCGGGAGCTTGGGCAGGGCGCTGGCTACTGTCGCCCCAACCGGCGCTTGGCGGAAGACTAGCAATAGAATTTCTCGGTACCGTCACTGGTCAGCAGCTTTTAGATGATCTGCTTCTGAGAAACCTCACCGGCACGTACGCTTGAAGGACGCCCGGCTGCTGAGGCCTCGTCCTTGGCATAGACGCCTCCTTACGGCTCATTTCGAGGTGGTTTGGCGCCCACCAGTCCGGGGGCAATTCAGTAGGCTTCGATCAAGGTAAGCTAACTTTGAAGTCGCTACATTGGTGAAGAACTGGTTCGAATCGTCGTGATCAGTGCCAAGAATGCTTGCATACTGAATTTTCCTGAAGAGAAACAACTTGCCCGAGCCAAGCAAAAAACAACGACCACAAAGCGCCGGCTTCTTCGCCAGTCCGTTGCGGTACCCCGGAGGAAAAGGGCGCCTAGGGCCATGGCTCGCCAGTGTGATCGAGCATAACGGACTAACTGGCTGTAGGTATGTTGAGCCCTACGCTGGCGGCGCGGGTGCTGCGTTGTACCTTCTCCTTAAGAAACACGTAGGCCACATCGTAATCAATGATGCCGACCCGCTAATTCATGCACTGTGGCACTCGGTGGTCGAACAAACGGATGAACTCGTACGATTGATTGAGAGCACACCGATAACGATGGGCACCAGGGAGACCTTGCTTGAGGCGGTGCAAAGACCGAATAGGCACTCCTTACTCGAACTCGGGTTCGCGGCCTTCTTTCTGAATCGCACAAGTCGGTCGGGCATCCTGACGGGAGGCGTGATTGGCGGTAAAGACCAGGCAGGTCCATACAAGCTCGATGCCCGCTTCCAGCGTGAAGATCTCGTGGCGCGAGTTCGTGCAATCGGGGCGATGCGAGAGCACATCACGGTTAGCAAGCTGGATGCGCTTGATTTGCTGGATGGTTTTAGCTCTGGCGCGCCCGACTGCACACTCATCTATATGGATCCCCCTTACTACGTGAAAGGTAGTCAGCTTTACCTGCACCACTACAGGCATGCCGATCACGTGGCTATCGCCAAATGCGCTTCAACGGTAAAGCATCCATTACTGATCACGTACGACAACTGTCCCGAGGTACGCACGCTTTATAGCGCCATGCGAGGGACCGAATTTTCGTTGCAGTACTCCACGCATACAGCCCGACCCGTGGCGAGCGAAGCCCTGTTCTACGCCAACCTCGAACTGCCATCGTCGCCAAGGCTTACCCGGAGCGAGCACCTCACCGCCCGGCGTACAGCGCCTCGCTCTGAAGACGCCAAAACCCAAGAAAGAAAAGGGGAGTACGTTTGAACACGGTCCTTCGCACGGTCATTTCAGACAACCCGCTCACGCGCCTGATAGGAAACGTGGACGAGTCATTCATCGGTTACGTGTACAGCCTTAGATATGACGAATGCCTTGTTCAGACGAATGATGCATTCAAGCACGCCGTGAATGGATTGCCTCACAACTCTTTTTTGCTGGCGGCTGGTTTTGATCCGTCTCGCTTTGACGCGGCTCCGCCTATCGACCAGGAGGTGGTACTGCTTCGAGTACTTGGGCCGACGGGTCTTCCTCAGGATGCGGACATGGTTCGGACAAGAATCGAGCACCATCAACGTCGCAGGGAAAGTGAAAGGCTGCCCGGAGATGTAAACGATGGCCTGGATCCGATGACGGCCAGCGAATTGCAATGGGGTGGCATGCGGTGCCGGGTGCTGGGGACGTTCTACATGAAGAATGGAGAACTCCATCTAGGTAGCGACATCGAGAATTTCATGAGCCTCTCGCGGATGCGAGCGTTCAAACCACGAGGTGCATCGTTGGAGTTGATCGTCAATCATGTGAATGCCGAGATTCGAGCTAAGGCGCGCGAAGAGGCTCAGAAGGCGGGCTTCAAGGACACGCCAAAACCGATAGAGCTGGGTACGGTGCGATTTACATCCACTGACCGATTGCACCGGGGTGAGACTGAGGCCCCGGTTCGAGTCCAGATCCAGCCTGCAGACTTTCTCGCTCGTCGAACTGCCGTTTTGGGCATGACCCGGACAGGCAAGTCAAACACGGTAAAGACGACTGTCTCAGCAGTCGCAATGGCCGCGCTCAAGTCCGACATCCGGGTCGGGCAGCTCATCTTCGACGTGAATGGTGAATATGCGAACGCGAATCATCAAGACGACGGTAGCTCGATCGCTGATGTGTTCGGTGATCGCGTCAGGCGCTATCGAGCAATCGACACGCCGAATTTCGGAGACTTGAGGATCAACTTTTACGAACAGCCGGACGTCGCTATAGGTCTGCTGGAACAGCTGTCGAGGGACACTCGTGGGAATGCAATGGACATCACCACGTTTCTCACCAGTCCTCTTGATGAGCCGGACAAGAATGAGGACCGTGGCGGGCACAACCGATGGCTGGTAAGGAGAGCTGCCTACTATTGCGTCTTGAATGCGGCGAGCTATCAGGCGCCAAGTGGTTTTGTCGTCGAGTTTCCGGTCAGCAAGGCAGTAGTCGATCAAATATCGCCTGAGCTGCCAGCAGGATTCCCAGGGACGATCTCAAAGGGAAATGCCCAGTTCTACCGCCTTAGCCTCACCCAAGCTACGACTTGGTTCTCAAAGCTCCGAGAGATCAACATTGCCACCCCTCTCTTCAGCTCCAGTGGGGGCAAATGGGTCGACGCTTCGCTGGAAGCCACGTTGAACGTCCTCTGCAATATGAACACGGGTGGGACCTATATCCGGGGCTTCCGGCAAATTCAAGAGTATCGGGATTACCACTCTGCGCGCCGGCGAGGTGATGTCGTCGAAGAGATCCTGGGGCATTTGTATAGCGGTTGCATCGTTATTCTTGACCTGTCTGCCGGGCCCGTATCGATTCGTAAAACTTTGTCCCTTCGAATCGCAGAAGCGGTGTTCAACAGGCAGTTCGGCGCTCTGAACCGCGGCGAGACACCAATGAACGTGGTTCTGTACGTGGAGGAAGCTCATAACCTCATCGGTAAGAAGAGTGACCTGACCGATACGTGGCCTCGGATTGCTAAAGAGGGCGCAAAGGCACGGATTGCCTTTGTCTATGCAACTCAGGAGCCGTCCTCTGTCCACCCGAACATCTTGGCGAACACCGAGAATTGGTTCGTGACGCACCTTAACAATGACGATGAACTGAAAACTCTCGGCAAGTTCTACGACTTTGGAGATTTTCTGCCGTCGCTTAAGTCAGCGCAGGACGTGGGCTTTGCGCGGATCAAGACGCTCTCTTCACCGTTTGTCATTCCAACTCAGATTAATCGCTTCACCCCTGCTGACCTCATCGCTGAGATGAAGTCCTTAGGCTTGGCAGCTGCCGCGGCGTCGTCGTCTGAACCGGGAGCGTTCTGATGCCGTATCCGGGTGAATCTGCTGGCAAGGGCGGACATGCTGATTTCGTACGTAACCCGGATGTGCAGCAATTCTTGGAGAACTGCACCTACTTGCGGGAGCCCACTGACGAAGAGGCGAAAGAGCTTGCGTCGCAGTTCATACCGGCCCCGTCGGGTCAGCCTCGAAACCTTCCGCGCTACGTCGTGGCGTCTGACGCAAGCAAGAGTGACGCTCCAATCAATGACAAGCTGCCTAGCACGCAGGTTGGCTTTCTAAAGGTAAGCCACGTCCTGATTGACATGGAGAAGTACGCTGACCTAATCGATCCGGTGAACCGTTTCGTCGATCCATTTAGGGTTGCTGAAATGCATCGTGCAGCTTCGCCCGTGACCTTCACCATGCCCGGGAGCAATATCCGCTACCGTGGCATTGACAACGTCAAGCACGGATTCAGGCGTGCTCTGTTCGATCAGCTGACTGTTGATCGTAGTGAAACGAAGAACGGACAGGTGTTGGCCAGGATGCTCGTAGCTTTGGGCGACAACAACCTTGTGGTTTCATCCTGTCCGATATGTCACGCGCAGCCTGGGGCCACTTTCGACAAGGGCGCACTGGCGCGTCAATGCAGCGAATGTGGGGGCGAAATCTATGCCACCGATTTCCTTCGGCTACACGAGGGGATCAGTGATTTTGGTGACAATGCGAGCGCCATGACCCGGATGATGAATGCTATTGAGCACTTGATGCTCGCGGGCTTCATCATGCAAGTCTTTGAGGCTCAGCCACAGGCCTTGTCTGAGATCGCGTTCGTAATGGATGGGCCGTTGGCCTTGTTCGGCGAGCCAGCAAAGTTGCATCCCCGGATGCAGCGTCTGATCTTTCGGGTCAATCAGCGGCTTAGCGGCATGGGCCTGCCGCCTATGCTCGTTCTAGGCTTGCAGAAAACGGGCGCCGTTATGGATCACGCACGGTTACTGGAAAAGTTCTTACCGGACGGGGTTTTGCGAGTGGTTGATGATGACTACCGGAACAAGTTCATCACCGGTACGGACTCTCCCGCATCGAATTTCGGCAACGAGACCTACTATGGGCAGGACTTCTTGTTCAAGACCGAGCGGGGGCGGATCTTTAATTTCGCCATTCCCTATCCCTTTGAAGATAAGGCGGCCGAAGGCAGCATCGGCTTTGCAAAAGCCAAGATTGACCTGGCGAGGTATGGCTCGCTTATCGAGCGAGCCTGCGATCTGATTCGTCACTTTGAGATGGATCTCTACGAAAACGCCTTAGTCCCGGTAGCGCTTGCCCATCGTCACGCATCGATCAGTTTGGTCCCTGGCGGCAAAGTGCTTGATCTGCTTGTGCGAAGTGGCTTGAAGACCGCGTTACGCTGACCTGTTCCTGACTTTTCGGACCAGTTGAAACTTGAGATGATCGCAAACCTGTCTGCCTTTGCAGTGATCTGCTCCGACCGGTCGCCTCAACGGCAAGACTGACTAGTCCGCGTAGAGCCGCGTACTAATACGCCAGCTCACGCGAGATGATCTTGTTTTGGAATTTGCTGAAGAAACTGTTCAAATAGGGCAGAGACATACTCCCCTGTTTTGCTGATCGTACTAACAAGGATCAACAATGAGCGACCAGATATCTTTTCCAGTAGGCCCCGATGATTTCGCCTCCAATCCCGAACCCCGTTGCCCTTGCGTGCTGCTTCTGGACGTCTCGGGTTCGATGAATGGCCGGCCCATTGATGAGCTCAACATCGGCCTGACCCAGTTCAAAGACGAGCTTGCGAGCGATTCACTTGCCTCGAAGCGCGTGGAAGTGGGCATCGTAACCTTCGGGCCGACTCAAGTTGCGCAGCCGTTCGTTGGCGCCGATGTATTTTACCCTCCCACCTTGGTGGCAAGAGGTGATACGCCGATGGGAAGCGCCATTGAGCAAGCCCTCGACCTTGTTGAGAGCCGCAAGCAGGATTACCGTGCTAACGGGATTGCCTATTACCGTCCCTGGATCTTCCTCATCACTGATGGGGGGCCAACCGACGCTTGGCAGGAGGCCGCCGCCCGGGTGCGCGAAGGGGAAGCATCCAAGAAATTTGCCTTCTTCGCCGTAGGCGTAAAGGGCGCCAACATGGATATTTTGAGTCAAATAAGCGTTCGTACCCCGCTCGTACTCGATGGCCTCAAGTTCCGCGAACTCTTTAGCTGGCTCTCCAGTTCGCTGCGCTCGGTTTCGCAATCGACGCCGGGTACAGAGGTGCCGCTTCAGGCGCCGAGCGGCTGGTCGGCCGTGTGAGTTGGCGCATCGTTGCTGCCTCCAGAGTTGGATCCTCTCACCTGGAGGTCGAAAAGTCCTGCGAAGACAGTTGCTGGACACTTGAGGAGAAAACCGTGTCGGGCGAGCGGTTGCTCGCCTTATTCGCGGCAGACGGTGCCGGCAGTGCGCTGCGTGGTGGTCAGGGGGCCGAGATCGCCATGCAAGCGATCGCTGAGGTCGTGGCAGGCCTTATTCCACAGCACGAATTCGGTCTAACTGATGAGCTTGCAGTTGAGTGTGTCAGGGCGGTGCGCCAGCGCCTGGCTCAGGAGGCTGAACGCGATGGCTTGGTGATCCGGGACTTTGCCTGCACGCTGCTCGGCCTGCTCAGCACCGACAAGGCCTGTCTTGCCCTGCAGATTGGCGATGGTGGGATCGTGCTGGATGCAGGCGCCGGCCTTGAACTTGCGATCGTGCCCATGAGTGGCGAATACGCCAACATGACCTATTTTGTGACCGACGAGGGCGCAATCAAGCAGCTCAAGACTCGTTTCTTCGAAAGCCCAGTCTCGCGCGCTGCGCTCTTCACCGATGGTCTGCAGCGCCTTGCACTGAACATGGTCTGCAACCAGCCACATGGCCCGTTCTTTGAGCCTTTCTTTCGAGTTCTTAGCACTACGTCTGAAGACAAAGAAGTCGAGCTTGAGCACGCCCTCGTTCGCTTTCTCGATAGCGAGCAGGTATGTGATCGAACCGATGACGACAAGACCTTGGTCCTTGCCTGCCGGATTTGATCGGCATGATGACAAAGCGCCTGTTCACATCCAGTGGCAGAACGGTCCATCTTGGCCGGGAGCTTGGGCGCGGGGGCGAAGGTTCGGTCTATGAGGCCGATGGCGCAGATCTAGTCGCCAAGGTCTATCACCAAGCGCCAGACAACCAAAAGCAGGCCAAGCTCTCCTTCATGGCGCGAGCGGCCGACAAGGAACTGCTGAGCTACACCGCCTGGCCACAGGAGACGCTTCACGCGAAGCCCAATGGACCAGTTGTTGGCTTCTTGATGGGCAAGGTCGCGGGTAAGCAGCCCGTACATGAGATCTATAGTCCGGCGCACCGGCGACAGGAACATCCGAACCTCGCTCTGGACTTTCTGATCTACGTTGCACGCAATATTGCTGCGGCCTTCGACGTCCTGCACTCTCACGGCCACGTGCTTGGGGACGTCAACCAGGGCAACGTGATGGTGGGCGTCGATAGCAAGGTTGTGTTGATCGACAGCGACTCCTACCAAATCAACGCGCACGGCACGCTTCACTTGTGTGAAGTGGGCGTAGGGCATTTCACTCCTCCGGAACTGCAGGGCATCCATTCCTTCCGTGGCGTTACGCGCATGCCCAACCACGACAATTTTGGGCTCGCGTTGCTGATCTTTCATCTGCTTATTGGCGGGCGGCATCCCTTCGCGGGCGTAGCCACAGGCGTTGGGATTGGCGAGCAGTTGGAAACGGACATCAAAGCGTATCGCTACGCATACGGGCCAGATGCCGCCTCGCGCGGGCTTAGTCCGCCGCCGCGGTGTGTGCCGATTGGCATACTGCCACTGGCGATGCAGAACATGTTCTACACAGCGTTTACTTCACCAAAGGAACGGCTTCGCCCCTCGGCGAAGGAGTGGCTGAAGGCGTTGGATGAACTTCGTAAGAGCGTTCGCGCTTGTGCGCAAACGCCCACCCACGTGTTTCCCTCGCACCTTCCAGACTGCCCTTGGTGCACCCTCGAACAGCAGGGGGTCGTGTTTTTCGTCCATGTTGGGAGGACGGGCACCTCGCCAGGTCACAACGGTAGCGGCTTTAACATTGAGCACATCTGGGCGAAAATTGAAACTGTTAAAGCACCGCTCGCAGCCACACGGGCTCTACCTCTGATTGCCCAACCTACGCCCAAGCCTCTGCCAGCCGACGTCAAGCCACCCGTTCCACTAGCTAGGGCTCTTGTCATACTCGCGGCTATCGGAATGATTGCAGCCGATCCGAAGTCGGTGGGGGGCGTGCTTCTCATTGGAACATTTTTCTGGTTGATGTTGGGCCCCAAACCGTCTGCCGCTTACTTGAATGAAAAGGAGCGTCGTGAGCTGGTTGCAGCCGAGGCCGAGAAGGCGCTCTCGGAGTTGGTGTGCAAGCTTCAGGACGGCGTTCGGCCGGAAGCCTTCAACGCAAGGAAGCGCCAGCTTCGAGAACTGTACGAGGAATACAAGGTTTTGCCCGCACGCGAGGCGAGGGAAATTGCCAATCTGAGCCATACAGCGGAGGCGCGCCAGCGGCACCGCTTCCTTGATGCCTTCTTTATTGATAAGGCGACTATTCCAGGTGTGGGGCCGGGGCGAAAGGCAGCGCTTCGTTCCTTCGGCATCGAGACTGCGGCGGATGTAAAAAGGGAGCGGGTAAGCCAAGTGAAGGGCTTCGGGCCAGGCCTCACTCAAGCGATGATCGACTGGCGGGCAAGCTGTGAGAGGCGTTTCGTGTTCAACCGGTCACAAGCAGTGACAGATACGGACCGTCAGGTAGTGCGGTCGGACATTTACATGCGTCGAGTAGTGATCGAGTCTATATTGACCGGAGCCCCTTCCGAGCTTGAAGGCATTGTGCAAAAAGGGGCTAAACAGGCCGCGGAGTTACACCGCCAACTGGTTTCTGCCGTCCAGCATGCAGAACAGGCTCGCGCTGACCTTAAGGTGCTTTGATACCGACAAGCAACAGGGGACTTAGAAACGTTTCTGGCACTGCCAGCCGCTCGCGCTGACGCTATTGCGTTGGTACTACCATGGTGTCACCTCTTCCGGAAGTGCCGACCATGCCGAGCACCACGACGCTCAAGCTGTCCGACGAGATCAAGGCGCGCATCGCCTCGGCGGCACAGCAGACGGGCAAGACCTCGCATACCTTCATTGCCGAAGCGCTGGAACTGCAGACTGAGTTGGCCGAACGTCGCAGTGCGAGCTTTCAGTGCCTCGCGCTTGTTCACGCTCGGGAATCTGACCTACTCCCGACTTGCTGGACCACTTGAAACAGAGAAGCTTTTGGTTCCTGTTACTGATTCCGGAGCCTGACCCAACGTAGCGGTCGGTATCAGATATCGGACTTTCCTCAAAATAAAAATCGTGTTTAAATTCAGTAAGATAGCTCACCTGTTTTTGAGGCTTTCGGAAAATCTCGTCTCTAATGAGACGAATGGGCGCTGTTCTTGTCTCTCGTGAGAAGTTGCGACTTCCTGAAGCGAGACGGATGGCGGTAAGTATCTGAAAGCCATCGATAGGCATTCTTGTCTCTAATGAGAATTTACGAAAAGAAAGCCGGCAGATGCCGGCTTTTTTATTTCCGTATTCGTAAGCGTATACCCAGATTCTGACTTCGTTAAAATCTTGGTCTGTCTCCGCCACATGATTCAGCTCTAAAGTGCGCGCGCATACACATCCGCTACGTTCGAAGGACGCAACGCCCTCGTAAAAGGGCGCAATGGAGGAACGGGGTGATTCGAAAAATTAAAATTAAGGGCTACCGTATCCATAAAGACCTGACTGTTGAACCAAACCAGAAATTCAACCTGATCGTTGGGGCCAACGAATCTGGCAAGTCATCCCTTCTGGAGGCGATTGCGCTTGCGCTCACTGGCCGGATCAATGGCCGCAGCGTCAGCGAGGAGCTCAACCCGCATTGGTTCAACACATCCGTCGTCAATGCGTTCATCGAGAAGCGAACTAGAGGTGTTCCGGTTAGTTTTCCGGAGATCTTGATTGAGCTTTCTTTCGAGGACATGCCGGAACTGCAAAGCCTATGTGGAGCTATTAACTCGCATGTCCCGACAACCGCTTGTCCCGGCGTGACTATGCAGATTTCCGCAAATCCGGAATACGCGGCAGAACTGGAGGAATGGGCCAAGTCCCCGACATCTCTTCTACCGGTTGAGTACTATCGTTGTAACTGGCGGTCTTTTGCAGATAAAGAACTGACGACGCGGCCGAAGATCCTGGCCACGGCCGTAATTAACTCGCACACCGTCCGAACGTCGTCCGGCGTCGACTATCACCTGCGTCAGATACTCAGCGAGCAACTGGAGCCCGCTGAGCGAGCGCAGATATCGCTCGAATACCGGCGCTTGAAGGCCTCCATATCAACGACGGCGTTGAACGCTGTTAATGCGAGGATGGGTTCCATCCACGCAAGCTTGCATAGCAGGCCAATTGCGCTCGCACTGGATCAAAGCGCGAGAACGTCATGGGAGAGTGTCGTCACTTCGCATGTCGATGACGTGCCCTTCAACATGTCTGGTCAAGGGCAGCAATCGGCGATCAAGATTTCGCTCGCGATGAGCCGGCACGCTGGACGCGCGAAGTTCGTTATGGTCGAAGAACCTGAGAACCATTTGACGCATACAAGCCTCGTTACTCTGCTGTCGAGAATTGAGTCGCTTGCGGGTGAGCAGCAGCAACTGTTTGTCACCACTCATAGCTCTTTCGTGCTCAACCGCTTGGGACTGGATGCGCTTTTTTTGATGGGTAATGATCTCGCCGCTAAACTCTCGGTGCTAGACCCGGAAACCGTCAACTACTTCAAGAAGCTTCCCGGATACGACACCCTGCGCATCGTCCTCGCGAAAAAGATCGTGTTGGTCGAAGGCCCATCCGATGAGATCGTGTTCGAACGGATCTTCCAGGACATTTACGGCAAGCGGCCTATGGAGTGTGGGATCGATATTCTGAGTATGCGCGGGCTTTCTCTGGCACGTGGTTTGGAACTGTGTGCTGCACTCAACAAACCGGTAACCGCTCTTCGGGATAACGATGGCGTCGATCCGGCTGAGCTTCGTAGCTCTGTAGATAGGTGGTTGAAGAAGGGTGAGCGCGAACTCTTCATTGGCGAGGTCGACCATGGCGAAACGCTTGAGCCTCAATTGATTGACCACAACAGCGAGACGTTGCTGCGTGACATTCTCGGGATTCCTGCTCATGCAGACTTGCTGAAATGGATGACCCGGGAGAAGACGGAGGCGGCACTTCGCATCAGCGCTTCCAGCAAGAAGATCGTTCCGCCGCTGTACATGCTCGAAGCGGTTAAGTTTGCTCATGGGTAACCATCTGACGCTAGCGGTAGCTGGCTCTCGGAAAACACAAGGCATCGTCGAGCACTGCGCGTCGCTGTCGCGCGAACGCCGTGTGCTCGCACTTACATATACGCAGGCCAATCAGCAGGAACTGATCAGCCGGCTGAAGCAGCACGCGGGAGATCACCATCATGTTGAGGTAGTAGGCTGGTTCACGTTCCTGCTTCGACATTTTGCAAGGCCTTTTCTACCATTCAAATTCTCAGGGCGGCGCGTCCTTGGTTTCAATTTCGACGGGCGGCCCCACCGCAATGCAATAGGTATTAGTCGATTTCTGGATTCCAACGGCTCCGCATATGGATGTGAACTCGGCCGCCTTGCTCACGAGCTGGTTGCCGAAAGCAGGGGAGCGCTGCTGAGAAGGCTGGAGTGCATCTATGATGAAATCCTGATCGATGAGGTTCAGGATCTCAGCGCCCACGACTGGGAAATCATCGACGTGCTGCTGCACTCTTCGATCGACATCCGCATGGTCGGTGACATCCGGCAGTCGGTACTAGCGACGAACCCGCGTAGTTCCAAGAACGCAAAGTATTCTTACGCCGCGGCCATCAAATGGGCACGCGAGCGTCAGTCCCAAGGACTGCTTGAGATACAGGAGAGCGTGACGACGTGGCGATGCCATCCCGCCGTTGCGAAATTCTCAGACAGCATTTTTGACCCGTCTTGGAGATTCCCAGAGACGCAATCCAAGAACGAAACTGTCACAGATCACGATGGGGTTTTCCTCGTTTCGGCGACGCACGTCACCGAGTACGTTCGCCTCTTTCAGCCTCAATGCCTTCGGCACAGCGCAAGTTCTGGCAAAGCCTTCGCGCTAGATTATCTTAATTTCAAAGTATCAAAGGGTATGACGTACGAACGCGTGTTGATAGTCCCAACGTTGCCAATCGCAAAATTCATCGTATCTGGCACTTATCTTGAGGCGAACTCCGCCTCCAGTTTCTATGTCGCAGTTACACGGGCGAAGCAGAGTGTTGCGATTGTTCTGGATAAAGCGGGTTCGTCTTTGTTGCCCTTCTGGAGGCCAGAGGCCGAAAAAACAATAGGGGTCAAAAAACAATAGGGGTCAGACCCAATTTTCCCCCGTGGGAACAGGTCACAATCATTCCGCACAGTAGAAAAATCGATCCGGCCATTCAAAAATTTATGACGGCCCATCATTTTTAGTTTCGGTCATTGAAAACATGGGTGTGCCCTAAATTCCTATAAATCGTCGGGTTTTTTGAATTCTTCGCTCGCCGCGCAGTCGCTAAAGCCATCAGCCCCAGTGTCATCAATACTGAGATGGACGGCTCGGGTACAACAGTGACGGACTTCAGCATAGTGTCACCCATTATGTCGATGCGCGTTCCCTCGAATGGGCTGCTGTATACCTGAGAAACTCCGTAAAAGGACATTTCGTTAAAGGAGTTTTGAGTCACAGTCCCGACGCTGGCCTGCATTGCAGATATGAATTCCTCAGCAGACCATACCCGAAAGTCGGCGTTGGGAACCGGGCCTGCGGGTAGCTGAACGAAGCTTGAGCGTCCATACGACCACGTGTGTTGCAGTTCGCCAAAGGTCTCCCATCTGGTGAGGGTGCTGAAGGAAGCAATAGCGTCGACGGGCTGTGCACCCTCCTGATTGATGGGCGACGTCAGTCGTTGGCTGGCTTGTGTAAATAGTGGCCAAACGGCAGTTCCTGATGGTGGAAATCCGTTTGTCAAGTCTGCTGTATACGGCGTGGGTGTGGTGGAAGCGCCTGCTCCACCGGTGTACATCACGTTGCTATACCAGATTGAACCACCATTGCTCCATGCGTGCTGCGGTTGGTCAACTAAGGGGCTATCTAAATCAAATTGCGCGGTGTATTCGAAACGGCTGGGTTCGAACGCAAAGTCGTATGTGACGTTCCAGTTTCCGGTTTCCTGACTTAGCGTGGTGATTTGTCGTGATTGTGCAATTACCTCTATAACGACCTGAACAGTAGTGGCATGAGCTGCCGCAGAGGCTCCCGCTATGCCGACAGCCAAAACCAATTTTTTCATTTTTCTATCCGTTTTCATGTGCAAGAGGAGGCTCGTCTCGATATCCACAATTCTTCCTCGGAGAGGGATTCGTAGTGCCGAGTGGTCGTTGTCGATATTCTAAATTTTCAGGTAAATCAAAAATTGATTGCTGGGTGGAAGCATTTCAGAAATGGAGCGCTGTCGCCTGGGCTTGAGGTGTTGGAAATCATCGATTACCAGTTCGAAGATTATGCATATTATGGCCAGCTATGCGTTTCGGTTGCGAGAGCCTGCAACATAAATTTTCGATCTGTTTGGGCGATTGACAGTTATTTTGGTTTGTGTTGTGTTTTGAACATCGGGTGCGAACAATAGGGACGTAGCAACATTTCCGAACCGCATACGACTCAAGAGTCTGACAACGCAGGCAACGCCAGCCTCTTCGCAGTTCCCTGTTTACCGACCAAAGTCGGGCACCCGCTTCCCTTGAGCTATTTCACCAAATCGCCCGCACATGCGGGTAGGCCCTGATCTTTTCGTCGGCGCTGACCAGGGGTGCTGCGAACTTGCGCGCGGTGGCGACGATGATGCGGTCGGCCGGGTCCTTGTGGAAGTCGCCCGGCAGTTGCACGCTCTTCACGGCGATTTCGCCGTCCACCGGCACGAACTGCACCGCGTCGATCTGGCTGAGGGTGTCCAGCCAGGATGCGATGTCCATCGACAGCGCGACACGCCCGCGCTCGACCAGCATGGCCAGTTCCCAGGCCGACATGCTTGAAACGAGGATCTGGCCGCCGTCCATTTCGGCGTCGATGGCCGACGTCGCGGCAGCGGACAATTGCGCGCGTTCGCCGTTGGCCCACCACAGCAGCGCGTGGGTATCGAGCACGATCACCGCGCGGCGTCCCAGTCGTCCTCGCCCACCGGTTCGGTCGGCCGGTCGTAACGCAGTACCGAGCCGCGCAGGATGTCCAGCGGCGAGCGGTCCTGCGGTGTGAAGCGGCGCACTTCCAGCCGCGGTTCTCCGCGGTCGGTCACGATGAGGGGTTCGCCGCTGCGCTCAACGTCGCGGAAGTATTCGAGCGCACGCGCCTTGAACTGCGATTTGGACACTTCGGTACTCATCTCGGGCCTCTTTTGATCATGGTCATGGAACCATAGTCATATTAGGTGCGAATCAGGTGTCAAACAAGGAGGCGTGTGCTTTCTGCACGATCACTCAGCTCACTCCCATCCGATGGGCCACGCCGAACCGCTCCGCCAGCATGTCCAGTCGCTTGTCCAGTGTCCACAATCTGGCGCCTTGCGTGATCAGGGTGGAGGCGAGCAGGTGCATGTCTACGATGCCGCAGCCGAGGCCGAACAGATGTTCGCGGTCGATGAAAGCCAGCACTTCCGCAGCACTGGCCTGACGGGCGGGCTGCAGGCTGGCGAGGTCGGTCAGTGTTCGCGCGCGGCTCGGTGGGGTGCCGCAGGCCAGTTCGCCGATGATCAGCGGGTGGATCAGTACGAGGTCGCGATCCAGAAACTGGATGAGCGTGTCGTTACCGTGGCGGAAGTGATCCACCCACACCGAGGTATCGACAACGACGCCGCTCACTGGGGGGCGTCAGCCCGCGCGCGCGGGATGTCCGGCATGTCGGGCTGGGTTGCGCCCAGCGCGGCGAGCCGTCTGGCCGACTGCACCCTGACATAGGTCTTGATCGCTTCGCGGAACAGGTCGGCCTTGTCCATGGACGGATCGGCCACTTCAAGCGCCCGCTCGTACAGGGCGTCGTCTATCGTCACGGTCGTTCGCATGGGATGTCCTTGTTTGCATCGGATTTGATGTCATGGTGCGCCAATCCGGATGTGTTTCGCAAGGTGCAAGAAGTCCGAAACAGGGGATAGACCTCCGACTCTTCCGAACAACGGAAACGTCGAGTAACGATAGGGGACGTAGCAAGGTTTCCGGCACTGCCAGCCGCTCGCGCTGACGCAGGTGCGTCGGTGCTACCATGGTGTCACCTCTTCCGGGAGTACCGACAATGCCGAGCACCACAACGCTCAAGCTGTCCGACGAACTCAGGGCGCGCATCGCCTCTGCGGCGCAACAGACGGGCAAGACCGCGCATGCCTTCATGGTCGAGGCGCTGGAACTGCAGACTGAGTTGGCCGAACGTCGCGGCGCCTTCCTAGCCGATGCGCTGCTGGCGCGGGAAGAGGTCGCGCGTTACGGGCTGGTGGTGGATGCCGACGAGGTGTTCGATTACCTGAAGGCGCGCGCTGAAGGAAAGGCCGCCCGAAAGCCCGACCCGTCGGCGATCTGAGAACCGACCTGCATTGAGCACACGTCTGGTTCTGGCGCCGCGCGCGCTGGCCGATCTGGAACGGCTGACCGAATTTCTGCTGCATGCGGACGCTCCCTCGACGGCTGCAGAAACGCTGCCCTTGCTGCAATCAGGCCTCGCGCTGTTGCGCCAGCATCCGTTGATCGGCCGCAAGGTCGAACACGGTCTGCGCGAGTTGGTGATTTCGCACGGCCGGACGGGTTACGTGGCCCTATATGACTATGACGCGGGCCGCGCCATGGCGATCGTGCTGGCGGTGAGACACCAGCGCAAGGGCGGTTACGCGGATTGAGCGCTGTGGCTTTGTCCCTGCGCGCGGGTTGTGACCCCCGTGACTAGAGGGCTTTGCAATATTTGGCAAGACTGCTTGCGGATCCAGCCCGTAGGTTGGGGTGAGCGCAGCGATGCCCAACATCAGGCGCGTGTCGCGAGATTACCGCTGATGACCAGCGAAGCCGTTCCCTTCGAGCGCACCGGCAGGAGATGAGCACGGGCCCGTCACTCGAAACATGTACCCTGCCTCGGAATCGCCCCGGCGTTCCCGCGTTGACCGCGGGTCTGCCTGCCCCATCCGGAGAGTGCCGTGTCCCTGCTACGTCTGAGCGTCCTGCTGTGTGCGGTGCTGCTGCCGCTCTGCCTTCCCGCGCGTGCGGCGGAAGACTCTGCGGTTAAAGACCTCTCGAAGCTGTCCTACGATGCCCGGCTGACCGGTTACGCCTACGCGTTCGGGGTGAAGTTCTTCCCGATCGCGTCGCAGGGCCAGTCGCTGGAAATGGCGTACATCCATCTGCCGGGCGAGGCCGGCAAGCCGGTGGTCACGCTGCTGCACGGCAAGAATTTCAACGCCGATTACTGGGCGTCCACTGCCCGCCATCTGCAGAAGCAGGGCTATGGCGTGCTGATGCCCGACCAGATCGGGTTCGGCAAGTCGTCCAAGCCGATGCAGTACCAGTATTCGTTTCCCGTGTTGGCGAGCCACACGCGCGCGCTGATGAAGTCGCTCGGCATCGAAAGATCGGTCGTCATCGGGCATTCGATGGGGGGCATGCTGGCCAGTCGCTTCGCGTTGATGTATCCGCAGGCGGTGCAGCAACTGGTGCTGGTGAACCCGATCGGCCTGGAAAACTACTTGAAGTATGCCGAATACAAGGACACCGATTTCTTCTACAAGGCCGAGCAGGCGCAGACGGCCGCGGGCATCGCGAAGTACCAGCGCGACAATTACTACGCCGGCCAGTGGAACGAGCGCTACGCGGCGCTGACCCATTTCCTCGTCGGCCAGCTCCAGGGGCCGGACAAGGCGCAGGTGGCCTGGGTCAATGCGCTGACCTACGACATGATCTTCACCCAGCCGGTCGTGACCGAATTCGGCGACCTGTCGGTGCCGGTCAGCCTGATCATCGGAACGCGCGATCGCACCGGCCCCGGTCGCGGGTGGATGAGAGCCGGCGTCGATTACGAACCCGGGCGCTACGACCGGCTCGGCAAGACGGCCGCCGCGCTGATTCCCGGCGCCGTGCTGTACGAACTGCCGGATCTGGGCCACATGCCGCAGTTCGAGCATTTCGACGCGTTCACCGGGGTGCTGGACAAGGTGCTGGCCGGCCGCAGGTAGTTCGCAGCGCGCTGCAGCCGCTCACGCAGAACCGCTGCTCAGCTCCCCGGCCCGGACCCGATCCCGACGGTGGAGGCAATTCACTCCACTGTCCCATCGCTCAAGTCCGCGTTGGACGCCGTTAAGATTGCGCAAAGCCAACGCCACCGAATCACGATGCGACGCCTGTTCTGCCTTCTGCTTGCACTTTCGACCCCGTACGTATTTGCTCAGGCCGACAGGGTTCGCGTGCTGAAGAGCGAAAGAAAGCTCCAGATTCTCGCCGGTGACACCGTGCTGCACGAGTTCGGCATCGCGCTGGGCGGCCACCCGCTCGGGCACAAGCAGCAGGAGGGCGATCAGCGGACACCGGAAGGTCGGTACACGCTTGATTACCGCAAGCCGGACAGTGCCTATTACAAGGCACTGCACGTTTCCTATCCCGAGGCGCGCGACGTCGAGCAGGCGAAGGCGGCAGGCGTTTCGCCCGGCGGCCTGATCATGATCCACGGGCAGCGCAATGGCTTTGGCTGGTTGGCGCCGCTGACCCAGCGCTTCGACTGGACCGATGGCTGCATCGGCTTGCGCAACGAGGACATGGACATCGTCTGGCAGATCGTCGGGAACGGAACGCCGATTGATCTGCTCCCGTAGAAAAGACAGCCGGGTCAGACTCTTCCGATGCTTCGACCGTGTCGTGCCCGACTGACGGAGCACCGCGCGAGCAGAACCTCTGGTGCCACCCGCCACCCGCCACCCGCCACCCGCAATGCGCCGCGCGGACGCGAAATCGTCGAACAGGGCTTCGCCATCGTCGACACCCAACTGCCGCGCCTGCGCGAACTGGCGGGCGATTTCTGCATCGCCGATGCCGCCTTGTTCTACGTCGAGTTCTGGGCGGGCCATTGCGGCATCGATCTGCCGGGCGCACTACGAACGCATGCGCGCCCGGCCGGTCGTTGCGGGCGTGCGGCGCGAAGAGGGGTATCGCTGAAGCGACCCTCGCCGTCAGCGCGGTAGCAGTGGGCAGGGCAGGAGGCTTCGTTTCTGTTCAGCAGCTACGACGTCGGTCGCGACAGGGCGATCGTGCTGGCGGTGAGCCCCCGCGCGAGGGGTGGCTACGGGGACTGAGCGTCACGTGGAAACAGGGGGCTGACCCCTGTTTCCTTTCTTGCTACGTGCCTTGATCAGGCACGCCGACGCCGGGCGATCACGCCGATCAGTCCCAGGCCGGCCAGCAGCAGCGCATAGACCTGCGGCTCGGGTATCGGCTGGGTCATGACGGAAACCTGGCCGAATGCGGATGCGCCCATCTGGTCGTAGTTGGGTCCGCGGAAGACAAGGCCCGTGATGGTGCGACCGGAAGACGCCACCGTGCGGCTGAAGCTGCCGCCACCGCCGGCTACCATGATGTCGATCGTATTTTCTGCACGGTTCCAGGTCATCGTCGTGGTGTACGTGGCGCCCGGAACGTAGTCACCGACCTCGGTGCCGCGCCCCACGTCGCCGATCAGGATCATCGTGTCGCTCAACTTGAAATCCCAACCGTAGCGCTTTCCCATGTCGAAAACCACGTTTCCATCGGCGCCGCAGTCGGGTGAGCAGATCTGGCGCACGTAGAACCATCCCGGTGAAACGAATCCGGGCTGATAGGGGCCAGGCTGGTATCCCGACGCCGTGAACGTGCTGCTGATCGTCAGCGGCTGATCGGGCGTCACCGTAAATTCGTAGATCAGTTCGTTGAGCACAGCGCTGCTCGACGGCACTGAAATCATGCTCCCCCAGTCAGCGGCCGGAACCATCGTGCTGTCGGCGATTGCCGAACCGCTGACGGCCAGGCCGGCAAGCACTGCGAAACGGATGAGCGGATTGTTTTTCATGAGTTTTTTCCCATTTTCAAAGCTGAATCGACGGCACGCCACCCACGCCGATCGGGCCGACGCCTTATGCTGCGGCGGCGCACGGTCAGTCGTGGGTCGTGTGCCCTGTTGCCGGTGTTGTGCGACGCCGACAATTTCAGCCTATGCCCCCAGGGCCCGGCGTTTTTGACCCGCGTCAACAGGGTGCAAGGCTTCGGCGGGGCGTCGAAAACACGGTGTAGACGCTGAGAAATTCAGCGCGCCCTTGGCGGGCGCCACGGGGGATCGGTCGGGAAAGAGGCGTGAGAAGGGGGAACTGGGCGCCGGGGCATTGTCCGCGCTGGCGGTCGTGAGGCGGGAAAACCGCGCCTTGCTTGATCGGCGAGGCGCCCGAATCGCAGACCGAACCGGCCGATCGGCGCAGTGACTGGATGGCCGATGCGCTGCTCGCCCGCAGTGCGCTTGCGCACGTCGGGCGCGTGCTCGAGCCGACAGGGCGAGTGATCATCTGAACGCGCGCGCGCCGCGTTCCCTCTGCATGAACCTGCTATCGGCTTCCGCGACCTTTGCCGGCCAGGACGATGGCGCGGACCCCTGCGTCGGCCGCGAGGTCGGCCTGCAGGCCGGATACCGGATGGATGCACGGTCCGCGCGAAGGCGTGACGGTGGCCGCTTGCAGTGGCGGCGGTCTTGCGATCCACTGTAGGGCCCGGCCGAGTGCGGCGCCGGACTCGCTCAAAACATTGGAGGTACACGACAATGACTGACAGCCATCTTCGCGTTTCCGCACTGGCCCTGCTTCTTGCGGCTTCATTCCCGGCGCATGCCGTCACGAGCACCTTCGACACGGATGCCGAGGGCTGGAGCGCCCAGGGCGACGTGGAACGACCCCTGACCTGGAGTGCCACCGACGGCAATCCGGGCGGCAGTGTGTTCATCGACGATCTGACCACCGGGGGCGTGACCTATTTCGTGGCCCCCGCACTGTTCCATGGCAATTTCGCCGGCGCCTTCGGCACGCAGCTGACGTTCGACCTCATGCAGCGCTACCCCGGTTCCCCCAACCAGTTCAATGCCGAAGATGTGATCCTGCAGGGCGGCGGGCTGACGGTCGTCTACAACACGGCAAGCAATCCGGCCAACAACGCATGGACCTCGTATTCGGTTCCGCTGTCGGCGACCGGATGGCGCTTGGGCAACCTGTCGGGCAGCGCGCCGACGGACGAGCAGTTCCTCGCCGTCCTGTCGAACCTGTCGTCGCTGAAGATTCGTGCGGAATATCAGACGGGTTCCGACATCGGTCATCTGGACAACGTATCCCTGGTGCCGGAACCGGGTACTGCCGTGATGCTGCTGTGCGGCCTCGGGATCATCGCATTCGCAGCAGGCCGGAAGGCGCGGTCGGCGGGCTGAGGCGGCGCGGCGTTGCCCCCTCGCCGCACGCCCTGAAGGTGGCGCAGCCGGAGAGCCGGCGGCTGCCTGTTGTCTCCACGCGCCAGCCGTCAGAACTTGCCGTTGCCGTTCTTCCACTCGGTGCGCGGCGGAATGGTTTCCAGCGTGTCCCAGTGTTCGGCGATCCTGCCGTTCTCCACCCGGAAGAGGTCGTAGTACGCGGTCGGCTTGCCGGCGAATTCGCCTTCGCTGACCGTCAGCACGAAGTTGCCTTCACCCAGCACCTTGTGCACCGTGTGGTACTTCAGCGTGATGCCCGCCCTGGCCAGGCCTTCGAGCGCCGCGCCCAGCCCGCTCAGGCCGTCGGCGATCTGCGGATGGTGCTGGCGGTAGTGGTCACCGTCGAAGTAGCCAGCGAGGCGATCAAGGCGGCCGTTGACCAGCACGTCGTCGACGAAGGCCGCCACCAGTTTCTTGTTGGCGTCGGTCCTGTCCAGGTCGATGACCGAGGTCGGGCCGTCGATCATCGTGCGCCCGCTCGGGTTGGGCGCGGCAGGCGTCGGCTGCAGGTTGTCCCAGTGCTCGACGATCCGGCCGTTCTCGAAGCGGAAGATGTCGAATCCGATCTTCGGGCCGAAGAAGTCGTATTCGGTGTGGGTGAACACGTAGTCGCCGTCCTGGAACACCCGCACCGGGTTGACCCGCGCCGATCCCTCGGGCAGCGCGGCGAGTGCGGCGCCGAATCCGGCGAGGCCGTCGGCCACGGCGAGGTTGTGCTGCACGTAATGGTCCGGGTTGATGACGGCCACCGGCGCGGATTCACCGGTTTCGATTGCCTTGAGCAGGGCGACAACTTGAGTCTTGCGGTCGGTGGTCATGGTGACTTTCTCCTTCGAAGTGTGTGAGCCGGCGCAGCCGGACAGGGCGAGTGCCGCGACGACCGCGACGGTGGCATGGGCAAGGCGGGTGCTTTTCATTGGCGTGAGCGCTGGGTTGTCATCGAACTCGCAGTCTGTCCGAGGGCACGCCATACGCCGAGGTTGCGATTCGGCAAGTTATGGTCAAAATCGCGCATCGGCACAACTTCGGAAATACGCATGAGCACGACGGCGCAGGTCCGCGATACCCATTTCGATAACGCCCGCCTGTCGGACATCGGCGTCGAGGTGCTCAGCCTCGATGACCTGCGCAGCCGGGTGACGGCCGATCGGCTGACCGAAGCGGAGCGCGTCGACTTCCTGATCGTTCTGCTGATCAGCGAGGGGGCCTGCGAACACCTGATCGACTTCCAGCCGGTGCGACTGGCGCCGGGCGCCGTGGTGGTCGTGCGCCCCGGTCAGGTGCAGCAGTGGCGCCTGCATCCGGGCGTGCACGGCCTGCTGTTGCTGGTGGACACCCGGCTGGCGCAACTGGCCGCCAGCGCGCTGGCCGACCCGGCCTTCCAGTTGCTGCAGATCGACGAGTGGCCGGCTGCGTTCGTGTTGTCCGCCGGGGATCAGCGCGACGGCGAAGCGCTCACGCGCGTGCTCGAACGCCAGCTCGACCGGGATCGCGTCGATGACGTCAGTGCTCGGCTGGCGCGCGAGCTGTTCCTGAGCCTGATGGTGTTGCTGAGCCGTGCCGCACGCATCGCCGCGCCTGCGCGCACCGCGCAGGAACGCCTGTTCCAGCGCTTGCAGCGTGACCTGGATGCTTCGGTCAGCACCCGGCCGACGGTGGACGCGATCGCCCGGCGACTGCGGGTGTCGCCCAGCACGCTGTCGCGCGTGTGCCTCGAGCGCGTCGGCGTGTCGGCGAAGGCATTCATCGATCGCCGCACTGCGCTCGAGGCGCAACGCTTGCTGGTGCATACCGGTGCGACGACGACGGCCATCGGTGAGGCGCTGGGCTTTTCCGAGCCCACCAATTTCCTCAAGTTCTTCAAGCGCGTCGTGGGCATGACACCGGATGCGTTTCGAAGGCGCTACCGTCCGGCCGCCTGAACACGGTCGCGCCGGTCAGCTCGACGAACCGGGCTCGCAGGGCGCCTCCGGTGTCGCGTGTGCAGGGGCATGTCCATCATCAGGACGGCGGTCAGGATGGGCGGTGCCGACGGCCGACGCCCGGCGCGACCGGGGCTGGATTCCGTGCGGCGTCACGCCGCGTTCGCGGCGCAGCAGCTTGCGCAGCATCGACGCATCCGCATAACCCACTTGTGCCGCCACCGACTCGATCGACGCGCGGCCGGTTTCGAGCAGCTGTGTCGCGCGCTCGACGCGCAGTTTCTGCACGTACTGGATCGGCGACAGGCCGACCGCGGATGCGAAGTGCCGGCTCAGCGTGCGCGGCGTCATGTGCAGCGCCTCGGCCAGCAGGGCGAGCGTGATGGGTTCGCTGAGGTGTGCCTGCAGCCAGCGGTCGGCGCGCTGCAGCGTCGGGGTCTGGCAGACCAGATGCGAGGCGATCGCGTACTGGCTCTGCGACACGCGGTGATCCAGCATCAGGAAGCGCGCACAACGGCGCGCCAGTTCGTCTGAACCGTGGCGGGCCACCAGTGCGAGCATCAGGTCGGCCTGGGCCAGCGCGGCGCCGGCCGTACTGATCGCGCCGTCATGGACCACCATGCGCGCCATGTCGAGATCGACGCGCGGAAAGCGCTCGCGGAACCATGGCGCCAGCCACCAGCTTGTCGTGGCGACGCGGCCGTCGAGCAGGCCGGCCTGCGCCAGCGCAAAGGTGCTGACGCAGGACGCCGCCACTTCGGTGCCGGTGTCGAGCCAGCCGCCCGCCCGGTCCATTGCCTTCACGACTTCGCGGGTCGCCAGCCAGCCTTCGAGCTCGCTGCGCGAGGCGCGATTGGCGCCCGGCAGCAGCAGCAGTTCGGGCGGCGGCAGATCGGCCATGCGCTCGAGCGGCCCGACTTCGAGCCCGGACCCGCTGCGCTCGCGCCGCCGTCCGGTGCCGGCCAGCGTGATGTCGAACAGGGGTGGCCGGTCCGTGAGCACGCACAGGCGATTGGCGGTGTTCATCACGTCGAGCGTGATGCCCAGACTGATGTCCAGCACGCCGGGCAGGATCAGTACGGCTGTTTTCATGATGTCCATATTAGCCCGATCGATGTCGATATGGACACTCGATAGCGAAGCCGCGCGGCCTCAGCATGGGGGCCTGATCCACCGCCTGCCCATGTCCTCAAGGAGCCCGCATCCATGTCGCCCTCACTGCTGGCCGCGCTGCTGTACGCCGCCCTGACCCTGCTGCTCCTGATGACGATCGCGGCGCTGCGCGCCACCCTGGTCATCACGCGCCAGCGCACAGCCGACGCCTTCACCCCGGCCGGCGATGACGTGTCGCCGTTTTCCGGCCGGCTGTGCCGGGCGCACGCGAACTGCTGCGAAAACCTGCCGGTGTTCGGCGTGCTGGTCGTCACGGCGGCGCTGAGCGGCCACGCCGACATCACCGACCCGACGGCGCTGTGGGTGGTTGCCGCACGGGTCGGCCAAACGGTGACGCACCTGGGCTCGGGCCGCCGGCGGGCGATCCGCCTGCGCTTTCTGTTCATGCTGGTCCAGATCGCGCTGCTGACGACCTGGGCCGCGCGCCTGCTGTGGGGGGCCATGCAATGACGACCGGAGAGACTCCAATGACCAGGCATGACGAACGCGATCCGCGCCTTGACGCGCGGCGGACCACCGGCGGACTGGATTACCTGCACGACAGCGCCGGCGCGCCGGTCAATTACATGTACCCGCCGCCCGACGGCGAACCGTGGGAAAACTGCAGCTACCGCACGCACCGGGTCGACATCGCCGACGCCCGCCCGGCCAGGCAGGGTTTCCTGATCGACCGTCACGGTTTTGAACTGCGCGACGCCCCGACCGGCCTCGCGGGCTTCGACGACGACGAACGCATCGGCGCCCGCTACTACCCGGAAGTCGAGGCCATCGCCCGCGACGCCACCGGCGCGAGGCGTGCGCTGTGCTTCGACCATCAGGTGCGCCGGCGCCAGCGGGGCGAACAGCACCTCACCTTCGGTCGGCAGCACGCGCAGGCTTCAGCCGTCGGACGCGTGCACAACGACTACTCGGAGACGAGCGGTCTGGCGCGGCTCGGTCTCGTGCTGCGCGATGACGCGGCGCGAGCACGCATCCGTCGCTACGCCGTGGTGAATGTGTGGCGCCCGCTGATCGAGCCGGTCGTCGATGCACCGCTGGCCCTGTGCGATGCGCGGTCGGTGATGGCGCAGGATCTGGTGGCGGCGCACATCCGCTATCCGGAACGCAGCGGTGAAATCTATCTGCTGAAGCACGCGTCGCAGCATCGCTGGCATTACTTCTCAGACATGGCGAAGCATGAAGTGCTGGTGTTCAAGCAATACGACTCGCAGGCGAGCGGCGTGTCACGATTCACCCCGCACGCCGCCTTCCTCGATCCGGCGGCACCTGTTGATGCGCCGCTGCGCGCCAGCATCGAGGCGCGCTGCCTCGTGCTTTTCGACTGAAAGGTCCGTCATGAACGATCCGCATATCGAATACTGGTTCGACTTTGCCAGCCCCTACAGCTACCTCAGCACGCTGCGCATCGCAGCGCTGGCCCGCGAGCGCGGCGTGCGTGTGGCATGGCGCCCGCTGCTGCTCGGCCCGATCTTTCGCTCTGCCGGCTGGGACAGTTCGCCCTTCCTGCAGCAGCCGGTCAAATTCGCCTGGATGTGGACGGATCTCGCGCGCCAGTGCGCGCGCCATGGGTTGCCCTGGCGCAAGCCGTCGCAATTCCCTCGCAACAGCCTCTTGCCGGCGCGCATTGCGCTCGCCCACAGCGACGCACCGTGGATCGCGACCTTCTGCACCCGCGTGTTCGAACTGAATTTCGTGCACGACGCGGACATCAATGACGTCGAAGCGATGCGGCGCGTGCTCGATGCGCTCGCACTTCCGGCCGACGATCTGATCGCTCGGGCGCAGTCGTCCGAGGCGAAGCAGGCACTGCGCGAACAGACCGAACGCGCGGCGCAGCGCGGCCTGTTCGGCGCGCCGAGCTTTTTCGTCGGCGACGACCTGTACTGGGGCAACGATCAGCTGGAGGACGCACTCGATGCAGCCGCCTGCCGCACCTGACGACGGCGGCACGCCGGCCGGTTTCACGCCGCGGGTGCTGCGCGGGCCGTTCTTCGGCGGCCGCACGGTATTCACCGGTGGCGAGGGGCACACGGATCACTTCATGGCCCGCATCACCGCCGACGACTGCAACCTGCTGGGCATCACGCACGGCGGCGTCATCGCCACGCTGGCCGATATTTTCATCGTCGGCTTCATCGCCACGCAGATGCCGGCGGATACCCGGATGGTGACGGCCAGCCTGTCCATCGACTACCTCGGCCCGAGCACGGCCGGCGACTGGCTGGTCGGCCGCATCCATGCGCACCGCATCGGCCGCAGGCAATGCGTCGCCTCCGGCGAATTCCGCGTCGGCGATCGTACGGTTGCCCTGATCAGGGCAACCTGCGCCATCCTTTCGGGTACCGGGCGTCCGGATCCCGCCGCGCCGTCTGCCTGATTCACGCACGCCACGCCCACTGCGACCTCGAACGTGCCGGAACCTACCCGCCCGATCGCTCTTGTTGCCGCGTACGTGGCGCCCCGTAACAGGCCTTCGGTCTATCCGGAACCGCTCGCGCCGCGCAGGCGCGGTCGCACGAAACGTGTGCCGGGCGACCTGTTCGGCCCGGGCAACGTGGGTGTGAATCTGACGCGGCTCGAATGGGGCGCGGTGCCGGCGCTGCGCACCGACAAAGGTCTGACGCGCCTGGCACGCGCTCAAGCTTCCGGGCCCGGCGGTCGTTAGCCCTGACTTCACGCCGTGTTACGGCGCAAGGAGTGCTCCGATGGACGTATCCGCCATAGCCAGTACCGCCACCGCGCTGTCGCAGGCGCGGGTGGCCGATGCCGCCGGCACGCTGGTGCTGAAGAAGGCGCTGGACATGCAGGCCGCCAGTGCGCTGCAACTGCTGCAGGCCCTCCCCACACCGGTGCCGGCCGCACCCTCCGGCAGTCACCTGATCGACACCTACGCCTGAGCGCTGCGTCCGCGCAGTGCGCGGACTGGTCGGTGATGGTCGAGCCAACAGGATGGCGCTTCTTGTTGGTACGCTTTCGGGTCACGTCGCAGCGGGCCGGGTGTGCGCCCTGCACACGCCCGCTTTCGCACTGCGATGGCCCGAAGAGGTGAGTCCATGAAGTCATGCTGGCTATCTGTTGCCGCCATCGGCCTGCTTTCCGCTGCGCCGGCTCATGCGATCGACGCGAAGTACGCACGGCAGCTCGAACGTTCCGGCTGTACCCAGGTGTCGGAACTGCAAGGCTGCGACATCACGAAAACCCGTGCTGAAAACGCCGCGGCCGGTGTCGTCACCACCACACCCGCTGGCGCCGGTCCGGCCACGCCACCGACGCCCTACGCCGGGCAATGGGTTGCCCGGGCCGCGGATGGCTCGACCTTCGCCACGCTGCGCATCGACCGTCGCGAACGCGTCTGGGTGAACGGCAGGCGGGTGACGGCCAAGCGCAGTGATGGCGCACTCGTGTTCCGTGATGGTCCCGTCCTGTACACCATTCAGGGCGATCGCCGCCTGACGGGTGAAGACACGTGGGCCGACTTCGACGCCGGCACGAAGGGGGTGATCGTCGCCGAGTGAGCGGATGCGCGTCACGTGCTCGATCCTCCCGGGTGCCCTGCAGGGGCACATCCTCACTGTCGGCAAATCTGACATCGACCGGCAACGCGTCGAAAGCCGTGTCGGCCGGCCGCGCCGCAACGCCCGCCTGCGCGCCGATGTTCGCCGGGACGGCATGGCGTGGACCGATGATTGCTACGGCCTGTTGGGGTTTCGTAGCCGTCCGGCGCCACCTTTCATGGATATCGATGCAATGAACTGCTCACGACTGAAGAAGGCCTTCGCGCTGACCACCTTGCTGTGCGCCGGCACAGCGTATGCCCAGGAGGTCGCCGACCCGGTTGAACCCTTCGTGTATCCGTTCGGCTCGATGATCTTCATCCAGCCCTACGCCGAGGTGTCGCCGAACGAGACGGTGGATGTGTGGGTCAGGTTCACGCTGCACCCCGAATCGCTGCCGCTGATCATCGAGGGCGGCTCCGTACCGGGGCTGACGCCCGAAAACGCGGGCATCACGCAGTGGGTCCCGAACGACGAAGGTGGGGTGGAGCAAGTCACCACCTTTCCGTTCGCAGAAATCAGCAGCGTCGGACTCAACACCTATTTCGTCTGCTCCGACACCTTCTCGGGTGGCTGCAATAACGATACGTCGAACTGGACCTACAGCTTCTTCCTCGAATCCCAGGACGGCAAGCCGTCGATCAACGACCGCGGCGACATCACGCTGCAGCCCGGCGAATCGGTCGACTACGTGTTCGCGCAGTTCACGCCGAGCGCAGGTGGCGCCGCACCGGGGTCTTACAGCTTCTTCGCCACCGGCCTGACGTTGGGCATTTCCGGCTACGACGCGAACGGTGAGTTCATCTACGAAACCATCGACCTGGGTGCGATCGCACAGGGCGCCGAATTCACGCGCGTCGTGGTCGCGGCGATCCCCGAGCCGCAGACCTGGGGGCTGATGCTGGCCGGTCTCGTCGCCGTCGGCGCGATGGCGCGGCGTCGTCAGGGTATGGCAGCGCGCGTCTGAGTGCAGCGTTGCTGCAGGCGCGCAGGCTGACGGCAAGCTCAGGTATTCGCCTTGACCCAGCGCAGCAGATCCGCGGCGCTCATCGCACCGGATCTGCGCGCGACCTCCTGGCCGCCACGCAACAGCACCAGCGTGGGAATGCTGCGGATCTGGAACTGCGCGGCCGTGTTTCGCGCCACTTCGGTGTCGACCTTGGCAAAGCGCACGCGGGGCAGTTGCGCCGCCGCCGCTGCGTACTGCGGCGCCATGACCTTGCACGGACCGCACCAGTCGGCCCAGAAATCCACCACGACCGGCAACTCCGTGGTGTGCACAAAACGGGTGAATGTCTGGTCGTTCAGCGCGAACGGATCCGCCGCCAGCAGCGGCTGCTTGCAGCGCGCGCACACCGGCTGATCGTCGAGGCGCTCGTCCGCGACGCGGTTGGTCGTGCTGCAGTGCGGGCACACGATGAGCATGGTTCGATTCCTCCAGGGACAGCAGGCGCACGAGCCTGAGGGCATTCAAGTTCGTGCCCCGACGCGCCGGTTGGCCGGAGCGCCGATTGCTGCGATAGATGAGGCGGAATCGAGCGAAAACAACCGTTGCCTGCGCGCTGCAGGCAGCGCGTGCGTCAGAAACGGACGATCACGTCCAGATTGACATTGCCCAGCGCCGCACCCTGCCGGACTTCGCCGGACAGGCCCAGTTGCACCACGGTATCGGCGGCGACCCGGGCGGTGGCGGAGACACCGGCCTGCACGAAGGTCGACCCGACGTCGGGCGTACGCAAGGTCATCGCGATGCCCGCCAGCGTGGTGTTCAGGCGCGGCTGGAGCAGGTCCGACGTGTCGGCCCCGACGCCCAGGTGGGCGCGGTAGCTGAAGCGCTGTGCCGCTGGGTCGGTGGTCGCGAAGGTCGGCGCGGAGGCAAGCGTCACCCCCAGCATCGCGCGCAGGCCGTCCTCGCTGAAGCGGCGCATGCCCAGCGCGGCAGCGCTGTCGCCCTCGTTGAACGCGGACTGCCGAACGTGCTGCCAGGTCAGGCGGGCGTACGGTGTGACGCGGCCGGTCGCGACATCGTGGGCACGGCCGATACCCAGGCTGACCAGCGCATCGCGGCCGTGGATGTCGTTCGCGTCGAGCGCCGTGGCGCTGCCGAGCGGATCGTTGCGGGTGCTGTCGGTCGAATTCAGGCCGAAGCTGGCCATGCCGTCGAGCATCCATTCGCTGACCGGACGCTGTCCGTATACGAAGAGCGTGCCCTGCTGAACCGTTCCGGAGCCCGAGCGGGCGGATACCCGGGTGGTCGACAGCGCGAAGCCGGTGCCCAGCGTGCGGCCGTCGGTGGTGTGCGTGTCGGCCCCGAAAGCCAGCTGATACAGGTGGCTGGAAAAGCCGCCGGCCGTGTCGTCGCCGGATCGATCGCCGCGCTGGTAGGCGATTTCGCCCCACGCCTTGCTGCGCACCCCGGTGGCGCTGCCCAGTTGTGCCATCACCGCCTGCTGCAGGCGCAGCGTGGTCTGTGGAACGACCGCCAGGCTGGCGCCGTGTATTTCGCCGGCCAGCGCACGCGCGAACGACGGCAGCGTGGCGGCCCCCTGCGTCGCGGCCGCCTGCAGCACGGTGGTTTGCGCCGCCCCCGCCGTGCCGGCCAGATTCAGTTCGACCAGCCGGTCGAGCGCGTCGGCCGCCGACCACGCATTCGCGTTGCCGTCAGCCAGTGCGGTGCGGTAGGACAAGGGGATCACCAGCAGGTCGATGCTCCGGCTGCCGGCCATGTCGTAGAAGGCGGCGAACTGCGTGCCGGCGGCCAGGCCGGCCGGCTGGGCCAGCGTCGTGAAGCGGCCGTTGATGCCGCCGTCGGCGGTGATGATGCGGAAGCGCTCGCCGAGCGCGGGCACATGCGGCGCGCTGCCGAACCCGGGCTCGGCCGGCGTGAACAGGTTCAGCAGCTGCGGCGTCAGCGTGGCGCCGGGCTGGATGACGAACTGCCCGCCGGTGATGTCGAGGACGCTGTAGAAACCGGTCGATCCGGCGGGCGTGGTGCCCGCCGCCGGCACGGTGCCGGCGATGTCCTGCTGATAGGTGCTGCCGGCAGTCTGCGTGACCGTCGCGTTCACGGCGATGAAACCGGGCGAGTTGCCGGGTTTGAAGGTGCCGGCGACGGTGACCGGGCCGTCTATCGTGCCGGTGCCCATCAGCATGGCGCCCGGTGCCACGAATACCGCGCCGCTGCCGAGTGCCGAATCGCCGTCGATCGCGACCGTACCCGACGCAATGGTCGTGCCGCCGGCGTAGGTGTTCAGGCCGGACAGCGTGAGTCGGCCGCTGCCGTTGACGGTCAGACCGCCGGCGCCGGACAACACGCCCGACAGTGTGGCGCTGCCGCCGCTCGGCGTGGTGAGGGTGCCGCCGCTGGCGTTCACGGTGAACGCCCGGGCGGATGCGTCGTCCGGCGCAAGCGTCAATGTGCCGCCATCGAACACCGGATTGGTCGTGACCCCGACGCTGTCGAGCGCGAAGCTGCCGCCGCTCGTGATGTCGCTGGCCGCCGGTGCGAACACCAGATCCCACACGGTACTGCTGCCGGAGGCGAGATTCAGCGTCCAGCTCAAGCCGCCGAAGTTGCCGCTGGTCGCACCGCCGAGGTTGCCGGCGCCAAGCCCGGTCAGCACGCCGGAATAGGTGCCGGTGGCGACGGTCGACGTGCCGTGGATGCCGAATGTCGTGGCGCCGACCACGCCCGCACCGGCCAGCACGCCATAGGTGGCGGGCCCGTTGATGATGATGTTGTAGCGGGTCGGCAGGTCGCCGGCATAGGTCAGCGCGCCCCCCGCGTTGCCGGCACCCTGCAGGTTGTTGAGGGTGCCGATGCTGCCGCCCGAGGCCGTGATGTCGGCGAACGGTCCGGTCACGGTGCCGGTATTGGTGATCGTGCCGATGGTGCCGCCGTTGTTCACGATGGCGCGCCGGACGCCGGAGGCGATCGTGCCGGTATTGATCAGCGCGTCGAGCGTGCCGTTGTTCGTGACCCCCCACTGCGCGGCGGTGTAGATGCTGCCGTTGTTGGTCAGCGTGGCGGATGCGCTGGTGGACAGCACTGACACCGGATCGCCGTTGCGTCCGCTGCCGGAATTGTTCGAAACGGTCACGCCGGAATTGATCGTCACGTTCGCGCCGGTGTTCATGCGCAGAGGCGTGGTGCTGCCACCGTCGCAGTTCGCACTGATCACGATGGCCGACGTGACCGTGACGCCGCCGTTGCAGGCGGCGATGGCGCGGCCCGCGGGAAATGCGGTGCACAGCACGAATGCGGCGGATGCGGTCCAGCGCGCGGCCCGGGCCTTGAAACTGTGGTGAAGCACTCGACACCTGACTTTCGTGAAACCCGGCGAATCGCGTCGAGCTTTGCAGTGTTGGAGGAAGGTTGGGGCAAGGGCGGCATGGCCGGAATGCCGTGATGCGCGGCCGATCATGCGCGCATCTTCGACCGCTGTCTGTGGGATCAGACGCCTGAAAGACGCGCTGTTCCGGCTGAAGCAGGCGCCGCGTCTGCGGTGTGCCGTGCGGTCCGTGCCGTTTCAGCCACGTCGTGCGGCAAAGGTGTGAGCCGCTGCAATGTTCCGGTGCGGCTGCGCATACATGCTGTACAAGCAGATGGAGGGCCGTGCCTGCATAGATATATGCGGAATGCGGCGCCACCCCATGGCAAGCAGGTATACGGACCCGAACGGATGGCCAAACGCAGCTGGACCTCGATCTTCACCCGAAGCATGACGCGCAGTCTGGCGACCTTGCAGCGCTCGGCGCTGCGCTCGGCACTGCCGGCCACGCGGCGTGCGCTCAAGGCGGTCACGCCGAAAGTCGCACTCGTGAAGCCCGCCGTGCGCGGGCGCACCCGGGCCAAGGCGCCCGGCACCCCAGCGGCAGTCAAGGCAGGCCAGTGGCTGCCAGGCGTGGCGATCGGCCCCGCGGGTGCCCGCCGTTACCGTCTTTACCGCCCGGCTGGCATCCGTCCTGGCGAGCGGGTGCCGCTGCTCGTGATGCTGCACGGCTGCGGGCAGGACGCGAAGGGTTTTGCCGACAGCACGCGGATGAACCGCATCGCGGCACGCGAGGGCTTTCTGGTGCTGTATCCGGAACAGGAGCGGCTGGCCAATGCACAGGGCTGCTGGAACTGGTTCGATACCCGATCCGGCCGTGCCTGGGGCGAAGTCGCGCTGATCATGGCCGCCATCGATCAGGTCTGCACGCTCTATCCGGCCGATCGAGAGCGGGTCGCCGTGGCGGGTCTGTCGGCCGGCGCCAGCATGGCGGCGCTGCTGGTCACGCGGCACCCGGCACGATTCCGCGCGCTGGTGATGCATTCGGGCGTGCCGCCGGGCAGCGCGCATTCGACGCTGAGCGCACTCGGCGCCATGCGCGGGCGGCGTCCGGCAGGGGCATTGCCGGCTGCGCCGATGACACCGGCGGTCGATCTGCCACCGCTGCTGGTGATCCACGGCGGACGCGACGTGGTGGTCGCGCCGGGCAATGGCGATTCCGCCGCGCAACTGTGGGCCGAAGCTGCGGGGGCCTCTGCGGTGGCGGCGCGTACCGTGCAGCGCGGCAAGCGGCACCCGATGACAGTGACCGATTTCCGGCTGCGTGGCCGCACCGTGGTCACGCAGATCGGCATCGCCGGGCTCGCGCATGCGTGGAGCGGGGGCGCTGCAAGCGAACCTTATGGCGATGCGAAGGGCCCCGATGCGTCGCGCATGGTGTGGGCGTTTGTCGCCCGGCAGTTCAAATCCTGAGGCGGGTTGCAGCGCAACCCGATGCCGTGCGGGCTTCCCGAACGCGCCCCGTCCGGCGGATGATCCGGTCAGGCGCTGCGGACACTGTCGAAATCGGGAGCCGTCGTTCGTCGACCCGGCATCGGCGTCACGCCTGCACGAGGAGCACATCATGTCATCCGAAAACACCCGCCTTCAGCCGTCCGGCCCGACGCGTCAGGTCACCTTGCTGGTGGCGACCCGCAAGGGCGCGTGGTTCTATCACGGCGACCCGGCGCGCGGCAGCTGGCGCACCGACGGGCCGCACTTTCTCGGTCACGTCATCAGCCATGTGGTGCTCGATCCGCGCGACGGCCGCACGCTGCTGGCTGCCGCGAAAACCGGTCACCTGGGGCCGACGATTTTCCGATCGACCGATTTCGGTGCCCACTGGACCGAAGCGGCCCGGCCGCCGGCGTTCGCCCGCGCCGAGGACGGCGCCGGGCGCAGCGTCGACCACACTTTCTGGCTCGCGCCCGGCCCGGCGATCGAACCGGGCGTGTGGTACGCCGGCACCTCGCCCCAGGGCCTGTTCTGGTCGGACGACGGCGGCATCAGCTGGATGCCGTTTTCCTGCATCAACGACCATCCGGACTACCTGAAATGGATGGGTACGGCGCAGGACGGCACACCCGACGGGCCCAAGCTGCATTCCATCATCGTCGACCCGCGCGACCCGGCGCATCTGTATTTCGCGATGTCGGGCGGCGGCGTGCATGAATCGCTCGATGGTGGCCGCAGCTTCGCGCCGCTGATCGATGGCCTCGACGTGGTCGAAGGTTTCGACGCCTCGCAACCCAGCTTCCACGACCCGCACTGCGTGCGGCTGTGTCCGACCAACCCGGACCGGCTGTACCAGCAGAATCACTGCGGCATCTACCGGCTCGACCGGCCGGACACGCGCTGGCGCAAGATCGGCGACACGATGCCGCCCGAGGTCGGCGAGATCGGCTTTCCGATGGTGGCGCACGCGCGCAACGCCGACACCGCCTGGGTGTTTCCGATGGACGGCACATCGGTGTGGCCGCGCACCAGTCCGGACGGACGGCCCGCCGTGTATGTCACGCGCGACGCCGGTGCGAGCTGGCAACGCCTCGATGCAGGCCTGCCGACGGCTCAGGCGTGGTGGACGGTGAAGCGCCAGGCCATGACGGCCGACAGCCAGGACATGATCGGCCTGTATTTCGGCACCACCAGCGGCGAACTGTGGGCCAGTCCCGACGAGGGCGCGCACTGGACCTGCATTGCGCAGCACCTGCCCGACATCTATGCGGTCGAGGTGGCGGAACGGCCCGCGCCGTGACCGCTGCAAGGAAAGCTGTCCGATGAAGGTGCTGATCCCGAGCGCCCTGCGCACCTACACCGAAAGCGCTCATGCCGAGGCGTCCGGTGCCACGCTGGCCGAGGTGCTCGACGCGCTCGATCGCCAGTACCCCGGCATCCGCTTCCGCATGGTCGACGAACAGGGCCGCATCCGCCGCCACATCCGCATCTTCTTTGACGGCGAACAGGTACTTGACCTCGCGCAGCCGCTGCGCGCCGACGGCGAGCTGATCATCGTGCAGGCACTCAGCGGCGGCTGAATCCGGTGCGTCCCGCGCCCGCTGGCAATGCATCGCGCACGTTGCGAGGAATCGGCACGCGCTCATCGCCGTCGTGAGCGGATTCGAGCCGAGTCAAACCCGGATTCGTGTTTGCCAGCGCACATACGTGTCGACGTCCAAGCCCCAGCCTGCCAGGCGAATCGGACACCGGTCGGATTGTCTGCTCCACCCGACCCCGTAATGCCAGCGCGGGTACTGCGCTCTTTCGAGCCTGCCCAGACTCCTTCGCGGCTTGAGAAGCGTCCTGGCTTCCCGAGCCGCTCTTCTACCTGTGACAAATACTCCATGAAAATCAATCTTCTCTCTGCATCCGTGCTGGCTGCGCTGGCCACTTGGGCACCGCATGGCATGGCCCGGGAGGCTGTGGCCCTGCCCGGTGTCGTGGGGGCAGAAGGTGTGCTGAACGGCGTCGATACGACGGGCAACGCGAGCCTGACCGTCGCCAACAACCAGAACATCAATACAAATAATGACCTTGGTGGCGCCTTTACGACGGCCAACAACAATCAGGGCACTATCCTGTTTCTGGGTAACTCGACGGTCACGGGTGCCACCGGCACCATCGGAAACAGCTTTCTCAACGTCAGCGCTGGCGTCGCCGGAACGGCGGTGGACTTCAATGGCCCGGTTTTTTCAACGACCATCAATGTCAGCGGAACCGGAACACTGAACTTCAATGGCGACGTGACCGGGGCGCCCGTCTTTGCCGATGATGGTTTCATCAATCTGGGTGCCGGCCGCGCGCTGACCGGCGCCATCACCACCAATACCGCGAACACCGGAACCCTGACGCTGAATGGCGGAAGCAGCGTAACGGGTGCGATAGGCGGCGCCAGCGGGCTGAGGCAGATCAACGTGGTGGGCGGAAATGCCGCCGTGACCGGCGCCGTTCAGGCGCAGGGATTCAACCTCAACGAGAATACCCTCGTCATCACCGGCGCGCTGACCACCAACGCCGGGGGCGTGATCCGGACGACCATGCTCAGCGATGCGGTATTCGGAAAGATCGCGGTCGATACGTCGAATATCAATGCGGGTGGCGTGACGGTGATTCCGACCGTGACGGGGGCCCTCACGAACGGGACCACATACAAGATCGTCGATGCCCCGGCCGGCACGGTCGGCGCTGTTGTGTCCGTCATCAACAACAACCCGCGCTATACGTTTGCCGGCTTGCCGACGGTCACCGGGGACGTGAACATCCGCCTGACCGGCGTGGCGCCACTGGGCACCCTGGTCACTGCGCCCGGAGCGCTTGCGATATCGCCCATACTGGATGTGAATGCGCCTGCGAATTCAGATTTGCTGGTCGTTCAGGATGCGATTGCCGCGCTTCCGAACTCAGCGGGGATCAACAATGCGCTGGCACAGCTGGCCCCCGGTGTCACCCAGCTCGCGGCACCCCGGGTTGCCGGTCAGACAGCACAGCTGTTCGATGACCTGTGGATGGGGCGCGTGAATGAAATGCAGGACGTTTGCGAACAGCAACGCACGACGTCAGCGCCCGCGAATACGGCTCAGTGCAAGGATCTCGAAAAGCAGGGCAACTGGTGGGGCAAAGGCTTCGGCAATGTCGGTCGTCAGCGCGACGTCGACGAAATGAGCGGATACAAGACCGAAACCTTCGGCCTGATGCTCGCCTACGACATCCCGTTGAACGCTGAAACCCGCGTCGGCCTCGGCGGCGGTTATGCCAACGCAAAGATCGATGACAACAATTCGGTCGGCCAGACGAAGCTGGATGCCTATCATCTGACGGCTTATCTCAACCACGCGCCGGGCCCGTGGTTCGTCCGGGGCGCCTTGTCAGCGGGAGTCGACAGGTATGACGGCTCGCGCTCCATCGTCTTTCCCGGCATCAGCCGCACGGCGAGCGCCGACTACAAGGGCCACCATTACTCGGCCATCGTCAGTGCAGGCCATCACTTCTTCTTCAATACCGCCACCATCACGCCGCTTGCAGCCTTGCAGACGTCACGTATCCATGTCGACAGCTATTCGGAAACCGGTGCCGGCGACGTCAATCTGCGGGTGAACAGTCAGGACTACGACATCGTTCAATCGAGCCTGGGTGTCAAGGCAGAGCAGCGCATCCAGGCAGGCAACGGCAATGTCTACCCGGAGGTGCACGTCAAATGGCTGCACGACTTTGCGTCAACGACAACAGAGCAGACCGCAGCTTTCACCGGTGGCGGTTCGCGTTTCAAGGTTGAAGGCATCGAGCAGGACCGTGATCTGTTCAATGTCGGCGCAGGCGTCTCCTACCGATCATGCAACTGCGTCGACAATGCCTGGACGGTCAAGGGGCTCTACGACTACAAGTGGAATCAGAGCAAGTTCTCGTCGCATCAGGTGGCGCTCGTCGCAAGCTACGTTTTCTGACGGCGATATCCGTCTGACGGTCGTCGTCGTGGCGATCGACCGTCCGGAGTGTCGCGACGTGCTCCGCCAGACCGGTCGCCTGCGTGCGCTCGGCATCGCCGACGGATCCGCTGCGCTGCCCGGACGGCGCGCGCCCCAGGCGGGGCAGATTCGCGGCTGAAGTCGCACGTTCCGTACGCGTGGACAGCGCGGATCGATCGTGCGCGGGGGCCTGTCATCGGCGCACTGCGTCCCCGGAATACGACGCCTGACGAGCTGCGCCGGATTGCCCGGCCCGCTCCCACCGTCGCGCACGGCGCCTTCGTGACCGGCCCGCGGCGTCCGCGGCCGCGCGAACGCCGTGCCCTCGCCGATCGCTTCCATTAATATGCGGGACCGAAAATCCGGGGCGCTCGCCGTTGGCGAGCCATCTGCTCCGCGCCACTACCCGGTCATACGCCGCTGAACGCGCGGCGGCGGGCCGTCGGACGCTGTTGTGCATCGCATGGCGCAGGGCGTCCAGGCGCGCGAGAGCCCCTTCACGAGACTGTCCGATGTCGTCTTCTGATCTTCACGATCGACTTTTTGTCCAGTTGCAGCATGTTTTGCCGAAGCAGGCGCTGACCCGGTTCGCCCAGTTCGTCGCCAACTCGCGCGCGCCATGGACGCGCGGCATCATCCCGTGGTTCATCCGCAAGTACGGCGTGGACATGAGCGAGGCCGCCGATCCGGACCCGACGCATTACGCCTGCTTCAACGATTTTTTCACCCGCGCGCTGCGCGACGGCGTGCGTCCGCTGGCCGACGCGCCCTTCGTGAGCCCGGTCGACGGCTCGGTGATCGACTGCGTGACGCTGCGTGACGCCACCATCCTGCAGGTGAAGGGGCACGCCTACAGTGCGCAGGCGCTGGTGGGCGGCGACGCGTCGTTGGCGGCGCCTTTCGAGGGCGGTGAGGCGATTTCGATCTACCTGAGCCCGAAGGACTACCACCGCATCCACATGCCGTGCGACGGGCGGCTGCGGCGCATGATCCATGTGCCGGGCACGCTGTATTCGGTCAATCCGGCGACGGTGGCCGGTGTGCCCGCGTTGTTCGCGCGCAACGAACGTGTCGTGTGCCTGTTCGATTCGGCGTTCGGACCGTTCGTGCTGACGCTGGTCGGCGCCATGGCGGTCGGCAGCATGCAGACCGTGTGGCATGGCCTGATCAACCCGCCGCGCCCGGGCACGCTGCGCGACTGGCGCTACGACGACCAGGACATCCGGCTCGCGCGCGGCGAGGAGATGGGCCGCTTCCTGCTCGGTTCGACGGTGGTGATGCTGTTCCCGAAGAACGTGTTGCGCGCGCGCGCCGACTGGACGCCCGGTTGCAGCGTGCGCATGGGCGAGCCGATGGCCGAAGCCATCGACATGTCGCACGTGCGCTGACGACGGGCGGGCAGGGCCGCCTGTCGTCCGGTGTCATCAGGGTCCCGCGGCGCTGATGCGGTAGATGCGGTTGTCACTCAGCGACACGACATACAGATTGCCGTCCGGGCCCTGTTCGATGGCGGCGGTGACGCCGAAGCCGCGTCCGATCACCATCGTTTCGCTTTCCGTGCCTTCGAACTTCTGTGACCGGAACAGACTGTCGGCGACCTTGTCGGCCAGCCTCGGGTCGGCGCTGAGATCCAGTGCGTCCCGTGAGGCGGTCAATCTCAGGCGGTAGAGGTTGCCGCCGGTGCCGCCGACCTGTCCGAACGAACGCGCCGAACCGAACCACAGCGTTCCGCTGTAGGCCGCGCCCAGCGCATCGTTGCCGACGAAGGCCAGGCCGGACGGACCGATTTCGTAGCGCCAGCTCAATTCAGGATCCTTGTAGAAGGCGCCGGGCAGCATCAGGAGGCGGGACGCCGCCGCGGCGGACGTGTAGGCCGCCCGCGTCGGCGGGTAGCGCACCTGCTGCAGGGACTGGTTGAACTGGGTCGTCTCGATGGTGCGCCAGTCGCGGATGCGGCCGATCGGGCCGGCGAACTGTACCCATCCGCCATTCATGCCGGGCGGCACGCGATTCATTTCCGCATAGGCGTCGTCGGCGTTTTCGCTCAGCCACAGCGCGCCGGAGATCGGGTCGAACGCCATGCCGAAACCGTTGCGGTGGCCATAGGAAAAGAGCTTCTGGACGTTGGCGCCGACGTCGCCGCCGAGGGATGCGCCAGCCGCGAAGAACGGATTGTCGGCCGGCGCCGTGCCGTCGTCGTTCAGCCGCAGCACCACGCCGGACAGGTGAGCCGCGTCGATGGACGGTCCGCCGAAGGTGTCGTCGACGAGGGGGGCGCGGGTGAACGGTCCGTTGGCGAGGTTCTGCGTCCACCCGCGACGGCCCTGGTCGCCCATGAAGACATAGACCTTGCCGTCGAGGCCGGTGCGGATCACTCCACCGTTGTGATTGCCGTTCTCGGACGGGTTGGCACCGCCGGTCTGCCCGGGCACCAGCACGTTGTCCGTCTGGCGGGCGCGCAGTCGGATCAGGTTGCGGTCGAACGTGAGCGTACTGCCGGTCCATACGAATCGATCGACGCGATTGCCCAGCAGCGGCACGTCGCTGATCACCGTCGAATCGGTGCCGGACTGGCTTTCGGTCCAGAACACATAGACGAAGGGTACGGACGGGAAATTGCGGTCGAACGCCATGCTCAGCAAGCCCCGCTCGCTGGCTGAATTGACTGCCAGATCGAGCACCGGTGTGGCCTGGAGCGCGCCGTCGAGCACCCGCTTGACCTGGCCGCTGGCCTTTTCCAGCACGAAGTAGTTGTCCGCGTCTTCCAGGAAGACGATGCCGATCGGCTGCGTGATGCCGCTGCCCAGCGCGGTCGTCACCTGCAGCGTCGGATCGAGCAGCGTGACCGGCGTGGTGTCGGCCTGCAGCGGCAGAGCGAGCCAGCAGACCGTACAGGCGGTGGCGATCCGGACCGGCTGCAGCCACGATTGAAAAAGGGACTGACGGACTGCATGAAGGATGCGCGACATCGGAACCTCTCCTCAGGGTGGGGGCTTCAGCGGCGGCGCAGCGTGCCGGCCAGTGCGGCCAGCGCAGCCGCCGCCAGCAGCAGCGTCGCCGGTTCGGGCACCGTGTTGCGGTCATCGAAGCGGACGTTGTCGACACCCAGGTTCAACGGGCCGAGATTGTCGGTTTCCGCGAAACGCAGGCGCAGGGTCTGGCCGGCGTGGCTGCCCATCAGCGACGTCAGGTCGTGCGTGATCGTCGTGTAGCCGTCGGGCGGTACGTCGCCGGGCAGGGTGATGAAGAGGTTGGCCAGCACGTCCGACGGGTCCACGCTGAACGGGTCGAGCAGGGCGCTGACCAGCAGGATGTCCACCCGGATCTGCTGGTTCTGCGTGTTCTCGCCGACGATGTCGGTCAGATCGAACAGCAGGCTGTCGGGTGATTCGAATTCGCCCCCGCCATTCAGGATGAACAGGTCGAAATTCAGCACCGCCACGCCAGGGCTGGCGACGAAATCCTGATACAGCAGGTGCGCGCCGGGACCGAAGGCGTCGGTCATCGCGGCGTTGCTGCCCTCGGGCGGCGCCGGAACGGCGACCGGAAACGCCGGATCGCTCAGCGGCGTCTGCGTGCCGGACTGTATGAAGAAGGTGCCGTCGCCCCCGGCCTGGTCAGCGACCGTCCAGCCCGCCAGTCCGGATTCGAAGCCGCCGTTGGTGAGTGTCGGTGCGGCAGTGGCGGTTGCATGCAGCACCGCCAACAGCAGTCCGAGTGCGCCGCGCAGGATCGAGTTGCTCATCCGGTGTGCCTCCACAGTGGGTGGTCCGACGCAAAGGCCGGTCACCATGAAAGCGACGCATGAATCGTTCCCGATCCGGGCACGCCTCGACGAAGCTCGAAGAATCAATGTTTTACATTTCATTCGTGTGCTCAGTGTCCAGGCGCCGGTGTGGCGCTGTAAAGCGGGTCGACATGCTTCATGGGCGAAGCGCCCGGGCGCGCTCGGTAGCGGGGGTGCCCGGGCGCGAAGCAACCCGGCATTTCGGGCCGAGCGTGTGCCGCTGAGGCCGACACGAAATGACGGACGAGGCATTGGACGCCCCGCCTTGAATGCAGCATTCTCGCGATCATCGACATGATCCGGAGACGCGCGTGAACGCCCGTCGTAATGCATTCCGCTGCGTGCGCCTGCTCGTTCTGATCGGTACGGCGACCTGTTCGGCGGGTACGTTTTCGCAGCCGACGGATGCACCGCCCGCTCCGGTCGACGGATCGGTGCGCCCGGCGTTCGAGGTGTCGCGCGGCGGCAGCATCGACGTCGAGGACGGCACGCTGTTCGTGAATCGACGCCGCATCGTGACCTTCCGCGCCACGCTGCTCGACGATGCGCCGGCGGTGCGCGCGCAGCAGGCCGAGGCAACGCTGGAGCGCATGCTGGCCGGCGCAGGTCCGGCGGCCATCACGTTGCTGCGCGAAGGCTCGACCGCCAGCCTGAAGTTCGACGGCGAACGGGTGTTCCATCTGGTGGCTGACGATGTCGGGCCATCTTCCGGCCTGTCGTTCGATGCCGCGGCCGAAGAGGTGCGGCGTCGCCTGCAGGCAGCGGTGCTCGAAGTGCGTGAAAAGGGTGATGCGCGACGCATCGGTGAAGGGCTTGCCAGGTCGGCCGGTGCAACGCTGCTCGCCCTGGTGCTGCTCAAGGGCGTGTTCTGGCTGCGTCGCAAACTGGCGGAGCGGCTCGATCGGCGTCTCGCCGCATGGCAGCAGGACCGATCGGCCGGCGACCTGCTTGCCGCCTACGCCGAGCACGCTCGCCGGGTACTGAGCGCCGTGTCGCGCGGATTGAGCTGGGTCGCCGCCGTGCTCCTGATCGATGCGTGGCTCACCTTCGTGCTGCACCAGTTTGCCTGGTCCCGCCCGTGGGGCGAACGATCGACCGCCTGGCTGCTCGATGTGCTCGCGCAGTTTGCATGGGCCATTGCGGGTGCGATCCCCGGACTGGTGATCGCGGTGCTCATCTTCCTGCTGGCGCGCGTCAGTTCGAAGGCGCTCGGTGCGCTGCTTGAGCGCGTCGAAAGCGGCGAGGCCCGGGTGGCCGGTCTGGACGTTGACACCGCGGGGCCGACCCGCCGCCTCGGCAATCTGATCATCTGGCTTTTTGCGTTGGCGATGGCGTATCCGTATCTGCCCGGTTCGCACAGCGAAGCGTTCAAGGGCGTATCGGTCCTGGCCGGCCTGATGTTGTCGCTCGGTGCTTCCAGCATCGTCGGCCAGGTGCTGTCGGGTTTCAGCCTGATGTATTCCCGTTCGCTGCGTCCGGGCGAATACGTGAAGGCCGGCGACACCGAAGGCACGGTGATGAACATCGGCCTGTTTGCGACCCGGATACACACCGGCATGGGCGAAGAGGTGAGCATTCCGAACGCGGTCATGTTCAGCCAGCCGGTGCGCAACTTCTCCCGCCTGGTGACCGATGGCCGGTTTGTCGTACACACGACGGTCACCATCGGCTACGCCACGCCCTGGCGCCAGGTGCATGCCATGCTGCTCGAAGCCGCGCGGCGCACGCCGGGTGTCGCGCAGACGCCGTCGCCCTATGTGCTGCAGACTGCGCTGTCCGACTTCTATGTCGAATACAGGATGTGCGCGCAGATCGACAAGAGCGCGCCGGCGCGGCGCGCCGAAGCGCTGAACCAGCTGCACGGCAACATCCAGGACGTGTTCAACGAGTACGGCGTGCAGATCATGTCGCCGCACTACATGGCCGATACGCCGACGCCGCAGGTGGTGCCGCAGTCCGGATGGTGGCCCAGTCCGGCACAGCCGCCGCAGGAACCGGAACGCGGCTGACCGGCTGTCTCCTGCGTACGGCCGTGCGCGCCCGGCAATCGGAAGGCGCTTGTCTTCAACCGCGCCTTTCCGCGTGCCATCGCCCATCCGCAATGCGTGCCGGCACTCGACGGCGTCGTGATCATCGTCATCACATGGCTGTCGGTCGGTGACGTGCGGGACGGCAGCGTCTGCGCAGCGCAATCATCGACGCATGATGCGGGCACTCGCAGGGCGGGCGGACCGGACTCGCGTCTGCGCGCGTCCGGTCCGCCGGCGCCGGATGCCCCGCAGTGCGACTCGCCGGCGTCGCTGCAGTCAGAAAATCGAGGAATGCAAGACGCTGTATCTAGTCACGCGGACGCGGTAGCACACTACGGGTACCGTTCTGCTCCACGGATCGATGGCAGCTTCGCAACACTTTCAACTGCGCCGGAAATTGTCCGCAGAATGTGCCGTGGAAAATTGCCAGTGTGCTGCGATCCTTGCCCGGTAAAGGTTTCCGGATGCCTGTCCGGGGCGCTGGCGGCAATGCTGAAAGAATATGCGTCCGGAACGTGTGTCAAAAGGCGGAAAAAAATCTGGACTTTTGTGTGGATTGTTGCTTTAAAAGCTGATGGTTATGTAATACTTTCGGCCCATGAATCAGTCCCTTGTGACGAAATCTTCAAGCCTCTTGTCAGTTGCCGCACTGTCCGGCGATCCGGGTCGCCTGTTTCCGACGGATTCGACCGCTTCCCTCTTGCGCATCACCCCGCATGGTCGATTGCATCCGGCCATTTCATCCGCCCTCCAGCCGTGTCGTCGCCCCGTGCGTGTGTCCCGTCCGCACCGGCTCGGCCGATGTGGTTCCGCATGCATCGCGCAGGTGGAGGCGACGCGGTACATCATCGCCGCCGCGCGTTTGCGGGCGATGGCGAAGGTCGATACACGCGAAGGAATTCACGGTATGGGGCGATCCAGCCTTCATTAGTCTTTTTGAATGTCGTAAGCAGCGTCGGGCTGCATGCGATGACGAACCGGGCACCCGGACGGCATGCGTCGTCCGGGTGCCCTGCGGATCGGTGATCTGCAGGCCGATGCGGAGCGATCTGCTTCGACCGAAAAGTGTTCCTGGCGATGCGCAGGGTGCGCACCGTCGTGAACGGACCTTCCGCCACCGGAGGGGCTGAGGTGCTGTCAATTCCTGTTATCCAGAGGAGAGTAGTCATGGCTGAAGCTGACGCAAAGAAGGGGGCGAAGAAGGCGAGTGCCCCGAGTAAGGCTGCTGCGAAACCTGCAGCGAAGAAGGCCGCACCGGTGAAGGCTGCGGCCAAGCCGGCGGCAAAACCTGCGGCGAAGAAGGCGGCACCGGCAAAGGCTGCGGCCAAGCCGGCGGCAAAGCCCGCTGCGAAGAAGGCGGCACCGGCAAAGGCAGCGGCCAAGCCGGCGGCAAAGCCCGCTGCGAAGAAGGCGGCACCGGCGAAGGCTGCGGCCAAGCCGGCGGCGAAGCCCGCTGCGAAGAAGGCTGCACCGGCAAAGACTGCGGCCAAGCCGGCGGCAAAGCCCGCTGCGAAGAAGGCTGCACCGGCAAAGGCTGCGGCCAAGCCGGCGGCGAAGCCCGCTGCGAAGAAGGCTGCACCGGCGAAGGCTGCGGCCAAGCCGGCAGCGAAGCCCGCTGCGAAGAAGGCTGCACCCGCGAAGGCCGCACCGGCAAAGGCTGCGGCCAAGCCGGCGGCAAAGCCCGCCGTGAAGAAAGCTGCGCCCGCGAAGGCTGCGGTCAAGCCGGCAGCGAAGCCCGCTGCGAAGAAGGTGGCTGCACCGGCTGCGACCAAGGTGGTTTCGAAGTCGTCCGACCCGGCGCCCGCGCCGGCTGCTCCTGCGCCGGCCACGCCGTCGACGGCCGCCACACCGGGCATCAAGTCATCGTTGAATCCGGCTGCAGCATGGCCGTTCCCGACGGGCTCACGTCCGTCCTGAGTGTGTTCTGCTCGCGTGGAGGCCCCCGTGCCTCCACGGTTTTTTTCTGCCTTTCCCCCGTCCCTTTGGTTGCCCCTTCAGGTGCCCGTTTCGCGGCCGCCCTTTCCTGATTGAACGTCATGCGCCGGCGCCCGCCGACATTTCGCTTTACGAAGCTTTACTTGACGAAACTCCGCTGAATCAGCACTATCGCGGCCGGGTTGCTTGGTCGCCCCTCCGGATGAGTGTCCATCACGACAACGTCATCCGCCGTTTCAACGTGGTCCGACAGCGCCTTGCGCTGATCAGACTGTCCAGATGTTCCGGCATATCCCCATGCCGCGAATCATGCGATCGAAAAGCCCCTGTACGCGTGTCAGACGCGCGTCACGGCAACGATCCCTGACAAGGATCCCTCAGACATCCGTCGCACCTCCTTGCGAGGCGACGTGCGGACGTTCGAAAGGAGTGCTGCATGAACAAGCTGTATTCGGTTTTAAAGGGCGTTCTCGCCATCGTCGTTCACTTCGCCCATGGCGGTCTGCTGGCAGTCGGTGTGATGGTCAGCGTATTCATCGGACTGCGCGTATCGGAAGCAGGGCTGACACCGCAGATCATGCCGTCGCTGCCCGAGTTCTCGCTGATCAATGCCATCGAGCCGGCCAGCGGAAACGCGCCTTCATCACTCGACTTCATCATGACGCGTGACGAAGCACCGGCGTCCGGGCAGAAACTGTCCGCTCAGCAGAAGGCCCTGATCGACCAGGTTTCCCGGCGCCATCGCGTGGCCCGTGCCGCGGTCGAGCAATACATCCCGCATATCTATTCCGCGGCCACGCAATACCGGATCGATCCGCTGCTGCTGGTGGCGCTGATCTCCGTCGAGTCGGCATTCAATCCCACCGCCGAGAGCGTGTGGGGTGCGCAGGGACTGACCCAGGTCATCCCGCGCTTCCACCCGGAGAAGCTTGCGCTGCACGGGCCCGACGCGACGCTGCTCGAACCGCGCATCAGCATCCATGTCGGCGCGCAGGTGCTGCGCGAGTACATCCGCTCGGCAGGATCGGTGGAGGGCGGTCTGCAGCGCTATGTCGGTTCGATCGAGGATCCGGATCTCGTCTACTCGAACAAGGTGCTGAACGAGTACCGCCGCCTGCAGGGCCTGTTCGCGCCGCCGATGCAGACGGCACAGGCCGCCATCTGAGGCGTGCGCCTGCCCGGGCGCATGCCCGAAGTTCGATAAGCGGCCGACAACGGTAAACCACAGCCCGCGCCGCGCGCCGAACAGCTAAAATCCTGAGTTTTCGCACTGCACCATGCTCACCCACCAGGTGAGTCGTGGCCGCCGTGTCGTATCACTCGATCGGAGGATTTGCTGTTCATCATGGACGAACATATTCGCGCTGCCGCGCTGGACTACCACCGCAAGCCCGGTCCGGGCAAGATTTCCGTCGTACCGACCAAGGCGCTGACCAATCAGCAGGACCTCTCGCTCGCCTACTCGCCGGGCGTTGCCGCTGCGTGCGAGGAGATCGTTGCCAACCCGCTTGAAGTGAGTTCGCTCACGGCGCGCGGCAACCTGATCGGCGTCATCACCAACGGCACGGCGGTTCTCGGGCTCGGCCCGATCGGTCCGCTCGCCGCCAAGCCGGTGATGGAAGGCAAGGCGGTGCTGTTCAAGAAGTTTGCCAACATCGATGTGTTCGACATCGAACTCGACGAGCGCGACCCGGACAAGCTGGTCGACATCATCGCCAGCATGGAACCGACCTTCGGCGGCATCAACCTCGAAGACATCAAGGCGCCGGAGTGCTTCTACATCGAGCGCAAGCTGCGCGAGCGGATGAAGATCCCGGTCTTCCATGACGACCAGCACGGCACGGCGATCGTCGTCGGCGCCGCAGTGCTCAATGGCCTCAAGGCGGTCGGCAAGGACATCCGCGAAGTCAAACTGGTGACGTCCGGTGCCGGCGCGGCCGCACTGGCCTGCCTCGACCTGCTGGTGCTGCTCGGCATGCCGGTCGAGAACATCTGGGTGACCGACATCAAGGGCGTGGTGTACGAAGGCCGCAAGGAAGACATGGAGCCGCTGAAGGCGCGCTATGCCAAGGTCACCGACGCGCGCACGCTGGGCGACGTGATCGGCGACGCCGACGTGTTTCTGGGCCTGTCGGCCGGTGGAGTGCTGAAGGCCGACATGGTGATGCGCATGGGACCGCGCCCGCTGATTTTCGCGCTGGCCAACCCGACGCCGGAAATCCTGCCGGAAGAGGTGAAGTCGGTGCGCAGCGATGCGGTGATCGCGACCGGACGTTCGGACTACCCGAACCAGGTCAACAACGTGCTGTGCTTCCCCTTCATCTTCCGCGGTGCGCTCGATGTCGGCGCGACCACGATCACCGAGGAAATGAAGCTGGCCGCGGTGCTGGCGATCGCCGAACTGGCACAGGTCGAGCAAAGCGAAATCGTGCGCGCCGCCTACGGCGAGCAGCCGCTGTCGTTCGGGCCGGAATATCTGATTCCGAAGCCTTTCGACCCGCGCCTCATCGTGAAGATCGCGCCGGCCGTGGCGCAAGCCGCGATGGATTCCGGCGTGGCGACGCGCCCGATCGAGGATTTCGAAGCCTATCGCCAGCAGCTGAACAACCTGGTGTGGATATCCGGCCTCGTCATGAAGCCGGTGTTTGCCGAAGCCAAGCGCAACCCGAAACGCATCATCTACGCGGAGGGCGAGGACGAACGCGTGCTGAGCGCGGTGCGCAACGTGGTGGACGAAGGCATGGCGCGACCGATCCTGATCGGCCGCCGTGACGTCGTCCTGTCACGCATCCAGAAGCTGGGGCTGCGGCTGCGACCCGAGGTCGATTTCGAACTGGTCACGCCGGACAATGACCCGCGCTACAAGGAGTTGTGGACGCTGTATCACAGCCTGACCGAGCGCAAGGGCATCTCGGTCGATTACGCCAAGCTCGAAGCGCGCCGCCGCACCACGCTGATCGGCGCGCTGCTGACCCGGTTGGGCTACGCCGACGGTCTGATCTGCGGCACTTTCGGCCACTTCACGCGCCACCTTCAGTTCGTGCGCAATGTGCTGGGCCTCAAGGACGGCCTGAGCAGCTTCTATGCAATGAATCTGCTGAACCTGCCGGGTCGTACCGTCATGCTGTGCGACACCTATGTCAATTACGACCCGACGGCGGCTCAGGTGGTCGAGATGACCGTGCTGGCTGCAGAGGAAGCGCGTCGCTTCGGCATCGAGCCGAAGATTGCGCTGTTGTCGCATTCCAACTTCGGGTCCGACAACACGCCGACGGCCGACAAGATGCGCCGCGCGCTGGAAATGCTGCACGCCGACCACCCGCACCTCGAAGTCGAAGGTGAAATGCACGGCGACGCAGCGCTCGACATTGACATCCGCACGCGCATCTTCCCCAATTCCAGATTGCGGGACGAAGCGAATCTGCTTATCTTCCCGACGCTGGATGCGGCGAACATTTCCTACAACCTGCTGAAGACCGCAGCCGGAGAAGGCATGACGATCGGCCCGATACTGCTCGGTGCCAAGCGTCCGGTGCACATCCTCACGCCGACCGCCACCGTGCGGCGCATCGTGAACATGACAGCACTGACCGTGGTCGAGGCGGGGCAGATACGCTGAAGACCCGCGCAGTGCGCTGACGCACGCATGCCGGCTCGAACCGGCATGCGGCCAGAAGGGGAGGCTTGGTGCAGCAAGCGAGGACGGCGCTGGTGTTGTCCGGGGGGGGCGCGCGCGCCGCCTATCAGGTCGGCGTCCTGTCGGCGGTGCGCGACCTGCTGCCCGACACGCGCATCAATCCCTTTCCCATCCTGTGCGGCACGTCGGCCGGCGCCATCAATGCCGTGTCGCTGGGTGTCTACAGCGAGGACTTCGGCGACGCGGTCGACAACCTGCTGTACATCTGGCGCAATTTTCACGCCGGACAGGTCTATCGCGCCGACAATCTCGGTCTGGCGCGCACCGGTGCCCGCTGGCTGATGGCGCTGATGTTCGGCTGGGCGGTCGACCGCTACCCGAAGTCGCTGCTCGACAACACGCCGCTGCGCGACCTGCTGACCGACCGACTCGATTTCACCCGCATCCAGCGGGCCATCGACCGGGGTGCGCTGTACGCGCTGTCGGTCACCGCTTCGGGCTACACCTCGGGTGACAGCGTGGCCTTTTTCGAAGGCGGCGAGCACATCGAGCCGTGGAAGCGCATGCAGCGCGCCGCCTCGCGCACGCCGCTGAAGGTCGAGCACCTGCTGGCATCCAGCGCCTTGCCGTTCATCTTTCCCGCCACCAAGATCAATCGTGAATACTTCGGTGACGGATCGATGCGCCAGCTCGCACCAATCAGTCCAGCGGTGCATCTGGGCGCAGAACGCATCTTCATCATCGGCGTCAGCCGCATGAACGAAAAGGACCAGCGTCGACGGGGCGACATCTACCCCTCGCTGGCCCAGGTGGCGGGCCACGCGCTGGCCAGTATCTTCCTGGATCAGCTGATGATCGACATCGAGCAGCTGCAGCGCGTGAATGACATTCTCGGCCGCGTACCGGACCATGTGATGGCCGAGATGGGCTTGCCGCTGCGACCGATCGAAACCCTGGTGATCGCGCCGTCGGAGCGGCTCGACGACATCGCGGCGCGCCACGTCGATGCGCTGCCGTTCGGTATCCGCACCCTGCTGGGCGGTATCGGCGGCACCAAGCGTGCCGGTGGCGGCCTGGCCAGCTACCTGCTGTTCGAAAAGCCTTATACCCGGGCGCTGATCGACCTCGGTTACCGCGATACGATGGCGCGCGCGGACGATGTGGTGAACTTCCTCGGCCTCAAGCCGGCGGCGATTGCGCCGTGAATACCTTCGTCACAATCGCGAAACGGCCATAAGAATGCTTTCCATGGCCTTATTTTCGTTTGAAAATTTGCCTTCGACGGGTAGACTCTTCACTCAATCGAATCGCCACCAGGGGTCCTACGCATGCTTCTGAAATACCTGATGGTCAGCTGCACCGCAGTCGTGCTCGGCCTGGGCGTCGCACCGCCCTCCGAAGCCGCCGGCAAAACAACCGCCGCACAGTCCTCCTCGAAGAAAAAGATTGCCAAGGCCGCTCATTCGAAGCGCATCAAGCAGGCCAGCATCAAGAAATCCTCCCGCAAGTCGGTCGCCATGGCGCCGCGCGTTCCCAACGAACCCGATTTCGACGCGCTCGGTCTGCCGAACGTCAAATCCGCATCCGTGCTGGTGCAGGACCAGATTTCGGGTGAAGTGCTGTTCGAACGCAATTCCGACGCCGTGGTGCCGATCGCCTCGATCACCAAGCTGATGACGGCGATGGTTGCGCTGGACGCCCGCCCGGCGCTGGACGAAGTGCTGGTCGTGTCGGAAGAGGACATCGACCAGCTCAAGGGCACACGCTCGCGGCTGGCCGTCGGCACCCGCCTGACGCGCGAGGAAATGCTGCACCTGGCGCTGATGTCGTCGGAAAACCGCGCCTCGTCCGCCTTGTCGCGCCACTACCCGGGTGGTCAGCGCGCGTTCATCGCCGCCATGAACCAGAAGGCGATCGAGCTGGGGCTGGCCGATACGCGCTTCTTCGACAGCACCGGCCTCGACCCGCACAACGTGTCGTCGGCGCGTGATCTGGCCAAGATGGTCGCTGCCTCGTCCACCTATCCGTTGATCCGCGAGTTCTCGACCACGCGCGACGGGTCGTTCGCGGTCAAGGGCAAGACGCTGCACTTCAACAACACCAATGCGCTGGTATCGAGTTCCGACTGGGAAATCGCGTTGCAGAAGACCGGTTTCACCAACGAAGCGGGCAAGTGCCTGGTCATGCAGGCCTGGTTGAACCAGAAGCCGGTGGTCATCGTGCTGCTCGACTCCTGGGGTCGCCTGACCCGTATCGGTGACGCCAACCGCATCCGCCGCTGGGTCGAACACCTGGCGCTACAGGGTGCCGGCGCGGGCTGAATCCCATGAGCAAGCCACCTCCCGGCAGCCGTGGCGAAGTCGGCCTGTTCGTCACCTGCCTGGTGGATCTGATGCGTCCGTCGATCGCATTCGCGGCGCTGAAACTGATCGAGGCGGCCGGTTACACGCCGGTCGTACCCAACACACAGACCTGCTGCGGACAGCCCGGACACAACGCGGGCGACGCGCGCAGCGCGCGCGCGCTGGCGCAGAAGCTGATTGCCGAGTTCGAAGCTTTCCCCTGCATCGTCGCGCCGTCCGGCTCCTGTGCCGGCATGATCCGCACGCACTATCCCCACCTGTTCGATGACGACGATGCCTGGCGCATCCGTGCCGAGGCGCTGGCCGCAAAGACCTTCGAACTGACGCAGTTCCTGGCCGACGTGGCGGGCGTCACCGAGGTGCCGGGCGACTTCGTCGGTGCCGTCACCTATCACGACAGCTGTGCCGGGCTGCGCGAACTGGGCGTCAAGCGCCAGCCGCGCGCGCTGCTCGACCGCATGCCCGGCGTCGAGCAGCGGCCGTTGGACGAGTGCGAGGAGTGCTGCGGCTTCGGTGGCCTGTTTTCGGTCAAGTACCCGGATATTTCCGGTGCCATCGCGCAGCGCAAGTGCGACAACATCCGCGCTTCCGGCGCCGGCACCGTGGCGCTGGGCGATCTGGGCTGCATGATGAATATCGAAGGACGGCTGCGCCGTATCGGTGACGAGGGCACGCAGGTGATCCACATCGCCGAGCTGCTGGCCGGCCGGCTCGACCCGGACTGAGGCGGCGATGGAAATCCGCTCCATGCATTTCGTGTCGCGCGTGCGCCAGCGGCTCGACGACACCGAACTGCAGCGCAACCTGCAGCGCACGCGCGGCCGCAACGCCGCGGCGCGGCTGGCGTCGCTGTCGAGTCTGGACGACTTCGATGCGGTGCGGGCCCGCGCCACCGACATCCGGGCGTCGGTGCTGCGCGATCTCGACGTCTGGCTGGAACGCTTCGAGGCGGAAGCGACGCGCCGCGGCGCCACCGTGCTGTGGGCGCGCGACGGCGACGAGGCCTGCCGGCTGGTGATCGACATTGCGCGCCGGCACGACGTGAAAACCGTCGTCAAGGCCAAATCCATGGTGTCGGAAGAAGCCGGGCTGAACGCCGCACTCGAAGCCGCCGGCATCCGTCCGGTGGAGACCGACCTGGGCGAATACATCCTGCAGATCAACGACAACGAACCACCGTCGCACATCATCATGCCGGTGATCCACAAGTCGAAGGAGCAGGTGTCGGAACTGTTCGCGCGCGTGCATGGCACGGCGGCGAAGACCGACATCGTCGAACTGACGCGCGAGGCGCGCGAAAAGCTGCGGCCGGAATTTCTGGGCGCCGAAATGGGCATCTCCGGCGGCAACTTCCTGATTGCCGAAACCGGGTCGGTCGCCATCGTCACCAATGAAGGCAACGGCCGCATGTGCACCACGATGCCGCGCGTGCACGTCGCGCTGACCGGCATCGAAAAGGTGATTCCGACGCTGGACGATCTGGCGACGCTGATGCGCATCCTGCCGCGCTCGGCCACCGGGCAGGCGATCTCGAATTATGTGTCGCTGCTGACCGGACCGAAGCACGAGGGCGACGCCGACGGACCGGAGCACATGTATTTCGTGCTGGTCGATGGTGGCCGCGCCGATCTGATCGGCGGCGACTTCGAAGCCATGCTGCGCTGCATACGCTGCGGCGCCTGCATGAACCATTGTCCGGTGTACCAGACCATCGGTGGCCATTCCTACGGCTGGGTCTATCCCGGGCCGATGGGTTCGGTGCTGACGCCGCTCTATCAGGGGCTCGAGAAGGCGAAGGATCTGCCGCAGGCGGCCACGCTGTGCAACCAGTGCGGCGTGGTGTGTCCGGTGTCGATTCCGCTGCCCGACCTGATGCGCAAGTTGCGCGAGAAGCAGGTCGACGCCGGCCTGCGACCGTGGAGCGAGCGGCTGTCGATGCGCCTGTGGGCCTGGGTGGCACAGCGTCCGGCACTGTATGCGCGCGGCGTGCGTCTTGCCGTGCGCTATCTGCGCTGGCTCGCCGATGGTCGTGACCGCATCCAGGCCATGGGGGTCGCCCCGGGCTGGACCGCCGAGCGCGACTTTCCGGCACCGGCCGCGCAGAGCTTCCGCGACCAGTATGCGGCGCGTCGCAGGGCAGGGCGATGAGCAGCGCGCGCGACGACATCCTCGGCCGGCTGCGCCAGCGCATCGGGCGCGAACCGGTCGGTACCCTGGCGGCGCGCGAGCGTGTCGAGCAGGTGATCTCCGCGTCGCAGGCCGGGCCGCGCCCGTCGTACGACGGCGATCTGGCGACGCGTTTCATCGAGCGGGCGAAAGCGCTGATTTCCACCGTGGACGAGTGTGCCGCGCCGGCCGAGGTGCCTGCGCGCTGTGCCAGCTGGCTGGCTTTGCAGGGGCTCGGGTGTCGGGTGGTCGTATCCCCTGCGCTGGCCGGGCTGGACTGGGCGGCCAGCGGTCTGGACGTGCGCTTCGGTGCGGCAGCCGGCGACGACCCGGTCGGCATCACCGGCTGCTTCCGTGCCATCGCCGAGACGGGCACGCTGATGTTGTGTTCCGGTGCGCAGTCGCCGGCGGTCAACAGCCTGCTGCCCGAGACGCACATCGCGGTGGTGCCGCGCGAACACATCGTGGCCGACATGGAAGCCGCATTCGCCGTCGCGCGCGACACGCTCGACCCCTGGCCGCGTGCCGTCAACTTCGTGTCCGGTCCGTCGCGTACGGCCGACATCGAACAGACCATCGTGCTGGGCGCCCACGGACCGTACCGGGTGCATCTGCTGATCGTGGGGTGAGCGGCGGAGCAGGGCATGCGCCGAAGGGGCGCTTTGACAGATAATCGCTGCTTTTTGCCACCCCGCGAGCCCGTGGTGGTCATTTGGAGTCATTCTGAATTGAGTCTTTCGAATCGCCTCCGATACGCATTGATGCCATGTCCGTTGCCGCGGAGCGCCCGCAATTGAGGCGGTTCTGCACGCGCTGGCCGTTTGTGCCGCTGGTCTGTGGCGTCGTCCTGACCGCGCAGCCTGCTGTGGCGGCCGACGAGCCCGAGGCGCCGCACCTCGATGATCTGCCGGTCGTGCTGTCGATGACCCGCATGCCGCAGCGCATCGACGATGCGCCGGGTGCGGTCACGCTGATCACGCGCGAAGACATCGAACGTCTCGGCTATCGCCGTCTGACCCAGGTGCTGCGCCTGGTACCCGGCATGAACGTGATGAGCGACACCGGACACTCGCCGGCGGTGTTCTATCACGGCCTGGGTTCGCTGAATCCGAACCGCATGCAGGTGCTGATCGATGGCCGGTCGGTCTATTCGCCCTATCTGTTCGGTTACGTGGACTGGGACGCCCTGCCGCTGACGATGGAAGAGATCGAGCGGATCGAGGTGGTCCGTGGCTCGAATGCCACCACCTATGGCTCGAACGCCGTGGCGGGCGTGGTCAACATCGTCACGCGCAGCAGCCAGGACGGTCCGCGCTCCAGCATTTCGGTCAGCCGCGGCAATCGCGATGTGGCCGATGCGTCGATGCGTCTGCGGCACAGCTTCGGACCGTTGAGCATCGCGCTCAACGCCCGCACCATGGGCGACGCCGGTTTCGACGATCGCTACGATGATGCGCGGCTGAATTCAATGACCTTCCGCGCCGACCTGACGCTGAACAGCTCGGACGAAATCAACCTGACGGCCGGACAGAACAAGAGTCGCCGCGAGCTGGGTTATCCATACGGCGTGACCGGCAACAGCGCGAACGAGAACGGCTTCCGCGAATCGCGTACCGACAACCGGTTCCTGCACCTGCGCTTCCGGCGGCTGGTATCGACCGACAACGAATGGTCGGTGAGCTACTACCGCAACGAGGACCGCGGGCGCGAGGAGTGGTTCGGTGAAGCGGCCGACGTGGTGAATCAGGGGCTCATCGATGCCGGCTTTCCGTTTTTTTCCATCGGTTCGCTGCCGCTGCCCATCGACTACAACCGCTCGGCCACCCGGCAGAACATCGATTTCCAGCACAGCTTCGTTCCGGCGCCGGACTGGCGGGTGGCCTGGGGCGCCGAACTGCGCCACGAAGAGTTGAAGTCGGATCGCATGTTCTTCCTGACCGGCCGCGAATCCGACGGCTTCGTGCGCGTGTCGGCGAATGTCGAATGGCGGCCGAGCGAACGGTGGACCCTGAATGCAGGCAACATGATCGAGCGCTTCCGCGATCGCAGCCCGCAGGCATCGCCGCGCCTGTTCGCGACCTGGCATGCGACACCCAACCATGCCCTGAAGGCCGGTGTCAGCCGCGCATACCGTCATCCCGCGCTGATCGAAACGCGGGGTGATTCCCGTTTCATCTATCCGGAAGTGGCGGCCGCACTGACCGCACTCGACCCGGTGGCGGGGCCGCTGCTGGCGGCCGGATTCCAGCAGGGGCGGTCGCGGCGCACCTTCGTCGGCACGCCCTCGCTGCAGCCGGAACGGCTGGATTCCGTCGAATTCGGCTATGTCGGCCAGTTCGGCCCCTCCACGCTCGAAGTGCGTGCCTTTCACGAGCGCTTCAACCACCTTGTCACCGAAGCGCGCTATCGCGACAACGACTACCTTGAAACCGGCGTGACCTTCATCGAGGGCGACGCGGTCACCATACAGGGAGTCGAATATCAATATCGCTATCGCGGCAACGGGCGCGAAATCTGGTTTTCCCAGGCCATTCCGCGCATCCGCTCCGATGCCACCTGCAATCCGCGGCGCGTCTGCTACGGCGACACCGTGCCGTCGTCGACCTGGTCGCTGACCTGGTTCGAGGCGCTGCCGCGCGACTGGTCGATCTCGGCCACGCTGCATGGCGTCAATTCCGCCCGCTGGTTCAGCGGCAGCGAACGGGTCGACAGCTATCAGACGCTGGATGCGCGCATCGCGAAGAAATTCCGCAGTGGCGGCACCTTGTGGGAAGCCGCGTTTGCGGTGACCGACATCGGACCCCGCTACGAAACCTTCAACGATGACCAGGGCAGCCGCACCCCGTTCAATGCAGTCGGCCGGCAGGCACGGCTGACGCTGCGTACCAGCTGGTACTGAGCACGGGCCCGCAACGGGCTTCGCGTATCATGAGTGCGGTAAATTTCCGCGCTCGGCGCGTGTGGGGGGCACAGGGTGCGGAGTCGTTTCGGACTCGATCGCCTCGGCTTTCGCAGTCGGGTACTGGTCGCCGCGCTGCTGCCCTCGGTGGCCATTGCGCTCGCACTGGCGGTTCATTTCACCAGTACGCGCATCGACGACATCGAGCAGTCGCTGATCGACCGCGCCGCGCTGCTGACCGGCAGCCTCGCGCCAGCCTCCGAATACGGGCTTTTCGTCGGCAATCTCGACATCCTGCAGTCGCTGGCCGATTCGATGATGCGCGAACGCGGCGTGGACGGCGTACTCATCGTCGATCGCGACCAGCTCGTTCTGGCGCGCGCAGGGCAGGTCAGTGACCCGCCCGTGGACGCCACACGCGGTCTCGCCCGGACCGCGCGCCTGCAGAGCAGCGATCGCTTCCATCAGTTTGCCGCGCCGGTGTTTTCTGCCCAGGGACCGACGGATCTGCTGCTCGACGATCAACTGGCGCCGTCCGGGCCCTTGCGACTCGGTACCGTGGTGGTTCAGGTGTCGCGTTTCGGCAGTGCGCAGGCGCGGCGCGAACTGATCACCAGTGCCGTCCTGATCACCGCCGGTGGCCTGCTGCTGGCCGGCCTGTTCGCCCGCTTCCTGTCGGACGGCGTGACCGCACCGGTGCGTGCGCTGGCGGAAACCGTGCAGCGCATCGAGAAGGGCGACTTTTCGGTGCGCGCGCGTACCGGTGCGCGCGGCATCCTGCAGGTGCTCGAAGACGGCATCAACCGCATGGCGGTCGCGCTGCAGACGGCGCGCGCCGGGCTGGAGGAGCGGGTGCATGACGCCACCGCCCAGCTGCAGCAGCAAAAGGAAGTGGCCGAGCAGGCCAGCCGCGCCAAGACGCAGTTCGTCGATGCATTGCTGCATGACCTCAGCCAGCCGCTGATGGCCATGGGTCTGGACATCCGCACGCTGAAGCTGCGCCTGCGCGACGATGAAAGCGCAGGCCTGCTGTCGCGGCTCGAACGGTCCTCGCTGAAGCTGGAGAACATGCGCGATGTGCTGCTCGATGTGGCGCGGCTCGAGTCGGGGGCCACGCAGCCGCGTCTGACCGACTTTCCGCTCATCCGCGTGTTCGACAGCCTGCGTGTCACCTTCGAGGCGCAGGCCGCGGAGAAGGGGCTGCGCTTCGAGCTGCATCCGACGCGGGCGTGGTGCCGCTCCGACCCGTTGCTGCTCGAACGCGTGCTGGCCAATCTGGTGTCGAATGCGCTGCGCTACACCACGCGCGGCACGGTGTTCGCCGGCGTGCGCATGCTCGACGACGGCCGCCTGCGCATCGAGGTGCGCGACAGCGGTCAGGGCATACCGGCCGACCGCATCGACGACGTGTTCGAGGAATTCGTGCGCCTGCCCGGCGCCGACCCGGGCGCGGGCGGGCTGGGCATGGGGCTGGGGCTGACCATCGTGAAGCGTCTGTGCGCCCTGCTCGGGCATGAAGTGAAGGTGCGCTCGCGCCCCGGGCGCGGATCAACCTTCAGCGTTGCGCTGCCCCGGGTACGCGCCTGGGTGCAGGCGCCGGTGGCCGAACCGCTGCATGGGCTGGTTCGCCTGGCCGGATGCCGGGTGGCACTGATCGACGACGATGCCGCGGTGCTGCAGTCGCTGCAGTCGCTGCTCAGCTCGGTCGGCATCGACGTGATTGCCGGTACCTCGCCCGATTTCGTGCTGCGTCAGCTCAGGCAGGCCGGCGCACCGGCCTTCATCATCAGCGATTACCAGCTGGGAGACGGGCTGGACGGACTGAATGCGGTGCTGACGCTGCGGCGCGAACTGGGCGATGACATTCCGGCGCTGGTGATGACCGGGCTGGCTGCCACGCGCGAACTCGAAATCGAACTGGAAGGGCATGGCATTCCGCTGGTCGCCAAACCGGTGCGTCCGATCGTGCTCGACGCGGTGATCGGCGGCATGCTCGACGCGGCCGATGATCCGGACACCTGACGGGCTGCGAGGCCTTCAGGTTCATTCCTTGGCCGGGCGGCGGGGCAGCTTCACACCCATCTTCGACAGCGCAAACACCGCCTGCGTCCGGTTGCGGACGTCCAGCAGGCGCAGGATGGCCGAAATGTGCGTCTTGCAGGTGCCATCGGAAATGCCCAGTTCGCGGCAAATCAGCTTGTTCGGCAGGCCTTCGATCATCAGCGTCAGCACTTCGATCTGGCGCCGCGTCAAGCCGATGTCGGCAAGATCCTGAATGCTCGGGCGCAGCGGCTGGTCGGCGCCATGGTCGTCCAGCACCTGCTGCGGCACATAGATGCCGCCCTTCATCACCAGCTGCAGCGCGCTGACCAGAATCGCCGTGTTCGAGCTCTTGGAGATGAAACCCATGGCGCCCTGATCGATGGCTCGGGTGATGGTGTCGCGGTCGTCCTGAGCCGAAATCACCACCACCGGCACGTCCGGAAACTCCTGGCGCAGTTCGGTCAGCAGCGAGGTCCCCTCGGCGTCCGGCAGATTGAGGTCCAGCAGCACCAGATCGGGGCGCAAACCGCTGCGCAGCATGGACAATGCGCGGGACGCAAGCAGTGCGCACCGGATGTCCGGCTCGCTGTCTATGCCGGAGAGCACGCTGCGCAGCCCCTCCACGATCAGGGGCTGGTCTTCGATGATCATGACCTGCATGCCAAGTCCCGTCGCAATGAGATGGCGCGAGTGTACCTGCGGCGCATCGCCGGTGCTTGATCGTAAGCATATAACTTGAAAGGGAATAACCTTGAATCACGGCTTGATACTGTTCGGACACGGCTCGCGCGATCCGGAATGGGCCCGCCCCCTGCGCGAGGTGGCGGCGCGGCTGGCCGGTGCGCCGTCGGCGCCGCGCGTCGAACTCGCTTTTCTCGAATTCCTCGAACCCACGCTCGAACAGGCCTGCGACCGGCTGGTCGCCGATGGCGTGACGCGCATTGCCGTGGTGCCGATGTTCATCGCACAGAGCGGCCATGTGCGGCGTGACCTGCCGGCGCAGGTCGATGCAGCGCGCGCGCGCCATCCCTCGCTGCACATCGAACTGGCCACTGCGGTGGGTGAGGATGCGCGGGTGCAGCAGGTGATGGCCGAAGTGGCCCTGGCCGCCCTGGCCGCCCTGGCCGGCTGAACGGGTTCAAGACCCGGCGCAGCAGGCCGTTAGCACTGCCAGAGGTCGGGTGCCATCAGGTTTGACGGGATTCCGGCCGCAGACTTCCGGAGCCTTGCATGCCCAGTGTGTCAGCGAAAGTTCGCGTGCTTGTCGTCGACGACGAGCCCTTCAACCTTGAAATCATCCGGGAGTATCTGGACGCCCCCGGATTCGAGCTGACCATGGCTCACGACGGTGTCGAAGCGTGGGCGCTGCTCGAGGAGGTCGAGCGCGAATTCGATCTTCTGGTGCTGGACCGCATGATGCCGCGCCTTGACGGCATGGAGGTGCTGCGCCGCGTGCAGCGCACGCCGCGTCTGCGCGGGATGCCGGTCATCATGCAGACGGCCGCCGCCACCCCGGACCAGGTGCGCGAAGGGCTCGAAGCGGGCGCGCGCTATTACCTCACCAAGCCGTACGAGCCGGATGCGCTGCTCGCCATCGTCAAGTCCGCACTCGACGAAGTTCGCCGCACGCGCGAGATTCTGCTGCAGGTCGAAGACATGCGCCGCGCCATGTGCATGCTCACCCGGGCCGAGTTCGAATTCGCCACGCTGCAGCAGGCGACCGAGTTGTCGACGCTGGCTTCGCTGGCGGCACCGCAACCGGAAAACATCGTGATGGGCCTGAGCGAACTGCTGATCAACGCGATCGAACACGGCAATCTGGGCATCACGTACGCCGAGAAATCGCGCCTGCGCCTGGAAGACCGCTGGCAGGAGGAGGTCGAACGCCGCCTGCTGTTGCCGCAGAACGCGGGCAAGCGGGCGCGCCTGACGGTCGAACGCTCGGCAGTGGAAGTGCGTTTCACGGTCTTCGATGAAGGCCGCGGTTTCGACTACACACGTTATCTCGACTTCGATCCGGAGCGCGCCTTCGATCCGAATGGCCGCGGCATCGCCATGGCGCGCCAGCTCTCCTTCAAGCGGCTCGAATACATCGGATCCGGCAACGTGGTCAGCGCAGCGGTGGATTTGAAATGAGCCATACGCAAGTCAATGCTGACGACCTGACCTTACTGGTCGATCAGCCGCCGGTGCGACCGATGACGGTGCTGGTCGTTGACGACACCCTGATCGGCCGCGCAACCGTCAGCGCGCTGGTGCGTCGCCTCGGCTATCGCTGCATCGAAGCATCGGACGGCGCCGCTGCGCTGCAGGCCTTCCGCAGCGTGCGCCCCGATATCGTGCTGATGGACGTTGTCATGCCCGGCATGGATGGCCTGCAGGCCACGCGCGAACTGCGCCGCTTGTGCGCCGGTACCTGGCTGCCCATCCTGCTGCTGTCGGCGCGTTCCGACGACGAAGACATGATTGCCGGTCTGGAGGCGGGCGCCGACGATTACCTGAGCAAGCCGATCCGGCGCGCCATCCTTGCGGCCAAGCTCGCTGCCTTCGCCCGTCAGCTGGCACTGCAGGCCGACATGAACAATTACCGCGCCGAGCAGGAAGCGGAAATCGAGTTCGCGCGCGGCGTCATCGAGCGCCAGGTGAAGGGCAAGGCGGTCGCCGATTCGCGCGTACGCTATTCGGTGATCCCCACGACGCTGTTCTCCGGCGACATCGTTGCCGTGTCGCGCTCGCATTCCGGTGCGCTCTATGCGCTGCTGGCCGATGCCACCGGTCACGGACTGGCCGCAGCGATCAGCGTGCTGCCGGTGCTGCAGGTCTTTTTCGGCATGGCGGCCAAGAATCTGTCGCTCGGCCTGATGGCCAGCGAAATCAACCGCCACCTGATGTCGTCGCTGCCGGTCGGCCGCTTCGTCGCGGCCAGCATGGTCAGACTGGGCGATGGCTTCGGCGAGCTGTGGGTCGGCGGTACGCCGGAGGTCCTGTGGCTTGACACGCAGGGCGAGGTGAAAGAGCGATTCGCGTCAGCCAATCTGCCGCTGGGCATCGACGCCGATGATCCGGTCAATGTCCCGCCGCGCCATTTCCGCTGGACGCCGGGCGACCAGCTCGTGCTGTGTTCGGACGGACTGCTCGAGGCGCAGTCACCGGGTGGTGAAGCGTTCGGCAGCCCTCGCCTCGAAGCGGTGTTGAAGGTTGCTGTGCCCACGCAACGCCACGATGCGGTGCGCAAGACGCTCGATATGCATCTGGACGGGGCATCGGCGCACGACGACGTGTCCCTGATGGTGATCAATCTCGAATGAAACCCGCGCCGAACGGCGCACGCACATCGACAGGGTTCACTGTGCCCGCTGTTCCGGCACGTTGGCACAGCGATTGCATGCCACGGTCAACCCGAATTTCGAATGTTGCTCCATGGCTGTCCTCAATGTGCTGGTGGTCGATGAATCGCGCAAGCGCGCAGCGGAAATCTGTGCCGGGCTCGCCTGCGCCGGTTATCAGGTTGCCGCCGTGCTGTCGAGCGCCTACGACCTGCACCTCAAGGTCGAAGAGCTCAAACCCGACGTCATCCTGATCCAGACCGATTCGCCCTCGCGCGACACGCTGGAACACATGGCCGCGATGGACCGAGAAATGCCACGTCCGGTCATCGTGTTCGCCAACGAATCCGACAGCAAGACCATCCGTCGGGCCATGAAGGCCGGCGTGTCGGCCTATGTGGTCGATGGGCTGGAAGCCAAGCGCATCAAGCCCATCATCGATGTAGCCCTGGCGCAGTTCGAGGAACACCAGGAACTGCGGCGCGCGCGCGACGAGGCGCGGCAGAAGCTGTCCGACCGCATCACGATCGACCGCGCCAAGGGCGTGCTGATGAAGCTGCGCGGTATCGAGGAAGACGCCGCTTATCACACGCTGCGCAAGCTGGCGATGGAGCGCGGCAAGACCATTGCCGCCGTGTCCGAAGACCTGCTTGCGACCGCCCGCCTGCTCGGCTGACGCGGCGCCGGTGGCATCCGCCCCGGCACCTGCAGCCGGCGGCATCCTGGTTTGAATGCACGCTGCGCCGAGGTCCGTCACCGCTGTTCGTCATGGTGCGCGACCCTGGGCTGCTGCACCGCACAAGTGCGGCCTGATGATGAAGCGTGCGAAACGCTGTCGGCTGTCGCAGCCAAAACCGTTTCAAAACATAAGGATGTATTCGGTGCGGTGCTCTGGCACGCCGCATGCTAACAGCTGATCAAGGCGCAACAACGACGTTGCGGCCAGCGAGGCTCGAAAGCCTCCGACAGGGACAGGGGCGTCCATCCGGCTCGGCTTTCACCGCTGCGGATGCACGCCCCTTTTTCATTCTGGAACCGAAACATGAACCGACGGAGAACACGATGGCTGACCATCCGAAACAGGCAGACAGCGCGCAGGTCCCAGGCATCATTGAAACCCCAGACAAGCGCCGCAGCTTCCTCAGACAGGGCGTCGCACTGGGCGCAGGAGCCGCGCTCATGAGCATGGTGCCGCCCGGCGTGCGTTCGGGAGCGTGGGCCGCCGGCTCCGATGCACCCGAGAAGAAGGAAGTGCGCATCGGCTTCATTCCGCTGACCGATTGTTCCAGCGTGGTGATGGCGGCGGTCGAGAAGTTCGACGAAAAGTACGGCATCAAGATCATCCCGTCCAAGGAAGCATCCTGGGCGGCGGTACGCGACAAGCTGGTCAACGGCGAACTCGATGCAGCGCACGTGCTGTACGGCCTCGTATATGGCGTGCATCTGGGCATCGGCGGTCCGAAGAAGGACATGGCCGTGCTGATGAATCTGAACAACAATGGCCAGGCCATCACGCTCGCCAACAAGCTGAAGGATCAGGGCGTCACCGACGGCACCAGCCTGAAGAAACTGCTGACGAGCAAGCCCGGCGAGTACACGTTCGCGCAGACCTTTCCGACCGGCACCCACGCCATGTGGCTGTATTACTGGTTGGCGGCACACGACATCAACCCGATGAAGGATGTCAAGGTCATCACCGTTCCGCCGCCGCAGATGGTCGCCAACATGCGCGTCGGCAACATGGACGGGTTCTGCGTCGGTGAGCCGTGGAACAACCGCGCCATCATCGACAAGATCGGTTTCACGTCGGTGACGACGCAGGACATCTGGACCGATCACCCGGAAAAGGTGCTGGGCACCACCGCCGATTGGGTCAGCAAGAACCCGAACACGGCGCGCGCCATGACAGCCGCCATTCTGGAAGCCGGCAAGTGGATCGACGCCTCGCTCGTCAATCGGCGCAAGACGGCCGAAGTCGTGGCGACCAAGTCGTACATCAACACCGACATGGACGTCATCCTGGAACGCATGCTGGGTCGCTATTCGAACGGCCTCGGCAAGAGCTGGGACGACAAGAATGCGATGAAATTCTTCAACGACGGCGCGGTGAATTTCCCCTACCTGTCGGACGGCATGTGGTTCCTGACCCAGCACAAGCGCTGGGGCCTGCTGAAGAGCGACCCCGACTACCTGGCTGTGGCCAAGGCGATCAATCGCATCGACATCTACAAGCAGGCCGCGACGGCCGCCGGCGCGCCGCTGCCCAAGAGCGACATGCGGTCGCACAAGCTGATCGACGGTGTCACCTGGGACGGCAAGGAACCGCAGAAGTATGCAGGCAGCTTCAAGGTCAACGCCGCTTGATGGTTCGGGCGCGGGGTTCGCCCCGCGTCCTCCGGTACCGAAAGGAGTCAATCATGAGTGCAGCAATCATTACCAGCGACAAGGTCGTTCCGATGACATCGGGCTCCGCAGCCACGCCGGTGCGCGCCGCGAACGAAGCCGTGCCGGTCGCGCCACCCGTTGTAGCCGCCGCGCCGCGCGAGCCGCGCACGCCGGTGTCGGAAATTCTGCTGAACATCTTCAAGGCGGTGTTTCCGCCGATCGCCGGCATGGTGTTGCTGATCGCCGTGTGGGCGCTGCTGGCCGGCTCCGGTGGCAGCATCCCGGGGCCACTGCCGGTGTGGGAAGCGGCCAAGGTGCTGTTCGCCGACCCGTTCTACAACAACGGGCCGAACGACATGGGCATCGGCTGGAACGTGCTGTCGTCGCTGCAGCGCGTCGGCGTCGGCTTCGGCTTCGCCGCCCTGGTCGGTATTCCGCTGGGCTTCATCATCGGCCGCTTCGCCTTCATGAACGCCATGCTCGATCCGATCATTTCGCTGCTGCGCCCGGTCAGCCCGCTGGCCTGGCTGCCGATCGGTCTGCTGGTGTTCAAGCAGGCCGATCCGGCCGCCACCTGGACCATCTTCATCTGTTCCATCTGGCCGATGATCATCAACACCGCGGTCGGCGTGCAGCGCGTGCCGCAGGACTACATGAACGTGGCGCGCGTGCTCGATCTGAGCGAGTGGAAGATCGTCACCAAGATCCTGTTCCCGTCTGTGCTGCCCTACATGCTGACCGGCATCCGCCTGTCCATCGGCACCGCCTGGCTGGTCATCGTCGCCGCCGAAATGCTGACGGGCGGCGTGGGCATCGGTTTCTGGGTGTGGGACGAGTGGAACAACCTGAAGGTCGAACACATCATCATCGCCATCTTCGTCATCGGCATCGTCGGTCTGCTGCTCGAACAGTGCCTGCTGCTGCTCGCCCGCCGCTTCTCGTACGGCAACAGCTGATCACGGACCCAGGAGACTCCCATGAGCAAAGTCATCGTCAAGGTTGAAAACGCCGGCATGTCCTTCGATACCAAGAAGGGCAAGTTCGTCGCACTGCGCGACATCGACCTCACCATCGCCGAGGGCGAATTCGTCACGCTGATCGGCCACTCCGGCTGCGGCAAGTCGACGCTGCTGAACCTGATCGCCGGGCTCACGCTGCCGACCAGCGGCAACCTGTTCTGCGACGGACGCGAAATCGCCGGCCCGGGTCCGGAACGCGCCGTGGTGTTCCAGAATCACTCGTTGCTGCCCTGGCTGACCTGCCGCGAAAACGTGCTGCTGGCGGTCGAGCGCGTGTTCGGCAAGAAGGAAGGCAAGGGCAAGCTGAAGGCGCGCGCCGAGGCGGCGCTCGAAATGGTGCATATGGACCACGCGCTGGACAAACTGCCGCATGAAATTTCCGGCGGCATGAAGCAGCGCGTCGGCATCGCGCGCGCGTTTGCGATGGAGCCGAAGATCCTGCTGATGGACGAGCCCTTCGGCGCGCTCGACGCACTGACGCGCGCCAGCCTGCAGGACGAGCTGAACGGTGTCATGGAAAAGACCGGTGCGACCGTCGTCATGGTGACGCACGACGTCGATGAGGCGGTGCTGCTGTCCGACCGCATCGTCATGATGACCAACGGCCCGGCCGCCACCATCGGCGAAATCCTTGAAGTGAAGCTGGCCCGCCCGCGCGACCGGCTGAAACTGGCGCATGACCACGACTTTGTCGAGTACCGCGCCGCGCTGCTCGAGTTTCTGTACCAGAAGCAGGTGAAGAAGGCGGCCTGACGCGGTGCGTGTCTGGCATCGCTGCGCTCGCCCTAACCTGCGGGGCGGGTGTGGGGTGCGGCGGGTGCGTGTTGGGCATCGCCTTTGGCTCACCCCAACCTACGGATTCCGCGCACCGTTGTAGGTTGGGGTGAGCGCAGCGATGCCCAACATCCCTGCTCCATCCCCGCGAAGCTGTACGACATCGTCGACGAAGTAAGTGTCGAAGCGGCCCTCGCCTGCAGGGGCGAAGTCCCGGGTCAATCTGTGCCGTTTCCGGCAAACGATGGCGGGCGCGGCGGCCGCCGTGCGCGTGTGCGGTCGCCTGGGCGATAATCGCGGTTTCCGTGCATCGCCCAGCCCATGAAAGTTTTCGGATTTGCCGGCTACAGCGGCTCCGGCAAGACCACGCTGATCGAACAGCTCATCCCGCATTTCGTGCTGGAAGGGCTGACTGTGTCGCTGATCAAGCATGCGCATGCAGGGTTCGACATCGACCGCCCGGGCAAGGATTCCTTCCGCCTGCGCGAAGCCGGCTGCACCGAAGTGCTGCTCACGTCCAACAACCGCTGGGTGCTGATGCACGAACTGCGCGGCCGTGAAGAACCGTCGCTCGATGAGCAGATCGCTGCGCTGAGCCCGTGCGATCTGGTACTGGTCGAGGGATTCAAGGCATCGCCGATTCCCAAGCTGGAAGTCCACCGTCCGTCGCACGACCGGCCGCTGATGTATCCGGACAATCCGCATGTGGTCGCGGTCGCGACCGATGTGCCGATGGAGCTTCCGTTGCCGCGGCTCGACCTGAACGATGTGGACGCCATCGCCGTCTTCATCCTCACGCACCAGGGGTTCCGATGAACGAAATGCTTACGCTCGACGCGGCACTCGCCCGCTTGCTCGATGCTGCTCGCCCGATCGGCGACACCGAAACGGTCAGCACTTTCAATGCGGCCGGTCGTGTGCTGGCACGCGATCAGCGGTCGGCCATCACGGTTCCGCCGCACGACAACAGCAGCATGGACGGTTACGCGGTGCGCGTGGCCGACCTCGAATCGGTCGGCGACTGCCTGCCGGTCAGCCAGCGCATTCCGGCCGGACACGTCGGTGCGCCGCTTGCGCCGCGCACCTGTGCGCGCATCTTCACGGGCGCGCCGGTGCCCGCGGGCGCCGACGCCATCGTGATGCAGGAAGCCACGCGCGCCACCGATGCCGGCGTGTGCTTCGACGAGATACCGAAGACCGGCGCGTGGATACGGCGCGCCGGCGAAGACATTCGCAGCGGCGACACGGTGCTGGCGGCCGGCAGCCGGCTGCGGGCGCAGGAAGTCGGGCTGGCCGCGTCGGTCGGGCTGGCCGACCTGCCGGTGGTGCGCCGGCCGCGCGTCGCACTCTTTTCCACCGGCGACGAACTGGTCATGCCGGGCCAGCCGCTGCCCCCGGGCGCCATCTACAACTCGAACCGCTACCTGCTGCGCGCGCTGTGCGAGGCGCTGGGTTGCGAAGTGCTCGATCTGGGCATCGTGCCGGACCGGCTCGACGCCACGCGCGCTGCGCTGCGCGAAGCGGCGGCGACCTGCGATGTCATCCTGACCAGTGGCGGCGTCGGTGTCGGCGAGGAAGACCACATCAAGCCGGCGCTCGAAGCCGAAGGTGGGCTGGACAGCTGGAAGATCGCGATGAAGCCGGGCAAGCCGCTGGCGCACGGCCATGTGAAACGCTCCGATGGCAGCATGGCGGACTTCCTGGGTCTGCCCGGCAATCCGGTGTCCAGCTTCGTCACCTTCCTGCTGCTGGTGCGCCCGTTCATCCTGCGCCGCATGGGTGTGCATGACGTGACGCCGCTGCCCTTCATGGTGCGTGCCGACTTCGACTGGCCGAAACCCGACCGCCGGCGCGAATTCCTGCGCGTGCGCCGCACCGCCACTGGCGGGCTGGAGCTGTTCGACAACCAGAGTTCCGGTGTGCTGACCTCGACCGTATGGGGCGATGGCCTGGCCGACATCGCGGCCGGGCAGACGATCGCCCGGGGCGATGCCGTGCCTTTCCTGTCCTTCGAATCGCTGCTGTACTGAGTCATGACCCACAAGACCATCAAAGTGCTGTATTTCGCCGCGCTGCGCGAAGCGCTCGGCACCCCGGGCGAAACGGTCGAACTGCCGGACGGCTGCACGACGCTGGCCGGCGTGCGGGCGCTGATCGCCGGCCGCGGCGGCGACTGGGAGAAGCTGGCGCAGATGAAGAACCTGCGTGCCGCGATCAATCAGCGCATGGCTGATCCGGCCGCGACGGTGGCAGACGGCGACGAGGTCGCCTTCTTTCCGCCGGTCACCGGCGGCTGAGCGGGAGGCAGGCATGAGCGTAAGTGTCCGCGAAGCCGATTTCGACATCGGCGCCGAAATCGACGCGCTGCTGGCCGGCCGCACCGACGCCGGCGCGGTGGCCACCTTCACCGGCCTGGTGCGCGACATGAACGACGGTTCGGGCGTGCACGCGATGACGCTCGAACACTATCCGGGCATGACCGAGGCGGCGCTGGACGACATCGTCGCCCAGGCGAAGTCGCGCTGGGACATTCTCGCGGTGCGCGTGATCCATCGCGTCGGCCTGTTGCAACCGGCCGACCGCATCGTGCTGGTCATCGTCGCAGGCAGTCACCGCGGCGAAGCCTTCGCGGCGTGCGAATTCATCATGGACTACCTGAAGACGCGCGCCCCGTTCTGGAAGCGCGAGGACACGCCGGACGGCAGCCGTTGGGTCGATGCGCGCGACACCGACGACAGCGCCGCCCGGCGCTGGGACTGATCAGGCGCCGCCTTCGACCCTGACCGGCAACGGAAAGGGCTTCACCGTGCGGCCCTTCTTCGCATACAGCAGCACCGGCGCGCAGCGTTTTTCGTCGGCGTGGATGCCGACGCAGTCGAGGCACTGGAAACAGTCGTCGTAGCGGATGTCGCCGCTGCGCTCGATCGCGTCGTACTGGCAGCGGTGACGACAGGTCTGACACGGCTTGCCGCACTCCACCCGCCGCGCCAGCCAGTCGAAGCGGCGCAGCTTGCCACCGAGCGCCATGGCCGCGCCGAGCGGACACACATAGCGGCAGAAGAACTTGTAGCTGAACGCGCCGGCCAGCATCAGGCCGATCGCCCAGGCCACATAGGGCCAGGTGCGGTCGAATCCCACCGTGATGGCGGTCTTGAACGGTTCCACCTCGACCAGCCCGGTCGCCAGATCAGGCGCGACGCCTGCCGCCACCACCAGCACGAGCAGGATGACGTAGCGGCCACGATCGAGCACCCGCGCGAGCCGCGCGGGCAGGCGGATCTGCGGCACGCGCAGCTTCTGCGCCGCCATCGCGACGAATTCCTGCAGCGCGCCGAACGGGCACAGCCAGCCGCAGAAGGTGCCGCGCCCCCAGATGAAAAAACTCACCAGCGTGAAGGCGATGATGAGCAGCGATACCGGGTCGTACAGGAAGCTCTTCAGGCTCTGGCCAGCGACCAGCGTCTTGATCGCGCCGGTGATCTGCACGATGGACAGCTGGCCCTGCGCATACCAGCCGATGAACACCAGCGTGAACAGCAGGAAGCTGCTGCGGAACCACACCAGCCGGCGCGCATCCTTCGCCATCCACTGCGGTTTTGCCAGCACCACCGACAGCAGCACGAGCGCGGCGCCGATCAGCGCCAGATCCGGCCAGCGGCCCTGCCAGGCGATCAGCCATTCCGGCAGCGGCTTGGGCGGATAGATGAACAGCCGCTCGGGCAGCGCGTAGTCGAGCGCCACGGTCTGGTTGGTGATGCGCGGCAGCATGATGCCCTTGGCGCGGGTCAGCGTCAGCGTGACCTGCAGCGGCTGCGCCGGGTCGAGATTGGACGCGGCATAGACGCGGAACACACCCGATGCATTGAAGGCGGGCGCGCCGGGCGGCGCCGGGTGCTCGAACACCAGATCGCGCATTTCCGCCGGATAGCCACCCTGGGTCAGCTGCAGCTTCGGGGGGGCGGTGCCGGGTACGAAGCTGTCGTCGAGCACCGCCTCGCGGCCGGTGCTGGCGAACCACAGTGCATGCTGGCCCGGTTCGAGCTTTTTCATCAGATCGGCGTAGCGTGTCTCGCCGAGCACGGTCCGGCCGACGGTCGGCGCATTCAGATAGGCGACGTAAAGCTCGATCAGCGTGTCGCCCGGGCTGCGCAGCGCGTCCTCGTCGGCGCCTTCGCCTTCGGTGCCGGCAAACAGCTTTTCGGCCTCGGCGTGCGTCACGCGCAGACGCCCGACCAAGCCGCGCTCGACCAGCGCCGGAAAGTCCACTGCTTCATAGACATCGCTGCGCACTTCGGCGGGCGGACCGCGTGTGCCGGGGTCGGCGAAACCGAGCTTGGCGCGCGCCACCGCAAGCCCGGCGGCCAGCGCGGTCTGGTTCACGATGCGCACCGATGCGGTGGCCTTGGTGACGCCATCGAGCACCACGCGGTTGTCGGCGGCGCCGGTCTTCGTATTGCCGTAGGCCGACGACACGGTGAAGTCCTGGCGCAGGTTCTTGCCGGCGTACTGGCGCACGAACTCGTTCAGCGGCGTTTCGCCCAGGCCGCTCAGGAACACCGGTTCGTGCTGGCGCAGCACCGATACGTCGATGAAGTTGCCCTTGCGGTCGATCGCCACCAGCAGGTTCATCGGCGTGCCTTCGAACCCCGGGATGGGCGCCAGATCGATCGATTCGAACACGTAGCCGATCGGCCCGCCTTCCGGTTCGAGTTCGCTGGTGATCGGCCAGGCGGGAATGTCGGTCAGCTTCGGTTGCACGTGCAGCGGCGGCGGAAAGCGCGCCGACAGCGCCTCCAGCGTCATGTCGCCGGCGAAGGCGGGCGCGCTGGACAACATGAAGCACAGCGCACAGGCAAACGCCGCGGCCAGCAAGAAGCGGATCGGACCGAACAGGGAAAGCGTCATCGTGCGGCAGGGAGCTGGGCGAGGATGCGATGGTTCGCGACGCTAGCACACGTCGGCCGGATCGAAATCCACGGCCGGCGGGAAACTCCTTCGCGCGTTAAGCTGTCAAGCAAACATGACATACCTGAAAGCCGCTGCCGCACCCTGTCGGCACGGCCGGGCTACCCACTGCGGAGAACCTGCATCATGACCATCCAACGCTTTCGACCGCGCTTCCTGCTTCATGCCGCCGTGGCTTTGGGTCTGCTGCCGATATCGGCGTTCGCGCTGACCGAAGCGGACATCGACGAAGCCATCCGCAAGCCGTCCTGGGGCCTGTACAAGGGCTACGCCGAATTCAAGATGGCGCATTACGACGACGCCAAACGCATCTGGACCGTACTGGCCGAGCGCGGCAGCGGCGAGGCCTGGTTCAATCTGGGCATCCTGGCCGAAGACGGGCTGGGCGAGCCGCGTGACCCACAGCAGGCGCGCCACCGCTACGAACAGGGGGCGCTGGCCGGTAGCCGCAACGCCGCGCTGCGCCTCGGCCTGTTGCTGCAGACCAGCAAGCTCGGCGCGCCCGACCCCGATGGCGCGCGGCGCTGGCTGAAGGTCGCTGCCGACGGCGGCGATCAGGAAGCGCTGACCCAGCTCGCCGCGCTGTCGGGCGATGTACCGGGCGGCAGTGCTGCCGATCGTGCGCTGGCCGACGCCCGGAAACTCGAAGCCGATGGCCGGCATGGCGATGCCGTGTCGCAGTACAGAACGCTGGCCGATGCGGGCGACCCGCGCGGCGTGACCCGGCTCGCCTGGGCCTACGAATCGGGTCGCGGCGTGCCGCGCGATCTGGCCGAAGCTGCGCGGCTGTTCCGTGTCGCGGCCGAAAAGGGCGAAGCCGAAGCCCAGTACGCGCTGTCGGTCATGCTCGAGACCGGCGCCGGCCAGTCGCGCAACAGCGACGAATCGCTGCGCTGGCTGAACAGCGCGGCTGACCAGAAGTACCCGCCTGCGGTCGAGGCACTGCAGGCGCGCAAGTAGCGATCGATCGACGGCGCGCAGTTTCCCGTGGCATGCCCGCATTGCGAGCAGGCCGCCGCTCCCACAGGGACCTCTCCCACAGGGACCTCTCCCACAGGGACCTCTCCCACAGGGACACCATTCAAGGTTCCAGGTCCCGCGTACGAGGCACACGAGGCGCCAAGTCCGGGGCCGAACTCGTGGCCGGCAGGCTCCCTCGGCCGGGACGTGAAGGTGTGGTCGCTGCCCGGGGCCCGGCGGATTCAGGGTGCGATCGGCAACACCAGACTGGCGCGCATGCCACCTTCCGGCCGGCGGCTCAGCGTGATTTCGCCGCCCTGCGCCCGGGCCACGGCGCGGGCGATGGCGAGTCCCAGGCCGCTGCCGCCGGTGTGGCGGGCGCGCGACGCCTCGAGCCGCACATAGGGTTCGAATACCCGCTCGCGTTCGGCATCCGGAATGCCCGGGCCGTCGTCGTCGATGTCCACCCGTGCTTCGGTGGCGGTGCCCGACACGGTGACACGGATCTTGCCGCCGCCGTAGCGGCGCGCGTTGTCCATCAGATTGGCAAGGCAGCGGCGGGTAATCGACGGCCGCACGATGACCGGCTGCGCCACGCTGCCGTTCACTTCGATATCCGCGCCCAGTGCGGCGATGTCGTCGGCCACCCCTTCGACCAGCGCGTCGAGCCGGGTGGGAGCCGCCGCTTCCGAACTGTCGCCGGCGCGCAGGAAGGCGAGGGTGTCGTCGATCAGCGTTTCCATGTCGGCCAGATCGCGCTCGATGGCGTCGCGCACCGGCCCTTCGGGCAGTTGTTCGAGGCGCAGTCGCACCCGGGTGATCGGCAGGCGCAGGTCATGCGACACGCCTGCCAGTGCCTGCGCCCGGGTCTGGATCAGCGTGCGCAGCGCGCGCTGCATGCTGTTGAAGGCGCGTGCGGCGCCGGCGACCTCGCGCGGACCGGATTCGCCGAGCGGCGCCTGTTCGAGGTCGCGCGCCAGTCCGTCTGCGGCGCGCGCGAACATGTCGAGCGGCCGGGTCAGCCGGCGCACCACCCAGATCGACAGCAGGCTGACGACGATGCCCACCAGCAGCAGGCTGCCGATGATGCGCAGCGGCCGCTCGGCCACCGCGGGTGGCGGCGAATAGCGGAAGGTGAGCACCGTGCCGTCGTTCAGACGCGCCTGGGTCGACACGTTGTCCGCGTGCGGCTTCGCGAGCAGCCGGGCCAGGGCCGGTGGCGGCGGGGGCGGCGGGCGCAGCGGCAGCGCGTCACCGGCCGGTACGCCCGCCGACGCTTTCGGGCGTTCCAGCGTGATCACCTGATGCACATGCCGCCCCGCAATGCGTTCGCCCACCTTGTTGGCGAACGTTTCGAAGTCCTCGTCAACCGGTCGTGCATCGTCATACCAGGGCTCGTCGAGCGACAGCGCGGTGCTCGGACTTTCCAGCAGCCGCACCAGGCGGGCTCGTCCGGCCGGCGCGGTGTCATTGATCAACGCGATCGATTCGGCCACCCGCGTCGCGGCGTATTCGCTGCGCACCTGACGCGACAGACGCACGCGGTCGTCCACCACCAGCCAGAGACCGACGCCATTGGCCACCAGCAGGCCGCCGAGCAAGGTCAGCAGGATCTGGCCGAACAGCGTGCGCGGCATCAGGCGCGAAAAAAACGTGCTCAAACGTGCTTCTCCACCGGTACCGACAGCACATAGCCTTCGCTGCGCAGCGTGCGGATGATGCGCGGTTCGCGCCCGTCGTCGCCGAGCCGGCGGCGCAGCCGGCTGATCATCACGTCGACCGTGCGATCGAACGGACCGGCGCTGCGACCGGCCAGCACGTCCATCAGCTGATCGCGAGACAGCACCCGGTTGGGGCTTTCGGCCAGCGCGTTCAGCATGCGGAATTCGCCGCTCGACAGCGGTGTCACGACGCCCTGGGCATCCACCAGGTGGCGTGCGCCCAGGTCGAGTGTCCAGCCGGCGAATTTCAGCGCGCGCACATTGCCGTCACCGTCCGGGTGTTCCGGCGCGCGGCGCAGGATGCTGCGCACCCTGGCCAGCAGTTCGCGCGGGTGAAAAGGCTTCGGCAGGTAGTCGTCGGCACCCATTTCGAGACCGATGATGCGGTCGAGCTCGTCGCCGCGCGCGGTCAGCATCAGGATGGGCAGACGCGATTTCGCGCGGATTTCGCGGCACAGCGCGAGCCCGTCATCACCGGGCAGCATCACGTCGAGAATCAGCAGGTCGCACGCTTCGTGGGCGAGTGCGGCGCGCAGGCCCGGGCCGTCCGCCACGGTGCGCACGTCCATGTCCTGCTTGCCCAGATAGTCGCGCAGCAGCTCGCGCAGGTCGGGGTCGTCATCGACGACCAGGATGCGCGGCTTGGGATTGGCGGTGTTCATGCATGCAAGCTTAGCGGCTTGCCGGCCGCCCGAATGCAAACCGGACAAATCCACACAGCCGGTTTACGCGCTGTTAACAATTGCACTGCGCAGTCAGTGCGCGTGACTGCGGCGTGACCGGGTCGATGTGAGCGCGATCAGACCAAGCAGCAGCCCGGCGGCGGCGTAGTCGGCGCTGTACAGGATCAGGCCGGCCCCGCCGCTGATCAAGGCCGCTGCCGCCAGCGCGGGGATGCGCGTCGCCATCGCCAGTGCGCCGGCCGCCAGCGCCAGCCAGCCGATGCGCTGGTCGATGAACAGCTGCGGCGCGTAGCGCCTAGCAGCGCAGCGCCAGTCGTCACTCGCCGCGGCGCACAGGCCGTGCAGCGCGTCGGATTCCATCAGTCCGTAGCGCAGCGCCACGCTGGCCGCGACGGCGGCGGCGAAGGCGACGATGAGGCCGGTCAGCGGCGCGTTGTGGTGAAACAGGTGTCGGTTCATGGGCGGGGGAGTGTAGGCGGAGTCCGTCGCCACAGGGCAACGGATTTTCGCTGTGTTAGCATCGCCGCGCTGCAACAACAGGTCGTTCGAAGATATGTACGACGGGTCAGAAAGGCGACTTGTGCACACCCCAACCTTACCGGAAATTCCGCGTCCGACGCTTCAGGGCGCGTTCGCACACCGCGCATGAAAAGACAGATTTCGTTCGCCCGGATACTGATGGCGCTGTTCGTGGCGGGCGGCGTCGCCGCGATCCACTTCGGCCTGTGGGCGGTGATGAACCGGCCGGTCAGTCTGGTCGAACCGCTCGACTACATCGACGGCTTCTCGTACAGCCCCTACCGCCGTGACCAGACGCCGCTGCGCGGCATCTATCCCTCGTACGACGAGATTGCGCAGGACCTGACGCAACTCGGCGGCATCGCCCACCGCATCCGCACCTACAACTCGACCGAAAACCCGGAGGTGTCGGATCTGGCCGGCCAGAACGACCTGAAGGTCACGGCCGGTGCGTGGATCGATACCGACAAGGTGCGCAACCGCCGGGAGATCGGCGCGCTGCTGGCGGACGCGCGTCTGCATGGCAACATCGACCGGCTGATGGTGGGCAACGAATCGCTGCTGCGCGCCGACGTGACGATTCCGGAAATGATCGAGTACCTGGACGAGGTGCGCGAGGCGAGCGATCTGCCGGTATCCACCGCCGAGCCCTGGCACGTCTGGCTGAAGAACCCCGAATTGGCCGACCACGTCGACTATCTGGCCGTGCACCTGCTGCCGTATCACGAGGGGGTACCGGCGGACAAGGCGGTCGATTATGCGATGGCGCGCTATCAGGAACTGCTGGATGCCTTTCCCGGCAGAGCCATCCTGATCGGCGAAATCGGCTGGCCGAGCAAGGGGCCGACCATCCAGGCCGCGGTGGCGTCGGAAGAGAACCAGGCGCGCTTCGTGCGCGAATTCCTGTTCCGTTCGCTGTGCAAGAATCTGGACTACTTCCTGATCGAGGCCTACGACCAGCCGTGGAAGATCGAGATCGAAGGCTGGGCCGGTGCCTACTGGGGCATGTTCAACGCCGACCGCCAGTTGAAGTTCCCGCTCGAAGGCAGCGTGGACCGCAACAGCGGCTGGATCGACGACGCCATCGTCGCCACCGTGTTCGCACTGGTGCCGATGCTGCTGCTGTGCCTCGCACAGCGCGGCATGAGCATGTTCGGCCTGCTGTGGATGTGCGTGCTGGTGCAGGCCTGCGTCACCGCCATCGTCATTTCGGCCCGGCTGCCGGCGGATTACTACTTCACGCTGCGCGACCTCACGGCGCTGATCGGCCTGGTGTTCGGCGTCATGCTGACCGCGGGCGTGCTGCTGACCAATGGCTTCGAATTCGCCGAAGTGTTCTTCAAGGCGCGCTGGCGTCGCGCCTACAAGGCGGCCGAACCGCTGCCGCCCGAGCAGCAACCGTTCGTGTCGGTGCATCTGGCCTGCTGCAACGAGCCGCCGGAAATGGTGATTGCCACCATCGACAGTCTGGCGGCCATGGATTACCAGAACTTTGAAGTGCTGGTGATCGACAACAACACCAAGGATGAGGCGCTGTGGAAGCCGGTCGAGGCGCGCATGGCCGAACTGGGCCCGCGCTTCCGCTTCTTCCATCTGTCGCCGTGGCCCGGCTTCAAGGCCGGCGCGCTGAATTTCGGCCTGAAGCAGACCGACCCGCGGGCCACCGTGGTCGGCGTGGTCGATGCCGACTACGTCGTCACGCCGGACTGGCTCAGTGCATTGATTCCGCACTTCCATGACGAAAAGGTCGCCGTCGTGCAGGCGCCGCAGGCGCACCGCGAATGGGAGCGCCACCCGTTCCGCCGCATGTGCAACTGGGAATTCGAAGGCTTCTTCCGCATCGGCATGCACCATCGCCACGAGCGCAATGCGCTGATCCAGCACGGCACGATGACGCTGGTGCGCCGTTCGCGCCTGGAGAGCTCGGGCAGCTGGTCGGAGTGGTGCATCTGCGAAGACACCGAACTGGGCCTGCGCCTGCTCGAAAACGGCGACGAACTGCGCTACATCGACCGCGTGTTCGGCCGCGGACTGACGCCGGCCAGCTTTGCTGCGCTGAAGTCGCAACGCTTCCGCTGGGCGTTCGGCGCGATGCAGATCCTGAAAGGCCACTGGCGTTCGCTGTTCGGTCGCAGCAAGCTCGACAGCGGCCAGCGCTATCACTTCATCACCGGCTGGTTTTCGTGGTTCGGCGACGCGCTGCAGCTGGTGTTCGCGATGGGTGCCATCGCCTGGACGGCGGCGATGCTCATCTGGCCCAAGCTGTTTTCGCTGCCGGTCACCATCATGCTGGCGCCGGTGCTCGGGCTGCTGGTCGCCAAGGCGGCGATGGGTCCGATCCTTTACCGGCGCGCGATGGACTGTCCGTGGGCCGACATTGCCGGCGCGTCGCTGGTCAGCCTCGGCCTGTCGCATTCGATCGCGCGCGGCGTGATCGCGGGGCTGACGCACAAGCGTGGCGTGTTCCTGCGCACCGCCAAGGGCAGGGGCGAAAGCGGTCTGGCCCAGTTCTTCCAGCCGATTCGCGAGGAAACGTATCTGCTGCTGGCGCTGATCGCCGCCGCCTGGGCCATGATCATGATGCGCGGTACGCAGAACATCGAAGTCGTGCTGTGGGTGACCATGCTGGGTCTGCAGTCGCTGCCCTATCTCGCCGCCGTGGGCTGCCAGTTCATCGCCCAGTTGCCGGAAAAAGCCGAGCCGCTGCCGGCGCAGGCCCAGGCCGCGTGACCGGTCACTGAACGCATGAACCGTTCCGCGCCGCGCTGGGTGCGCTTTGCACTTGTCCATGCCCTCGTCCTCGTGCTGCTGGCGGTCTGGCTGTGGCAGCGCAATGTGGCGCAGCCGCTGGCCGACGTGCCGGCGGAGGCGGGTCCGCTGCAGTGCGTGTCCTATGCGCCCTATTACCGCCCGGGTGAATCGCCGCTGCAGCCGGACTTCCGGGTCACGCGCGAGCGGATAGACGCCGATCTGGCGCGACTGGCCGAGATTTCCGGCTGTGTGCGGCTGTATTCGGTCGATCAGGGCCTGCACCACGTCCCCGAACTGGCCGGCAAGCACGGCCTGAAGGTGCTGCTGGGCGCCTGGATCGGCGGCGACAAGGTGAAGAACGACCGCGAACTGGCGCAGGCCATCGAACTGGCCAACCGTCACCCGGACGTGGTGCGCGGCCTGATCGTCGGCAACGAGGTGCTGCTGCGACGCGAACAGACGCCGGACGCCATGCGCTCCTATATTGAACGTGCGCAGGCCGCAACGAATGTGCCGGTCACCTACGCCGACGTGTGGGAGTTCTGGCTGATGAACAAGGACCTCGCGCAGTCGGTCGATTTCGTCACCGTGCATGTGCTGCCCTACTGGGAAGACGAGCCGCAGCCGATCGACCGCGCCATTGCCCATGTGGAAGAGGTGATGAAGACGGTCGACGCCGCCTTCGACAAGCCGCTTCTGATCGGTGAAACCGGCTGGCCCAGCGTCGGCAAGCAGCGCGACGGCGCGCGCCCCGGCGTGCTCGAACAGGCGCGCTACCTGCGCGAATTCGTCATCGCCGCGCAGACGCACGGCTGGCAGTACAACCTGATCGAAGCGTTCGACCAGCCGTGGAAGCGCCGGCTGGAGGGCACGGTGGGCGGCTTCTGGGGCCTGCTCGATTCGGACGGCCACGCCAAGTTTGCATGGCAGGGACCGCTGGCTGCGCGGGTCGACGGGCCGCAGCCGCTGGTTGCCGGTGCGGCGGGTCTGGCGCTGGCGCTCGTCTTGTCGACGCTGGGCCGCGTGCGCCGGCCGGCCGCGACGGTCGCGTTCGCTGTGTCAGGCGTGCTGGCCGGTGTCATCGCACCGCTGCAGTTCGAATATCTCGCACTGGCCTGTCGCAGCCCGCTCGAATGGGCCGCCATGGGCGTGGTCGCGGCGGCCGGCTGGCTGATGTGGGCCGCGCTGCCCTGGACGCTGCACGGTCGCCCCGGCGAGGCGGTGCGCCTTGCGGCCCGGGTGCTGCTGTTCGGACTCGCATTCAGCGGTCTGTTGCTGGCCGTCGACGGCCGTTACCGCGACTTTCCCTTCCTGCTGTTCCTGCTGCCGGCGGTGCAGTGGGGTCTGGCCGCCGCCGCCGCGCGGCTGGCGCCTTTGCCCCCTCTGCCGGAAGGCACGTTGTTTGCCGCCGTCGCGGTGATCGGCAGTGCCGTCGCCTGGCTCGCCGACTGGCGCAATCCGCAGGCGCTCGCCTGGCTCGCGCTCACGCTCGTGATGGCGAGCGCATTCGTGCTGCGCCGGGAACGCGGGTACTGAGCCGAAGCAGGCTCGCAAGGGGGAGCGGCGCCCTCGCTGAGATTGGCACCGGCCCTGTGGGAGCGGCGATCGAGCGGCGATCCACTGCTGGCCCTGCATGGCCAGCCGGCTCTGCGGGCGGCGAGCAGTGCTCGCCGAAACTCCCGCTCCGCCCTCGCCGCGATACGTACTTCGCACAACGACGGTCGCGGCACGATCGCGGCGGGGACGCCGCTCCCACAGGCCGCCGCTGCCACAGCAATAGCTCCCATGGCACGCGAGCTGCTGCGAGACGGCAGCCTTCCTGCCGTCTCCTTCTTGCATTCAGCGGAACAGCGTCTTGAATTCCCTTGGTTGGCAGCGCAGGTACTGCGGTGCGGCGTCGACCTGCGCGCCCAGCTTCGCAGCGGCGTGCCAGGGCCAGCGCGGGTCATAAAGCATGGCGCGGGCGAGTGCGACCAGATCGGCCTGACCGCTGGCGAGGATGGCTTCGGCCTGTTCCGCTTCGGTGATCAGGCCGACCGCGATGGTCGGCAGGCCGCCGTCGCGCTTGATGCGTTCTGCGAACGCGACCTGGTAGCCGGGCACCGCCGGAATCTGCTGCAGCGGCGAGGCGCCGCCGCTCGACACGTGGATGTACGCCGCGCCGCGCGCCTTCAGTGCCTGCGTGAAGACGACGCTCTGATCGACATGCCAGCCGCCGTCCACCCAGTCGCTGGCGGAGATGCGCACGCCGACCGGCTTGTCGGCCGGAAAGGCGGCACGCACGGCGTCGAACACTTCGAGCGGAAAGCGCATGCGGTTGTCGAGCGAACCGCCGTATTCGTCGCCGCGTGCGTTGGCCAGCGGGGTCAGGAACTGGTGCAGCAGATAGCCGTGCGCGGCATGCACTTCGATCGCGTCCAGTCCGAGCCGCGCCGCGCGGCGGGCGGTGTCGGCGAACGCCGTACGGATGCGATCGAGGCCTGCGGCATCGAGGGCGACCGGCGGGTGTTCGCCCGGGGCATGCGGCTGTGCCGACGGCGCCACGGTCTGCCAGCCTCCGGTCGAGGGTGCGATCTGAGCACCGCCTTCCCATGGCCGCGCGACCGACGCCTTGCGCCCGGCGTGACCGATCTGGATCGCGATCGGCATGTTCGAATGCGCGCGCACCGCCTCGAGTACGCGCGCCAGCGCCGCTTCGTTGGCGTCGGACCACAGGCCGAGGTCCTGCGCCGAAATGCGGCCTTCCGGCTCGACCGCCGACGCTTCGATGATCAGCAGGCCGGCGCCGGACAGCGCCAGCTGGCCCAGATGCATCAGATGCCAGTCGGTGGCGCAGCCGTCCTGCGCCGAGTACTGGCACATCGGTGCGATCAGGATACGGTTGGGGAGCTGCAGCGGGCCGAGGGCATAGGGCTGGAAAAGCAGGCTGGACATGGGGGAGGGGGCGTGTTGATGGAGGCGTGCAGTATCCCTGACGGCGGCCCGGGCGCGCCACCGTCAGGTCGGCGAAAGGACGAAAAGGCGGTGACGAAAAGGCGGTGACGAAAAGGCGGTGACGAAAAGTCAGCGCAGCATCAGAGTCCGAGTTCGCTCAGCCCCGGGTGGTCGTCGGGTCGGCGACCCTGCGGCCAGCGGAACAGCCGATCGGCTTCGCTGATCGGCAGATCGTTGATGCTGGCGTGGCGGCGCGCCATCAGGCCACGTTCGTCGAATTCCCAGTTCTCGTTGCCGTAGGAACGGAACCACTGGCCGTCGGCGTCGTGCCATTCGTAGGCGAAACGCACGGCGATGCAGTTGCCGCCGGTGCACCACAGCTCCTTGATCAGCCGGTATTCATGTTCCTTCGCCCACTTGCGGGTCAGGAAATCGACGATTCCGGCGCGTCCGTTGATGAATTCCGAGCGGTTGCGCCAGCGGCTGTCCGGCGTATAGGCGAGCGACACCTTGTGCGGGTCGCGATTGTTCCAGCCGTCTTCGGCGGCGCGTACCTTCTGTGCGGCGGTGTCGGCGGTGAAGGGCGGCAGCGGCGGGCGGGGGGCGTCGGTCATGGCGGGCTCCATCGTGCAGGGTTGGAAAAAGGACGGGGATACAGATCTGTCTACATGCTTGAACAAGACAGGTCTGTCTGTCAACATGGCGCATGACCTTCACCCTCGACGACCTTGCCGGCTCCGGCCCGCTGCCGGAGCAGGACGCGCGTACCCGCGTGCTCGAAACCGCCTACCGGCTGTTCTACCGGCATGGCCTGCGCGCCACCGGCATCGACCGCATCATCGCCGAGTCGGGCGTGGCCAAGATGTCCTTCTACCGTCACTTTCCGTCCAAGCAGGCGTTGATCGACGCCTGTCTCGACCTGCGCCATGCGCGCTGGATGGCCTGGCTGGAAGGTCGGCTCGGCGGGTTGAGCTCGCCGCGCGACTGGCTCGCTGCGCTGCCCGACGCGCTCGATGACTGGTTCCGCACGCCCGGCTTCCGCGGCTGCGCCTTCATCAACGGTCACGCCGAAGCCGGACCCGACGCGCCGGCGATGACGGTGACGCACAAGCGCGAACTGGCCGCGCGCATCGAACAGCAGTGTGAAGACGCCGGCCTGGCCGGTCCCGGAGACGTGGCGGCCGACCTGCTGCTGGCCATCGAAGGCGCCATCGTGCGGGCGCAGATGGAAGGCGCGGACGCGGCGTGCGGCGCGCTGCACAGGCTGTTTGCGCGCACCCTGTCGGATGCCGGCGGCGAACGGGCTTGAGGGTCCCGGACCGCTGACTGTGGAGCGGCTGACGGAGCGGCTGTGGGAGCGGCGATCCACGGCTGGCCATGCAGGGCCAGCCGTGGATCGTCGCTCCCCCACCCCCGCGGTTGCGGCCGCGCCGAAACACCCGAGACGCCGCTTCCACAGCGGCCGCGCGCAGCTCTCTCCCTCGGCTCCCCTTCGCAGCGTCGCATCCGGGCAACCATTTCGCTCGCCGTGTCAGCGGATGCGGACGACGCGCTCTCGCCGATACCGGTACCATCCTTGCCCCATGAACTATGAAATCCTGCTCGGCCTGCGCTATGTGCGGGCGAAACGGCGCAACGGCTTCATTTCCTTCATTTCCCTGATTTCCACGCTCGGTCTGGCGCTGGGCATTGCAGCGCTGATCACGGTGCTGTCGGTGATGAACGGATTCCAGAAGGAGTTGCGCACCCGCATCCTCGGCGTGGCGTCACACGTACAGATCACCGGCTACGACAACGAACTGACCGACTGGCAGCAGGTGGCCGATCGCGCGCTGCAGAACAAGGATGTGAAGGCCGCAGCGCCCTATGTCAGCGAGCAGGCCATGCTGAGCTTCGACCAGACAGTGCGCGGCGCCATGGTGCGCGGCGTGCTGCCGGCGGCCGAAGATGGCGTTGCCGATTTCAGCCAGCACATGCGTGCCGGCAATCTCGCCGACCTGCAGCCGGGCGGGTTCGGCGTGGTGCTGGGCATCGAACTGGCGCGCGCGTTGCGCGTCCAGGTCGGCGAGAAGGTGACGCTGATCGCGCCGCAGGGTCTGGTGACGCCGGCGGCGGTCCTGCCGCGGCTGAAGCAATTCACCGTGCTCGGCGTGTTCGAGGCCGGGCATTTCGAGTACGACGCCAGTCTGGCGCTGATCCACATGCAGGACGCGCAGACGCTGTATCGCATGGAAGACCGCGTGTCGGGCGTGCGGCTCAAGCTGGGCGATCTGTTCGATGCGCCGCGCGTGGCACGCGATCTGCACGCGCAGATGTCGGGCGACGGTCTGCTGGTCGGCGACTGGACGCGCCAGCACGCCAATTTCTTCCGCGCCATCGCGATCGAGAAGAACATGATGTTCATCATCCTGATGCTGATCGTCGCGGTGGCGGCGTTCAACATCGTGTCCATGCTCATCATGGTGGTGACCGACAAGCAGGCGGACATCGCCATTTTGCGCACGCTGGGCGCCAGCCCGGCCAGCATGATGGCGGTGTTCATCGTACAGGGCGCCATCATCGGCGGCGGCGGCCTGCTGCTCGGCGTGGCCGGCGGTGTGGCGCTGGCGTCCAATCTCGACGTCGTGGTGCCGGTCATCGAAGCCATCGCCGGCGTGTCGCTGTGGTCGGCCGAGGTGTATTTCATCCCCGAGCTGCCCTCCGAAATCCTGTGGTCCGACGTGCTGACGGTGACCGTCATCGGCGGCCTGCTGACGCTGGCCGCGACGCTGTACCCGAGCTGGCGCGCGTCGCGCGTGCAGCCGGCGGAGGCGCTGCGCTATGAATGAGATCGTGCTGAAGTGCGAGGGGCTGACCAAGGTGTTCCATCAGGGCAAGGTCGAAGTGCCGGTGCTGTCCGGTGTCGATCTGGCGGTGCTGCGCGGCGAGCGCGTGGCGATCGTCGGCGCCAGCGGGTCGGGCAAGAGCACCTTGCTGCACCTGCTGGGCGGGCTGGATACGCCGAGTGCGGGCAGCGTGTCGCTGCTGGGGCAGCAGTATTCGACGCTGGGCGAGGCGGCGCGCGGCGCGCTGCGCAACCGCTCGCTGGGCTTCGTCTACCAGTTCCATCATCTGCTGGCCGAGTTCTCCGCGCTCGACAACGTCGCGATGCCGCTGATGATCCGCCGTCAGTCAAGGCCGCAGGCGCGCGAAGCCGCGGCCGCCATGCTGGCCGAAGTCGGGCTGGCGCATCGAGTGGAACATCAGCCGGGCGAATTGTCCGGCGGCGAACGTCAGCGGGTGGCGATCGCGCGCGCACTGGTGACTCAGCCCGCGTGCGTGCTGGCTGACGAGCCGACCGGCAATCTCGACAGCAAGACCGCCGACGGCGTGTTCGACCTGATGCTGACGCTGAGCCGCACGCGCGGCACCAGCTTCGTCATCGTCACCCACGACGAGCGGCTCGCCGCACGGGCGGACCGCATCGTGCGGCTGGTCGACGGCCGGCTCTAGGCAGATTCAAGATTCAAGGTGCAGGTGGCGGCGCCTGCGGTTTCAGACGGATCGGCGGGCAAGGGCGCGCAGGGTGTCGCGCGTTGCTTCGTCAGCGGTGACCGACTGCAGTCGCGCCTCCAGCCGGGCAATGAAACCAGCCGAGGCGTGGCCGGCGTGCACATTGCCAAGCTGCATCAACAGCTCGTCGATCAGATACCACTCGTCGTCACTGAGCGCCTGCCGCGATGCGCTGGCCGCGCTGCGCGTGCGACCATCGAGGTCACCCTTGAATTGCATGTAGACATCGAGTTTTTCAACGGTCAGGGTCATCGCAGTCTCCACTTCGATTCTGGTCTATGGCAGCGGCGGCC
>NZ_JBHYCQ010000013.1:0-94529 GCF_051861465.1 Methyloversatilis sp. | reverse complement strand
AGCCGGCCGGCCATGCAGGGCCGGCAGTGGATCGCCGCTCCCACAAAAACCGCCGCCGCTCCCACAGCGGCCGCCGGTGACACGGGGCACGCAGGCGATCAACGTGCGGCGTCGGTGATCGGTGGCGTCTCGGCGGGCGGGTCTTTGGGCGGCCAGAAGAAGTCGCGCGGGCGGGTCAGGAAGCGCCGGGCGAGCTTCACTGACAGTCCGCGCGTGTGTTCCGGCTGGATGCCGCGCGAGCGCAGGGCCACCCGCATCGCGAGGCTGAAGCTCACGGTCAGGTTGGTCAGGCCGATCAGCATGACACCGAGCGCGCCGATGGCGATGGCGTGCCAGTCCACATCGAAGCTCAGCGCTTCGAGGCCGTAGGCGAGGTTGGCCGACGCGAACGCGACGTGGCGGATGTCCAGCGGCAGTCCGAGCAGCGTGCCGATGACCGGCGTGCTGCCGAGCATGCAGCCGAACAGGAAGTTGCCCGCCAGTGCGCCAAGATTGAGTTCTATATAGCGGGCAAAGCGCGCCAGCCGGGCCTCGCCGAGCAGGGTGCGCAGCCATTTCACGCGCAGCAGCCGCTCCGGCACCCGGTGATACAACGACTGGTTGTCGTAGTAGCCGGAAATCAGGCCGCTGAGGAACAGGAAAATGCCGGCAATGGCGGCATGCACCAGTGCGAGGCTCTGCCAGGGGTGCAGGTCGTGCAGCAGATGGGCGCCCTTGACCGGGTTGACCGGATGCCAGTCGAGGAACTGGCCGGCTGTCATGGCGATGGACAGCGCCATGATGAAGCCGATGCTCACGTTGCCGGCGATCGATATCCACTGCGTGCGGCTGACCTGTGCCGCCAGCTCGACCAGCACGCCCAGGCGCGCGTCGCGGCTCTGCGTGCCGTCGAGTGACGCCGCCAGTGTCGCTGCGGTCATCGCCGGCTGCTTGGTGGCCACCGTGAGGTGCAGGATGTGGATCAGCACGAATCCCAGGCCGTAATCCAGGCTGTAGGCGACGGCTTCCCATACCGGTGGCAGGCCGAGTTTCGAAATCAGTATCTTGATCATTGCCATGGTGCCGATGATCACGCCGGCGCCCGCCGCAGCGCGGAACATGGCGAAGAACTCGCTGCGCGAGCCGGTCACATAGTGTTCGCCCGAGCGGCTGGCCTGTTCGGTCACGCGCCGCGCCAGCAACTGCGTGGTGCCGGTGAACAGGTCACGCAGGCTGTTGCGGCGATTTTCCTGCTGCACCAGCCGCAGGAAGAAATCGATCGCGCGGGCGCGCAAGGCGGGTCGGTCATCGGCCTCGTCGGGCAGCGCCAGCGTGCGCAGCAGGCGCAGGCGGTCGGCGATCTGTTCGATGCGGGCCAGCAGGAACACCAGATTCACGCCCACGCCGGCTTCGCGCGAACGCCGCCTGATGGTGTCGAGATAGCTGCTGCACTGATCAAGCAGCACTTCGAAATGGCCGTCGTAGGGTTGCTGCGTTTCGCTGCCGGCATGCAGCCGGATCAGTTCGCGTACTTCGTCACTCTGCGCGAGGAAAGGCGACTCGTGCCGCGCCAGCGCCGGCATGTAGCGTAGCAGCGCCGGTTCCATGCCCAGTGCAGCCAGCCGGTGCGACGCCATGCGCATGGCTTCGAACAGTTCGTGCCGGCACTGCCGGCGCGCCGCGGCGAAGGCCTCGCCGTCGAGATCGAGTCGCTCGAACAACGTTTCCCAGTCTTCGCGCGGAATGGCCACCATCCATTCGCCGTCGTCGGAGGCGTCGAACACTTCGCTGAACAGATCGCGCAGGAAGTCGTCATTGATCGCCGGTGGCAGCATGCGGCCGAGCACACGGCTGACGAGGCCGCTGAAAAAGCCCTGGTTGGCCAGCACGCCGGATTCGGAGTACAGCGTGCGGTGCATGCGCGATACCAGCACCGTTTTCAGATAGTGCGACAACGCGCTGGCGAGGTCAGGGCGGCTGGCGAGCAGGCGCAGCAGGCCGTGAAAACGCGATTCGGCCGCAGCCAGGCCTTCGCGGCCGTGCGGCCGGAGCAGCGCGACCAGGCGGGTCAGCCGGTCGCCACTGCTGTCGTCCGGGTGGCGCGCAGCGTCTTCAAGCAGGGCCTGCAGGGCCGACGTGTATGCGTTGTTGGCAGAGGTCATGCGAAATCCATGCGGAAACAGTCGGATCGAAACAACCCCGCCGCGCGGGGTCAGGCTGGTTCTGCAACAGACGTCGAAGCCGCGAGGCGGCCATCGACCAGTTCGATGCGACGGTCACAGCGGGCGGCCAGTCGCGGGTCGTGCGTCACGATGAGGCAGGCGCTGCCGCGCTCGCGATTGAATTCACGCAAAAGCGCGAAGATATCATCCGCCGTCTGCGTGTCGAGATTGCCGGTCGGCTCATCGGCCAGAATCAGGCGTGGTGACAGCGACAGCGCGCGGGCGATGGCCACCCGCTGCTGCTGTCCGCCGGACAGCTGGTTGGCCTTCTTGTATTCGTGCTCGGACAAGCCGACCCGCGCCAGCAGGTCGTGCGCCACGGCCTCGTCCTGCGCGGTCGCGACACCATGCGCGATGATGGCCGGCATCATGACGTTTTCCAGCGCCGTGAAGGCCGGCAGCAGATGATGGAACTGGAATACGAAGCCGATATGACGGCCGCGCAGCACCGTCAGCGCCTGTTCGTTCAACCCGGTTGTGGACTGTCCGGCGACCGAAAGTTCGCCGGCAGTGGGTGGCTCCAGCAGGCCGATCAGGTTCAGCAGGGTGCTTTTGCCCGAGCCGCTGGGGCCGATCAGCGCACAGAACTCGCCTTCGGCAAGATCGGCATCGATGCCGTGCAGCACTTCGGTTTCCACCGGCGTGCCGACGCCGTAGGACTTGCGCAGGCCGCGCATCGAAATGATGGCGGGTTTGCCGGCCGCCTCACTCTTGCCCGGCGTCATGCCCGTATCGCCTGAACCGGGTCCATCTTGGCGGCGCGGCGCGCCGGAATCAGCGCCGCCAGCACACCGACGGCCAGCGCGATGCCGGCCGCCGACAGCGCGATGCCGGTGTCGAGCTGAGGCTCGAAGATGGGCGCGCCGTCACCGGTGCGGTAAATGGTCGAGAAAATCTGCAGCAGCGCCCAGGCCAGTCCCACGCCCGAGAGCGCACCGACGAAACCGACCAGCGCGCCCTGCAGCAGGAACACCCCCATGATGCGGTTCGAGCTGGTGCCCATGGCGCGCAGGATGCCGATCTCCTTCTGCTTCTGCACCACGCTCACCACCAGCACGCTGGAAATGCCGAGCGCGACGATGATGATGACGAAGCTGCGGATCAGATTGTTCGACACCGACTGGTTGCGCAGCGCCGCCAGCAGCTGCGAATTGGTCGTCATCCAGCTGTCCACCGTCATGCCGCTGCCCGCCTGCAGCCGTGCCGCCACGTCGCTGGCCTCGAAAATATCGGTCACCGTGATGTCGATGTTGGATACGCCGCCGGGCAGGTCGAGCAGCGACTGCGCCAGCTTCATCGTCGTGAATACCCAGCGACGGTTCAGGTCCTTGTTGCCGATGTCGAACAGGCCGGTCACCTGCAGCAGTTCGTCGCGCCCGCCGGCGGCGCGCAGGAACACCTTGTCGCCGACCGTCACGCCGAGGTCCTTCGCCAGTTCGGTGCCGATGATGGCATTCGTGCCCTCGACCTGGAACTTGCCGCGCACCATGTAGGTGTCCATCTTGACGATGCGCCGGTAGCGGTCGGGCTCGATGCCGAGCAGCGCAATTGACTTGCTGGCGCGCCCGCGCAGCGCGAACGCCGGGCCGCTGACCACCGGCGACACGGCGACCACACCGGTCTGGTCTTCTGCCAGTTTCACGATGGCTTCCCACTGGTCGATCGAACGCAGCCGCTGCGCGCGCGGCTCGATCACCGCGGTGCTGGCCGGATCGGTGCGGGCGCGCAGATTCACCTCTTCCAGCGGCCGTACGACGACATGCGCCTGGCTGCCCAGCACGCGATCGATGATGGTGGATTGCAGCTGGGCGATCAGTTGCGACAGAAAAACGATGACCGCCACGCCGCCAGTCACGCCGAGCAGGATGAGTGCGGTCTGCATGCGCCCCTCGCGGAGGAAGCGCAGCGCAACCAGAAATTCGAACGGAAGTCTCGGTCTCGCCATCTTCAGATGCAAGATGCAAGATCAAAGATGCAAGTGAAAACCGCGCCGGTTTGACTTGCCTCTTTCATCTTGAAACTTTCCTCTGTTTGACCCTGATGCGGTCGCCGTCGAGGGCACCGCCGGCGGGCAGGATGGCGACGTCGCCTTCGGCCAGGCCTTCGGTGATTTCGATGCGGCCGACGCCGCGCAGGCCGGTCTTCACCGGCACTTTCACCGCCTCGTCCGCGCGCGCCAGCAGCACCCAGGGTTCGGGCGTTTCGACGTCGCGCACCGCTTCGAGCGGCAGCGACAGCGCCGACTCGCTGCGACCGATCACCACCTCGACCGACACCGTCATGTCCGGCTTCAGGAAGGCCGGTGGTTCGGGCACGCGCAGGCGTACTTCGACCGTGCCGCGCTGGGCATCGATGGCCGGTGCGATGTAATAGACCACGGCTTCGAAGGCCTGGCCGGGGAAGGCGTCCGCCACCGCCTGCGCGCGCGCGTCGAGCTGCAGATGGCGCAGGTTCTTTTCGTCCAGCGTGGCATAGATGCGGGTTTCGCCGGATTGCGCCAGCGTCAGCAGCGCGCGCCCGGCCTGGGCCACGTCGCCCGGCTCGGCGTCGCGCGCCACCACCAGCGCGTCGACCGGCGCCCGCAGCGTCAGCAGGTCGCGTCGCGCCTGGGCCGATGCCAGTGCGGCCTGCGACTGGGCCAGCCGCGCCTGCGCGCCCTGCCGCTCGGCGCCGCGTGGCAGGCTGGCGTCGCGCTGTGCCTGCGCGGTGCGCAGCTGGGCGCGTGCGTTGTCGAGCTGTCGCGCCGCCTCGTCGAGCTTCGACGGCGAGAAGAACTGCTGCGCCACCAGCGTCTGCGCGCGCTGGTACTCGGCGTCGGCCACCTTCAGATTGGCTTCTGCCTGACGCACGGCCTGCTCGGCCACCGGCAGCGTGACGGCGTCGGTCTGGCGCAGGCGAGCCTGCGACTCCTGGATCTGGGTGCGCGCCTGTTCGACCGCCGCCTCGGCATCGGCGGCGCGCAGCATCACGAGTGCGTCGCCGGTCTTCACCTGTGCGCCTTCGCGCACTGCGACGGCGTCGATGATGGCGGTGACCTGGGTGCCCAGTTCGATGCGCGCCGGTGTGGCGATGCGGCCGGTGGCCACGACGCTCTGGGTCAGCGCTGCACGCGTGACGGCGGCGGTGTCCACCGCAATGCCGCGCGGCCAGAACAGCCACGCAACGAGCACTGCGGCAGCCACCAGCAGCGCGATCAGATAGCGGGATTTCATCGGGAAGAAGACGTCAGGATCGGAGGTTCAGGATCGGAGGTTCAGGACGGAGCGTCGAGCAGGTTTTCGATCAGCGCATCGAGCGCCGCATGATCGGGAATGCCGATGATCTTCCTGACCACCTGGCCCTGCCGGTCGATCAGGTACGTGGTCGGCGTGGCATTGACGCCGCCAAAACCGCGCGCCACGTCGCCGACCGGGTCGAAGCCTACGCGAAACGGAAGCGCCTCGCGACGGGTGAAGGCCTGCACGTGACTGGGCGCGTCGTAGCTCATGGCCACGGCGACCACGTCGAGGCCGCGTGCCTGATAGCGGTGATGCGTGTCGGCCAGCGCCGGCATGCCGCGGATGCACGGCGCGCACGAGGTCGACCAGAAGCTGACCAGCCTGACCTGGCCCTGCGGCTGCGAAAAGACGACCCGGCCGCCGTCGAGCAGCGCAACCGGCACGGCCGGTGCCTGATCCGGAAAGCCCTGGCCGCGCAGCAGCCAGACCAGACCGAGCAGCACCCCCAGCACTATCGGTGACATCCATTTGCGGGACATAATCGTTGAGGAGTTCAGGTTATTCAGTTTGTTCGTTCAATCAGAAGGATGTCGATCATGCGTGCGATTGTCGGTTTTGTGGCCTGTCTTGTCATGTGTACCCAGGTGTGGGCCTTGTCGCTGTCCGACCTCACCGACAAGGACGCCGGCGGCGGCCTCAAGGAGGCGCTGACCCAGGGTGCGGCCAAGGCGGTCGACATGCTGGGCAAGCAGGATGGCTTCCTGAAGAACAAGGCGGTGAAGATTCCGCTGCCGGATGGGCTGCAGCAGGCCGAAAAGCTGATGCGCACCTTCGGCATGAAGAAGCAGGCCGACGAACTGATCACCGCGATGAACCGTGCCGCCGAGGCTGCGGTGCCCGAAGCGAAGCAACTGCTGGTCGGCGCGGTCAGGGACATGAGTGTCGACGACGCCAAAAAGATCCTGACCGGCGGCGAAACCTCCGGCACCGAGTATTTCAAGGGCAAGACGTCGGCCCAGCTGAAGGAACGTTTCCTGCCCATCGTGCGGCAGGCGATGGACCAGGTGGGCCTGGCCAAGAGCTACGAGAAATTCGCGTCCAAGGGCGCGAAGTATGGCGTGATCAGCAAGGAAGACGCCGATCTCGACAACTACGTGACCGAAAAGACGCTCGACGGCCTGTTCAAGATGGTGGCCGAAGAAGAGAAGGCGATCCGCAAGAACCCGGTCGGCGCCGCCGGCAGCCTGGCGAAGAAGGTGTTCGGCGCGCTCGGCCGCTAGGGGCGACCAGGGGTGTCGCGCGTCATTCACCTGTTGCTGTGCCTGGCGCTGTGCGCGCCGCTCGTGTCATGGGCGCAGGTGAAGCTCGACATCATCCCGCTGAAGCACCGTACGACCGATCAGGTGCTGCCGGCGCTGCAGCCGCTCGTCGGCGAAGACGCCGCACTGTCGGGCGCCAACAACCGCATCTTCATCCGCGCCGACGCCGCCACGCGGCTGGCCGTCAAGCAGGCGATCGAGGCGATCGACACGCCGCTGCGCAGCCTGATGATTTCGGTGCGGCACGACAACGACGATTCGATCCGGCGCGAGGGCGCCGCCGTGTCGGGCGACATCCGCGCAGGCGACGTGTCGGTCGGCGCCGCTGACGCAGGCAGCGAGGGTACTGTCATCGAAGGCCGCAGCAGCGACAACCGGGTCGCGACGCGCGTCTGGTCGACTCGCGGCAACTCGGCCGACCGGCTGTCGCAGCGGGTACAGGTGGTCGAGGGCGGTTCGGCCTTCATTCAGGTCGGCAGCTCGATTCCGGTGCCGTTCACGCAGATCATCGCCGGCCCGCGTGGCGGCGCCATATCGCAGGGCACCGAGTACCGCGACATCGGCAGCGGCTTCTACGCCATGCCGCGCGTCAATGGCGACCAGGTGACGCTGGACATTTCTCCGCAGAAGGAATCGCTGTCGGAGACACAGTACGGCGAAATCCGCACCGCGCGACTGGTCAGCACGGTGCGCGGCCGGCTCGGCGAATGGCTTGAACTGGGCGGCAGCGGTTACAGCGAACAGGTCGATCAGCGCGGCATCACACGCTACGGCACGCGCGATGCGCAATCGCAGCGCAGGCTGTGGGTGAAGGTCGACGTCGTTCGGTGACCTTCATGAATTTCCTGAGACGCGCTTAATTCCGCTGGCGAGGCGCAGCGCAGCGGGGCGGTCGATACTGCAAGGGCGTTGCAACACAACGCAGTTTTTTCAAACGACCATCAGGAGACAAACATGAACTGGCAAACCCCCAAGGCTACCGATCTGCGTTTCGGCTTCGAAATCACGATGTATATCGCCAACCGCTAAGGTGGCGAGGACCCGGCGAGTGGTAGCTCCCGGGTCCCCTGCAGAACCGGTTCGCGCAAGGCGACCGGCGAAACGAATACCGTGACGCGCCCTGAACGGGCGCGTTGCATTTGAATCAGAGTGTCCGCACACGGATACCGGAGGAGGGGCATGCGACTGCACGTACTGGGGTCCGGGGCGGGCGGCGGCTTCCCGCAGTGGAACTGCAACTGTCACAACTGCGACGGACTGCGCAAGGGCACGATCCGCGCTACTGCGCGCACCCAGTCGTCGGTCACGGTGACCGGCGACAATGAAAACTGGGTGCTGTTCAACGCGTCGCCCGACATCCTGACCCAGTTCCAGCAGTTTCCCGAACTGCAGCCGGCGCGCGCGCTGCGCGACACCGCGGTCAAGGCCATCGTGCTGATCGACGGCCAGATCGACCACACGACCGGCCTGTACATGCTGCGCGAACACCGCCAGCCGCATGAAATCTGGTGCACGCCGCCGGTGCACGAAGACCTCACCCAGGGCAATCCGCTGTTCCGTCTGCTCGGGCACTACTGCGGCGTGAACTGGAATGCGCTGCCGATCGACGAAAGCGTGTTCGAGATGAAGCACGTACCGAACCTGCGCTTCCATGCCCATCATCTGCGCAGCAACGCGCCGCCCTATTCGCCGCGGCGCGACAAGCCGGTGCCGGGCGACAATGTCGGCGTGACCATCGAAGACACGAAGACCGGCCGGAAGATCTATTACGCGCCGGGTCTGGTCGACATCGAGCCGCACGTGTGGGCAGCGATGCAGGCGGCCGACGTGGTGCTGGTCGACGGCACGTTCTGGACCGACGACGAAATGATCGCGCTCGGCGCGTCGAAGAAGTACGCGCGCGACATGGGCCACCTGCCGCAGACGGGCGAGAACGGCATGATGGCGTGGCTCGACAAGCTGCCGAAGACCACGCGCAAGATACTGATTCACATCAACAACACCAACCCGATCCTGAACGAGGACAGCGCGCAGCGGCGCGAGCTGGAATCGCGCGGCATCGAGGTGGCTTACGACGGAATGGACATCACCGTATGAGCACGCAGCAACCCTGGAACCACGCGGAATTCGAAGCGCAACTGCGCGACAAGGGCGGTGCGTATCACATCCACCACCCGTTCAACGTCATGCTCAACACCGGCAAGGCGACACCGGAACAGATCCGCGGCTGGGTGGCCAATCGTTTCTACTACCAGATCGCGATCCCGGTGAAGGACGCCGCCATCCTGTCGAACACGCCGGACCGCGAAATCCGCCGCCAGTGGATACAGCGCATTCTCGATCACGACGGCTACGAAATCACCGCGCCGGACGGCACCACGATGCGCGACGAGGGCGGCATCGAAGCCTGGATCAAGCTGGGCGAAGCGACCGGCCTGAAGCGCGAGGAAATCGTCGATCTGCGGCACGTCGTGCCCGGCGTGCGTTTTGCTGTCGACGCCTACATCAACTTCGCCCGCCAGCGGCCCTGGCAGGAAGCGGTGTGCTCGTCGCTGACCGAACTGTTCGCGCCCAAGATCCACAAGGAGCGGCTCGCCAACTGGCCCGAACATTATCCGTGGATCGAGTCGTCCGGCCTGATGTATTTCCGCAACCGCGTGTCGCAGGCGCGACGCGACGTCGAACAGGGCCTCGCGGTCACGCTGAACCACTTCACGACGCGCGCCGAGCAGGAACGCGCGCTGACCATCCTGCAGTTCAAGCTCGATGTGCTGTGGACGATGAACGACGCCATGGCCAACGCCTATGGCGTCAACACCTGACCCGGTGAGCGAAACAATGGCAATCACGACCGCAACCGTGCCGAAGGTGGGCCGCAACTTCCGCATCCAGTGGGAACCGGCGCAGGACGCCTACGTGCTGCTGTATCCGGAAGGCATGGTGAAGCTGAACCAGAGCGCCGGCGAAATCCTGAAGCGCTGCGATGGTGCGGCCACTGTCGCCGCCATCATTGCCGACCTGGAAGCGACCTTCAACGCGCAGGGGCTGGAAGCCGACGTGATCGCCTTTGTCGAACTGGCCGAGCAGCAGAAATGGGTGGACCTCACATGACCGATCTTTCCGAAGCCACCGCCGTACAGGGCACCGCGCAGATCGGCCCGCCGCTGTGGCTGCTGGCCGAACTGACCTACCGCTGTCCGCTGCACTGCGTGTATTGCTACAACCCGGTCGATTTCGCCAAGACCGAAGACGAACTGACCACCGAACAGTGGTTCAAGGTGCTGCGCGAGGCGCGTGAGCTGGGATCGGTGCAGTGCGGCTTTTCCGGCGGCGAACCCATGCTGCGCGACGACCTCGAAGTCATCGTCGCAGAGGCGCACCGACTGGGCTATTACACCAACCTGCTGACGTCGGGCGTCGGGCTGAACGAAAAGCGCATCGGCGCCCTGAAGGAAGCCGGGCTGGACCACATCCAGCTGTCGTTCCAGGACTCGACGCGCGAAATGAACGACTTCCTGTCGTCCACCCGCACCTTCGACCTGAAGCGCCGCGCGGCCGACATGATCAAGGCGCACGGCTACCCGATGGTGATGAACTGCACCATCCACCGCCACAACATCGACCACATCGAAGCCATCCTGCAACTGGCGTCCGACATCGATGCCGAGTACGTGGAACTGGCCAATACGCAGTATTACGGCTGGGCGCAGGTGAACCGCGACCAGCTGCTGCCGTCGCGCGAACAGCTCGAACGCGCCGAGCGCATCACCAACGAGTGGCGCGAAAAGCACGGCAACAAGATGAAGCTGTTTTTCGTCGTGCCCGACTATTACGAAAAACGGCCGAAGAAGTGCATGAATGGCTGGGGCAACATCTTCCTGACCATCACGCCGGACGGCAAGGCACTGCCCTGCCACACCGCGCGCATGCTGCCCGGGCTGGAGTTTCCAGACGTGCGCACGTCGTCCATCCGCGAAATCTGGTACGAATCGGAAGGCTTCAACCGCTACCGCGGCACCGGCTGGATGAAGGAGCCCTGTTCCAGCTGTCCGGAAAAGGAAAACGACTACGGCGGCTGCCGCTGTCAGGCCTACATGATTGCCAATGATCCGGCTGCCGCGGATCCGGTGTGCGACAAGTCGCCGCTGCACAACCGCATCACCGAAGTTGTCGACCGTGCCCAGATCGCCGGCAACGCGGCCCAGGTCAAGCCGCTGATCTACCGCGGCCCGAAGGAATCGCTGCAGCTCGACCGACCGTTCTGACGACGTCCGGGCACGCCGGCTGACGCACAGGCAAAAAAAACGGCCCCCTGCCGGACAGTGCAGGGGGCCGTTTCAATTCCAGCCAGCGGCGCTCGCGCGCCGCTTTCCGTTGCAGCCTCGATTACGCCTTCGTGCGACGGCGGGCAGCGAAGCCGATCAGGCCCAGACCGGCCAGCAGCATGGCGTAGGTTTCGGGTTCCGGCACGGCGGTGACCGGTGCGAAGCCTTCGAAGGTCGCCGTGCGCAGCGGCGGTGACGTGCCATCCAGGCTCGGCGCCTGGCGGATGGACACCGCGTCGGCCAGATAGGTGAATTCCGTTGCATTGGTCTTCAGCACGTACCACGCGGTCGACGGATTGCCTTCTTCGACTGAAATGTCGGTGCGGAAGTCGACCACGTTGTCGTCGAACACATCCACCGGGTTGGTCGGACGGGTGCGCACGCCATTCGAGGTATGGGCGGTCGATTGCAGGCGCAAATCGTCGTCGGTCGCGGCATACCATCCAACTGACACGTCATAGTTGGCATAGCCACTGCGCAGGATGTCGTTGATTTCCGTCTCGTAGTCGAGGTCACCGATTTCGATTTCGCCGACATCCAGTTCGAAACGCGATGCGAACAGCAGCGTGCTGTCGGTAGTGCTGCGATAGACGAAGTCGTAGAAGGTGCCGATGTCGGTGCCGTCGTAGATTACCGAGCTGATGCGGCGGGCGGCGCGGGTGTAGCCGGCGCTTTCCGGCGTCCAGTCGAAGCCGAGGAACAGCGGGTCAGCCGCAGCGTTGCTGACGCCGACGATCCGCAGGTCGCCGCTTTCCGGCAGCGCGATGAAAGCATGTGCCGCGTGGGCGCCCAAGCCCAACATCAGTGACAGTGCAATGGTTTTGATTTTCATGGTGTTGACCTCTTTGTTGAGTGGTGCGGAAAACTTCGGGTGTCACGCGCGCATGCGGCGACGCGCGATGACACCGATCATTCCGAGGCCGGCGAGCAGCATCGCGTAGGTGGACGGCTCCGGAATCGGCGCGGTGTTCGTCGGGATAAATCCGCCGGTGAACGCCTTGACGACCGGCTGGCTTTCTTCGCCCGCCTGGAAGTAGCCGATCGCATTGTCGGCATAGGTGTAGGACGTTGCATCGGTCTTCAGCAAGTACAACCCGCTGTACGGATTGCCTTCCGATAGATTGATGTCTGACTGGAAGCTCACTGCATCCGGATCAAAGACATCCATTTGCTTTAGACCCTGATCACTTCGTGCAGCACTGTAAAGGCGCAAATCGAAGTTCGAGAGGAATAACCACGCTGCCGCAGCGTCGAATGTGGTGCCATCCTCCTCGAAACCATAGCGGAAGACGTTATTCAGCTCGGCATTCTGCTGCTGGCCCGGGAGACCCAGAATGACGCGTGTTCCGAATACCAGCTTGTTGTCGCGTGAATCGCGATACACAAAGTCGTAGATATCGCCAATCGCCTGTCCGGCGAGCTGAACATCTTCGTTCAACCTGTACTCAAGGAGTGACAAAGTACCGCTTCCGATGATCGACAGTGAGCCAGAAGTCGAGCGAGCGTTGTAATCAATGCGGCTTGCAACCAGAGGGATATCTCTGTTTCTGACATCTCTGAATGACTCCGTAATCGTCATCATTGTGATGTTGGTTTCAAGGTAATAAATATCGGTCAGCTGATTGTTGGATGCGCTGAGCCGTAGTGGAAATGATTTGTTCAATTCAACAAAATCACCCGCTGCCGCGCCCAAGCTGGCGCCTGCCAATACTGTCGCGACTGCGACGTGCGCTAATTTCATGATGCGATCTCCTTTTGAAGTGTTTCAGGGTGAGGCGATGACTCGGCGGACACATGGCGCGTTCGGCTGTGCCTCTTGTTGTAATCGATCCTTGTCCGATCGATGGAAAACGATCCGGGGCTCATGACCCGAATGCGTAGTTGAGGCCGAACCACACGGCGCGCGGCGCACCGGGGCCGACAAAAAGCGAATGCGTCCAGTCGAAGGAGTTGTAGTTGAATCCTGAGGAATCCCGCGCGCCGAAGGATCCGGATGTGAATGGATTGACTGCGAGGTCACCGGCGGTGGTGTACCGGCGGTCGAAAATGTTGTCGACCTTGCAGAACAGGGAGATATTCTTGTCGACGCGGTAATTCGCATTGAAATTGAATACGGCGAATCCGGATGTCCTGCCCTTGCCGACGTAGCGTTTTCCGAGGCCGGGGATCTGTGCATTTCCGGTCAGGTCGGTGCCGCCGGGTTCCGATTCATTGTTTTCGTTGCCGCGCGCAAATACGAAGGATTGCGCCACCATTGAAAATCCGAACGTGAAATTGCTGGTGACATCCATGCTCCAGCCAAGGCGGAACGAATGTTTCGGGAGCCCCGGAATGACATCGCCCGGATTGATTTCGAAGTCGTTCACACGCCCCTGGGTACGATCCGCGGAACTGTTCGACTGATTGACGATGGTGGCGCTGGATTCGAAGGTGGCATTCAGGCGGCTGTAGCCGGCACGCAGCGAATGGCGCCCGAATTTGCCTTTCACATTGAGTTCGAAACCGTCGCGCTTGGTCTTGCCGAAGGTGTCGAACACGCCGCGGTTGCGCTGGCCGAGCGACACGAACAGGATGTCGTCGGTCAGTTCGGTCCGGTAAGCCGTGGCGCTCCACGACAGCTGGCCGTTCAGGCTGGTACCCCTGAGACCGAGCTCGGTCGTCAGCGACCTGACCTGGGGCAGGAAAGGGTCGGAGGTCAGCGAGGTGGGAATGGTGCAGCCGAGATTCTTGCCGTCATTCAGCCCGTTCGGATCCTCGAGCGTCTTGTCGCGTGCGCATCCCAGTTCGATGACCGATGGCACGCGCGAACCGCGGCTGACGTTGCCATACACGTTGAGGTCCTGCGCCGGCAGCCAGGACACGCCGAGTGACGGATTCAGGCTGCGGTAGCCGTAGTCTCCCGTTGAACAAAGAAATCGAGCGCCAACGTCCGACAGGGTCCCGCACACGGGTTCTCGGCTGTTGAAGAAATTGGACGTGAATTGATAGAGCGGAATCGGTTTGTCCGACTGCAGTTCGTTCTTGACCCGCGAGTAACTGAGCCGTGCGCCGTAGGTGATGAACAGGTTGGGCGCAGCGGTCCAGGTGTCGCTGAAAAACAGCGCAGCCGTCCGGCTCGACCCGGTCAGATTGTTCCGCGTGATGTCCTGGCTCAGCGCGAGCAGACCCAGATCCGCTTCGCGTGAAGGATCGAGGAACACGGTGCGTTCGGAATCGATGAAGCCGAGCCGCTGGCTCTGCCGGAAGTCGACGTCGCTCCAGTCGAAGGAACTGCCGACGACGATCTGGTGTGTTTCGCTGATCTGCGTGAATTGCAGGGCGACACCTTCCGAGCGTTGATCCGAGCGGCTGAAATTGAACAGCCCGTTCGGCGCCACCCCGGCACACCCCGGGTAGGTCGGTCCGATGTTCTGGTCCAGCGCGCCATTCGGCGAACCGAAACCGTCCGGGCAACTGACGCCCAGTCGGTTCGCGCTGGCGCCCTGGTCGAAGTCGTCCCACACGTCGCCGCCCGTGCCCTTCTGCTTCAGGTCACGGCGATACATCTGCAGCGCGACGCTCGATGACTCGCTGATGTCGAAACGGACGCGACCGGTCAGATGATTCAGGTCGTTGATGTTCTCGTCCGGTGACGTGAACACCGAATTCGGACTTTCACGCCACTGTTCTTCCGGGATCAGGCCGTTGCCGACCAGGGTGTTTTCGGCTTTCAGCAGGCTGAGCGTGGCTTCCGTCGACCTGCCGCGGATGTCGATACGGCCGAAGTACTGACGCACGCTGGTCGGCGAGTTGGTTCGCCAGCCATCTTCATCGAACTTGTTGAGCGCGAAGAATCCGGCCAGCGGGCCCGAATTGCCACCGGCTGCAAGCTGGTACTGGCGTCGGCCAAACGCACCGCCAAGAGCGGAAAATTCCACTCTCGGGCTGGTGAAGCCCGATTTCGTATTGACCGAAATCGCACCGCCCAGCGTGTTGTGACCGAACATCGGATTGGACCCGGGCAGGAGGTCCATGCGCAGGATCGCGATGTTGGGGATCAGGTCCCAATTCACGACATCGCCAAACGCTTCGTTGATGCGCACCCCGTCGAGATAGACGGAAAGGCCCTGCGGCGTGCCGATCAGCGGCGAAGCCGCAAAGCCGCGGAAATTCAGGTCCTGCTGGAACGGATTTCCGGCGTAGTCATTGACGTTGATCGACTGGAACTGCAGGTTCATCGCTTCCGTCAGCGATACCGCACCGGACTGCTGCAGCTCGTCGCCGGTGAGGCTCTGGACGTTCGACGTCGATTGCTGCTCGTCGAACACCACCCCCGGCAGCGGCGTGATCATGCGCGGTGCGCGGATCTCCACCGTGGGCAGTTCCTTGACCGGCGCTTCCTGCGCATAGACGACGGCACTCGCGCTCAGCAGGGCGAGCGCGACCGGGGTCAGGCGAAATGTCGGGGGACGCGAGGGTTTCATCGGAATACGTGTAGGACGGCTCCCTACACGATCGATAGCTGTTTATTTCCCTCGCTTTTACCGACTGGCTGCGCGTGGAGGCAGGGAGAAACTCCCGACGGAAAAATGTCGGGAAAATCTCCCGAAGAGTTAGTGCGCTAACAAAAAGGGTGTGGCGATAAGTGACGCCGCCAAATGCGTTGATGGGCCGAAAACCCGCGCAGCACTTAACATTCCTCAACAATTGAAAGCGTGGCGCCGCGTCGTGCGCCGGGGGCTTTGCTGCTTCAATGCATGAGGTTCCGGAATCGCCGGAGCTTCATGATTTTCGTGTCAGGCAGGACGCCCGGAGCGACGCCGGGATCAGCGTTTCGTTGCCTTCGCGAACGCTGCCGCGAGTGCGTTGTTGGCCGCCGGCGTCTCCTGCTTGAGCGCGCTGCGCCGACCGTCGCCCTGCCGGGCCGGCGGACGCGCGTCCTTCACGGCCGGCTTGCGTGCCACCTCGTCGCCCAGCCGCATGGTCAGCGCGATGCGCTTGCGGGCGATATCGACCTCGACCACCTTCACCTTGACGATGTCGCCGGCTTTCACCACCTCGGCCGGGTCCTTCACGTAGCGGTTGGCGATGGCCGACACGTGCACCAGACCGTCCTGGTGCACACCGATGTCGACGAAGGCACCGAAGTTGGTCACGTTGGTCACCACGCCCTCCAGCAGCATGCCGGGTTCGAGGTCCTTCAGCTGTTCGATGCCGTCGCGGAAGGTCGCCGCTCGGAATTCCGGACGCGGGTCGCGGCCCGGCTTTTCCAGCTCGCGCAGGATGTCCTGCACGGTGGGCAGGCCGAAGCGCTCGTCGGCGTACTGCTGTGCCGACAGCGCCTTGACCGTCGCCGCGTCGCCGATCAGTTCGCGCGCCTTCTTCTTCACGTCGGCCAGGATGCGCTCGACCACCGGATAGGCCTCCGGGTGCACCGCCGAGGCATCGAGCGGGTTGTCGCCATTCATGATGCGCAGGAAGCCGGCGCATTGTTCGAACGTCTTTTCGCCCAGTCGCGGCACCGACAGCAGCGCCTTGCGCGACGGGAACGCACCGTGGGCGTCGCGGTGTGCCACGATGTTCTGCGCCAATGTGGCGTTCAGGCCGGAAATGCGGGCGAGCAGTGGCACCGACGCGGTATTCACGTCGACGCCGACGGCATTCACGCAATCCTCGACCACGGCGTCGAGCGAGCGGGCGAGCCGGGTCTGGCTGACGTCGTGCTGATACTGGCCGACGCCGATCGCCTTCGGGTCGATCTTCACCAGTTCGGCCAGCGGATCCTGCAGCCGGCGGGCGATCGACACCGCGCCGCGCAGGCTCACGTCCAGCCCGGGGAATTCCTTCGCCGCGAGTTCGGACGCCGAATAGACCGACGCGCCCGCTTCCGACACGACGATCTTCGTCATGCCGAGCTCGGGCTTCAACTTCATCAGGTCGGCCGCCAGCTTGTCGGTTTCCCGGCTGGCCGTGCCGTTGCCGATGGCGATCAGCTGCACGCCGTGCTTCGCGGCGAGCCCGGACAGCACATGCAGCGAGCCGTCCCAGTCGCGGCGTGGTTCGTGCGGATAGATGGTCGCGGTATCGACCAGCTTGCCGGTGGCGTCCACCACTGCCACCTTCACGCCGGTGCGGATGCCGGGGTCCAGCCCCATCGTGACGCGCGGCCCGGCGGGTGCTGCGAGCAGCAAATCCTTCAGGTTCTTGGCGAACACGCGGATCGCTTCCAGTTCGGCGCGCGCGCGCAGCTCGTTCATCAGGTCGAGCTCGACATGCACCGACAGTTTCACGTTCCAGGTCCAACGCGCCGTTTCGACCAGCCAGCGGTCGGCCGCGCGGCCGTTGTCGCGGATGCCGGCATGCACCATGACGCGCCGCTCGCACGGGTTGGGTTCGGCGCTGCGCGTGCCGTCCTCCGGGTCGGTGTCGAGCGCCAGCTTCACCCGCAGCACGTCTTCGTTGCGGCCGCGGAACAGCGCCAGCGCGCGGTGCGACGGAATGTCGGCCAGCTTTTCGCGGTAGGCGAAGTAGTCGCGGAATTTCGCGGCGTCGGCATCGTTCTCCTTGCCGTCGGCCACGGTGGCGACCACGATGCCGTGTTCGGCAACGTGCGCGCGCAGCGCGCCGACCAGTTCGGCGCTTTCGGCGAAGCGTTCCATCAGGATCTGGCGTGCGCCGTCGAGCACCGCCTTGGTGTCGGCAAAGCCGGCGTCGATATTCAGGTAGGCCGCCGCCTCGGCTTCCGGCGTCAGTGTCGGATCGGCGAGCAGCGCGTCGGCCAGGGGTTCGATGCCCGCCTCGCGCGCGATCTGCGCCTTGGTGCGGCGCTTCTGCTTGTACGGCAGGTAGAGGTCTTCCAGCCGCTGTTTGGTGTCGGCGTTCTCGACTTCGCCGCGCAGCGCTGGCGTGAGCTTGCCCTGTTCGTCGATGCTGGCGATCACGGCGGCGCGCCGCTCCTCCAGCTCGCGCAGGTAGGCAAGGCGTTCTTCGAGCAGCCGTAGCTGGGTGTCGTCCAGCCCGCCGGTCACTTCCTTGCGGTAGCGTGAAATGAAGGGCACGGAGGCGCCTTCGTCCAGCAGGGCGACGGCGGCATTGACCTGTTGCGGGCGCGCGCCCAGTTCGGCGGCGAGGCGGTGTTCGATCGAGGGGAGCATGTGCGGCAGGCAGGAACGGCGATGAAGGCGCGAACCCTACCCAAGCGCGCCGCACGCTGCAAGCGGATAAGCGGCCGCCGCGGCAGGGCGACCTGACGGTCGCCCCGTCCCGACATCTACGCCGCGGCGCGAGGGCCCCGTCGCGCCGCCCAGCCGATCAGGCCAAGACCGGCGAGCATCAGGGCGTACGTTTCGGGTTCTGGCACCGGCGCAAGGAAGCCGCGGATTTCACCGCCCGGGAATTCCGAACTGTGCAGGTTCAGGTAGGCCTTGCCGTCGTTGAGGCCGGCCAGCAGCGCGCTGTAGGCGCTGTCTGCTGTGCCGCCGTTCGCGGTGATGAAGGCGGCGTTGTAGCTCGTTGCCAGCTTCATGTCGAAGGTTTCCATGTAGCTGCCGGACGTCACGCCAGCCGGAAACCCCGGAAACGTGGGCGTCGGGGTCGCGACGCCTGCGGTGCCTTCGCCGGCGAGGGCCGTACAGCAATGGATGTGCGCCACGGTCAGCGTACCGAGCAATCCGCTGAAGCTGGCGTCGATGGTCATCGTCCGCAGATCGAGATCCAGTGTCAGCGTAACGCTGCCGGTCCCTGGCGACTCATTGGGGGGCGCCTCGGCCGGGCCGCTGAGCGTGGCGAAGTATTCGACTTCCTGGGCGAGGGCGGGCGATGCAAGGGTGGTGGCGGCAAGCAGTGCGGCAACAAGGCGAATCCTGTTCATGGGTCTGACCTCCGGAAGGGGTGAAACGACAGAAGACGGTATGAACGGACCCCGGGTGCCGATAGGCCTCCATGGATCCGGTCCTTACTGGATAGTGCAAAAATGTTACGTGCGATAGCAGTATCTGGATGCAGTCCTGCACCCGGGGGGCGGGATAACCGGGTTAACATCGGCTTGCCCCGTATCCAGCGTCACCCGACGCGATCTCCCCATGCTGTCCGACATGAACGCACCGCAACGCGAGGCGGTGAAATACCTCGACGGTCCGTTGCTGGTGCTGGCCGGCGCCGGCTCCGGCAAGACGCGCGTCATCACGCGCAAGATCGGCTATCTGGTGAACGAATGCGGCATCGAGCCACGCCATATCGCGGCCATCACCTTCACCAACAAGGCGGCGAAGGAAATGCAGGAGCGCGCGTCGCATCTGCTCGACGGCCGCGCCGGCCGGCAGCTCAACATATCGACCTTCCATGCACTGGGCGCCAAGCTGCTGCGCATCGAAGCGAAGGCGGCCGGACTGAAGCCGACGTTTTCCATCCTCGACGCGTCCGACGCCCTGTCGGTCGTGCAGGACATTTCGAAGGAAGCCGACAAGGCGCGCCTGCGTGCGCTGGTGTCGCGCATGTCCGGTTGGAAGAATGCGCTGCTGACCCCCGCGGCCGTCGCACCGCTCGTCACCAACGAAGCGGAGGCGATCACGCTGCGCGTCTATGAAGAATACGAACGCACGCTGCGCGCCTACCAGGCGGTCGATTTCGACGACCTGATCGGCCTGCCCGCGCGTCTGCTCGAATCCGATCCCGACCTGCTGGCGCGCTGGCAGGCCCGGCTGCGCTACCTGCTGATCGACGAATACCAGGACACCAACCGCTGTCAGTACCAGATCGTGAAGCTGCTGGCCGGCAGCCGCGGCGCGTTCACCGCGGTCGGCGACGACGACCAGGCCATCTACGCCTGGCGCGGCGCCGACGTGGAAAACCTGCGCACGCTGCAGACCGACTACCCGAAGCTCAAGGTGATCAAGCTCGAACAGAACTACCGTTCGATGCAGCGCATCCTCGCCGCCGCGAACACACTCATTTCCAGCAACCAGAAGCTGTTCGAGAAGAAGCTGTGGTCCGACATGGGGCGCGGCGACCCGATCACGCTCATGGTGGCGCGCGACGCCGAGCACGAAGCCGAATGCATCGCCATGCGCATCGCCGCGCACAAGTTCGAACACCGCGGCAAGTTCGGCGACTACGCGGTGCTGTATCGCGGCAACCATCAGGCGCGCGTCATCGAAACCGCGCTGCGCGAACAGAAGATTCCGTATCTGGTCAGCGGCGGCCAGTCCTTCTTCGATCGCGCCGAAATCAAGGACGTGATGGCCTATCTGCGGTTGGTCGCCAACAGCGACGATGACCCGGCCTTCATCCGCGCGGTGACCACGCCGCGCCGCGGCATCGGTGGCACCAGTCTCGAAGCGCTCGGCACCTATGCCGGCGAGCGTCACGTCAGCCTGTTTGCCGCGCTGTTCGAAACCGGCGCCGAACACGCGCTACCGGCGCGTGCGCTCACACCGCTGCGCGAATTCGGCGACTTCATCAACCGTCTCGAATGGCGCGCCCGCACCGAAGCACCCCGTCTGTTGCTGGAAGACCTGCTGCGCGGCATCGGCTACGAAACCTGGCTGTTCGAGCAATTCGAACCGAAGGAGGCGGAAACGCGCTGGAACAACGTGCGTGACTTCGTCGACTGGATGGGGCGCAAGGGCGAGGAAGACGGCAAGACGCTGCTCGAACTGACGCAGACCGTCGCACTGATCACCATGCTCGACAAGCGCGACGACGACGAGGCGCGCGATGCGGTGCAGCTGTCCACGCTGCACGCGTCGAAGGGGCTGGAGTACCCGCACGTGTTCCTGGTCGGGCTGGAGGAAGGCATCCTGCCGCACCGCGAATCAATCGAAGAAGGGCGCATCGAGGAAGAGCGCCGGCTGATGTATGTCGGCATCACGCGGGCACGGCGCACGCTGACGCTGAGCTATTGCGAGCGGCGGCGCAGCGGGCGCGAATCGCGCGACTGCGAGCCGTCGCGCTTCATCGCCGAAATGGGAGAGGACATCCAGCGCCCGAACACCGACGCGGCGCCCAAAGCCGAACAGCGCGCTGCCAACGTGGCGCGGCTGGAATCGCTGAAGGCTTTGCTGGGCGGCACGTCGACGCCCAAAGCATAGGTGGGTGCGAGTGCGCGGCGCGGTGGCACCTTGCGGACGAAAAAAAGCCCGCCGTGTCGCGGCGGGCTTTTCCAGAAGCGAGGTGGCTTCGGGGCGGCTTACTTGGCTGCCGCCACCATGACTTCAACGGCGGCCTTGATCTCGGCATCCTTCAGCGCCGGGTTACCACCCTTGGCCGGCATTGCGCCCTTGCCCTTGATTGCGTTGGCCACCATCGAATCGAGGCCGGTTGCAATACGCGGCGCCCACTGACCCTTGTCGCCGAACTTCGGTGCGCCGGCTACGCCCATCGCGTGGCAGGCGACGCAGGCCTTGTTGTACACCGCCTGGCCGTCGATGCCAGACGCTGCTGCGGCAGCGACGGGTGCAGGTGCCGCAGCAACCGGTGCGTCATCGTAAGCGGGGGCCGCGATCGCCGGCACTTCCATCGGCGCCGGCGCAGGCGCGGCGGCAGCCGGTGCGGCAGCAGCGGGCGCGGCGTCTTCCAGCTTGGGCTCGGCAAACTTGCCACCGGCTTCGTTTGCCATGTAGACCACCGCGCGGGTGATTTCGGCTTCGGTCAGTGCGGCGTTGCCGCCCTTGGCCGGCATCGCGCCCTTGCCATTGACCGCTGAATGCACCAGCGCTTCCAGACCGGTCGCGATGCGGCTGGCCCAGCCCGCGCTGTCGCCCAGCTTCGGCGCGCCTGCGGCGCCGGCGTCATGACAGGCCGCACAGGCGGCCTTGTACACCTGCACACCGGTCTTCGGACCCGCAGCGGCTGAATCCGCTTCACCGAGTTCGACCCGCGCCACCGGCTGGATGCCCGCGGCGATGATTTCGGGGTTGGCCGTGTCAAGACCCTTGTAGCCCGACAGCACGAATTGGGCGACCAGCACTGCAATGCCCACAAACACCACAAACGACAGTACAACGACCGCCGCCAGCTGCTTCGGCGTCTTGATGAAAGACTCGTGTTCCTCGTGCGCGTCCGACATGGTGTGCGTTCCTTTGAAAACCTTGTGACAGGTGAAAACAAAACGCGCCATTATAGCGGCAGCGAACGGCTTTCGCCTCACCTGCAACAGCGCGCCATGGACGCGTCCGGGCAAAGCCGCTATCCTTCGCACCGTTCTGATCGTGTTTTCCGGTCAGTCCCCGGGGCTCTCCGCCCTCGATACACCCTAGCGCCCGTAGCTCAGCTGGATAGAGTACTGCCCTCCGAAGGCAGGGGTCGTGCGTTCGAATCGCGCCGGGCGCGCCAGACACTGAACGGGTCGGTCTTCACAGTCCGGCCCGTTTTCATTGTCTGCTTCGCCAGTTCCACGGCGAGCGATTCCCGCTGCTTCCGAACGGCCAGCGTCTTTGCCCGTCCCACCGCGTGCCTGGTCCAGGGTGGGCTTCCGGTATCGCCACCCGGCGATCGATAATCCGCAGTCCGCCGGTTCATCGCTCAAGTCCGTGAAGTCATTTCTCTTTTTCGCCGTTGCCTGGCTCATCTGCACCTGCGCGCTGGCCGACACCCATCTGGGCATCCGGCCGCTCGATTCGCTGGGCGAGGTACGGGCGCGTTTCCCGGATTCGCAGCTCGTGCGCATGGCACCAGACTGGGCCGACGAGTCGCAGGCGCTGTTTTCCTTCACCGGCGGCGCGCTTCAGGGCCAGCTCCTCGTGCTGTTCATCGACGGACGCCCGGACTACCGGCGTGAGATCGCGGATGGGTTCGCCGATGATCTCGATGCGCTGAAGTTGCTGGCGGCCGAGGGCGACGACCAGGCGCTGCGCGTGAAATGGGTGAGATGGGTGCCCACCACGCCGCTGAGGGTGCAGGACGTGGTCGCGAAATATGGGCGGTGGGACGCGGGCGGGTTGTCGGACGACGGCTTCAGGCTCTACCGGAGCTGGGACGCCCGGGGCATCACGGCGCTGCTGTCGGAAGATGAGCAGTCAGTGCTGATGATGGACTTCGTATTTACAGAAGACGAGCAGCGCGACGCCTTCATGCGGCGTTATGGCCAGGTGCCGTCGTGGCTCAGGCCCGGAGCCGGGGGTGGGACCACGGCCGCACCGGGGGCGACGCCCCGGTTCATGCCTGCACCGTGACGCCCCCGGGCGCACTGAGAGGTCTTTCAGCCGTCGCCGCGCGCCACCTTTACCTGGTACTCGTCCAGCGTGATGACGCCTTCCTTTTCGGCGCGCGCGACCTCGTGCCCGGGCAGTACGTCCTGCACCATGTCGAGCCGCTTCCACAGCGCGAGCGGCGTTTCGCAGGCGGCCTTCGGCACGTACTTCGACTGGTCCACCTTCTTGTAGCGGTGGATGTAGCGCGGGCAATTCACCCACACCTTTGTGACGGTGACCCGCACCAGATACTTCGCTTCGGTGTATCCGGCCATCAGCGGGTGGTCGCGCAGGAATTCGGCCGTGCCCTGGACGCGCACGCGGTGCGGCGTTTCGAAGTCGATGAACAGCAGACCGACGCGCGCCTGGCCGACGATGTTGCCCATCGAGTAGAACATGCCATTGCCGTCATAGCCGGGGAATACCAGCGTCTGCGCGTCGATCACCTTCACGACGCCGGTCGGCCCGCCCTTGTACGACACGGTCGGATTGCCTTCGGGATCGACCGTCGACAGGAAGAACATGTCGCGCCCTTCGATGAAAGCCTTCTCCTCGTCGGTGATCGTTTCGTGGATCCAGTTCTGGTCCAGCATGTCGGCCAGTTTCGTGGTGCCGAATTCCTGCTGCAGCGCGCGGTGTTCGTCGGCGTAGATTGAAGCCATGTCTCCTCCTGTCGGTCTGTGTTCCGGCGTACGGCGTCAGCCGTCGCGCGCATCCGGTGCCCGGGCGCCGGAGCAGCATACCGCAGCGGACCCCCCGGCCGTGCAGGCTGGGGGCGGGGGATGAACGGCGAACCGAAGGCGGGCGGATCAGAAGCGGAAGATTGCGCCGAGCGACCAGGTGTCGACGTCGCCGCTGCCGGTGTTGCTGCCGCCCAGGCTTTCGTAGCGGGTGAATTCGCCCCGCAGCCCGATGGACGGTGTCAGCGCATAGCCGACGCCCGCGCCGTACAGGCCGCTCCAGTCGCGGTCCTGCGCCGTGCCGGCGGCTGCACCGCCGGGGCCGGTCACGTCAACATCGACTTCGACCTTGGCGTGGATGCCGCCGAGCCGGCCGAACAGCGAGAACTTCTCGCCGACCGGCAGGATGCCCAGCACCGATGCGGTCCAGCCATGGGCGTCGATCTGCGCACGCGCCGTGCCACCGGTGAAGCTGGCCCGGTAGCGCGCGCTGCCGAAATCGGCATACCCGAGCTCGAACGCCAGATAGGGGTTGAGCTGATAGCCGAACGACAAGCCGTAGTGCGTGTCGTGCTCGTCCACGCTGGAACGCAGGCCGGTGGCACCGGCCGACACCAGGGCTGCGTCGGTCTCGCTGCGACCCATGTCGACGCTGGAGCGGCCGATCGAGGCGCCGACATAGAAGTCGCCGGCCAGCGCGGACGACGCGGCGAGCGAAAGCAGGGCACTGCACAGCAGCGAAGGTCTTGTCATCGTCAGATACTCCTTTGGAATGGAGCGGCGGAGTATATCCATATGACGATGTAAACATACCAAATGCATCAAAGGCTGTATCGCCGCTGCAACATCGGGGAATTCCCGCGGTACATCGGTGTCGATCAGCGCGATACCCGCTTGCACCCGCAGGCGGCCCGGTGCATCGTGCCCCGCACACCGTATGCCTACGCTGGAGATTCACCATGAAACGCAAGACAGCCAAGGATTTCGCACCTGAGGTGATGGCGTTGTTCGACCGCTACGTGCATGGCGCCATCGACCGGCGCGGTTTTCTCGATGCAGCCGCCCGTTTCGCGGTCGGCGGCGTGACGGCATCGATGCTGCTGGAGGCGTTGAGCCCGAACTTCGCGCAGGCGCAGCAGGTGAAGCCGGACGATCCGGCGCTGAAGACCGACCACGTCGAATACGCCACGCGCGGCGGCTACGGCAAGGTGCGCGGTTACCTGGCACGACCGGCACAGGCAACCGGCCCGCTGCCGGCGGTCCTCGTGGTGCACGAGAACCGCGGCCTCAATCCGCACATCGAGGACGTTACGCGCCGGCTCGCGCTCGAGGGCTATCTCGCGCTGGCGCCCGACGCGCTGTTTCCGCTCGGGGGTTATCCGGGCAATGAAGACATGGCGCGCGAACTGTTCCAGCAGCTGGACCAGAAGAAGACGCGCGAGGACTTCCTGTCACTGGCGCTCGCTTTCCGTGCGCACGACCTCGGCAACGGCAAACTGGGGGTGGTCGGCTTCTGCTACGGCGGCGCCATTGCCAACTTCCTCGCGACGAAGCTGCCCGACCTCAATGCCGCGGTGCCGTTCTACGGCACACAGCCCCCGCTGGAAGACGTGCCGGCGATCCGGGCGCCGCTGCTGATCCACTATGCCGACCAGGACGAAAAGGTGAATGCCGGCGCCACCCGCTACGACGCGGCGCTGGTCAACGCCGGCAAGAACTATCAGACCTATGTCTATCCGGGCACGCTGCACGGTTTCCACAACGACACCACACCGCGCTACGACGAGCGCGCCGCGAAACTGGCCTGGCAGCGCACGCTGGATTTCTTCGCGCAGCATTTGCGTGCCTGACGCCCGGTGAGCTTCCGGTCGGAGCGGACCCTGTCCGCGATGCGTACGCCGATCAAGTGCTGTCGCGATTTCGAAGGGCAGAATCGCCTGCAGGGCAGGCTCCTACGAAGGGCAAAACCGTCGCGGTTCTCGTAGGAGCCATCCCACGGTCGGCCCTGCATGGCCGACCAGCTCCACGGGCGGCGAGCGTTGCTCGCCGAAACCCCCGCTCCGCCCCCGCAGGCGATGCGGACGCTGACCGCGCGCCGTTCAGTGCGCCTCGTCCCAGTTCAGGCCGACACCGGCTTCGACCTTCAATGGCACCGACAGCTGGGCCACGCCTTCCATCAGCGCGGGCACGCGCTCCCTCACGAGGTCGATTTCGGCGTCCGGCACTTCGAGCACCAGTTCGTCATGCACCTGCAGCACCAGCCGCGTGCCGAGCTGTTCGCGGTCGAGCCAGCCGGAGACCGCGATCATCGCCAGCTTGATCAGGTCGGCGGCCGTGCCCTGCATCGGCGCGTTGATCGCGGCGCGTTCGGCGCCCTGGCGGCGGGCGACCTGGGCGGCGCGGATTTCCGGCAGCTGAAGCCGGCGCCCGAACACGGTTTCGACCCAGCCCTGCTCCCTCGCCAGCGCGCGGGTTTCGTCCATGTAGCGCGCGACACCGGGGTAGCGCGCGAAATAGCGGTCGATCCAGCCCGCGGCGGCGGCGCGCTCGATGCCCAGGTTCTTCGCCAGCCCGTGCGCGCTCATGCCGTAGATCAGGCCGAAGTTGATCACCTTGGCATAGCGGCGCTGTTCGCTGCTGACCTCCCCGGGCGGCACGCCGAACACCTCGGATGCGGTTGCGCGGTGCACGTCCTCGCCGTCGGCGAAGGCCTGCAGCAGACGTGCGTCCTGCGACAGGTGGGCCATGATGCGCAGTTCGATCTGCGAATAGTCGGCACTCACGAGCCGGTGACCCGCCGGCGCGATGAAGGCGGAGCGGATACGGCGGCCTTCCGCGGTGCGCACCGGTATGTTCTGCAGATTGGGGTCGACCGACGACAGCCGCCCGGTCACCGCCACGGCCTGACTGAAGCTGGTATGCACGCGGCCGGTGTCGGCGCGCACCATGCGCGGCAGCTTGTCGGTGTAGGTGCCCTTGAGTTTGGCGAGGCTGCGGTATTCGAGGATGAGCGCCGGCAGCGGGTAGTCCAGCGCCAGTTGCGACAGCACTTCCTCGTCGGTCGACGGCGTGCCGCTCGGCGTCTTCTTGAGCACCGGCAGCTTTTCGCGCTCGAACAGGATTTCCGCCAGCTGCTTCGGCGAATTGATGTTGAACGGCTGCTTCGCTGCCGCGTGGGCGCGCGCCTCCAGGTCGATCATCTTCTGACCCAGCTCGTTGCTCTGCGCGGCCAGCGAGCCGACGTCGAGCAGCACGCCGGTGCGCTCCATGTCGAACAGGATCTGCGACACCGGCAGTTCGATGTCTCTATATATATAGGCAAGCTTGCCGTCGGACTGGATGCGCGGCGCAAGCACCGCGTGCACGCGCAGCGTCACGTCGGCGTCTTCGGCCGCGTAATCGGTGGCGCGGTCGATCGCGACCTGGTCGAAGCCGATGCGCGAGGCGCCCTTGCCGGTCACCTCGTCGTAGCTGATCACCTTCAGGCCGAGGTGGCGGGTGACCAGTGCGTCCAGGCTGTGGCTGCGGTCGGCGTCCAGCACATAGCTTTCCAGCAGCGTGTCATCGACCACGCCGGCCAGCCGGATGCCGTGGTTGGCGAACACGTGGCGGTCGTACTTGAGGTTCTGCCCCAGCTTGCCGTGCGCCGCCGATTCCAGCCAGGGCTTGCATTTCACCAGCACCTCGTCGCGCGGCAGCTGCGCCGGCGCGTCCGGGTAGCAATGCGCCAGCGGCAGATAGGCGGCCACGCCGGCTTCCAGCGCGAAGCTCATGCCGACCAGCTGCGCCTCCATCGGCTCCAGGCTCGTGGTTTCGGTGTCCAGCGATACCACGGCGGCGCCCTCCAGCAGCGCCAGCCAGCGCTCGAGCGCCGGCCAGTCGAGCAAGGTTTCGTAGTGCGTGCGATGGCTGCCTTCCGGTTCGGCCGACGGCGTGGCGTCGGCCGCCGGCGCCGGCGCGTTGATCGTCTTCTTCGGGCCCTTCGACAGTTCTTCCAGCAGGCCGCGGAAGCCATAGCGCTCGTAGATCGGCCGCAGCGCCTCGGCGTTTTCGCCGTCCGACGTCAGTGACTCGAGCGGCTGCGGCAGTTCGACATCGCACTTCACCGTCAGAAGCTGGCGCGCCAGCGGCAGGAAGCCGAGGTGGGCGCGCAGGTTTTCGCCCACCTTGCCGCTGATTTCGTCGGCATGCGCGACGATGTCGTCGAGCGAACCATACTGCTGCAGCCACTTGACGGCGGTCTTCGGGCCGCACTTGTCGACGCCGGGCACGTTGTCCACGCTGTCGCCGATCAGTGCGAGGTAGTCGACGATGCCGGCCGGCGTGACGCCGAACTTGGCCAGCACGCCGGCTTCGTCCAGTTTCTCCTCGCTCATCGTGTTCACCAGCGTCACGTGCCGGTTCACCAGCTGCGCCAGGTCCTTGTCGCCGGTGGAAATGACGCAGTCGATGCCGCGCGCGGTGGCCTGCGCTGACAGGGTGCCGATCACGTCGTCGGCTTCGACGCCGTCGATCATCAACAGCGGCCAGCCGAGTGCGCGCACTGCGTCGTGGATGGGTGCAATCTGCGCCGCGAGGTCTTCCGGCATCGGCGGACGGTGACTTTTGTAGTCCGGATACCAGTCGTCGCGGAAGGTCGCGCCCTTGGCGTCGAACACACAGGCGCGGTAGTCCGCCTTGTAGTCGCTTGCCAGCCGCCTTAGCATGTTGATGACCCCGCGCAGTGCGCCGGTCGGCTCGCCCTGGGCATTGCGCAGGTCGGGCATGGCGTGGAAGGCGCGGTACAGGTAGGACGAACCATCGACAAGCAGCAGCGTGGGCATGGCGGATTCCGTAATTGCTCAGCGCGCCATTATCAACCCCGGACCCCCTCCCCATGAGCGCGAAAGACAAACTTCCCGGCATGATCGACCCCGGTGACGCGGCACGCGCCAGCAGTGCGCGCGAGGCCTGGCGCATCTTCGGCATCATGGCCGAATTCGTCGAGGCGACCGAGCGGCTGCAGGCCATCCGCCCGGCGGTCAGCATTTTCGGCAGCGCCCGCACGCCGCGCGAGCATCCCTATTACGACCTGACCGAGCGCATCGCGCGCCAGCTGTCCGACGCCGGGTTTTCGGTCATTTCCGGCGGCGGGCCCGGCATCATGGAGGCGGCCAACAAGGGCGCCTTCGACGGCAAATCGCCCAGTGTCGGGCTGAACATTCAGTTGCCGATGGAGCAGAGCGCCAATGTCTATCAGGACATTTCGCATTCCTTCGAGCACTTCTTCGCCCGCAAGTACATGTTCGTGCGCTTTGCCGCCGCCTACGTCGTGATGCCCGGCGGCTTCGGCACGCTGGACGAGCTGATGGAGGCGCTGACGCTGATCCAGACCCGCAAGAGCCGCAGCATTCCGATCATCCTGGTGCATACGCCGTTCTGGCAGGGGCTGATCGACTGGTTCCGCAGCACGCTGGTGGCCGAAGGCATGATTTCCGCGTCCGACATCGATCTGGTGCAGCTGATCGACGATCCGGCCGAGGTGGTCGAAGCGATCTTCCGTCATTACGAGAACCGCAGCTTCCTGCCGTTGCCTGAGGAGCATGAAGCCATGCTGAATCTTTAGATTCAAGACGCAATGCGCAAGATTCAAGATTCAAGGTGCAAGGAAAACCACAGTGCGCCCGTTGCGTCACCGGGAAGCGCAGGGGGCTCTGTTAAACTGCCGGATCACAAAGGATTTTCGATGCGACCGCTTCTTTCTGCCGCCCTGATCGCCGCCTCGCTGGCGCTAGCTGCCCCGCCGGTGTTCGCCCAGGCCGACCGGCCGGCCGATCTGCAGCCCATTCCGGAACCGCCGCCGCCGCCGCTGCCGCTCGACGGCGGCGACGTGACGACCGAGCCGCAGGTGACCATCATCCAGAAGGCCGACGAGCGGGTCGAGGAGTACCGCATGAACGGCAAGCTCTACATGATCAAGGTGACGCCATCGCACGGCGTGCCCTACTATCTGATGGACGAGAACGGCGGCGGCGTGATGACACGCTTCGACGATCTCGATCAGGGTCTGCGCGTCCCGAAATGGGTCATCTTCTCGTTCGACTGACCTGCACGCGCCGCCGGCGCGTGCCCAACTTCCGAAACTGATACGTGTCTGTCTTCACCACCGTCACCGCAGACGAGATGCGCGACTGGCTGAAGAATTACTCCATCGGCCATCTGCTGTCGCTGGAGGGAATTCCGGCCGGCATCGAAAACACCAATTACTTCGTCGACACCTCGCACGGTCGCTACGTGCTGACGCTGTTCGAAAAGCTCACGCGCGCGGAACTGCCGTTCTACGTGCACCTGATGGCGCATCTGTCGCGCCACGGCATTCCCTGTCCGGCGCCGATCGCCGATCGCGACAACGAATACCTCGGCACGCTCAACGGCAAGCCGGCGATGCTCGCCACCCGACTGGCCGGCAAATCGCAGATGACACCGCAGGCACCGCACTGCGCGGCCGTCGGCGGCATGCTGGCGACGATGCATGTGGCCGGCCAGAGCTACGGGCGGCGCTTCGCCAATCCGCGCGGCTACGACTGGTGGCGCGCCGCCGCGCCGCAGCTGCTGGGTTATCTCGACGCCGATGACCGCGCGCTGCTCGAATCCGAGATGGCGTTCCAGGTCGCGGCGCGCGAGGGGGGCGCCTGCGCCGGGCTGCCGGCCGGCGTGGTGCATGCCGACCTGTTTCGTGACAACTGCCTGATGGACGGCGAGCGCATCGGCGGCATCATCGATTTCTACTTCGCCGGTGATGACTTCCTGCTGTTCGATCTCGCGGTGACGATGAATGACTGGTGCGCCGACGACGCCGGCGAGCTGGCGGCCGATCGCGCCAACGCGATGCTCGCCGCCTATCGCGACGAGCGACCGCTGACCGACGCCGAACACCGCGCCTGGCCGTTGATGCTGCGCGGCGCGGCGCTGCGCTTCTGGCTGTCGCGACTGTATGACTTTCACCTGCCGCGTGATGGAGAGATGGTGCATAAGCACGACCCGAAGCGCTTCCGCGACATCCTGCGCGCCCGCATCCGTGCCGGCGACGCCCTGCCATGGCGGTGAATCTGCAGGCGCGCGCGCTGCCGGCGCTGGCCGGCTGGTCGTGGATCAGTGGCGGCTTCGCGCTGTTCCGCCGCAATCCGCCGCTGATGACCGCGCTCACCATTGGTTATCTGCTGGTGATGGTGTTCCTGAACATCGTGCCGCTGATCGGTCCGGTGCTGGTCGCCGTCTGTCTGCCGGTCATGTCTGTCATCGTGTTCAACGGCGCCCGCCTGCTCGACAAGCAGCTCGATGTATCGACCGCGGTGCTCAAGACCGGTCTGGCCGAGAACCTGCGACCGCTGGTTCAGCTCGGCTTCGTGCATCTGGCCGGCTCTCTGGTCGTGGTGCTGATCCACACCCTGCTGTTCGCGGCGCCCGATGTGCCGCTGGCGGAAGCCGACGAAGAGGCCTTCACGCGCACCCTGATGCAGCTGCTGCCGCTGGTGCTGCCGCTGATCCTGATCATGTGGTTCCCGCCCTACCTGATCGCGACCCAGGGCATCAAGCTCGGCAAGGCGCTGTTCTTCGGCGCGGTGGCGGTGCTGCGCAACGCCGGTGCCTTCATCGTGTATTTCGCCGGCGCGGCGGTGCTCGGCGTCGGCCTGCCGGTGCTGGTGATCCAGCTGATCGGCAACGACGAAGGCATCGCCAGCCTGTTGCGCATCGGCGTGCGCATGACGCTGCTGTTCGTGCTGGTGCCGACGCTGGCAGCCAGCCTGTACGTGAGCTTCCAGCAGGTGTTCGCGCAACTGCCCGAACCGGAGCCTGAGCCCGGGTCCGATTCCGAGCCCGACGCCCGATCCGGGCCGGATTCCGGACCGCGCAAAGACGCCGCCGATGAGTGAGCCACGGCTGGCCGGTGCAGGCTCCGGCATGCCTCTGGGTATCTTCGGCGGGTCGTTCGACCCGGTGCATCTGGGCCATCTGCGGCTGGCCGAAGAAGCGCTCGAAACGCTGCAGCTCGAGCGCGTGCGCTGGATTCCGGCCGGTCAGCCGTGGCACCGCGACGCCTTGCGCACCGATGCAAGCCACCGGCTCGCCATGGTGCGGCTGGCCACCGCATCCAACCCCGCGTTCGAAGTTGATGCACGCGAAGCGGAAGCGGGCGCACCGGGTTACACGGTCGACACGCTGCAGGCGCTGCGCGCCGAGCTCGGCGTGCAGCAACCGCTGGTGCTCATCCTCGGCGCTGACGCATTCAGCCGGCTGCACACGTGGCAGCGCTGGAAATCGCTGTTCGAACTGGCGCACATCGGTCTGGCGACGCGTGCCGGTCACGCCGTCGATCCGGCCGCGCTCGACAGCGCGCTGGCGACCGAACTGTCCGCCCGCCTGCAGCACGACCCGGTGGTGCTGCGCGCAGCGCCGGCCGGCACCATCGTACCGTTCGACATGACGGCACTGGCCATTTCGGCCACCGATCTGCGGGTACGACTGGCGCGCGGCGCCAGCTGCCGCTATCTTGCCCCGACAGGCGTGCTCGATTACATCCGCCATCACCGGCTTTACTGAGAGAATTCATGGAAATCAATGCATTGCAGGCGCTGGTGGTCGATGCGCTGGAAGACATCAAGGGCAAGGACATCGAAGTGATCGATACGTCCAACTTCAATGCCCTGTTCGACCGGCTGGTCATCGCCAGCGGCGATTCGAACCGGCAGACGCGCGCGCTCGCGCGTCACGTGCAGGAAAAGGCGCGGGAAGCCGGCGCGCAGGTGATCAGCGTCGAAGGCGAAGAAACCGGCGAGTGGGTGCTGGTCGATCTGGGCGATCTGGTGGTGCATGTCATGCAGCCGGCGGTGCGCGCCTATTACAACCTCGAAGAGCTGTGGTCGGGCTCGGCCAAGCCGTCCGACCGCTCGGCCGCGGCCGCGCGCAGCCCCGGCGTACGCGGCCGCGGACCGGACGCGCGTTGAAGCTGCGGGTGATCTGCGTCGGGCACCGCATGCCCGGCTGGGTCGATGCGGGCGTCGAAGAATTTGCCCGCCGCATGCCGCGCGAGTCACCCCTCGTGTTCACCGAGATCAAGGCCGAGCCGAGAACCCAGGGCAAGCCGGTCGACGCACTGCTCGACGCCGAGCGCGTGCGAATCGAACAGGCGATCCCGCCGCGCGCCCGCATCGTCGCCCTCGACGAGCGCGGCGATGACCTGACCACTGTGGCGCTGGCCGACCGGCTGCGCCGCTGGCGCGACGGTGGTGACGACGTCGCACTGCTGATCGGCGGCCCGGACGGCCTCGCCCCCGCGCTCAAGTCGCGTGCCCACGAACTGATCCGCCTGTCCAGCCTCACCCTGCCGCACGCACTGGCCCGCCTGCTGCTCGCCGAAGCGTTGTATCGTGCAGCCAGCCTCGAATCCAACCATCCCTATCACAGAGAATGAAGCGCCCCCACGCCCACGATGTCGCTGCCACCACCGGGCGGCGCTCGCCCTCGAGGCGGCCCGGCGGGCGGCGCGACGTCAACCTGAGCCACTGAATGAGTCTTTCGACCACCGTACCGCCCGCGCTCTACCTGGCATCGCGCAGCCCGCGCCGGCGTGAATTGCTGACCCAGATCGGCGCACCCTTCCTCGTACTGCCCTTCCGCGGCCTGCCGCGCGAAGACATCGACGTGCTGGAAGATGTGCGCGACGGCGAAGACGCCGAAAGCTATGTCGTGCGCGTGGCGCGCGCCAAGGCCCTGGGCGGCGAGCAGAGACTGTCCTGGCGGCGTCTGTCTTCCGGCCTGGTGCTGTCGGCCGACACCACGGTCGAAGTCGATGGCGAGATACTGGGCAAACCGGCCGATGCGGCCGACGCCACGCGCATGCTCGGACTGCTGTCCGGCCGCAGTCACCGCGTGCTGACCGCGGTCGCGGTCAGCGACGGGCGCCGGCTCGAACACGTGCTGTCGATCTCCACCGTGCGCTTTTCTGCGCTCGACACGCGCGACATCGAACGTTACGTCGCGTCCGGCGAACCGATGGACAAGGCCGGTGCCTATGGCATTCAGGGCCGCGCCGGTGCGTTCGTCGAACACATCGACGGCTCCTACACCGGCATCGTCGGCCTGCCGCTGAACGAAACCTGGCAGCTGCTGCGCCGTTTCGGCCTCCATTTCTGACTGAATCCTCGAGCGAGTTCCCGCCATCCCACCCTTCCCGGTCCGTGCAGTCATGAACGATCAATTCCTCATCAACTTCACGCCGCAGGAAACGCGGGTGGCGCTGCTGCAGCAGGGTGCCGTGCAGGAACTGCACATCGAACGCAGCAGCGCGCGCGGCATCGTCGGCAACATCTATCTGGGCCGCGTGGTGCGCGTGCTGCCCGGCATGCAGTCGGCCTTCATCGATGTCGGGCTCGAGCGCACCGCCTTCCTGCACGTGGCCGACATCTGGGAAGCGCGCCAGAACGGTGACGCGCCCAAACCGATCGAGCGCCTGCTGACCGAAGGCCAGAGCGTGCTGGTGCAGGCGCTGAAAGACCCGATCGGCACCAAGGGGGCGCGCATGTCGACCCAGATCAGCATCGCCGGCCGGCTGCTGGTGCATCTGCCGCAGGACCGGCACATCGGCATTTCGCAGCGCATCGAGGCGACCGAAGAGCGCGAGGCACTGCGCACGCGCATCCAGGCCCTGCTGCCGCAGGAAGATCCGGGTGGCTACATCGTGCGCACCATGGCTGAATGCGCGTGCGACGAAGAGCTGTCGGCCGACATCGCCTACCTGCGCAAGATCTGGCAGGAAATCCGCAACCGCGCCAAGACGGCCAAGCCGCCGTCGCTGGTGTTCGAAGACCTCACGCTGGGCCAGCGCGTGCTGCGCGATCTGGTGTGCGCCGACACGCAGAGCATCCAGGTCGACTCGCGCGAGAACTATGTGAAGCTGCGCGCCTTCGCCGAGGAATACATGCCGCAGCTGACCAAGCTGCTGGAGCACTACACCGGCGAGCGGCCGCTGTTCGAACTGCACAGCGTCGAAGAGGAAATCGAAAAGGCGCTGGCGCGCCGCGTCGACCTGAAGTCAGGCGGCTACCTGATCTTCGACCAGACCGAAGCGATGACCACCATCGACGTGAATACAGGCGGCTTCGTCGGTTCGCGCAACTTCGACGAAACCATCTTCAAGACCAATCTCGAAGCGGCCCATCAGATCGCGCGCCACCTGCGGCTGCGCAATCTGGGCGGCATCATCCTGATCGATTTCATCGACATGGAAAACGACGAGCACCGCACCCAGGTGCTGGCCGAACTGAACAAGGCGTTGTCGCGTGACCACACCAAGATTTCGGTCAGCGGCTTCACCTCGCTCGGCCTGGTCGAAATGACGCGCAAGCGCACCCGCGAATCGATCGCGCACGTGCTGTGCGAAGCCTGTCCGACCTGCGGCGGCCGCGGCGAGGTCAAGACCGCGCAGACCATGAGTTTCGACATCCTGCGCGAGCTGCTGCGCGAGGCGCGCCAGTTCAGCGCGAAGGAATTCCGCATCCTCGCACATCCCAAGGTGGTCGATCTTTTCCTCGAGGAAGAGTCGCAGGCGCTGGCCATGCTGTCCGACTTCATCGGCAAGCCGATTTCGCTGCACGCCGAGTCGAGCTATTCGCAGGAGCAGTTCGACATCGTGCTGCTGTAGCGCGTCCCGCCTCACCCGCCACACCGCGTGGGCAACGGTTTGAAAAACCGTTGCTACCGGACTAAGCTGCTTCGGCAATCACATCGTCGTAAGCGGGGTGCGGAGACGATCCGCTTCGTGGCCGGCCCCTTTGCCCACCATTCGTGCAGGGGGTATCCATGGTTTCCGGTCCGGTCTTCATTCCCGATAAGCTGCCCGATCTGCGGGCATGCGCCCGCAATCGCTGGAGCAACGGCATCGACGTCGCGCAGGCGATGTCGCCCATGCGCCTGGTGTCTGCCTGCACTGACGGCGGCGACGGCTGCTACGTACTCACTTCGCGATACCCGCAAACCTCGGTGGCGGATCTGTGGCTGCATCACGTCGGTGGCAGCGGGCAGGTGCAGGCATCGGTGCAGATTCAGGCAGCCCTTGTCGTGTCGTACATCGGCGCTGTCGTGCTGCCGGCACCCGCCGGCCACTGCATCGTGGTGTTCGCGCCAACCGCATACGGTGCGCTGCTGCAGGCCCAGCGCTTCGATGCCCTGTGTGCGCCGGTCTGGGCGCAGCCGGTGCGCCTGTTACCGTCGGCCGGCGGATTCACCGGGCTGGACGCGATCAGCGATGGCGCGGGTGGCGTCATCCTGGCGGTGAATTCCGCCAGCACGACCAACGGTAGCGGACTCCATGTGCTGGCGCAGCGCATCGACGCGAGCGGTGCGCTGCAATGGGGCAATGGCGGTGTTGCGGTGTCCGGGCCACCGGTGCCGGTGGGTCGCGCACAAAGTGCGCTGACCCTCGCCGGCAACCGTATCGGTGTTGTCTGGATGGATTCCAGCCCGTACGGACCGAGCCCGATCACCGGCGCCTGGCTCGACCTGGCCGGCAACGTCACCACCGGGCCGTTTGCAATCGGTATCGGCGTTGATTGGCGCCACGACGCCGCACCGCGTCGCGTGGTCGCCGATCCGGCGGGTGCGATGTATGTCGCGTTCTGCCCTGACCCGGTGACGGCACCCTTGCAGGTCATGCGCTTCGAAGCCGACACCGACGTGCCGGCATGGACCCGCGTCACGGTGCCACTGTCGCATCCGATGGCGTATTCGATCGCCGCCGATGGCGCAGGCGGCTTTCTGCTGGCGACGGTGGAGGCCGGCGGTGCGATCAGTGTCGACCGGGTGGATTCGACCAATATTTCGCACTGGCGCTACACCGCTGCGCGCGCCTTCGCCACGGTTCCGGTCGCCGCGCTGGCCTCACAACCGCTCTTCAACCAGGCGCGCCTGGTCACCGTGACCGCGCGCGACAGCGGCGGCGCGATGGTCACCTTCGAAGACCACAACGGTACGGTGCCGCGCCTGATGTCCTGGTGCTGCAACGAAAAGGGCGTGCCGGCGACGAGCGGCGCGATCGTGGCGGTGAGCGGCGGAACGGGGCGCCAGTCTGCCGCGCTGGCGCTTCGGTCGGCCAACGACACCAGTGTCGCGGTGTGGCTGGAAGGCAGCGGGGCCAATGGCACGCTGGCCAGCGCGCAGAAGCTCGGCTGCTGCCCGCCCGATGTACCGCCCGGGCGCCTGCTGGTGCCGCCGCTGCGCATGCCGTGTGCCATTCCCATCGACTTTCCGTTGCAACCCTTTGGCGGCAAATACCCGCTGCCACCGTTCGGCGGCCTGCGCCTGCTGCTCACCTGCGGCAGCCGTGGCTGGCGCGGCGGCGTCCTGCCTCTGCCTGGTCTGTACGGTGCGCCGGGCATCGACCTGCCGGGCAGTTTCGGCGTGCGCGGCGTACCCGCCCCGGACTGGACCCGGATGACGTTCCGCGGCCTGCCGCCGGATCTGCGCATCGAACTTCACACGCACAAGCGCGAGCGGGTCGCCGTCGCGGAAGTGCTTCCGGAGGTCGAAGGCGATCTGCTGCAGTCGCTCACCTTCGTACCATCGGCCAGAACCAGCTATCTGCTGGTTTTTCTGGTGCGCCGAAAGAACGTCGACGTGATCGACCTGCCCATCGGCCTGCGTGTGGAACACGGTCTCGGCAAGCCACCGCGCCTCGAAGGCCCGGATGTGGGCGACGACAAGCCCGGCCGCGACAAGGTGGCGACGAAGAAGAAGGCGGCGAACGACGAGAAGGCGAGCAAGGGGAAGGCGGGCAAGGACAAGCGGTAAGGTCCGCCTGGCCGCCCGGCCGGGGCGGTCAGCTTCCCGGTCAGTCGCCAGCGCTGAAACGCGATGTGGCATACGAATCGTCTGCCATTCATGCCGTATGTGACACCGCCAACCTTCTGCACAACGCGGGCGCGATGATTCGTTTGTTGCGTTTCAAACTTGGCGACCGCCAGAACTCACCCCTGGCAGGCGAAACGTCGCAGCCGGCTTACAGTGAGTTGCTCGAAACGCGCTACACCTTACAGCCAGCGCTTGCGCCGCCGGTACGATTTCATGTCGCGGAAGCTCTTGCGGCCTTCCTTCGACAGCCCCAGGTAGAACTCCTTGACGTCGGCGTTCTCGGCCAGTGCCTTGGCCGGTCCGTCCATCATGATGCGGCCGCTTTCAAGGATGTAGCCGTAGTCGGCGTACTTCAGCGCAACGTTGGTGTTCTGCTCGGCAAGCAGGATGCTCACACCTTCCTTCTGGTTGAGGTCGCGCACGATCTCGAAGATTTCCGCCACGATTTGCGGCGCCAGTCCCATCGACGGTTCGTCCAGCAGCAGCATACTGGGCTTGGCCATCATGGCGCGACCGATGGCCACCATCTGTTGTTCGCCCCCCGACGTGTAGCCGGCGAGGCTGGTTCGACGTGTCTTCAGTCGCGGGAAATAGTGGTAGATCCGCTCCAGTTCCTCGCGCACCTGGGCGTTTCCGATCGGCCGGGCATAAGCGCCGGTGATGAGGTTATCCTCGACGCTCAGGTGGCCGAAGCAGTGCCGGCCTTCCATCACCTGCACCATGCCCATGCCGACCATGTCGCCCGGAGCAAGCCCCTTGGTGGGCTTGCCCCGGAACTCAATGGATCCTTTGGTCACTTCGCCACGCTCGGATGCCAGCAACGTGGACACTGACTTCAGCGTGGTGCTCTTGCCAGCGCCGTTGGCACCCAGCAGCGCCACGATCTGGCCTTGCGGTACCTCGAAGGAGACGCCGCGCAACACCAGGATGACGTGATCATAGATGACCTCGATGTTCTTGACGGCAAGGATCGGGCCTGCCGCCGCCCCGGGGGCTGCGGCAGGCCGAGCCGACGACGCTACTGAGCTCATGGGCACTTGCGCGGCGTAATCTTGTTCTCGGCGGCGAATTTGGCCGCCGACTCCTCGATCAGCTTACGGATGAAAACCGGGTCGGGCGCAGGCACCCAGTCGGTCACCAGCGCGAACTTGGCGCCGTCCCATTGCATCACGCGGAAGCGCTCGGAACCGTCGTGTTTCGAACACGACATCTTGAACGGGGCCGACATACCCTGGATGCCGATCTCCGTCAGTTTGGCGTCGGTCAGATCCAGTGCCTCGTAACCGTCGCGAAACTCCGGGCCGGTGACGGTCTTGCCGGCCTTGTTGTGGATGCGCTGCGCGTTTTTCAAGGCCTCGACCCACGTCACGGCTGCACCCACACCGCGGTTGTAGTAGACGGTGCCTACGCGAGCCGGGTTTTGCATATTGCCCTTGCCGGCACCGTAGACCACCTTTTCGATGTCCTGGATCAGCGGGAACTTGCCCGGCACGGCATTGGCGGTCACGTAGGTTCCTTTGGCCGTGTCGCCCGCTGGGACCATGTCTTCCTCGGCGCCGCCGAATGACACATAGATCATCCTGTTGCGCGGGAAACCGACGCGAGCCGCGTTGGTGATGGCGGTGGAATTCATGCCCGAGCCTGCGCCCCAGAAGGTCACCCAGTCGGCCTTTTCGCGGCGGATCTGCAACCATTGCGACTGCTGCTCCAGTCCCGGTGGTGGCACCGCGATCTCGATCAGCTTCACGCCCCATTGCTTGGCGATCTCTCGCATCGCCGGCAGCGGTTCGCGGCCGAAAGCGCTGTCGATGTGCAGGTGGACGACGGTCTTGCCCTTCATCTTGTCGATGCCGCCTTCCTGCTGAGCCATGAAGGACAGTTGCACGGCAACCTGACCCCAGTAGTGGCCGGCGGCATTGAAGACCCAGGGCCAGACGGTGCCGTCTGCCGCATCGGTCCGGCCGTAACCATACTGTGCCAGCACCACCTTGTCGGGTTCCATGCGGTTGATCACCGCATAGGCACCGGGCGTGCCCAGTGTGTCGAAGACAACCATGCGTTGGTCACCCTTGGTCAGCAGACGCTGATAGCACTCAACGGTGCGCGCCGCGTTGTATTCGGTTTCGCATTCCTCCCAGGTCAGCTTGACGCCGTTGACGCCCCCGAACTTCATATTGACGTAGTTCAGGTAGTCAATGATGCCGCCATAGTAGCCAGTGCCCATCGCCGAATAGGGCCCGACGCGGCTGCTCGGAATTCCGAAGTACTGCTCCTGGGCCATCAGGGCGGTGGGCGTGGCGGTCGCTATCACAAGCCCCACGCCTAGCAAGCCGCGTTTGACCCAGCCAAGAATCGATCCGACTTTCACATTCACACTCATGCTCATGTCTCCTTGTTGTTTGCGGGGCGCTTGGAAACTTCAGTATTTGAACGGCCACAGGCGAAGCCGCTCTTTGGTCACCTGCCACAGGCGCGCCAGGCCCAGCGGCTCGAAGATCAGGAACATGATGATCAGAACGCCAAAGATCACCTGCTCAAGTGCCGAGGTGATGGTGGCGTCCACGGCTCGGCCGAAGACCGCGTGGAAGAAGATGTTCAGGAAGATGGGCAGCAAAAGGATGAATGCCGAACCCAGAAAGGGACCCAGGATGGTGCCCAGCCCCCCGATGATGACCATGAAGAGTATGCGGAACGACAGATCAATGCTGAACGCCGCAGGCTCTGCCGTCTGCAGGTACGCGAACAGGAACAGGGCGCCGCCGACGCCGCAGTAAAAGGAGCTGATCGCGAAGGCCTGCAGCTTGGTACGCAACAGCGACAGGCCCATCGCCTCGGCTGCGACGTCCATGTCGCGCACCGCGCGCCAGCCGCGTCCGGTGCTGCCGCGTGCCATGTTGGCGGCCAGCAGCGTCAGCACCGCGACGATGGCGAACACCACCAGATACTTCTGTGCCGGCGAGGCCATGGTGTGGCCGAAAATGACTATTGCCTGTGCATTGATGATGCCGGAGGTGTCGTAGTTCTTGAACCAGCCGAACTTGTCCAGCGCCCAAACGATGAAGAACTGCGAGGCCAGTGTTGCCACTGCCAGGTAAAGCCCCCGTATGCGCAGGCTGGGCAGTCCGAAAAGAATTCCAACGGCTGCCGCGATCAGCCCCGACAGAAGGACCGCTGCCAGGAAGGGAATGTCGGGCACGCGCAGGATCAGGTTGTAGCAGGCGAAAGCACCGGCCGCCATGAAGCCGGCCGAGCCGAGTGACAACTGGCCGGCATAGCCCATCAGGATGTTCTGCCCCAGCGCCACCAGCGCCAGCACGAGCCACGGTATCAGGATGGCGCTCAGCCAGTAGTCGCTGGCAAAGAGCGGTATGCCCACAAGGCCCACTGCCAACATAACGAGCATCCCGAGACGGTCTTGACGCAGGGTCAGCAGTTGCCTGTCCTGCGCGTAGCTCGTCGAATACTGGCCGGCTTCTCTGTAGAACATGTCTTTGCAAGTCCAGGTTGGGCAGCTGCGTCAGACGCGCCGGATGATCTTCTCGCCGAACAGGCCCTCGGGCCTGACTAGCAGGAACACTACGGCAAGCACATAGGGCAACCAGCCCTCGATGCCGCCGCCGACATAGGGGCCAAGATAGACCTCGGCCATCTTTTCGGCAGCACCGACGATAAGGCCTGCCACGATCACCCCTGGCACCGAGGTGAAGCCACCGATGATCAATACCGGCAGCGCCTTCAGTGCCACGCCGACCAGCGCGAACTGAACGCCACTGCGTGCCCCCCACAGCATGCCGGCCACAAGCGCCACCACACCGGCGGTGGCCCAGACCAGCACCAGAATCTGCTTCAATGGAATGCCGATGGAGAGGGCTGCCGCGTTGTCGTCAGCCACCGCGCGCAAGCCACGGCCAACCTTGGTCTTGGAGAACACCAGAGCGAGCACGGCAACCAGGATGCCAGCCACCAAACCTGCAGCGATGTCCAGCTGGCTGACCAGAATGTCGGCCTTGTCGGCCAGCCATCCCATGGGCTCATCGCGGATACCCAGGTCGAGCCGGCGCACTTCGACACCCCATGCGAGCTGTGCAACGCCTTCGACGATGAAGGCCAGACCGATGGTGGCCATCAGCAGCGTGTCTTCGTTCTGGCCCACCAGCGGTCGCAGCACGAAGCGTTCGGTCATGACGCCGACGGCGACCATCAAGCCTATCGTTACCGGCAGTGCAGCCCAGAAGTTCAGACCCAGCTCCATGAACCCGACGAAGGACAGCACCGCAAAAAAAACCATTGCGCCCTGCGCGAAATTGAACACCGACGAAGCCTTGTAGATGAGTACGAAGCCCAAGGCGACCAGCGAATACATGATGCCGGACAGCAGACCGCCGACCAGCACTTCGAGGAAGAAACTCATCTCGATTGGCCCTCTTCCATGGTCAGTCAGCTACGCCCAGATACGCCTTGATCACGTCCGGATTACTGCGCACCTCGTCCGGTGTGCCATCACCGATCTTCTTGCCATAGTCAAGCACCACGACGCGGTCGGACAGGTCCATCACCACGCCCATATCGTGTTCGATCAGCAAGACTGTCGTCCCGTAGTGGTCATTGACGTCGAGGATGAAGCGGCACATATCCTGTTTTTCTTCGATGTTCATGCCTGCCATGGGCTCGTCAAGCAGCAGGATCTTCGGCTCGGCCGCCAGTGCACGGCCCAGCTCGACACGCTTCTGCAACCCGTAAGGCAGTCGCTTGACCGGCGTTTTGCGGATGTGCTCGATCTGCAGGAATTCGATGATTTCCTCAATCTTCTCGCGATTGGTTGTTTCCTCGCGCCGCGCGCGCGGCAGTTGGAAAGCGACCTCCAGGAAGTTGGCGTGCTCGCGCAGGCTGCAGCCCGCCATGATGTTGTCCAACACCGTCATGCCCTTGAACAACGCAATGTTCTGGAAGGTGCGCGAGATGCCCAGGCGCGCAGCGCGGTTGGGTGTCATGTCGGAGAGCGTCTCGCCGCGGAAGGTGATCGTTCCTTCTTGAGGGCGATAGACACCGTTGATCACGTTGAGCATCGAGCTCTTGCCAGCCCCGTTGGGGCCGATGATGGCGCGGATTTCGTGCTCACGCACGTTGAACGAGATGTTGGTCAGCGCCTTTACGCCGCCAAAGCGCAGCGAAACCGAGTCCAGGTCGAGAATGGTGCCGCCGATGGGATATCCGCGCTGCGGCATCGAGGCTGCAACGGGTTGGCTTTCAGGTTCGTGGATCGCCATGTCCATTTCAATATCGCCCGGTCGTGCCGAAGCCGTTGAGGGTCGCTTCCGGAGGGCGCGAAAGCGCAGACTTCGGAGTGGTCATTTCAAGCTGCCTTGTCCATTGTCCGGGGAGGGAAGGTTTTTGCGTCCCTGATCTTGACATCGGCCGACACGATGCCGACCCGCCCGTCTTCGTATCTCACCTCGGCATCTACACGGCCCGACAGGCTGCCGTCATAAAAGGCCGTCACGAGGCTGCCGAAACGCTGGGCGATGACGTCGCGACGCACTTTGCGCATGCGGGTCAGTTCGCCATCGTCGGCCTCCAGGCGCTTGTGCAGCAGCAGGAAGCGGTGCACCTGCGCCTGCGCCTGTCCGGGAATGGCGGCCATTTCGGCGTTGGCCTCGGCGATGACGTCCCCGATCAGCATGTAGACCTCGTCGAGGGTGCTGAGGTCGGCAAAACCGGTGTAAGAAAGGCCCTGTCTGTCAGCCCAGTTTCCCACCGCATCGGGGTCGATGTCGATGAAGGCGCAGACACGATCCCGACCGTCGCCGAAAGCCACAACCTCGTTGATGTAAGCCGAGAACTTGAGTTTGTTCTCCACCAGCTTGGGTGCGAAGAGCGATCCGTCCGCCAGGGTGCCGACGTCCTTTAGACGGTCGATGATGTGCAACTGCCCGTCATCGCCCATCCAGCCCGCGTCGCCAGTGTGGAACCAGCCATCGGCGTCCATGGCCCGACGGGTGCCCTCGGCATCGCCGTGGTAGCCCAGGAACAAGCCCGGAGAGCGCACAAGCACTTCGCGTTCCGGGCTGACAGCCAGTTCAACGCCGGGCGCAGCCGGGCCGACCGCATCCGGGATGACCTGGTCATCGCGCTGCATGGTGACGAACAAGCCGGTCTCGGTCGAGCCGTAAAGCTGCTTCAGGTTGATGCCGATCGAACGGTAGAAGCGCAGCAGGTCGGGACCCACCGCCTCGCCGGCTGTGTACGCCACGCGCAGACGGCTCATGCCCAGTACATCGCGCAGCGGTCCGTAGATCAGCACGTTGCCCAGGCGGTAAGCCATGCGGTCAGAAAAGCCGACAGTCTCTCTGGCCAGGATACGTTCACCGACGCGTTCTGCGAGGCCGATGAAGTAGGAGTAAAGCGTGTGCTTGATGCCGCCCGTGTCGTTGATACGGATGGTGATCTGCGTGAGCAGCGCCTCCAGCACGCGCGGTGGCGCCAGAAAGATGCTGGGTCCCATCTCGCGCATGTCATGCAGCATGGTTTCGGACGATTCGGGGCAACACACGCATGACCCGGCAACCATGGGTACGGCATATGCCATGACGTGTTGGCCGATCCAGGCAGGGGGCAGGTAGGCCAGGGTCACGTCAGTGTCTCCCAGACCGTCCAGTTGTGCGGCAGCGCGCGCGCGGTCGATCAAGGCCCCATGCGAATGCAGTACGCCGCGTGCGGGACCCGTGGTGCCTGAAGTGAAGAACAAGACCGCCGGATCCTGCGCGCAGCCGCGTGCAAGTTCGGCGTCAAGCAGGGCCTCGCGGCTGGCCAGACCTTCACGACCTTGCGCCAGCAGCACGTCGTACCCGAGCAGCTGTGGCTGTGAGTAGTGCCGCATTCCGCGGTCGTCGTCAAAGAAGATGTGCTGGATTGCCGGACACTGCGGCAGCAGCGACAACAGCTTGTCGACCTGTTCCTGGTTCTCCGCAAAAACGTAGGCGACGTCGGCCGACCGGATGGGCCCGGCAATCTCTTCAGCCGTGGTGTCGGCAAACAAAGGCACAACCACCCCGCCAAGCCACTGGGCAGCGGCCATCGCGGCGAACAGGCGAGGCCGGTTCTCGCCCAGCAGGCCGATATGGTTTCCACGCTGGAAACCTTGCGCAGCCAGCCCCGCGGCAAGCGTCGCAACTTCGTCAGCCAACTGCTGCCACGTCAGCGTTTGCCAGATGCCGCGGGATTTCTCCCGCAAGGCCGGGCGGTCGCCACGCTCCTGCGCGTGCCGCAGCAGAAGCTTTGGGAAAGTGTCTGTCTTCATCTTGTTCGCCGCATGGTCCTTTCCGGACTCAAACAACTTGCATGGAAGCTCTTTGCTCCGAATCCGCGTTGAACCGGAGGGCACACTGCATCGCGCGGCGTTCAAGTGGTCTCTGCACTGAACGAACCATTACGGTAGGCATCGATAGATCGTTCAGATGCTTCGGCAAAACCAATGAGCCGGAACCGGCGCGTCGGCATGTTCCCGCGAATGTGTCGCGAATGTCAATTCCGATGTCAAGCTGGCGGCGGACAAGGAGAATTGCGCTACACGCATGGATGGCTCGCATCGAAAGCTGACCCGCCGTGATCACCCACCCTGAAAAGTTTTGACAGGGTGGCGAGCGGCCGTGGTCCGTGTGTTCGGACACGGTCCTTCCGGATGCCGGGTTTGCGGCAGACTTCCATCGCGGACAGTCGCCGCCAACGCCCCAAGCCGGTGCAGCAACGTTTCCGGTGGCCTGTACGTGACAGTCGATAACCGATTTCCCGGCGCGGTGGCTGACGGCGGGGCGTGTTTTGTGGTTTGATCGGGTTCGCGCTCGAAACACTGACAGAACTTGGTTGCCATGGGACTCAAGGACCGCATCGTTGCCATCAAGCAGGAGCTGATGGCGCTCGCCGTTGCTGCGAAGGACACGCGAACGCCGCGCATGGCCAAGGTGCTGCTGCTGTTCCTGCTCGCCTACGCGGCCAGTCCGATCGATCTGATTCCGGACTTCATCCCGGTGCTCGGCCTGCTCGACGAGGTCATCCTGCTGCCGATCGGCGTCTGGATCGTGGTCGGCATGATTCCGCCGGACGTGATGGAAGCGGCGCGGGCGCGGGCGCGCGAGGGCAAGCTGCCGGCCAACTGGATCGCCGGCGTGATCGTGCTGCTGCTGTGGGCGGCCAGCATCGCGGCCATCGCATGGTGGTGGATGAATTATCAGGACGCCGGTCAAGCCGGTCGCTGAGCGGCAGCCGATCCGCGCTGCCCGCCTTCTGTTTGCGGCGGTGGCCCACCGACGGGCGACGGCCTTACTCCCCGGGTGTCAATCTTTTACAATCCGGCGTCGCCATGTCCGCAGGTCGAATGCGGGTGGGTGATGCGCGTGCCGGGAACGCGCTGCGAACCACCCACACCTGACCGAAAGGCCTTGCGAAGATGGGACTTAGACTCAAGTTCAACCTGGTGCTGATCAGCGTGTTCGCGATCGGTCTGGCGGCCTGCGCCGCGTTGTCGCACCAGTTGCTGCACGACAATGCGCGCGCCGAGGTCGAGCGCAATGCGCGGCTGATGATGGAAACCGCGCTCGCCATTCGCGCCTATACGGTCAGCCAGATCAAGCCGCACCTCGATCCGCTGCTGTCGGAACAGTTTCTGCCGCAGACCGTTCCGGCCTATGCCGCGACCGAAACGATCAACGAGCTGCGCAAGAACCATCCCGAGTACGCCTACAAGGAAGCGACGTTGAACCCGACCAATCCGCGCGACCGCGCGTCGGACTGGGAAACGGACATCGTCACCAGCTTCCGCAACGCCGAGGACACGAAGGAGCTGACCGGCGTGCGCGAAACGCCGACCGGTCGCCACATGTACATCGCGCGGCCGATCCGCATCACCAATCCGGCCTGTCTGGCCTGCCACAACACGGCCGCCACGGCGCCGCCGACGATGGTGAAGGTGTATGGCGAGGCGAACGGCTTCGGCTGGAAGCTGAATGAAATCATCGGTGCGCAGGTGGTGTCGGTGCCGATGACGCTGCCGGTGACCAATGCCGACCGCGCCTTCAACACCTTCATGCTGTCGCTGCTCGGCGTGTTCGTGTTCGTCATGGTGGCGCTCAACCTGATGCTCGAATGGCTGATCATCCGCCCGGTGGCCCGGCTGTCGGCCGCGGCCGACCAGATCAGCACCGGCGACTTTTCGGTGCCCGAGTTCCGTGATTCGGGCAGGGACGAAGTGTCGGTGCTCGGCGCATCCTTCAACCGCATGCGGCGCAGCCTTGAAACGGCGATGCGCATGATAGACAGCTGACCGTGACGACCGGTCTGCCGCCGTCGAACGCCGGGGACGACGAACCGTTCACCGAAGACAGCGTGAACGCCGAGGTGCTGGCGGGCAGCGGCTTCCTGCCGACCGCCAACGCCAGCCCCGGCGCACTGCCGGCCGGCTGGGCGCTGAATGAGTACCGCATCGAATCGCTGCTCGGTGGTGGCGGCTTCGGCCTGACCTATCTGGCGCATGACACGCTGCTCGACTGCAAGGTCGCCATCAAGGAGTTCCTGCCGACCGACATCGCGATCCGCGGCGACGGCCAGCGCGTGCTGCCGCGCAGCGGTCCGGCGGTCGAAATGTTCGAACAGGGCCTGCGCCGCTTCCTCGACGAATCGCGTGCGCTGGCCAATTTCCGTCACCCGCACATCGTGCGCGTCAGCCGCTTCTTCGAGGCGAATGGCAGTGCCTACATGGTGATGGACTACGAGCGGGGCCGGCCGCTGAACCAGTGGGTGCGCGAGCGCGGCGCGCGCATCGACCGCGCCACATTGCTGGCCATCGTGCGGCCGCTGCTCGAAGGCCTGCAGGTGATCCACGACGGCGGCTTCCTGCACCGCGACATCAAGCCGCCCAACATATGCATCCGCGACGACGGTACGCCGGTGCTGCTCGACTTCGGCGCCGCCCGCCGCTATCACGACACCGAACACACGCTGACCGCCATCGTCACGCCCGGCTTTGCGCCCTTCGAGCAGTACCACTCGCATGGCAATCAGGGGCCGTGGACCGACATCTATTCGCTGTCGGCCGTCATGTATTGGCTGGTCACCGGCCAGCGGCCGGTCGAATCGGCCGCGCGCATCCAGAACGACCCGCTGATTCCCGCGTCGCGACTGGCCGACGCGACGGTGTTCGGCGCCTCGCTGCTGCGCGCCATCGACTGGGGGCTGGAGCCGCACGATTCGAAGCGACCACGCAGCATCGCCGACTTCCGTCGGGTATTCACCGCAGCGCCGGCCACGGCGCGCGGCCCGCTGGCGGCCGGCGCGGCCTCGGCGCCGGCCGCCGCGCCGGTGCGCGCGATCGGTGCGTCGGAAGAGCGGCGCACCATCGTGTGCAGCGTGCTGTATGCGCAGATCGGCGACAGCCAGCGGCTGGACACGGCGCAACGGCTGGCCTGCAAGTCGGAGCTCGACGACGCGCTGGCGCGTGCCGCGCGCTCGGTCGACGCCGACAGTCGGCTCATTCTCGACACGCCGGATGGCACCGCACTGTGTCTGCTGGGCCAGCCGGAAGACGCCTGCGTCGTCGCCCAGCATCTGCGCAAGCTCGACTTCGCAGATGACGGCGGCCCGACCGGCCAGGGTCTGAAGCAGGGCATCAATCTGGGTCCGGTGCGCGTGTCGCGCTCCGGCAGCGGTGCGCTCGACCTGCACGGCGACGGTCTGGACGCCGCGCGCGCGCTGGCCAGTCTGGCGCATGCCGGTCAGGTGCTCGTGTCGCGCGCTTACTACGAAACCGTGTCGGCGCTGGGCAGCGGCGCGCCGGACGGCCTGCACATCACCGGCCAGCGGGTCGAAATCGCCTCGCGCAGCCAGGAGGTGTTCGAACTCGACAGCCGCAGCGGCATCACGCGGCGCACTGACGTCGCGCAACCGTTACTGGCGCCGGACGCACTGACGCCGCTGCTCGAATCGCTGCTGGCGCGCCACATCGGGCCGATGGCACGCGTGCTGGTGACACGCATCGCGCCGCAGGCAACATCGGGGCCGCAGCTGATCGAACAGTTGGCGGCTCACATTCCGAACGATGCGCAGCGCGCCGGCTTCCTGATCGAGGCGAAGCGCCACGTCGTGCAGACCGGTGCGACGACGTCGCGCTCATCGCAGTCGATGTCCGGTGCCGCGGCTTCCGGCGCGATGTCGACGTCGCGCAGCAGCCTGCCGCCGACCGGCACGTCGAGCCGTTACGTGTCGTCTGCGCCGCGGCCGCTGGATGACACGGTGATCGCCGACATCGAGCGCCGGCTGGCCAGGCTGATCGGCCCGGTGGCGCGCATCCTGGTCGGCCGCGCGCTCAAGCGCACCAGCACCGAGCCGGCGCTGCTGGAAGAGCTGGCGCGCGACATTCCCGACCCGGTTCAGCGCGCGGCGTTCGTCGCGGGCAAATAGCGGTGGCGAAACTCTCACGCTGTCCGCACTGCGGACAGGACACGATTGCGCGTCTGGTCAAGCTGATGGCGCGCGCCAGGGCGCCGGCCATCTGTCCGGCCTGCGGCGGACGCTCGTGCACCGGCATCACGCCGCTGTCGCTGTTGTCCTTCTTCGTGCTGATTCTGGTATGCGGCACGCTGCTGCGTGCAGCCGGCCGTCTGGGCAACCGGTGGACGCTGCTGGGCGTGCTGGCGCTGTTCATCGGCGGCTTCCTGTACATCAGCTTCCACACCGGACTGGTGAAGCTGGAGCGCTACCCGATGCAGCGGAATATCGCCATCGCTGTCGTGGCGCTGCTGGCGGTCGGCTTTTCGTGGTGGTGGTTCAGCCGCGGCACCGCAGGCTGACGAGCGATCGCGCGCGGCCGCGCTACTCGAGCAACGCATTCACCACGGCGATTTCCTCTTCGCCGAGCTGGCCGGCCGCGGCTTTCAGCCTGAGCTGCGCAAGCATCGTGTCGTACTGCGCCTTCGCCATGTCGCGCCGCGTGGCGAACAATTGCTGCTGCGCGTTGAGCACATCGATATTGATGCGCACGCCGACCTCGTACCCCAGCTTGTTCGAATCCAGCGCGGACTGCGACGACACCTGCGCGGCGCGCAGGGCCGCCGTCTGCGCGATGCCGTTGGCCACGCCCAGATAGGCCTGGCGTGCCTGCAGCGCGGCGTTGCGCCGCGCCAGATCAACCTCGGCGCTTGCCCGGTCGAGCAGGTAGGCCGCTTCGCGCACGCGCGATTCCTGCCCGAAACCCTGGAAGATCGGCACCGATACCTGCACGCCGACGGTGGCCGATTCAGTCTGGTTCGAGATCGGATTGCCGGCGAAGGTGACCACGTTCTTGTTCTGGCCGTAAGTGGCCACGAGATCGACGCTCGGATAGTGGCCGGCACGCTGGCGCTCGATTTCGCGCGCCGCGATTTCCTGATTGGCCAGTTGGGTCAGCACTGCCAGTCCGTCGGTCTGCGCGCGTTCCACCCAGTCGTCCATGCGCGCCGGTTCCGGCATCGCGAAAGCGACGTCGCGCCGCATGCGGCGCAGTTCGGCCGGCGCGCCGCCGGTGATCAGCGACAGCGCGTGGCGCTTCACTTCGATGTCGCTCGCCGCCGCGATGCCCTGTGCGTTCGCCAGATCGAAGCGCGACTGCGCTTCATGTACGTCGGTGATGGTGACGGTGCCCACTTCGAAGCTCTTGCGCGCCAGCGCGAGCTGCTGCGAGGCAGCGTCCTTCTGGGCTTCGATCGACGCCAGCACGTCGTGTGCGTACAGCAGGTCAAAGTACGCCTGGGCGGCGCGCAACAGCACGTCCTGCCGCGCCTGCGCAAGCTGCGCCTCGGCGGCGGCGACCTGCAGCTTGCCCTGTTCGAACTGCACCCAGTTGGCCCAGCGGAACAGCGGCTGCGTCAGCTGGAAGTTGAAGTTGTGCGAGTTGTGCTGCGAGGCGGCGTTGACCGGCTGCTTCACGGTCACGTCATTCCATTGCGTGGTGCCGCTGACGGTCAGGCTGGGCAGCAGGCCGGCACGCGCCTGCGGCAGCTTTTCCGAAGTCGCCAGACTTTGCGCACGGGCCGACTGGTACTGCGCATCGTTGGCCAGCGCAGCGCGCGCGACCGCGACCAGATCGTCGGCCGCATGCACCGCTGGATTGAACGCGAAGCACACCGACAGCAGGGCATACATCGACCGACGCCGCAGCAGGGTCATTGCATCAGTACCGCGCCATCGACGGATCAACCTGCAGTGCCCAGGCGTCAACCCCGCCGGCCAGGTTGTACACCTCGCCGAAGCCATTGCGCTCGAGAAAGATCGCCACCTGCATCGAGCGCCCGCCGTGGTGGCAGATGCACACCAGCGGTCGTGCCGGATCGAGTGCGTCGAGGCGCGACGGGATGGTGCCCATCGGGATGTGCTGGCTGCCTTCGACCCGGCAGATCGCCCACTCGTGCGCTTCGCGTACATCGAGCAACTGCGGCTTCTCGCCCTGCGGTTCGGCCAGCCACGCAGCCAGCTCCGCCACCGTCATCTGCTTCATCGACGGTGTCTCAGAACACGAAACGCTGGGCGCCGCGCGCATTGCGCAGCGTCGGCAACAGCGTTTCGAAGAGGATTTCCTGCGTCTGGCTGCCGTCGGCGTTCAGCGTCACCAGCGTGGCGTTCATCAACGGAGCTTCGCCGATGAAGGCGATGAGCCGGCCGCCCGGACGCAGTTGCGCGACCAGTTCCTGCGGCAGCACCGGCAGGCCGCCGGACACCAGGATCACGTCGTACGGCGCATGCACCGGCCAGCCCTGCGCCGCATCGCCGACTTCGACGCGCACGTTCAGCGCACCGGAGGCGATCAGGTTTTCGCGCGCGCGCTCGGCCAGCGCCGGTTCGATTTCGACGGTCGTCACCTGACTGGCGCGTGCGCCGAGCAGTGCGGCCATGTAGCCGGAGCCGGTGCCGATCTCGAGCGCCGTGTCGGTGCTGCGCACATGCAGTTCCTGCAGCACGCGGGCTTCGATCTTCGGCTCCAGCATTTCCGCGCCGTGGCCGAGCGGAATCGGCGTATCGACGAAGGCCAGGTCGCGCAACGCGGCCGGCACGAAATTTTCACGTCGGACGACGAACAGCAGGTCAAGAATGTCCTGATCCAGCACGTCCCACGGCCGGATCTGCTGTTCCACCATATTGAAGCGAGCCTGCTCGATATCCATTGTTTCCATCCCCTCGGTCAAGCCGTGATTGTAGCCTGCTGCGCTGCGTCAGCGACCCGGCGCAGCAGCACGCTGCGCCGCATGCACGCGATGTACAGCGCCGGCATTACGAACAGCGTGAGCACCGTGGCCACGCCCAGCCCCCACACGATGGCGCCGGCCACCGGTCCCCACAGCATCGAATAGCCGCCGATGCCGGCGGCCAGCGAAAACAGGCCGCCGACCGTCGTGCTGGTCGTGATGATGATGGGCACGACGCGCCGGCGCGCCGCGTAGATCGCCGCGTGCATCACGCTCATGCCGGCCTTCAGACGCTCGTTGGCGGCGTCGATCAGCACGATGGCCGAATTGACGACGATGCCGGTCAACGCGATCACGCCGTACAGCGTGTAGAGCGACAGCGGCGACCCGCTGACCAGCAGGCCGACCGCCACGCCGGTGAACGCCAGCGGCACGGTGGCCAGAATCATCATCGGCTGCCAGTAACTGCGGAACTGCGCGGCGAGGATCAGGTAGATCAGTCCGACGCCGAGCAGGAACAGCACCTTCATCGCGTCCAGGCTTTCCTGCACGTCTTCCAGTTCGCCGGAAAAGTCGAGATCGGTGCGCGGGAAGCGGGTGCGCTGGGCTTCCCAGGCGGCGCGCACCGACTCGGCGACCCCGAGCGAATTGAGCTTCTCGGTGTCGAGGTTGGCTTCCAGCGTGATGGTGCGGCGCAGGTTGTAGTGCTTGATGACGCCCGGCCCCCGCGTCGATTCGCTGCCGACCAGCGCACGCAGCGTGGTGGCACCGCCATTGGGCAGTGCGATCGGTGCGTCGAGCACGCGCATCACGTCGGCGTCGTCGGTCACGCCGGCGGCCGCCACGCGCACCTCCAGCTTGGCGCCCTGATCGCGAGTGATGGCGACGATTTCGCCCTCGACCTGCAGACGCACCGCGCGCGCCACCTGCGAGGCGCTCAGACCGGCGTCGCGCAGCGCGTCTCGGTCCAGCCTGAGTGCCAGTTGCGGGCGGCCCGGCGTGTCGTCGTCGGTGATGTCGCGCGTGCCATCCATCGATTCGAGGATGCGCCGCACTTCGGCGGTCGCCGCGCGCAGTTCGGTCAGGTCGTCGCCGCGTACGCGGATCTTGACCGGCTTCTGCACCGGCGGCCCGCCCGACAGCTGGGTGAAGCTGACCGTGCCGGGGCCGGGCAGGGCGGTGACGGCGGCGCGCATGCCCTCGACCATGTCGCCCACCTCGCGTCCGTCCCCGGCACGCGGCAGCAGCGCGACCACCACCTGACCGTAGGAATCGCCGAACAGGGCTTCGGCATCGGTGAACTTGGCGCCGGCGATCGACGCGATGCGCCGTGCCTCGCCGTCCTGCATCTGCCGGCGGACTTCGGTTTCGAGCTGTTCCACCCGCGCCAGGGTGGCGCCGATCGGGCTGCCGGCGGGCATGTCGACATTGACGTAGAAGATGCGCATCGGGTCGAAGGCGAAGAACTGCACCCGGATCAGGCCGGTCGCGGCCGCGCCGATGGCGGCGGCGATCAGCGACGCAACGATCAGACACAGCACGATCCAGTGGCGCACCGCCCAGGCCAGCGCCTGCGCGTAGCGGTGGCGGAGCACGCGCGTGAAGGCGATGCGCGCGCGCTGTTCGCGGCCGGGCGCCCGTGCCACCGGACCGAGCGACAGCACGTGTGCCGGCAGCATCCAGAACGCCTCGATCAGGCTGATCGCAAGCGCCAGGGTCACGACGAACGGAATGACGAACATGAAGTCGCCGACGATGCCGGGCAGCAGCATCAGCGGCAGGAAGGCGGCCATCGTCGTGGCGACCGAGGCGACGACCGGCGTCCACACCTCGCGCACGCCGTCGGCGACCGCGTCGATCGGCGAGGCGCCGCGCTGCAGCCGGTAGTAGATCGCCTCGACCACCACCACGGCATCGTCCACCAGCATGCCGAGCGCGATCACCACGCCCAGCAGCACCGAAATGTTCAGCGTGTCGCCGGTGGCCGACAGCACGGCGAAGGTGCCGGCGAGCGAGAACGGCACACCGAGCCCGACCAGCAGCGCGATGCGCGTGCCGAGAAAGATCCAGCAGAGGCCGATGACGATGAGCAGGCCGTACAGCGCATTCCATTCCATGATGGAAATGGCTTCGCGCGTCGGCACCGTCTGGTCGTCCATCAGCTCGAGCTTCAGGCCCTGCTGCGCCAGCACCCCGTTCTTGCGTTCGACGTAGTCGCTGATGCGCTCGACCATCGCGAGCGTGTTCACGCCGGCCTTCTTGCTGACCGAAAACAGCACGCTGGCCTGTCCGCCGGATGACACCATCTGGGTCGGCCGGGCACGCGCCCGCACGACGCCCGCCACCTCGTCGAGCTTCACCATCGCGCCACCCCGGGCCGACGAGGCGACGCCGACATCGGCCAGCCACGCCGGATCGGCGTCCTGACCGACCACGCGCACCAGCCATTCCTGCTCGCCGGCGCGCTGCCGGCCGGCAAACACGTCGCGGAACCAGCCGGCCACGCCATCGGCGATGTCGGTCGGCAGCAGGCCGCGCGCCTGCGCCGCCTGCGCCGAGTATTCGATGCGCAGTTCCGGGTCGTGCAGGCCGAGCGCGAACACGCGGTCGACGCCGCGCATGCGTTCCAGATCGGTGCGCAGTTCGCGCCCGATGGCGCGCAGCACCTCGTCATCCGCCTGACCAGTCAGCAGCACCTGCGCGGTCGGGAAACCGTTCGAACTGGTCACTTCGATGATCTGCGGTTCCTTCGCCTCGACCGGCAGTTCGGCCCGCGCCTTGTTCTGGATCTCGCGCCGCAGGTCATTGATGCGCTTGTCGAACACCGCCGGCTCGATGTCGTCGAAACGCACCAGGATGCCGGCCAGTCCGTCGCGCGCCGCCGACGAAATGAAACGGATGTCGGACACGTTCTTGATCGCATCCTCGAGCGGCTGCAGCACCCGCTTCTCGACGTCTTCCGGCGACGCGCCGGGCAGGGCGGCGGTGATCTGCACCCAGTTGAAATTGATTTCCGGGTCCTGCTCGCGCGGCAGCCCGAAGTAGCTGATCAGGCCGAGCAGCAGCACCACGACGAAGGTGATGTTGGCCAGCGGATGATTGCTGATGAAACGCGCGTAGGCGCTCATGGCATTTTCTGTCCGTCGCGCAGGCTGTTGCGGCCGTCGGTTGCGATGCGCGCATCGGCGGGCAGCGTGCTCGCCGCAGGACGGCCTTCCTGCGCCCCCGGCAGTTCGACGAAGCGGGCGACGCCGTCGCGCAGCACGAATACGCCGAGCAGGCTGCCGCCGCTGGCGTCGCGCCGGGTCACCAGCTCGGCCGGCACGTGCGGCGCCGGATCGGTCCAGGCGAGACGGCCCTCGGCCCCCGCCGGCGCACGCGTGCCGGTGAAGGCGGCGCGCACCTCGTGCGTGCGGCTGGCATCGTCGATGGCCGGCGACACGCGGGCGATGCGCACCGCGCTGCGTCCGGCCGGCGACACGAATTCGACCGACTTCGCGGCGCGCAGCGACGCCAGGTCGCGCGGCGCCACGCGGGCGCTCACCTCGACCCGCGTCGCATCCTCGAGCGTCATCAGCACCATGCCGGCACCGGCCAGCGAACCGGCCGACGCGTCGCGCGTGCGCACGATGGCGTCGTAAGGCGCGCGCAGCACGCACTTGTCCAGATTGCGCTGTGCCAGATCGACCGCATTGGCCGCCACCGACACGTCGGCGCGCACCACTTCGACTTCGGTTTCGCGCTGGGTCAGCGCCTCGGGCGACACGAAGTTCTGCGCCTGCAGCGCGCGCGTGCGGCGCAATTGCGCGTCGGCCTGCGCCAGACGCGCCTCGGCCGCCTTCAGCTGCGCCCGCGCGCGCTCCAGCGCGAGCTGGTAGTCACGCGTGTCGAGCCGCACCAGCACCTGCCCCTTGTTCACCCGCTCGCCCGGGTCGGCATGCGTCGATGCCACGCGGGCACTCACTTCGGCCGCGAGCTGGGTGCGGTTCAACGCCACCGCCTGCGCCGGCGCGTCGCGTCCGGGGTAGGTGGCGACCTCGGCAAAGGGCTTGAAGGCGACCGTGGGCGAGGGCGCCACCGCGGTCTGCGCATGGCTGGCGCAGGCGGCAAAGCCGAGGCAGAACGCGGCGGCGCGTGCCGCCTGCCGGTGTAAGTCAGTCATGTTCGAGCGCCCGGATGACGAATTCGATGGAAGCGGCGATGTCGGTCGATTCCGCCTGCGCGGCCGCCGACGGGTCATTCGCGGGCACAGCGTGATCGACACAGCCGAAGGAATGTTTCATCAGCACGCGGAGCAGCAGGGGTGCCATGACGGCCTGCACCGTGCAGGGGTCGCCGGCCACGCGGAATTCGCCGCGCGCATGGCCGTAATCGATGGCGCGCCGGATCAGCGCGCAGCCGCGCGCCATCACTTCGCGGTGGTAGAGCTCCGCGATGTCCGGGAAGTTGCGTGCTTCGGCCACCATCAGCTTGGGCAGCCCGCCCAGCCGCGTGGCGCCGATCAGTCGCCACCAGCCCCACAGCAGCTCGCGCATCAGATCGGCGCCGCTGCCGCGATGGCTGTCCAGCAGCGCTTCTCCGCCGGCCAGGGCCGGCACCAGACCCTGGCGCACGACGGCGGCGAACAGTGCGGCCTTGGAATCGAAATACAGATAGAGCGTACCTTTCGATACGCCGGCGGCAAGCGCCACGTCTTCGAGGCGGGTCGCCGCATAACCCTTTTCGACGAACAGGTCGAGCGCACACGCCACCAGGGTGGCCGGGTCGACCAGTGCCGGGCGGCCGCGCCGGACCAGCGGGTGCGCGTCGGCAGCGTGCACATCGGTGGCGTGCGGAACGGGAAGCAGGGGCGAGTGCTCTGACATGGGGTGACGCACTTTTAATGACTGAATGTTCAGTTAATAATCGGGTCGCGTCAATATCAGACGGCATGCGTTGCGTGCCGGCCGAGCGTGGCATCATCGCGCCCTCGCTGGCCTACCCGGCCGGCAGACCCGCGGACCGGTCACCCTCCGGCCCGCCACCCAGGAGATTCTGACGATGGCAATCCCGGATCAGGCCGCGCTGCAGCGCACGCCTTTCCACGACCTTCACCTCGCCGCCGGCGCGAAGATGGTGCCGTTCGCCGGCTGGTCGATGCCGATCCAGTACGCGCCGGGCATCCTCCAGGAACATCTGCACACGCGCAGCCAGGCCGGGCTGTTCGACGTGTCGCACATGGGGCAGATCGACGTCACCGGCAGCGGTGCCTGCGCCTGGCTGGAATCGCTGACCACCGCCGATCTGGCCGGATTGGCGCCCGGCCGGCAAACCTACTCGCTGCTGCCCAACACGGCCGGCGGCCTCATCGACGACCTGATGATCCAGCGGCTGGGCGACGGCTTTCACGTGGTGTGCAACGCCTCGCGCTGCGCCGACGTGCTGGCCTGGCTCGCGGCACACCCGCCGGGCGCAGATTGCAGTTACGCGCTGCGCGAAGACCTTGCGCTGCTCGCGCTGCAGGGTCCGCTGGCCGAGAGCGTGCTGCAGCCGCTGGTCGACGTGGCCGGCATGCGCTTTCTGGATGTGCGCACCGCGTCGTCCGGCGGTGTGGCGCTGCGCATCAGCCGCAGCGGTTACACCGGCGAGGACGGCTTCGAAATTTCGCTGCCTGCTGTCTCGGCCGCCGCGTTTGCGCAGCGCCTGCTCGACCACGAAAACGTGCGCTGGACCGGACTGGGCGCGCGCGACACGCTGCGCCTGGAAGCCGGCATGTGCCTGTACGGCAATGACATCGACGACACGACGACGCCGGTGTCGGCATCGATCGGCTGGGCGGTCGGTGCCGCGCGCCGCGCCGGTGGTACGCGTGCAGGAGGGTTCCCCGGTGCAGCCGTCATTCTCGGCGAATTTCAGGAACCGCCGCCGCGCGTGCGCGTCGGACTGTTGCCTGACGGCCGCGCGCCGCAGCGCGCCGGTACGAAGCTGCTCGGCGCCGACGGCCGCGAAGTCGGCGTCATCACCAGCGGCAACCACAGTCCGACGCTGGGTCGGCCGGTGGCCATGGGCTATCTCGACCGGGCGGTGAAACTGTCCGGCGAAGCGCTGCACATCGATTCGCGCGGACAGTCGGTGTCCGTTTCCCTCACCTCCATGCCCTTCGTGCCCACCCGCTACCAACGCTGAACCGCCACACTGCCCCACATTGCCCCGAATTCCCCACTCGACTCCGGTCACCGCCCTTCACGGGGAGCGGCGACCGGTACCTTCAGACAGGGACTGCCAAAAGCGGCCCGGAAAGGACTGTTGAACATGACCAAACGCCCCACCCTCGAAGCGCTGGAAGACCGCGGAGACTTCATCCGCCGCCACATCGGCCCCGACGAACGCGATATTGCCGTCATGCTGGCGGCACTCGATGTTGCCAGTCTGGACGAACTGATCGCCCAGACCATTCCGGACGACATCCTGTCGGACACGCCGCTGAACCTGCCGCCGCCGCGCTCCGAGCGCGTCGTCGATGACGCGCTGCGTCGCATGTTCGCGCGCAACGAACTGCACACCAGCCTGATCGGCATGGGCTACCACGACACCATCACGCCCAATGTCATCAAGCGCAACGTGCTCGAGAACCCGGGCTGGTACACCGCCTACACGCCCTACCAGGCCGAGATTTCGCAGGGCCGGCTGGAGGCGCTGCTGAACTTCCAGCAGATGGTGATTGACCTGACCGGCCTGCCGGTCGCCAATGCGTCGCTGCTCGACGAGGCGACCGCGGCGGCCGAGGCGATGACGATGGCGCATCGCATTTCGAAGGTGAAGTCGCCGCGCTTCATCGTCGATGCCGACACCCACCCGCAGACGCTGGCCGTGGTGCGCACACGCGCCGAGCCGCTGGGCATCGAAGTCGTCGTGTGCGATCCGTGGGCCGGCGTCGAGGGCGACTACTTCGGCGTGCTGGCGAGCTATCCGGGTTCGAGCGGCCGGCTGCGCGATCCGGAACCGGTGATCGCCGCCGCCCGCGCCGCCGGCGCGCTGTCGGCGATCGCGGCCGATCCGCTGGCACTGGTGCTGCTGAAGGAGCCGGGCGCGATGGGCGCGGACATCGTGCTGGGCAGCGCTCAGCGCTTCGGCGTGCCGATGGGATACGGCGGCCCGCATGCCGCCTTCTTCGCCTGCCGCGACGAACACAAGCGGCAGATGCCCGGCCGCATCATCGGCGTATCGACCGACGCCCTCGGCAAGCCGGCGCTGCGCATGGCGCTGCAGACGCGCGAACAGCACATCCGGCGCGAGAAGGCGAACAGCAACATCTGCACCGCACAGGTGCTGCTGGCGGTGATCGCCGCGTTCTATGCGGTGTACCACGGCCCGAAAGGCCTGCGCACGATTGCCGACCGGGTGCACCGCATGGCGACGATTTTTGCGCTCGGCCTGCGCGAACTCGGCTTCGACGTCGTGCATGACTGCTTCTTCGACACGGTGCAGGTACGCGTGCCCGGGCTCGCACGCCGCATATCGGCGCGCGCCCGCGCCGCGGGCTTCAACCTGCACGTGATCGATGCCGACCACCTGTCGGCCACCTTCGACGAAACGTCGCGTCGCAGCGAGCTGAAGAATCTGCTGGCGGTGTTCGCGACGCGCGCCGATGCGCTGCTCGACCTGGCGCAGCTCGATGCGCGCGTGATCGACTGCATTCCTTCAGCATTGCAGCGCGACAGCGCCATCCTGAGCCACCCGGTGTTCAACCGCTATCACTCCGAAACGGAAATGATGCGTTACCTGCGCCGGCTGGCCACGCGCGACATCGCGCTCGACCGGGCGATGATTCCGCTCGGCTCGTGCACGATGAAGCTCAATTCGACCACCGAAATGACGCCGGTCACCTACCGGCTGTTCGCCGCACTGCATCCCTTCGTGCCGCTGGAACAGGCGCAGGGCTATCAGCAACTGTTCGAGGAACTGGAAGAGCGGCTGTGCGAAATCACCGGCTTCGCCGCGATGTCGTTCCAGCCGAACGCCGGCTCGCAGGGCGAATACGCCGGCCTGCTGGTGATCCGCAAATACCACCGCACGCGCGGCGACCTGCATCGCAACGTGTGCCTGATCCCGGCGTCGGCGCACGGCACCAATCCGGCCAGCGCGGTGCTGGCCGGCATGGAGGTGGTCGTGGTCGCCTGCGACGCGCTCGGCAATATCGACGCCGCCGACCTGAAAGCCAAGGCCGAACAGCATGCCGATCGGCTGGCCGCGCTGATGATGACCTACCCGTCCACGCACGGCGTGTTCGAAGAAGGCGTGCGCGACATCTGCGCGCTGATCCACGCGCACGGTGGCCAAGTCTATATGGATGGCGCCAACATGAACGCCATGGTCGGGCTGGTGCGTCCGGGCGACATCGGTTTCGACGTGTGCCACCTGAACCTGCACAAGACCTTCTGCATTCCGCACGGCGGCGGCGGGCCCGGCATGGGGCCGATCGGCGTGGCGCCGCACCTCGCGCCCTTCCTGCCCGACCATCCGGTGGTGCAGGGCGTCAACCCGGTGGCGGGGGCGGACGGCACCATCGGCACGGTATCGGCCGCACCGTGGGGTTCGGCCAGCATCCTGCCCATCGTGTGGGCCTACATCGCACTGATGGGGGCGGCCGGCCTGCGCCGCGCCACCCAGGTCGCCATCCTGAACGCCAACTACATCGCGCACCGGCTGGCGCCGCACTACCCCATCCTGTACAGCGGCAAGCATGGCCGCGTGGCGCACGAATGCATCATCGACCTGCGCGCCATCAAGGACGCCTGCGGCATCACGGTGGAGGACGTCGCCAAGCGTCTGATGGACTACGGCTTCCACGCGCCGACCGTGTCCTTCCCGGTGCCGGGCACGATGATGATCGAGCCGACCGAGAGCGAGAACCGCGCCGAAATCGACCGCTTCTGCGACGCGATGATCCACATCCGCGCCGAAATCGCCGAAATCGAAGCCGGCCGCGCCGACCGCGAAGACAATCTGCTCAAGCACGCGCCGCACACCCACGAGCTGCTGATCGCCGACCAGTGGAACCGCCCCTACGGCCGCCGCGAAGCCTTCTTCCCGCACCCGTCGATCGACCGCGACAAGTACTGGCCGCCGGTCGCGCGCGTCGACAACGTCGCCGGCGACCGCAACCTCGTGTGCACCTGCCCGCCGATGTCGGAGTACGAGGCGGCCAGCTGACCGGTGAGGTTTTTGTGGGAGCGGCGGCCTCGCCGCGATCAGTGCCGCGATGGTCACATTGCAAAGTGCGTATCGCGGCGAGGGCGGAGCGGGGGTTTCGGCGAGCACTGCTCGCCGCCCGCAGAGCCGGCTGGCCATGCAGGGCCAGCAGTGGATCGCCGCTCCCACAGTGCCGCTCCTGCTGCCGGAACCCACATGGCGCGATCCGGTTCGCGCACGAATGAATGTAAATTTCAGTGACGTGACAGTGCTGTAACACGTCTGCAACCTTCCCCTGTTGTCGTGTCGGGTCAATGCGGCCGGACTGCCGGCCCGCTGACAACAGGAGAATCAATAATGGTCAGAAAGAGTGCAGCCGCGGCGATTGCGGCACTGTTCGTGCCGGTCGTGCAGGCGGCCGGCTGGGAAAAGCTGTGGACCTTCGAGCACGGTGCCGGCACCAGCGTCGCGGGCCAGACGTCGGAAATCCTCGCTTTCGACAGCCTGAACAACGAGCTGTGGGTGGCCGGGCTCAAGGGTGTGGACATCCTGAATGCCGCCACCGGCAGCTTCGTGCAGCACATCGACACCACCGCCTTCGGCGAACTGAACAGTGTGGCCATCCGCAATGGTGTGGCCGCCTTCGCCGTTGCAGCGCCGATCAAGACCGACGCCGGCTCGGTGCTGACCTTCGACACCACGAGCCGCAGCTTCCAGCAGAGCTATCTGGTGGGCGCGCTGCCCGACATGGTCACCTTCACCGCCGACGGCCGCATCATGACCGCCAACGAAGGCGAGCCGCTGGCCCGCCCGGGTTTCGCCACCATCGAGGCACGCGGCTCGATCAGCATCATCGACACCACGAAGGATTCGGTCACCACGCTGGGCTTCAGCGGCTATGACGGCACCACCGGGCTCGGCCGCATCGTGTCGCCGGGCGCGAAGCCGTCGATCGACTGGGAGCCGGAGTACATCGCCCTGTCGAAGGACGGCCAGTTCGCCATGGTGACGCTGCAGGAAGCCAATGCGGTCGCCAAGATCGACCTCATGTCGCAGCAGATCGTGTCGGTCACTTCGCTTGGCTTGAAGGATCACAGCCTGCCGGGCAACGAACTCGACACCACGGATCGCGACATCACCTCTCCCAGAACGTCGATCGCCGGCAACTACCGCAATGCGCCGGTGTTCGGCATGTACATGCCGGACGCGATCGCCTCGTACGCGTCAGGTGGCAAGACTTATTACATCACCGCCAACGAGGGTGATTCGCGCAATCTGACAGATTTCGTCGATGGCGAATTCAACGAGGAAGTGCGCGTGGGCTCCGCCAGCTATGTGCTCGATCCGACGGCCTTCCCGGATGCCGCCGCGCTCAAGGCGGACAGCAATCTCGGCCGGCTGACCGTCACGACATCCGGTGGCGATCTGGATGGCGACGGTGACTACGACCAGATCCACGTGTTCGGCGGCCGCTCCTTCTCCATCCTCGACGAGAACGGCAATCAGGTGTTCGACAGCGGCAACCAGCTCGAAGCGCTGTTGTTCGCCGATCCGGCACTGCGCGCACTGATCGACGACGGCCGCAGCGACAACAAGGGTGTCGAACCCGAAGGTGTCACGGTGCTCGAACTGGGTGACCGCACGCTGGCCTTCATCGGCTTCGAACGTACGTTCGACAGCGTGATTGCGATCTATGACGTGACCAACCCGACCGCAGCCACTTTCGTCGATTTCATCGTCGATGCGGAATCGAACGCCGTGGAAGGTCTGACTGCGTACGAGTTCGGCGGCCGCTACTTCCTGGCCACGGCCAACGAAGGGACGGGCACCACCTCGCTGTTCTCGATCACGCCGGTGCCGGAACCCGAAACCTACGCCATGCTGCTGGCCGGTCTGGGCCTGATCGGTCTCGCCGCGCGCCGTCGTCGCGGCTGAAACACGCCTGTCACACCTCGGCACCCGGGCTTGAGCAAGGTCAAGCCCGGGCGGCGGGCAGGCGGTTAAGGTGGCGCAGCCCATTTGCCGCCGCTCCGCTTTGCCATGACAGAAACGCCGACTGCAGTCCTCCCGCCTCCCGCAGCCGTTACGGCTGCACCGCTCCCGTCCGGATCACCCGCTGAGCGCCTGCGCAACAGCGGTCTTGCGCCGCTGAAGCTCGCCGGTCGCATTCTGCTGCCCATCGTGCAGGGCGGCATGGGCGTGGGCGTATCGGCGCACCGGCTCGCCGGCCATGTCGCCGCACTGGGCGCCGTCGGCACGCTTTCGTCCGTTGACCTGCGCCGGCTGCACCCGGATCTGATGGAACGCACGCGCGGCCTGTCGGGCGAGCGCGCGAAGACCGACATCAACGCCAGCAATCTCGAAGCGCTGTCGCGCGAAATCCGTGCGGCGCGACAGATCGCCGGCACGCGCGGCCTGCTGGCGGTGAACGTGATGCGGGCAGTGAGCGACTATGCGGCGCAGGTGCGCTGCGCGCTCGAATGCGGCATCGACGCCGTGGTGGTGGGCGCCGGTCTTCCGCTCGACCTGCCCGACCTCGCGCGCGAGCACCCCTCGGCGGCACTGATCCCCATCCTGTCGGATGCGCGCGGCGTGCAGCTGCTGGTACGCAAGTGGGAACGCAAGCAGCGCGTGCCCGATGCCATCGTGCTCGAACACCCGGGCTGGGCCGGCGGTCATCTCGGTGCTGCCAAGGTGGCCGACGTGTCGAACGAGCGCTTCGATTTCGAGCGTGTGCTGCCGGAAACCCTGGCCTGGCTGCGCAGCGCCGGTCTGGAAGGCCGCGTGCCGCTGATCGTGGCCGGCGGCCTGCGCACGCATGACGACATCCGGCGCATGCAGTCGCTGGGTGCAGCGGCGGTGCAGTTCGGCACCGCTTTCGCCGTGACCGAAGAATGCGACGCCTCGGACGCCTTCAAGCATGTTCTGGCCGACGCTGGCGACGACGATCTGGTCGAATTCACCAGCGTGGCCGGCTTGCCGGCGCGCGCCGTGCGCACGCCCTGGTTGCAGAAATATCTGGCGGTGCTGGCGCGCACGCAGGCCGTGGTGCATCAGCGCTCGCGCTGCGCCAAGCACTTCGATTGCCTGGCGCAGTGCGGTCTGCGCGACGGTCTGGTCGGCTGGGGCCAGTTCTGCATCGACCACCAACTGGCCGCCGCCTTGCGGGGTGACCTGAAGACCGGCCTGTTCTTCCGCGGCCGCGGCGCGCTGCCTTTCGGCCAGCGCATCGTCAGCGTGCGCACGCTGATCGACTATCTGCTTACGCCTTTGGCCGCGTGAGCAGGGCGTGGGCCGCCATGCCGACCCCCATTGCAACGACGAACACGATGGCCGGCTGCGACGCCATGCCGAGCGACACCAGTGCCGGTCCCGGGCAGTACCCGGCCAAGCCCCAGCCGACCCCGAAGGTCAGACTGCCGAGCACCAGCGGCGCGTCGATCTGGCGCGCGGTCGGCAGCTGCAGCCGGTCGCCCGACCAGGCGACGGACCGTGACTTCGCCCACGTGAAGGCGGGGAAGGCCACCGCAATGGCGCCGCCCATGACCAGCGCCAACGACGGGTCCCACGCACCGGCGAGGTCGAGGAAGGCGATCACCTTGGCCGGATTGGCCATGCCGGACAGCAGCAGGCCGATGCCCAGCACGAGTCCGGAGAGCAGGGCGATGAAGGTTTTCATGTCAGGCTCCCGCGAGATGACGGACGAGATATACGGTGACGAAACCGGCGCCCATGAAGGCCAGCGTGGCCGCCAGAGAACGCGGCGACAGGCGCGACAGCCCGCACACGCCATGACCGCTGGTGCAGCCCGAGCCGTAACGGGTGCCGACGCCGACCAGCAGGCCGGCGATGACCAGCGTCGCGGTGCCGGCGTCGGACTGCACGGCGGGCAGGGTGGCGAACAGCCCCCACACCAGCGGCGCCGCGAGCAGGCCGACGACGAACGCGATCCGCCAGCCCGTGTCACCCGCAGCCGGCCTGAACAGCCCGCCCACGATGCCGCTGATGCCGGCGATGCGGCCGCTGCCCAGAATCAGCAGCGCGGCCGCGAGGCCGATCAGCGCGCCGCCGGCCAGCGAGGTCCAGGGCGTGAAGGTGTCCCAGGCGATGTTCATGTGTGTTCTCCGTGTGGCGCGGCGCAGAAGCGCGCGTGCAGGGTGTGCATCAGCGCCAGTGCGTCGTCGCTGGCGATGCGGTAATGGATGTGCTTGCCGTCGCGCCGCGTGTTGACCAGCCCTTCGCGTCGCAATACGCCCAGCTGCTGCGACAGCGTCGGTTGCGCAATGCCGAGCCGCGTTTCGAGTTCGCCCACCGAGTGTTCGCCCTGCGCCAGCTGGCACAGCAGGATCAGCCGGTCATCATGCGCCAGCACGCGCAGCAGTGCGCAGGCACGGCCGGCGGCGGCGCGCAGCGTGTCGAGATCGATGGTCGTGTCGGATGTGCTGTCCATCCAGACAATATATCATCAAATAAATTATATTGAAGTAAATTGAAATGAGGCAGTGCGGTCGCGCAAGCGGCCGTTCAGCGCGATGATGCGTGTTGCGGCCTCCTCACGAACCGATGACCCGTCCGATGACATCCGATCTCCCCGCCCTGCCCGATGTCGCGCACAGCAGCGACCCGCACCTGAACCTGATCACCACGCCGGTGCGCAGTCTGGTCCGGCGCGCGCCGATCACCGTGTCGCCCGCGACCACCATCCGCGATGCGGCGACGCAGATGAGCGCGCAGCGCGTGTCGTCGGTGCTGGTGGTCGAAGCGGGCCGGCTGATCGGCGTGGTGACCGACCGCGATCTGCGCAACCGCGTCGTCGCGCAGGGGCTGGACAGCGCGCGGCCGGTGCTTGACATCGCCACGCTCGATCCGCTGACCATGGATGTGCGCAAGCCGGCCTTCGACGCCCTGCTGCTGATGGCGCGCCACAACATCCACCACGTGCCCGTGATGGACGGCGACAGCGTGGTCGGCATGATCACGGCGACCGACGTCAGCGCGCAGCAGAATCTGTCGGCGGTGCATCTGGCGGGCGACATCTACAAGCAGACGAGCGTCGAGGGGCTGGCCGAGGCCGCCCTGCAGGTGCGCGCCCTGCAGCAAAGTCTGGCCGGCGCCGGCGCCACGGCATACAGCACCGGTCACATCATCACCGCCATCACCGATGCCCTGACCTGCCGTCTGCTGCAACTGGGCGAAGCGCAATTCGGTCCGCCACCGGTCGGTTACGTGTGGGTGGCCGCCGGATCACAGGCGCGCAACGAACAGACGGCGAAATCGGACCAGGACAACTGTCTGGTCATCGACGACGCCTACGATCCGGTCGCGCACGGTGATTACTTCCGCGCGCTGGCCACCTTCGTGTGCGACGGTCTGGCCGCCTGCGGCTACATCCACTGTCCGGGCGAAATGATGGCGATGACCGATCCGTGGCGGCAGCCGAAGGCGCGCTGGGCGCAGTACTTCCGCAAATGGACGGCGGAGCCGGAACCCAAGGCGCTGATGCTCACCTGCGTGTTTTTCGACCTGCGCGCCATCCACGGACAGACCGCGCTGCTCGACACGCTGCGCGAGGACGTGCTGGCGCGCACGCGCGGCAACCGCATCTTCCTCGCCTACATGGTGGGCAATGCGTTGAAGCACCAGCCGCCGCTCGGCCTGTTCAACCGCATGTCGACGCTGCGCTCTGGCGAACACCGGGGCACGCTGGATCTGAAGCACAGCGGCATCGTGCCCATCGTCGATCTGGCGCGGGTCTATGCGCTGGCCGGCGGGCACGCCGCGGTGAACACGCATGACCGGCTGGCCGTCGCCGCGGCCAGCGGCGAAATCAGCGAACAGAGCGCGCACGACCTGCGCGACGCGCTCGAATACATCGCCACGCTGCGCATCCAGCATCAGGCTCGCCAGCTGGCAGGCGGCGCCGGCGCCGACAACTTCCTGAAGCCGGACGAACTGTCGAATTTCGAACGCGGCCAGCTGAAGAACGCGTTCGGTGTCGTGCAGACGCTGCAGAGCGTGCTCGGCCAGCGCTATCAGGCCGGCCGCTTCTGAACCCGCCGGTCGCGCGTCGTTCCGGCCCCGCCTCCGGCAAACGACTTATTGCCGCCGCGGCACGCAGGACCGAGCATCCAGCCAACCTTTCAAGCTGGAGTTGCCATGAGAACCGTTCGTCAGTTGTACCGGTATCCGGTCAAGGGTCTGTCGGCCGAACCGCTCGGTGAAATCGCGCTGCGCACCGGCGAAGGCGTGCCGCTCGACCGCCAGTGGGCGCTCACCAACGGCAGCTGGACCTTTGACGCCGGCAGTTATGCGCCGCGTCCGAAAACCGATTTCATCGCGCTGATGGATCACGCCGCACTTGCGTCGCTGGCCACGCGCTACGACGACGCCGGCAACTGCCTGCACGTCAGCGCACCCGACGGACGCCATCTGCGCATCGATGTCGATGACCCGGCCGCCTGCTGCGGACTGGCGCGCTTCATCGCGCAGCACATCAACGCGCGGCTGGAAGGCCCGCCGGCCTTCGTCAGCGGCGAGGGCTTCCGCTTCACCGACGTCAGCGTGCTGTCGCACGGCATGATGAATGCCGTGTCGTTGATCAATCTGGCCACGGTGCGCGAAGTCGGCGCGGCGCTCGGTACGGACATCGACCCGATGCGCTTTCGCGCCAACATCTATATGGACGGCGGTGAGCCGTGGGAGGAATCAACCTGGCTGGACCGCGAGGTCACGGTGGGTGAGGTGCGCGCGCGGGTCGTCATGCGCACGCCGCGCTGCAGCGCGACCAACGTGAATCCGGTGACCGCCGAGCGCGACATGACGCTGCCGGCGACGATGATGGAGCGCTACGGCCACCGCGAACTGGGCGTCTATCTGCAGGTGCTCGACGGCGGCACGCTCGCGCCGGGTGCCGTCGTGACGCCGCTGCCGTAACATCCGGGCACAGCCGCAGCGGGAACGCCGACCGGCTTTCACCGGTCCGCTGTGACGCGGGCGCACGGTGCGCCCGCGCTCCGCCGACGAAGGACACGATGCTCCGTACCCTGAAAGACCTGTTCGACAGTTTTGCCGCACCGGCCCCGCTTGACGCCGCCGCCACCGAACACCAGCTGCAGCTGGCCACCGCGGTGCTGCTGGTCGAAGTGATGCGCGCCGACCCGGACATCGGCGACGCCGAGCGCGCCGCGGCCATGACCGCACTGCGCGGCAAGTTCGCCCTGACCGACGACGAAATCGAGCGCCTGATCGAGCTGGCGACCACCGCGGCGCGCGAGGCCTACGACTATCAGCGCTTCACGGCGCTGATCAATCAGGCCTTCGACGCCGAGCGCAAGGTGCACATCGTCGAGCTGATGTGGCAGGTCGCCTACGCCGACGGCCACCTGCACGCCCATGAATCGCACGTGATGCGCAAGGTGGCCGATCTGCTCTACATCCCGCACGCCGACTACATCACCGCCAAGCTGCGAGCGCGCGACGCGGCGGCGGCCGCCTGATTGCCACGCCAGGGTCATTGCACCGGTCTGCGCGGCACCGCAGAATCGCGGTTCTTCCTGACACCACCGGTCATGCCCGCACCCGCCGCGCACCTGAAACTGCCTGCCGACCTGGTCGCCTGCCACGAGTGCGACCTGCTGCAGACCGAGCCGGCACTGCTGCCCGGGCAGACCGCGCGCTGCGTGCGCTGCGACGCCTTTCTTGCACGCAACCCGCCGGACAGCCTCGACCGCACGCTGGCGCTCACGCTGACGGCGCTGGTGCTGTACGTGATCGCGAACGCCTGGCCGCTGGTCGGCCTCGACATGCAGGGTCGTGTGGTCGCGGTGACGCTGTTCGAAGCGGTGCAGGTGCTGTGGCGCGACGGCATGATGCCGGTCGCTGCGCTCGTGTTCGGCACCGCCATCCTGTTTCCGCTGCTCGAACTGGTGATGATCCTGCTCGTGCTGGTGCCGCTGCGGCTGGGGCGCGTGACACCGCGCATGGCGCCCTTCTTCCGGCTCGTGCGTTCGCTCAAGCCCTGGGGCATGGTCGAGGTGTTCCTGCTCGGCATGCTCGTGTCGCTGGTCAAGCTGTCGCATCTGGCGACGGTCATCCTCGGTACCGCGTTCTGGGCCACGGCTGCACTCATCCTCGCGCTCACCTTTGCCGGCCGGGCCTTCGACACGCGTCTGCTGTGGCAGACCCCGCTGCTCGACGAAGCGGAAGACGCCCTGGTGGCGAGCCGGTGAGTGGGCGCGCGCTGATGACCGCCCGCGAGGCGGGGCTCTTGAGCTGCCATGTGTGCGGTCAGCTGGCGCGCCCGCCCGAAGGCACGGCGCACAACCTGCGCTGTCCGCGCTGCCGCGCGCCGATGCACCTGCGCAAGCCGGCCAGCGTGTCGACCACCTGGGCGCTGCTGATCGCATCGATCGTCATGTTCCTGCCGGCCAACCTGCTGCCGGTCATGACCACCACATCGCTGCTCGGCAGCCAGCAGGACACGATCATGAGCGGCATCGTCTTCCTGTGGCAGTCGGGTTCATGGCCGCTGGCGGCGGTGGTTTTCTTCGCCAGCGTGATGGTGCCGCTGCTGAAGATCATCGCGCTGGCGTATCTGACGCTGTCGGTGCAGCGCCGCTCGACGCAGAACCTGCTGCAGCGCACCCGGCTGTACCGGCTGGTCGAATTCGTCGGCCGCTGGTCGATGCTCGACATCTACGTGATCACGATGCTGGTCGCGCTGGTGAGCTTCCGCGGACTGGCGACGATAGAAGCCGGCCCGGGTGCCATCGCCTTCGGCGCCGTCGTGGTGCTCACGATGTTCGCCGCCATGAGCTTCGATCCGCGACTGATCTGGGACCCGCTGGCCGGCAGGTCTGCCGACCCCCACACTGCACACCATGACTGAACCCGAACTGCCGACCGCCACGGTCGACGCGCCGCGCCGCTTCCGCATCCCGCTGGTCTGGATCATTCCGCTGGTCGCGCTGCTGATCGGCGTGTTCCTCGCGGCGCGCGCCTGGTACGAACAGGGGCCGACCATCACGATCCAGTTCGCCAGCGGCGCCGGGCTGGAGCCGGGCAAGACGCGCATCAAGTACAAGGACGTCGATGTCGGCCAGATCAGTGCGGTGGCGCTGGCCGACGACGGCGCACACGTCATCGCCACGGCGCAGCTGGTGCGTGAAGCGAACCGGCTGCTGGTGGCGGATACGCGCTTCTGGGTGGTCAGCGCGCGCGTATCGGGCAGCGCGGTGACCGGTCTGGGCACCTTGCTGTCCGGCGCCTATGTCGGCATGGACGCCGGCAAGTCGACCGAACCCGGTCGCCGCTTCGTCGCGCTGGACGAGGCGCCGGTCATCACGCTGGACGTGCCCGGGCGCGCCTTTGCGCTGCACGCCGAAACACTGGGTTCGATCGATGTCGGAACGCCGATCTACTTCCGCCGCATTCCGGCCGGCCAGGTCACCGGCTTCAAGCTCGACGACACCGGTCAGCACCTCGACATCCAGGTGTTCATCAAGTCGCCGTACGACCGCTATGTGACCACCGACAGCCGATTCTGGAACGCCAGCGGCATCGACGTGAAGCTCGGCGCAGAGGGACTGCAGATCAACACCGAATCGGCCACCTCCATCCTGGCCGGCGGGCTGGCGTTCGAAACGCCGGACGATGGCGATGCCGAGCCGGCGCCCGCCGGGCTCGATTTCAAGCTGTTCGGCACGCGCGCCGAAGCCCTGAAGCAGCCCGGATCGGACGCCCAGATCGTGCGGCTGCGCTTCACCGAAAGCGTGCGTGGCCTGTCGGTCGGCGCGCCGGTCGATTTCCGCGGCACCCAGATCGGCGAAGTGATTGCGCTCGAACCCGATGTCGATCTCGATACCGCCGATGTCGGCCTGCTGGTCGATATCGCGGTGTTCCCCGGCCGCATGCGTCCGCGCGCGGGCGGCAAGCCGGAGGACGATTTCGACGAAGCCGCCTTCCGCACCTTCGTCGACCGGCTGGTGGCGCGCGGTCTGCGCGCACAGTTGCGCAACGGCAATCTGGTGACCGGCCAGCTCTATGTGGCGATGGATTTCTTCCCGCCGGCAGGCAAGCAGAAGGTCGACTGGGCTGCCCGACCGCCGCAGCTGCCGACCCAGCGCGGCAGCCTGGACGAACTGCAGGCCACGCTGTCGCGCATCGCCGGCAAGTTCGACCGCCTGCCGCTGGACGACATCGCACAGGAGACCCGTGCCGCGATCGCCGGGCTGGCGCGCGCGGTCGAGCGCACCGATCAGCTGATGCAGCGGCTCGACGGCCTTGCGTCGAACGAAGTGAGCGCCGCCGTGACCGAAACGCAGCGCACGATGGCCGAGGCGCGCGCGGCGATCGCCGATACGCGCCATCTGCTGTCGAGCGACGCGCCGCTGCAGCAGGACCTGCGCGACAGCCTGCAGGAACTGTCGCGCGCGGCGCAGTCGCTGCGCCACCTGACCGACACGCTGGAACGCCACCCCGAAGCGCTGCTGCGCGGAAAGCCCGAGGAGAAACCGTGATCCATCTTCGCTCCCTGTGCTGGATCGCCGCCACGCTGGCGCTGGCGGGCTGCGGCAGTTCGCCGCCGGTGCGCTACTACACGCTGGGCGCCGTGGCCGCGCCGGCGTCGGTGCAAGCCGATGCGCCCAGCATCGTCGTCGGCCCCATCGGCCTGCCCGAAGCGGTGGACCGGCTGCAGATCGTGCGCCGGATCGACGGCACGCGCAGCGAACCGGCCGACGGCCATCGCTGGGCTGGCTCGCTGAAGGCGGAAATGGGCCGCCGGCTGGCCGCCGCGCTGGCCCGCGAGCGCGGTCTTGCGCGCGTCGTCGCCGTGCCGCAGTCAAGCATCGCCCGGCCCGACTACACGCTGCCGATCGATGTACTGCGCCTCGATGCCGACGGGTTCGAGCGCGTGACGCTGGACGCCGTATGGACCCTGCGCCGCGACGGCCGCGATATCGCGAGCCGCCGCTTCACCGTCAGCGAAACCATCGGTACAGCCAGCTACGAAGCCCTCGCTGCCGCCCACGGCCGACTCATCGACGCACTTGCCCGCGACATCGCACAGTCGGTCCCGGCGGTCACGCCGGCACGTTGAACGAGCGGATGCCTGCGCGGGCCTGTTCGTTGGGCATCGCAGCGCTCACCCCAACCTGCGTGACCGCCCCCTCCCTTTGTAGGTTGGGCTGAGCGCAGCGATGCCCCACAAGCCCCCGCGACAAGCCGACCGCAGGCTGCAGTGAGCGCCGCGCCGCCCATTCCCGCGCCGTCGGGCTTCGGTTACCCTGCGCCGGCGCCGTCTGTTGCGGCGCCCATCGACCATGACTGCCACGCATTCCCCTGAATTCACCCGCCCGCGCGTGCTGTCCGTCATCCCGCCGATGACCCAGCTCAACACGCCCTATCCGTCCACCGCCTACCTGACGGGCTTTCTGCGCGCGCAGGGTATCGACGCGGTACAGGAGGACCTGGCGCTTGCGCTGGTGCTCGATCTGCTGTCGGCCGACGGCCTGCGCGCCGTGCGCGACGCCGTCGCCGCGCTGCCGGATCGTGATTGCTCGCCCAGCCTGACGAGCTTCTTCGTGCAGTTCGATCGCTACGCCGCGACGATGGCCGCCACCCTCGGTTTCCTGCAGGGGCGCGATCCGACGCTGGCGCATCGCATCGCCTCGCGCGGCTTCCTGCCCGAGGGGCCGCGTTTCGAATCGTTGGACATCTATATCGACGAGGGCGGTGGCGACCCGCTGGGCTGGGCGTTCGGCGCGCTTGGCGTGCAGGACCGCGCCCGCCACTTCGCCACGCTCTATCTGAACGACGTCGCCGACGCGATCCGGCTGGCGGTCGACGACCGATTCGAATTCGTGCGCTACGCCGAATCGCTGGCGCAGAGCCAGCCCACCTTCGACCCGCTGGCGGCGGCGCTGGCCGCGCCGCCGACGCTGATCGACGGTGCGCTGCAGCGGCTCGCACTCGCCGCGATCGAGCGTCACGCACCGCGCATCGTGCTGCTGTCGGTGCCCTTTCCGGGTGCGGTGTATGCCGCCTTCCGCATCGCGCAGACGATCAAGGCGCATGACGCCTCCATCGTCACCGTACTGGGCGGTGGCTACGTGAATACCGAACTGCGCGAGCTGGCCGAGCCGCGCGTGTTCGACTTCTTCGACTACGTGATGCTTGACGCCGGCGAGCGCCCGCTGCTCGCACTGCTCGATCATCTGGCCGGCCGGCGTTCCGCGCAGCGGCTGGTGCGCACCTTCGTGCGCAATGCCACCGGTGCGGTGCAGTACGTCAATTTCGTCGAGCCCGACATCGCCTTCGACGACGTCGGTACGCCGACCTGGGACGGCCTGCCGCTCGACCGCTACCTGTCGCTGCTGGATATGCTCAATCCGATGCACCGGCTGTGGTCGGACGGACGCTGGAACAAGCTCACCGTGGCGCACGGCTGCTACTGGAAGAAGTGCAGCTTCTGCGACGTGAGTCTCGATTACATTTCGCGCTACGACGCCGCCAGTGCGACCACGCTGGTCGACCGCGTGCAGGCCATCGTCGCCGAAACCGGCCAGACCGGCTTCCATCTGGTCGATGAAGCCGCACCGCCGAAATCGCTGCGCGCCTTCGCCGCCGAACTGAAACGGCGTGACGTCAGCATTTCATGGTGGGGCAATATCCGCTTCGAAAAGTCCTTCACGCCCGAGCTCTGCCTGGAGCTGGCCGACAGCGGCTGCATCGCGATTTCCGGCGGGCTGGAAGTGGCCAGCGACCGGCTGCTGAAGCTGATGAAGAAGGGCGTGTCGGTCGATCAGGTGGCGCGCGTCACCAAGGGATTCGCCGATGCCGGCATCCTGGTGCATGCCTATCTGATGTACGGCTTTCCAACCCAGACCGTGCAGGACACGGTGGATGCGCTCGAGTACGTGCGCCAGCTGTTCGCCGCCGGCTGCATCCAGTCCGGCTTCTTCCACCGCTTCGTGTGCACCGTGCATTCGCCGGTCGGTCTCCATCCGGAGGACTACGGCGTCACACTGCTGCCATTGCCGCCGGTCACCTTTGCGAAGAACGACGTCGGCTTCGTCGACCCGGTCGGTACCGACCACGACGCGCTGGGCATCGCGCTCAACAAGGCGCTGTACAACTACATGCACGGCATCGGACTGGACGAGGACGTGCGCAGCTGGTTCGCCGACCGCACGCCCAAGGCGCGTGTACCGCGACACTTCATCGAGCGCGCACTGGGCTGACCCGCGGCGCGTGGCAGATTCAGTCGGCGAGGCGGGACAATTCGCCGCGTGCCACCAGCAGGCGCAGTTGTGCGCGCACCAGACCGGCTTCCAGCTCGATGCGGCGGAGTCGTGCCCGCTGCTGCGTGCGTACCGCGTCGAGCACATCGGCCAGACTGGTGTGCGCCTCCGCATAGGCGTCTCCGGCAAGCTGCGACAGTGCGGCGAGGCGTGGCGCCACTTCGGCATCAAACGACCCGAGCGCCGCCAGCCGCAGGTCCACCTCGGTCTGCTGGCTGCGGATATCCGTATCGGTTTCGACTTCGAGCAGCTGGCGCCGCAGTCGCGCACCCGCTGCGAGGGCGCTGGCACGGTCGACGGCGCCGCTGCGCGAATCGAAGAGGGGCAGCTCGATCGACATGCCCACGCCATCCGCAGTGCCATAGGGGTCGTGGGTCCAGCTGCGCACCAGCGCGACCGACACCTGCGGAAAGCGTTCAGCACGCGCGGAACGGATCGCGGCCTGAGCGGCGGATTCGTCGAGTCGGGCGGCGCGGATGGCCAGATGCTCCGCCGGTGCTCGAGCGTCGGCGGGCGCTGCGAGCGGCTGCAGCGGTTCGACAACGACGCTGCGCCAGTCGTCGATATCCACCATGTCGGCCAGTCGCTGCTGTGCGGCCGCCAGTTCGGCATCGGCGGCCGACAGTTCGGCCCGCCAGTCGGCGGATTCGAAGTCGAGCCGGAAGTCTCGGTAGGCCTGCGCCCGACTGTCGGTCAGGCGCAGGCGCCCGGACAGCTTGGCGAGCGTACTTTCCGCATCGACCACGGCGGCACGCCTGGCCTGGGCGGCCTGCAGGGCGACAAACGCCAGACCCGCTTCGGAAGCACGTTCCAGCCGGGCGACGGCCTTGCGTGCGAGCGCCGCGTCGAGTGCACTGCTCGCGGCATCGATCCGCGCCGCGCGCTTGCCACCGAGCAGCAGGGGCAGCTCTACGGCGACATCCTGCTGGCGCGATCCGTCGAACATGGTGCTCGCGCGACCGGGCCGCAACTGACCGTAGCTCACGACCGGATTCGGCCAGGCGCGCGCGCTGCGCTGCTCCGCTTCGACCACCGCGACCGCGGCCGAATCCAGCGCACTGCGCAATTCGGCATCGCGTGCCATGCGCAGCGTGGTACGCAGATCCAGCGGCGTGGCGGCTGCCATGGCGCAGGATGCGGACAGCACAAGTGCCAGCGCGGCAGTCGCCACGATTGCGCGCGCGCGACGCAGGGTCGAACCGGTTGCTGCGCCGGCAAAAGTCGATGGGACTGCGATGGTGTCCAATGCGCGGGGTGTGACACGAATGAGGAACCCGAGGCTAGCCGCCGAGGCCTTACAAAGTTCTTTCAGCCGCCCGCCTTGTGTCGTTGCTGCAGCGGCGGCGGCGGGCGGATCCGACACGGGAGGGGTATGCGCGTTCTGGTAGTGGAAGACGACAGCGCCTTGCGCAGTACGCTGACCCATGCACTCAAGCTGTCCGGCTATGCCGTGGACGCCGTCGGCGACGGCTGCAGCGCGCTCGCCGCGCTGCAGGTGAGCGACCATGCGCTGATGGTGCTGGATCTGGGTCTGCCCGACACCGACGGCATGCGCCTGCTGGCGCAGCTGCGCGAGCGCGGCAATCGCACGCCGGTGCTGGTGCTGTCGGCGCGCGACAGTGTCGATCAGCGCGTTCAGGGACTGCGGCATGGCGCCGACGACTACCTGACGAAACCCTTCGCACTGCCGGAACTGGAAGCGCGCATCGCCGCGCTGATCCGCCGGACCGGCGGCAGCGCCAGTCGCCTGATCCACGGTGCGCTGGAGTTCGACCCGGCGACCCGTCAGGCCAGTGCCGGCGGTACCCCGCTTGATCTGTCTGCACGTGAAGCCGCGATACTCGATGCGCTGATGCAGCGTGCCGGCGAAGCCGTCATCAAGTCGCGTCTGGTGCGCAAGCTGAGCGACTGGGACAGCGAACTGGGCCTGAACGCAATCGAGGTCTACATCCACCGCCTGCGGCGAAAACTCGAACCGCATGGCATCCGCATCCGCACGCTGCACGGCCTGGGCTATCTGCTGGAGAAGCCGGATGCGCCCTGAACGCACCCCGCTCAGACTGCGTCTTCTGCGCTGGCTGCTGCCACCGGTGCTCGCGCTGACCGCACTGTGGATCTGGGCCACCCACGGCATCGTGCTGCACTTCGCCAATCTGGCTTACGACCGCGCACTGGAAGACACGGTGCGTACGCTGGCGGGCCGCATCCGGCCGGAACGTGGCGGCGTCGATGTCGATCTGCCACCGGCTGCACGGCAGATGCTGGTGTTCGACGAGATCGATACCGTCTATTACAGCGTCACCGACCGCAGTGGGCGTGCGTTGGCCGGCAGTCATGTCCTGCCCGGCAATCCGGCCGACGCCGGCGGCGGAACCGTCATCTACGACGGCAGCGTGGAGGGTCAGCGGGTGCGCCTGGCCCAGTTCGTGGTGCGCAGCGAACAGCCGGAGCAGGACCTGTTCGTACGCGTCGCCGAAACGCTGAAGAAGCGGGAAGTGATGGCGCAGGAAGCCACCGCGTACATGCTCGCGCCGCAGGCCGTGTTCGTGGCCGGCCTGATCCTGCTGCTCTGGTACGGCGTGGGCCGGGGTATTGCGCCGCTGCATCGCATCAGTCGCTCGATTGCCCAGCGCAGCCACGCCGATCTCGGCCCGATCGACGAAACCGACCTGCCGGCGGAAGTGTATGACCAGGTCCATGTGATCAATGAGCTGATGGCCCGGCTGGGTCGCACGATCGATGCCCAGCGACGCTTCATTGCCGATGCAACCCATCAGCTGCGTACGCCGGTCACCGTGTTGCGGGCCCTGGCCGAGCTGGCCTTGCGCACGCCCGACGGGGCGCAGCGCGAGCAGGTGATGCGCGATCTGGAAGCGGCCAGTGCGCGCTTGTCGAGGATGTGGTCGCCGCAGCGATTCCGACCGCTGTCGCCTGCGGCACCGACGTGCGGATGGAATCCGCGTCCGACCTGCCCCTGCTGCACGGCGACCGCGTGCTGCTGCCGGAAATGCTGGCGAACATCATCGACAACGCATTGCGCTACACGCCGTCCGGCGGCGAGGTGGTCATCCGGACCGACGCACACGAGCAGGGTGCGCTGATCAGCGTCCGCGACAGCGGTCCGGGCATCGCACCGGCCCAGCGAATGCTCGTGCTCGGGCGCTTCGGCCGGGGCAAGGGCGAGCGCCGGGAGGGCAGTGGACTGGGGCTCGCCATTGCGCGCGAAATCGCGTTCGCCCACGGTGGTCGCCTCGACCTGCTCGACTGCGCGACACTTGGCGGCCTCCGGGTGGACATCTTTCTGCCTGCGCCGACGTGCGCGGGCACCTGACAGCAATCGACCGCGCGTCCGGTCCCTTTTCGGCAATCACTGACCGTCCTGTTGCGTTACGCTCCGAGCCCATGAAACCTGTTGTCCTGCTTGCCGCGTCCCATGCCGCCATGCTCGGCATCGGCTTCGCGCTGGGCATCTATGCCCTGCCCATCCTGACGGCACCCCCGCCACCGACCGCGGCCGAAGCCGCGTCTGCCGCGGGAGGTGCGATGTTCACCGGCCAGTTCCGGCGCGACCTGAAGGACAGCGATCTGCTGCACTGGGGCGAAGGTACGGTGTCGATCGGAGGCGAGCGCATCGCGCTGACCGGCCGGCTGGCACCCGGGCCGGACTACAAGCTCTACCTGTCGCCGGAATTCGTCGAGACCGAAGCTGATTTCGCGCGCCTGAAGCCGGCCATGGTGCGCGTCGGCGACGTGCGCACCTTCGACAATTTCGTCGTCGAGGTGCCACCCTCGATCGACGTCACGCGCTACACGACAGTCATCGTGTGGTGCGAAACATTCGGCCAGTTCATCACGGCGGCGCGCTATCGATAGACGGCTGTGCGACCGCAGGGTCGCCGACGACCGTCCCCGACAGGATCAGGCCGGGCGGGACCATGCTCGGCGGGTTCGGCGCTGCGCTGCTCCAGCATCGGGTTAGCCGGCACTTCTTCGCGGGTGCGCTCGGCACCGGTGCGCGCGGACTGCGCATGCTTCCCGTTGCCTCCGGATCAATGCAGACCCCTCAGGCGTCGAGCCACTCACCGGCCGGCCTTTGAGCCAGCCCGTCAGAAAGTCACATCCGCGTCCAGGCTCCGCCATTCGCCGCAGGGCGCTGTACGACCTCACCGGCACGCCAGGGGATGCCGGGCCTCCGACGGATCGGTACGCTGACACACAGACGGCGCCCTTCATGGCTGCAAGGATCGCCTACAGCGTTGCAGTTGTTCGCCTTGATCATCCGACGCTTTCGGGTGACCGGTGTGGCAGGAACAAGTCGCTGCGCGACGCATGGCAGGGCGGCCGGCGCGCGGCCCCCATCTTCGATCGGCAGCCGGAGTGAAGCATCGACATGACCGCTATCCGCAAGGGGCAGGCGCCCGCAGCCTTGACGCGCGAACAGTTCCACGACCGTTTCGAAGTGCGTTTCTACGACCCGGCGTTCGCCGGTGAGCGCGCAGCCATCGCACGCCTCGAGGAGATTGCCTGGCAGGCACTGCGCGATGGGCGCAAAGCACCCGTCACGACGCCTGCCGGCAGTGACTTTGCCGATCCGGCCTACGAGCTTTCCGTGCAATGGCTCGATACACGCCGGCGTTTGCAGGACGCACAGGCGCGCTGGCAGGACAGTGCCGCCCGGTCGCGCGTACTGCTGGTCTGCGGCAGCGCACGCAACGACGGCACCTGTCCGGGAGAGGTGTCGAAAACCTGGCGACTGACCGGCATTGCGCAGCAGGTGCTCAACGCGGCCGGTGTCGACACCGATGTGCTCGACCTGAGTCTGGTGACGTCGGAGTACGGACGCAACATCTATCCCTGCAAGGGCTGCGTGTCGAGCGCGATGCCGTTGTGCCACTGGCCTTGCACATGTTACCCCAACCATGCACTGGCCCAGGCCGACGACTGGATGGCCGATATCTATGAGAAATGGGTTGCGGCGCACGGTGTGATTCTGCTGGCGCCGACCTATTGGTATCAGGCGCCGAGCCCGCTGAAACTGATGATGGACCGCATGGTGTGCGCGGACGGCGGCAATGCGGACCCGACCACGACGCACGGCAAGCATCTGGACGAAGCCAGACAGCTCGAGCAGTCAGGTTGGGCCTATCCCAAACACCTGGCGGGGCGTACGTTCGGCGTGGTGGTCCACGGCGACGTCGCAGGCGTCGAAGACCATCGTCGCAATCTGACTGACTGGCTCGAATGGATGGGCCTCATCGATGCCGGCTCGACAGCAAAGCTCGACCGCTACATCGGTTACTACGGGTTGTACTGCGAAAGCCACGCTGCGCTCGACGAGGATCTGGCGGTGCAGGAAGAAGTGCGCAACGTTGCAAGGTCCGTTGCAGCCGCGGTAACGGAGCTGCGCGCCGGACGCCTGAGTCAGCCCGACAAATCCCTGCTCGCGCCGCGTCTGAAGTGACGAGGCCGCAGCGATCGCCCCGATCACCGATCACCCACCGAAAGGAATCACGATGAACGACAAGACTGCGCACATTCACTGGGAAGGCCGGGGCAAGCAGGGCAAGGGCCAGGTCAGCACGCAAACAGGCGCGCTCAAGGCGTATCCATACGGATTCGCGAGCCGCTTCGAGGACGACCGCCAGGGCACGAATCCGGAAGAGCTGCTCGGCGCCGCGCACGCAGCCTGCTTCACGATGGCCTTCTCGTTTGCCTGCGACAAGGCCGGCTTCGGCACGACCCTGCTCGACACCCGTGCGAGCGTGCGCCTGAGCGTCGCCGGAGACGGTTTCGTGATCGACCGCATCGCCCTGACGCTGGAAGCTTCCGTGCCCGGCCTTGACGAGACCCGGTTCCAGGGGATCGCACAGGCGGCAAAACGGGACTGCCCGTTGTCGAAGGCACTCGGCAGCGTGCCTGAAATCACCTTGCTGGCCACCTTGCGGTCAAGCGGCTGAGCGCTGCTCACTCGGCGATGGGCGCAGACTTCGTCGTCGCGCCACCTTCGCCGATCACCGTCGCTTCGGCATGCGGAAGTCATCGCGTGATGCGGATCCTCCGGCCGCTTCGTCACGGCATGAATGTCAGCCCGAGGCCGATCACCACGCCCGACATGAACAGCGTGATCAGGCAGTAGCCCATGATGTCCTTCGCGCGCAGTCCTGCGATGGCCAGCGCGGGCAGGGCCCAGAAGGGCTGGATCAGGTTGGTCCATGCGTCGCCCCAGGCCACCGCCATCGCCACTCGCGGCAGATCGGCGCCCATGCTGGCGGCGGCCTCGACCATGATCGGCCCCTGTACTGCCCACTGACCACCGCCGGACGGTACAAAGATGTTGACCAGGCCGGCGCTGAGGAAGGCAAACAGCGGCAGGGTGGCATCGGTCGACACGGCAACGAACACATTCGACATCGTCACCGCGAGGCCCGAACCGACGATCATGCCCATCAGGCCGGCATAGAACGGAAACTGCACGATGATGCCGCCCGAACCGCGCGCAGCGTCGCCGATCGCCGCCAGAAACCGGCTGGGTCGGCCGTGCAGCATGATGCCGAGGAACAGGAACATGAAATTGACGATGTTCAGGTTCAGGGTGCCGGCGCTGACCAGAAAGTAATAGCCGGAGAACACCAGGCCCATGATGCCGACCGACTGCGCCAGAAGGATGCTGTTGTCAAGCCGCGCGGCCGGCGTGTCGGTGGTGGTGTCGGGCACGAATTCGACGTCGATCAGCAGCGCCGGATCGACCGTCACCGTGTCTTCGGGTCGCGGCATCATCAGCCGGTTCAGTATCGGCACGCAGATGAACAGCGCCAGCACGATGAGCAGGTTGAAGGTCGAGAAGATCGTGTCGCCGGTGGCGATGACACCGGTGCGGGCGGCAAGGAAGTGGTCGGCGGTGGCGAGCGTGAGCGGCACCGAGCCCGACAGGCCGCCATGCCAGATGACGAAGCCGCTGTAGGCGCTGGCGATCAGCAGACGGTAGTCGACGCCCGTCACGCCGCGCGCCAGCTGGCGCGCGAACATCGCGCCGATGACCAGGCCGAAACCCCAGTTGAGCCAGCTTGCCACCAGCGACACCACGCTCACCAGCAGGATGGCCTGCCCCGGCGTGTGCGCCAGCTTTGCGATCGCCTCGAGAATGCGGCGGAAGAACAGCGTCGTCGCCAGCACCCAGCCGGTCACCAGTATCAGCACCATCTGCATCGAAAACTGCAGCAGGTTCCAGAAGCCCTTGCCCCAGTGCTCAAGCATCGCCACTGGCGACTGTCCCTCGACACCGATGCCGGCTGCGAACACGAGCAGCGTCAGCAGCAGCACCAGCACGAACGGATCGGGCAGCCATCTTTCGACCAGCCGGACGGACAGCGACGTGACACGTTGCAGCATGGAAGTCTCCTGTTTATATTTTTTGCGCCGGCCATCGAGGGCGGGCGGGCGGTCGGCGTGCGCAGACATGCCGCGCAGCGCGAGGATAGCCCAGTCGTCACCGGTGTGACGTCGAGGCCTTCCCGATCCGGAGAGGAGCATGCTGCATGGACCGCATCACCTGGTCGAACAGCGAGAGGAAGATCGCGCGACAGGCGTTCGACACGGCGCTGGCCCGCGAAGAGGCATCGCTGCTGGCGGATTTCAAGGCGCGCGCCGCGGCGGCTGCGACGCAGCATGACATGTGGGCGGTCTACCGGTTTCTGGCCGAGCGGGATGGCTAAATGGGCAGGAAGTACGAATTCCGATACTCGGAACTGATTTCCCTTTTTGTGCTGCTGCTGCGCGCGGAGGGCTGGCTGGACGAAGCCGATCTGGCGGGTCTGCGCGACGACAAGCTGACGATGATCCGCGAGGGGTGCGCGCGCTGGCAGCGTCATTTCGAGCGCGACGACTGATCGCCGCGCCAAGCGGGGATCAAGTGCACGCCATCAGGCCTGTGCAGTGTCGAGCCACACCTCGAGACCCTGCGCGTTGAGTTCGATGTCCAGCCCCCACACGGCCATCGCCTCGTCACGTGTGAGCGGGCTGCCGTGGGCGCGCAGTTCGTCCATCAGATAGGCGGTCAGCGCGGCCAGCAGCGCCTGCTTGCGGCCGTCGCCGGCACTGTCGGCCGCCCTGGCGATCGCCACGTGGGCGTCGATGCGCGACAGCAGCGCGCGGCCCAGCGCCGGTACGCCGGTCACCTTGCCGTAGTGGGTCAGGAACATCGCCTCCGGCTGCCGCGACAGCAGACGCTCGACCGACGCGCGCATCGCGACCGGATCGAACTGCACCGGCGACGTGGTCGGGAAGATGAAGGCGCGGCCATCGACCGTGCATTCCGGGTAGGCCAGACCGAAGGTGTCGCCGGTGAACCAGCCGCGGGCGCGCGCGTCCCAGATGCAGTGATGGTGCTTCGCGTGGCCCGGCGTGTCGATGAATTCGAGTGTGCGGCCGTTGAAGTCGAGCATGTAACCGTCATGCGTTTCGATCACGCGCGTGGCGTCGACCGGCAGGATGTCGCCATACATGTCGTCCATCGCCTGCGTGCCGTAGACCTCGGTGGCGCCGGCAATCAGTTTCGACGGATCGATCATGTGGCGTGCGCCGCGCGGATGCACCACCAGCTGCGCGTTCGGAAACGCGCGCATCGCGGCACCGGCGCCGCTGGCGTGGTCCAGATGCACGTGGGTCAGGATGATGTAGCGCAGCTGTTCGGCGGCGATGCCCTTGTGCGCCAGCGCGGCCAGCACATTGGGCAGCGAATGGCCGGTGCCGCAGTCGACCAGCGCCGCCTCGTCACCGGCGCGCAGCAGGTGGATGGACGCCATGCCATGCCGGATCAGCGCAGCATCGATGGCGGATACATCGTGCTCGTAATCGATCATTCGTTCACCTCGCCGGCTTTCGCCTGTTCGGCCTGCATCAGTTCATGGAAGCGCTGGTCGAATTCCAGCCGCATCTGCCGGCGCACCTTGGCGGCGGTCTGGCGTCGCCGCTGCTCAGGCGTGGCCGGTGTCAGCGGGGGCACGCGGCACGGGCGGCGCGCCTCGTCCATCGCCACCATGGTCAGATAGCAGGTGTTGGTGTGACGCGTCGTGTGTTCGCGGATGTTCTCCGTCATCACCTTGACGCCGACTTCCATCGACGTGGAACCGGTGAAATTGACCGACGCGAGGAAGGTGACCAGTTCGCCGACGTGGATCGGGCTGCGGAAGATGACCTGATCGACCGACAGCGTCACCACATAGCTCTGTGCAAAACGCGCCGCACAGGCGTAGGCCACCTGATCGAGCAGCTTGAGCAGCGATCCACCGTGCACATTGCCGGAGAAGTTCGCCATGTCGGGTGTCATCAGCACCGTCATGGTCAGTTCGTGTTTCGGAAGTTCGGTCATCGGGGGAGGGCGCCGGCTGCGCGGCCGGCGTGTCGTGAGGTTGAAGGAAGCGCCGCCGGGCGGGGCGGCTGCGGATCAGCGGTCCTGTTCGATGCGCCAGCCGGGCTGACGGTAGTCGCGCACATTGCCGTACGGCGCGGTGGGATACACGCGGGTGCCGTAGGCATCTTCCTCGATGCGCACACCCGGTCGCGAATAGTCGCGGATCTGCGTGCCACGCAGTGTCGGATAGATGTGGGTCGTGCGGCTGCGCGCATTCGGCCGGATCAGGTCGCGCGGATGCTGGCCGATCATGCCGCCCGGTCCGGCACCGCCGATACCGGTGTCCGGTCCGTACGGGTCGCCGCCGATCGGCGTGACGGGCACGTGGCCCATGCCGCCGGCCAGCGCGGCGGACGACGTGAGCAGCGCCGACACGGCGCACAAGGTGGTCAGTTTCATGAAGGTCTCCCGGAGGGGCGCGGCGCGACAGACCCGCTGCAGCGTCGGCGAACACTTCTGAAGTCTAGTGGAACATGGGCCGCGCGCCCGTTGCAAGCGCGTGCATCGTGTGAGGTCCTGCCGGTGCAGCGCGTCGGTGTGGACGGCGCGCGACAGCCGGCGCACGACACAGCGCGCGGATGTGGAATCATGTTGTCCATGAACAGCTCAGGCCACAACCCCTTCGAGCCGGCGCCGCAGCCGGTCGTCGTACCGGACGTCACGGCGCCCGAGTCGCAGGGCCTGCCGGCCGGCCGCGGCGTGGAATGGCTGCGTCAGGGCTGGCAGTGTTTCCTGGCCGCGCCCGGCCTGTGGATCGTCATCACCGTCATCTGGACGGTCGGGCTGGTGGCGCTCAATGTGGTGCCGCTGTTCGGCACCATCGCGGCGACCTTGCTGGCGATGGTGACGCTGGGCGGCATCATGCACGGTTGCCGCGCGCTGTCGCGCGGCGAACCGTTCGAGCTGGCGCATCTGTGGGCCGGCTTCGGAGAACGGGTCAATCCGCTGCTCGCGCTGGGTGGCTGGTATCTGGGCGCGATGCTCGCGGTGACACTGTTCGTGCTGTTGATGTCGGCCATCGTCGCCGGGCTGGCCGGGCTTGCTGCATTCGCCGCGCTGCTGGTCGTGTCGGCCGCAACCTCGTTGCTGCTGGTGATTGCCGTGATGCTGATGGCGCCCGTGCTGATGGCCGTGTGGTTCGCGCCCGCGCTGGTGATGTTCCACCGCATGACCGCCATCGAAGCGATGCGCGTCAGCTTCTACGCCTGCCTGCGCAACGCGCCGGCCTTTCTGGTGTTCGCGCTGATCTACATCGTGCTCGTCGTACTGGCGTCGATCCCGGCCATGCTGGGCTGGCTGGTACTCCTGCCGGTCACCTTCGGCGCGATCTACGCGAGCTATCGCGACGTGTTCCGGCAGGACTGAGGCGTCGTTCAGGACTGTCGCACCGCCTGACCTGCCTGCCAAACCTGTAGGTTGGGGTGAGCGAAGCGATGCCCAACAACACCCGCGCCAAGTCACCCGTAGGTTGGGGTGAGCGCAGCGATGCCCAACAAGCCCCCGCTACGCCACGCCCCCCTTCACTGCCTTGAACCGTTCCAGCGTCGCCTCGCGCGCCGCTGCGTGGTCCACCACCGGCGCCGGGTAGTCGCGGCCGATCACACAGCCCGCCATCTGCTGTTCCAGCGCCGTCGCCAGCCAGGGCGCGTGGATGCGCTTGCGGTCGAACTTCGCGAGTTCCGGGCAGTAGCGGCGGATGAACTGGCCATCAGCGTCGAATTTCTCCGACTGCGTGACCGGGTTGAAGATGCGGAACCAGGGCTGGGCGTCGCAGCCGGTCGATGCCGCCCACTGCCAGCCGCCGTTGTTGGCCGCCAGATCGAAGTCGTTCAGCGTGCGCGCGAACCAGTGCTCGCCGCGCCGCCAGGAAATGCCCAGATCCTTGGTCAGGAAGGACGCGCTGACCATGCGCAGCCGGTTGTGCATGTAGCCGGTCTGCGCCAGCTGGCGCTGCGCCGCATCGACCAGCGGATAACCGGTGCGTCCTTCGCACCACGCGGCGAAGCGCGCCTCGTCGTCCACCCAGCGCACCGCATCGAATTCGGGCCGGAAGCTGCCGTTGAGCACGTGCGGGTTGTGCCACAGGATCTGGAAATAGAAATCGCGCCAGATCAGTTCGTTCAGCCAGCCTTCGGCACCGGCGCCACCGCGCGCATGCGCCTCGCGTGCCAACCGGCGCACCGATATCGTGCCGAAGCGCAGATGCACCGACAGATAGCTCGGTCCCTTGGCCGCCGGAAAGTCGCGCGTCTGCTTGTAGCGGTCGATGCGGTCGAGAAATTCATCGAACAGCGTTTCGGCGCCGGACGCCCCGATGGGCAGCTTCAGCGTCGCCAGATTGGTCGGCTCGAACCCGATGTCGGACAGCGACGGCATGGCGGCGGTCGGCGCCGCAGCGAATGCGGCCGCGTGACGGCGTACCGGATAGGCCTGAAGCTGATACGACGTGAGCTTCTTCAGCCAGGCGTTCTTGTACGGCGTGAATACCGAGAACGGCTTGTGCGCCAGCGTCAGCACTTCGTCGCACTCGAAAATGACCTGATCCTTGTACTGTTCGAAGCCGATGCCGTGCCGCGCCAGTTCAGCGCTGACCTCGGCGTCGCGCAGCCGTGCCGCCGGCTCGTAGTCGCGGTTGCAGACCACGGTGTCCACACCCAGCTCGCGCGCCAGCGCGGGCACCAGGTCGCGCGCGCGACCGTGGCGCACGATGAGGCCGCCACCGAGGTCGCGCAGGGCCGCATCCAGCTCCACGATCGCGGCGTGGATGAATTCGACCCGCCGGTCGGCGCGCCAGCCTTCGCGCAGCAGTTCGTCCAGTATTTCGGTGTCGAACACGAATGCGCACCACACCGGGCCGCCTTCGCGCAGCGCGTAATACAGCGCGGCGTGGTCATCCACCCGCAGGTCGCGACGGAACCACACCAGCCGGGACGAACTCTTTGCCACACCCACCTCCACGATTCGATCGCGTTTTCGAGTCGCGAGGGTCGCACAGGTTCTGCGACAAACGCACAACACGGATAAAATCCCGCCATGCACGCGCACGCACCGACTTCCACGGTCAATCTCACCGGCCACTTCCTGATCGCCATGCCCGCCATGGCGGATAAGAATTTCGCCCGCACGCTCACGCTGGTGTGCGAGCACAACGACCAGGGCGCGCTCGGCGTCATCGTCAACCGGCCGATCGACATGTCGCTCGAAGACCTGTTCGAGCGCATCGAACTCACGCTCGAATCGCCGCGCTTCCAGGGCCAGCCGGTCTACTTCGGCGGCCCGGTGCAGACCGACCGCGGCTTCGTGCTGCACCGCCCGGTCGGCGAATGGCAATCCACCATCGATGTCGGCAACGGGCTGGGCCTGACCTCGTCGCGCGACGTGCTGCAGGCGCTGGGCAGCGAAATCGAGCCGGACGATGTGCTGGTCACGCTCGGCTATGCCGGCTGGCAGGCGGGCCAGATCGAATGGGAAATGGCGCAGAACGCCTGGCTCACGGTGCGCGCCGACAGCGGCATCATCTTCGACCTGCCGCCGGAAGAACGTCTGGTCGCCGCGATGCAGCTGCTCGGCGTCGATTTCGCGTCGCTGTCCGACGTGGCCGGGCATGCCTGAACCGGGTGGTCTTCCTGCGCGCGGTACCGTGCTGGCGTTCGACTTCGGCGAAAAACGCATCGGCGTTGCCGTGGGCGAATGCGAACTGCGCAGCGCCAGTCCGCTGCTCACCTTCGATGCCGAAACCAACGACGCCCGCTGGTCGGCCGTCGGTCGACTGCTCGACGAATGGAAACCGGTCACGCTGGTGGTCGGTCTGCCACTGTCGCCCGACGGCGTGCCGCACGACATGACGGTGCGCGCCGAACGCTTTGCGCGCCAGCTCGAAGGGCGCTACCGCCTGCCGGTCGTGCTGCAGGACGAGCGCTACACCTCGGCCGAAGCGGACAGCCAGTTGCGCGACGAAGGCGGCGTGCGCGACTGGCGCAGCCGCAAGCAGAAACTGGACGCACACGCGGCCCAGCTCATCCTCAAGGACTATTTCGATGTCACTGCCTGACGCAGAACACCTGCTGGTCGTGCTGGCCGACCAGATTCGCCCGCGGGTCGGCGCCGACACGGCGCTGGTCGGCCTGCACACCGGCGGCGTGTGGCTGGCGCAACGACTGCACGCCCTGCTGGGTCTGGCCCAGCCGACCGGCTCGCTCGACGTGAGCTTCTACCGCGACGACTACGCCAAGCGCGGTCTGGCGCGCGACACCCGCTCGTCGGCGCTGCCCTTCGAGGTCGAAGGCCGGCACCTGATACTGGTCGACGACGTGCTGCACACCGGCCGCACGGTGCGCGCCGCGCTGAACGAACTGTTCGACTACGGCCGTCCGCTGCGGGTCGAACTGGCCGTGCTGGTCGATCGCGGCGGGCGCGAACTGCCGGTGGCGCCGACCTACTGCGCCGCGACGCTCGACCTGCCGTCCGGGCAGCGCGTGAAACTGGCGCAGGACGGCGACACCCTCTCGCTGCGACTGACCGGGAGCTGACCATGGCGCGCAACCCGCAACTGAACCGGCACGGCGAACTGCAGCATCTGCTGACCACGGAAGGCCTGCCGCGCGACGTCATCACGCGCATTCTCGATACGGCCGAGCCGTTCACGGTGGTGGCCGAACGCGAGGTGAAGAAGCTGCCGCTGCTGCGCGGCAAAAGCGTTTTCAACCTGTTTTTCGAAAACAGCACGCGCACGCGCACCACCTTCGAAATCGCCGCCAAGCGCCTGTCGGCCGATGTGATCAACCTGAACATCGCCACCAGTTCGACCAACAAGGGCGAAACCCTGCTCGACACGGTGGACAACCTCGCCGCGATGCAGGCCGACATGTTCGTCGTACGCCACGCCTCCAGCGGCGCGCCCTACCTGATCGCCCAGCACCTCGAAGCGACCGGCCGCGACCACATTCACGTGATCAACGCCGGCGATGGGCGGCACGCGCACCCGACGCAGGGCCTGCTCGACATGTACACCATCCGCCACTACAAGCGCGACTTCACGCAGCTGTCGGTGGCCGTCGTCGGCGACATCCTGCATTCGCGAGTGGCGCGCAGCCAGATCCACGCACTGACCACGCTGGGCGTGCCCGACCTGCGCGCCATCGCGCCGAAAACGCTGCTGCCAGCCGACATCGACCGGCTCGGCTGTCGCGTCTTCCACGACATGGCGGAAGGTCTGCGCGGCGTCGATGTCGTGATGATGCTGCGGCTGCAGAACGAACGCATGCAGGGCTCGCTGCTGCCCAGCCCGCAGGAATACTTCAAGTTCTTCGGCCTGACGCAGGAAAAGCTGGCGCTGGCCAAGCCGGACGCCATCGTGCTGCACCCGGGGCCGATGAACCGCGGCGTCGAAATCGACTCGGCGGTGGCCGACGGCCGGCAGGCCGTCATTCTGCCGCAGGTCACTTTCGGCATCGCCGTGCGGATGGCCGTCATGGCGATGCTGGGGTCTGTTGAAGCGTGATGGCACCCCTCGACTCATTTCGACAGACCTCCGCCGGAGTCAACGCATGAAGATCCACATCAAGGGCGGTCACCTGATCGACCCGGCGCAGGACATCGATGCGCCGACCGACCTGTACATCGCCGCCGGCAAGGTGGTGGCGCTGGGCGACGCGCCGGACGGCTTCCACGCCAACCGCGTGATCGACGCCACCGGGCGCATCGTCGCGCCGGGCCTGATCGACCTGTGCGCGCGGCTGCGCGAGCCGGGGCTGGAGTACCGCGCCACGCTGGAATCCGAAATGGCCGCTGCGGTCGCCGGCGGCATCACCAGTCTGGCCTGCCCGCCGGACACCGACCCGGTGCTGGACGAGCCGGGGCTGGTGGAAATGCTGAAGCACCGCGCACGCATGCTCAACCTCGCGCATGTGTATCCGCACGGCGCGCTGACCATGGGTCTGAAAGGTCAGCGGCTCACCGAAATGGGCGAGCTGTTCGACGCCGGCTGCATTGCGTTCAGCCAGGCCAATGTGCCGGTGGCCGACACGCAGGTGCTGTTCCGCGCCATGCAGTACGCCGCCACGTTCGGCTACACCGTATGGCTGCAGCCGACCGATCTGCACCTGTCGTCCGATGGCGTGGCGCACGAAGGCGAAGTGGCCGCTCGGCTCGGCCTGACCGGCATACCGATACTCGCCGAAACGCTGGCCATCGGACAGATGCTGCAACTGGCCCGCGCCACCGGCTGTCGCCTGCATCTGGCGCGCATTTCCAGCCGGGCCGGGCTGATGCTGATCGATCAGGCACGGCTCGACGGGCTGAAGGTGAGCTGCGACGTCGCCATCCACTCGCTGCACCTGTGCGATGTCGACATCGGCTACTTCGACCCGCAGTGCCGCACCATTCCGCCGCTGCGCGCGCAGTTCGACCGCGAGGCATTGCGCGCCGCGCTGGCCGACGGCCGCATCGACGCGCTGTGTTCCGACCACACGCCGGTCGATGACGACGCCAAGCAGGTGCCGTTCGCCGAAGCCGAACCGGGCACCACGGGGCTGGAACTGCTGCTGCCGCTGACGCTGTCATGGGCGCGCGAAATGCATCTGCCGCTGCGGCTGGCACTCGCCCGCATCACGTCGGACGCCGCACGCGTGCTCGGGCTGGACGCCGGACACCTGCGCATCGGCAGCGCCGCCGACGTGTGCATCTTCGACCCCGATGCGCCCGTGATGATCAGCCGCGCGACGCTGCGCAGTCAGGGCCGCAACACGCCGTTCATCGGTCGGGAGCTGCTCGGCAAGGTGTGTGCGACGCTGGTGTCCGGTCAGGTGGTGTACGAGACGCCCGCGAACGACAAGGCCGCCCGGTAGAGGCGGCCAGGCGCCGCCCGAAATGCATCAGCGAAGCCCAATGAATCCCGCTGTGCCCGCGCCCCGCTTGAATGCCGCCGGGGTTCGTCCGCGTCACATGACCAGTGCGAAGATTTGTCGCGATGCCGCATCGATCAGGTAGAGCACGATCTGCAGCAGCAGGATGAGCACCAGCGGTGACAGGTCGACGTTGGCGATCGGGGGTACGACGCGCTGGATCGGCTGCAGGAAGGGCCGCGTCACGGCACCCAGGATGCCGCCCAGAGGGTTGCCGGGCGACACCCAGCTCAGCACCGCCGAAACGAGCAGCGCGATGATCAGGAACCACACCGACAGGCGCGCCACTTCGAACAGCCCGCGCAGGAAGATCAGCGGAATCAGGTTGTCTGCACCGAGGCCGCCTTGCAGCGTGGCCGCCAGCAGCAGCAGCGCGACCTGCAGCAGCCAGGCCACGACGAAGGTCGCCATGTCGAGGCCGAACACTGCGGGAATCACCTTGCGCGCAGGCAGCACGGCCCAGTCTGTTGTCTGGATGACGAACTGGCCCAGCTGGTTGCGGAAGCTGACACGCGCCCACTGCATGTAGAAACGGGCGAGCAGCAATGTGGTGACGAAGCCGGCGACGGCGTTGAGGACGAGCAGGATCAGGTCGGTCAGCATGGATTCGTGGTGAGGTGATTCAGCAAGGAAAGAGGATCGGGCCGCGGTCGGCGCCTATTGCGCACCCAGCTGGTCACCCAGCTCGGCGCCGCGTGCCGCCGCCGCGGCGAGTGCGCGCACGATCGAGTCTGCCACACCGTCGGCGGCCATCGACTTCAGCGCGGCTTCGGTCGTGCCGCCCTTCGACGTGACGCGTTCGCGCAGGGTGCCGGGCGATTCCGGGCTTTGCGCCGCCAGCGCGGCGGCGCCGGTGAAGGTGGCGACCGCGAGCCGGTGCGCCTGATCGGCGCTCAGGCCGAGCGCCTCGCCGCCGCGCACCATGGCTTCGATGAAGTGGAATACATAAGCCGGACCGCTGCCCGACAGGGCGGTCACCGCGTCGATCAGGTGTTCTTCCGCCACCCACACCGTGGTACCGACGGCGGCCAGCACTTGTTCCGCCTGGGCGCGCTCGCGGTCGCTGACCGCGGCGTCGGCGTACAGGCCGGTCACGCCCTGACCGATCAGTGCCGGCGTGTTCGGCATGGCGCGCACGATGCGCGCGTAGCCGCCGAGCCAGCGCGACAGGTCTGCCGCGCGCAGGCCCGCCGCGATGCTCAGCACGGTCTGGTGGTCGAGCCCTGGCGCGAGCCCGGCGCACACCTCGCGCATCTGCTGCGGCTTGACCGCCAGCACGATCAGGTCGCAGCGCAGCGCAGCCGCGTCCGGCGCTTCAACCGCCCGTACGCCGAATTCGCGTGCCAGCCGGGCGCGTGCCTCGGCCTGCGGTTCGACCACGCTGATGCCCGCCGTGTCGCCACCGCGCCTGATCCAGCCGCCAATCAGCGCACTGGCCATGTTGCCGCCGCCGATGAAAGTGATCTGCATTGCCCGCCCCGTAAGTGAATGCGGCCCGCCGGGCCACCTGCCCGGGGCCGCCGCGCGCTATGGTAACCGGCCCCGGCAAGGCGGCGAAACGTCGTTGCCGTGCCTGGGTCCGCGGACGGCTTGCAGCGGAACGTCGCGCCGATCATGCAGTGCACCACAAGTTGCTGGGCTCAATTTGATTGCTGCTACGATTGGGCGATGCCACCGAAAACCGACGCCCTTCCCGAAGCGATGGATCTCACGCCGGTCACGGCGCAGCTGTGCTTCACGCTGTACTCGTCATCGCTGACGATGACCAAAGCCTTCAAGCCGCTGCTCAACGAGCTCGGCCTGACCTATCCGCAATACGTCGTGTTGCTGGCACTCGGCGACGCCGACCGGCCGCTGAGCGTGTCGGCGCTGGGCGAACAGCTGTTCCTCGACTCAGGTACTTTGACGCCGCTGCTCAAGCGCATGGAAACCGCAGGGCTGATCACCCGTCGCCGGTCGACGGCCGACGAACGACTGGTCGAACTGAACCTGACCGAAACCGGCCACGACACGTGCCGGCGCGCCCGTGAGATTCCGGCCGTGCTCGGTCCAGCCACCGGCTGTTCGGCGCGCGAACTGTCCGAACTGGTGTCCGCATTGCAGGGCGTGCGCTCGGCGCTGACGCGCCACCTCGATGCGGTGGCCGGCAACTGAGCACGCCGGCCGGCGCATGAATGAAAAGGGGCCGCATTCGCGACCCCTTTTCATTTCAGCAGACTGATTCAGTCCCGCCGTACCCGCCGCGCCGCGAAACCGGTCAGCGCCAGTCCCGCCAGCAGCATTGCGTACGACGACGGCTCGGGCACCGCGAGCACCGCCACACCGCGCATCTGTGACGGGCTGAACGGCAGGTTCGGGTCGAAATCCTGTTGCGCCCGGACCACTTCCACCACACCGCTGCCATCGAGCGTCATGCTGAGGATGCGACCGGCGCCCAATGTGGTGTTGCCTTGCGGTGTTGTGAAAAGGGCCTGCAGCGCCGAAACGTAAATCGTGTCGGCGGTGACATCGATGCCATTCAGGAAGCCCAGCCCGCTGGCCAGCGTGGTGAGGTCGCTGCCGTCGAGGTTGCTGCGCTTCACGAAGCCATCGGTCGTCGTCAGGTAGATGTGGCTGGCGGTGACTTCGAAGTCGTACGAGTTCAGGCCGGTCAGCAGCGTCTGCACGTTCGAGCCGTCGAGGTTCGAGCGCATCAGGCGGTTCGATGTACCCACCTGACTCCAGAACACGCTGTCGGCGGTCACGTCGATCGCGAACGGTGACGTCAGCCCGCTCTTGAACACATCGGCGGGCGGGAATTGCAGCGACGGGTCGAGCGTCAGGATGTCGCCCGAGTTCTGCCGCGTCACATACAGCAGTCCGCCCTGCACATCGATGTCGTAGGCGCCGGAAACATTGTATGACTTCAGATCCGAACCGTCGGGCAGCGAGGACACGACGCGGTTCAACTGCTGATCCGGCCACCAGATGCGTCCGCCGACGAACTCGACGCCATTCGGCCCCTTGACGCGGGTCGGGTCGGTCACCAGCGCGCTGGACGTGCCGCCCGGTACGGTTGCCGTGTTGATCGAACCGACGGTCTGGAATGTCGGCGTGAACCGCTGAAAGGTTTCCGACCACACAAGCTGGTCGGCCGCCACGGCGGCAAAGCTGCTACAGGACAGCGCAAGCGCGAGGAACTGATGACCCCGTTTTTTCATTTTTGGTGATCTCCGAGTCTGAATGGCGATGAACGTTTTCGCCCGGAGACGCTGGTAGCAAGCGGTATTCCTTCGTACAGGAAGGGTTGGGTTGCCACGGTTCGGCGGGCCCTGCCCGTCCAGTGTGCGACTGCCGGGATCAACGCGGCGGCGCAGGAATCTCTAGTGGCGAGAATGGGTTATCGCGTTGACGCATGTGTGAGCAATGCCATACTCGTATGACTTTCGAATTGGGCGTCGAACGGCGTCGGCTGTGATCTCCCTGCGCGGGAGTGTCGAACTGGCTTGATGAGCGCGTTGTGTAAAAAAAACCGACATATCATCAGCGCTATGCAAGTCGCGGCGCCATTGCCGGACTGACGTCATGCTGGAGTGACTCCTGTGGCAGCGTCGACCTGTCGGAGCGGCGGCCTCGCCGCGATCGGTGCAGCGATGGTCGATGATCAGCGCGCGCATCGCGGCGAGGCCGCCGCTCCCACAGCAGGCTCCCACAGCAGGCTCCCACAGCAGGCTCCCACAGCAAGCTCCCACAGCAGGCTCCCACAGCA
>NZ_JBHYCQ010000012.1:0-114487 GCF_051861465.1 Methyloversatilis sp. | reverse complement strand
GTCGTGGAAGACCACCACGTTGATAGGCTGGGTGTGGAAGTGCAGTAATGCATTAAGCTAACCAGTACTAATTGCCCGTGCGGCTTGACCCTATAACCGTGTGCTCAACACCGCGGCTATACATCAAATTCAAAAGTGCCTCGCGCACAATCACACCATCCTTTACTTCTTCCACATGGCGGGCCAAAACCCCTCCGTGACAAGCTTCAGCCTGGTGCACATAGCGCTGTGGAACCACCCCTTCCCATCCCGAACAGGACCGTGAAACGCAGCCGCGCCAATGATAGTGAGTACTACGCTCGCGAAAGTAGGTCAGTGCCAGGCTACCCTACGCAACAACACAAAACGCCCGATCACATCAACATGTGACCGGGCGTTCGTGTTTCTACTCCTACACGCCGCAATCCAGATAACAACGCCGATATCGGCACCTAGATAAAAAAAGCACGGTGGATCAACGAAGTGAGGAAGTGAGTTGGCTCTTGTCGCTCAGCGATTGCTGGCTGCCCCTTAGCAGGACATCACGTAGTCCCTGTGCTATCCTTTAAGGCTATCCAAAGCTTCAATGCAGGCAGCTTTTTGCCTGTTTTTCTCAATCGATTCAAGGATATTGGCTGATGGCCCAGAGCACCTCTACGACAAACTCACTCGAGCGGACAATCAATATGTCTGTTGCTGCCGCGGACGTCGAAAAAGATGTTGCCGCGCGACTCGTCAAGATGGCACGCACCATAAAGATGCCGGGTTTCCGTCCGGGCAAAGTTCCGATGAAGTTGGTGCAGCAACAGTTTGCGGCCCAGGCGCGCTCTGAAGCCTTCACGGAAGCGGTTCAGATGCAGTTTGGCAACGTGGTACGTGAGCAAAAACTACGTGTGGCGGGCAATCCGAAGATTGAGCCTCTTGAGTCGGCCGATCCTGGGCAGGTCTCGTTCAGTGCAACCTTTCAGGTGTATCCGGACATAGAGCTCGCAGATTTATCCGATGCAGTTCTTGAGCAGGCTGTACTTCCGGTCGGGGATGCCGAGGTTGAGAAGACAATCGAGGTACTTCGCAAGCAGCGCGTAACTTTTTTTGAGGCAGATAAGAAAGCCGCAAAAGAAGACCGCTTGACTATCGATTTTCGTGGCACCCAAGAAGGGGAGCCATTTGACGGTGGCGCCGCAGAAGACTTTCCACTAGTGCTCGGCGCCGGATCGCTTTTGCCCGAATTTGAAGCAAACCTCGAAGGCATGGCTCGCGGCGAGTCCAAAACGTTCCCGCTTACATTTCCCGGCGACTACCAAGCTAAAGATCTGGCCGGTAAGACCGTTCAGTTCGAAGTGAAGATCAAAGCTGTAGAAGCTCCTCGGCTCCCGGAGATCGATGAGGAATTCGCAAAGTCACTAGGCGTTCCGTCGGGGGATGTGTCCTTGCTGAAGGCTGATGTTCGGACAAACTTGCAACGCGAGGTCAAGAAGCGCCTCCACGCCCGAGTCAAGAACGAGGTCATGAATGTGTTGCTTGAAAAGCACACCTTTGAGGTTCCGACTTCACTTTGTGACCAGGAATCGCATCGTCTCGCCGAGGAGGCGCTGTCTAACCTCGCTTCTAGGGGTATGAATGTAAAAGATATTCCTGTCGAGCCGACGTGGTTTCTTGCGCAGGCTGAACGAAGGGTGCGTCTGGGCTTGCTTGTCGCGGAAGCCGTCAAGAAGCACGAGCTTTACGCAAAGCCAGAGCAGATACGCGCAGTTGTGGAAGAGCAGGCACAAAGTTACGAGGATCCGGCCGATGTCGTTCGTTGGTACTACAGCGATACGCAGCGCCTTGCCCAGGTTGAAGCGATGGTGGTCGAAGACAACGTGGTGGACTGGGTGCTTGCAAATGTCAAGGTAACGCCCAAGACGGTGGAGTTCGATGAGTTGATGGCGTCGAACTGACCCACCTCGCTTCGCAATTTATCGGCGATCCAGAGCACGAACCGGTAACCAGATAAACTTGAAGCAGGCAGACCTGCTTCAACAAGGAGTGAAACGAATGATGTCGGAAACCGTAGGCTTGGGTCTCGTGCCCATGGTCATCGAACAGAGTGGTCGTGGCGAGCGGGCGTATGACATCTACTCGCGCCTGCTGCGCGAGCGAGTAATTTTCCTGGTTGGCCCGGTGAATGACTCGACAGCGAACGTGATCGTTGCGCAGTTGTTGTTCCTCGAATCTGAAAATCCGGACAAGGACATCTTCTTCTACATCAATTCACCCGGCGGTTCGGTCACTGCCGGGCTTTCGATCTACGACACAATGCAGTTCATAAAGCCAGCGGTGTCGACGTTGTGCATCGGACAGGCCGCCAGCATGGGCGCGTTTCTGTTGTCGGCCGGTGAAAAGGGCAAGCGTTTCTGTTTGCCGAACTCGCGCGTGATGATCCACCAACCGATGGGTGGTTTCCAGGGACAGGCATCGGACATTGAAATACATGCCCGCGAGATCCTGACTTTGCGATCGAAGCTGAACGCGATCATGGCGCATCACACAGGTCAGCCAATTGAAACAATAGAGCGTGACACCGATCGCGACAACTTCCTGTCCGCCGAGCAGGCCCGTGATTACGGCATTATCGACAAGGTACTGACGACCCGCGCCGAAGGCACGACCTGATCCTTCACGCTGTGCAGTGACTTTGAAGTCTGGAGTAAAGCCATGACCGAAAAAAAATCGGGGTCCGAAAAACTGCTGTACTGCTCCTTCTGCGGAAAGAGTCAGCACGAAGTCAAGAAGCTCATCGCAGGCCCATCGGTGTTCATTTGCGATGAATGCATCGATCTGTGCAACGACATCATCCGTGACGAGATCAGCAGCGAACAATCGGGCAAAGGCGCGCGTAGCGACTTGCCGTCGCCGAAGGAGATCTGCGAAATACTCGACCAGTACGTGATTGGTCAATCGCCGGCAAAGCGAATCCTCGCCGTAGCGGTGTACAACCACTACAAGCGTCTGCGCCACATGTCGCGCAAGGACGAAGTCGAACTGTCGAAGAGCAACATCCTTCTTGTTGGGCCGACGGGTTCGGGTAAGACGCTACTTGCACAAACGCTTGCCCGCCTTCTCAATGTGCCGTTCGTGATGGCGGATGCCACGACGCTTACGGAAGCGGGCTATGTCGGCGAAGATGTTGAGAACATCATCCAGAAGTTGCTGCAGAAGTGCGACTACGAAGTCGAACGCGCGCAGCAGGGCATCGTGTATATCGACGAGATCGACAAGATCTCCCGCAAGTCTGACAACCCTTCGATTACCCGTGACGTATCTGGGGAGGGGGTTCAGCAGGCGTTGCTCAAGCTTATTGAAGGAACGGTTGCCAGTGTGCCGCCGCAAGGTGGGCGCAAGCATCCCAACCAGGACTTCGTTCAGGTGGACACGACGAATATATTGTTCATCTGTGGCGGTGCTTTCGACGGTCTTGAGAAAGTGATCCGCAACCGTACCGAGCAGTTCGGTATCGGCTTCGGAGCCGAGGTGAAAAGTCGCGATAACCGGAATTCAGGCGAAGCGCTCCGCGACGTAGAGCCAGAGGATTTGATCAAGTTCGGCCTGATTCCGGAGTTCGTCGGTCGTCTCCCGGTTGTCGCGACGCTGCAGGAACTCGATGAAGAGGCGCTGATTCAGATACTGATCGAGCCAAAGAACGCGTTGATCAAGCAATATCAGAAGCTTTTCCAGATGGAAGGGGTCGAACTGGAAATCCGGCCAGCGGCGCTGCAGGCCATCGCCGGCAAGGCGCTGAAGCGGAAGACTGGCGCACGCGGGCTGCGAAGCATCATTGAGTCGGCGCTGCTCGACACCATGTACGAACTGCCGGGGATAGATAACGTCACCAAAGTTGTCATTGATGAAGGTGTGATCGAAGGCGAAAGCAAGCCCATCATGCTGTTTGCAGATCAACCCAAAGTGTCAGGATCGAACTGACGCCCGCGAACCGGATGTCGCGTAACGCGGGTGCGCCCTCGAGGTGGCTTGATTCGGGCATCGCCGCCCCAATCTGCCTGACACTGTCGCGTTAAGGAATATCAATGTCCAGCCTTCAAACCGTCCCTGAACAACTGGAGCTTCCGCTCCTGCCGTTGAGGGACGTTGTCGTTTTTCCCCATATGGTCATCCCGCTTTTCGTGGGTCGTCCGAAGTCGATCAAGGCCCTGGAATCGGCGATGGAATCAGGAAAGAGCATCTTGCTCGTCGCCCAGAAGTCGGCCGCAAAGGATGAGCCGAGTCCGGATGATCTTTACCGCATTGGCTGCGTCGCCAACATCCTTCAGATGTTGAAATTGCCTGACGGTACCGTGAAGGTGCTTGTCGAAGGCACCCAACGAGCTACGGTCGAAGACATCGTCGACATCAAGACGTTGTTCATGGCGAACGTCACTACAGTTCCGGCCGTCGAGCAGACCTCACATGAGATTGAGGCAATGCGCCGTGCGCTGATCGGCCAGTTCGACCAGTATGTCAAGTTGAACAAGAAGATCCCGCCGGAAATCCTGACGTCGCTGTCCAGTATCGAAGAAGCGGGTCGTCTGGCAGATACGGTCGCAGCACATCTCCCGCTCAAACTTGAACAGAAGCAAGACATTCTGGAGCTGTTCGGCACCGCGGAGCGAATCGAGCGTTTGCTGTCGCAACTGGAAACGGAGCTCGACATCCTGCAGGTCGAGAAGCGCATCCGTGGGCGCGTGAAGCGGCAAATGGAGAAGAGCCAGCGCGAGTACTACTTGAACGAACAGGTCAAGGCTATCCAGAAAGAGTTGGGCGAAGGTGAGGACGGAGCCGATCTCGAAGAAATCGAGAAGAAGATCAAGGCAGCCGGCATGACAAAGGAAGCCGTCGCCAAGGCGCAGTCCGAACTGAAGAAGTTGAAGCTGATGTCGCCGATGTCTGCCGAGGCGACCGTCGTACGAAACTTCATAGAGACGCTTGTGGGCCTCCCCTGGCGCAAGAAGTCACGTATTTTCAAGGACCTCGCTGAGGCGGAAAAGGTACTCGATCGGGATCACTACGGCTTGGAGAAGGTCAAGGAGCGTATTCTCGAATATCTGGCTGTGCAGCAGCGCGTCGACAAACTCAAGGCGCCAATCCTGTGCCTGGTCGGCCCCCCGGGCGTCGGCAAGACCTCGCTCGGCCAGTCGATTGCCAAGGCAACCAACCGCAAGTTCGTTCGTATGGCGCTCGGTGGCGTTCGGGACGAGGCGGAAATCCGTGGACACCGCCGGACTTACATAGGATCGATGCCGGGCAAGATCCTGCAGAACATGACGAAGGTGGCCGTCAAGAATCCCCTTTTCCTGCTCGATGAAGTCGACAAGATGGGCCAGGATTTTCGGGGTGATCCGTCATCCGCCTTGCTGGAAGTGCTTGATCCGGAACAAAACTCGACGTTTGTCGACCATTACGTCGAAGTTGAGTACGACCTTTCCGACGTGATGTTTGTCGCCACTGCCAACACGCTGAACATTCCTGCGCCACTGCTCGATCGGATGGAAGTGATCCGCCTTTCGGGTTACACGGAGGATGAAAAGGTCAACATTAGCCAACGCTATCTGGTTCCGAAGCAGATCAAGAACAATGGTCTGAAGAAGGAAGAGATTTCGATCACTGAAGATGCCCTGCGCGACATCGTCCGCTACTACACACGGGAAGCCGGTGTGCGCGCACTCGAGCGTGAAGTGTCGAAGATCTGCCGCAAGGTGGTCAAAGGACTGGTGCTGAAGAAGCGCTCGTCGAAGATCATCATCAATGCAAAGAACTTGGACAAGTTCCTCGGCGTCCGTCGCTATACCTTCGGCATTGCGGAGAAGGACAATCAGGTTGGTCAGGTGACGGGTCTGGCGTGGACGGAAGTTGGCGGTGAATTGCTGACGATCGAGGTCGCGACAATGCCGGGCAAGGGTGTCGTGCAGCGCACGGGTTCGCTTGGTGACGTGATGAAGGAATCGGTGGAGACTGCGCGCTCCGTCGTCCGCTCACGCGCCCGTCGTTTGGGGATCAAGGACGAAGTATTCGAAAAGGTCGATCTTCACGTGCACTTCCCTGAAGGTGCGACGCCCAAGGACGGACCATCCGCAGGCATCGCCATCACGACCGCGCTGGTTTCCGCTCTCAGCGGGATTCCCGTGCGTGCTGATGTGGCCATGACGGGTGAAATCACACTGCGTGGTGAAGTGCTCGGCATTGGTGGCCTGAAGGAAAAGCTGCTTGCCGCCGTCCGCGGTGGTATCCGTACCGCATTGATTCCACATGAGAATGTCAAGGATCTTGCGGACATGCCCGACACGCTGAAGAACTCGATCGAGATTGTGTCGGTCAGGTGGATCGACGAGGTGCTTGAACGCGCGCTGGAGCGCAAGCCGGATGCGTTGCCGGACGCCGATCCCGCCGCGACGATTGCCAAGGTCGAAGACGCCGCGGTCGCTGCCGCTGCCGTCATTACACACTGACAGCCAGAGTCAGCACAGCCCGCGACTGACCTCTTGTGAGGTATCATCGCGGGCTGTTTTTCGCAGTGCCCGAAGCTCGCGCAGGAATCGGCGGGTGCTTAGCTCAGTTGGTAGAGCGTCGCCCTTACAAGGCGAATGTCGGCGGTTCGAGCCCGTCAGCACCCACCAGAACGGAGTGGTAGTTCAGTTGGTTAGAATACCGGCCTGTCACGCCGGGGGTCGCGGGTTCGAGTCCCGTCCACTCCGCCAAAACTGACAGCGGGCGAACCTGGGTTCGCCTTTTTCATTTTTCGCGCCTGCTGTACGCAGGCCCCGCGAAAGGTATTTATGTTTGATGCGGTTCGCAACAACAAGCGCGTCGTCCAGGGTGTCCTGCTGCTGATGATCCTGCCGTTCGCGTTCTTCGGCGTTGAATCCTATGTAAACAGCGACGTGCAGCGTGAAGATGCCGCGGTTGTCGGCGGTGCGAAGATTGCGCAGGAAGAATTCACGGCAGCCTTGCGCGACCAGCAGGACCGGTTGCGCGAAATGATGGGCGAGGAATTCGACCCGAAGATCATGGAACGTGCAGAGGTGCGCCGCCAGGCGCTGGACGGCCTGGTGAGCCAGCGCTTGCTGATCCAGGAAGCGCAGCGTACAAACCTGACGGTCCCCGATGCTCGCATGAGTCAGATCATCGCCGCGATCCCCGGTTTTCAGGTTGATGGCAAGTTTTCCGAGGCGCGTTTTGATCAGGTTGCGCAGTCGCAGGGGTACAGCCGAGACGGGCTGCTGGCACGCATCCGTCAGGATCTGCTGATCCGCCAGCTTTACGCCGGGATCGCCGGCAGTTCGTTCGTTCCGGCATCGCTCGCGAAGCGCTGGGCGCAGATGCAGCAGGAGCAGCGCGAAGTCAGCGAGGCGGTCATCACGCCGTTCGAATTCATCGAGCAGATTGCCATCACGCCGGACCAGGTGCGCAAATTCTACGACGACAATCTGAAGCAGTTCGAGGTGCCCGAGCAGGTCAAGGTGGAATATCTGACGCTGAGCGAAGCCGCGCTTGCCGCAACGATGGAAGTGAGCGAAGAAGACATCCGGAAGACTTACGAAGCGGATCAGTCGCGCTACATGCAGGGTGAAGAACGAAAGGCCAGTCACATCCTGTTGACCATCGACGCATCGGCCAGCCCGGATGAGCGTGCCGCGGTTCGCACCAAGGCCGAAGCGCTGCTCAAGACGCTGCGCGCCGATCCGTCAAAGTTCGCCGAACTGGCAAAGGAGAACTCGCAGGATCCCGGCTCGAAGGACGCTGGCGGCGATCTGGGCTATTTCGGACGCGGAACGATGGTCAAGCCGTTCGAAGATGCCGTGTTCGCGCTCAAGCCGGGCCAGATCAGCGGTGTCATCGAGTCTGATTTCGGGGTGCACATCATCCAGCTCACTGAAGTCCGCGGCGGGCAGGGCAAGACGCTGGCCGAGGCGCGTGCGGAGATTGCCGACGAACTGAAAAAGCAGTCGGCGCGCCGTAAGTTTGCCGAACTGGCCGAGGTATTCAGCAACACCGTGTATGAGCAGGCCGATTCACTCGCACCGGCCGCTGAGAAGCTCGGCCTTCAGGTCAAAACCAGCCCGTTGATTCCGAAGGGCTTCCTGATGCCCGCGCCGTTCGATAATGAAAAGCTGCGCGATGCAATTTTCTCGGAAGACGCCGTGAAGAACCGCCGCAACACGCAGGCGATCGAAACCGCACCCAATACATTGGTATCTGCACGTGTCATCGAACAGCTGCCTGCTTCCGTGAAACCGTTCGAAAGCGTGCAGCCGGAAATCGAAAAGCAGCTTGGACTTGCGGCCGGGGAAAAGATGGCGCGCGAGCGGGGCGAGGCCGCCATCGCCAAATTGAAGGCGGGAGAAAACGCGCCGTTGAACTGGTCGCCGCCGCAGGATGTGTCCCGCGCCCAGGCGCAGGGACCGGCTGCGGAGATGGTGCGTGCCATATTCAATGCGCCCGCCAACGCGCTGCCGGCCTATCTTGGCTTCCCGATGGGTAACGGAGGCTATGCGGTGTTCCGCATCAGCGCGGTTAAGCAGCCGAAGGAAGCACTGGACCCGCAACGCATCGAAGCGATCAAGGCCCAACTCGATCAGACCGTTTCGCAGGATGACTTTGCAGCCTATCTGGGTTCGCTGCGTCAGCGCTATCCGGTCACCATCAACAGCAAGGCGCTCGAAGCGGCGAAACAGCAGTAGCCACGGCACATGCACCCCAATGAAAAGGCCGCCTGAAAGGCGGCCTTTTCATTGGGGTGCTTCATTTCATCGAGGCGGCTTCAGCTTGCAGGATCCGGAACGGGGGCATTGCGCAGACCGATCAGAAAGGTATCGACAAGCCACGGCGCGGACTTCTGCAGGTCGAAGTCGCGCCGTTCGATCCAGCTGCGCATCAGACCGCCGATGAATGCATGCATCGCCTCTGCCGTTTCGCGTGGCGGGAGGTGCAGCGGCAACTGCCCGATGCGCACTGCCGCGCCGAAGACGACTTCCAGCATATCGAGGCAGCGGCTGTGTGTTTCGAGTTCGCGGGTGCGCAGGCGGTCGAAGTCCGGTCCGCCATCCAGCTTGCAGAACTTGATTTCAAATACTGCCTGAACACGCTCGCAGTCGGTCAGCATGCGCAGCACGCGGATAGCGTCATTGCGCAGAAAGCCGAGCGGATCAGCGCCCGGGTCGGCTGCGAGGTCGCCCAGCATGGCCTGCATCGGCGTTGTGACGCGTTCGCAAACGGCTTCGAAAATGTCTGCCTTGTTTTCGAAGTGCCAATACACGGCGCCGCGTGTATGGCCCGCACTTTTTGCGATGTCGTCCAACGTCGTGCCGGCAACCCCTTTTTCGCGAAAGCAGCGTTCCGCGGCATCAAGAAGCTGCAGCCTCGTTGCTTCAGCTTCTTCTTTGGTGCGTCGAACCATATGAGGCAATCTTTTTACAAACAAGCTTGAATGTATATAAGTACTCGTGACGCGTCAAACCTGCAAGTGGCGGCCGTGCATCAGACCGGCTCAAGCGGTTTCGACAGCCTCGCTTCCGGGGTCGGCTATCATGAACCCACGACAACATTGTTACTACAACACAGGAGGCACGACATGGGATTGCTGAATTTCCTGAAAGATGCGGGTGAAAAGCTTTTTGGTTCCGGTGAGGCCAAGGCTGCAACCGAGCAGGTCAAGGCGGCGCCTACACCGGAGAACCGTGCAAAGCTCGACCGTGCCGCAGGCGACGCCATCAAGACGTACATCGAAAAGATGGGCTTGTCGGCCACTGCGCTTAACGTTTCGTTCGACGGCAGCACCTCGACATGCACGGTTTCCGGCACCTGCGCGGATCAGGCGACCCGCGAACGTATCGTGCTGTCGGCCGGCAACGTGGCCGGTGTCTCTTCGGTGCAGGACCAGCTCAATGTGCTCAATCTCGAACCCGAAGCGCAGTATCACGATGTGAAGTCGGGCGACAACCTGTCGAAGATCGCCAAGACCTACTACGGCGATGCCAACAAGTACCCCCTGATCTTCGAAGCCAATCGTCCGATGTTGTCGCACCCGGACAAGATCTACCCCGGACAGAAGTTGCGCATTCCGCCCAAGCCCTGACCATCTGCACACCTGCAAGGCAAAAAAAAGCCCGAACCTCGGTTCGGGCTTTCAAGATTGGTGGGCAGTACTGGGATCGAACCAGTGACCCCCGCCGTGTGAAGGCGGTGCTCTACCGCTGAGCTAACTGCCCTGCATTCGTGACAGGGCGCGAATACTAGCGGTTAAGCGAAGTGCCGTCAAATGGCTGGGGTGCTGGCGGTACAATCGCGCGCTCATCTTTCGCAGGCATTGCCATGACTCAAGTTGTCCGCACGCGATTTGCGCCGAGTCCGACCGGTTACCTCCACATCGGTGGCGCGCGCACGGCGCTGTTTTCCTGGGCGTACGCCCGCCATCACGGTGGCCAGTTCGTGCTGCGCATCGAAGATACCGATGTGGCGCGTTCGACGCCCGAGGCGGTGCAGGCGATCATCGACGGCATGAAGTGGCTCGATCTGGGACATGACGAGGGGCCGTTCTTCCAGATGCAGCGCATGGATCGCTACAAGGAAGTGATTGCGCAACTGCTGGAGCAGGGTCATGCCTACCGCTGCTACACCACGCAGGAAGAACTCGACGCGCTGCGCGAACAGCAGAGAGCCAGCAACGAAAAGCCTCGATACGACGGTCGCTGGCGCCCAGGGCCCGGTCGGACGTTGCCCGAGCCGCCTGCAGGCGTCGAGCCGGTCATCCGCTTCTGCAATCCGGTCACTGGCGTGGTGGCGTGGGACGATCAGGTCAAGGGCCGCATAGCGATCGCCAATGATGAGCTGGACGACCTGATCATCGCGCGCGCCGACGGCACGCCCACCTACAATTTCTGTGTCTGCGTCGACGACTGGGACATGGGCATCACCCACGTCATCCGGGGCGACGATCATGTCAATAACACGCCGCGCCAGATCAACATCCTGCGCGCGCTGGGCGCTGCCGTGCCGCAGTACGCCCACCTGTCGATGATCCTCGGCGACGATGGCCAGAAGCTGTCGAAACGGCACGGTGCGGTCAGCGTCATGCAGTACGACGAAGACGGCTATCTGCCCGAAGCGGTCATCAACTACCTGGCGCGGCTGGGCTGGAGTCATGGCGATGACGAAGTCTTTTCGCGCGAACAGTTTGTCGGGTGGTTCGATCTCGACCACATCACGCCGTCGGCGGCGCAGTTCAATACCGAAAAGCTGCGCTGGCTGAATGCGCACTATCTGAAGCTGTCCGACAATGGCCGGCTGGCGGCGGATGTGGCGAGCCGCCTGGCGCGTCGTGGTGTCGATCCGGAGACCGGACCGCAGCTCGAGCCGTTGATCGCGCTGTACAAGGACCGTGCGGCCACCCTGGTCGAACTGACCGATGCGCTCGAAGCCTTCTACATCGACCTTCACGTGTCGCCCGACATGCGTGCGCAGCACCTCACGGATCCGGCGCGCGACGCGCTGCGCAAGCTGGCTGCACGTCTTGAAAGTGCGCCATGGGAAAAGGCGGCGCTTTCGTCCGCGATCAAGGAAACCTGCGCCGAGTGCGGCATGAAGATGCCGCAGGTGGCGATCCCGCTGCGCGTGGCGCTGATCGGCCAGCCGCAGACGCCGTCGATCGATGCCGTGCTGGAAGCATTTGGTCGAGAGCGCGTGCTGGCCCGTCTGGCGCGCGTGTGCTGAATCAACGCGGCCCGGACTTGTCGGGACGCGCATGCCCACTTCTGTCATCGTGATCCGCACCGCGCGCATCTCATGGCTTTTTGCGGCGCATGCGGCATCACGTGTCGCGGTGCCGTGTTGCATGCCTGCGCGACCGGGTTGACCGGGTGCCGGACCTTGCCCGATCGGTCACTTGAAAAGCGGCCGCTTCAGGTCCGACAGGCTTGCCGGGTCGCAAGGCAGCTTGAGAATGCAGCAGCGCGGCGCCGACTCAGCTTCTGCACCGGGTTTCCGTGTCGATCGGTTCCCGGGCAATGCCAGTCCGATGGCCGACTGTTGCGCCAGCTGTTCCGGGCATACACTCGGCGATGTGTGAGCTTTCCACCGTGGCGCAGCCCGGCTCCCCGCATGAACCGGATATTCATCAGCTACCGCAGTGCCGACGGCACCAAGGACGCCAGCCGGCTGGCTGACGATCTGGGCGACGCTTTCGGTGCCGAGCAGGTCTTTCTCGACCGACATGACCTGAGGGGTGGCGGCAGCTGGCGTGAGGCGATCGACAACGCCATCGGCAAGCGGCCAGTCGTGCTGCTGCTGATCACGCCAGCCTTCTTCGGCGCGCGTCGCGATGATGGCCACCTGAGAATCGAGGATGCGGACGATCCGGTACGAGGCGAGATCCTGTCTGCGATCGCTGCCGGCGCGACCGTGATGCCGCTGCGCGTCGATGGCACGCCGATGCCGACAGCCGACAGCCTGCCCGAGTCCTTGCGCGCCGTTATCGACTGGCACGCATTGCCGCTGCGTACCGACGATTGGTCGGCCCTTGATCTGCCGCGCATCGTCGCTGACATCGAACAATTCGGTGTGCCGCGTTCGGCAGAAAAGCGGGTCGCCAGCGCGGCCGGGAAACGTCGCCTGATCCTGAGTTCCGGCATAGCGCTCGCAGCCGTTGCGGGTGCCGGCGTGCTGCTGCGTTCCGCCCATCCGCCCGTCGACGTGCCCGCACCTGCGCCCACTGCGCCCGCTGCGCCGAATACGCTGGATGGCGACTGGCTTCTTGTTTCCGCCGACGGACAGCGCACACCGGCGCACCTGCGCCAGCGCGGCGATGCGGTCGAATTGCGATCCGAGCCGGTGCGCATCGACAGTCGGCCGGAATGGGCAGCGTACATCGCATCGCTGGCGGTCGACGGCACGCAGCTGTCGCACGTGCGCTACACCGCGCGCGGCGAGCTTTTTGGCGATGAGCTCGACATGGCGCTGATGCTGATCAGTGGCGACGGCAGCTTCGAAGTGGCCGGTGGCAACCTGCATGTGCGAAGGTCAGCCGATGCGCGAACGCTTGAAGGCAAGGTGTCGCTGAATACAGGTGATGAAGAAGTGGTGCGTCTTGAGCGCATACGCTGACGCTCGAACCGCAAACAAAAAGAGGGCACCCCTGAGGTGCCCTGAAAACATCCTCACGGAGAGAGAGGAAGAGGAATTCTGAAACGACCGGCTAGTCGGCCTGGACAAGGTTGCCGTTCTGCAGCTTCACCTTGTCGCCGACGTGCCAGCTTGGTGCGGTGTCCAGCGTGACCGTACGATAGTCACCGTTGTTCATGCGCACGCCGACCTCATGCCGGGTCGTCTTGCGCTGTGTCTTTTCGATCTGATGGCCAGCATAGGCGCCACCCGCGATACCGATGATCGTCGCCACGGTGCGCCCGCTGCCTTTGCCGACATTGTTGCCGAGCAGGCCACCCACCACACCACCTGCCGCAGCACCCAGTCCGCTCGGATCGGCGGCTGCCTGTACTTCGCGAATCGACTCGACGATACCGCAGTCTATACACAGCGAGGCGGGAGCTACCCGGTAATCGTTCTCAATACGGTACGAATTCGTGCGCGACGCGTCGATCTGTTGTTCGATGTCACGCGGCGGCGCCGCCGTGATGTCGATGCCCGGATCGTAGGTGCGGTCTGCCACGCGCACCGGACGCGCGTCGGCGTACTGCATCGGCTCGGTCTTCTTCGGCGGTACCGCTTTCGCGACCGGCCTGTCAGCGGCGACCGGCCTGGCCGGTGCCTGCGTGACGACCGGCGCTCCTGCGATCGGTGCAACCGGTGTCACCGCCGTCGCAGCCAGTGGATCGATGCTGGCCGCGGCGACCACCTGAGCCGGTGCCGGCTCGGGCGAGCGTTCGAGCATTCCGGTCATCGACGCGATACCGACCGCACTGAAGGCGGTGATCGAAAGCGCAGCCACCCACAGCGCCGGGTGCAGCGAGCGGGCGGAAGCAGTGCGGGCGTGTGTGTTCATCGTGTTCTCCTGTGGGTGAAACGCATGAGCAGCAGTAACGCATGCCCAAGTTAATGAAAGCGACCCCCGTTTGTAAGGATCCATTTCCGGAACGAATCTGCCGCCCGCGTGCGCATGCTGCAGGCTCCGGTCAGGCGATGCCGTTTCAGTCGCGCCAATAGCCGGGGAAAACCCCGCTTCTTTCCAGGGTTCGGGAGGGCCCCGGTGCGCTGAAATACTGCCATGGCTTCCTCTCTCTCGCTCCGGCAGGCAATCGGCACACCTAACCTTCAGCAACTGGCTGCGCCGATACTGATCATCCTCATCCTGTCGATGATGGTGCTGCCGCTGCCCACCTTCGTGCTGGACGTGTTCTTCACCTTCAACATCGCGCTGTCCGTGATGGTGATGCTGGTGGCGCTCTACACGACGCGCGCACTCGATTTTTCGGTTTTCCCGACGGTCCTGCTGGTGACCACGCTGCTGCGGCTGTCGCTGAACGTCGCCTCTACGCGTGTCGTCCTGCTCGAAGGCCACACCGGACCGGATGCTGCGGGAAAAGTGATCGAAGCGTTCGGCCACTTCCTGGTCGGCGGCAATTACGCGGTCGGCATCGTCGTGTTCATCATCCTGACCGTCATCAATTTCGTGGTCGTGACCAAGGGCGCCGGACGGATCGCCGAAGTCGGCGCGCGTTTCACGCTGGACGCGATGCCCGGCAAGCAGATGGCGATCGACGCCGACCTCAACGCCGGCCTGATCGGTGAGGAAGACGCGCGTCGCCGGCGCAAGGAAATCGCCGACGAAGCCGATTTCTACGGCTCGATGGACGGCGCGTCGAAGTTCGTCCGTGGTGACGCGGTCGCCGGCATCATGATCCTGCTGATCAATGTGATCGGCGGCCTGCTGATCGGCGTCTTGGAGCACGACATGAGCGCCGGCGAAGCCGCCAAGGCCTATGTGCTGCTGACCATCGGCGACGGTCTGGTGGCGCAGATTCCGGCGCTGATCATTTCGATCGCCGCCGGTCTGGTCGTTTCGCGCGTCGGCAGTGGCCAGGACGTCGGCGGTCAGGTCATCAGCCAGTTGTTCGGCGACCCGCGCGTACTGGCCATTTCTGCGGGCATCCTCGGCCTGATGGGCATGATCCCCGGCATGCCCAACTTCGTGTTCCTGCTGCTCGCGTCGGTACTGGGTTATCTGGCATGGCGCGGTGTGAATGCCCAGGCGGAACCGAAGGCGAAGGAAGTCGCCGAGAAGGCGGCCGCAGCACAGGCAGCCGATGGCGCCAATGTGGTGATGCCCGAGTCGCAGGAAGCAGCATGGAGTGACGTGGTGCCTGTCGATACGCTGGGGCTCGAGGTCGGTTACCGCCTTATCCCGCTGGTCGATCGCGGTCAGGACGGCGAACTGCTGAAGCGTATCCGCGGCCTGCGCAAGAAATTCGCCGCCGAAATCGGCTTCCTGACTGCGCCGGTGCACATCCGCGACAACCTTGAACTCAAGCCCAACGGTTACCGCATTACGCTCAAGGGCGTCGATGTCGGCAGCGGCGAGGCCTATCCGGGCAGCCTGATGGCGATCAACCCGGGCCGGGTGGCCGGTGCACTGCCCGGCCGTGAAGCGAAGGATCCGGCGTTCGGCCTGCCGGCCGTGTGGATCGAACAAGGTCTGCGAGAACAGGCGCATGCGCTGGGTTACACCGTCGTCGATGCCGCCACCGTGGTGGCGACACACCTGAATCACCTCATTCTGAGCCACGCCGCGGAACTGCTCGGCCGGCAGGAAGTGCAGGCGCTGCTCGACCACGTCGGCAAGGATCAACCGCGGCTGATCGAGGACCTGGTGCCCAAGGCGCTGCCGCTCGGCACCGTGCAGCGCGTGCTGCAGAGCCTGCTGGAAGAGGGCGTGGCCATCCGCGACATGCGTTCCATCATCGAAACACTGGCCGACTATGCAGCGCGCACCCAGGACACGCTGGAACTGACCTCCCGCGTCCGTGTTTCGCTGGGCCGCTCCATCGTGCAGCAGCTGTTCCCGGGCAACGCCGACGTGCAGGTCATGGTGCTCGACCCGGGCCTCGAACGCCTGCTCGGTCAGGCGCTGGGCGCCGGCGGCGATGGCTCGGTCATCGAACCGGGTCTGGCCGACACGCTGATGCACGAAGTTGCGCGCAGCGCGCAGCAGCAGGAAGAAATGGGTCTGCCCGCCGTGCTGCTGGTACCGGCGCCACTGCGCTGGCTGCTGTCGCGCTTCCTGCGTCGCGCCGTACCGAGTCTGAAAGTTGTTGCCAATTCCGAAGTTCCTGAAACACGCACCATCAAAGTGACCTCTGTCATCGGAGTCAAATCATGACGCCTCGCAAATATCTCGCAGCCAGTGCGCGCGACGCACTTCGTCGCATCAAGGAAGAACTCGGGCCGGACGCCATCGTGCTGTCCAACCGACCGGTCGAAGGCGGGGTGGAAATCCTTGCGCTGCCGGCCAACGCACTCGACGCGATGACGGCGGCGGCCAGAAAGCCGGCGCAGAAGGCGGAACCGGTCGCCGTGGCGCCGCAAGCCGATGACGAGGACTTTCAGCTCACCCTGTCGAGCACTGTCGCTGCACGCAGCGCCGCGCCAAGCGCGGCCCGGGTGGCTGTCGCGAGCACCGAGGTGCGCGCACCGAAGCCCTGGCAGCCGTACAAGCCCCGTCCGGCCACGCCGAGCGAACTGCGCGACATGGCTTACGGCCGCGATATTCCGGCCGCCAACACCCGCATGGAACAGATGCGGCCCGAGGCTGAGCCGATCGATCCGGTGCAGCTCGGCGCCCACGCCGAAGTCGCGCAGCGTCGTTCGGCCCCCGAGGCCATTCCGGCGCAGCAACGCGCCACCGTGCCGGTGGCCGACCGGGCGCCCGAAATCGACGGTGCCCTGCGCGCCGAACTGGGCAGCATCCGCCGCATGCTCGAGCAGCAGCTGGCCGGCTTCGCCTGGGGAGAAATGTCGCGTACCTCGCCGCTTAACGCCACGCTCGCCGGTGAAATGCTGGAGTCCGGCTTCAGCGCGACCACCACCTACCGCCTGCTTGACCAGCTGGGCGCCTCCGATTCTCTGGCCGCCGCGCGCAACGAACTGCGTACGCTGATCGGCCGCGATCTGATCACGCTCAACTCCGACGCCGACATCATCGACCGCGGCGGTGTGTATGCGCTGGTCGGCCCGACCGGTGTCGGCAAGACCACGACCACCGCCAAGCTGGCCGCGCGTTGCGTGGTGCGGCACGGTGCCGACAAGGTAGCGCTGCTGACCACCGACGGCTACCGGATCGGCGCCCACGAACAGCTGCGGATCTATGGTCGCATTCTCGGCGTGCCGGTGCATGCCGTGCGCGACGCCTCCGACCTGCGCCGCATGCTGGTCGAACTGCGCGACAAGCACATGGTGCTGATCGACACCGTCGGCATGAGCCAGCGCGATCAGGCGGTGACCGAACAGATCGCCATGCTGTCATCCAGCGGTGATGTACGCCGCCTGCTGCTGCTCAATGCGGTGGCCCGTGCGGATGCGCTCGACGACGTGGTGCGCGCCTATTCGGCGCCGAATGGCGGGGCCGATCTGGCGGGCGCCATCATCAGCAAGGTCGATGAGTCGGTGACGCTCGGGCCGGTGCTCGACGTGCTGATGCGCCACCAGTTGCCCCTCTTCTACGTCGCTAACGGCCAGCGCGTGCCGGAAGACCTGCACCTGCCCAATCGCGCCTATCTGCTGCATCGCGCACTGCGCGCGGCCGGTGAGGATTCGCCGCAGCACCTGTCGGCGCAGGATGCCGGACTGGTCATGGCATCGTCGCGTCGCGCCGCACGCAGCGAGGTGAGCCGTGGCTGATCCGATGAAGGACCAGGCCGCCGGTCTGCGCGCCATGTTCCGCCGCTATCCGACCCAGCGCATCAGCGTTGCGGGCGCGATGGCGGGCGTCGGTGCGACCTCGGTGGCGCTCGGCGCCGCAATCGAAGCCGCACGCAGCGGCCTGCGCGTGACCGTCATCGACGAACATCAGGGACTGGGTTCGGCGACCGCCCGGCTGGGGCTGACTTCCCGGCTCGACCTGTTGCAGGCGATCAACCGCGATGCGCCGCTGGCGTCGGTACCGCTGCTGTCGCAGCACGGCGTGTCGGTGGTGCCGGCGGCGCGTCTTGCGCAGAACTCGAGACAGCTGAACCGACTGCAACTCGAGGCGCTGGATGAAGCACTGATCGAACTGACGCGCGAAACCGAGTTGCTGATCGTCGATTGCGCACTCGAAGAATCACAACTGTCGGCGCTGGCCCGTCGCGCGGACCGCCTCGCAGTGGTGACGGCAGCATCCGGTGTCAGCGTCACCGCTGCGTACGCGCTGATCAAGCGTCATCTGACCGGCAATGCGCCACTGTCGGCCGGGGCGGTGCGTCCGGTTCATGTCGGTGTCAGCCGCGCGCGCTCGGTGTCGGACGCCCGCCAGGCGTTCGCGAGCCTGAATGGCGTGGTGAGCGAGCACCTCGGCAGCGCGCTGCACTGGCTCGGTTGCCTCCCCGCGGGCTATCAGCGGCCGAATTTTGTGGTGGCGGGTGACGATGCCCTCAAGATCGGACGCGATCTTGCCGAAAAGCTCTTCGTGACCCGCGAGACCGAAAAACCCGGTATGTTGATGCCGCACAACGACACACAGTCCGGCGATCCGGCCGGACTGCCAGATGGGCTTTCGGCACGCGTAGCCTGATCGCGCAGCCGGCCGAAGCAGAGGACGACCTATGTATACCGCATCCGGAACACTGGACCGCGACCAGCTCGCCAAGCACTATGCGCCGCTGGTCAAGCGCATCGCCTACCACCTGATGGCCAAGTTACCGGCCAGCGTGCAGGTCGAAGACATCATCCAGAACGGCATGCTCGGGCTGCTTGATGCGATGAACCGCTATGAAGAAGGCCTCGGTGCGCAGTTCGAGACCTATGCCGTGCAGCGCATCCGCGGAGCCATGCTCGACGGCTTGCGCGAGAACGACTGGCTGCCGCGCAGCCTGCGGCGCGACATGCGCCGCATCGAAACCGCGATCACCACGCTGGAGCAGGCCAAGGGCCGCCAGCCGACCGAAGGTGAACTGGCCGAATCGCTCGGCATGCCGCTGGGCGAGTACCAGAAGATGCTGCAGGAAGCGCGTGGCTACCAGCTCGTCTATTTCGAAGATTTCACCAACGGTGACGACGACGATTACCTGGATCGTCACAGCGTCGGCACCGAAGATCTCGATCCGCTCGCCCGGCTGCTCGACAAGAACATGCGCGACGTTCTTGTTCGCGCCATCGGCGACCTGCCGGATCGCGAAAAGACCGTCATGGGCCTGTACTACGAAGAAGACCTGAACCTGCGCGAGATCGGCGAAATCCTCGGGGTTTCGGAATCGCGCGTGTGCCAGTTGCACAGTCAGGCCATCGCGCGCCTGCGCAGTCGCATCTCGGCGCGCACCTGAGCGCGCGCCGGCCTGATATCCCCATGCGTGTCGATCGTCTCAGCATCGTCGGTCTGGCTCTGGGCATCGCCGCCATCATGGCGGGCCAGGTGCTCGAAGGGGGCAGCCTGTCATCGCTGTTCCAGCCGGCCGCGCTGGTCATCGTGCTCGGGGGCACGCTGGGCGCGACCATGCTGCAGACCCGCTTTCCCATTTTCATGCGCGGCATGCGCATGGGCGGCTGGGCTTTTTCGGCGCCGGCAGCGGTACCCGACGACATGATCCGCAAACTGGTCGGCTGGGCCACGCTGTCGCGACGCGAAGGCATTCTGGTGCTGGAAAAGCACATCGGCAGCGAACCTGATCCGTTTTTCCGGAAGGGCGTGCAGTTGCTGGTCGATGGCGCCGATTCGGAACGTCTGCGCGAGGTCATGGAGGTCGAGATCACCACCTACGAAACCACGCTGCGCCAGGCTGCCCGCGTATGGGACGCCGCCGCTGGCTACGCACCGACGATAGGCATTCTGGGCGCGGTGCTTGGCCTGATTCACGTGATGGAAAACCTGGGCGATCCGGCGCGGCTTGGCGCTGGTATCGCCACCGCCTTCGTGGCGACGATCTACGGTGTGGGCAGCGCGAACCTGATCTTCCTGCCGATCGGACGCAAGCTGCAGATGCATGTCACCCAGCTGATCAGCCTGCGCGAAATGTTCGTCGACGGTCTGGCCGGCATCGCCAACGGCGACAACCCGCGCATCATCGAAAGCCGATTGCTCGGCTACGTCGCTTCGGTACCCGGTTGAGTGCGCAGGCGGACCGTGAGGAAGCGTCGCTATGTGCCCGATTCGGACGAGAACCATGACCGGTGGCTCATTTCCTATGCCGATCTGGTGACCCTGCTGTTCGCGTTCTTCGTCGTGATGTACGCAATCTCGCAGGTCAATGACGGCAAATACCGCACGCTGAGCCAGTCGCTGAACAGCGCCTTCGCGCCGCGCGAGGGCGTGCGGCTGATCGAACTGCCGGCGACCGACCAGAGTGCCCGCATGCAGGTCGAGATCGATGAACTGCGTGCCCATCGCGCGGCGCAGAAAGCGCAGGAGCGGCGCGAGCGAGCGGACAAGGCGGCGAAGGACATCCAGCAGGCGTTGTCTGCACTGACCCGTGAAGGGCAGGCCAGTGTCACCCAGGGCGCATTGGGCATCACGGTGGATCTCGACGCGAAATTCCTGTTCGGCCCGGGTGAAAGCGTGCTCGAGCCGGCTGCGCAGGACATCATCGGCGCGATCGCGCGCGTTTTGCTCTATACCGATTTCCCGCTGGTGATCGAAGGCCACACCGACAATGTTCCGGCCGGCGGCAAGCTGGGTTCCAACTGGGAACTGTCGGCGGTTCGTGCGGGCGCCGTGACGCGGGTATTTGCCGACGAGGGCATCCTGTCGACTCGGCTGACCGCCGCCGGTCTGGCCGACCAGCGGCCATTGGCCGACAACGCGACCGAAGAAGGGCGGGCGAAGAACCGCCGGGTATCGATCCGCATCGAAACCTACTCGACCGAACGCGTCACCGTACCGGGTCAGCAGCCATCCGGGCCGGCCGACGTACCCGAAGGCAGTCTGGGATCGAGCTTCCCTAGGCTGTAGCGGGTCGCGCAGACGCCAGAAAGCCCGCCGGGAGATGCCGCGGGCTCCGTCAGTACCACAGGAAAGTTCAGGCGCTGCCGAGTGAGCGGCTGGTCGTTCGTGCCATCGACTGGCCGTCCGGCCCGTAGGTCGACGCCTGTTCCGAGGCGGACATCAGCACCGCCAGCGCCTGCTGGCTGGACTTCATCTGCGCCCGGATGAGCACGCCGTTCGCCTGATTCAGGTCGTGCGCTTCCCGGGCAAGCGCAACGAGTTCCTTGAAAGGCTGCCTGCAGGCGGCCCAGTCGGAAGCGCTCTGGAAAAGTGCTTCGATGTCGTCGCGCCCCGATTTGCTGCCGGCGCGCGCAAGCAACGCCGTGCGTGCATCGCCCAGTTGCGCGAGACGTCCGTACGCTTCGGATTTGCGCGCCGCGAGCACGGCGAGCGTATCGACTTCGCCCGCTTCAAGGGCTCGGCGCTCGGCATGCAAATGGCCGAGGGCGGTGCGCAAGGTCACCGTTTCCTCGATCATCAGTGCGGCCAACCTGGCTGCGGTCTGAGCCGCCGGCTCGGTTGCGGCCATCAGGCTGCCGGGCGTGTATTCAGCATCTGACGCACACTTTCGATCAGGCTGTCGGCCACGCGGTCCGCATTGACCTTGAAACGGCCGTCGGCGATGGCCTGCTTGATCTCGTCGACGCGTGCACTGTCCACCACCGGCACATTGGCGACTGACGCTTCGAGTTCGCGCAGTCGCGAGGACGTGCCTGAAATGTCGACCTGTGCGCCGGGTGCGGCGGCAGATGAAGTTGCAGTCGTCGAACTGTTCGCCGAGCTGCTCTTTGTAGCCGAAGTTGCCGTCGGTGCAAGCGGTTTTCCAGTTCCGTCGATTTTCACGATGAACCCTTTCATAAGACGTTCGACTCGTATTACGACGGCACCCGTACAAAACTTTAGGACTTTTTGTAGGGAGCCGTCCTACACGGCGGCAGGCTCATGAATATACCAAGCAGCGGGGCCGGTGGCGACCGGCCTGTTGGGGTCAGGCGGCTTTACTCAATAGACAACCTCCACCTGACCGCCCGGGCGGGCGACGCCGCTGACGACCTGGCCGCGCCCGGTGCGCACCTGCACCATCTGGCCCTGCTGTGCGCTGGCCAGTGCGCGACCGTCGTGACTGATCGCAAATCCGTTGCCGCGCGCGAACAGTTTCACCTGCTGGCCCTGCTGGACCGCGACCGGGGCGCGCAGCCAGTCTGCGCGCAGTGGCTGGCCCGCGCCGATGGCGGCATTGACCGTCTGGCCGATCACCTGCTGCGGATCACTGACCATATTGGGTGGCAGTTCGGTCAGCTCGCCGCGCATGAAGCCGAAATCGCCGTCCGCAATGATCTGGCCGCGACCGAGCGCGCGCGCAGCGACCAGATAGTCGCCGCTGACCTTGACCCGCGCCGGCACGTAGATCGTCCAGCCTGCGCCGGCGACGCAGCGCACGCCGACCTGCACGCGACCCCAGGCGCGGCTGCCGGTCGGCAGGAATACCTCGTGAGCGGCGCAGCTTTCCAGCGCCAGCCGTGCGTCAACCTGTCCCACCTCGAAACTGGCCTGACCCGGCAGCCCGGCCGTCTGCTGCTGCAGGAAGTCGCCTACCGCGCGCCGCAGCTGTTCGCTCGCCGGCGCCACGGGTGGCGCGGCCAGTGCGGCGCTGCACAGGGCGATACATGAGGGGATCAGCAGACGACGGATCATGGCGGGCTCCTTGGCAAGGTTTCCATTGCACCACCCGGGCCTGCGTTGCGAAGAGGCAAATAGGGCTGAAAGCACCGCCTTGTTCCGGTTTGACGACCGCTCGTTGCCGCAATCTGGGCTTGCCGGCCCGCAAACCCTTTTCGGGATTGGGTTTGCGGTGAATCACGGAGCCCGGAAGCGGCAAGGTTTGCCGCGTCGGGGCGGCAGATAGCCTTGAAAGGCGGGGCAGCAACCGTCCTTTTTTGCCGATCCAGACCGGCAATCGGGTCATAGAGTGGCTGGCACGATAGCTGCAATGGGATACCCATCATGCCGAACCCTCTCGACAAACTGCTCGACCTTCCGCAAGCCGCCCTCGGCGTACGGGCGACCCGCCAGCAAACGCTGGCCGCCAACATCGCCAACGCCGATACACCGCACTACAAGGCGCGCGACGTCGATTTTCGCGGCGCGCTGGAAGCCGCGATGGGCGGACGCCTCGGCGGTCCGGTTGAGCTTGCGCGCACGTCGGCGCGGCACATCGAAGCCAAGGGTGACGCGTCGATGGACGCTTCGCTGAAGTACCGCACCGAAACGCAGTCCAGCCTCGACGGCAACACGGTGGACATGGACGTCGAGCGTGCCGCCTTCGCCGAGAACACCGTGCAGTACGAGGCGCTGCTCACCTTCATCAACGGTCGCCTGCGCACGATGCAGAACGCCATACAAGGCCAGTAAGGAGACTGAATCATGGGAAACATGTTCAACGTATTCGGCATCGCGGGGTCGGCGCTCACGGCTCAGTCAGTTCGCCTGAACACGGTGTCCAGCAACCTGGCCAATGCGGATTCGGTGACCTCGGCCAATGGCCAGCCCTATCGAGCCAAGCAGGTGGTGTTCGAAGTGCGTCCGATCAGCGAAGGCGGCGAGGCCAATGGCGTGCGCGTGACGCAGATCGTCGAAAGCGCAGCGCCGCTGCGCACCACCTACGACCCGACCAATCCGGCGGCGAACAAGGAGGGTTATGTACAGATGCCCAACGTCAATGTGGTGGAAGAGATGGTGAACATGATTTCCGCCTCCCGCTCGTATCAGACCAACGCGGAAATGATGAACACCGCGAAGCAGCTGATGCTCAAGACCCTCTCCATCGGACAGTAAGGGAATCGTCATGGCAGTCAATTCAACAGGCAATACCTCGGCGGCAGATATCTACAGCTCGCTGAACACGACGCAGACCAAGGCGACTTCGGAAATCGACAAGGCGCAGAACCGCTTCCTGATGCTGCTGACGACGCAGCTCAAGATGCAGGATCCGCTCAATCCCATGGACAACGCGCAGGTCACCTCTCAGCTGGCCCAGATCAGCACGGTGGATGGCATCAGCAAGCTCAACAGCACGCTGGAAAAGCTCACCAGCAGTTCGGCCGATTCGCAGCATCTGCAGGCCGCGGCGCTGGTCGGCCATGCGGTTTTGGTCGAAGGATCGGCGCTGGAACTGGTGAACGGCAAGTCGATGGGGGGCATCGAGCTGACCTCGCCGGCGGATCGCGTCACGGTATCGGTCAAGGGTGCCAATGGCGTGCTGGTGAAGGAAATCAATCTGGACGCACGCGATGCCGGCATCACGCAGTTCGTCTGGGACGGCACCGACATGGCTGGCACGGCAGTTGCTGAGGATGGCAAGTACTCCTTCACTGTGAGCGCCATCCAGGGCACGCAGAAGCTGGTCACCACGCCGCTCGAACTTGCCGTGGTGCAAAGCGTGGAGCGCAGCGGCGGCCAGACCCGCCTTAATGTAGGCCAGCAGTCGCTGGTCTCGATGAACGACATCAAGCAGATCTACTGATCGGGAGTTGAATCATGGCCTTCCAGCAAGGACTTTCCGGACTGAACATTGCGTCCAAGGCACTCGATGCCATCAGCAACAACGTGGCGAACTCGACCACCGTGGGTTTCAAACAGTCATCGGCACAGTTCTCCGACCTGTATGCCTCGACGCTGGGCGGCGGCGGCAAGGCGCAGATCGGTATCGGCGCTACAGTTACCGGCGTGGCCCAGCAGTTTTCCCAGGGCAACATCACGGTCACCAGCAACCCGCTTGATCTGGCGATCAACGGCGAAGGCTTCTTCCGCATGAGCGACAATGGCTCGACGATCTACACGCGGAACGGTCAGTTCTCGGTCGACAAGAACGGCTACATCGTCAATCCGTCCGGCTACCGGTTGACCGGATATGGTGTGGATGCGGACGACAACATCATCGTCACCGCGCCGATCGATCTGCGCATCGACACCGCGCTGAGCGGCGGCGAGCCGCGGGCCACCGTAGGGGCCGATCTGGCGGTCAATCTCGATTCCCGCCTGGCGGCACCGGCCAACCCGGTGTTCTCGCCGACCGACACCACCAGTTTCTCCTACTCGACTTCGCTGACGTCGTACGACTCGCTGGGCAATTCGCACATCATGTCGGTGTACTTCGTGAAGACTGCGACGCCGAACCAGTGGAACATGCACACCGCGCTCGACGGCGGCGCGCCGACCGCGGCCACGGCTGTCACCTTCAATTCCAATGGTGGTCTGGTCGGCCCGAATACGCTGCCTCAGTCGTTCGCCATCACGACCGGTGCAACCAGTCCGCTGGCGTTCGACCTCGACCTGACCGGTTCGACCCAGTTCGGCTCCGCCTTCAGCGTCAACGCAGTGGCGCAGGACGGCTTCGCCTCCGGCCGCCTGTCCGGTATCAGCGTGTCGCCGGAAGGCGTGCTGCAGGGGCGCTACACCAACGGGCAGTCGCGCAATCTGGGTCAGGTCGTCATGGCGACCTTCCAGAATCCGGACGGCATGACCCAACTCGGCAGCAATGGCTGGGCAGAAACGTCCTTCTCCGGCCCGCCTGCCATCGGCGCGCCGGGCTCTGGCAACCGTGGCGGCCTGCAGCCCGCCGCGGTGGAAGACTCGAATGTCGATCTCACCGCCGAACTGGTGAACATGATCACCCAGCAGCGCGCCTATCAGGCCAATGCGCAGTCGATCAAGACGCAGGACCAGATCATGCAGACCCTGGTCAACCTGCGCTGACCGCCGCTGAGGACACACCATGGACCGCATGATCTATACCGCGATGAGCGGCGCCAAATGGACGCTGGAGCGTCAGGCGTCGGTCGCGCAGAATCTCGCGAACGCGTCGAGTACCGGCTATCGCGCCGAAGAGCACCGGCTGCGCGCCGTGCCGGTGCAGACCGAAGCGTTTGCGTCGCGCGCCTTCGTGGTGGATGCCAGCGTCAGGAACGATTTCACGCCCGGTCCGCTGCAGCAGACCGGTGGCGCCTACGACGTCGCCATCAAGGGCAGTGGCTGGTTCGCTCTGGCCATGCCTGACGGCACGGAGGCCTACACACGCAACGGCCACCTGCAGATCAGCCCGACGGGTGTACTGCAGAACCACAACGGTATCCCGGTGCAGGGTGAGACCGGCCCGATCACCGTGCCGCCGGACACCGAGGTCACCATCGGCGCCGACGGCACCCTGTCCGCCGTACAGCGCACCGGTGGCGTCAATCAGGTCAATCAGATCGGCCGGCTCAAGCTGGTCGACCCGCCCGAGAACACGATCAAGCGCGGCGATGACGGCCTGTTCCGCGTCACCACGCCGGGCCCGGTGCCGCAGTCACAGAACGTACGCGTCGCCGCAGGCTTTCTCGAAGGCAGCAATGTGAACGTGGTGGACCAGGTGGTGGCGATGATTTCGCTGTCGCGCCAGTTCGAAATGCAGACGCGCATGCTCACCACGGCAGAGCGCGATGATCAGGCGGCGACCCAGCTGCTGTCCAACCGATAACCGGAGTACACGACCATGATCCGCTCGCTGTGGATAGCCCGCACCGGCATGGATGCACATCAGACCCAGCTTGATGTCATCACCAACAACCTCGCCAACGTCAGCACCAACGGTTTCAAGCGCGCGCGCGCCGTGTTCGAGGATTTGCTGTACCAGACGATGCGCCAGCCCGGCGCGCTGAACACGCAGCAGAACACCATTCCTTCCGGCCTGCAGATCGGCACCGGCGTGCGCCCGGTGGCCACCCAGCGCATCCAGACCCAGGGCAATCTGCAGCAGACCAGCAATTCACTCGACGTGGCGGTGCAGGGCGAGGGCTTCTTCCAGATCCAGATGCCGGACGGCACGCTGGCTTACACCCGTGACGGCTCGTTCCAGAAGGACGCGCAGGGCGTGATGGTCACGTCGAGCGGATTTCCGGTGCAGCCGCAGGTCACGATTCCGCCGGATACGGTGTCGCTGACCATCGGTCGTGACGGTGTGGTCAGCGCACTGCAGGCCGGCCAGGCCGCGCCGACCCAGATCGGTCAGCTGCAACTGGCCACCTTCGTCAATACCGGTGGCCTGCAAAGCGTCGGCGAGAACCTCTATGTCGAAACCGCATCGAGCGGCACACCGACACCCAATACACCGGGGACCAATGGGGCGGGCCTGCTGAATCAGGGCTTCGTCGAGACATCGAACGTGAATGTGGTCGAGGAACTGGTGCAGATGATCCAGACCCAGCGGGCATACGAAATCAATTCGCGCGCCATCCAGACCTCGGACGAAATGCTCGCCCGGCTGACCCAGCTCTGATCGGTCGTGCAATGACCCGTGGAGAACCCGTCATGAACAACGAACGCATCCAGCAGATCGCCCGCGCCGCCGGTTTCGTCACCGTGCTGGTGGTGGCGATCATGCTGGCCGGCTGCGTCAACACGCCGCCCACCGCTGTGCTTCAGCCGATGACCGCGCGGCCGGCGCCCAAACCGGACTTCGTGCAGAACGCCGGTGCCATTTTCCAGCCGACCGGCGGCGCGCGCCCGCTGTTCGAGGATCGCCGCGCGCGCTACGTCGGCGATACGCTGGTCATCAACATCAGCGAACGTACCCAGGCGGCGAAGAAATCGGCCAGTACGGCAGACCGCACGCAGGATATCGAAATGGGCGTGCCGACCATCGCGGGCCTGCCGGGCAAGAGCCTGCAGGGCGCAACGGTGGCCGCCAACAGCGCCAACGCCTTCTCCGGCAAGGGCGCGTCGTCTGCCGACAACAATTTCACCGGCACCATCACGGTGACGGTGATCGAGGTGCTGCCGAACGGCAACCTGGTGGTGTCCGGCGAAAAGCAGGTTGCGATCAACCAGGGCAACGAGTTCATCCGATTCTCTGGTGTCGTCAATTCGACCCAGATTTCCGGCGCGAACACGGTGCAATCAACGCAGGTGGCCGATGCGCGCATCGAGTACCGGGCCAACGGCTATATCGACGAAGCGCAGGTCATGGGCTGGCTGGCGCGCTTCTTCCTGACCTTCATGCCGCTGTGAAGCGACCAGCTTGATGCGGGTTTTGCCGTCTTTTCCGGTGAATGAAAGCGGCACGTGCAACGTATAAAGAGTCATCACGCTGCCCAGGAAGCCACGCCCGGAGGGCGAACTGTCATGAAACGTATAACGATTTTTCTGCTGCTTGCACTGCTTTCGGTTGCGCCTGCGCACGCCGAGCGGATCAAGGATCTTGCGACGCTGGCCGGTGTTCGCAACAACCAGCTGATCGGCTATGGGCTGGTCGTGGGACTGGATGGTTCGGGTGACCAGACCACCCAGACCCCGTTCACCGTGCAGAGCGTGATCAACATGCTGGGCAATCTGGGCGTGACGCTGCCGCCTGGCCAGAACCTTCAGCTGAAGAACGTGGCGGCCGTGATGGTCACCGCCAATCTGCCGCCCTTTGCGCGGCAAGGACAGGCGCTGGATATCACCGTGTCGTCGATGGGCAACGCAAAGAGCCTGCGCGGCGGCACATTGGTGATGACACCGCTGAAGGGCGCCGACGGCCAGGTTTACGGCATGGCCCAGGGCAATGTGGTGGTCGGCGGCGTGGGCGCTTCGGCGGGTGGCGCTTCGGTCACCGTCAATCATCTGTCGGTCGGTCGCATCGCCGGAGGGGCAACGGTTGAACGTGCGGTGCCGACCAGCGTCGGAGAGGGCGGGTTTGTCGAACTCGAAACCAACACGACCGATTTCGGCACGGCCCAGCGCATGGTCGACGCCATCAACAAGGCCATGCTGCCCGGCACGGCCGTCGCTGCCGATGCCCGGCGCATCCGCGTGCGCGCGCCGCTCGATCCGGGCGAACGCGTGGCCTTCATGAGCCAGCTGGAAAACATCGATGTGACGCCCGCGCAGCAGGCGGCCAAGGTGGTCGTCAATTCGCGTACGGGTTCGGTCGTGATGAATCAGGCGGTGACGCTGGACACCTGTGCGGTTGCGCACGGCAATCTCACGGTCACGGTCACCGCCGAACCGGTGATCAGCCAGCCCGGCCCGCTGTCCGGCGGCCAGACGGTGGTGGCCGAACGCAACCAGATCGACATCCAGCAGGAAGGCAGCGCCCTGATCAATGTGAAGAAGGGTGCCAACCTGTCGGAGGTGGTGCGTGCGTTGAATGCGCTGGGCGCCAACCCGCAGGACCTGATCATCATCCTGCAGGCGATGAAGGCGGCCGGGGCGCTGCGCGCCGAACTGGAAGTGATCTGATGGAAAACAGCGGCCTCACCTCGCTGGCGGCCGATGTGCGCGGGCTGGACGTGCTGCGCCGCGCGTCGCGCGACAACTCGCCGGAGGCATTGAAGGCGGCCGCCAAGCAGTTCGAAGCCATGTTTCTGCAGGTGGTGATCAAGTCGATGCGCGAGGCGTCGCCCGGTGACGAGCTGTTCGGCGGGCAGGAAAGCAAGATGTACCAGGACATGCTCGACCAGCAGTGGGCCCAGGTCATGAGCGAGGGGGGCGGCACCGGGCTGGCAAAGGTGCTTGAGCGGCAGCTGTCCGCAAATGCCCGCAGCGCCGACACGTCGATGCCGATCGATCTCAAGCCGCTGTCCGACGCGGCGCAGTTTTCCGGCATTGCGATGATGCCGCCGACGGCAATCTCTGCCGTCCGCAGGCAGACATTGCAGGGCAGTGCGGCAACACCCGTCGATTCGTCAGTGCAGTCGGTGCTGGCCGGCCTGGCCGCGGAACAGCCGCCGGTCAGCAGTCCGAATGTGCCGGCTCACGCACGGGCCTTCGTCGAACGCGTGTGGCCGGCGGCGCTGTCGGCCAGTCGCGCGACCGGCATTCCGGCCCAGTTCCTGGTTGCCCAGGCTGCACTGGAAACCGGCTGGGGACGCGCCGAGCTGTCGGCGACCGATGGTTCGGCCAGCCACAACCTGTTTAATATCAAGGCCGGCAGCAGTTGGCAGGGCCCGACCGTGAAGGTTTCGGCGAGTGAATTTGTGGATGGCCGCTGGACCCGCGAGGACAGCGCCTTCCGCCGCTACGGCTCGTACGAGGAAAGCTTTGCCGACTACGCGAAGTTGCTCCTCGACCAGCCGCGCTATGCGCGCGTGGTCGGCGCGCAGGATGCCGGCAGCTTTGCGCGCGGTCTGCAGCAGTCGGGCTATGCGACCGACCCGATGTACGGCGCCAAGCTGGAACGCATCATCAACGGCCCGCTGCTGCGTTCGGCGCTGGCCGAATGAGTCATTGAACGAGGTCGGCAAATCGGGGCGGTGCATCAAGGAAGCAACTCGAGGCAGCGCCGCCGGATGAGACCGGCCTGACCGTCTGCGCCCGCTTCGCGCAGTGCGCGGACGCATACATCAATTGCTTCGTGCAGGGACGCTTCGTCGGTCACCTTACGCAACGCGGGCTTGATCCGTGCCGTGTCGCCGCGCAGGGCGCGCTCCATGGCGTCCATCAGATACAGGCGCGCAATGGCGAGCGAGCGCCGCGTTGGCCTGCCGCCATCGGTGTCCCGACCGTCAACCGCGACCAATCCGAAATCGAGCAATGTGGCGGCCGCGGCAAGCAGACGCGTGCCCTCCGCAGCGGGTCGGCCGAGGGCGGCAAACAGGGCGGCAAAGTCCTGCCGCCCATCCACCACTATCAGCAGTACGCGGGCCAACGGATCCAGCCGGTCACTGCGCCGGACCAATTCGGCGCGTCCGGCCATTGTCTTGAAAGGCACGTCGGTACTGCGTATGCGGTCGATTGTCCCGGTCATTCGACGCATTGTTGCAGGCCAGTGTGACGGAAATACAAAAGCTGGCAAAGGTTTTGCTTAGATGAGTCGTAAGCACTCTGAACGAGACGACACATCATGGGAACGCAGCTCTACAACATCGGGATCACCGGACTGAACGCCGCACAGGCGGGGCTGATCACGACCGGTCACAACATTTCGAACGCGGCCACGCCCGGCTTCACCCGGCAGCAGGTCGTGCTCGGCACCAACGATCCGCAACTGACTGGCAGCGGCTTCCTCGGTCAGGGCGCGCGGATCGAAACGGTGCGACGCATCTACAGCCAGTTCCTGACTGCCCAGGTGATGGAAGCCAAGACGCAGAACGCGGAATACGGCGCCTACGCCGACCAGATCGCCGCGCTCGACAATCTGCTGGCCGACCCCGAAGCCGGCTTGTCGCCCGCGATGTCCGACTTCTTCGATGCCCTGCAGAGCGTGTCAGCGTCTCCCACCTCGCTCGCTTCACGCCAATCGGCGATTTCCGCCGCCCAGTCCATGACCGCCCGCTTCAATGCGCTGGATACGCGGCTGGAACAGGTCCGCACCGGCCTCAATGGCGAAATCACCGGTTCGGTCGAACTGATCAACCAGCTGGTGACCCAGGTCGCCCAGTACAACGAACAGATTGCCGTGGCGGAATCCACAACCGGACCGACCCGTCTCGCCAATGACATGCTGGATGCGCGCGAGCGTCTGATCACCGAACTGAACGAACTGGTGCGCGTGACGCAGCTGCAGCAGAGCGACGGTTCGATCAACCTGTTCATCGGTAATGGCCAGCCGCTGGTGGTCGGTGGCAGCAGCTTCACGCTCGCGGCGAGCACTTCGCTTGAAGACGCCAGCCGCATCGAAGTGAGCTACACCGCGCCGGGCGGCGCGGTGCTGCGTCTGCAGGAAGACACGATCAACGGCGGCAAGCTGGGCGGCTTGCTGGCCTTTCGCCGCGAGACGCTGGACGGCGCGCAGAACGCACTCGGCCGGATCGCCATCGGCATGGCGGAACAGTTCAATGCGCAGCACGCCTTGGGTCAGGACCTCAATGGCGCGCTCGGCACCAATGTGTTCAACGTGCTGGCGGGCAGCGCGCTGCCCGCCAGCACCAACAGCACGGTGGCGGCCGCGCAGGTCAATGTCGCGATCAGCGACTCGTCGCAGCTGACCACCAGTGATTACCGGCTGGCCTTTGATGGCGCCACGTACACGCTGACCCGGATGTCCGACAACCAGAGCTGGTCGGCAGCGACCCTGGGCGGATTGCCACCGCCGGGCAGTCCGCAGGGCTTCACGCTCGATTCGGGTGCGACCACGCTGGCTGCCGGTGACAGCTTCCTGGTCCAGCCGACGCGCAACGGCGGCTCGGACATCCGCACCGTCATCACCGATCCGCGCATGCTGGCGCTGGCGATGCCGGTCAGCACCTCGGCGGCGCTGGCCAATACCGGCAATGGCAGCATCAGCGCCGGTACCGTGACCTCGACCACCGGCCTGCCGCTGGGCGGCCCGATCACGCTCACCTTCGATGCCACCACGAACGTATTCAACGTAACGGGCGGCCCCGGTGGCACGATTGCCTACAACCCGACGACCGAGTCGGCCGGCAAGAGCTTCACCTTCGCCGGCCAGGGTGGATTTACCTTCCAGATGTCCGGACTGCCGCGCAATGGCGACACCTTCACCATCGCACCGAACAGCAGTGGCCAGGGCGACAACCGCAATCTGCTCGCACTGGGTGCGCTGCAGAACGCCGGCACGCTGGCCGCCGGATCCACCGGATTCCAGGGCGCTTATGCGCAGATGGTGGCATCGATCGGCGCCCAGGCGCGCGAGGTGCAGGTGAACCAGACGGCGCAGAAGGTGCTGCTGTCACGCGTGGAGGAGTCACAGCAATCGCTGTCCGGCGTGAATCTCGATGAAGAGGCGGCCAACTTGCTGCGCTACCAACAGGCCTATCAGGCCGCCGGAAAGATGATCGAACTGGCCAGCCGCCTGTTCGACACCCTGCTGCAGATTGGCCGCTGAGGAGAATCACATGCGCATATCCACCAACACCATCTACGAAACCGGCACCGCCGGGCTGGTTCGCCAGAGCAGCGATCTGTTCCGGACACAGCAGCAGATGTCCACCGGCAAGCGCGTGCTCGCGCCGTCCGACGATCCGGTTGCATCGGCCACCGCGCTGGAAATAGACCAGACCAAGGCCATGAACGACCAGCACGCCGTGAACCGGCGCGATGCCACCAGTGCGCTGGGCTTTGCCGAATCGCAGATTTCCACCGCTGGCGACCTGATCGCATCGATCCGCGAACGTCTGATTCAGGCCGGCAACGGCGCGCTCAGCGACAGCGACCTGAAATCGATCGCCACCGACATCCGCGGCAGCTTCGCCGGGCTGATGGGGGTTGCCAACTCGCGCGATGCCTTCGGCGACTTCCTGTTCTCGGGCTATCGCAGCGATACCCAGCCGTTCGCCGGCAGCATCGAGGCGGGTGTGAGCTACGCCGGCGACGACGGCCAGCGCGAGGCACAGGTCGGATCCGCCCGGCGCATTGCAGTCAGCGATTCCGGCAGTACGGTGTTCATGCGCATGCGCACCGGCAACGGCGATTTCACGATGAGCCCAGGTGCCGGCAACACGGGCAGCGCAGTCAGTGATCTCGGCAGCGTGACCAGCGGTGTCGACTGGAATGCCTCGACCAACGGCGGCAGCTTCAACATCGTGTTCGATGTGACCAACAACGTCACCACCTACGACATCATCGACAACACGTCGGGCAATTCGATGCTGACCGGCGCCGCGCCGGGTGCCGCGCCTTACCCGCGGACCTATGTCGAAGGCGACACGATCACGCTGGCGTCGCAGGGCGCCGAACCGGCGTTCGACCTCGGTGCGCGCTTCTCGATCACCGGCTCGCCGGCGACCGGCGACAGCTTTTCGCTCGATCGCAGCGCGACGCAAAGCGTGTTCGAAACCATCTCCGACGTGGTGATGGCGCTGGAAGGCGGCACCAACGGCAATCCGGTGGCCATCGCCGCGCTGAACAACACGCTGTCCGCCACGATAGGCAACATCGATCAGGCGCAGGAAACCCTGCTCACCGTGCGCTCGCGCATTGGCGCGCGCACGGCCGAACTGGATGCGCTGAATTCGCTCGGCGCCGATGTCGATCTGCAGTTCCAGTCGCAACTGGCCGACCTGCGCGAGCTGAACTACACCGAGGCGATCAGCCGCCTGACTCAGCAACAGACCTATCTGCAGGCGGCGCAGCAGTCCTTTCTGAAAGTGTCGGGGCTTTCGCTGTTCAACTTCATCTGAGGCGCGCCATGAATTCACGGATGCTCGCGTTGATCGCCCCCTGCCTGCTGGCTGCATGTACCTCGCTCGATCGCACGCTGCCGAATTCAGGTTCGGTCATTCCGAATACAAAGCTGCAACTGACGCCAGGGTACGCCACCACTCCGGAAAAGCTGATCTACTTCGCCGGCGCCGCCTACGTGGCCTATCTGGTACTCGACCCGATGGCGCCGAACTGGGCCATCGACGAGGCCAAGCTGTCCGACGACACCTACTACCTGGGCATGAAGAAGGTGCGCATGCGTTCCGGTGGCGAGGGCGAAGCGCGTATGGTGTTCCGGCGTCGTGCCGAACAACTGGCCCGCTCGGGCGGCTTCGCGGGATACGAAATCGTCAGCTACAGCGAAGGCATCCAGTCCGACCTGATCGCGCAGCGGGTGGGCGAGGGGATCATCCAGCTCCGGCACGGCACGCGCTAGGGTCGGTTCGCAACATCACGCGTGCAGCCCGCGCATTGCAGGGCGAGGCGGTGCGACGTGTCCAGCCCAGGGGCAACGTGACGCACGACTCGAACGAGAACAGAGCCTGGCCAGCGACGCCTCGGGCAGCTCGGGTAGACTTCGTCCGATGTCTCTTCCCTACTGGCGGCTGTCCGCCTATTACTTCTTCTATTTCGCCTTCGTAGGCGCCTTTTCGCCCTACTTCGGCCTCTACCTTTCTTCCATCCATTTCTCCGCCGCCGACATCGCCATCGTCATGTCGCTGATGCAGGTCATGCGGATTCTTGCGCCCAGTCTGTGGGGATGGCTGGCCGACCGCATCGGTGCCCGGGTGCCCATCGTGCGTGCGGCAGGGCTGGCCAGTCTTGCCGGTTTCCTGATCTTCTTCACCACCGACCAGTTCATCGGCGTCTTCGTCGCCATGGCGCTGATGTCCTTCTTCTGGAGTGCGTCGCTGCCGCTGGTCGAGGCGACCACGCTGGAACACTTGAAATCCAGCGTGTCGCGCTACGGCGCCATCCGGGTCTGGGGATCTGTCGGCTTCGTCGTCACGGTGCTGGTGCTGGGCGATGTGCTCGAACGCACCGGACTGGATGCCGTGCTGTGGGCCTGCAGCCTGTTGCTGGCCGGCATTTTCCTGTTCGCGATGTGCGTGCCGGAGGCGCCGGTGCATGCCGGCGCTGTGGCGGCCACGCAGTCGCTGCGTGCCATCCTGCGCAGCCGTCCGGTCGCAGGGCTGTTCGGTGCGGCTTTCTTTATGAGCTGTGCGCATGGCGCGCTGTATGTCTTCTATTCGATCCATCTCGACGAAAACGGTTACAGCAAGCGGGTGATCGGCGGGCTGTGGACGCTGGGCGTGCTGGCCGAGATCGGCGTTTTCCTGTGCATGCCATGGCTGCTGCGCCGCTTCACGCTGCGCGCGTTGTTGCTGGTGGCGCTGATGGCGGCGGTGCTTCGCTTCGCGGTCATCGGCTGGGCGGTCACCGCACCGTTCTGGTTGATCGGCGCGCAACTGCTGCATGGCCTGACCTTCGGCGCCTTTCATGCCGGTTCGGTGGCGGCGCTGAACCAGTGGTTCGACGCGCGCCAGCAGGCGCGGGCGCAGGCGTTGTATGGCAGCGTGTCATTCGGCGCCGGCGGCATGGTGGGCGGTTTGCTGGCCGGATGGATGTGGGCGCCGCTGGGCGGCGCCTGGGCGTTCTCGGTCAGTGCGCTGTTCGCGGTTGCCGGCTACGCCTTGCTGCGCTGGATGTGGCGCCCGGAAAGCGCGCCCGGGCACGGCTGAGCGCCCGCCGGCCGGTTATAATCTCCGGTTTGGCTGATCAGCGGGAATCGTTTCAATGGCGCAAACGCTTTACGACAAATTGTGGTCCGGCCATGTCGTGCATACCGAAGACGACGGCACGACGCTGCTCTACATCGACCGCCACCTGGTGCATGAAGTCACCAGTCCGCAGGCCTATGAAGGTCTGCGTCTGGCCGGTCGCAAGCCCTGGCGCACCGGTTCCATCGTCGCGACCGCCGATCACAATGTGCCGACCGACGGCTCGGATCTGTCGGTGGCCGACCCGACCTCGCGTGCCCAAGTGGAAACGCTGGACGACAACATCCGCACCTATGGCGCGCTGGCCTACTTTCCCTATCGAGACAAGCGGCAGGGCATCGTGCACGTGATCGGGCCGGAAAACGGCGTGACCCTGCCCGGCATGACCGTGGTGTGCGGCGACTCGCACACCTCGACGCACGGCGCGTTCGCCTGTCTGGCGCAGGGCATCGGCACGTCGGAGGTCGAGCATGTGCTGGCCACGCAGTGCCTGCTGCAGAAGAAATCGAAGTCGATGCTGGTCCGGGTCGAAGGCGATCTGGGCCGTGGCGTCAGTGCCAAGGACATCGCGCTGTACGTGATCGGCCAGATCGGCACCGCCGGCGGAACCGGCTTCGCGATCGAATTCGCCGGCTCGGCCATCCGCGCGCTGTCGATGGAAGGGCGCATGACCCTGTGCAACATGGCGATCGAGGCCGGTGCGCGGGCCGGCATGGTCGCCGTCGATCAGACCACGATCGACTACCTGCGCGGCCGCCCGTTTGCGCCGCGCGACGAACAGTGGGACCGGGCGGTCGAGTACTGGCGCACGCTGAAATCCGACGACGGCGCACAGCACGACCGCGTGGTCGATATCGATGCCCGGCGGATCACGCCCCAGGTCACCTGGGGCACGTCGCCCGAAATGGTGACCGACATCCGTGGCCAGGTGCCGGCGCCCGAGGATTTCGCCGATCCGGTGCAGCGCGAAGGCGTGGCGCGCGCGCTGCAGTACATGGGGCTGACCCCGCGCACACCGATCGACCAGATCCGGATCGACAAGGTATTCATCGGTTCCTGTACCAATTCGCGGATCGAAGACCTGCGCGCGGCCGCCAAGGTCGTGCAGGGGCGACACATCGCCGACAACGTCAAGCTGGCCATGGTGGTGCCGGGTTCCGGTCTGGTCCGGGCGCAGGCCGAAGCCGAAGGGCTGGACAAGGTGTTCAAGGCGGCCGGCTTCGAGTGGCGCGAGCCGGGCTGTTCGATGTGTCTGGGCATGAATGCCGACCGGCTCGACCCGGGCGAGCGCTGCGCCTCGACCTCGAACCGCAATTTCGAAGGTCGTCAGGGTGCCGGCGGACGCACCCATCTGGTCAGTCCGCAGACGGCGGCTGCGGCGGCGATCGCCGGCCGCTTCGCCGATGTGCGCGATGTCGTTTGAAAATCCGGGAGAGTGGGCATGAAGCTGATCGTAGTGTGCATGAGCGCCGTGGCGCTGCTGCTGGCGGGTTGCAACACCGTCGAAGGGCTGGGCAAGGACATCAAGAAGGGTGGCGAAGCCATCGAGAAGTCAGCGAAATAGCCACTGCCAGAGAAACAGTCAGCGAAAAGTCAGAGAAAGAACCAGGCAAATCACGCAATGAATCCTTTCACCACACTTGACGGACTGGTCGCGCCGCTGGACCGCGCGAACGTCGACACCGACGCCATCATTCCGAAGCAGTACCTGAAGTCGATCAAGCGTTCGGGCTTCGGCCCGACGCTGTTCGACGAATGGCGCTATCTCGATGTCGGCCAGCCGGGTCAGGACCACTCGAAGCGGCCGCTCAATCCCGACTTCGTGCTGAACCAGCCGCGCTTCCAGGGCGCCAGCATCCTGCTGGTGCGCGAGAACTTCGGTTGCGGCTCGTCGCGCGAACACGCGCCCTGGGCAATCGAGGATTTCGGCTTCCGCGCCATCCTCGGCACCACGTTCGCCGACATCTTCTTCAACAACTGCTTCAAGAACGGCCTGCTGCCGATACGTCTGCCGCAGACCGAACTGGAGCAATTGTTCCTGCAGTGCGCCGGCACACCGGGCTACCGGCTGCGCATCGATCTGGAAAGCCAGACCGTGATCCGGCCGGACGGCCACGTCATCCGCTTCGACGTCGAAGCCTTCCGCAAGTACTGCCTGCTGAACGGCTTCGACGACATCGGCCTGACCTTGCGTCAGGCGGACAAGATCCGCGAATTCGAAGCCCGTCGCCGTATCGAACAACCCTGGCTGTTTGCCTGAACTCTGGAGCGTCCATTGAAAGTCTGCGTTATTCCCGGTGACGGCATCGGCATCGAAATCACGGCCGAGGCGCTGCGCGTGCTCGAAGCGCTGCGCAGCGACGGGCTGAAGATCGAATTCGAACAGGCGCTGCTCGGCGGCTGCGCGGTGGACGCGACCGGCAAGCCCTACCCGGACGCGACCTCGAAGCTGGCGCGCGAAGCCGACGCCATCCTGCTTGGCGCGGTCGGCGGTCCGAAGTGGGACACGCTGCCGCGCGAACAGCGCCCCGAGCGCGGCTTGCTGGGCATCCGCGCCGAACTGGGCGTGTTCGCCAACCTGCGCCCGGCCATCCTGTATCCGGAGCTGGCGAATGCGTCGTCGCTGAAACCGGAAGTGGTGTCCGGACTGGACATCCTGATCGTGCGCGAACTGACCGGCGACATTTATTTCGGCCAGCCGCGCGGCATCGAGGAGCGCGACACGCAATGGGGCCGTCAGCGTGTCGGCTGGAACACGATGATCTACGCTGAAGAGGAAATCCGCCGCATCGGGCGCGTCGCCTTCGAAGCGGCGCGCAAGCGCGGCGGCAAGCTCTGTTCGGTCGACAAGATGAACGTGCTCGAATGCACCCAGCTGTGGCGCGAGGTCATCACGGCCATGGCCGCCGATTATCCGGATGTCGAGCTGTCGCACATGCTGGTCGACAACGCCGCGATGCAGCTGGTGAAGGCGCCGAAGCAGTTCGACGTGATCGTCACCGGCAACATGTTCGGCGACATCCTGTCGGACGAGGCGTCGATGCTGACCGGTTCGATCGGCATGCTGCCGTCGGCTTCGCTGGACGCGAACAACAAGGGGCTGTACGAGCCCAGCCACGGTTCGGCGCCGGACATCGCAGGCAAGGGCGTGGCCAATCCGCTGGCGACCATCCTGTCGGCGGCGATGCTGCTGCGCTACAGCGGCGAGGACGAAGCGAACGCGGTGCGCATCGAGAATGCGGTACGCAAGGTGCTGGCCCAGGGTTTCCGCACCGGTGACATCTACGAAGCAGGCACGCAGCGCGTGGGTACGAAGGACATGGGCGACGCGGTCATCGCGGCGCTGTAACGCTCAGAGGGCAAGACAATGTTGAAGCTGGGTATGGTGGGTTGGCGCGGCATGGTGGGTTCGGTACTCATGCAGCGCATGCGCGAAGAGGGCGATTTTTCGCTGGTCGAACCGGTGTTCTTCACCACGTCCAGCGTCGGTGCGGCCGGTCCGGACGTGGGGCAGGGCAGTGCGCCGCTGCTCGATGCCGCCGACGTCAGCCAGCTGGCGAAGATGGACATCATCATCACCTGCCAGGGCGGCGACTACACGAACGAGGTGTTTCCCAAGCTGCGTGCCGCCGGCTGGAAGGGCTACTGGATCGACGCCGCGTCAGCGCTGCGCATGAAGGACGACGCCATCATCATCCTCGATCCGGTCAACATGGACGTGATCAAGGCCGGCCTGGCCGGCGGCGTGAAGAACTACATCGGCGGCAACTGCACCGTCAGCCTGATGTTGATGGGCGTCGGCGCGCTGTTCACGGCCGGTCTGGTCGAGTGGATGAGCGCCATGACCTATCAGGCGGCATCGGGTGCGGGCGCGCAGAACATGCGCGAACTGCTGTCGCAGATGGGCACCTTGCACGGCGTTGCCGCGCCGATGCTGAAGGACAGTTCGTCGGCCATCCTCGACATCGATCGCGCGGTCACCGAAAGCCTGCGCAGCGCCGATTTCCCGAAGGCCCATTTCGGCGCTCCGCTGGCGGGCTCGTTGATCCCTTATATCGACAAGGAACTGGACAGCGGCCAGAGCAAGGAAGAATGGAAGGGCCAGGCTGAAACCAACAAGATCCTCGGTCGCACCGGATCCGCGATCACCCCGATCGACGGCATCTGCGTTCGCGTCGGTGCGATGCGTTGCCATTCTCAGGCGCTCACTATCAAGTTGCGCCGCGATGTGCCGTTGGACGAGATCGAAAGCATGATCCGCGAAGCGAATGCCTGGGTGAAGTTCGTACCCAATCATCGTGAGGACAGCATGCGCGACCTGACGCCGGCCGCGGTCAGCGGTTCGCTGACCATTCCGGTCGGTCGCGTACGCAAACTCAATATGGGGCCGGAGTATCTCGGTGCATTCACGTGTGGCGACCAGTTGCTGTGGGGCGCCGCCGAACCGCTTCGCCGCATGCTGCGCATCCTGATCGAAGCCTGACCACGCATCGACACCTCGCACCAGCGTGCGCGGCGTGTCGTAACAGACAGTATCGCAACATAAAGCGACTGTTTAGCTTGCAGTGCTAAGACCATGATGTTATTTTGAGATTTGGGTTTTAGCGCGCGAGGAAAACGCGGTGCGTCATAGCGATAAAAAACATTCGATCCGCCTGTTGACCGCGTTGCTGTCAGCGCTCCCGCTGACAGCCGGCGCAGCCGGTCTGGGCAAGCTTACTGTCCAGTCCGCGATCGGACAGACCCTCCGTGCAGAAGTCGAGTTGTCCGCCAGCGCGGATGAACTGGCTTCGATGACCGCCAGGCTCGCGCCGCCAAGCGCCTTCAAGCAGGCCGGCGTCGAATACGCCACCAGTCTGAGCGGCGTCAAGGTCGCAGTGGAAAAGCGCGGTGCGCGTCCGGTGCTGGTTGTGACCAGCGAGCGGGTGGTCAATGAGCCTTATCTCGATGTCCTGATCGAGCTCAACTGGTCGTCCGGCAAGCTCGTCCGCGAATACACCTTCCTGCTTGATCCGGCAGACATGCCGCGACAGGCGCCGGTTGACCCGGTTGTCGTCAAGAGTGCAGAGCCACGTGCGGTGACGAGGGCGCCGGTCGCGCCGACGCGCGCACCCGCCGACAACGTCTATGAAGTGAAACGCGGCGATACGCTGAGCCGTATCGCAGGCGAGTACGTACCGGCCGGCGTCAGCCTGGACCAGATGCTCGTGGCACTGGTCAAGGCCAATCCCGATGCCTTCGACAGCGGGAACATGAATCGCCTGCGTGCCGGGCGTATCCTCGCCATTCCGGATCAGTCGGCTGCGCAAGCCGTGTCGCCGCAGGAAGCGCGCAAGATCGTGATGGCCCAGACCAGCGACTTCGCTGCCTATCGCGCTCGTCTGGCGGGTGCCGTGGCCGATTCAACGTCGACGGCAGACACCGGCAGTCGAGCCGCGTCCGGCAAGATCGAGGCGCGGGTCGACGATCGCGCACCGTCTGCAGCAGCGGCATCCGACCAGGTCAGAGTGTCGAAATCCGCTGCCGAAAGCGACCGCAAGATCAGTGCGCTTGAAGAAGAGGTGGTTGCCAAGGAGCGCGCGCTCAAGGACGCCAACAGCCGTCTGGCCGATCTCGAACGAAACGTGCGGGAGCTGCAGAAGCTGGTCGAACTGAAAAACACCCCGATGGCGCAGGCTCAGCAACAGGCGGCAACGCCGCCTGCGCCTGCCTCCGAGCCGGCTCCAGCGCCGGCCCCGGCACCTGTGGTCGCGCCATCGGAAAAGCCGGTGCCGGATCTCGCATCCGATGCGGCCAAATCCGAAGAAAAGGAAGTACCGGATCTGGTCGCACTCGCGGATGAGAAGCCGACAGCGAAACCGGCCGAACCGCCGGTGGCGGTCGAGCCGCCCAGTGCGGAACCTGCGCCGCCGGTCGCCGCACCGGCTCCGGCTCCGGCGCCCGAACCCGAACCCGAACCCGAACCCGCCGTGGAACCTGAACAGCCGGGACTGTTCTCCGATCCCAAGACGCTGGGCGGACTGGGGGCCGTGTTGCTGCTCGTCCTGGGTTACCTCGGGTACCGCAAATCAAAGGCCCGCCAGACACCGCCTGACGCAACGCCGTCGACCACCGCCGGCCTTGAAGCAGCGCCTGCCGCATCGTCGGTGATCGGTGCAACAGGCGGCGGCCAGAGCGTCGATACCAGCGCCAGTTCCATCCAGACCGATTTCAGCCAGTCTTCGCTGTCGTCGATCGACGCTGACGAAGGAGTCGATCCGGTTGCAGAAGCGGACGTGTACATGGCTTACGGTCGCGATGCGCAGGCGGAAGAAATCCTGCTCGAAGCGCTGAAGACCGAGCCGAGCCGTCATGCAATCCATCTGAAGCTGCTCGAGATCTATGCTCAGCGGAAATCGGTCAAGCCCTTCGAAACGATGGCGACCGAGCTGTACGCGCAGACCAGCGGCCGTGGTGCCGACTGGGAAAAGGCCGCCTTGCTGGGCCGCTCGGTTGATCCGACCAATCCGCTGTATGGCGGCGGCGCCGATGCACCGGATGACGGTTTTGACGAACAGGCGTCGATGGCGGCGACTGTCGTCGTGTCGGGCGCCGACAAGATGCGCGATACCTGGACATTGCCGGGTGACATCGGTCAGCTTGCATCGGGCAGCGAACCGACCATTGCGCTGGATCTGAACAAGATCGACCAGGGGGCCCCCGAAGCGCCTGCACCCAAGGTCGATGCGGATCTCGATTTCGATCTCGACATCCAGTCCTCGGAGCCGCTGGCGGAAGCGCCCGCCGTGGGCGTCGCCACGACGATGACCAAGCCGGGTGAAGAGTCCGACGCCGATTCTTCGCTTGATTTCGATCTGGGGCTCGATTTCACATCGGACGAACCGAAGAAGGACGTCAGTACGGTCGTTCTTGAAAAGAATGTCGCCGACACCGCGGAAGCGCTTGCCCAGTCCTCGCAGGGATTCGATCTGGATCTGTCGCTGCCTGCAGCAGGCGATGCCGACCCGGATGCCGCAGCCAGCGGCGCCGTGGTCGATCTCGAACGCACGGATGTCGGCAATCTGATCGACTTCAACTTCGACGCATCCGACGCGCCGGCACAGGCGTCCGCTGAACCGGTGATTGATCTGTCGGACATCAATCTCGATCTGGGTACCGATCCGTCCACGCTCGAAACCGACATTGTCGGCGACCCCCTCCATGCACTGGAAACGGATGTGGTCGGCGATGCGGTGCAGGCGTTCGACGAACCCCCGCCGCAGGCACTGCCCGACCTGAGCGAATCGTCGGTGTCCACCGTGATCAATCCGGAAGACATGCTCGCGACCGAGGAGCCGCCGCAAACGGCCGCCGAAGAAGCGGAGACCAAGCTTGAACTGGCACGCGCCTATGAAGAGATGGGCGACAAGGAAGGTGCGCGCGAACTGCTGCAGGAAGTGGTGCGTGAAGGCACGGCGGATCAGCAGTCCCAGGCGAGCGAAATGCTCGCGAAACTTGCCTGAACGGGGCACTTCAGCGGATGGATCGGCGTTCGCGCCGATCCGCGCCCTGCTGCGCGCACATCCGCGTCTCGGCTGAAATTCTCCACGCGTGTCCTGTTTGTCCCGGCCTCGCCGGGCGCTATCCTTGACGCAAATTTCCTGCGTCATCCCCATGTACGCCACCGACACTGACCCGGCTGCACCCCGCCTGCATGCGGCGACATTGCTCGCGCTCTGGCTGGTCTGGCTGCTTGCCGGGCAGGTGGCGGGCTCGCCCTGGCACGAACTGTGGTCAGCCATATCCATCACGTGCGCCCTGTTGTTGGCAGCACACCCCTTCCTTCGCCTGCTGCGCCGTCTGCGCTGGCTGCTGCTGGCCATCCTGCTCACCTTTGCGTTCGCTACGCCCGGGCGTCTGCTGATACCCGATTTCCCGGCGGGTCCGAGCGTCGAAGGCCTGCTGGCTGCCCTGTCTGCGATGAGCAAGCTGATCGGCATGGCCGCAGCCGTCGCCGTACTGCTGGACCGGATGGCGCCCGCCCGACTGACCGGGGCCATTCACCGGCTGGTTCATCCGTTGTCGGCGGGTCATCCATCGCCCGGAAGCTTCGCCTTGCGCCTGCAACTGGTACTGCACGAAGTCGATCACCAGGCGCCGGGACGCAATTGGCGTTCGTGGCTGGAAGAAGGCGACAGCGGAACGCCCCTTCCGGTCGCGGCGTGTGCGCCGCTTGCTGCACTGGATCTTGCCGTGCTGGCCGCTGCGGGCTGTCTGCTTGCACTCTGGCACTGGGCCTGACATGCGCCTTGCACTGGGTGTCGAATACGACGGATCGGCCTTTCGTGGCTGGCAGTCGCAGGCGACCGGACCGACGGTGCAGGACACGCTGGAAGCCGCCTTGTCCTCCATCGCGGCGCATCCGGTTCGCGTGCAGGCCTCCGGCCGCACCGATACCGGCGTCCATGCGACGGCGCAGGTGGTGCATTTCGACACGTCGGCGCATCGCCCGGATACGGCATGGGTGCGCGGCTGCAATGCGCTGTTGCCGCCGTCGGTTGCGGTGCGCTGGGCCACGCCGGTCGCCGGCGATTTCAACGCGCGCTTTTCGGCGCATTCGCGCAGCTACCGTTACTGCCTCTACAACCATCCTGTGCGTCCGGCACTGGCAGCCACGCTTGCCGGCTGGTTCCATCGTCCGCTCGACGAGGTCCGCATGCAGGCAGCGGGCGCGGATCTGGTCGGCACGCATGACTTTTCCGCCTTCCGGTCGTCGGAATGCCAGGCGCGCAGTCCGGTACGCACCTTGTCTGCGCTGTCGCTGGCGCGCCGGGGCGACTGGATCCTGCTCGACCTGACGGCCAATGCCTTTCTGCATCACATGGTGCGCAACATCGTCGGCGCACTGGTCGAAGTGGGGTGCGGCCGGCGTGATCCGCCCTGGATGGGCGAACTGCTGGCAGGGCGGGACCGGCGCCTGGGCGCGCCGACTTTTTCTGCCAGTGGCCTCTATCTGGTCGGTGTGGGCTACGATGCGGAGTGGCGTTTGCCGGAAGCCCAGTGCGGATTGCGCCTTCCGCCCATCGGACCGGAGTGATGCCCGGCTGAAGGCGCTACGATCAACCTCGAGGACGCATGGTGCGCAAGACCCGTATCAAGGTGTGTGGCTTTACCCGCGAAACCGACCTCGAAGCTTCACTGGCGCTCGGGATCGACGCAGTCGGATTCGTGCTTTATCCGCCCAGCCCCCGTGCGGTGAGCGTCGAACGGACCGCGGCGCTGGCGTCGCAGGTGCCGCCGTTCGTGACGCGGGTCGGGCTGTTCGTCAATGAAGACGCCGGACTGATCGGCGAGGCCGCGCGCGGAGCGCGCCTGGATTGCCTGCAGTTTCATGGCGACGAGACGCCGGATGACTGCGAACGTTTCGGCCTGCCCTACATCAAAGCAGTCCGGGTGAGGCCGGGGCTGGATTTGCTAGAATACGCGGTCAGGTTTCGCGCAGCGCGAGCGCTGCTGCTGGACGCCTACTCCGATGCCTGGGGGGGATCCGGCAAAAGCTTCGACTGGACGCTGATCCCGCCCGACCTTCCACTGCCGGTCATTCTGTCCGGCGGCCTGGATCCGGAGACTGTGGCAGACGCGGTACGGCGTGTGGCGCCGGCTGCGGTCGATGTGAGCAGCGGAGTCGAATCCGCCAAAGGAATCAAGGACGTGGCCAGGGTGGCTGCGTTCATATCAGGAGTGGAAAATGGGGAAGCTCGACCTGCCGGCTGAGGTATCTGCCTCCGCCTACAACCTGCCGGACACGACCGGACATTTTGGTCCGTACGGCGGCACATTCGTCGCCGAAACCCTGATTGCCGCGCTCGATGAGCTGCGGGACACCTACGAATCACTGAAGGACGAACCGGCGTTCCGCGCTGAATTCGAGTACGAGCTGAAGCACTACGTCGGCCGCCCGAGCCCGATCTTCCACGCCCGTCGCCTGTCCGACGCGGCGGGTGGCGCGCAGATCTACCTCAAGCGCGAAGACCTGAACCACACCGGCGCCCACAAGATCAACAACGTGATCGGCCAGGCAATGGTGGCCAAGCACATGGGCAAGCCGCGCGTGATCGCGGAAACCGGTGCCGGCCAGCACGGCGTGGCCACCGCAACGATCGCCGCCCGGCTCGGCATGGAATGCGTGGTCTACATGGGCAGCGAGGATGTGAAGCGCCAGGCGGCCAACGTCTATCGCATGAAGCTGCTGGGCGCGACGGTGGTTCCCGTCGAATGCGGCTCGAAGACCCTGAAGGACGCGCTGAACGAAGCGATGCGCGACTGGGTGACCAACGTCGCCAACACCTTCTACATTATCGGTACCGTGGCCGGCCCGCATCCCTACCCGATGATGGTGCGCGACTTCCAGTCGGTCATCGGCGAAGAGTGCAAGTGGCAGATGCCGGAAATGATCGGCCGTCAGCCGGATGCCGTGATTGCCTGTGTCGGTGGCGGATCGAATGCGATGGGCATCTTCTATCCCTACATTCCCTATCCGGACGTGCGCCTGATCGGCGTCGAGGCGGCCGGGCACGGCATTTCGACCGGCATGCATTCGGCGTCGCTGTGTGCCGGGCGTCCGGGCGTGCTGCACGGCAATCGCACCTATCTGCTGCAGGACGAGAACGGCCAGATCATCGAAACGCATTCGGTGTCGGCCGGCCTCGACTACCCGGGCGTCGGCCCGGAACACGCCTGGCTGAAGGACTGTGGCCGCGCCGAGTACGTGGCGATCGACGACGAGGAAGCGCTCGCCGCCTTCCACAAGACCTGCCGCATGGAAGGCATCATTCCGGCGCTCGAATCGTCGCATGCGGTCGCCTACGCCATGAAGATGGCGGCCGGCATGTCGAAGGACGCGGTGCTGCTGGTCAACCTGTCCGGCCGCGGCGACAAGGATATGCATACCGTGGCCGAGAAATCCGGCATCCAGTTCTGACCTGCTTTTCCACCATCCTGTTGTCGGCCGGGTGGCGGAAGCCGCCCGGCGACGGTTTCCGAAAATGTCCCGAATCACTCAAACACTGTCCGCGCTGGACGCCGCCGGTCGCAAGGCGCTGATTCCATTCGTCACCGCCGGAGACCCCGACCTGTCGGTGACGGTGCCGCTGATGCACACACTGGTCGAGGCGGGCGCCGACATCATCGAACTCGGGGTGCCCTTTTCCGACCCGATGGCCGATGGTCCGACGATACAGCGCGCATCCGAGCGGGCGTTGCTCAAGAAGGTGTCCCTGCGCCAGGTGATCGCGGCGGTGGCCGAGTTCCGCACCCGCAACACCACGACGCCGGTGGTGCTGATGGGCTATGCCAACCCGATCGAGGCCATGGGTGTCGACGCGTTCGCCGACGCGGCGTCGTCCGCCGGTGCAGATGGCGTGCTGGTCGTGGATTACCCGCCGGAAGAGTCGCGCGAATTCGCCAAGGTGGTGCGCGCGGCCGGGCTGGACGTGATCTTCCTGCTGGCGCCGACCTCGACCGACGTGCGGATCCGCGCCGTCGGCGAAATCGGCAGCGGCTATATCTATTACGTGTCGCTGAAAGGCGTGACCGGCGCCGGCCACATTGACATCGATGCCGTATCGAAGCGCATTCCGCTGATCCGCGACATGGTCGGTCTGCCGGTCGGCGTCGGTTTCGGCGTACGTGACGGCGCATCGGCGAAGGCGCTGGCTTCCGTGGCCGACGCGGTCGTCATCGGCAGCCGCATCATCGAGGAAATCGAGAACAGCCCGGCAGACGAAATACTGCCGCGCGTGAAGACGCTGCTGAGCGGCATCCGTGCGGCGATGGACAGCGTCGAGGTGACGGCATGAGCTGGCTGCAGAAACTTCTGCCGCCGAAGATCAACCGCAGCGAGGCCGCCGGACGCAAGTCGGTTCCCGAAGGCCTGTGGTCGAAGTGCCCAGCCTGCGAAGCCGTGCTCTACACCGCCGATCTGGCGGCCAATACCGGCGTCTGCCCGAAGTGCAATCACCACTCGCGGGTACGCGCCCGCGTGCGGCTGGATGCGCTGCTCGACCGTGAAGGCCGCTTCGAGATCGGTGCCGAGGTCATGCCGGTCGATCCGCTGAAGTTCCGCGACAGCAAGCGCTACGCCGACCGTCTGAACGCGGCCGCCGACGAAACCGGCGAAGGTGATGCACTGATCGTCATGCAGGGCGCGATCCGGACTGTGCCGGTGGTGGTCGCCTGTTTCGAGTTCGAATTTCTCGGTGGATCAATGGGTTCGGTCGTTGGCGAACGCTTCGTGCGCGGCGTGCGCGTCGCAGTCGAACAGCGCCTTCCCTTCGTCTGCATCGCAGCGAGCGGCGGCGCGCGCATGCAGGAGGGCCTGTTTTCGCTGATGCAGATGGCCAAGACCACCGCTGCGCTGACCCAGCTGGCCCAGCACAAGCTGCCCTTCATTTCGGTGCTGACCGACCCGACCATGGGCGGCGTGTCGGCCAGCTTCGCCTTCATGGGCGACATCGTCATCGCCGAGCCAGGCGCGCTGATCGGTTTCGCCGGCCCGCGCGTGATCGAGCAGACCGTGCGCGAAAAGCTTCCTGAAGGCTTCCAGCGCGCCGAATTCCTGGTCGAGAAAGGCGCTGTCGACATGATTGTCGATCGCCGCGAAATGCCCGACCGCATCGCAGGCCTGCTGTCCGCGCTGCAACGCATGCCGGCATTGACGTGCTGAACCGGACCGCTCCGCGACCGCTGCGTCGCATGACAACCGTGCCCGGTCCGTCGATCACATGCCGCTGACGCTGACCGAGTGGCTGCAGCACCTTGAAAGCCTGCATCCGAAGGTGATCCAGCTCGGGCTGGACCGCGTGCTCAGCGTCAAGGCGGCGCTCGGCATCACGCAGACCATCCCGCTGTTCATCGTCGGCGGCACCAACGGCAAGGGCTCCACCTGTGCGATGCTCGAACGCATCCTGCGCTGCGCTGGATATCGTGTCGGCACCTACACCTCGCCGCATCTGCTGGCCTACAACGAACGTGTTCGCATCAACGGCGAACCGGCCAGCGATGAGGCCCTGTGCGCCGGATTTGCCGAGGTCGAACAGGCGCGCGGCGACACCGCGCTGACCTATTTCGAGTTCGGCACCCTGGGTGCGTGGCAGGTGTTCGAGCGCGCCGACCTTGATGTGATCGTGATGGAAGTGGGGCTGGGCGGCCGTCTTGATGCGGTGAACGCGTTCGACGCCGACTGCGCCATCGTCACCAGCGTCGATCTCGACCACATGGAATATCTCGGTGACACGCGGGAGCTGATCGGCCGCGAGAAGGCCGGCATCTTCCGAGCGGGGCGTCCGGCCATCGTCGGTGATCCGATGCCACCTGCCACGGTGATCGAGTACGCGCAGGCTATCGGCGCAGTGCTGAAAGTGTCCGGCCGCGATTTCGGCTTTGCCGGTGACCGGCAGCAGTGGGGCTACTGGCGGCGCGAGCCGGAACGGCTGGTCAAGCGTGGCGGGCTGGCCTATCCGGCGCTGCGCGGTGCCAACCAGCTGCTCAATGCATCGGCGGTGATCACCGCGCTGGACGCCATGTCCGATCAGGTTCCGGTATCCGTCGGCGACATCCGGCTCGGGCTGGCGACGGTCGAACTGCCCGGCCGCTTCCAGGTGATGCCCGGCCGGCCGTCGGTCATCTTCGACGTCGCGCACAACCCGCATGCCGCCTCGGTGCTGAACGAAAACCTGTCGAGCATGGGGTTCTACCCGGAAACCTGGGCCGTGCTGGGCATGTTGCGCGACAAGGACATCGCCGGCGTGCTCGACCGGCTCAAGGGGCGCATCGACCACTGGATGCTGTGCGACCTCGGCGGCCCGCGCGGTACGCTGGCCGGCGACATCGCCGAAATGATTGCCGGACAGGGTATTCCGGGCAGCGTGTCGACCTTTGCCAGCCCGGTCGACGCATGGCAGGCCACCCGGGAACTGGTGGGTGCAGATGATAGAATCGTGGTGTTCGGATCCTTCCTCACCGTCGCCGAAGTCATGCGCGAATACACGCGCTCGCCCCTGCCTTCAAAAGGCTGAACCCACCCGCAGGATGCGCCCGACGTGGCTTCTACCGCACCCGATCTCCAGACTGAATTGCGCAAGCGCGCCCGCCGGCGCCTGCTCGGCGCCATCGCGCTCGCGCTGACCGCGGCCATCGTCCTGCCGGTCGTGATGGACCACGAGCCGCGCGCCCCGGCGCAGGACATTGCAGTGCGCATTCCGCCGCGTGACAGCCTGCCCGCGTTGGCCCAGCCGGTGCGCCCCGAGCCGGCGGATACCGATGTGATGATTCCGCCCGCGCCGCCGGATACCGAATCCACAGCGCCGGCGACGACCGGGTCAGCCCCCGTGGCACCGCCCGCACCACCCGCGCCCGTTCCCGCGCCACCGAAGGCCGAGCCGCCCAAGCCGGCTGCCGCGCCCGCTGCAGCCGGCGAAGCGTCTCGTGTGGCCGCTCTGCTCGATGGCAAGTCGGGCGCCTTCGCGTTGCAACTGGGCGTGTTCAGCGACGCCGCGAATGTGGCCAAACTCCGCGCACGAGCGAAGGAACTGGGCTTTCCGACCTTCACCGAACCGGTGAAACTGGAAAACGGCCAGTCCCGGACGCGCGTCAAGGTCGGCCCGTTCGCGACGCGCGCTGCAGCCGAAGCCGCGCAGCGCAAGCTGGAAGGTGCCGGCATGCGTTCCATGGTGGCGCCGGCTGCATGACCGTGCTGGACTACATCCTGATCGCCATCGTGGCGGTGTCCACGGCAATCGGGTTGATGCGCGGTCTGGTCAGCGAAGTGGTTGCCCTGGCGGCGTGGGTGCTCGCCTTCATCGTCGCCCGACAGTTCGGTGGCGACGTTGCCACGCTCCTGCCGGCCAGCCTGCAGGATCCGGGGTTGCGCATGGTCAGCGGTTTCGCGCTCGCCTTCGTCGCGGTGCTGTTGTTGTGCGGCGTACTGCGCTGGGTTTTGCGCTCGCTGATCAAGGCGACCGGACTCGATTTTCCCGATCGGGTGCTCGGGGGCTTGTTTGGGCTGGCTCGGGCCGCATTTATACTGCTTCTAATCGTGGTCGGTGCAGCGTTCACGCCCGCCCCCGAACAACCGTGGTGGCGCGCGGCGGCGCTGACGCCACCGCTGGAGACCGCAGCAATCGCCCTGCGCCCGTGGCTGCCGGATGCAGTGGCAAAGAAGATTCGATTTAAGGCCTGACCATCATGTGCGGAATACTCGGCGTCGTTGCAACCTCTCCCGTCAATCAGCTCCTGTACGACGGACTGCTTGTGCTGCAGCACCGTGGCCAGGACGCGGCCGGCATTGCCACCGCGCAGGGCCAGAAATTCCACATGCACAAGAGCTCCGGACTGGTGCGCGACGTGTTCCGCACGCGCAACATGCGCACCCTGCTCGGTGACTGGGGCATCGCGCACGTGCGCTATCCGACCGCCGGGTCCGCCTACAACGCGGCGGAGGCGCAGCCCTTCTACGTCAATTCGCCGTTCGGCATCGTGCTGGCGCACAACGGCAACCTGACGAATTCGGAAGAGCTGAAGGTCGACATGTTCCGCACCGACCTGCGGCACATCAACACCACATCCGATTCCGAAGTGCTGCTGAATGTGCTGGCGCACGAAATGATGCAGTCGCTGCGCGAGCGGCCGACCTTCGACGAGCAGACCGTTTTCCGCGCCGTGGCAGGCGTGCATCGCCGCTGTCGCGGGGCCTACGCCGTGGTCGCGATGATCGCCGGATTCGGCCTGCTGGCATTCCGCGACCCGTACGGCATCCGCCCGTTGGTCATCGGCACGCACGAGACCGAACAGGGCACCGAATGGCTGGTCGCCTCGGAAAGCGTTGCGCTCGATACGCTGGGCTTCACGCTGCTGCGCGACATCGCGCCGGGTGAAGCCGTGCTGATCTCGCCGGAAGGCACGATGCAGTCGCTGCAGTGCGCCGCGCACCCGACCCAGGCGCCCTGTCTGTTCGAATACGTCTATCTGGCGCGCCCTGACTCGCTGATGGATGGCGTGTCGGTTTACGAGTCCCGCGTGAAGATGGGCGAATTCCTCGCGCAGAAGATCCAGCGCGACCACGCAGGCCTGCAGATCGACGCAGTCATCCCGATCCCGGATTCCAGCCGCCCGTCGGCGATGGAACTGGCCCGCGTGCTTGATGTGCCGTACCGCGAGGGGTTCGTGAAGAACCGCTACATCGGCCGAACCTTCATCATGCCGGGCCAGGCGGTGCGCCGTAAATCGGTGCGCCAGAAGCTCAATGCGATCACGCAGGAGTTCCGCGGCAAGAACGTGCTGCTGGTTGACGATTCGATCGTGCGCGGCACGACCAGCCAGGAAATCGTCGCGATGGCGCGCGAAGCGGGCGCGCTGAAGGTGTACTTCGCCTCGGCTGCGCCACCTGTGCGTTTCGCCAACGTGTACGGGATCGACATGCCGACCCGCGACGAACTGATCGCGGCCAACCGCTCCGACGAGGAAATCCGCGTCGCCATCGGTGCCGACGAGCTGATCTACCAGACGCTGGACATGCTCAAGGCCTCGATCACTGCCTGCAACCCCTCGATCGAACAGTTCGAAACGTCGTGCTTCGACGGCTGCTACGTCACTGGCGATGTGACCGCCGCGTACCTCGATGGGGTCGAGAACCAGCGCAAGGGCGCGCCACGGCAGACCGAGGACGACAGCGGTCAGCTCGACCTGAATCTGGTCACGTCGGAAGAGAACGCCTGAGCGTGTCTCCGGTTCATGCGCTTTCCCGACATCCGGCTTGACCTGCCCGCGGGACCGGCAGTAATGTCCGGATACGCGCCGATTTGAATCCAGCTTGCGGGCGCGCGGGTCGAGGTCTCGTCGAGACTTTGAACCGGACAAATACGGCTAAAGCGGCGAAACGAATGCATTCCCGAACCCGTTTTGCCCCATCGGCAGAACGGGTTTTTTGTTTGGGGCCCATGTTTTCGCTTGTCCGTTTTCTGCTTTTCCGACCCTGATTGCCGGCACTCGCGCCGGTTGGAGCACAGCATGAGCAGTCCTGAACATACGCCGTCCGGTCGGGCGGCATTCGATCCGGATCAGTACGATCCGGAAACACTGGCCATACGTGCGGGCATCGAGCGCAGCCAGTTCGGCGAACACAGCGAAGCGCTGTACCTGACGTCGAGTTTCGTGTTCAACAACGCCGCCGAGGCGGCGGCGCGCTTTTCCGGGGCAACGCCCGGCAACGTGTACGCACGTTTCACCAATCCTACCGTCACGATGATGCAGGACCGCCTTGCCGCGCTGGAAGGTGCCGAGGCGTGTGTGGCGACCAGTTCCGGCATGTCGGCCATCCTGTCGATGGTGATGGCGTTGCTCAAGAGTGGCGACCACATCATCGCCTCGCGCAGCATTTTCGGCTCGACCCAGCAGTTGTTCGCCAACTACTTCGAAAAGTTCGGCATTTCGACCACGCTGGTGGATGCGACCGACATCGCGGCCTACCGTGCGGCCGTGCAGCCGACCACCCGCCTGTTCTTCATCGAAACGCCGTCGAACCCGCTGACCGAGGTGATCGACATCGCAGCCGTCGCCGAAGTGGCGCATGAGGCCGGCGCGCTGCTGGCGGTCGACAACTGCTTCTGTTCGCCCGCGCTGCAGAAGCCGCTCGAACTGGGGGCCGACATCATCATCCACTCGGCCACCAAGTATCTGGACGGGCAGGGCCGCGTACTGGGCGGCGCCGTGTGTGGCCGCAAGGCGGAGATGGACGAGGTGCTGCGCTTCCTGCGCACGGCCGGCCCGACGCTGTCGCCGTTCAACGCCTGGGTCATCCTGAAGGGGCTGGAAACGCTGTCCATCCGCATGGAGGCGCAGTCGGCCCGGGCGCTCGAACTGGCGCGCTGGCTCGAGAAGCAGGCCTGGGTCGACCGGGTGTTCTATCCGGGCCTCGAATCGCATCCGCAGCATGCCATCGCGATGCGCCAGCAGCGTTCGGGTGCTGCGGTGGTTGCATTCGAGGTGAAGGGCGGGCGCGAAGAGGCGTGGAAGCTGATCGACTCGACCCGCATGCTGTCGATCACGGCCAACCTGGGTGACACCAAAACGACGATCACGCACCCGGCGACGACGACACACGGCCGCATTTCGCAGGAGGCGCGCGACGCGTCGGGCATCCGTGACAGCCTGATCCGCCTCGCGATCGGGCTCGAATCGGTTGCCGACATGCAGCGCGACCTGTCGCGCTGGCTGGCGGTCTAGGGGCTGCCGGTGCCGCGTCACATCGCACTCGTTCCCGCCGCGGGCAGTGGCAGCCGTTTCGGGGCGCACCTGCCGAAGCAGTATCTGCCGCTGGCCGGCAAACCGCTGATCCACCATGCGCTGGCCACCCTGTGTGCGCATCCGCGCATCGACCGGGTGGTCGTTGTGCTGTCGCCGGACGACCTGTACTGGCGCGACCACGACTGGTCGGCGCTCGGGCCGAAGCTGATGCCGGTCCATTGCGGCGGTGCCAGCCGGGCGGTGTCGGTGCGCAACGGCCTGTTCGAACTGACCGGCTGGGCGCGGCCGGACGATTGGGTGCTGGTGCACGACGCCGCGCGGCCCTGCCTGAGCGGGGCGCTGCTCGATACGCTGATCACCGGACTGGCCGATGATGCGGTCGGCGGCCTGCTCGCCGTGCCGGTCGCGGACACCCTCAAGCGCGCCGATGACCATGGCCGGGTGGCGAGCACCGTGCCGCGTGCAGCCATGTGGCAGGCACAGACACCGCAGATGTTCCGCCTTGCGCTGCTGCATGACGCACTGGACCGCGGCACCGATGTCACCGACGAGGCTTCGGCGATCGAGGCGGCTGGGCTGGCGCCGAAACTGGTTGCATCGAGTGCCGGCAACCTGAAGGTGACCTGGCCGGAAGACATGGAGCTGGCCGAATTGATCCTGCGCACCCGGGAGGCATCGCAATGAGCAACCTTCTACAAGCGGCACCGCTTCCCTTTCGCATCGGTCAGGGCTTCGACGTCCACCGACTGGTCGCCGGCCGCAAGTGCATCATCGGCGGCGTCGACATTCCGCATGAGAAGGGCCTGCTTGGCCATTCCGACGCGGATGTGCTGCTGCATGCGATCACCGATGCCCTGCTCGGTGCGGCCGGCTTGGGCGACATCGGCCGGCTGTTTCCGGACACCGATGTGGCCTACGCGGGCGCCGACAGCCGTGAGCTGCTGCGCGAAGCGGTCAGGCGGGTGCGCCTGACCGGCTGGCAGATTGGCAACATCGACGCGACCGTGATCTGTGAACAGCCGAAGATCACGCCGCATGCGGCACAGATGACAGCCCACATCGCGGCTGACTGCGGCATTGCGCCGAACGCCGTAAACGTCAAGGGAAAGACGTCCGAAAAGCTGGGTTACACCGGTCGCGGTGAAGGCATTGCGGCGCAGGCCGTGGCCCTGCTGATTGCGCCACCGCCACCCGCCATGGGTTGACGATCAGCTGAGGTTTTCGGGCTTAATGCGGCCCGCCAGAACAAAAAACGCCGCCGGCGTGAAATGCGCCGGCGGCGAATGAAGCAGGAAACCTGTCAGCCTGTCTTGTCGAGCAGCGGTCGCAACCACTTTGCGACGCCACGTCGCCTCAGTACCTCGCGTTGTTCCGGTGTGAGCCGGATGGTGACAGGTACCGTCGGATCAACGGGTTTTCGGCCGGCACCGACACGGGTGCCGCCGTGCGGTGACCGCGACATCACTTCCGATCGAAGGTCGGAGACTTCTCCGGAACCACATGGGTGAGATCACCTTCGCCGATGAGGTAGTGATCGGTGCGCTTCGCAGAACGGTTGTCGACCACTCCGAACGTCTTGTTGCTGTGGTGGTTGTACATCGTCGACATCTGTGCCGCCTTGCCGCTGTTGAAAAGTGCCTTTGCCTGATCCAGTGTAAGCATTGTCATAACCAACCTCCATTGAGATGTCCGCGACGTGAGCCTTGATTAGAAACTGAGTGCAACCTTTGACGACTGATGCTTCCGGTTACGCCGTCAGCGCTGTATCGCGCGCGGCTTTTCTTGTGTCCCTTGGGCCCCGCTACCTGCACTCCTTGGGTTGATTTCAGCCTGCGACATGCGGGCTGTCAGATTCAAAGTAAGACATCAATCAAGACGTTTCAAGGAATTTTTGAAACTGTTTTCTCGCGTTAAAACAATGTGTTGAATAGTCTTTCTTCTGCGGCGCAGCATCCGGGGCCGGCGCCTCGTCCGCAGCGCACGGCGCACCCTCCGCTAAGGCGCGCCGGTATTGCACGTCAGGGGATTCTTCGTTGCCAGCAAAAGAGTAGCGCAATAAGTTATCGCGAGCGCCTTGATCCGCGCGGGTCTGCCTCGATTTTTCCGGGCGAACAGGGGCTGTTGCGTCGCGTCATCAACGCACGATCCCGCGACCGGTCGCGGGATCGCTTTTCGACCTGTTGATCGGTCGGCCGGAGCCGGCTCAGCGCCCACCGCTGACGTCGAGCAGTGCGCCGGTGGTGTAGGAAGCGTCGTCCGACAGCAACCACAGGATGGCGCGTGCCACTTCTTCCGGTTCGCCGCCGCGCTGCAGCGGCACCGATGATTTCACCCGGTTGACCCGGTCCGGTTCACCGCCGGCGGCGTGGATATCCGTCCGGATGACGCCGGGCCGGACGGCATTCACGCGGATGCCATCGGCCGCCACCTCCTTCGCCAGACCGATCGTGAAGGTGTCGATGGCGCCCTTCGACGCGGCATAGTCGACGTATTCATCAGGCGAGCCCAGCCGGGACGCTGCCGACGATACATTCACGATGGCGCCACCGGTGCCGCCATGCCGTCGCGACATGCGGCGCACGGCTTCCCGGGCGCACAGCATGCTGCCGATCACATTGGTTGCGAAGATGCGACCCAGTCGCGCCGCACTCATGTCTTCGACCCGGCTCTGAGCTTCAAGCATGCCGGCATTGTTCACCAGCGCCGACAGGCGGCCGAAGGCGCTGTCGACGTCACGGAACAGTCGCTCGACGTCCGCCTCGATGCCGACGTCTGCCGCCAGTGCGAGCGCTGTGCCGCCGGTGTGGGTGATATCGCGGACCAGTGCTTCGGCGGCATCGCGCTGGCTCAGGTAGCTGATCACCACCGCATCGCCCTGCGCGGCGGCCAGACGCGCAGTCGCCGCGCCGATGCCGCGACTGCCGCCGGTGATGACGATGATTCGGTTCATGTCGGGCACATTCGCGAAGATCAATGCCGCATATCCGGAAGGACACGCTGGCATCAGACCTTAGCGCGATTGCCGCCATCCGGCCAGCGAGGCCGTGGTGGCCGGCCCCGGTCGGCGAGCACTGCGCTGGCGGATCCCGCTTCAGGCGATGCGACGACGCGCCGCGACAAGAACGCCCGCGAGTCCGGCGCCCATCATCCACCAGGTCGCAGGTTCCGGAATCGCCGGCACGCCCTGCCCGAAGGCCACTTCAGCGACACCGGTATAACTGACGCCGGCGTGGTTCGGCGGCGTGCTGTTGGCATCGATGCGGAACAGCACGCTGCGCACGCCGGCGACCTGATCGAATGAGAAGGACTGGACTGCCTCATTGCCGAGGCCGCCGACGGCGGCCTGATCCAGCAGTTCGAACAGCGTATCGCCGTTGGCGTCTCGCAGGATCAGGTCGAACCGGGTAACGGCGTAAAAGGCGTTGCTTGCGATGTTGTTGGAGCGATGATTCCACAGGTGAAAATCGCCGATGGTTACCGCCTCGTTGAAGGAAAAGACTGCAAACGCGGTACCGGCGGCGATTGCACCGTTCTGGGTGGTCCAGTGATTGCCGCTGGTGTAGATCGCGTGCAGGCTGTCGAGATCGAAGTTTTCCGGCAGTCCCGATCCGTCGATGGTGTTGCCGATGTCGTACAGGCTGCTGAACTGGCTGCCAGCTGTTGCCGAGTCGGGCTGGAACAGCTGGGCGTGTGCGGAGCCGGTGAAACACGCTGCCGCAATCGCGCAGCTGCCGATGAGACGCAGGTTCATGAAGGTAATCTCCGTTGGCTGAAAGAAGGCGCTGACGGCGCGCCCGCACGGCATTCCGTGAGTGCGCGAAGCAATAGCACCTTTCATGCCAAACCCGGGCCTGCGACGTTCAGCCCCCTGCAAGCAATGGTTTGCGCGTTGTTCGCACAAACCGGACCCAGCGCCGCGTGATGCAATGTAAAGCGTGCCGACAACTCGACCGGCGCGTGTGTGACGGTCAGTGACCCATCACTTCCTCAGCGACCGGCAGCGTCATGCCGACGCCCGGGTTGCGCAGCACCTGGCCCCAGTCGACGACGGCAAATTGCCCGTCGGCATGCTCGACAATGGCAGTGCAGCTGTCTACCCAGTCACCGCAGTTCATGTAGACGAGCCCGTCAATGGTGCGCTGTGCGACCGCATGGATGTGCCCGCAGATGACGCCATCGACGCCCCGGCTGCGCGCCTCGTGCATGACCGAATCCTCGAAGTCGTAGATGAAGCTCACCGCGCTCTTTACCTTGCGTTTGGCATAGCCCGCCAGTGACCAGTAGCCGGCGATGCCGAGCCGGCGACGCACGCGCGACATCCATGCATTGATCCGTACGAGCGCGTTGTAGGCCACGTCGCCGAGCAGCGCCACCCAGCGATGATGGCGCGTCACCTGGTCGAAGTCGTCGCCATGCACGAGCCAGTAGCGCTTGCCGTCCGCCGCGACATGGATGTGATCGAGCCGGACCGCAATGTCGCCGAACACCGTGCCGGCATATTCGCGCAGCGCCTCGTCGTGATTGCCCGGGACGAAGACGACCTGCGTGCCCTTGCGCGCGCGCCGCAGCACCTTCTGCACCACGGTGTTCTGTGCCGGCGTCCAGTGGATCGAGCGGCTCATCGCCCAGAAGTCGATGATGTCGCCGACCAGGTAGAGATAATCGGATTCGTGGTGGCGCAGGAAATCGAGCAGCGCTTCGGCCTGACATCCGCGTGTACCGAGATGGATGTCCGAAAGGAAGATGGCCCGGACGTGGCGCACGAGGGGATCTGGAGCATTCACGCAATGGATTCAAGCCTGTACGTGTGACAGGGCAGTGACGACCGGCAGGTTTTTTCGGGGTGGGCCGTGCGCGCCGTCGCTCATCCGCGGCAGCGGGCTTGCACAGCGGCAGGCTTCACAAGGCGATCGGGATGCGATTCAGCGTACTTTTCGGCTGTGCCCCTCCATGCCCGTCCGCCATGGCCGGAACGCCCGCAATGCCGCGCCATGTGGCAAGGAACCCGGCGACATCCGCCGACGGGAGCGGACGACTGACGAGATAGCCCTGGACCATTCCGCATTTCTTCCTGTTCAGGGTCTCGAAATCCGACCGGGTTTCGACGCCTTCGGCGACCGTCTGCATGTCCAGTGCGACCGACATCGCCAGCAGCGTATCGACGATGGCACACGCCTTGTCCGACTTGCCCATGTCGCGCACGAAGCTCTGGTCGATCTTCAGTGTGTCGAAGGAGAAGGTGCGCAGATAGGTGAGCGCCGAATAGCCGGTCCCGAAGTCGTCGAGCGCAATGCGGTAGCCCAGCGCGCGCAGATCGCGCAACTGTGCCGCGGCGGAGTCGGTACATTCGAGCAGCAGCGATTCGGTGATCTCGAATTCGACCCTCTGCGGCGCGAGTACGGCCGCCGATTGCCGCACGTGGTGCAGAAAGCTGTCGGTACCCAGCTGCACCGCGGACACATTGATGGAGACCGAAATGGATTCGGGCCAGGTGGCAGCCTGCCGGCAGGCTTCGTCCAGCACCCAGTTGCCGATGCCTTCCATCTGACCGGTCGCTTCTGCGATCGGAATGAACTCGGCCGGAGATATGTTTCCAAGTTCCGGATGGCGCCACCGCAGCAAGGCCTCGAAGCCGCAGATGGCGCCGGTGCTCAACATCAGCTGTGGCTGGAAGGCAAGATGCAGCTGCCGGTCGGCGATGGCGTCGCGCAGGGCCATCTCGAGCAGCGTCCGGCGACGCGCCTGTTCGCTCATCGACAGGTCAAAGAATCGCCAGCAGGCGCCTCCATCGCGCTTGGCGGCGTAGAGCGCAAGATCGGCGGAGCCGAGCAGGCTGTCGACGTCATGTCCGTCCTCCGGCGCGATCGCGATGCCCATGCTGGTGCGCATCGGTACGATCTGGCCGGCGATCCGGCAGGGTGCAGTCAGCAAGACGTTCAGCGCCTCAAGTCTTGCCGCGATATCCTCCTCCCGGCACAGATCGGGCAGCAGGAGCGCGAATTCGTCGCCGCCGGTTCGACTTGCGACGTCCTCACTCGTCAGGCAGGCCTTCAGCCGCCGACTGAACTCCTGCAGGTAGCTGTCTCCGGCCGCATGGCCCAGCGTATCGTTGACCTTCTTGAAACCGTCGAGGTCGAAACATACGACCGCAACGCGTTTGCCGGTGGCGCAGGTCAGACGTTCGCGCAGTACCGAACGCACGTAGGCACGGTTGAAAAGACCGGTCAGCGTGTCGTGATGTGCCAGCCATTCCATCCGTTCCACAGCCATCTGGCGCGCCGTGATCTCGGTCGCCACGCCCCGCCATCCGCCCAGCTTTCCGCGGCTGTCGTACAGCGGACTGGCGCTCAGCGACCAGCTCTGCGCACCGCCCTTGCCAACAAGATGAATGATTTCATCGCGAAAGGGTTTGCGGCCGAGAAAGACGTGACGAAGGCGCTGCCAGGCCGCTGCACGTTCTTCGGGTGAGCGCCCGAGCCGATGCCGGATCAGTTGCGCAGCCCTCTTGCTGAAGGCCTCTGCCGACGTCAGGTGCAGACAGGCCTCGAGCCGCTTCGATGCATGGATGAAGCGTCCGTGTCGATCGAGCTCCCAAAGCACATCGCTGGCGTGGTTCTCGAAATCGCGCAACAGCAAGGCGATCACCTCGCTTTGCTGATCGGCCTTCATTTCCGCGACGAGTCGCGCGACGAAGTTGCGCGCCGTTGTCCATGCGCTGAAGATGACGATCAGGCTGTACGCCGCAAGCATGATGCCGATGCCCGGAGCATGATTCATGTCGGACAGTGCCACGGCGATGGCGCTGCCGGTGCCCAGTACGGCCACGTAGCTGGTCGCGGCGCCGGGCACGCTGGACAATGCGAAGCCCCCGCCGCAGATCATGCCGGTGGTCACCAGGCCGACGAACAGCCGCAGCGAATCATCCGGTGACGGGAACAGCACGATGGCCATGGTTGCCCACAGTGCCGCGAGTACGCCGGCCTGCATGCTGGCATGTCGGAATGTTCTGGGCGACGCGGTTTCGATACTGCGGCAACGGGCACGCAGCCAGCCGCGCAGACCCATGCAGGCGGCGATCGTCACCGCGAGCGCCCAGCAGACGAGGAAAACACGCAGGCCGTAGGACCAGGCGGTCAGTACCACCACGATGGCGTTGGTGACGTTGATGGTCATGGCCACGGGCGTGAAGCGCAGCATGGCTTCGATCTGACGACCGCGATAACGCGCGGCCAGCACGTCATCGGGTTCGTACAGGCTGAAGAAGCGCCTGATGGCGTCGCGGGCTCGGTTCAGCATGCTGGCGCGGGTCTTCGTCGCTGCAGGATTGGACGGGCAGCGAGCGGTCGTCGCAAGTGACGGGGGATCCACGTCCATCGAGTCGGCGGGCAGCGTGACCCGGTTGATCAGTTGATGGTCGATGTGTATCGGCTGACTGAGGCGACTGCTTGAGCGGGCGAAGGTGTTCCGGCCAGTGCGTCTCCGGGGGGCTGTCGGGGGCGGTCACCGCGCAGGCAGTGCGGGCTTGCTTCACTGCGCTCGTCGGTCGGACTGGCGTCGCTGACAGGGCGACGGATGCACGAGCGCCGCCCGGATTGAGGTTGAATGAATGCAAGTAATTGATGGGAAAAGAATTTCAGTTGGCGTCCAACGACTTTTCGCTTGGTCGCGGCGCCACCATCCGGATGTCGAGGCTGCCCGTTCGCGGCAGGTGGAGGCCCGGCAGGGCGGGCACGCTCCGACGTTCGGATCGATGTTCGAGACGCCGAAGGTGGATACACTTCTCCACACAAACGGAGGCATGGACGGGGCGGGTCCCGTGCCGGCCTTGCGGCAGCCGGAAAATGGGCACACCACAGCGTGCCCTGCGAGCGACCTGTCCGGCACCTTGCGCGCCGGCATGTCGAACCGGATCAGTACATCAGTTGCAGCCCAAGGATGAAGCGGTTGCGCGAGCGTGCGCCATCGCTGCCCATCTCCGAGTAAAAGGCACTCAGCCGCGCGTTATGTCCCGAAATCACGTAATTCACGCCGACGTCCCATTGGTCGTTGCGGGCGCCGCTGTCCGGCCGGAATTCCTGGTAGCGGACGTGGGGCTCGAAGCGGCCGATGCCGATCTTCGTCGGGAACAGGTAACCGGCCGTGACCAGCCAGGCGTCGCCCTGGACGGCGCCACCGCAGTTCGTGACACGGCTGCAGCCCGGGTCGGCCGGTGAAAGGTCGGTGACGCCGTCGGTGTCGTAGTCGTACCAGGCGCCTTCGAGCGTCACTACGCCGCCGGTGGACAGGCGGGTCTGCATCAATGCGTCGAGGCTCCAGGCCGTGTAGTCACCCCGGGTCAGCGCCGTGCCGACGCCGTCTTTCTGGGTCCGCCACGCGGCGCCGATGGTCAGTATTTCCTTTTCACCGTAGTAATGGTTGCTGTTGAAGTACTCCGTTTCCCGGTCGCGGAAACTCCATGCGAAGCGGGTTGCGTACAGCAGCTGATGCGACGCGTTCGACATATCCTCACCGCGATTCTTGCCCTGGAACGCGCCGACCATGTACTGCAGTCGCCGGTCGAGCACGCTGCCCCACAGCGTTGCGCCGTCATCGCGGCCGGTGTAGGCGTTGGGGTTGCGCGACACCATCGGGTATTCCCACACATTGGCGAAGTAGGGCCCCGCCATCTGCTGACGGTCACCCGGCACGACGTGGCGGCCGACCCACAGGTTGATGTTGTCGGTGAGGGTGAACTGGCCGACCAGATCGAGCAGGCGCATCGACTCACCCGACAGGCGCGCGAAGTTGGTCATGAGTCCGATCTGTTTCGTGAACTTCGCGACCGTGATGATGCGGAAGGAATCGAGCCGCAGGTCGCTGTCGTGCGACCCGTCGGCCTGTTCGGCGCTTGTGTACGCGGCGCTTGACCAGATGCCAAGCGTCAGCGAACTGTCGCCCGGTCCGGTGAAGGTCGGACCGGCGAAGGCATTGCCCGCGGCGGCGACACCGGCGGCGAGCGTGAAGGCGAGCGGCCCGCGTCGCAGGCGGGAAGTCCTCTTCGTCATGGGGTGAGTGTCCTTTGGTGTGCAGTGGCTCGGTACGGGCCCCGGTCTTTGCTGGGTGTCCGCTTGATGCAACAGGCAATGCCCCATCCTGGGGCGGACAAGGGCAGCCGGGTCATGCGCGGCGCATTGTGCACCAAATTGGTGCAATGAGGTCGGGTGGCGCCAGGGGATGTCCGGCGCCACCGCGCGTGCGGAAACGAAAAGGGCGTGCTCGCGCACGCCCTTTGGTTCCGAGGATGCGCCCGCAGGCGCCTGGCTAACCCGTCGGCCCCGACAGGATGGAATTGGCGTGGATGATGGCGCGTGCGATCTCTTCGGTCGGCACGCGGCGGCTCATCGCCTGTTCGCGGATGATGCGGTAGGCCTCGCTGTCGCCGACATTGCGCGTGCGCATCAGGATGGACTTCGCTTCGTTGATCTGGTTGATGCCCAGCAGCTTCTGCTCGAGCCTGAGCACGCGCTTCTCGGCCTTGCGCATCGCTTCGTTCAGACCCACCGTGAGCACCAGCGTCGACAGGATGCCGGTCGAGCGGATCGGCGCCGTGAGCACACCCGTCGCACCCAGCTTGATCATGGCATCGAAGATGGTCGGGTTTTCGTAGCTGATGATGGCAATCACCGCAGGTGGCTGTTCCTGACGGACCCAGTTGAACGACATGCCCATGGCATCCTGGTCGACGGCACAGAACACCAGGTCAACGTTGTCCGGCAGATCGGGCACCGGTGGCCAGAAGGTCTGCACCTGGCAGCCGATGCGCTGCAACTGCTGGGTCAGGGTTTCGCCGTCCTCGTCCTTCGGGTGCAGCACGGCGACGCGCAGGCTGCGCAACTGCCTGAGGAATTCCGGTGTGAGCCGCGCACCGCGGCTGGTGGGGCGCGCCGGGCTACTCACAGCGGGTCTGCTCATCGGCAGGCACGCGCAGGCGATTGCTCCAGTCGTCGAACGAATGACTGACCAGATAGGGATCGGGTTCGACGCCCGACAGCGTTTCCGCGAGTATCGTGAATTGCCCGCTGTCGTTGACGCGGCCGATGCGCGGAAAAAGCCGCGTGTGGTGATTGTTCGGATTGACGCGGATGCGGCCCTGCGGCGCATCGAATTCCATGCCCAGGAGGTGCGGCAGCAGCACATCGCGCTCATCGCTGTTGGCGGCGACGAAGGCACCGGCAAACAGGTGTACCTGGTTGTACGACGATTCCCAGCTCATGTTGGGCTCGACCTGCGAACCGAAAAGCTTGCGGAAGTGCGCCAGGCAGCTGCGGTTGCGTTCGGTGTCGATCGACTGGAAATAGGGGCCCGCCGTGTAGTGACCTTCGGCGATGCGCGTGCCCATTTCGGCGATTTCCTCCTCGCTGGTGCACAGGCTGGCGATCGGCATGCGCGCCGGATCGAGCCCTGCATCGGCGAAGGCCTGATAGAACATCCGGGTCGTCCGTCCGACGACGGTCGAAAAGATGAAATCCGGCTGCTTGGCCTGGATGTCCTTGATGATGGGCGCAAAGGCGCTTTCCAGCGCATCCAGCCGGACGTAGCGCTCGCCCAGCTTCGCGCCGCCCTGCCGCTGGTGTACGAAGTCACTCATGATGCGGTTCGACTCGTACGGAAAGATGTAGTCGCTGCCCACCATGTAGACCCGCGCGCCGAAGCGGCTCGCCATGTAGTCGGCCAGCAGCGCGCTGTTCTGGTTCGGTGCGCCGCCGGTGTAGATCACGTTGCCGGAAAACTCGAAACCTTCGTACATCGTCGGGCAGAACAGCAGGCGGTTCCACTTCTCGACCACCGGAAGTATCGCCTTGCGCGTGCTCGACATATAGCAGCCAAAGATGACATTCACCTTGTCTTCGAGCACCAGCCGCGTCGCGAGTGACTTGAACATCTGCGGGCTGGAGTGCGGGTCGTAATACACCGGCACGAGTTCGCGGCCGTTCAGGCCGCCGGCATCGTTGATTTCACGTATTGCGAAGAGCGTGCCGAGCAGCATCGAATTTTCGATGCGCGAGGTCACACCCTCGCGCGAAAACAGGACGCCGACCTTGACCGGATCGGAGTTGGACACAGGACAGTGAAAGCGGAGAACGAAAAACGAAATTGATACTAACAGAGCTTGACGCGGTGCAGCGGGCGTGACTAGTATTGAGTCATCTCTTCACATCGCCAGCACTGCCGATGTGAGGCAAGGCAAAAGGGCCTGCTCGAATCTCCGGATTCGGCAGGCCCTTTTTTTTTGCGTCTTTTGTCTTGCCGCGCTGCAACAGATTTGCTGCGGCGTCGAGGGATTGATGATCGGCTTTCCATCCAATTTCCGTGTTCTTAAGGAGTCTGACCGATGATTTCAATACCGAAGAAAGGCACGCCGGAGCGCGATCGCCTGATCCGGGCGCATCTCGAGTGCGTGCAGTCGATGGCCGGCGTCGCGGGTTTTTCGGTGCTCAAGTGCGCCACGCCGGGCGACACCACCGTCATCGGCGGCGGCGTGCATGAAGACCCGCTGCTCAAGCGCGTGCTGCTGCGCATGCGGGGTACCTCGACGAAAGGCAAGCTGGTCGTGATCTGTACCCGTGTCGATGCGGAGTGGCGCATTGGGCGGTTGTCCGGCATCCGTGGTGTGCCGCCGGTATTTGCAACCGATGAGGTCTACACCAGCGAGCAGGACATTCAGCACGCCATCTTCCTGATGCGCCTCGATGAAATGCCCGAGTCCGACGGATTCCCTGAGCATTACCACGAAGGCTACAAGCGCCGCGACGACAACTGGCCGGTCACCTGAACCGCGCCTGTCGCGCCGACAGCAGTTTAGCCAGCGACCCCGGCACCGACGCCCGGGCACGCACTTCCCGCAAATTCAAGCAACGCATCCGAACCCCCGGAGGGCGGCGCTCGACTTGGAGAAACGAACACCATGTGTGCAATGCGACTGACCGGATACGCCGACAAGTTCGGTGTTCACCCGGGCGACACGATCAGGTTCTACGTCAATTGCGATGGTCCCGCGAAGTACCGGGCGTCCGTCGTGCAGATGATCAACGGTGATACCAACCCGCGCGGTCCCGGTTTCATCGAGAAGGCGGTGGAGGCGGACTGCGAAGGCGTGTATGACGGCATCAAGCAGGTCGTCTATGGCGGTTCGTACGGCTTCGTGCCTGACGCACCGCAACTCAAGCCGGACAGTTTCACGCTGCAGTGCTGGATCTGGCCGACCACGCCCAAGACCGACAAGCGCTACTGGAAGCACGGTGCACAGGGGCTGGTGACCAAGTGGTCCGGTGGCAAGGGCTATGGCCTGTTCATCAACACCGATGGCTGCGTCGAACTGCGCATCAATGGCGAGACGTACACGAACGGTGCGCCGCTGCGCGACCACGCCTGGCACTTCATCGCCGCCAGCTTCGACGCGCAGACCGGCGAAGTGGTGCTGCATCACGAGCCGCAGGTGGTCTATGCGCTGGACCCGGAGATTCCGCCGGTCAAGGCGACCTTCAAGGGCAAGGTGGAACACACCGACCAGCCGCTGGTGATCGCCGGCTATGTCGATCACCTCGAACCGGGCCCGCTGGGGTTGCCGTCACTGCCGCAGGGCGTCATCGTCGGCGGCCACTACAACGGCAAGATCGACAGCCCGCGCCTGTGCAATCGCGCCCTGTCGCGTTTCGAGATCGAAATGATGAAGGGCGGCGCGCAGCCCGGCCTGACCGAACGCCGCAACGCCGGCCCGACCGGCGCGCTGTCTGAAGCCATCGTGGCGGCCTGGGACTTTTCCGATGGCATCGACACGCTGGTGGCGAAGGACGCCGGCCCGTACCGCTTCAACGCCACGCTGGTGAATTGCCCGACGCGCGCGCTGACCGGCTACAACTGGGCCGGCCAGACCTTCGACTGGAAGGTGGCGCCGAAGGAATACGGGGCCATCCACTTCCACGACGACGACCTCGACAACGCGCGCTGGGAGGTGAGTTTCGAGTGGACGGTGCCGACCGACATCAAGAGCCGCTTCTACGCCGCCAAGCTGACCACGCCCGAGGGCGACGAGGACTACATCCCGTTCTGGATCGTGCCGAAGATCGGCCAGGAACAGTCGAAGATCGCGGTCATGGTGCCCACGATCAGCTACATGGCCTACGCGAACGAACACGTGGCGTGCAACGCCGGTGGCGCGGAACTGTTCATCTATCGCGTACCCATCATGCAGCAGCAGAACATGTTCCTCGCCGAGCACCGCGAGTACGGCGGTTCGATCTACGACACCCACACCGACGGCAGCGGCATCTGCCTGTCGTCGCGGCTGCGCCCCATCCTGAGCATCCGTCCCAAGTACGATCACTTCCTGGCCCAGGCGCCCTGGCAGTACCCGGCCGACCTGCACCTGATCTGCTGGCTCGAGCAGATGGGCTACGAGTACGACGTGTTCACCGACGAGGACGCGACCTACGACGGCCTGGCCCGGCTGGAGAACTACAACGTCATCATCACCGGCTCGCACCCGGAGCACAACTCGGGCACCCAGCTCGATGCCCTGCACAATTACACGCAGCGCGGCGGTCGCCTGATGTACATGGGCGCCGACGCCTGGTACTGGGTGCATTCGTTCCACCCGGGCTACGACGGTCTGGGCAGAGGCGTGGTGACCGAGATGCGCCGCTGTGAATCTGGCATCCGCACCTGGCGCGCCGATCCGGGCGAGTACTACCACCAGGGCACCGGTGAGCTCGGCGGCATGTGGCGTTATCGCGGCCGCTATCTCCATTCGGTGGCCGGGACCGGCATGTCGTCCGAAGGTTTCGACATTTCGTCCTACTTCACGCGGACGCCGGAAAGTCTGGATCCGCGCGTGAGCTGGGCGTTCGACGGCATCACCTACGAAGAGAACCTGGGCAACTTCGGCCTGGTCGGCGGTGGCGCGGCCGGTCTGGAACTGGACATCGTCGACACCATGCTCGGTTCGCCGCCGCACATCCTCACCGTTGCCACGTCGGCCGGCCGTCATACCGAGGCCTACCTGCTGGTGATGGAGGACTTCGGCTTCAATCAGCAAGGTCTGGACGGCACCGTGCATCCGCGGGTGCGTGCCGACGTGACCTTCCACGAGACGCCGAACGGCGGCGGCTGCTTCGCGTTCAGCTCGATCGCCTACTGCGGTTCGCTGCCGTGGAACAACTGCGACAACAACATTTCGCGCCTGACCAAAAATGTGCTCGACCGCTTCATGCAGGACGGCCCGCTGCCGGCCGCGCCGAAGGAAGCGTTCAAGCATCGCGGTCGCGCGGATTACGAGTCGCCGGCGCTGGCCTCATCCACCTGAAGCCCGTCTGCCCGTCCGCAGCATCGTCGGCGGACGGGCAGACGGTATCTGACCCATGTCGATCACGGAGGCTGCATGCTCGATGAAATGATCCGCCCCCCCGGCCTCGATGGCTCGGCGTTCCGGTCGCTGCGCATGGCCCGGCGCGAAGACGAGACGATCTGGACGCGCGACTGGGTGTGCGTCGGGACGACGCATGAACTGGCGGGCGTCGGTGACCTGTTGCCGTTCACCGCGGGCGATCACGCCATCCACATCCAGAGGATGGCGGGCGACGTCCTCGCCGGTCGATTCAACAAGGCGCAGCACGGCGGTTGCCGTGTGGTGCCGGTGCAATGCCAGCAGGGCACGAAGACACCGTGCTCGTTCACTTCCTGCGGACACAGCCGCGACCGGCCGGTCATTGCAGCGTCGGAACTGGGCGATGCGACGCCTGAAATGCACCAGTATCTCGGTCTGCGACCGGAGCGCCTGCTGCCGGTCCGCGTCGACCGGATCGGGCCGCTGCTGTGCGTCAATCTCGATCCGCACGGCGAGGCGATCACGGACACGGCCAGGTCGCTGCAGGCCGCGGTTCCGGCGCTTTCGCGGCAGGACATGCCGCTGCAGGGCAGTCACTGGCAGGAGACAGACGGCAACTGGAAGCGCGTGGCTCAGCGTCTGCTCGCCACGGAACAACTGCCGCGTGCCTTCGGTGCCTCGGTACTGGTGGCTGACACCACCCTCGCCGGCCTGCCGGCCAGGGCGCTCTGGCTGTTTCCGAATCTTGTTCTGCTGGCGCTGCAGCACGCCATGTGTGCCGTCGTGCTGCAACCGGTGGCGCTGACGCGCACGCTGTGCCGCATCACCGTGCTGGGTGACGACACGTTGCCCATGAACGACTGGCGGGCGCTGATCGGCGAACGCCTGTCGGAGGCAACGCCTGATGCGCCGACCCGGGCCGACGCAGCTGTCGCGTCCTGGCTGGCGCACGAAATGACACATCGTCTCGACACCCTGGACCTTGCAACGCACCCATGAAGGACATGCCATGAACACGTCGTCACGACCCGTCGATGCAGCCGTCGCGGCCTATCGCGAAGGCCAGCTTGCCGACGCCCACGCACGCTTCTCGGTGCTGGCCCAGGCGGGAGATCCGGAGGCCCAGGCCTGGATCGGTTCGCTGCATGCCAATGGCGAAGGGGTGCCGGCCGATCTCGAAGCGGCTTTCGCGTGGTATCTGCGCGCGGCCGAGCAGGATCACGTTCCGGCGCAGACCAATGTCGGCGCCATGCTCGTCATGGGGCAGGGCACCGCCGCCGATCCGGTTGCCGGGCTGCACTGGCTGACCCGTGCCGCACAGGCCGGCGACGCGATGGCGCAGAGCAATCTCGCCACGTTGTTGTTCAAGGGTGACCGCGTACCGCACGATGAAGCGGCCGCCGCACACTGGTATCGGCGCGCGGCCGAACAGGGTCACTACCCGTCGCAGGCGCGGCTGGGTTTCATGTACGCAAACGGACTCGGTGTGGAGAAGGACCGCGCGCAGGCTTTCGCCTGGCTTTCGCTGGCTGCGCAGCATGGCGTCGGCACGGCGCTGAATGCGCTCGAAGGCATCGTCGGTCAGATGTCGGTGGAAGAGAAGCACCGGGGGGCGGCGCAGTTCGACCAATGGCGGACGCGCACGGCCGCGGTGTCATCGCCTGCGCGACTGGTGCCGGTTCCGGGGTGAGGCGATGACCTTCAGCGTGCAGCAGATCAAGTTCGAGTGCCTCAGCTACATCAAGGAATTCGGCGCGAAGACGGAGGAATGGGCGATCGGCATGGCGGACGACGCCGAACAGGCGCTGTTCTTGGTCTGCGGTGTCGACAGCCGGGATGACATCTGGCTGTGGAAGCCGACGTTGTCGCCGGCCGCGGCCCGCACCGTCGTCGATTTCATGGTGGCCCGGCACCGGCTTCATCCGGTCGCCGGCTTCGAGGCCGGGCAGCAGGGGCGCTGCATCTTCATGTACCGGATGCGACGCTGAAGGCATGCCCGCAGTGCTGAGCCGAGGGAGTCGGGACCCGGCGGACCACCCCTGCGCGGGTGATGCGTTGCAACAAAAGTGATGCGAATTCAGTGCCGTCAATTTACTGAAAACAGTGCTTGACTCGCTGCAATCGGCTCACTAGTATCAATGTAACTCTTCGCATCGCCAGCATTGCCGGTGCAAAGAAAGGCAAAAAGGCCTGTGCGGATCTCCGGATCCGCCAGGCCTTTTTTTCGTTCTTTTTTCGCAACCGGCGATGTGGCGTTGCAACAAATTTTGTCGTCTGCGCTGCGCTGTGCTGTCTTGAGTCATCCAAACCTTGTCCATCCATTCTTTCGAGGGAAACATGAAAAGTAATCTGCGTCGTGATCTGGTCAAAGCACTCGCCCTGGCTTCCGTGGCGGGCCCGACGATGATGCGTGGTGCGTTTGCGCAGCAGGATGTGGTGAAGGTCGGCATCCTGCATTCGCTGACCGGCACCATTGCGCTGGCCGAAGCCTCTGTGGTCGACGCGGAAAAGCTCGCCATCGACGAAATCAATGCCGCCGGCGGCGTGCTCGGCAAGAAGATCGTGCCAGTGGTGGAGGATGGCGCGAGCGACTGGCCGACCTTCGCCGAAAAGGCCCGCAAGCTGCTCGGGCAGGACAAGGTGGCCGCGGTGTTCGGCTGCTACACGTCGGCGTCGCGCAAGGCGGTGCTGCCGGTATTCGAACAGGCCAAGGGACTGCTGTATTACCCGACCTACTATGAAGGACAGGAGCAGTCGCCGAACATCCTCTACACCGCGCACGAAGCGACCCAGCAATGCGTGCAGGGCTGCAACTGGCTGCTCGAGAACCGCGGCAAGACCTTCTACCTGATCGGTTCCGACTACATCTGGCCGCGCGTCACCAACAAGATTGCCCGCCCGACCATCGTCAAGGGCGGCGGATCGGTGCTCGGCGAGGAATACATGCCGCTGGGCAGCACGTCCTTCGGCTCGACCATCAACAAGATCAAGGCGGTCAAGCCGGACATCATCCTGAGCACCATCGTCGGCGGATCGAACGTGGCGTTCTACAAGCAGCTGAAGGCGGCCGGCGTCAACATGAAGAAGACGACGGTGATGGCGTTCGCCGTATCGGAAGAAGAGGTGTCGGGCATCGGCAACGAGAACGTGCAGGACGTGCTGACCTGCATGAGCTACCTGCAGAGCCTCGATAATCCGGCGAACAAGAAATTCGTGGCTGCGTTCAAGGCGAAGTACGGCCAGAAACGCGTCACCGGCGACACGCTGGCGTGCGCCTACACCGCTGTCTATCTGTGGAAGATGGCGGTCGAGAAGGCCAAGAGCTTCGATGTGGACAAGGTGATCGCCGCGTCGGCCAATCTCGAATTCACCGGACCGGAAGGCCTGGTCAGATTCCACGGCAGCAATCATCACCTGTGGAAGCAGGCGCGCATCGGTGCGTTCGGCGCCGATGGCCAGGTCAACATGATCTACGAGTCACCGCTGATCGAGCCCAACCCTTTCCCGACTATCTGAGCGGGTAGTTGCTGCGCCCGCCGTCGGACGGTGTGCGGCCGTCCGGCGGCGGGTTGTTGGCAAGCACCGCCCCGTGCACACGCCGGAGGCACGTCATGTGCCTCCGGCAACGACGGGTCTTCAAGCCGGTTTTTTCAACCCCGCATTTCAACCTGATGCATCAACCCAACATCAACCGGATCTGTCCATGCTTCGTGTGACCACCATTCTGGGCTGCGCCGCCGACGCCGCGCTGGCGGACAGACTGCATGACATCGAACATCGCGGCGGCCTTGAAACGGTGCGCCTCACGCGCAGCGACATGGCGCGCCGCCGGCAGCAGTTGCAGACCGACCGCGGCAGCACGGTGGCGCTGATGCTGGACCGCGACGCCACGCTGCAGAATGGCTCCGTGCTATGGCTCGATGACGAGCGCGCCGTGGTCGTGCTGCTCGACGAACCGCAGTGGCTTGTGCTGCAGGCCCGCACTGCCGCGGACGCGCTCGAACTGGGCTATTTCGCCGGCAACATGCACTGGAAGGTGAAGTTCGACGGCGAACGGCTGTGCATTGCGCTGGACGGCCCGCGCGACATCTATCTGCAGCGCCTTGCGCACCTGATCCAGCGAGGTTGCGTGAAGGTCTCGGACGAGGCCGGGGCGGGCGCCGGATCCGAACCGGCGCCGCCGGCCGCCCACGGCACCGTGCGTTACATCCCGGTGCCGCATGCACATTGAATCAGGCATCGACCAGCAGCTGGCGATGCTGCAGTTTTCCGACAGCTTCTTCCCCGGCGGTGCCACCTCCTTTTCGTGGGGGCTGGAATCGCTGCGCCTGGACAGGCAGGTCGGCAATGTCGAACAGGTGTTCGGGCTGCTGCAGGCGCAGGTGGCGCATCGCTGGGCCGGCCTGGACCGGCCGCTGATGCATCTGGCACACCAGGCCTGCACGGACTGCGGCGACACGCCGGCGCTGATGGAGGCCCTGTGCGATCTTGACCGTCTGTGCGAGGCGATGTCGCTCACGCGCGGCTGGCGTGAAGCCAGTCGTCGACTGGGCTTCACGCAGCTTCGCATGCACGCCGACCTGGGCGTCGCGTGCGCGCAGCGCTATCTGGAGTCCGTGCGCGGCGCACACGCGCCGGGTCACCTGCCGGTGGTGCAGGGCGCACTGTGGGCGGCGTACGGGCTGCCTGCGGGCAGTTGCGATGCCATGGCGGTGGGCGGCCTGTGCACGTCGATCATCGGTGCGGCGCTGCGCATGGGAATGATCGGGCACGTCGATGGCCAGCGACTGCTCACCCGCATGCGGCCGGTCATCGCCGGCGTGCTGTCACAGCCACCGCCGGCACGCGAGGACATGAGCAGCGGCACGCCCGCGCTCGACATCGCCGCCATGCGCCACGAAGCGCGCAGCGCGCGTCTGTTTGCCAATTGAAGACCGATCGGAATGCAGATCGGACTGCCGACTGGAGTGCCGATGGCGCCCTACCGGGACCGACCGGATGAATGAACTTCGAAGGAGCACGACATGCTGCTGACCCCGACCGAGCTGGAACGTCTCACCATTTTCAACGCGGCGGAACTGTCGCGACGCCGTCGTGCGCGCGGCCTCAAGCTCAATTGCCCGGAGGCGATCGCCTTCATCGTCGATGAAATTCTCGAAGGTGCGCGCGATGGCCGCACGGTGGCGGACATGATCGCGTTCGGCTCGCAGATCCTGAATTCCGACGACGTGCTGCCGGGCGTCGCGGCGCTGATGCCGATGATCCAGATCGAAGCCAGCTTTCCTGACGGCACCAAGCTGGTGACCGTGCATGACCCGATACGGCCCGGACCCGGCGCGCAGATGTCGTCCGGCGGCAGCCGCGCCCGCATTCCGGGCGAAATCATTCCGGCCGAAGGCAGCATCGAAGTCAATGCCGGGCGTCGCAGCGCGACGCTGAAGGCGCTCAATACCGGAGATCGCCCGATACAGATCGGCAGCCACTTCCACTTCTTCGAGGTGAATCGCGCGCTCGACTTCGACCGTGCGCTGGCCTGGGGCATGCATCTGGATATCGCCGCCGGCACCGCCGTGCGCTTCGAGCCGGGCGAATCGAAGGAAGTCACGCTGGTGGCCTTCGGTGGCACGGGCGAGGTGTTCGGCCTGAACCGGCTGACCGAAGGCGCGAGCAACACCGAAGCCGGGTTGGCCGATGCGCTGGTGCGCGCGCGCCAGGCGGGCTTCAGGGGTGCGTGACCGACATGAACAGGAACTGCCGGGAGGATTGATATGGCATGGCTGACCCGTCGCGACTATGCGGCGATGTACGGACCGACCCAGGGCGACATGGTGCGTCTCGGCGACACTTCGCTGCTGGCCGAAATCGAACACGACTTCGCGATACCCGGCGACGAATGCCTGCACGGCGGCGGCAAGACGCTGCGCGACGGACTGGGCATGATGGGCGGGCTGACGTCCGCGCAGGGCGCACTCGACATGCTCATCAGCAATGTCGTGGTGATCGACGCGGTGGTCGGCATCGTGAAGGGTGACATCGGCATCAAGGACGGGCGCATCGTGGCCATCGGCAAGGCGGGCAACCCGCATGTGATGGACGGCGTGCATCCGCAGCTGCTGGTCGGCAACGCGACGACGGTGCGCGACGGTGAAGGGCTGATCGCGACGGCGGGCGGGCTCGACGTACATGTGCATTTCGACTCGGCACAACTGGTCGAGCACGCGCTGGCGTCCGGTATCACGACGATGTTCGGCGGCTCGCTCGGCCCGATCACCGTCGGCATCGACTGCGGCGGTGCGTGGAACGTGGCGCGCATGCTGCAGGCGTCGGAGCAGTGGCCGATGAATTTCGGCTTTCTCGGACGCGGCAATTCGTCGCGTCCCGAATCGCTGGTCGAACAGATGCAGGCCGGCTGCATCGGCCTGAAGATCCATGAGGACTGGGGCGCCACGCCGGCCACCATCGACACCTGCCTGTCGGTCGCCGACGACATGGATTTCCAGGTGCAGCTGCACACCGACACGCTGAACGAATCCGGTTTTCTCGAAGATACGCTGGCGGCGACCAAGGGCCGCACCATCCACATGTATCACACCGAGGGAGCCGGCGGCGGTCATGCGCCGGACGTGATCAGCGTCGTCGGCCAGGCCAACTGCCTGCCGTCGTCGACCAATCCGACCAACCCGTACACGGTGAATACCTTCGACGAACATCTCGACATGATCATGGTGTGCCATCACCTGAACCCGGCCGTGCCGGAGGACGTGGCCTTCGCCGAAAGCCGCATCCGCGCGCAGACCATCGCCGCGGAAGACGTGCTGCACGACATGGGTGCGATATCGATGCTGGGTTCGGACAGCCAGGGCATGGGTCGCATCAATGAAGTCATCTGCCGCACCTGGCAGTTGGCCAGCAAGATGAAGGACCAGTTCGGCCGCCTGCCCGAGGAACGCACACGCAGCGCCGACAACGAACGCATCCTGCGCTACATCGCGAAGTACACCATCAATGCCGCGCGCTCCTTCGGCGTCGACCAGCACGTCGGTTCGCTGGAACCGGGCAAGCTGGCCGACATCGTGCTGTGGCGTCCCGCCTTCTTCGGCATCAAGCCGGAAATCGTCGTCAAGGGCGGTTTCATCGCCTATGGCGCGATGGGCGATTCGGCTGCGTCGCTGATGACCTGCGAGCCGCTCATCATGCGTCCGCAGTGGGGCGCCTTCGGCCGCGCACCGCAGGCGCTGTCGGCCAACTTCGTCTGTGCCGCTTCGCTCGGCCGCGACCTGGAAGGCCGGCTCGATCTGCACAAGGCGCTGCTGCCGGTACACGGCACGCGCACCTTGACCAAGGCCGACATGGTGCGCAACGGCACCTTGCCGAACATCACGGTCAATCCGCAAACCTTCGAGGTCAGCGTGGACAACCACGTGATCGGCTGCGCGCCGGCCACGCATGTGCCGCTGAATCGCCTTTACATGATGAGGTAGCCCCGTATGTCATCGGTCATGCCCCTGCAGTACGCCAGGCCGCGCGGTGCGGCGCGTGTCGGTGTCGGTGGCCCGGTCGGATCGGGCAAGACGGCGCTGCTCGAACAGCTCATTCCGCGCTTCATCGCGCGCGGCACCGACATCGCCGTCATCACCAATGATCTGGTGACTGCGGAAGACGCAGAACGCATCCGTCGCAGCGGCATCATTGCGCCGGAGCGCGTGCTGGCGGTGGAAACCGGCGCCTGCCCGCACACCGCGATACGCGAAGACCCGACACTCAACCTTGCCGCAGCCGATGAACTTGACCGGACCTTTCCCGGCCTGGAACTGATCCTGGTGGAAAGTGGCGGCGACAACCTGGCGTCGTCGTTTTCGCTCGATCTGGTCGATTACTGGCTGTTCGTCATCGATGTGGCCGGCGGCGACGACATTCCGCGCAAGCGCGGTCTGGGTGTGTTGCAGTGCGACCTGCTGGTCATCAACAAGACCGACCTGGCGCCATTCGTGCGTGTGGACCTGGCGCGCATGACGCGTGAAGCCGAAGACGTGCGCGCCGGCAAACCGACACTGCTCACCAACTGCGCGAGCGGCGAAGGCGTCGATGCGGTGGTCGATGCCATCGTGCGCGGGGTCCTGTTTGACTGAACGCCACACCTTCGAGCTGGATTTCGGCTCGGCGGAAGGTCGCAGCTTCGTTGCCCGGCAATACGTTCGTTATCCCGTTCATGTCGGCCGCGCGCTGTACACAGACCCGATCGATCGCGGTCGCTGCACCGTTTTCCTGCAGTCGGTGTCGGGCGGATTGTTCGAAAACGATACGGTGACCGGCCACATTGCCGTGGCGCCGGGCGCGCGCGCGCATGTGGCCACGCCGGCATCGACCATCGTGCACACCATGCGCGGCGGCTGCGCGACGCAGACCGTCGATATCGACGCCGGTGACGGTGCGCAGGTCGAATATCTTCCGGCGCCGCAGATCCTTTTTCCGGGCAGTCATCTGCACGCCCGCATCTCGGTCACGCTGGGTGAGGGCGCCCTCGTGCTGGTGTCGGAAACCTTTCTCGCACACGACCCGACAGCATCCGGTGCGCCATTCGCACTGATGGATTCGGCGATCGACGTCACCGGTCGCGACGGTAGCCTGCTGGCCCGCGAGCGGATGCGCATCCGCGGCGCTGACTGGCTCGGCGCGCAGCCCGGCGTGTCGGGTGAGTTCAGCGTTCAGGGAAGTCTGTGGGTTCTGACGCAGGCCGGATGCGCCGGCTTGCAGGACGCGCTGCGCGCGATCGCGGGCGCAGGGTTGTATGCCGGGGCCTCGACGCTGCCGGGTCAGGCAGGATGGGTGTTCCGTGCGCTGGGCGCAGATGCGATCGTGGTCGGCAAGGCGATGGCCGCAGCGCGCATCGTCGCGCTGGGGTCATTGCAGCCGTAGACGAAAAGGGGCACGCCTGAGCGTGCCCCTGAAGCCACTGAGACCCGGCCGCAGTGCGGCCGGGTCGTGACTCGATCAATACATCAGCTGCACGCCGACGATGAACTTGTCGATGGACTGGGCAGCACCGCCCGGATCCATGTCCGAATACACCGCGGTGATGCGCGCGTTGTGGCCAGCCATCACGTAGGTCACACCCAGATCCCACTGGTCAGCCTTCGAGCCGTTCTGCGGATCGAATTCCTGGAAGCGCGCGTACGGCTGGAACTGGCCGATGCCGAACTTGCCCGGAATCAGGTAGGCGGCCGTCAGCAGGTAGGCTTCACCTTCGGTTGCGCCACCGCAGTTGTTGACATTGACCAGACCGCAGGCGGCTGCAACGGCCACGCCGGTGTCGGCGACACCATCGGTGTCGTAGTCGTAGTAGGCGCCTTCGAGCGTCAGCACGCCGCCGTTCGAGAACTTGGTTTCCATCAGCGCATCGACGTTCCACGCCGTGTAGTCACCCGAGGCACCGGCGATACCGACACCGTTCTTCTGCGTCTGGACAGCGGCGCCGACGGTCAGGATTTCCTTGCCGCCGTAGTAGGTGTTGGTGCCGTAGTAGCCCAGTTCCGGATCCCAGAAGCTGTAGGCCAGACGACCGGCGTACAGCAGCTTGTCGGAGTCATTCGACAGGCCGGCGCCGCGGTTCTTGCCCTGGTAGGCGCCGACTGCGTACAGCAGCTTGCCGCCGAGCACATTGCCCCACAGCAGCGCGCCGTCGTCACGACCGGTGAAGGCGTTCGGGTACTGCGACACCATCGGGTATTCCCAGACGTTGGCGAAATAGGGGCCGGCGAGGTTGGCACGGTCGGTCGGCGGCAGCATGCGGCCGAACCACAGGTTGAGGCCGTCCATCAGTTCGAACTGGGCGACCACGTCGAGCAGGCGCATCGATTCATCCGACTGGCGCTCGAAATTCACCATGCCGCCGATCTGCTTGGTGATCTTGCCGCTGGTGATGATACGGATGGAATCGACCGCAAAATCCTTCGAGCGCGACGTGCCGTTCGGGGCGCCGTCATCCGCGCTGGTGAAGGACGTACGCATCCACAGACCGAGTGTGAGATAGCTCTCGCCGGGGCCGGATACGGTGACGCCGGCATTTGCGGTGCCGGCAGTCGCCAGGGCGACGGCAAGCGCGCCGAGGCGCGGAAGGGACGACACGCTCCGCAGACGGGTTTTGAGGGTGCTTTTCATGGTGCAGGACTCCCGGTTGTTGAAGTGCAGGTTGAAGGTGGAGGGGGCTGGTTACGAAAACCCGGCAATCAGTGACTGATCATCCAGGGACGTTTGGTGGGGAATGCCTTCGAACCGTCCTTGCCTACCGCGGTCGTTCGGCTGGGTTTGCTGCTGCAGCACGAACACCCCGGACCGTGCTTGCGGCTGGCAAGCACCGGTTCGTGGCGGCTGCGTTCGTTGGTGGCATGCGCGAATCGCGTCTCGTGCGGCATGTCGGCGAAGGACGGTGCCGTCACCAGCACCCGCTGCGCGGGCGAACCGCACGCCGGGCACAGGCAGGCGGCGTCGCGCTGGGCGATGCTGCGCAGGGCGGAAAATCCGCCATGCGCCTCGCACTGATAGTCGTAGGTCGGCATGGCGGCGGCCTCAGAGATCCGGCGACAGCGGCATCTGGATGCTGCCGTCGATGAATTTCACCGGGCCGGCTTCGGTCGGCATGATGTCGAAGTCGAAGATGTCGGTCGGCAGCCACAGCGTGGCGCACGCATTCGGAATGTCGACCACGCCGCTGATGTGGCCCTGCACCGGTGCCGTACCCAGAATCGAGTACGCCTGTGCACCCGAGTAGCCGAACTTCTTCAGGTATTCAATGGCGTTCAGGCAGGCCTGGCGATAGGCGACATGCACGTCGAGGTAGTGCTGCTTGCCCTGTTCGTCGACCGAAATGCCTTCGAAGATGAGGTAGTCGTCGTACTTCGGGGTGATCGGGCTGGGCTTGAAGATCGGGTTCTTGATGGCGTACTTCTTCATGCCGTCCTTGATGATGCTCACCCGCAGATGCAGCCAGCCCGCCATTTCGATGGCGCCGCAGAAGGTGATTTCGCCGTCGCCCTGCGAGAAGTGCAGGTCGCCCATCGACAGGCCGCCGCCCTTCACATAGACCGGGAAGTAGATGCGCGAGCCGCGCGACAGATCCTTGATGTCGCAGTTGCCGCCGTGCTCGCGCGGCGGCACGGTACGGGCGGCTTCGGCAGCGGCCTTGTCGCGTGCTTCGCCCTTCAGGCGGCCCATGTGCGCGGTCGGTGCGCACGGCGGGCAGCCCAGCGGCGGCACGCGGTCGGGTTCGGTGTTGATGAAGTCGATTTCGCGGGCGTTCCAGTCGGCCAGCAGCTTCGGGTCCGGCAGGCAGCCGATCAGGCCCGGGTGGATCAGGCCGGCGTACTTGACGCCCGGCACGTGGCGCGATTCGGTGAACATGCCCTTGATGTCCCAGATCGACTTCTGGGCTTCCGGGAAGTGCTCGGTCAGGAAGCCGCCGCCGTTCTTCTTCGAGAAGAAGCCGTTGAAGCCCCACAGGCTGTCTTCCTTGGCACCGATGTCCAGGATGTCGACCACCAGCAGGTCGCCCGGCTCGCAGCCTTCGACGCCGATCGGGCCGGACAGGAAGTGCACCGTCGTCAGGTCGATGTCGCGCACGTCGTCTGCGCTGTCGTTGTTCTGGATGAAGCCGCCGGTCCAGTCGTAGGTTTCGATTTTGAAGTCGTCACCGGGCTTGACCCAGCAGACGATGGGGATGTCCGGGTGCCAGCGGTTGTGCACCATGTCGTTTTCGTACGGCGACTGCTTCAGGTCGACCTTGATCAGGGTCTCAGCCATGTTGATCTCCTTTGGATGTGTGGGCGGATGGTGGGCACTCAGACGGACAGGAACTGCTTGATGCGCGCGGTATCCGTGTCGGCGCGCGTGCTTTCATGGACAAGGCGTCCGCCTTCGATGACGAACAGGCGGTCGGCCACGTCCATGGCGAAACTGAGGACCTGCTCGGACACGACGATGGTGATTTCGCGCAGCTTGCGAATCTCGTTCAGCGCCTTCGCGATGTCCTTGATGATCGAGGGCTGGATGCCTTCGGTCGGTTCGTCGAGCAGCAGCACCTTGGGGTCGGTGACCAGTGCGCGCGCGATGGCCAGCTGCTGCTGCTGCCCGCCGGACAGATTGCCGCCCTTGCGGCTGCGCATTTCCCACAGCACCGGAAAAAGGGCGTAGATCTCGTCCGGCACCTTCTTGACCTTGGCATTCTCGAGGCCGGTGTGGATGTTCTCCTCGACCGTCAGCGTCGGGAAAATCATGCGGCCCTGCGGCACGTAGGCGATGCCCTTGGCGACGCGCTTGTAGCTCTCGTCCCTGGACACTTCCTTGCCGGCGACTTCGATGTGGCCGCTCTTGATCGGCAGGATGCCGATCAGCGATTTGAACAGCGTGGTCTTGCCCATGCCGTTGCGGCCCATGATGGCGATCGTTTCGTTCTTGTTCGCTTCGAACGAAATGCCGTGCAGGGCCTCGCTCTGACCGTAGGCAACGTGGAGATCCTTGACGTTGAGCATGGTGGTGTCCTCTCGTGTTCGATGCGGGTGGCGTGCGGGATCGGTGACCGGACTCAGTGGCCCAGGTACACGTCGATGACCTTGGGATCGTTCTGCACCTTGTCCATCGATCCCTCGGCGAGGATCTTTCCCTGGTGCATGACGGTGACCTTGTGGGCGATGCGCTTGACGAAGTCCATGTCGTGCTCGATCACGATCACCGAGCGTCCCTTGCAGATGCGCTGCAGCAGCTCGCCGGTCAGTTCGCGCTCGCGCACGCTCATGCCGGCGATCGGCTCGTCGAGCATCAGCAGTTCGGGTTCCTGCATCAGCAACATGCCGATCTCCAGCCACTGCTTCTGGCCGTGGCTGAGCAGGCCGGCTTCGACGTCGAGCGAGTCGCCCAGGCTGATTTCGTCGGCCACCGACTGCACGCGTGCCTTCACCTCTTCGGTGCACCGGAAGCCCAGTGCGCCGAACACGCTGCGACCGCGCGGGAAGGACACCTCGAGGTTCTTGAAGACGGAGAGGTTTTCGTAGATCGACGGCGTCTGGAACTTGCGACCGATGCCGGAGCGCACGATCTTGTGCTCGGCCATCTTGGTCATTTCGTGGTTCTTGAACTTGATGCTGCCGCTGCTGGCGCGCGTCTTGCCGCAGATCAGGTCGAGCAGCGTGGTCTTGCCGGCACCGTTCGGGCCGATGATCACGCGCAGCTCGCCGCGATCCACGTACAGGGTCAGCGCGTCGATGGCCTTGAAACCGTCGAAGGACACGGTGAGGTCTTCCACCGCAAGTACGAAGTCGGTATTGCTCATGTCGGTCTCCGTTCGGATCAGGCGGATGTGCCCTGCACGCCGTCAGGCAATGCGGTGCGGGCCAGCGGCTTGCCGCCGTGCGGTGCGCCGCTGTGCAGCGGGGTGGCGGGCGGAACGTCGGACGACGGTGTGCTGTCGGTGCCGGCAGCGGGCTTGTCCTTGCGTTTGCCCAGGCGCGGCTTGACGTGGCTTTCGTACAGACCGGCCAGTCCGTTCGGGAAGGCGAGCACGACGCCGATGAACAGCGCAGCCATCAGGAACAGCCACAGGTCGGGGAAGCTTTCGGAAAAGTAGGTCTTGCCGAAATTGACCAGCAGCGCGCCATACACCGCACCGACCAGCGACATGCGTCCGCCGACGGCGGCGAAGATGACCATTTCGATCGACGGCACGATGCCGACCAGCGACGGCGACATGAAGCCGACCTGCAGCACGAACATCGCGCCGCCGATCGCCGACAGCATCGCGGCGAGGCAGAAGGCGAACACCTTGAACATCGACACGTCGTAGCCGGAGAAGCGCACGCGGTCTTCCTTGTCGCGCATCGCCAGCAGCAGCGTGCCGAGCTTGCTCAGCTGGATCCAGCGGCACAGCAGGATGGCGGCGATCAGCAGTCCGGCGTTGAGGAAGTACAGGATGTACTTGGCTTCGTCGGTGCGCGTGTCCCAGCCGAGGATGGTCTTCAGGTCGGTGATGCCGTTGACGCCGCCGGTGTAGCCTTGCTGACCGACGATGAGCACGGTCAGGATCAGGCACACCGCCTGCGTGATGATGGCGAAATACACGCCGCCGACCCGGCGCCGGAACATCGCGAAACTGATGATGAAGGCCAGCAGCGTGGGGATCAGCAGGACCGCCAGAAGCGCCAGCGGCAGGTGGCGGAACGGCTCCCACCACAGCGGCAGCTCGGTGATCTGGTTCCAGTCCATGAAGTCCGGAATGCCCGGGGTGCTCTGGATCTTGGTGGTTTCCGGATCGGATGCCTCCAGCTTCATGAACATGGCCATCATGTAGCCGCCGAGGCCGAAGAACACGCCCTGGCCGAGACTGAGCACGCCGCCGTAGCCCCACAGCATGACCAGGCCGACGGCGACGAAGGCGTAGGTGAGGTATTTGCCGACCAGATTCAGGCGGAACAAGTCCATCGTCAGCGGGAACACGACGACGATGATCAGCGCGAGTATCAGCACGCTTCCCATTCCGCTACGTGCCAGCCAGCTCTTGATTGAGTCCATTGGGTTCTCCTTGGATCGTGGGTATTCAGGGGTCGGAGCGCAGCCGGACTCAGCGGCGGATCTTCGAAGCAAAGAGGCCTTGCGGACGCAGCATCAGGATGGTCACGATCATCATCAGCGTGAGCACCTTGGCCATCGAGCCGGTCATGAAGAACTCGGCGATCGATTGCGTCTGGGCGATGCCGAAAGCCGAAGCCACGGTCCCGAGCAGACTGCCTGCGCCGCCGAAGGTCACCACCAGGAAGGCGTCGACGATGTACAGCGAACCGCTGGTCGGACCGGTCGAACCGATCGTCGTGAAGGCGGCTCCGGCGATGCCGGCAATGCCGCAGCCGATGGCGAAGGTCAGGCGGTCGGTGCGGCTGGTGTTGATGCCGGTGGCGTTGGCCATCGGGCGGTTGGCCACCGTGGCACGCACACGCAAGCCCCAGCGCGAGCGGTACAGGGCGAGCAGCACGCAGCCGGTCACCAGTGCGGTCAGCGCGAGCACGAACAGGCCGTTGATCGGGATGTCGAGACCTTCGGCCGGCGCCCACGAGCCCAGCAGCCAGTCGGGCAGGGTCGGACTCACTTCGCGTGCGCCGAAGGTCGAGCGGAAGGTCTGCTGCATGGCCAGCGACAGGCCCCAGGTGGCGAGCAGCGTGTCGAGCGGACGCTTGTACAGGTGTCGTATCAGCGCCCATTCGATGAACCAGCCGAAGGCGAAGGCGATGCAGAACGCCGCCGCGATGGCAAACGGGAAGTACATCGACGCGAAACCGGGCAGGAATGTTTCGGTCAGCGACGAGAACATGTAGATCGTGTAGGCGCCGATGGTCATGAACTCGCCATGCGCCATGTTGATCACGCCCATCTGGCCGAAGATGATGGCCAGCCCGAGGCCCATCAGCAGCAGCACCGAAAACAGGCTGAGGCCTGCGAAACCCTGCATCAGGGTGATGTTCATGATGTCGGTCAGTGACATGGTGATCTCCGGCTAGGGGGTATTCACAAATGAAGGTCGTGGGCCGATGAACGCTTGTGGATACGTCCTGGGCGGGGCCGGAGCCCGTGCGAGGAGACGCACGGACCCCGGACCGTCCGGCTTACTGGTAACCCTTGGGGAAGGGGTTCGGTTCGATCAGTTCGGGCGACTCGGCGACCACCTTGAACTGGCCGTCGAGTTGCGCCTGGCCGATGCGCGCCTTGCTCCACAGGTGATGGTTGTCATGCACCTTCACGTAGCCTTCGGGCGCGGTCTTCAACTCGATGCCGCCGGAGGCGGCGGCGATCTTGTCGACATCGAAGCTGCCGGCCTTTTCGACCGTCGCCTTCCAGATCCACGGGCCGAGATAGCCGGCCTGCGTCACGTCGCCGATCACCGACTTCGGACCGTAGGCCTTCTTGAATGCCTCGACGAAAGCCTTGTTGTTGGCGTTGTCGAGTGACTGGAAGTACTTCATCGACGAGTAGAAGCCGGCGATGTTTTCACCACCGATGCCCAGCACTTCGTCTTCGGTCACCGAAATGGTCAGCAGGAACTGCTTGTCCGCGGTGATGCCGGCAGCCTTGAGCTGCTTGTAGAAGGCAACGTTCGAGCCGCCGACCACGGCTGCGAAGATGCAGTCCGGCTTGGCCAGCTTGATCTTGTTGATCAGCGAGTTGAAATTGGTGTGGCCGAGCGGGTAGTACTCCTCGCCGGCGACCTTGCCGAGCTTGGCAACGGATTCGATGTGCTTGCGCGCGATCTTCATCGACGTGCGCGGCCAGATGTAGTCCGAACCGACCAGGAAGAAGGTCTTGGCCTTCTTCTCCTTCGCCGCCCAGTCGAGGCCGTACAGGATCTGCTGCGTGGCTTCCTGGCCGGTGTAGATCACGTTCTTCGACTGTTCCAGACCTTCGTAGAACGTCGGGTAGTACAGCATCCCGTTCTCTTTTTCGAAGATCGGCAGCACCGCCTTGCGCGAAGCCGACGTCCAGCAGCCGAACACGCACGCCACCTTGTCCTGCACCAGCAGCTTCTTCGACTTCTCGGCGAAGGTCGGCCAGTCGGACGCGCCGTCTTCCTTGATCACTCGGATCTTGCGGCCGAGCACGCCGCCCATCGCATTGATCTGGTCGATCGCCAGCTGTTCGGCCTGGATCGAGCCGGTTTCGGAAATGGCCATGGTGCCGGTCGCCGAGTGCAGCTGACCCACGACGACCTCGGTATCCGTCACTGCCAGCTTGGTGGTGTTCACCTTGGCCGTCGGGAACTGCGCTGCCTGGGCCAGCGCCATGCCGGGCATCATCATCGCGGGCATCGCGGCCATGCCCATCAGCACCTTGCGGCGCTGTTCATCGGTAAGCGGCGTCTGGATCGGATCTTTCTTGTCAGCCATAACTGTTCTCCTGAGCGGGGACGGGTTGGGGAGCTTCAGGCGATCCGGTATTGGCCGTTGATTCACTTTTGTGCGGTGCACCGCAACCGGTCGCTGCGGTCCGAAAAGTAGTTGTCGGGGGTGCGTAGCCGGAATACGTCAATCGACGTATGTGAGTACGCCGCGCAACACTCGGGATGCAGAGGGTTCGGTGCTAAGGTGAAGTCCTGCGCTGACGCACTGCACCACCAAGTGGCTCATGCACTTTTTTGGTGCGCTTTCGGCGGCGTGGAGGGAAGCTGTACCTTGTTCTCCGGGCAGGTGCTCACGCACCTCGCCCGGAGCGTTTCTTGCATGCGTCGGGCAGTCCTCCAGCCGCCCGATCCGATGTCAGAAGCCACCCAGCAGATTTTCAAGATCCGTCGCGACTACAACACCTGGGTCGCGACCGAAACGCTCGAGGACTATGCGCTGCGCTACACGCCGCGCAGCTTCCGCAAATGGTCGGAATGGCGGGTCGCCAACACCGCCTTCGGGGCCGTGTCGTTTCTCGCGCTGGAAGCCATCGGCGGCGCGATCGCGCTGAACTACGGCTTCACCAACGCGCTGTGGGCCATCCTGTTCGTCGGCCTGATCACCTTCCTGACCGGCCTGCCCATCAGCTACTGCGCCGCCAAGTACGGCGTCGACATGGATCTGCTGACGCGCGGCGCCGGCTTCGGCTATCTGGGCTCGACGATCACCTCGCTCGTTTACGCCAGTTTCACCTTCATCTTCTTCGCCATCGAGGCGGCCATCATGGCGCTGGCGTTCGAGCTGTATTTCGGCATGCCGCTCGCGTGGGCCTATCTGCTGTGCGCGGTGGTGGTGATTCCGCTGGTGATCCACGGCGTGACGCTGATCAGCCGCATCCAGCTGTGGACGCAGCCGGTGTGGATCGTGCTGCTGGTGCTCCCGTACATTGCGGTGTGGCTGCAGGCGCCGGAAATGTTCAGCGACTTCACCAGCATGAGCGGCCGCTCGTCGGGCAACGCCGACTTCGACTGGCTGATGTTCGGTGCTGCCTCCACCGTGGCCATTTCGCTTGTGGTGCAGATCGGCGAACAGGTCGATTACCTGCGCTTCCTGCCGGAAAAGAACCGCGAGAACCGCTACCGCTGGTGGGCCGCCGTGCTGATTGCCGGCCCGGGCTGGATCGTGCCCGGCATGGTCAAGATGCTGGGCGGCGCCTTTCTCGCCTTTCTCGCGCTGCAGGCCATGGTGCCGGCCGACCGTGCGCTCGAACCGACGCAGATGTATCTGGCCGGCTACGGCTATGTGTTCGATTCTCCGGCGGTCGTGCTGGCGGTGACTGTCGTCTTCGTCATCGTGTCGCAGCTCAAGATCAATGTGACCAACGCCTACGCCGGGTCGCTCGCTTGGTCGAATTTCTTTGCCCGGCTGACGCACAGCCACCCGGGCCGCGTCGTTTGGCTGGTGTTCAATGTGGTGATCGCGCTGCTGCTGATGCTGCTCGGCGTGTTCGAGGCGCTGGAGCACGTGCTGGGTCTGTACGCCAACCTCGCCATCGCGTGGGTCGGCGCACTGGTGGCCGATCTTGTGGTGAACAAGCCGCTCGGCCTGTCGCCGTCGCACATCGAATTCAAGCGCGCACACCTGTACGAGATCAATCCGGTCGGGCTGGGGTCCATGGCGATCGCCACCGTCGTGTCGGTACTGGCCTACACCGGCTGGATGGGGGATGCGGCGCAGGCGTTTTCGCCGGTCATTTCGCTCGCCACCGCCTTCGTCACCGCGCCGCTGATCGCCTGGGCGACGCGCGGCCGCTACTACATCGCGCGCCGCAGCACGATGCAGTGGCGTCCGGGTCAGACCGTCACCTGCCATGTCTGCGAAAACGGCTTCGAATCGGAAGACATGGCCTACTGCCCGGCCTATGGGCAGCCGATTTGCTCGCTGTGCTGCACGCTGGAATCGCGCTGCCACGACCGCTGCAAGACCGATGCGAGTGCGGCGGCCCAACTGCATGCCGTGCTCAACGCCATCCTGCCGATGCGCCTGGCGCGCCGGGTCAATTTCAGGGTCGGCCACTTCCTGGTCGTGTTCCTGTCGCTGACTGCGCTGCTGGCGGTCATCTTTGGCGTCGTGTACTACCAGGAGGCGGTGGTCGCGGATCTGTACGCGTCGGCGCGCGAACCCCTGCTGCTGAGCTTGCTCAAGACTTTCGCGCTGCTGGTGCTGCTGTGCGCCGTGTGCGCCTGGTGGATCGTGCTTGGCTCGGAAAGCCGGCGCCTGGCGCAGGACGAGTCGAACCGGCAGAACCAGTTGCTGATGCGAGAGGTGGATGCCCACCGCAAGACGGACCTCGCCTTGCAGAAGGCGAAGGATTCCGCCGAATCGGCCAACCTCGCGAAGACGCGCTATGTGACCGGCATCAGTCACGAACTGCGCACGCCGCTGAACAGCATTCTCGGCTATGCGCAGATTCTGCTGCGCGAGCTGGGGCAGGGCTCGCCAGCGACGGCTACGCTGACCCAGGTCGATACCCAGCGGCGCGCGCTCGGCACCATCCTGCGCAGCGGCGAACACCTGCTGGGGCTGATCGACGGCCTGCTCGACCTCGCCCGCATCGAAGCCGGCAAGCTGCGGCTCGATCCGTCACCGATGCCGATGCGCGAACTGCTCGATGACCTGGCCAAGATGTTCGAGCCGCAGGCGGTGCGCAAGGGCCTGCGCTTTCGCATCGAAACGACCGGCCGCATGCCCGACTACGTGCGGGTGGACGTGAAGCGGCTACGCCAGGTGCTGATCAACCTGCTGGCCAATGCGGTGAAGTTCACGTCGCGCGGCGAAGTGGTGCTGCGCATCGACTACCGGATGGAAGTCGCGCGTTTCGAGGTGGCCGATACCGGGCCGGGCATTGCGCCGGAAGACCACGCGCGCATCTTCGTGCCATTCGAACGCAGCAGTTCGGGCCGCGGTCAGGCCGAACCCGGGGCCGGCCTCGGGCTGACCATCAGCCGCATGCTGACTTCGTTGATGGGCGGCGAACTGACGCTGGAGAGCGAACCGGGTCGTGGCAGCACGTTCCGGCTGCGCCTCTACCTGCCGGAATACCTGTCGGTGCCGACCAAGGTCAGACCGACGCGCCAGGTTATCGGTTACGACGGCGAACGCCGACGTGCGCTGCTGATCGACGACGACGCCACGCAGCGCCACATGCTGGCGGCCATGCTGCTGCCGCTCGGTTTCGGCATCGACGAGGCGGCGAGCGGGCGCGAAGGGCTCGAAAGGGTCGCGCTGCAGCGCCCCGACGTGGTGCTGCTCGACATCAACATGGACGGCATGGATGGCTGGGAAACCGCGCGCCACCTGCAGCACACGGCCGGGGCACCGATTCCGGTCATCATGGTGTCGGCCAATGTATTCGACAACCGCAGCGAACTGCTGCGCAGCTCAGGCTGCGCCGGCTTCGTACCCAAGCCGGTCATGGAATCGGAGCTGCTGGAACAATTGCGCGACGCGCTCGATCTGACATGGCACGTCGATGAACCGGAATCCCGGAATGTTGCATCCCGCAACGACGAAGGCGATGTACCCTTGCGGGCGCTGGACGAAGAGGAACGCTCGGCCCTGCTCAGGCTGTCGCGTCTCGGCCACGTGAACGGCATCGCGACACTGCTCGATGCCATCGCGGAACGGTCGGACGAGGCGCGCGAAGATTGCGGCCGGCTGCGCAAGCTCATCGATGGTTTTGACCTGATCCGTTTCACCGAATTGCTGCAACGTGATGCCCATGTCCAATGATTCCCCATTCCATCAGCCGGTCGTGCTGGTGGTGGACGACGCGCCGGATTCGCTCGGCTTTCTGTGCGAGGCGCTGTCCCAGGCCGGCTATCTGGTGCTGATCGCCAATGACGGCGAGTCAGCGCTGGCCCGGCTCGAACTGGTCGTGCCCGACGCCATCCTCCTGGATGCGGTCATGCCCGGCCTGTCCGGCTTCGAAACCTGCCGCCTGATCCGAGAAGAGCCAGGTCTGTCGCACGTGCCGGTCATCTTCATGACCGGCCTGTCGGGCACGGCGGAAGTGGTCGAAGGTTTCACCGCCGGCGGCACCGACTACGTGGTCAAGCCGCTGCGCGTCGAGGAAGTGCTGGCACGGCTGTCGGCCCATGTGCGCAATGCGCGAGCCGTGCGCATCGCGCGGCAGGCGGTGGATGTGGCCGGGCTGGGCGTGCTGGTGATCGACGCGCTCGGCCGCATCGCCTGGCGCTCGCCGCGGGCCGCGGACAGCCTTGCGCAGTTCGGCATCGACGCATCCGTTACGCCGCCTGGCGAGTCGCTGGCCCAGCTTGCGCGCATGGCGGACGAACCGGGCACCGACGCAAAGCTGATCGGCGAGAGCGGCGAGAATTCACTCTATGCGCGCAGCCTGGGCGCAGTCGGGCTGGGCGAGCACATGCTGCTGCTCGACGTGCGCCGGCGCGGCGAATCGAGCACCCGCATCGCCGGTGCCCAGCTGACGCCGCGCGAGGCGGAAGTGCTGTCTTGGCTGGCCAAGGGCAAGACCAACCGCGACATCGGCGACATCCTCGGCATGAGCCCGCGCACCGTGAACAAGCACCTCGAACACGTCTACGAAAAGCTCGGCGTCGAAACGCGTGCCGCCGCAGCGGCGCTCGCGATGCGGGCGGAAAGCGACTGATCGTCATGGCCGAGATGGCAACCCCGCGCCTGTATACCTTCTCCGCCGGAGATGCCGGCCCGTGGCACATCACCGGGGTGCGCGCCGTGATCGGCGAAGGCCTGGCGATGGCGCCGCGGCTCGACATCGTCGCCGGGGCGGCTGAAGCCGCCGGAGCGTGGCGGCTGCGCGGCATCGCCAGCAACGAGCGCTATGTCACCCGGCCGGAAAAGCAGCAGCTGCTTGCACTGCAGCCGCCGCTGGCCCGCGCCGGGGCGCGCAGCGCCGCGCTGATTCCGATCCGCAAATCGGCTGTCTGGTGGGCGCTGACGCAGGACGAACGACGCGACATCCTGGAAGAACAATCGCACCACGTGGCGCTTGGCATGCGCGCGCTGCCTGCGGTGGCGCGCAAGCTGCACCACTGCCGCGATCTGTCGGAGACCGAACCGTTCGACTTCCTGACCTGGTTCGAATTCGCACCGCAGGACGCCGCCGTGTTCGACGAACTCACCGCCGCCCTGCGCGCCTCGCCCGAGTGGGCCTACGTCGAACGTGAAGTCGAAGTGACGCTGGCGTTCGATCCGCGCTGACGGCCCCTGCAGGGCGAGTGGGACCCGGAGGTTCCAGGGCGGCTCGGGTAGTATCCGGCGATGAATCCACTCTCCGCACCCCACGGTACCCCGCCTGCCGAAGATATCCCGCCCTCCCGCATCGAACCCGCTGCCCTGGCGGCCGACGACATGTTGCCGCCTGCCCGATCCGAACCGGAGTCGCTGCCCGAGATCGTGCAGGCCGTCGCCGCGGTGCCGCGTCTGCGCAACGGCTCGCGTGCGCTGATCGGGCTGTTCTGGCTGGCCGCACTGGGTGCGGTGTACTTTGCCAGAGCCCTGTTGATGCCCATCGTGCTGGCGGTGCTGTTCGCCCTGCTGCTGGCGCCGCTGGTCACCCTGCTGAAGAAGTGGCGCATCCATGAATCGATTGCCGCCGGCGTGGTGGTCGTGATGTTGGTCGGCGGCGTGGGGGCGGGGCTGTACTTTCTGACCAATCCGGCGCTCGACTGGCTGGAACGCTCGCCGCGCGCGCTGCGCGAGGTCGAGGTCAAGCTGCTCAAACTGCAGCGGCCGGTGGAAGAGGTGCGCGAAGCGACCGAGCGCCTCGAGGCCATGACGTCCAGCAACGACAATCCAAAGGTAAGGTCGGTGGTGCTGAAGGAACCGGGCCTGGGGTCGGTGCTGTTCACCGGCACGCAGTACTTCCTGATCGGCGCCGCCTCGACCGTGGTGCTGCTTTATTTCCTGCTGGCGTCGGGCGATGGCTTCCTGCGCAAGGTGGTGCGGCTGATGCCGACCCTGCGCGACAAGATCCGCGCCATCGGCGTGGCGCGCCAGATACAGCAGGACATCGGCCGCTACTTCCTGACCCTCAGCACCATCAATGCCGGTCTGGGCGTGGCGACCGCCGCTGCCATGTATCTGCTCGACATGCCCAACCCGGCGCTCTGGGGTGTCATGGCCGGCCTGCTCAATTTCATTCCCTATCTCGGACCGACGCTGTGCCTGCTCGCGCTGTCGCTCGCCGCGCTGATCAACTTCGACAGCGTGGCCGAGGCGTGGGCGATTCCGGCCAGTTTCCTCGTCATCACCGTCATCGAAGGCCAGTTCATCCAGCCGATGTTCGCCGGGCGCATGCTGTCGCTCAATCCGGTGGCCGTGTTCATCAGCTTCCTGTTCTGGGGCTGGCTGTGGGGCATCGCCGGCATGCTGATCGCCGTGCCGATGCTCGTCCTCATCAAGGTCGTGTGTTCGCACGTCGAACACTGGGAGCCGATCGGCACCTTCCTCGACCGGTCGTGACCGGCCGCCGGAGGTCGTGCGGACCTTGTATCAGGGGGCTCCGGGCGCGGCGTCAGTGAAACTGTAGCCGGCGCACAGCGCATCCTTGTTGCCCCAGGTGGCGCCGGAACTGACCCGCGCTTCGGCGTCGGCGCAGGTCATCCAGTCGGGGCGCGCACCGAGCAGGTGGTCCATGCGCGCCCAGAAGAGGTCGTAGATGGCGGTGCCCTTGACCGGACCGCCGATGCGCGGCGTAGTCTGGGTGGTCGGCGTCATGCCGAAGGACGACACCGTCGTGCTGCGCTTGTAGGTGAGCAGCGAAAGCCGTGCTTTCGCGCCGCCACCGGTTTCGCTGACCGTCAGCGTCCAGCTGTCGTCGCCGACGATGCGCACCATCTGCGAATAGAACACCCAGTCGCGTTCGGCCAACAGGCTGTTGTCACCCGGCTTGATCCGGAAGTCGTCGCCGTCGGCCAGTCGCCACAGTCGGGTGGCGGCGGCCAGCACGTCCTGCGCGGTGCGGCCCGGATAATCGCGCGTCAGCACCTGTTCGAGTTCGGCCTCGCTCATCGGCGGGCGCGGGGTCACGCATCCGGTCAGGCAGGCCGTACAGAGCAGCAGTGCGGCGAAGGGGAGAAGTCGCTTCATCGGTTCGAGGGTTGTCAAAAGGGTGAGCACTCGCTTTCGGCCAGCCGGGCGCCGTGCGGGCAGGTTCGGCCAGTTCGGGCATTTCCAGCATTTCGCCCATGATGCCGCAATCGCAGCTGCGCGCCGCTGGAAGCGCGCCGGGCGCCTTCAGGGTAGCATCGCGACTTTCCGCAATATCGCCCTGCGCCGGCATGTCAGATTCCCGAACGGACGCCGTCACGGTTGCCGTCTATTTCGTTGCCTCTCCCCTGCAGTACCTCGCGGCACAGCGCATCGCGCGCGATATCGAGCCCGGCGCGCGTCAGGTGCTGGTCTGGTACAAGCCGGGCCTGAAGCCGGTGGTCGACGCCTCGGAATGGGATGCGTGCAGCTACATGCCATGGCCGCGCTGGGAGCCGCTGCCCGGCTGGTTCGGGCGGCACCGCCGGCTGCGCGCGAACATCGATCTGGTTGCGGGTCTGGTCGGGCGATGTGACACCTTGCTGCTGCACAGCGCGGTGTTCGACACCGAAGCGATCAATTACTTCCTGCATGCGCTGCCGCGCCGCGCCGGCGCGCGCACGATGCATGCGCGGATACTGCCCGACGGGCTGATCAGCATCCGCCGCTACCCGCTGTCGCTGCCGAAGCGGCTGATGCAGCGTGTCCGCCTGCTGCGTCGCCTGATCGCGCCCGAACTGCGCTACCGCTGTTTCGACGGCGACCGCATCGGTTCGGACGCGGACTTCTGCGACCGCATCTACGTGCTGCCCGGTCTGCCGCACGCCTACCCGGCCCACAAGGTGTGCGTACTGCCGCCGCTGGTCAGCCGCGCGCAGCCGGTCTTCGAAGACGATGCCGGGCCGCGTCGCGCGCTGGTGATCGGCCAGCCGCTGGTCGGCGCCGGTCTGCTGCCGGCGCCCGCACTGGCGCCGCTGACCGAGCGCATCCGCGGCTGGCTGACCGGGCAGGGCATTGCGGAGATCGACTACAAGGCGCACCCGAAAGACCCCGGCCACGAACTGCGCCACCCGGATTACCAGCTGATCGAGCCCGATTGCGCGCTGGAAATGCATATGGCGCGCACCCGCTACGATGCCGTCGTGGGCGTGCGCTCGAGCGCGCTGCTGTTCGCGCGCCAGATCTATCCGCCGGCGGTGCAGGTGGTCGCCTTCGGCTGGGCCGACGCGCTGTTCAAAAGCGAGCAGGAAAAAACCGACATGAAGCAGGCCTTTGAACAGTGCGGAGTCCGTTTCGCATGATCACCACGCTGCGCGAACGGATTCCGTTCATCAACTCCTGGCTGCTGGCCGGCGTGTTCTTCTCGATTCCGTTGACCGTGGCACCGGCCTACTGGCTGAGTGCGCTGATCCTCGTCTTCTGGCTGGTCGAAGGACGCTACGCGGAAAAGTTGCGCGCGCTGGCGGCCGAACCGCTGGTGTGGCTGTTTGCTGCCTATTACGCGGTGTTCGCGCTGTCGCTGCTGTGGACCGAAGACCTCGACTGGGGGCGGCGCATGACTGGTCGACAGGGCTTTTTCCTGCTGTTCGCGCTGTATTTCAGCGTTGCGCGGCGCGAGCATTTCGGCCGCTATGTCAGCGCCTTCCTGCTGTCTGTCGCCTGCTGCGAAGCGCTGGCCTTCTACAACTGGGCGCAACTGCACGTGTGGCCGGATCTGCCCGACGGGATCCGGGTGGAGAAGGGCGCCGACGACACCGCTCCGTTCGTCGACCGCATGATGTACACACCGGCGCTGGCCCTGGCCGGCTATCTGGCGGGGCACCGCCTGCTGTTCGAGGCGCGCACCGCCGGCGTTCGGATGCTGTACGCCGTCCTGCTGCTGACCACCACGCTCAATCTGCTGATTGCCGGTGGTCGCGCCGGTCTGCTCGGCTTTCTGGTGCTGCTGGCGCTGCTGGTGTTCCAGCGCTTTGCACGCCGCCCGCTGCTGGCGGCGGTGCTGGCCGGCGTGCTGTCGCTCGGCATCGTCGCGGGGGGCTATGCCGGCAATGACTACTTCCGCGAGCGCGTCGACGCCGGCATCGACGAACTGGTCAACTACCAGGACCGCCCCAATACGTCGATCGGCCTGCGCATCGTCTATGCCAGCAACGCCTGGCGCATGTTTTCCGAGTCGCCCTGGCTGGGTGTGGGCATCGGCGACTACCTGGTCGAATACACCAAGGTGAATGCAATCCATACGCCGCAATGGGAGCCGATGTACAACCCGCACAACCAGTATCTGTATGCGCTGACCAATGCCGGCATTCCGGCCGGCGTGCTGGTGCTGGCGGTGCTGCTGTTTCCGCTCGTGCGACGCGGGCCGGCGGACGGCCGGCAACGCATCCGCAAGGCGTTGCCGGTGCTGTTCATTCCGATCTGCCTGTTCGAGTCCTATCTGATGCGTTCCAACCTCAGCATGATGTATGTGCTTTTTCTCGCCGCGCTGTGGTGTGGCGTGAAGGAGCGTCCGGCTTGAAACGTGTGCTCATCGTGCGCACGTCGGCGATCGGCGACGTGGTGTTTGCGTCACCGCTGGCCGCTGCGATCAAGCGCACCCATCCCGATGCCTTCGTCGCCTGGCTGGTCGAGCCGGGCATCGATGCGCTGATTGCGCACGATCCGGCCATCGATGCGCGCATCCTGTGGCCGAAGGCCGAGTGGGCGCAGCTGTGGCGCAGCGGCAGGCGCATCGAGTTGTGGCGCCGCGTGCGCGCCTTGCGTGCGGAACTGCGCAGCCACCATTTCGATACCGTGCTCGACCTGCAGGGGCTGCTCAAAAGTGGCGTGCTCGCCTGGCTTTCGAGCGCGCCGACCCGCATCGGGCTGGGGTCGCGCGAGGGCAGCCAGTGGCTGATGAGCCGCGTGGTGCCGCGCGGTGGCGACGTCGCCCGCATTTCATCCGAATACCTGCATCTGGCCGAACAGCTCGAGCTCGACACCGGCGATTTCATGCCGGCGCTGCATGTGGCGCCCGAAGCCGACGCGCGCGCGCAGGCGCTGCGGGCGGAATACGGTCTGGTGCCGGGTGGTTACGCCGTGTTCGCCGCCTTCACGACGCGGCCGCAGAAGCACTGGTTCGAAGACGCCTGGCAGACGCTGGCGCCGCAACTGGCGGCGCGGACAGGTTTGACGCCGGTGCTGCTCGGTGGCCCGGGCGACGCGCAGGCGGCGGCCCGCATCGCAGCCGGTGCGCCCGGCCTGATCAACCTGGTCGGGCGGACGAAGCTGCCGGAAGCGGCGGCATTGGTGCGCAGCGCCGGTCTGCTGGTCGGCGTCGATACCGGCCTCACGCACATGGGCATCGCGTTTTCGGTGCCGACCGTTGCCATTTTCGGGTCCACCTGCCCATACACGAAGACCGGTCGGGCCAACGCCCGCGTCATCTGGCTCGGCATGCACTGTTCGCCGTGCCGGCGCCGGCCGACCTGTGGCGGCGCCTGGACCTGCCTGCGCGACATCACGCCGGAGCGCGTGCTGGAGGAGGTCGTCAAGGTGCGGTCGCCATGAAGGTGCTTCACGTCGAAGCGGGCAAGCACTATTACGGTGGCGCCCGTCAGGTGGCCTACATCGTCGAGGGGCTGGCGCGGCGCGGCGTGACCAACGTGCTCGCCTGCCCGCCCGGTGCGGGCATCGCCGGCGCGTGCGCCGGTCATGCGCAGGTGGTCGAGATGAAGATGGGCGGCGATGCCGACGCCGGCATGGCGCTGCGGCTGGCCGCACTGATACGCGCCGCGCGGCCGGACATCCTGCATCTGCACAGCCGCCGCGGTGCCGATCTGTGGGGCGGCGTCGCCGCGCGGCTCACCGGCACGCGCTGCGTGCTGTCGCGTCGCGTGGACAACCCGGAAGCGCGCTGGCTGGTTGCGCTGAAGTACCGGCTGTTCGACCATGTCATCACGATTTCCGAAGGGATCCGCCAGGTGCTGCTGTCGGAAGGGCTGGCGGCCGACCGGGTCAGCTGCGTGCGCAGCGCGGTCGACGCGACGCCGTATCTCGTACCGGTCGACGCGCTTGCCTTCCGGCGCGAGTTCGATCTGCCACCCGACGCGCGCGTGATCGGCGTCGTGGCGCAGCTCATCGCGCGCAAGGGCCATCGATACGTGATCGATGCGGTCGATACGCTGCGTGCGGCCTGTCCGGATGTACGGGTGCTTTTTTTTGGCCAGGGACCGCTGCGCGAAGCGCTCGAAGCCGAGGTGCGGGCGCGCGGGCTGAACGGGGTCATCCGCTTCGCCGGCTTCCGCAGCGATCTGCCGCGCTGGCTCGGGGGGCTGGACATCCTCGCCCACCCGGCCGACATGGAAGGGCTGGGCGTATCGCTGCTGCAGGCTTCGGCTGCGGCGGTGCCCATCGTGACCTGCCGTGCCGGCGGTCTGCCCGAAGCAGTGGCCGACGGTGTCAGCGGCCTGCTGATCGAACCGGGCGATGTCGCCGCTCTCACCGCTGCACTGCGCCGCCTGCTGGACGACGCACCGCTGCGTCGCCGCCTCGGCGCGGCCGGCCGGGCGCGCATACTGGCCGACTTTTCGGTCGATGCGATGGTGGACGGCAATCTTGCAATCTATCGTCGCCTGCTTGAACAGGAATGAACATGGTTTCCGTTGATCGTCGCATCGTCCTGGCCATTGCGCTGTTCACCGTGCTGCTGGCGTTGTTCCCGCTGTTGCTGAGCGAGGAATCCTTCGTCTGGGTATTTTCGGAGGCAGGGCCGTTCGAGCGTCTGTCAGAACCGGCCTGGATCGTCACCGCGTTGATCGTGATCTTCCGCATCCGGCCGCTCGGTCCGCGTGCCTGGGCCTTCGCGCTGCTGTGTCTCGCGTTCGCCGCGCGCGAAGCGGACTGGCACAAGGCCTTCACCGGCGAAAGCTTCCTGAAGAACAGTTTCTACCGCGATGCCGCGAGACCGATCGAGGACAAGCTGATCTGCGGTGCCATCGCACTCGTGCTGATCGGGCTGGTACTGTATGCGGGTTTCATCATCGGCCGCTTCCTCTTCCTGCGCGGCGGCTGGCGCTCGCGCTCGGGCGCATGGCTGCTGGCCGGGACCCTGCTGGTCGTCGCCGGCAAGGTGCTCGATCGTCTGCCGGCGACGCTGTCGGTCGATTACGGCATCGAACTCGGATCGACGGTCAAGCTGTATGCGGCCGCGTTCGAGGAGGGCATGTAAATGATCCATCCGATGATCCTCGGCTGGTCGGTCTGGATCAGCCAGTTCGAGCGGCGCTACCTGTCCTGACACGCGTCAACGCACTGCGGCGGTCCCGTCAGGCAGGACCGCCGCAGTGTTCGATGCTCGACCGCCGGACGGACCGGATGACCCGCTTGGCGGGTCGTTACGGCCTCAGCGTTGCGGCACGTATTTCGGGTCAGCCGGCGCAGCGGGGGCCACCGGAGTCGGACGCGCCGAAATGTCGGCGGCTGCCGTGCCCGGGCCCTTGCGGTGGGCACGTTGCGCTTCGTTCGTCTTCATGTCGCCCGATTCGCTGGCTTCGCGACGGTACTTCGGGTCCGCCGGTGCCGCCGGTGCGACGGCGCTGGGCCGCGAGTTGATTTCTGCCGCGGTCTTTTCGGCCGGGGTCTGCGAGGTCGTCTGCGCATCCGTGCCGGTCATGCCTTTCTCGTCGCGGACATATTTCGGATCGGCCGGCGAGGCAGGGGCAACCGCAGCGGGGCGCGCGGAAATCTCGTTCTTGGCACCTGTGACTTCGGCGTAGGCGGTGACCGAACCGATCACGAACGTGGCGGCGATGAGGGACTTGATTGCATTCATTGAAATCTCCTTGGAACATCAAATGTCGGATGGACATTCATGAGTCCCAATGTCTGCCGATTCCGCTGCGGCGACTGTCACCTGCCGCACCAAGACGTGTAGGCGTGAATGACCATTGATGTAGGACGTGGCCCGGCCCGGATCTCGCAGTGTCGATCTCGCTGCGTGTGGTTCAGCGCAGGATCAGCGGCTCGGGTTCCAGCCTGACGTCGAATCGCGCCTGCACACTCGCCTGGATGTCGGCCGCCAGGTCGAGCAGTTCGCCCGCGCTGGCCCCGCCGTGGTTGACCAGCACCAGCGCCTGCCGGTCGTGCACACCGGCATCGCCGCGGCGCGTGCCTCTCCAGCCGCATTGATCGATCAGCCACGCGGCGGCGAATTTCACCGCGCCGTCGGCCGCCGGATGATGCGGTGCGTCCGGGTGGGCGGCGAGCAGCGTCGCTGCGGCATCGGCCGTCAGCACCGGGTTGCGGAAGAAGCTGCCGGCGTTGCCGAGCACCGCAGGGTCGGGCAGCTTGGCGCGGCGCACGGCGCACACCGCGTCGAACACGTGCTGCGGCGTCACCTGAGCAACGCCGCGCGCGGCCAGTTCGCGTTTCAGGTCGGCGTAATCGCAGCGCACACGCGCTTCGGTCGTCAGGCTGAAGGCCACGCGGGTGATGATGGCGCGCTGTGCCAGTTCGCGCTTGAACACGCTGTCGCGGTAGCCGGCGCGGCATTCGGCGGCACTCAGGCGCAGCCAGCGGCGATCGACCATATCCCAGGCGTCGACGTGGGCGAGGCGATCGATCAGTTCGACACCGTAGGCGCCGATGTTCTGGACGGGTGCGGCACCGACGGTGCCCGGTATCAGTGCGAGGTTTTCCAGTCCGTGCCAGCCGTGCGCCAGTGCGCAGGCGACCCAGTCGTGCCAGTTTTCGCCCGCGGCGACCGAAACCCGCACATCGGAGCCGGTGTGCGCCAGGACGTCGATGCCGCGCGTGCGCATGTGCAGCACCGTGCCGTCGATATCCCGTCCGAACACGATGTTGCTGCCTCCGCCGAGCACCAGCACCGGGCCGCCGGTGTCTCGGGCCGCTTCGGTCAGCGCCGGCAGGTCGGCCGCGTCATCCACCGGCTGCAGTCGCGCAGCGCGCGCCCGCAGGTGCAGGGTGTTGAGGTCACGCAGGTCGGCGTCGGTCTGGGCGGGTTGGATCATGGTGCGCCGGGCGGAAAGGGCAGCGCGAGTATAGCCAAGCCCGTAGCCAAGCCCGCCTTCCGCACTCGCAGGGGCGGTCTTGGCGATGAATCGAATAAAAGATATCATATATAAGACTTGAACCACCCGGTCGTGCGCCGCTAGTGCAGTGCGCCATGCGGGTTTGCGAATGACGGCAGCGCACGGTATTGCTGTGTGGCGGCCGGTTCGCATCGGTACAGGCCGCGGATTTTCTGTCCGTGTCTTCGTGCGACGCACCATCGAGCCGGTGTGTCGTTCTATGATGCGAAATACCCGTCCACCGGAGGAACCACCGTGCTTGAAGCTTATCGTGCCCATGTTGCTGAACGCGCCGCGCTCGGCATCCCGCCGCTGCCGCTGACTGCGAAGCAGACTGCCGAACTGATCGAACTGCTGAAGGCGCCGCCCGCAGGCGAGGAAGCCACGCTGGTCGAACTGATCACCCACCGCGTGCCGGCCGGCGTGGACGACGCCGCCAAGGTGAAGGCGAGCTATCTGGCTGCCGTGGCGCACGGCACCGAAAAGTGCGCGCTCATTTCGCGTGCCAAGGCGACCGAACTGCTGGGCACGATGCTCGGCGGCTACAACATCAGCCCGATGATCGAATTGCTGGACGACGCCGACGTCGGCGCCGTGGCCGCCGAAGGCCTGAAGAAGACGCTGCTGATGTTCGACCAGTTCCACGACGTGAAGGACAAGGCCGACGCCGGCAACGCCAACGCGGTCGCCGTGCTGAAGAGCTGGGCCGATGCCGAGTGGTTCACCGGCCGTCCCGAAGTACCGAAGTCGATCACGCTGACCATCCTGAAGGTGACCGGCGAAACCAATACCGACGACCTGTCGCCGGCACCGGACGCCTGGAGCCGCCCGGACATTCCGCTGCATGCGCTGGCCATGCTGAAGAACACCCGCCCGGGCATCACGCCGGAAGAGGACGGCAAGCGCGGCCCGGTCAAGTTCATCGAATCGCTGCGCGCCAAGGGCAATCTGGTCGCCTATGTGGGCGACGTGGTGGGCACCGGATCGAGCCGCAAGTCAGCCACCAATTCGGTGCTGTGGTTCACCGGCGAAGACATCCCCTTCGTGCCGAACAAGCGTTTCGGCGGCGTGTGCCTGGGCAGCAAGATCGCTCCGATCTTCTACAACACGATGGAAGATGCCGGCGCGCTGCCGATCGAGCTGGACGTGAGCCAGATGGACATGGGCGATGTGATCGAACTGCGTCCGTACGAAGGCAAGGCGCTGAAGGACGGCAAGGTGATCGCCGAATTCACCGTCAAGTCCGACGTGCTGTTCGACGAAGTGCGCGCCGGTGGCCGCATTCCGCTGATCATCGGGCGCGGCCTGACGGCCAAGGCGCGCGAGGCGCTGGGTCTGGCGCCGTCGACGCTGTTCCGCCTGCCGCAGGTGCCGGCCGATACCGGCAAGGGTTATTCGCTGGCACAAAAGATGGTCGGCCGCGCCTGTGGCCTGCCGGAAGGCAAGGGCATGCGCCCCGGCACCTACTGCGAACCGAAGATGACGACGGTCGGCAGCCAGGACACCACCGGACCGATGACGCGCGACGAACTGAAGGATCTGGCCTGCCTCGGCTTCTCGGCCGATCTGGTGATGCAGTCCTTCTGCCACACTGCCGCCTATCCGAAGCCGGTCGACGTGAAGATGCACCGTGAATTGCCGGCCTTCATCAGCACGCGCGGCGGTGTTGCGCTGCGCCCGGGTGACGGCGTCATCCACTCGTGGCTGAACCGCCTGCTGCTGCCGGACACCGTCGGCACCGGCGGCGACTCGCACACCCGTTTCCCGATCGGCATTTCCTTCCCGGCCGGTTCCGGTCTGGTCGCCTTCGCCGCCGCCACCGGCGTGATGCCGCTGGACATGCCGGAATCGGTGCTGGTGCGCTTCAAGGGCACGATGCAGCCCGGCATTACGCTGCGCGACCTGGTGCATGCGATTCCGCTGTACGCGATCAAGGCCGGCCTGCTCACCGTCGAGAAGAAGGGCAAGAAGAACATCTTCTCCGGCCGCATCCTTGAAATCGAAGGCCTGCCGGACCTGAAGGTGGAACAGGCATTCGAACTGTCGGACGCCTCAGCCGAGCGTTCCGCCGCCGGCTGCGCGGTCAAGCTCAACAAGGCGCCGATGATCGAGTACATGAATTCGAACATCGTGCTGATGAAGAACATGATCGCCAACGGCTATCAGGATGCGCGCACGCTGGCCCGCCGCATCAAGGCGATGGAAGCCTGGCTGGCCGATCCGAAGCTGCTGGAAGGCGACGCCGATGCCGAATATGCGGCGGTGATCGACATCGATCTGGCCGACATCACGGAACCCATCGTGTGTTGCCCGAACGATCCGGACGACGCGAAGTTCCTGTCCGAAGTGCAGGGCCAGGCCATCGACGAGGTGTTCATCGGCTCGTGCATGACCAATATCGGCCATTTCCGCGCGGCGTCGAAGCTGCTTGAAGGCAAGCGCGACATTCCGGTCAAGCTGTGGATTGCGCCGCCGACCAAGATGGATGCGGCCGAACTGACCAAGGAAGGTCACTACGGCGTGTTCGGCGCCGCCGGTGCGCGCACCGAAATGCCGGGCTGCTCGCTGTGCATGGGCAATCAGGCACAGGTGCGCGAAGGCGCGACCGTCATGTCGACCTCGACCCGCAACTTCCCGAACCGTCTCGGCAAGAACACCAATGTGTATCTGGGTTCCGCCGAGCTGGCCGCGATCTGCTCCAAGCTGGGCCGCATCCCGACCGTCGCCGAGTACCACGCCGACATGGGCGTCATCAACAAGGACGGCGACAAGGTGTATCGCTACATGAACTTCGACCAGATCGAGGAATACGCGGAAACCGCGAAGGAAGTCGCTGCCTGATCCTGCGCGCGGCGCAGGGACGCACCGAAGGCCCGCCGATGTCCGGCGGGCCTTTTTCATTCGGGATCCGTGCGCGGCGACCCGTGCAGGCCTTGCGTGGGTGGGCGCGCGGCTCATGTTGCGCTGCGACGGAGCCGCTAATGGGAGATCGCATTCGTCACCGCTTCAGCCGGGCCCGCCATGTCTCCCGATCTCATGCACCTCGACGTGCTGCTGGTGGAACCGTCACCCACGCAGCTGAAAATCATCCGTGAACGCGCCATCGCGCTGGGCATCGTGCAGATACGCGAAGCCGACGGGCTGCAGTCGGCGCTCGCCGCCATGCAGCAGAAATTGCCCGATGTGGTGATCAGCGCGCTCTATCTGCCCGATGGTGACGGTACGGACCTGGTGCAGGCGATGCGCTCGACCGAGGCGCTGCAGAACGTCGCGTTCGTGCTGGTGTCGAGCGAAACACGACCGCAGGCGCTCGATCCGGTGCGCCAGTCCGGCGTCTGCGGCATCCTGCCCAAGCCTTTCTCGGACGCCCAGTTGCGGCGCGTACTCGAGGCAACGGCGGATTTCCTGGCCGAGGGCGAAACGGACGATGCCGACATCGATTTCGAGTCGCTGCGCGTGCTGCTGGTCGACGACAGCGGGAACGCGCGCCGCTTCATGCGCCGGGTGCTCGAGAACATCGGCCTGCGCGACTTCGTCGAGGCCGAGAACGGGCTCGAGGCGGTCGCCCATCTGGACCAGACGATGTTCGACCTGATCGTCACCGACTACAACATGCCGGAAATGGATGGCCGCGCGCTGGTGGAGTACGTGCGCCAGCAGAGCTGGCAGGCGTCCGTGCCCATCCTGATGGTGACCAGCGAATCGGACATGAGCCGGCTCGCCGCTGTCGAGCACGCGGGCGTGTCGGGCATCTGCGACAAACCATTCGAAGCGGCTTCGATACGTGCGCTGCTGCGGCGCGCACTGTTGCAGCCCGTCTGACGGCGTCCTACCGGAGAATGCGATGGAAACCTTGATGTCGGTGTTCCAGGTCAGCCTGGGTGTTGCGCTGGTCGTCGGGCTGTTACTGCTGCTGTTGTACCGCTACATTCAGGACAGCACGCAGACGAAGCACACCATCCTGCGCAATTACCCGGTGGTGGGTCACCTGCGCTACTTCTTCGAGCAGCTGGGCGAGTACTTCCGGCAATATTTCTTTCTGGGCGACCGCGAAGAGATGCCGTTCAATCGCGCCACCCGCGGCTGGGTGTACCGGCTGGCGAAGAACGAGGGCGGCATCATCGGCTTCGGGTCGACCTATTCGCTGCACGAGCCCGGCGCACTGATCTTCGTCAACGCGCCATTTCCGGTCCTCGACGAGGATCGCGAAACCACGCCGCCGCTGATCCTGGGCAACGGCTTCTGCGACAAGCCCTTTACCGCGCGCTCCATCGTGAACGTCAGCGGCATGAGTTTCGGTGCGATTTCAGCGCCGGCCGTGCAGGCCCTGTCGCGCGGCGCCGCCCACGCGGGGTGCTGGATGAGCACCGGCGAGGGCGGGCTGTCGCCGTATCACCTCGAAGGCAACTGCGACGTCATCATGCAGATCGGTACCGCCAAGTACGGCGTGCGCGATTCACAGGGCCTGCTGTCGGAGGCGAGGCTGCGCGAGCTGGCCGCGATCGAATCGGTGCGCGCGTTCGAGATCAAGTTGTCGCAGGGCGCCAAACCGGGCAAGGGCGGTGTATTGCCGGCGGCGAAGGTGACCGAGGAGATCGCGCGCATCCGGGGCATTCCGCAGGGCGTCGATTCGATCAGCCCGAATCGTCATCCGGAAGTGTCGAACGTCGAACAACTGCTCGACCGCATTGCGCTGATCCGAGATGTCACCGGCAAGCCTGTCGGCATCAAGACAGCGCTCGGCGGCTGGCACTTCATGAACGATCTGTGTGAGGCCATCCTGCGCCGCGGTATCGCGGCGGCACCGGATTTCATCGCGATCGACGGCGGCGAGGGCGGCTCGGGGGCGGCGCCGCAGGCGCTGGCCGATCACGTGGCACTGTCGATCGACGAGGCGTTGCCGCGGGCGGTCGACGCACTGATCGAAGCGGGTCTGCGCGAGCGGGTGAAGGTGATTGCCGCCGGCAAGCTCGTGACCTCGGCGCGCGCAGCCTGGGCGCTGTCGGCCGGAGCGGATTTCGTCAATACCGCGCGCGGCTTCATGTTCTCGCTCGGCTGCATCCAGGCGTTGCGCTGCCATTCGAACACCTGCCCGACCGGCATCACGACACACAACCCGAAGCTGCATCGCGGGCTCGACGTCGAGGACAAGGCGGCCCGCGTGGCCCACTACTGCCTCAACATGAATCACGAAATCGACATGATTGCCCATTCGTGCGGGCTGCGCCACGCGCGCGAATTCCGCCGCGAACACACCCGCATCGTGCAGCCGAATGGCCAGAGCACTGCGCTGAACATGCTGTACCCCTACCCGGTGGCGCGCGCCGCCTGAACACGCGGCGCGCGCATCGGCCCGCCGCGTGGCAAGAATTTACTTCTTCAGCGTGCTGCCCGCACGTTCGAGTCCGCCTTCGTAGATGCCGCTGATCACCTTCTTCGCTTCTTCGTCACTGGCGCCATTGGCGTCGAAGGTCGATGACCACTTCACCCGCGTCTTGCCTTCGCCGGCCGGGCTCAGCGTCAGCGTCGACACGTAGTTCTTCACCGGCAGCGGGCTGCTGAGGATGGTGTAGGTATAGGTGTGCTTGACGCCGCTGTAGGCGGTCAGCTTTTCCTCGATCTTTGCGCCGTTGCCCAGTGTCAGCGTGCGGGTTGCACCGGCCTTGATGCCGGCCCCCTTCATGGTGCTGGACGCCACGGCCGGGTGCCACACGTCCAGCCCGTTGAAATCACCGACCAGTTTCCAGACGGTGTCGGGCGAACCGTCGACCGTGGCTTCGCGTTCGACCGCCAGCTTGCCGGCGGCGACACTGCAGGTGGCAATCAGCATCAGGCTGGTGCCGGCGACGAAAGTGCGAAAAGCGTTCATCAGTTGTTCCTTTTTGAAGTTCGGATCGGAGCGCCACAGGGGCGCTGCCGCGGATTATCGGCTGCATCCGCCGCAAGACAGCGAATTATTCCCTTCCGGCGGTGGCCAGGCGTCGCTGCAGCGCGTCGGCAGTCGTTGCGGCCAGTTCGCGCAGCATGCGTTCGGTGGTCGCCCAGTCGACGCAGGCGTCGGTGACCGAGCAGCCATGGCGCAGTTGCGACAGGTCCTTCGGAATCGGCTGATTGCCAGCTTCGAGATGGCTTTCGATCATGACGCCGACGATGGAGCGGTTGCCGTCGCGGATCTGTGCGGCGACGTCGGCCAGCACGAGCGGCTGCATTTCGGGCTTCTTGAACGAGTTCGCGTGCGAACAATCGACGACGATGTTCGGTGGCAGCGCTGCCCGGATCAGCGACTGTTCGGCCAGCTTGACGCTGACCGAATCGTAGTTCGGCCGCCCGGCACCGCCGCGCAACACCAGATGGCCATGCGGGTTGCCGCGCGTGCGGATGATGCTGGAGCGGCCATAACGGCTGATGCCGAGAAAGCTGTGCGGACGCGACGCGGAAATGATGGCGTTGATCGCGGCGTCCACATCGCCATCGGTCGCATTCTTGAAGCCGACCGGCGTGGACAGCCCGCTCGCCATCTCCCGGTGCGTCTGCGATTCGGAGGTGCGCGCGCCGATCGCCGTCCACGACACCAGATCGCCCAGGTACTGCGGCGAGATCGGATCGAGCGCCTCGGTGGCCGCCGGCAGACCCAGTTCGGCAACATCGAGCAGGAAGCGGCGTGCGCGGCGCATGCCTTCCTCGATGCGGAAGCTGTCGTCCATGAAGGGGTCGTTGATGTAGCCCTTCCAGCCGGTGGTGGTGCGCGGCTTCTCGAAATAGACGCGCATCACGAGCAGCAGGCTGCCGGCCAGTTCTGCAGCCAGCCCGTGCAGGCGCCGCGCGTACACCATGCAGGCGACCGGATCGTGCATCGAACACGGACCGACCACCACCAGCAGCCGCGGATCGCTGCGTTCGAGCACGCCGCGCACGGCCGCGCGTCCGTCATTCACGCTGTGTGCGGCGGCCGCGCTCAGCGGCAGGTCGTTCTTGATGTCGACCGGCGCCGCCATCACGCCGAAACTTTCTATTCGCCCGTCTTCGAGTGAGCTGTCGCTGTCCATGTCCGTCCTCCTCGGTCGCACCGGACAGTGAACGCCCGTGCGGGCGTCAAGTCAATCCGCCATGCCGCGGCATCAAGGCAGTGCCGCGTCGCCGGCCGCGGTCCGGGTGCCGTTCCAGCGCACGCGGTAGATCGCGTTCGCGTGGTCGTCGGACACCAGCAAGCTGCCGTCGGGCAGCTCCAGCACATCCGCCGGGCGGCCGAGCACGGCGTCGTTGCGGCCGAGGAAGCCTTCGATGAACGGCGTATAGCTGACCACTTTGTTGCCCTCGAGCCGTGCCATCATCACCCGGTAGCCATCCGGCTTGCTGCGGTTCCACGAGCCGTGCTCGGCGATGAACAGCGCGCTGCGGTATTCGTCCGGAAATTGCTGGCCGCCGTAGAAACGCATGCCGAGCGGCGCGACGTGAGCCCCCAGTTTCAGCGCAGGTGCCGTGTAGTCGCCGCACGACTTGCCCTGTCCGAACTCCGGATCGGCGACCGTGCCGCCGTGGCAGTACGGATAGCCGAAGTGCTGGCCCGCCTGGGCTACGCGGTTCAGTTCGCAGGGCGGCGTGTCGTCGCCCATCCAGTCGCGGCCGTTGTCGGTGAACCACAGCTCGCCGCTTTTCGGATGCCAGTCAAAGCCGACCGTATTGCGCACCCCGCGTGCGAACACCTCGAGTTCGCTGCCATCCGGATTCATGCGCATGATGTTCGCGTAGCTGTCCTTGTCGCGGTCGCAGATGTTGCAGGGCGCGCCGACCGGTACATACAGCTTGTCGTCAGGGCCGAAGGCGATGAATTTCCAGCCGTGCGCCTTGTCCGACGGGAAGCGGTCGCTGACCAGCACCGGCGTCGGCGGTGCGTCGAGCCGCTTGTCGATGCCGGGCAGTTTGACGATGCGGTCGACGGCCGATACGTAGAGGTCGCCCTTGCGCCAGGCGACGCCGACCGGCATGTTCAGACCGCTCGCAACCTTTACCGGGGCCCCGGCCGCCATGGTTCGGCTGTCGTACGGCACCGCGCTGACGTGGCCCTTTCGCGACCCGACATAAAGCCGGCCCGCCTCGCCCAGCACCATCGCGCGCGGGTTGTCGACCTTGGCCCACAGCTCGATGCCGAAGCCGGGTGGCACGCTGAGATGTTGCGGGGCTTGCTGCGCGTGGGCGGCGACCGGGCTCAATGCGATGGCGCAGGCGGTCAGCAGGGTTCGGATCATCGGGTTCTCCTGGAGCAGAATCGGCACGGTGGTACCGGATCGACCGATGCGGTCGTCCGGCGTTCCTCACAATGATGCTTCCGGACACGGAAGACGGAAGGCACGCAATGAAGCTGGTGAGCTGGAACATCCAGTGGGCGCGCGGTTGCGACGGCCACGTCAGCACGGGACGGATCGCACGCGCGCTGAACGATTTCGGCGACGCCGACGTGATCTGCCTGCAGGAGGTCGCGCGCGGCCACGACGATCTGCCCGGTCTGACAGGCGACGATCAGGTGGCGCAGTTCGCCGCGCTGTTTCCCGATCACTCGCCGATCTTCGCACCCGGTGCCGACAGTCTGCGCCCGGATGGCACGCGCCGGCAGTTCGGCAATCTCACGCTCAGTCGGCTGCCGGTGCTTGCCGCCTGGCGGCATCTGCTGCCCTGGCCGGCGGACGGCACCGTTCCGAGCATGCAGCGCGCCTGCGTCGAGGTCGTGCTCGGTGGCCCGAGCGGCGGGTTCCGGGTGCTGAACACCCACCTGGAGTACTACTCACGATGGCAGCGCATGGCGCAGATCGAGGCGTTGCGCGCACTCAATGCCGAGGCGCTGGCCCACGCGGCTGCGCCGCCGGCTGCGAAGGCAGCGGGCGGTGCCTTCGCAGCCGTGCCGCGGCCGGCGGCGGCCCTGCTGTGCGGCGACCTCAACTGCGAACCGGGCAGCGACGAATTCATCTGTCTGGTTGCGCCGGATGGGTCGGCCGATGCGCGCTGGCACGACCTGTGGGCGCACTGTCACTGTGCGGTGGCGCATGCCGACACGGTCGGGTTGCATGGCTGCGACTGGCCGGCGCGGCGTTTCTGCTGTGATTTTGCGTTGGCCAGCGCGCCGCTGCTGCCACGGGTGCAAGCGGTGGAGGTCGATCAATCGACAGCGGCGTCGGACCACCAGCCGGTCTGGATCACGCTCGCCGACTGATTCGCCGTTCCGCGCTCAGGCCAGATCGTCCGGTTCCAGCATGCGTTCGATCTGATCGATGCGGTCGCGCAACATGAGTTTGCGTTTCTTCAGGCGGCGCAGCAGCAATTCGTCGCTGGCCTGGGCGGCGTGCAGATCGGCGATCGCCTGATCAAGGTCGCGGTGTTCGATGCGCAACAGCTCGAGCGATGCGCGCAGTTCGTCATCTTCCATGTACGGGGCCGAATCGTGACAACCGGCGTGCGGCCTGCGCCGTTAAGGGATGGTGGATGTTAGGAGCGCGTTGCAGCCGGTGCAAGCTCCCTTCAGCGCGGGGTCGAGCGGCCGTTATATCACTTGAAAGGCGGCAGGATTGCCCCACCTGCAAGGCAGGAGTTTTGCAGTGCAGTATCGAGCAGCCGGACAACCGTCTGGCTGCAAGCTGGTGAGCCGCACAAGCCAAGGAGAGACATCATGCACATCATGTTCAACAATCCGCTGGTTTACGTGGTCGAGTATTCGGGTCTGGAAGCGGTCGAAGTCATCGACAAGCGCGTCGGGCGCGGCGCCCTGATCCGTGACGATGCAGCGAAGCGCTTCCGCGAGGAACTGAAGGCCCTGGTCGACCACGAGGTCGATCATGAAGTCGGCGCGGAAGCGTTCGACGCTTTCATGGTGCCGTGGGAAGCGTTGCTGACCCAACCGGCGATCTATCACTGATTCGGTAAGATGCGTGCTCGTCCAACGAGCACGCAGTCACTGACATCCGGATGAACAAGGCCTTCACGAAGGAAACCGACACCGAGGAAGAAGATCCCGAAGTCGTCACTGCGTTGCCGCCCGGCAGCAAGAACTACATGACGCTCGCCGGCTACGGCCGACTGCGGGCCGAGCTTGACCAGCTGGTGCGCGACGAGCGCCCGCGCATCGTTGAAACAGTCGCCTGGGCCGCCTCGAACGGCGACCGCTCGGAGAACGGCGACTATATATATGGCAAGAAGCGCCTGCGCGAAATCGACCGTCGCATCCGTTTCCTGATCAAGCGCCTCGAATCCGCCACCGTTGTCGATCCGCAAGACCAGCAGAACGCCGACCAGGTGTTCTTCGGCGCCACCGTGCGCTACGAGGATGAAGATGGCAGCGAACAGACGGTGCAGATCGTCGGTGTCGACGAAGCCAATGCCTCGGAAGGTCGCATCTCCTGGATATCACCGCTGGCCCGCGCCTTGTTGAAGGCGCGTGAAGGAGACCTGGTCCGCGTGCAGAGCCCGGCCGGGTTGCGCGAGATCGAAGTCACGGGAATTTCCTACCGTTAGGCGTACTCCACGGATGTCTTCGCGTCCTTCACAGCACTCGAACCCCGTTTTTCAACCACAGGACAACACCATGCGCCGCTTGCTGACTGCCGCACTGCTCACCTTGATCGCCGCACCGGCCATCGCTGACATCACCGTCAAGGACCCCTGGGTCCGCGCCACCGTGCCGCAGCAGAAGGCCACCGGCGCCTTCATGCAGATCACCGCGCCGAAAGCCGCCCGACTGGTCGAAGCCAGTTCGCCGGTGGCCGGCGTGACCGAAATCCACGAAATGACGATGGACAACGACATCATGCGCATGCGCGCCATCCCGGGCATCGACCTGCCGGCCGGCAAGGCGGTGGAGCTGAAGCCGGGCGGTTATCACGTCATGCTGATGGATCTGAAGGCACCGATCACCGAAGGGCAGGACGTGCTGGTGACACTGGTCATCGAGGGCGCCGACAAGAAGCGTGAAACCGTGGTCATCAAGGCGACCGCGCGCGCCCTGGGCGCCAGCGGTGCGATGGATCACAAGCACTGAGCGAGGCCTCGCGGATCGAGCGGCGCTTGAGCGGGTCCGGCTATAGTCCGGCTTTCCGGACCGCATCACGCACTGCATGACCGTCAGCCTGACCGACCCCGCCATCCTGATCGCGCTTCTGGCCGCTGCACTGCTGGGCGGTGTGCTGAGCGCCATCTGGCTGCGCATCCGCACGGCGCTGGAGATCGAACGCGCGCAGGCCGAGCGCACGGCCCAGCTGCTGACCGCGCAGGAACGGCTGCGCGCCGCATCGCTCGACATCGACCGCCTGCGCGCCGAATTGAAGGTGAGCGGTGCCGACCGGGCCACGCTCGACCTTCAGCTGCAGCAGGAGAAGGCGGCGCGTGTGCGTGCCGAAACGCAGGCCCAGCGTCTGCCGGCGCTCGAACAGGCGCTGGCCGACGCCCGGCTCGCCCACGACAAGGCGCTGGCGGAAGGCGCAGCGCAACGCCAGTCGCTGGCGGAGGCCGTGGCCGGATTGCGCACCCAGCTCGACGCCGAACGCAGCCAGACGACCGAAAAGCTCGCACTGCTCGACGATGCGCGTGACCAGATGGGGCTGCATTTCCAGGAGGTGGCGAACCGCATCCTGGAAGAGAAGAGCCAGCGCTTCACGCAGCAGAACCACGACAACCTCGGTCTGCTGCTCAATCCACTGAACGAGAAGATCAAGGCCTTCCAGGACCAGGTGGCGCAGACCTACGACCGCGAATCGAAGGAGCGGCTGACGCTGAAGAACGAGATCGAGCGGCTCGCGCTGCTCAATACGCGGATCAGCGAAGATGCGGTCAATCTCACCCAGGCGCTCAAGGGCAGCAACAAGTCGCAGGGCATCTGGGGCGAAATGGTGCTGGAAAAGGTGCTCGAATCGTCCGGTCTGCGGCGCGGGCACGAGTACGTCGCCGAGGAGAGCTATGCCGCCGATGACGGCAACCGGCGCCGGCCGGACGTGGTCATCCAGCTGCCCGAAGGCCGCCACATGATCATCGACGCCAAGATGTCGCTGCTCGGCTACGAGCGCTACTGCAGCGCCGACAACGACGCCGCACGCGCGGCGGCGCAGCGCGAGCACGTGCAGTCGATCCGCGCCCACATCAAGGGGCTGTCGGACAAGAACTATCCGATGCTCAACGGGCTGAAAGCGCCCGATTTCGTGCTGATGTTCGTGCCGGTCGAGCCGGCGTTCATGCTCGCCGCCACCAGCGACACCACGCTCTTCGAGGACGCTTTTGCGCGCAACGTGCTGCTGGTCAGTCCGAGCACGCTGCTGGCAGTACTGCGCATGGTGGCCAACGTCTGGCGACAGGAAAGCCAGGGCCGCAACGCCCAGCAGATCGCCGAACAGGGCGCGCGGATGTATGACAAGTTCGTCGGCTTTGTCGAAGACCTCGAAGAGATCGGCAAGCGCATCGACCAGACGCAGAAGGCCTATCAGGACGCACACGGCAAGCTGTCATCGGGTCGCGGCAATCTTGTTCGACAGGTCGAGAACCTGCGCCGGCTGGGCGTCAAGCCCGCCCGGCAACTGCGCCCCGGCCTGCTGCCGGATGAGCTGGCCATCGAGGGGTCGTCGCCGGATCCCGAGCTTCCCGACTGAGGCGCTCGCGGCGTCGGAGCGGCCTCAGCGAAGGCTGAAGGCCGGGTGCGCGAGGACGGTCGCAAGAGCGCTTGCCGGCGTCAACATTTAAAGTGGTCAGCGGCGGTTTTCAGGATTATTTGCGCACTCAGGAAACCTGACGCGCCCTTCACCCCACAAAGCAGCAGTGGCATGCCTTGACCGGTTCGCGCGGACAGCGTCGGCCGACCGGCATGACCGAGGTCTGCAGCATGGCGGGCAGACCGCAGGACGCCGCCCCATCGACGCGTTCGCCATGCGCGACAGACCAGGAGATTCCGAATGAATTACCGGATGCTCGCCCTCATCGTTGCGACGGCTGCGCTCGCCGGTTGCGCCGCAGTGCCCCCGCACGACACCCGCGCCGACACGCTGCCCGGCGTGGCCGAAGTCAGTCCCGGCAAGGCAGGCGTGTATGTTTTCCGCACCGGCTACAGCAGTCCCGCGCTGCCGATCGATGTGCTGCTCGACGGCGAGCCGATCGGCTCGACCGTGTCGCAAACGCATCTTTTCAGGGAAATCGAACCGGGCCGGCACACACTGGGCTCACAGCTTCAGTTCACGTCGAAGCTCGAGTTCGACGTGAAACCCGGCCAGATCGTGTACGTGCGGCAGGACCTGTGGCTCGGTTACCTGCAGGTTCACACGCGTCTTCGCAAGGTGCATCCGGACGACGGCGCGCGTGCGGTGCGCAGCACGAGGCTTGCTGTCTCCCGCTGAGAGGTCGCGCGGCGCGGACGTTCGCTGCGTTCTTACAGCGTGTCGCCCGGATGGCATGGACAGGATTGGCCGTGGAGCGCGCCGGACCTGCCGATGCGGGCACCCTGGCGGATCAACCCGGGCGCTCTCCATCGCGGGTCCTACAGGGTGTGGGAGCCCGACTACATCGAACTACTCCGCAAGAACTAGGCTGCAGTCATGGGCATCCATTCGATGCCTGCCACCCTATGGAGGTCCAAAATGACTTTAGTCCGAACCGCCGTTGCACTTGCGATCGCCGCATTTTCCGTGTCGGTCAGCGCTCAGTCGTATCCGAGCAAGCACCAGAAAGAGGTGATGCCGGAGGCGCAGCAATCCGAAAGTCAGAAGAAGTACCAGCCGGAACAGGATCAGGCTCGCCAATCGAAGCAATACCCGAGCGAGCATGCCAACGACGTGGTGCGCGACCGGGACACCAAGCAGAAGGCGTCCGAGCGCGCGGATGAACGCGAACGCCGCCCGGAAGGCCAGACCACCCCCGAACCCCGCAACTGAAGATTGAAGGTCCGCGCGTGCCGCCCGCCGCCACAAGCGGTGTGCGGCCCGATTCCGTTGTCGTTCGCGACGGGCACGGAGGGCAAGGCCTGCCCGCGATTCACCGTGAGTCGTGCCGCTTCGCCGCGGGGCTTTTCCGGATGCAAAGGGGGCCGTGCGATCGACGTCAGTCGCTTGCAGGATCGCCAACGAAACATACTTCGGGACGCGTAAACGACAAAGGCCTTCTTGCGAAGGCCTTCATTTTCAGCTGTGTGTTCTGGCTCCCCGACTTGGGCTCGAACCAGGGACCTACGGATTAACAGTTGAAAATAACAGGCCAGAATAACAAGTGCTGTGGGCCGTAACCCACTTGTTTCATTGGTTTTTTATCCGAACTACACCGAACTGTTCCGCAGTCAAACGAAGCCCTGCGAAGGCTTCATCGCTAACAAATTCGCTAACACCATTTGTCATAATCGGAAATCGGGCCGGTGTAAGCAGTTAAGTTGCCAGCGTCTTCATGTTAGCGCTGATGTGGCCTGCTGAGTATAGGTAAAGATTTTTCCGGGCAAGGCGAAGTCCAGTTTCCAAAAGCGAACCGAACCTGCGGCCGGCTTTGTTCCAGGATAAGTGGGCGCGGGACCCAACCCCGATCGATCAGCATGTCTTAGAGCCGTGGCCCGCAGCAGGGCAGCGCAGTTAACAAGCCGAGGTGAGCGACCGGTCGATCGGCTCGTAGTCTCCCTTGTGCGCATACCTAACGACGCTGTAGAAAAACCCCATTTCGGGGCAAGTTGCTGCGTCCGGACATTGCCGGCTTGAACTCATTCTTCATCGCATCAATCCGGTTTCACTGCTTTCATCTTCGTC
>NZ_JBHYCQ010000011.1:0-115255 GCF_051861465.1 Methyloversatilis sp. | reverse complement strand
TCGTCGATCAACGCGCCGATCGCGGCGGGGACGCCGCTCCCACAAGGGCCTCGCCGACAGGGGACGCTCACGCGACCACCGCAGCCGGTTACCATCGGTCACCCGCCGTTCATCCACCCCTTCACCCGCCTCCCGATGCGCCCGCTGCTGCTGCTCGCCGACCTGATCGACCGTCTGAACGAGGCCTGCGGCCGCGTGCTGCCCTGGGCGGTACTGGCTGCCGTGCTGCTCGCAGTGTGCAACGCACTGGCGCGCAAGTTCGATGCCGGCTCCAACGCGCTGCTCGAAGCGCAGTGGTATCTGGTGTCCGCGGTATTCCTGCTCGGCGCCGGCCGCGTGCTCAAGCTCGACGAACACGTGCGCATCGACCTCATCACATCCCGGCTCGGTCCGCGCGGCAGGCTGTGGGCCGACATCGCCGGCCTGCTGACCATGGTGCTGCCGGTGGCACTGCTGATGCTGTGGCTGTCCTGGCCCTGGTTCGTCGCCGCATGGACCAGCCACGAAGTGTCGGCCAGCGCCGGCGGCCTGCCGCTGTGGCCGGCGCGCCTGCTGGTGCCGGTGGGCTTCGCGCTGCTCGCCGCCCAGGCCATCGCGCTGCTGATCCGCCGCGTCGCCGCATTGTCGGAGCCTTCCGAATGACCGCCTGGCTGGCCGCCAACCTCGCGCCGGTCATGTTCGCGGCGATGGTGCTGTTCCTGCTGTCCGGCGTACCGGTGGCGTTCGCGCTGGCCGCCTGCGGCATCGTATTCGGGTTGATCGGCATCGAACTCGGGCTGCTGTCGGCCTCGCTGGTGCAGGCCATGCCCGACCGCGTGTGGGGCGTCATGAGCAACGACACCCTGCTCGCTATCCCCTTCTTCACCTTCATGGGTCTGGTGCTGGAACGCTCGGGCATGGCCGAAGACCTGCTCGACACGGTCGGGCGGCTGTTCGGCACGCTGCGCGGCGGGCTCGCGGTGGCGGTGGTGCTGGTCGGCGCGCTGCTCGCCGCAACGACTGGCGTGGTCGCCGCATCGGTCATTTCGATGGGCCTCATCTCGCTGCCCATCATGCTGCGCGCCGGCTACGACGCCCGGCTGGCCAGCGGCGTCATCTGCGCCTCGGGCACGCTGGCGCAGATCATTCCGCCGTCGCTGGTGCTCATCGTGCTGGCCGACCAGCTCGGCCGCCCGGTCGGCGACATGTATCGCGGCGCGCTGCTGCCCGGACTGGTGCTGACCGGGCTCTATCTGCTCTATGTGCTGATGGTGGCCTGGCTGCGCCCGCACAAGGCGCCGGCGCTGCCCGAAGCCGACGACCACAATGCCGCCGAACGACGCGGCGTGTGGGCACTGTTCGCCGTCGCCGTGCTGGCCGGCATCGGCGCCAGCCAGTTGCCGGCGCTGCAGGCGCACACCGCCGACGCGCGCGCGCTGTTCGCGGTCACCGCCGGCGGCAGCGTCGCCTGGCTGATCGCCGTGGCCGACCGCCTGCTGCGTCTGAACCTGCTGCCCGACCTCGCGCGCCGCGTCGCCTTCGTGCTGATGCCGCCGCTGGCACTCATCTTCCTCGTGCTCGGCACCATCTACCTGGGCCTCGCGACGCCGACCGAAGGCGGCGCGATGGGTGCCACCGGCGCGCTGCTGATGGCCGCCGCACGCCGGCGCCTGAACCGCGACCTGCTGCAGCAGGCGCTCGACCGCACCGTGCGGCTGACCACCTTCGTGCTGTTCATCCTGATCGGTTCGCGCGTCTTTTCGCTCACCTTCTACGGCATCGACGGCCACCTGTGGGTCGAACATCTGCTGCTCGGCCTGCCCGGCGGCGAAACCGGCTTCCTGATCGTCGTCATGGCGCTGGTGTTCGTGCTCGCCTTCTTCCTCGATTTCTTCGAACTGGCCTTCATCGTCGTGCCGCTGCTCGCGCCGGTGGCCGACAAGCTGGGCATCGATCTGGTGTGGTTCGGCGTGCTGCTGGCGGTGAACATGCAGACCTCATTCATGCACCCGCCGTTCGGCTTCGCGCTGTTCTACCTGCGCTCGGTCGCCCCGAAAACCCTGCCGACGCGCGACATCTACTGGGGCGCCGTGCCCTTCGTCGGCATCCAGATCGTCATGGTCGCGCTGGTGCTGGCCGTGCCGCAACTGGTCACGGCCAATCTGGGGTCGGTGCAGCGCGCAGCCGGCGATTCGGTGACGACCGACGCCGACTACCGGCGCAGTTCGAGCGCCCCCCGCCTGCCGACCGGCCATCCCGACGCCGCGCTGGAAGCGGCGATCGAGAAGGCGGAGTCGATCGCCGGAGACACACCGGACGAGTGACCCCGATGGCCGCCGCTATTCCGGCTGCGTACCCACCACGAGCGCGGCGCCGTCGTCGTGGCGGGCCAGCCAGTCGAGGGTGGTCTGGCGGTAGCGCACGAGGCCCTTGTATTCGGCCAGTTCGTTCGGCAGCGAGCCGAGCACGCGGTTCAGGCGTTTGGCCCAGCGCGGGTAGGTGGCCAGTTCTTCCATGCTGGCGAGGTAGCCGCGGATCGAGAACAGCATGCCGTTGCTGCGCGGCAGGCGGAACAGGGTCTGCAGTTCCACCCGCAGATGCACCTTGGCGCCGACGTTGTCCGGCGTGACGCTGGCGCGGTCCTGGCCCCACTCGGGGTAGGTTTCGGGCGCGGTGTCGAGGCGCGGATTGATCGTCATGGTCCAGTTCAGGCGGCGCACCGGGCGGCCCTGCTGCAGCATCAGCAGGTATTTGAGTGCGCGCTCGAACACGCCCAGCTCGTGCGCCAGCGGCACCGGGCCGTGCCATTCCATGAAGCTCATGCCGACGTCGAAGGTGAGCGACCAGTCGGCCTGCGAGGTGATCATGCCGGCGTCGGCGAACAGGTCGTTGTCGCGCTGATCCATGATGACGAAATCGCCCTGGGTCTGGCGCGTGATGTATTCGAACGGCGGGCACGGCAAGGTGGCGGCGTCGCCGAAGGTGAAGGACTGGTCGATGCCCAGCGGCTTGTTCACCCAGTGCCAGCGATCGCCGTCCTTGTTCAGCACGAACAGATCGGGGTAGTCGCGCGCCATCGATTCCATCAGCAGTTCGAGCGTGTCCCACTCGGCGTCCATCATGTGCGGCAGCGACACGCAGCGGCCCGGGTCGCGCTCCAGCGTGATGGCGCGGTCGCGCATTTCGGCGATGTAGTGCTCGTCGATGTCGAACGCATGCTCGTACACCGAACCGGCCGGCCCGCCGGCGTGCGGTTCCATGTTGACCGAGTACATGTACTGGTCCTGATGGAAGGGAAAAGGGAAGCGGCGGATGGCGGCCGGAGAGTTGCGATAGGTGTAGTCGTCGCGGAAGGTTTCGTCCGGCTTGAAGGCTAGGGTCATGTCGTCGTCCTCACAGGTTCAGGGTCAGGCAGCCGCCCTTCAGGCGCGACACGCAGGGCATGATTTTCGTGCCCGACGCGCGCTCGTCGGCGCTCAGATACAGGTCGTGATGGATCAGCTCGCCGTCGGCGCCGAGCACCTCCAGTTCGCACTGGCCGCAGGCGCCGCCGCGACACAGATAGGGCGCGTCGACGCCCTGCTGTTCGATCGCTTCCAGCAGCGACAGGTCGCTCGGCACGCTGAAGCGATGGCCGCTGAGCGCGAGCTTCACGTCGAACGGCTCGCCGCCGCTTGGCGCGAGGAACTGTTCGCTGTGCAGATGGCTGTCGGGCCAGCCCAGCGACTTGCCGGCATTCAGGCTGGCGGCCACCATGCCGGCCGGGCCGCAGATGTAGAAGTGGGTGCCGAGCGGGCGGCCGGCCAGCAGCGAGCCGAATTCGATCTGTTCGCGGCGCGACTGCACGTAATGGTGGATGCGGCCGGGCGCCAGCGTTTCGAGTTCGTCGGCGAACACGCCGAACTCTGGCGCGCGGTAGGCGTAATGCACTTCGAAATCGGCGCCCAGGCGCGCCAGTTCGCGCGCCTGCGAAAGTATCGGCGTGATGCCGATGCCGCCGGCGACCAGGATGTGGCGCCGACCGGTGCGGTTCAGCGCGAACAGATTGACCGGTGCCGAAATGTCGAGACGCATGCCTTCGCGCGCGTCCTCGTGCAGCCAGCGCGAACCGCCGCGCGACGCCTCCTGAAGGCGCACCGCGATGCGCCAGGTGTCACGCACCGACGGGTCGCCCAGCAGCGAATACGGGTTGCGGTGCAGGCGATCGCCCAGCGGCAGCGACAGCACGGTGTGGCTGCCGCCGGAGAAGACCGGGAAATCGGCGCCGTCGCTGCGCCGGAGACTGAACTCCCGGATGCCGGGCGCCAGGTCGCGGATACGACCGATCTCGACGTTCAGGGATGCGTGGCTCATGGGTAGATCACCTCCACGGCCGGGATGTCGCCCGGCGCTTCGGCGTCGATCTGGAAGCCCATGTAGGCGCCCAGACGACGCGAAAAATGGTCGCGCACGAACAGCGCACGCCCACAGCCGCTGCACGGCACGATATGGGTGTGCACGCCGCGCGTGATGGTGCGGCAATGCACGCAGAACACCGGCCGGGCGCGCGTGCCCGCCTGCATCAGACGCATTTCGTCGCGGCTCATGCCCAGGCCGTCAGCCAGGCGCGCCGCCTGCCAGATGGCATCTTCCGGTCCGACCAGATACAGCCGGGTGCCCATCTGCGCGGCGCGCAGCGTGTCGCCCAGCGCTTTCAACGCAAGCTCCAGCGTGGTGGCGGCGATCGCGTGCACGCTGGCTGGCCGCTCGGCCAGCCAGCCGGCCATCGGCGCGCCGTCGGCGTGCTGGAGGATGAGCGTGATCGGGCCGGCGGGCGGTTGCGCCCACAGTCGGCGCGCCAGCGCCGCCTCATCGGCGGCGACGAACAGCACGTGATGGGTGCCGGCGCGGTCCCATTCGAGCGCGGTGTAAACCGGCTGGCTTTTGATGGCAGGGGTGGACATGCGGCGTCTCGTGGCAAGGGGAGGGAGCGGTCCGGCCCGCGGCGTACGGAGCACGCAGCGGGTCGTCGGCGTTGAGCGATCAGCGCTTCCTGTCGGGATGGGTACGCTGGCGCAGCGGGTCGTAGAACGGCGTCGGCACCACCAGCGCCGCCAGATTGCCGGCCTCGCTGCGGATCGTCAGACGGGTGCCGATCGACGACTTCGCCGGCGTCAGATGCACCATCGCCAGCGACTGCATCAGCAGGCGACTGTAAGAGGCCGACGTGACCACGCCGACTTCGGTGTCGCCGTCATAGACCTTCGCACCCGCTTCGACCGCTGCGTGGTGCAGCACCGTCATGCCGGCCTGCTTCACGCGCTCGCGCCCCTTCAGGTGCAGTACCGCAGCCTTGCCGATATAGTCGTCCGCCTTGTCGAGGTCGACCGCCCAGTCCATGTTCACTTCCCACGGCGTGGTGTCGCCTTCCGGCATTTCGAACGGGAAGAACAGCAGCGCGCCTTCGACGCGCGTCAGATCGAGCGCGGTCCACGAACACGGGATGACGCCCTGCGGCTTGCCCGCCTCGAGGAGGGTGTCCCACAGGAACACGGCGTCGGCCGCGCTGCAGTACACCTCGTAGCCGCGCTCGCCGGAGTAGCCGCCACGGCCCAGCGTCACCGTCTTGCCGAACAGCGTGGTTTCAACATGGTTGAAGTAGGGCAGCGCAGCCAGGTCGGCCGGCGTGTGCGCCTTCAGCACATCGAGCGAAACCGGGCCCTGCAGCGACAGGATGTGCACGTCGAGGTCGGCCTCGATCTTCACATTCCTGCCGGCAGCCAGTGCGGCCAGCGTCTTCGGCGTGGCGCCGCTGCCGTGCGAAATGCGGAATCTGTCGGCGGCGTCGCGGATGATCATGATGTCGTCGACCAGTGCGCCGGCTTCGTTCACTTCGCCGCCGAGACGGTCCGTGCCCGGCTTCAGCTTCGTGACGTCGATGGTGACCAGGCGGTCGATGACGGCTTCGGCGTCCGGCCCGGTCACGTTGACGATGTTCAGCGCCGACACGTCGTACAGGCCGGCGCGCGTGCGCGTGGCGACCACTTCATCGTGCGGACAGCTGCTGTAACTCCAAGGGATGGGCATGAAGTTCCACGTGTCGCCGTCGAGCTTGGAGCCGAGCTGGCGGTGCCGCTCGTTCAGAATCGAATTCCTCTGCATTTCCCGGTGTCTCCCTGTCTGACATGTCGCCGCGCAACGCGGTCGATCCGGGACTGATTCTGTTGTCCGGGTGGGTGCGGGACAATTCTCACGAGGGGTTACCTACTTGGAGGTAGAAGCCGTTGCATTCCGCAAGGTGCAAGGAAAGCCCGTGCGGGCGTGCCGCGCATACAAAGGAAACGGAGATGAAGGCACGATGCCCGCATCCCCGTTGTCCCTGCAGCTCCCTAAAACGATACTCAAGTCACGCCGACAGCGCGATCAACGCGCCCCCCTTGCGTCTTGCGTCTTGAATCTTGCATCTGCCTTCACCCCCGGACGCGCGCCTTCTCCGGGTCGTAGTGCGAGAAACGTACCTGCTTCGCCTGGATGCGCTTCTGGTGGCCGTCGAGCTTGCCGATCTCGACCGTGGCGCCCGGTTCAGCGGCTGACACGTCCAGCCGCGCCAAGGCGATCGTCTTGCCGAGGATGGGCGAACGGGTCGTGCTGGTGATCTGGCCGATCTGTGCCCGACCGTTAAAGATCGGGTCGCCGTGCGCCACCAGCTCGCTGCCTTCGATGTCCAGCCCGACCATGACGCGCGCCGGATGGGCCTTGCGGCGTTCCAGCGCGGCCTTGCCGACGTAGTCGTCTTCCTTGTCGGCCGCCACGGCGAAGCCGATGCCGGCTTCGAACGGATCGGTCTGGTCGCAGAAATCGTACTCGGCGAACATCAGCCCGGCTTCGATGCGCAGCATGTCGAGCGCGGCCAGCCCCATCGGCGCGATGCCGTGCGGCGCGCCGGCCGTGGCCACCGCGTCCCACACCTGCACGGCGTGCTTGGGATGGCACCACACCTCGTAGCCCAGTTCGCCGGTGTAGCCGGTGCGCGACACGACGACCGGGCAGCCGTCGATCTTGCCGACCGAGAAGCGGAACCACTTCAGTTCGTCCATCGAAGCGCTGGTCGGCGGCGTGACCACGATGTCGCGCAGGATGTCGCGCGACTTCGGTCCCTGCACCGACAGGTTGTGCAGCTGGTCGGTGGATGAACGCACCCAAGCGCGCAGGCCGTGCTGCGCCGCCAGTTCGCGCAGCCACACGCCGCACCAGTCGTCGCCGCACACCAGGCGGAAGTTGTTCTGCGCCAGGCGGAACACGGTGCAGTCGTCGATCATGCCGCCGTGCTCATGGCACAGTGCGGCATAGACGATCTGGCCGACCGCCAGCTTGCGGATGTTGCGCGTGGTGGCGCGCTGCAGCAGCGCTTCGGCGTCCGGGCCGGTGATTTCGAACTTGCGCAGCGCCGACAGATCGATCATCGCGGCGCGCTCGCGGCAGGCCCAGTACTCGTCGATCGGGCCATTGGCGGCGAACGAAGTCTGCAGCCAGAAGCCGCGGTACTCGACCAGGTTGCGGGTGAGCGCGGAGGTGCGGGCGTGGAAACCCGATTCGCGCGTCAGTCTGGGGGTGGCGTCGGGCGTCATGCGGTGTGCGATCCCTTTGGAAAAGTTGTTCGAGGCGTCATACACGCGCACGTGGATGTCGGTCGGATACCAGCCATTGGCCGGATCGATGTCATCGGGGCAGGACGACGAGGCGCAGACCAGATCGGTCAGCGCGCGCATCAGCACGTAATCGCCGGCGCGCGACCACGGCTCGTCGAGACCGATGCTGTCGTCGTGATTGACGATGGTGTTGTAGAAGAAGTTGATCGCCGGCCAGCCGGCCCGGCGCGCCACGCCCAGCGGTTCGAGCGCGTTGTTGAAGTTGTCGCTGCAGTTGGCATGACCGGGGTAGCCCATGTCGTCGTAGTACTTGGCGCTGCAGGCGAGCATGAAGGTGTCGTGCCGGCCGACCGTGTCGCGCACCACTTCGACCAGTGCCACCTGCCGCTCGTCGTAGTACTTCGACAGCAGGCCCGGACCCGGATTGGCAGTGCCGGTCAGCGTGCGCGTGGTGGTCGGGTCGAGGTCGTATTCCTGACCGCGCGCCAGCGCGGCCGCGTCGAAGGCGAGAAAGTCGGAGCACTGACGGCCATCGACGTCGATCACCTGGATGTAGTCGCCGGCCTTCACGCGGTAGGCGTGCGCCGTGCCGGCCGCGACCCGCAGGTCGAGCACCGGTTCGGCCAGCGGTGGCGGCGCCTGACCGCTCAGCGGCTCGGCGCGGAGGATGTCGGCGATCAGTTCGGTCGGCGCGTCCTGCGCATCGGGCGCCATATCGCTGCCCGGCGCGTGCAGCAGGCAGCGCAGGGCGCCCGGTGCGGTGAAGTCGCACCGGGCGCCGGGCCGGCTGTCGGCGCCGAACAGGCGGGCGCGCAGCAGACGCCAGCCGGCGGGGGCGCCGTGCATCAGCGCAGCGGCCGGTGTGCCGGCCACGTCAACAGGTTCAAGGGCCACGCCGGGCAGCATGGCGGCCGCGAGGCCGGCCGGTCCGGCAAGGTAGAAGTCACCGGGCTGCAGGCCTTCGGGATCCATCAGCGTGACCCGGTCGCCAGCTGCCAGGTCAAACGCGACCATGGCACCGCCGGGCGCGACATGGCGGACATGCGCCGGACGCGGACGGGCGGCGATCGACGGGTTGAAAGAAGGTTCGACTATCGTGTTCATCAGATGCGGTCACCCGCAGTCCGGCGCCGTGCTGCAGGGGCGCGACGGACCGCAACGGGGTTCATCGGATGCGGGCTCATCTGCGTTGATGCCGCCCGCACGCTGCAGCAGGTCAGGCGTGTTCCTGGTCGGCCGGTTCGTTCAGGTAGGCCTCGAGCGAATCATCGAGCGCTCCGAGCCATGACGTGTGGTGCGGCGTCGCCATGGTGCCGGTCATCAGGGAAGCGTAGCACTTGTTCCGGTAGCCCATGATGTCCTCGTACTTGTCGTTCTTCCACTCGAGGAAGGTCTTGTTGACCGCGGCGATGTCGAAGCTCGGGTAGTCGGTGGCTTCGATCAGCTGGCCGATGTACTTGCCCTGGAATTCGAACATTTCCTGCGCGGTTTCCAGCGTCAGTTCCTCTTCGCGCCAGGCCATGTCTTCGGCGTGCATGGCTTCCGGCGACGGCAGCGGGATGCGGCCGAGGATGACGTCGCGTGCATACCAGGCCTGGGCGTCGAACATGTTGAAGCTGTACCACTGGTCCTGCATGCCGAGATAGATCAGCGCCTGATTCTCTTCCCAGAACACGCCCTTGTAGAGGTTCAGCGGCCACAGGCGGTTGTCGGTCTTCAGGCGCAGCTCTTCCGGCAGGAAGGGGAAGTGGTGCTTGTAGCCGGTGCACAGGATGACCGCGTCGATGTGCTTGCTGCTGCCGTCGGCGAAATGGGCCATATGGCCGTCGACGCGCAGCAGCTGCGGCTTTTCGTCCCAGTTGTCCGGCCACTTGTAGCCCATCGGGTGGGTGCGGTAACAGCTGGTGATGGAGCGTGCGCCGTACTTGTAGCACTGCGAGCCGATGTCCTCGGCCGAGTAGCTGGCGCCGACGATGAGCACGTCCTTGCCCTTGAATTCGAGTGCGTCGCGGAAGTCGTGGGCATGCAGCACGCGGCCGCCGAAGGTTTCGAAGCCCGGGAAGTACGGCACGTTGGGCGTCGAGAAGTGGCCGCTGGCCACCACGACGAAGTCGAAGGTTTCCGAGTAGGTGAGGTCCTGCTCGTAGTTGTGCACGGTGACCGTGAACAGTTGTGTCGCGTCGTCCCAGGTCACGTTGCGCACCGAGGTGTTGAAGCGGATGTGCTTGCGTACGCCGGCCTTCTCGACGCGACCCTTGATGTAGTCCCACAGCACTTCGCGCGGCGGGTAGGAGCCCATCGGACGGCCGAAGTGCTCGTCGAAGGTGTAGTCGGCGAACTCCAGACATTCCTTCGGACCGTTCGACCACAGATAACGGTACATGCTGCCGTGCACCGGCTCGCCGTGCTCGTCCAGCCCGGTCCGCCAGGTGTAGTTCCACATGCCCCCCCAGTCCGACTGCTTCTCGAAACACACCAGTTCGGGAATGTCTGCGCCCTTGGCCGCCGCAGACTGGAAGGCACGCAGCTGGGCCAGCCCGCTGGGGCCGGCACCGATGATGGCAACACGCTTTTTCATGCTGTGGATTCCTCTTGTCAGTTCCGTTCGGGATACGGATGCGACGGCGCCGCATGCGCCGGGTCGCCCGCCGGATGCGCGGCATCGCTCCGAACATCAGGTGCGGCGAATGATGCGAAGCGCGACCGGTGCGGACAATTCTCAAGAGGAGTTACCCATTAGGGGGTAGAGCCGGTCTGTCCCTGTGGGAGCGGCGGCCTCGCCGCGATGGTGCAGCGACAGTCGCCGTGCGAAGTGCATATCGCGGCAGGGGCGGAGCGGGGGTTTCGGCGAGCACTGCTCGCCGCCCGCGGAGCCGGCCGGCCATGCCGGGCCGGCAGTGGATCGCCGCTCCCGCAAAACCGGTGCCGCTCCCGCGGGACGCCTTCGTCCGCGTCTTACCCATTAGTGGGTAATCCCTTGTGAGAATTGTTCGCACGGCAGCGACGTTTCAATAATCGGTCCCACATCAAGACCTCCGGGCGCACTGGCGCGGCCGGTGCGTCACCCCGCAGCACTCTCATTCCCGAGCATCAACGCGCGGCAGCCGGATTCGACGCCGGCTGTCGTGACGCAGAACAGGCGGACGACGTTGGGCCCGTCATCCGTCGTACAGATCGTCCGACAACCGTGGATCACAGGAGAGCACCATGCATGAACGTTTTCGTCACAAGACCCTGAGCGCGCTGCTGCTGGGCCTGCTCGTCGCACCGCTCGCGGCACAGGCGGAAGAGGCGCCGGCGCCGTCCTACACGATCAGCGCCAACGTGGGCGTGTTCTCGCAGTACATCTTCCGCGGCATCAGCTACACGCAGGAAAAGCCGGCCGTGCAGGGCGGCTTCGATCTCGCGCACGAGAGCGGGCTCTACCTCGGTGTGTGGGGGACCAATGTCAGCGATCTGGCGCTGTCGAATGCCACCGGCGAGATCGACGTGTATGGCGGCTATGCGAAGACGGTGGGCGACTTCCTGTTCGATGTCGGCTTCCTGCAGTTCATCTTCCCGGGCGGCAAGTACGATCCGTCCGGTGAAAGCCTGAACACGCTGGAACTGAATGCCGCGGTGACCTGGAAGTTCATCCAGCTGAAATACTCCTACGCCGTCACCGATTACTTCGGCTTCAGCGAGAAGGCGTTCGGCGCAGATTCGGACGGCTCCGACTATCTGGAAGCGAACGCGAACTACGAGTTCATGCCGGGCTGGATCGCCAACCTGCACGTCGGTCACCAGAAGGTGAAGAATTACGACGACTACGACTTCACCGACTGGAAGGTCGGCATCACGAAGAACTTCGACGGGGGCTGGCAGGCCGCCGTGGCCTATGTCGACACCAATGCCGACAAGAACTTCTACACCATCTGCGACAACGTCGGCGGCGCGGCAACGCGCTGCAAGGACACCGGCGACAGCAAGTGGCTGCTGTACGTCAAGCGCACGTTCTGATGATCGAAGGGCTGCCGCGATGCAGCCCTTTTCGCTAAAGGGGATATGACATGAGCAGCAATGCGGATGTGATCGGAGCGGCGCCGGTGCGGTCGGCCAGCCGTGCCGAAAGTGCTTCACTGCACCGGAAGATCGACTGGACCGGTGCGTTCTGGGTGGCCAGCGGCGTACCGGCGCTGGTGCTGTTTTCCATCGGCGCCATCGCCGCCACCGTCGGCAAGCCGTCGTGGATGGTGTGGGCGCTGTCGATCGGCTTCGGCTTCATCCAGGCCTTCACCTATGCCGAGATCGCCGGCCTGTTCCCGCACAAGTCGGGTGGCGCGTCGGTGTACGGTGCGGTGGCCTGGGTGCGTTACAGCAAGATCATTGCGCCGGTCTCGGTGTGGTGCAACTGGTTCGCCTGGTCGCCGGTGCTGGCCATCGGCTCCGGGCTCGCCGCAGGTTACATACTGGGCGCGCTGTTCCCGGCCGACGCGGCAATCAATACCTGGCAGCTGACGCTGGTCGACCTGAGCTTCATCAAGTCCGGGCTCGAACTGCGCATCAACGCGACCTTCCTGGTCGGTGTCGTGCTGCTGCTGGCGGTGTTCGGCATCCAGCACGGCGGCATCCTGCGCTCGGCGCGCACGACCATGGTGCTCGGCATCACGGCGCTGATCCCGCTGATGCTGATCGCGCTGGTGCCGCTGCTGTCCGGCGACATGCCGTCGACCCACTTCTCGCCGATGGTGCCGATCGCGTGGGAAAACGGCCTGGTGGTCGATGGCTCGTGGAACATGGCGGGTATCACGCTGATGGCGGGCGGCCTGTTCATCGCCGCGTGGTCGACCTACGGCTTCGAGACAGCAGTCTGTTACACCCGCGAGTTCAAGGACCCGAAGAAGGACACCTTCAAGGCGATCCTGTTTTCCGGCCTGCTGTGCATCGTCGTGTTCACGCTGGTGCCGCTTGCCTTCCAGGGGCACCTTGGCCTGGGTGAGGTCGTCACGCCGCCGGTGGTGGAAGCCGACGGCACGGTCACGACGCCGGCGGTCTACAGCGGCATGCTCGCACCCGACGTGTACAGCGGCATGGGTGTCGCCAACGTGATGTCGCACATGGTGGGCGGCGGCGAAATGGTGGCGAACGTGCTGGTGGTCATGCTGGTGCTGGCGGTGCTGCTGTCGATCATGACGTCGATGGCGGGCTCGTCGCGCACGCTATACCAGGCATCGGTCGATGGCTGGCTGCCGCGCTACCTGTCGCACGTCAACGAACATGGCGCGCCGACGCGCGCGATGTGGACCGACCTCGGCTTCAACCTGATCCTGCTGATGCTGTCCGACTACGTATTCGTGCTGGCTTGCTCGAATGTCGGCTACATCATCTTCAACTTCCTTAACCTGAACTCCGGCTGGATCCATCGACTGGACCGCCCGGACTGGGAGCGTCCGTTCAAGGCGCCGAACATCATCCTCGGTATCGGCGTGGTACTTGCGTTCGTCAATCTCGCGCTGATGGGTCTGGGTGCCGACATCTACGGCGCCGGCACGCTGACGGCCGGTCTGGTGTTCGCGTCGCTGATCATCCCGGTGTTCCTGTACCGCCATTACGTGCAGGACAAGGGGCAGTTCCCGGATGCGATGATCGAGGACATGCACCTGAACGACCAGCTGCCGGCCGGCGGCAAGCGCGCCGGGGTGCTGCCCTACGTGACGCTGGCCGCCGGTGTCGTGGTGGTGGTGGTGTCGCACAGCCTCGCCGTGTATTGAGCAGACGCGCACCGTCGGTGCAGCACCGCCGGCAGACGGCAGCCTCCCGGGGCTGTCGTCTGCCGGTTTTCCTTTCAGGGCCCGGCTGGCGCGAGACGGCGTCGCACCCCTCAGTCGTGGGCGGCGGCCCGCCGGAACTGCGGGTTCTGCAGCGCCCACACGGCCGCCTCGAGGCGGCTTTTCATGTTGAGCTTGCTGAGCACGTGCTTGATATGCACCTTCACCGTCGCATCGGAAATGCCGAGCACACGTGCAATTTCCTTGTTGCTGCGCCCGTCGGACAGCAGGCCGAGAATTTCGCGCTCGCGTTCGGTGAGATCGGAGTGGGTTGCCGCGGGCGGCGCGTTCAGCGCATGGGCGAGCAGGCCGGCGACACTGCCGTCGAGCACCATCGTGCCAGCCACCGACTGCTTGATGCGCTGGCACAGCTCTTCCGGTTCCATGTCCTTCAGCAGATAACCGTCAGCGCCGGCCTTCATCGCATCCAGCACGTCGCGTTCATCGTCGGACACGGTCAGCATGACGCAGCGGCCGCGCACGCCTGCAGCCTTGAGCCGGCGCAGTGTTTCGATGCCATTCACCGACTTCATGTTGAGGTCGATCAGGATCAGGTCAGGGTCGGTTTCGGTGGCCAGCGCGAGACCGCTCACACCGTCGCTGGCTTCGCCGGCCAGTTCGAGTTCGTCATCGGCACGCACCAGCTGGGCCACGCCCTTGCGGAACAGCGGATGATCGTCGATCAGCAGTATGCGTATGCTCATGTCGTCACTTCGGAAAGAATGTCGGCCGGCAGCTTCTGCGGCGCAAAGGCGAGCTGCACCCGGGTGCCGCCACCCGGCCGGTGGACCACCGAAACCTCGCCACCGAGCGAGCTGGCGCGCTCGCGCATGATGGACAGGCCGTAATGGTTCGTTTCTGCGTAGGGATTGGTCAGGCCGCGACCGTCATCATCCACGATGGCGGTGAGCAGATGTCCGGGCCCGTAGTGCATGCTGATCCACACATGGTAGGCCCGTGCGTGACGCACCGTGTTCGACACCGCTTCACGGATCACTTGCATGACGTGGAACTCCTCGTTCACGCCGAGCTGGCAGCGACCCAGATCGTGCACGAAACTGATGTCGAGACCGCTGCGCTGCGCGAACTCGTCGACCGTGGCCTGCACCGACGAAAGCAGCCCGCCGGGGCCCATGCGCACGCGGAAGGCGGCGATCAGGTCGCGCACCTCGCGGTAGGCGGCCGACAGCCCCTCGCGCAGTTCGCGCGCCGCCTGCGCCACATCGGCCGGGTGCTTTTCGCGGTCGAGACCGCGCTGCAGCCGGGCGACCTGGATCTTCATGTAGGCCAGCGACTGCGCCAGCGAATCGTGCAGTTCGCCGGCGATCGCCGTGCGTTCCTCCATCAGCGCCACCCGCCTTTCCTCCTGGCTGCGGCTGACGCCGGACAGCGCCAGCGCGGCGAGATGGGCGAAGCTTTCGGCCAGCTTGACCTGCGGGTCATCGACCCGCGCATGCTCGGGAAACTCGGCCACCAGCGTACCCAGTGCGAGATCGCCGCGGCACACCGGCAGCACCAGCGAACAGCTCGGGCCGGTTGCACCCGGCGGCACCACGCGCGCGGTGATTTCGCGCGCCGCCGGCTGGTCGGCCAGCTGAGCCATGATGGCGGGCTCGCCATGGGTCGCCAGCACGGCGTCGGCACCCAGCGCCTGCCGCGCGGCGGCGCCCAGGCTCAGCGCGACGGTACGCGCGCCGAGTGCCGATTCCAGCTGGGCAAGGCCGCCCAGCAGGCTGAACGCCGACACTTCGCTGTTCGTGAAGGTGCGCGCCACCTGGTGCAGCGTCTGCAGCTCCAGTGCCTTGCGCCGCAACTGTTCCGCCGTGACCTGCTGGCGCCAGCGCACTTCCGCCTCCAGCCCGGCCTGGCGCGCGGTCATTTCGGCCAGGCTTTCGACCAGCCGCTCGATCTCGTCTCGCCCGCGCGCGCGGCTGCTTTCCGGCATCAGGCTCAATGCGGCCTCGCTGCGGCACACGAGCAGACGATAGGCCCGATGTGCAATCAGTACGCAGCCGACGACAATCGCGAGCAGGCAGAGCCCCTGCAGCAGCAGCATGACGGCCACCCGTTCGAGCAGCGCACGCTCGACGCCGGCCACCACCTCGCACAGCGCCCCTTCGGCGGCCGCAGGCGCGGCGCACAGCGTGACCATGCGCCCGAATACCTGCGAAAACTGCCGCTCCGTTTCGACGCTGCCCCAGAAGGCCAGCACCGCGCACAGCGCGCAGCCGGACAGCATGACCGTCAATCCGGTATACAGCGGGTAGCGCCTGCCGGCGCCTGAAAGGAATCGAATCACGATGGCCCTGTATCTGTTTTCCGCATGGACGCTCGCCCTGATGTTTGCTGCCGTGGTCGGCACCTGGCACGGCGGCAGCGCGGCCTACGGCCTGCCTGCCGCAGTCGGACTGGGCGGACTGCTGCTGGTGCTGCTGTTGCGGCGACAGACATGGTCCGACGCACCGCTGCGGCGGCGCCCCGATGCCACTGCACAACAGACGCAGTGGGCGGGTGAACTGTGCCACAACATTTCATCGCCCTCGGTCACGATAGAAGGGCCGACCATCAGTTTCGCCAACCAGGCTTTTCTGGCGCTGCTCGACTACCGCGGCCGTGCCGACGAAGTGCTCGGACTGCCGTTCACCAATCTGCTGCATCCGGTCGATCATGCCCGCTTCGCTTCGCTGTACGCGATCGCTGCCGGCAGCACCCCGACGGCGGCCGACAGCATGCTGCGCATGGTCAGCGCGACCGGCCTGCCGGTGAAGCTGCACGCCAGCGTTTCGCCGCTGCCGGCGGTGCCCGGAAGCCTGCTGATCCAGTTCAGCCCGGATGCCGCGGCCGTGCCGGCGCGCGACGACAGCGAACATGACATGCCGGTGGTGCTGGACCAGATCGATCTGGTGCTGTTCAAGACCGACACCGAAGGCCGCATCGCCTATCTGAATCGCGCCTGGGAGCGGCTGACTGGCCGCAGCGTCGCCGACTGCCGGGGGCGCTTGCTGAGCGCGGCCGTGCACCCGGAAGAGCGCGATGGCGTGCAGAAGTCATTGCTGTCGGTGGCCAGTGGCCAGCTCGACCAGCTGATCAGCGAAGTGCGTCTGGTGGCCGCCAGCGGTAACGTGTTCTGGGTCATGCTGCGCGCGCAGTCATGCACGCTGCCCGACGGCGACCTGGCCGGCGTCGTCGGCACGCTGACCGAGGTCACGCGGCGGCGGCGCAGCGAGGAACTGGGCTCCAGCCGGCGCTACCTGAACACGCTGCTCGCCAATGTTCCGGGCATGGTGTATCGCGGACGCAACGATCCGGACTGGACCATGGAGTTCGTCAGCGACGGCTGCGTCGACCTGACCGGCTACGAACCGTGGGAACTGGTCGACAACCGTCGCGTGGCCTTCGGCAGCCTGATTCACCCGGAAGACCGCGAATTCGTCTGGTCGCAGGTGCAGGCCAATCTGGCGCAGCACAAGCCGTATCAGATTTCCTACCGCATCGCCGACGTCAACGGCGTCTATCTGTGGGTGTGGGAACAGGGGCGCGGCGTGTTCTCGTCGCAGGGCGAACTGCTGGTGATCGAAGGCTTCATCACCGACGTCAGCGAGCGGCGCGGCGCCGAGGAACGCGCCCGCCGCCGCATGTGGTTCGAAGCGCGCACCGGCATGACCAGCCGGCCCATCTTCGATGCGCTGCTGGCGTGGACGCTGCACCAGTTCCAGGTCAGCGGCGCCCCGTTCGCACTGCTGTGGGTCGATGTGTTCGGCATGGAAGACCTGGTACCGCAGTACAGCCAGGAAGTGTCCGAACAGGTGCTGGCCGAGGTGGCGCGGCGCTTCCGTCCGGTCAGCTATCCGGGCGCCGCAGTCAGCTATCTGGAAAAGCACCAGTTCGCGGTGCTGCTGACCGACTTCAGGGCCGGTCAGGCCGCGCGCGAACTGGCCGGCTCCAACGAACTGATTCCGGCGGTATCGAAACTCGCGGCGCGCCTGATGCAGGAACTGACTGCGACGCTGCGCGTGGGCGACAGCGAGGTCGTGATCGCCGCAGCGGCTGGCATCGCACTGGGCGACGCACGCTATATCGGCATCGAATCGATGTTCGAAGCGGCAAGACGCGCCGCGACCCAGGCGGTCGAGCTGGGTTCGGGGCACTGCGAGTTCGCTGACGAATAAGGACGTTCCGTCGGTCGGTTACGCCGGGCAAACGCCCACGCACGGCAGGGCGTAGAACACGGCACGGGTTCAACGTTCGCCGAGCAGCGCATGCACCGCAGCGGCGCACGCTTGCGGCGCTTCCATCGGTACCAGATGGCCGGTGTCCAGCTCGTGCCAGTCCTCGCCCCAGAAGGCGCGGTTGGCGTCGCGGCCGGCGAGGCGCAGTTCTTCCGACTGGCTGCCGGCAACGAAACCGATGGGCGTGCCGCGCCGGCGCAGCGTGCGCACGGCACGCAGGGCCGCTCGGTGCGCCAGCGTGGCGTAAATGTCGCGCTCGGCTTCGCGTGCAATGGTCAGCGTGACACCGCCATCCGGGTGATCGGTCAGCGCGGCGGCCAGGAAATCGTCGAGCACGCCGGGCGCCCAGCGCTGCACGAAAGGTTTGCCTGCCAGATGTTGCCGCGCGTCGTCGCGTGATGGCCAGTGCATGCGCCGGCGGGCCGCGATCGGCGCCGGGCCGAATCGGCGCGACAGGCCGCTGGCATGTGACGCCGTCAGCACTGCGCTGCGCCAGCCGCCGACCAGTGGCGCATCGATCAGAACGACCTGCGCCACGCGCGTCGGCCGGCGCGCGGCGGTCATGGCGGCCAGATAGCCGCCCATCGAGTGCCCCACCAGCACGAGCGGTTCATCCGGCAGCGCGTCGACCCGGGCCAGCACCTGCGTCAACAGGTTGCGCCAGCCACGGCCGGGGCCGTGTGCGGCGGCGATCACGTCGATCGCACTGACCGGGTGGTGGCGCGCCAGTGCAGCGAGAAACTGGCGGTACACGCCGGCCGGGTAGCCATTGGCGTGCAGGAACAGGACGGGTTGGGCGGGCGGCATGGCGCGACGAAGAATACGCCGCGCACCCCACCCGCGTGTCGCGACGACCGGTTGCGCGCAATGCTTTTGAGTCAGGTCAATGCGTCAAGCGCGTCCGAGGCGCACACTGGCTGCAATCACTCACTACCGGAAGGAAGCAATCATGAACAGGATCTGGGCCGCTCTGGCACTTTCCGCGTTGTCCTGTACGACCGCATGGGCCGACGGCGCGTCGGGCCATGCCGGTTCGCCGCATCCGGCCGATGCGCTGAAGGACAAGGCGCCGGCCAACGTCGGCAGCAAGCCGGCGTTGCCGCCCGGCGTCACGCCGTCGACGCGCAAGGTGCACGCCGGGCAGGAGCACCCGGTGATCGAAGGGCACGATCACGCACAGCTGACGGCCACCGAACAAAAGCCTGCGCTGCCGCCGGGCGTCAAGCCGTCGACGCGCAAGGTGCATGCCGGCCAGGAACACCCAGTGATCGAAGGGCACGACCATGTACCGCAGAGCGCCACCGAACAGAAGCTGGCGATGCCGATCGGCGTTCAGCCGTCGCAGCGCAAGGTGCATGCCGGACAGGAACATCCGACGATAGAGAGCCACGACCACGTGCAGCCGAGTGCCACCGAAATGAAGCCGGCGCTGCCACCGGGCGTGAAGCGCTGACGCAGCGCGACGACGCTCAGTCGGCGGTACGGCGTTCGGCGTCGATCAGTTCGCCGCGCCGTGCAGGCGACACATCCAGTTGCGCCAGCACGTGATCGCCCAGCTGGAGCGCCGCTTCCAGCGCCTCCGGAATGACTTCGCTGGCGCCCGCTGCGCGCAGTTCGGCAGCATGCGCGCCATCGCGCGCCCGGGCGATCAATGGCAGCGCCGGGAATTCGGCGTGCAGGCTGCGCACGACGTGCCGTGCCGCGGCGGGATCATCCATCGTGACCACCAGCGCGCGGGCCCGACCGGCGCCCAGATGATGCAGCAGTGACGGGCTGCCGGCATCGCCGACAATCACCGTCCGACCTTCTGCATGATGGCGCGCCGCCGCGGCGACGTGCCGTTCGATGGCGACCCACGGAAGTCCGGCGCGGTCCAGCACACGTGCCACCCGCTGGCCGACCCGGCCGAAGCCGGCAATGATGACCACATCGTCCTGAGCGGGCAGGCTTCGCGCGGCCGCACCTTCGCCCGCCGTGTCCGCAGCGCCATCGAAGCGCCGGTGCAGCGCACGGCCGGCCTTTGCCGCAAGTGGCGTCATGAACATGCTCAGCGTGGCCACCAGCAACATGAAATTGCCGGTACGGGCATCCAGCAGACCGGCGCCAAGCGCGATGCCGATGACGATCAGCGCGAATTCGCCGGCCTGACCGAGCAACAGCGCCGCCTCGGCCGCGTCACCGCGTGCCAGGCCGAACAGGCGGAACAGCGTGAACAGCACGGCGCTTTTCAGCGCGTACAGGCCGATCACCGAGCCCACCAGCCACAGCGCGTCGGCGGCCACGGTCACCAGATCAAGACTCATGCCGACCGACACGAAGAACAGCCCCATCAGCAAACCCTTGAACGGTTCGATGGCCTGCAGCGCCGCATGGCGGTATTCGGTTTCGGACAGCATCAACCCAGCCAGGAAGGCGCCGAGCGCCATCGACAACCCGGCACGGCCGGTCAGCGCCGCGACGCCGAGCGCCGCGAGCAGTGTCAGTGCCATGAAGCTGTCGGCCTGCGTGGTGACCGACACGCGGCGGAACAGCGGCGTCAGCACGAGCCGACCGAGCAGCAGGATGAGCGCCACCGCCAGCGCAGCCTTGGCCAGCGCGGTCAGCATCAGCCATGCAAAGCCGCTCACGGTACCGCCTGCGCCATCATCGGCCATCAGGCCGAGCAGGATGAGCAGCGGTACGAAGGCGATGTCCTGCAGCAGCAGCACGGCGAAACTCGTGCGACCGACCGTCGAACGCGTCTGACCGGCCTCGTCGAGCAACTGCATCACCACCGCGGTGGATGACATTGCGAGACCGAGTCCGAGTACCAGCGCCGTTTGGTAGCCGTGGCCGAAGGCCAGCGCGATGCCGCCAATCAGCGCGCCGGTGCCCAGCCACTGCGCGCTGCCCACGCCCAGCACCCAGCGACGCAGCGACCACAGCTGGCGTGCCGACAGTTCGAGACCAATGACGAACAGCATGAACATGACGCCCAGCTCGGCCAGACCGCGCACGCCCTCGCCGTCTGCGATGGTGAGCGCACCCAGCCAGGGCTGGTCAGCGGCCAGCCGGCCCAGACCATACGGACCGACCAGCGCGCCCGCGCACAGGAAGGCCACCACCTGGCTCACCCGGGCGCGCGCCAGCAGCGGCATCACCAGACCGGCAATGGCGAGAAACAGCAGCAGCGGCTGCAGGTGGGGCAATCCGGCGTGGGCGTCCATCCGTCAAGCGTGCATCAGACGCGGCCGGGCCGTATTGACGCAGGTCGTTCAGTCAGCGGGCGCGTACACGTTGCTGAGCGTGCCGACCCCGGTCACGGTCACGTCGACGGTGCTGCCCGGTTTCATCGGCAATACGCCGACCGAGGTCCCGCAGCAGATCACGTCGCCCGGCAGCAGCGTCATGTCGCGCGAAATCATCGCCACCAGCTTCACCGGCGGAATGATCATGTCGGACACCGGATAGCGCTGGCGCTCGCGCCCGCCGACTGTGGTGACCACTTCGGCATCGGCCGGCAGCGCATCGGTTTCGATGACCGGGCCGAAGCAGCCGAAGCCGTCGAAGCTTTTGGCGCGCGTCCATTGCGCGAACGACGGGTCCTTGTCCACCAGTTCCAGCGCGCTCACGTCATTGACGCAGGTGTAGCCGAAGATGGCGTCGGCCGCCTGCGCCTCGTCCAGGTTGCGGGCCACCTTGCCGATGACCACGCCCAGTTCGCCCTCGTAGAACACGCGACCGTCGAAAGCCCGTGGTTTCGGAATCGGCTGGCCGTGCCAGTTCAGCGCAGTCGGCGAACGCACGAGGAACAACGGCTCGGACGGAACGCTGCCACCGGCCTTCTGCACAGCCGCGTGAAAGTTGTTCACGATGATGATCATCTTCGACGGCACGCACGGCATCAGCCATTCGACGCCGGCCAGCGGCATCGTTTCGCCGGTCGCGCGCGGCGCGCCGAACAGATCGCCGTCGAGCAGTTCAACCGAGTCGCCGGCAATGCGGCCCAGCCGTTCGGCGCCCTGATGGCGCACACGCAGGTATTTCATTGTTGCTTCCTGGAGTCGGACGAAAAATCAGCGGAAAGAAATCAGGGGCGCAGGCGCGCCGCCACATCGACCAGACGCATTGCCGTGCGGTCCAGCATCTGTTGCAGGCGCTCGTCGGCCAGACGGCCTTCGGACGTGAAGGCTGTAGACGCCCCGCCGACGGCCACCTGCTCGGACAGCACCAGCGCGCCGACCGACTGCAGCACTGCCCGCAGATGCACCAGACCGCGCAGGCCACCCAGCGCGCCCGGTGAGGCCGCGGCGAGTGCGGCCACCTTGCCGGCATACGGCACCGTACCGGCTTCGTCGCCGGCCGGGCGGGAAATCCAGTCCAGCGTGTTTTTCAGCACCGCGCTGAAAGAACCGTTGTACTCCGGCGACGCGATGAACAGGCCGTGGTGCGACTTGAACAGTTCCTTCAGCGGGCGCACGCCCAGCGGCAGGCCGGCCGACGCTTCGAGGTCGCCGTCGTACAGCGGCAAGGGATGATCGCGCAGGTCCATGAAGGTGGCCTCACCGCCCGCCTCTTCGACGGCGCGGGCTGCCGCCAGCGCGAGCCTGCGGTTGAACGATGCCTCGCGTGTGCTGCCGGCGAAGCACAGGATGCGTGCCTTCATGCCTTCTTCCTCGGAACTGTTGCGCACGACGGCCAGACTTTTGCTGTTCGGGTTGTTCATGGGGAATCCAGCCAGTCGATGATGGGCTGCCACTGTTCGCGGTCGGTCTGAGCGCGCGAGCGGGACAGGTCGAAAATGCTCATGCCGTGCGCGGCCGTCTGCACGTACAGCTGCGAATTGCGCAGATAGCCCAGCACCGGCAGATCGAGCCCGGCGCAGAAACGCTCCAGTTCCTGCGCGGCGCGCGTGCGCGTGTCGACCCGCATGCCGACGATGCCGATGCGCACCCGCGCCGAGCTGATGCGTTTGTGCTGCGCCAGCTCGTTCAGAAATTCGCCAGTGGCGAGGATATCGAAGATCGACGGCTGCACCGGCACCAGGATGCGGTCGACGCTGCGCAGCATGGTCTCGAGCCGCTTGCCGCGCAGACCGGCGGGCGTGTCGATGACCACGTGGGTGGTGCCGCGCGGCGGTCGGGCCGGCAGGTCGGGTTCGATGTCCCAGCCGGAAATGGGCGCCAGCAGAGGCGAACGCAGTGCCAGCCAGTGGCGCGCCGACTGCTGGCGGTCGATGTCGCCCAGCATGACACGGGCCCCCTGGGTGGCGTAGTGCGCCGCGACGTTGGTCGACAGCGTGCTCTTGCCGGCGCCGCCCTTGGGATTTGCAACCAGTACGCTATACATGCAGCAATCTCGGGAAAGTACGCTCAGGAAAGTACGATTTCGCGCGCGAACTGGCCGCCGGGCTGTGAATGCAGGGTCCAGAACGCGTCGGCCACGCGGGCCGAATCGAGCAGGCTGCCTTCGCGCAGCACGCCTGCAATCGTGACGATCGCCGCATGCACGCCGGCCGGCGACAGTTCCTGATGCAGGCTGAACACCAGATTGCGCAGTGCCGCCTTCTGCACCGACAGCGAGGCCGCCGCCGCGACCGGTTCCATTGCCAGCCCGCCGCCGGTGAACAGGATGCTGCCCTGGCCGGCCGCGCGCATCGCCGGCAGCACGGCGCGCGCCGCGATCAGGGCACCCAGCACGCCGATCCGCAGATCGGCCGCGAGCGCTTCCGGGTCGAGCACAGAGGGTGCGCTTTCGCGCGGCACCGCGGCGTTGAACACCAGCACCTCGGGCGGCGGCATCGCGTGGCGCATGCTTTCGATGGCACACAGGATGGATTCATCGCTGCCGGCGTCAGCCACGAAGCCCTGCGCCGTGACGCCGCGCGCAGCCAGTTCGTGTTCATAGCGCTCGAGCTTGCCGGCATTGCGCGAAATCATCGCCACGCAATAGCCTTCGGCACCGAAGCGCCGTGCCACCGCGGCACCGACTCCGGTTCCCATGCCGACAATGGCGCACACCTTGGATCCCATATCGTTTTTCTCCCGGCCAGCGCTGCTGTGATGGCTGTTTGGTGTCGCTGTTACCTGTCACGGCCGTGCTGCTGGCCTCCTGCTGCTGTTGCCCGCTGCATGTGCGGGTCGCGTCTATTTGTCCTTCGCTGCAGCACGCGCAGCGACCAGCGCGCTGCGACGTTCCTCATCCGCCTGCGCGATGGCCTGTTTCTGCGCGTCGCTCAAAGGCTGGCCACGCTGCTGTTCAATGGCCGCCACCACGCGCGCGGCCGGGTCGGTGATGCGCCCTTCAGCCGGCATCGCCGAGCGCACCTGCGCATCGGGCAGCCGGGTGATGTCGACGATGCGACGAACGAACTGATCTTCGATCCTGCGCGTTTCCGCCTTCAGAAAGGCCGTCTGGGCAGGCGTCTGCGCGATGGCGGGTGAAAGCATGCAACAGCAGGCCAGCAGCGACAACAGAAACTTCATCGGGAATGCTCCGCAAGGTCCATCGGTAATCGGCGTGCCACGCCGGGCACAGTGTGTTCCGCCCACACCCTCGCCACGCTTCACTCCGGCGCAAGCAGAAGGGAACCTGTGGTGCGGCGCGCAGCGAGCGCTTCATGCGCACGTGCGCAGTCCTTCAACGTATGACGCTGCCCGATGGCGACACGCACGGTGCCATCGGCCACCCGGGCGAACACTTCGTCGGCGGCAGCCAGCAGGTCGGCGCGCTGCGCAACGTAATGAAACAAGGTCGGCCGGGTCAGGAACAACGAGCCCTTCTGCGCCAGCATGGCCGGTTCGAAAGCAGCGACCGGTCCGGACGCGTTGCCGAAGCTGACCATCATGCCGAGCGGGGCGAGACAGTCCAGCGAGGCCATGAAAGTGTCGCGGCCGATGCCGTCGTACACGACCCGCACGCCCTTGCCGCCGGTCAGCGCGCGCACCTGCGCCGGCAGGTCGGCCGGTGCCACATCGGTCAGGACGTGGGCGCAACCGTGGGCACGAGCCAGTTCAGCCTTGGCCGGCGTACTGACCGTGCCGATGACCGTCGCGCCGAGCGCCTGCGCCCACTGGCTCGCAATCAGACCGACGCCACCGGCCGCGGCGTGCAGCAGTACGCTGTCACCCGGCTCGATGCGGCAGGTCCGACGCAGCAGATACTGCGCAGTCAGCCCCTTGAGCATCAAGGCCGCGGCGGTGTCGAAATCGATCGCGTCGGGCAGGCGTACCAGCCGGTCGGCCGGCAGGTTGCGCACCGAGGCGTAGGCGCCGGGCGGGCCGCCGGCATAGGCCACGCGGTCGCCGGGTGCGATGTCGGTCACGCCCTCACCGACCGCTTCGACCACACCGGCCGCCTCCAGCCCCAGCCCGCCGGGCAGCGGCATGGGATAGAGCCCGGAGCGGTAGTAGATGTCGATGAAATTGACGCCGATGGCGTGCTGGCGCACCCGCGCCTCGCCTGCCGCGGGGTCGCACAGCTCGACCGCCTCGTACTGCAACACCTCGGGGCCACCGGTACGGTGCATGCGTACAGCGAAATCGGTCATCGGAAGGGCAGGTTCCTGAACATGAGCACGGATTCTACCGGCCAAGTTCATGGTGCACTGCACCGTCGGTTTTGGCAGAATGCAGGCTCGAGTCCACCGGAGTCCGTCATGCGTCGTGTCGTGTTCAACCAGAAGGGTGGCGTCGGCAAATCCACGATCACCTGCAATCTGGCCGCCATCAGTGCCACGCGCGGCCAACGCACACTGGTGATCGATCTCGATACGCAGTGCAATTCGAGCCATTACCTGCTCGGCGATGCCGCCGACAAGGTGGAGCTGGGTGCGGCCGACTTCTTCGACCAGATCCTCAACTTCAAGCTCACGCCGCGCGACACGGCCGAATTCATCAGCGACACCGGGCATCCGGGTCTGTCCGTGATGAGTGCCAGCCCGCAGCTGGCCGAACTCGAAAACAAGCTGGAGTCGCGCTACAAAATCTATAAATTGCGCGAGGCGCTGGAAGCGCTCGACGACTTCGACAACATCTACATCGACACGCCGCCGGCGCTCAATTTCTACTCGCGCTGTGCGCTGATCGCTGCGGAGTCGGTGCTGATCCCGTTCGACTGCGACGATTTCTCGCGCAAGGCGCTGTACACGCTGATCGAGAACATCGAGGAAATCCGCGGTGACCACAACGAAGGGCTGAAGCTCGAAGGCATCGTGGTGAACCAGTTCCAGGCGCGCTCCAGCCTGCCGGTGCGCGTGGTGCAGGAATTGCGCGACGAAGGCCTGCCGGTGCTCGAAGCCGCGCTGTCGTCATCGGTCAAGGTGAAGGAATCGCACGAAGCGGCGCAACCGCTGATCCATTTCGCCCCCAGCCACAAGGTCACCCAGGAGTTCGTCGCGCTGTACGAACTGCTCGAAAAACGCTGATGGCCGAAGTCGCCGTGGTCGCGATGTTCGCGTTCGATGCGCCGCAGCGGCTGCGAAGGCGCTGGCAGCGGTAAACGTGCGGTCGAACTCGCAGCCGCTTCGCCGTGTCTGAACCGCCATGCTTCGCAGCCTCCTCTTCCTCCTGCTTTGTCTGGGTACCGTGTCCGCTGGCGCGGCCGGCAGCTATCGCGCGGTGGTCGGTCTGGACAGCGGCTGGCCGCGCCGGTGCGGCAGCGCGGTGTCGATACAGGGTTGGGACATCCAGATCCTGCGCGAACGGGTCGGTGACGACGTCGCGGCGAGGGTGGAAGTCAGGCCACCGGCCGGCGGCGGTGCGCTGCCGGTGCTGGCCCGGCTCGAAATCGGCCAGTTCAGACCGGCCGTGCTGCTGGTGCCCAACGAAGGTCTGCTCACGCTGCCCGGCTTCGAAGCCGACGCGCGGCTGGACTGGGCGACGCTGATGCGCAATTTCATGTTCTTCGGCGGCACGCTGGTGCTGGGGCAGGTCGGCGGCGACATCGAAATCCCGTTCACCGGTCCGGCACCGCGCGATGTCACGGCGCAATACCTGAATTGCTCAGGTGATCTCGCGGCGCCATTGCGCGGCGGCAGCTAGGATTCGCTGGCGCTCAGCCTGTCAAGAAGCGCCAGACGTAACGCCTCGACCACTGCAGGTTCCAGCGGCCCGCCACGCAGGCGGTCGCTCAATTCAAGCTGTACGCCCTGCCCGCTCGCTCCGCGGTTGCAGACATTCGCGGCATCGCGGCCGGGGTAACGATGACCCGACACCTGTGCGCGCACGCCGCGTACGAACAGCCGGTCGGCGATCCTGCAGGCCAGCGCGCTGTCGCGCCCGCCGAGCAACGCGCGCTCACCGGTGTCGGCCACGCCGTGTACTGCCAGCACCGTGTGACAGCCGGCGATCAGCGCCAGCGCACGCGGCTCGTCGAAATGCCGGCTGGTCAGATGCAGGGTTTCGAAATTGAGTGACGGCAGGCAGCCTTCGAACAGATACAGGTCCAGATCCTCGCCGGCGATAGCGCGCGCGACTTCGGACGTCCCGCGTTCGATGCGCCCGCCGTGCGGGGCGATCACGGCGATACCGCTGCCGCGACGTACTGCGGTGACGCGATAGTCGCGCCCCTCTGCCTGTTCAGCAGCGAGTTCGGCGTAGCGCCGATAGCGATCGCTATGCACCGCTTGATGGCTCACTGCGGGGCTGCGCCGATGGCGAAAAGCTTTTCGATGCGTGCCATCGCCGGGTGCGCGCGGCCGGAGCGGCGCAGTTCGGCGAAGTCGTCGCGCAGGATGCGACGGAATTCGTCTTCGCCGCGCAGCGTGAGGTTGGCGGCATAGACCTCGCGTGCATTGCCGATCTGGCCATTCAGCAACAGCGCGTGCGCACGGTTGATCTGCGCCGCCTTGTATTCAGCAGCTTCCTTCGGCACCTGATCGGCTGCGCGCAGCACGTCATCGTAGCGGCCGAGGTTCAGGCAGGCCCAGGAATAGGCCACCCACACGCCATTGTCCTTGTAGCCGGACTCGATGGACCGTTCTAGCCATTGCGCCGCCTTTGCATAGTCGGTCTGCGCACCGCCGCCGCTGTACAGCTGGGCCAGATGGACGAACGCCGGTGCATAGCCGGCTTCCGCCGAGCGGTTGGCCCAGGCCAGCGCGACATCGGCGGCGACCGGGCTGGTGCTATCGGCTTCCAGGTGGCGCGCCAGCAGCAGCATGGCTTCGGCATCGCCGGCGTCGGCTGCCAGCAGATACCAGCGACGCGCTTCGGCATCATCGCGTCCGACACCGAGGCCACTGGCATACAGCTGACCGACCACCGCCTGGGCGCGAGGCAGCCCGCCCTGCGCCGCCTGCAGGGCGAAGCGCGCCGACGCAATGTCGTCCTTGTCCAGACAGGTGCCGAAGAAATGCCAGTCGGACAATTGCAGCAGGGCCTCGGCGCTGCCTGCGTCCGCGGCGGTGCGCGCCTCGGCCAGAGCCGTTTCGCATTCACCCCGCAGATGCGCGGTGCGCCACTCATCGCTGGCCGCGACCTGCCCGGCCGCACCGGACAGCAGCGCGCAGAACAGGAAGGCGACGCGCCGGTTCATGTCAGGCCGCGCTCAGTTTCGCCACGGCCAGCGCCAGCCACTTGACGCCTTCGCGACCGAAATTGACCTGTACCCGGGCGTCCGAGCCGGACCCTTCCGCACTGACGATGACGCCACTGCCGAACTTCGCGTGGCTGACCTGCTGGCCGATGCGAAAACCGGTGTCGTTGCTCGACGGCGACTTGCGGCCGCTGCCGAAGGTCCGCGGGTTGCTGCTGGCGGGCGGCGGCGGCACCGCCGCGTGGCCGAAGCTGCCGAAGCCACGCGCCGTGGCCGGCGGCGTCAGCCACTTCATCAACTCGGCCGGTATCTCGTCGAAGAAGCGGCTGCGCAGGTTGTAGCGGGTCTGGCCGTGCAGCATGCGCGACTGGGCAAACGACAGATAGAGCCGCTTGCGCGCGCGGGTGATGGCGACGTACATCAGCCGCCGCTCTTCCTCCAGCCCCTCGCGCTCGAGAATGGAGTTCTCGTGCGGGAACAGACCTTCCTCCAGTCCGCCCAGGAACACCGCATCGAATTCCAGACCCTTGGCCGAATGCACCGTCATCAGCTGCACCGCCGACTGACCGGCGTCCGCCTGGTGTTCGCCGGCTTCCAGCGAAGCGTGCGACAGGAAAGCGGCGAGCGGATCAGGCGGTGCGGCTTCGTCTTCGGCCGCCACCTGCGCATAGCCTTCTTCAGAGATAAAATTGCTCGCCGCATTGATGATTTCATCGAGGTTGGCGATGCGTTCCTGACCTTCCTTCTCGGTCTTGTAGTGGGCACGCAGGCCCGACAATTCCAGCACCTGTTCGACCATTTCCGGCAGTGTCAGACCTTCGCACGCAAAGCGCAGCTGATCGACCAGATCGATGAAATGGCCGACCGACTGCGCCGCCTTGCCGGTCAGCAGGTTCAGCGCGCCGTACAGGCTGGACTCGGACGCCTTCGCGGCGTCCTGCAGTTGTTCGAGCGAGCGGGCGCCGATGCCGCGGGTCGGGAAATTCACCACCCGGGTGAAGGCGGTATCGTCGTGCGGATTGGCGATCAGTCGCATGTAGGCCAGCGCGTGCTTCACTTCCTGCCGCTCGAAGAAACGCAGGCCGCCATACACCCGGTAAGGAATCGCGGCTGAAAACAGTGCGTGCTCGAGCACGCGCGACTGCGCATTGCTGCGATAGAGCAGCGCGATGTCGGAGCGCGCCGCGCCGTCGTTGATCAGCGCCTTGATTTCCTCGACCACCCAGCGCGCTTCCTCGATGTCGTTGAACGCCTCGTACACGCGCAGCGGCTCGCCGCTGCCGGCTTCGGTCCACAGGTTCTTGCCCAGCCGTCCGGTGTTCTGCTTGATGACGGCATTGGCCGCATCGAGGATGTTGCCGTGCGAGCGGTAGTTCTGCTCCAGCCGGATGACATTGTCGACATGGAATTCGCGCTCGAAGTCGCGCATGTTGCCGACCTCGGCGCCGCGGAAGCGGTAGATGCTCTGGTCGTCGTCGCCGACCGCCATCACCGCTGCCTGATGTTCGGAGCCCAGACCGGCCAGCAGCTTGAGCCAGCGGTACTGCAACACGTTGGTGTCCTGGAACTCGTCGACCAGCAGGTGGCGGAAGCGTCGCTGATAGTGCGCGCGGATCGGTTCGTTGCGCGTCAGCAGTTCGTAACAGCGCAGCAGCAGTTCGGCGAAATCGACCACGCCTTCGCGCTGGCACTGTGCCTCGTAGGCCTGATACAGCTCGACGCGCCGGCGTGCGAAGTCGTCGAAGGCTTCGACCTCGTGCGGCCGCAGGCCCTGTTCCTTGGCCGAATTGATGAAGTACCCCAACTCGCGCGGCGGAAACTTTTCGTCGTCGATGTTCAGCGCCTTCAGCAGGCGCTTGATGGCCGACAGCTGGTCCGCCGAATCCAGAATCTGGAACAGTTGCGGCAGGCCGGCTTCCTTCCAGTGCGCGCGCAGCATGCGGTTGCACAACCCGTGGAAGGTGCCGATCCACAGCCCGCGCGTATTCATCGGCAGCATGGCGGTCAGCCGCGCCAGCATTTCCTTGGCCGCCTTGTTGGTGAAGGTGACCGCCAGGATGCCGTGCGGCGACACCTGGCCGGTGGAAATCAGCCAGGCGAGCCGGGTGGTCAGCACGCGCGTCTTGCCGGAGCCGGCACCGGCGAGGATGAGTGCCGATTGCGAGGGCAGCGTGACAGCCTGGAACTGCGGTTCATTCAGACCGGCGAGGAGCGGATTTGCGTTCATCCGGCCGATTCTAACCGCGCAGCCCGCCACTACAGCGGTGGGCGACGACCCGCCCTCACCCTGCCCGGCTCCCGCTTTCGATGTCGTCACGACGGGAACCGTCACGACATGAGGGTGTCGGGAAAGATGACTTCACTGCAAGGGAGAACACAAGAATGGCCGAATGGACACAATGGACCACGTGGTTCTACGGCTGGGCGATGGAACGCCTGCCTCTGCTGCTCGACCTGTCGATACGGCTCGGCTTCATCCTGCTGCTGGCGTGGGGGCTGCGCCTGGCGGCGCGGCGCGCGATCAATCTCGTGTACGCCGCGCTGAAGAGTCGCACCGACTGCACCGAAGACGTCAAGCGCATCGACACGCTGGTCCGGGTGGCACGCTATGCCGCGTCGGTGGTGGTGTTCGTCATCGCCTGCGGTCTGGTGCTCAGTGTGCTCGGCGTGTCGGTCGCACCGCTGCTCGCCACCGCGGGCGTCGCCGGCATCGCCATCGGTTTCGGCGCGCAAAGTCTGGTGAAGGACCTGTTCGCCGGCTTCTTCGTGCTGCTCGAGAACCAGATCCGGGTCGGCGACGTGGTGAGCATTGCAGGCCACGATGGCGCAGTCGAGGAAGTGACCCTGCGCTACGTGCGACTGCGCGACTACGAGGGCAATGTGCATTTCGTGCCGAACGGTGAAATCACGACCGTCACCAGCCGCTCGCGCGAATTCGCCCACGCCGTGCTCGACGTCGGCGTGCACTACCGCGAGCGGGTGGATGACATCTTCGAGGTGATGAAGGAAGTGGCCACCGGCCTGCGCGAGGATGAACAGCTCGGACCGAAGATACTGGGCGATCTGGACATCGCCGGCGTCCAGTCGTGGGACGACTCCACCGTGACGCTGCGCGCCCGGCTGAAGGTGGTGGCACTGGCGCAGTGGGAGGTGAAGCGCGAGTTCATGCGCCGGCTGAAAGCCGAATTCGATGCACGCGGCCACGAAATCCCGTATCCGCAGATCACGCTGTCGTTCGCGCGCGAGACCGAAAAGGCGCTGATCGATCAGATGAGTGGCCGGCTGGCGCCGCGCAAGCTGTCCTCTGCCTAGGGTCTGCACAGCCTATAATCGCGGGTTTGCATCCCCCACCTTCGCTGCAAACCCGCGCCATGCAACAGAAACAGACCTCCGCCTACACGCCGTCCGCCGTCGAGGCCGCCGCCCGGCAGCACTGGGACACGACGCACGCCTTCAGGGCGGTCGAAGACGCGAGCCGCCCGAAGTACTACTGCCTGTCGATGTTCCCCTACCCGTCGGGCAAGCTGCACATGGGCCATGTGCGCAACTACACGATCGGCGACGTGCTGACCCGCTTTCACCGCATGCGCGGCTACAACGTGCTGCAGCCCATGGGCTGGGACGCCTTCGGCCTGCCGGCCGAGAACGCGGCAATCAAGAACGCGGTGCCGCCGGCGAAGTGGACCTGGGACAACATTGCCTACATGAAGCAGCAGCTGCAGTCGCTGGGCTTCGCCATCGACTGGAGCCGCGAACTGGCCACCTGCCAGCCGTCCTACTACAAGTGGAACCAGTGGCTTTTCCTGCGCATGCTGGAAAAGGGCATCGCCTACAAGAAGACGCAGGTCGTGAACTGGGACCCGGTCGACCAGACCGTGCTGGCCAACGAACAGGTGATCGACGGCCGCGGCTGGCGCACCGGTGCGCTGGTCGAAAAGCGTGAGATCCCCGGTTACTACCTCGGCATCACGCAGTACGCCGACGAACTGCTGAACGATCTCGACACGCTGGAGGGCTGGCCCGAACGCGTGAAAACCATGCAGGCGAACTGGATCGGCAAGAGCACCGGCGTTCGCTTTGCCTTCACGCACGACATCCGCGACGACGCGGGGGCGTTGATCGACGACGGCAAGCTTTGGGTATTCACCACCCGCGCCGACACCATCATGGGCGTCACCTTCTGCGCCGTGGCCGCCGAACATCCGCTGGCCACGCATGCCGCGCGCGACAACCCCGAACTGGCGGCCTTCATCGAAAGGTGCAAGCACGGCTCGGTGATGGAAGCCGACATGGCGACCATGGACAAGGAAGGCCTGCCGACCGGACTGACCGTCGTGCATCCGCTGACCGGCGAAGCGGTTCCGCTGTGGGTCGGCAACTATGTACTGATGAGCTACGGCGACGGCGCAGTGATGGCCGTGCCGGCGCACGACGAGCGCGACTTCGGCTTCGCGAAGAAATACGACCTGCCGATCCGGCAGGTGATTTCGCTCGGCGACAAGGTGTTCTCGACCGACGCATGGGCCGAGTGGTACGCCTCGAAGGACGGCGTGTGCGCCGCGAGCGGCCGGTACGACGGACTGGGCTACGAAGCGGCGGTCGACGCGGTGGCGGCCGATCTCGACGCAAAAGGGGGCGAAAAGAAGATCCAGTGGCGCCTGCGCGACTGGGGCGTGTCGCGCCAGCGCTACTGGGGCTGCCCGATACCGATCATCCACTGCGACCACTGCGGCGACGTGCCGGTGCCGGACGAGCAGTTGCCGGTGGTGCTGCCGGAAGACTGCATTCCGGATGGATCCGGCAACCCTCTGCTGAAACGCGACGACTTCATCCACGTCGCCTGCCCCACCTGCGGCGCGCCTGCGAAGCGGGAAACCGACACGATGGATACCTTCGTCGATTCGAGCTGGTACTACGCGCGCTACTGCTCGGCCGGCAACGACGGCGCCATGGTCGATCAGCGCGCCAATTACTGGATGCCGGTCGACCAGTACATCGGCGGCATCGAGCACGCGATCCTGCACCTGCTGTATTCACGCTTCTGGTGCAAGGTGATGCGCGACATGGGGCTGACCACGGTGACCGAACCGTTCGGCCGCCTGCTGACGCAGGGCATGGTGCTGAACCACATCTATTCGCGCCGCACCGACAAGGGCGGCATCGAGTACTACGCGCCGGAAGAGGTGACGCCGCTGCGCGACGATGCCGGCCGCATCACCGGCGCCACGCTGATCGCCGATGGCCAGCCGGTCGATTTCCAGGGCATGGGCACCATGTCCAAGTCCAAGCGCAATGGCGTCGATCCGCAATCCATCATCGACGAGTTCGGTGCCGACACGGCACGCTTCTTCATGATGTTCGCCAGCCCGCCGGAACAGACGCTGGAATGGAACGACGCCGGCGTCGAGGGCGCGCACCGCTTCCTGAAGCGGGTGTGGGCCTTCGCACAGGGCTTCGACGCCGACCTGCGCGCCCGGATGCCGGCGCGCCCCACGCTCGACGGCGCGAAGCTGCCGACTGCGCTGGCCGATCTGCGGCGCGAATTGCATCTGGTGCTCAAGCAGGCCAGCTACGATCTGGGCAAGCAGCAGTTCAACACCGTCGCGTCGGGCGCGATGAAAATGCTCAATGCGCTCGAAAAGGCGCCGCGCGACGGCGCGCTTGCGGCAGAAGTGATCGGCGAAGGCCTGTCGATGCTGCTGCGCGTGCTGTCGCCGATCTGTCCGCACATCACGCACGTGCTGTGGCGCGACTGCGGCTTCGGCGACGACATCCTGAACGCGTCCTGGCCCGAACCCGCCGACTCGGCGCTGGTGCAGGACGAAATCGAGCTGATGCTGCAGGTCAATGGCAAGCTGCGCGGCAGCCTGCGTATCGCTGCCGACGCGTCGAAGGACGCCATCGAGGCGCAGGCCCTGGCCAGCGAAGCAGCGCAGAAATTCATGGAAGGCAAGCCGGCAAGGAAAGTTGTCGTGGTGCCGGGCCGCCTGATCAACATCGTGTGCTGACACGGGAGAAACGTGTGACTGCCCCTGATTCCAAGGTCCGCCGCAGCCTGATCGCCGCCACCGGCAGTGCGCTGCTGCTCGGCGCCTGCGGCTTCCAGCTGCGCGGCGTTCGCGACCTGCCGTTCGCGACCGTGTTCATCAATGCCAGCCCCTACGCGGAAATGACGGCACAGATCCGGCGCGCCATCGACGCCCAGAGCACGACCCGCGTCACCGATGAAATGAAGGACGCCGAAGCCGTCATCGACATCACCGAAAACCGGATCGAAAAGGTCATCCTGAGCCTGAACTCTGCCGGCCGGGTGCGTGAGTACCAGCTGCGCCAGCGCTTCGGATTCAAGGTCCGGAGCCCGAAGGGCGAGGAAATCGCGCCGGTGTCGACCATCGAAGTGCGGCGTGACCTGACCTTCAACGACGTCGAAGTGCTGGCCAAGCAGGAAGAAGAACTGCTGCTGTACACCGAAATGCAGGCTGACGTGGTGCAGCAGCTGCTCCGCCGCCTTCAGGCCATCAAGAGAAAGCCCGCCTGACCCGCATGCTGCTGCGCACCGAACAGCTCGACAGCCACCTGAAGGGCACGCTTGCGCCGCTCTACGTGCTGCACGGCGACGAGCCGCTGCTGGTCATCGAAGCGGCGGATTCGATCCGCACCGCGGCGCGCGCGCGCGGCTTCACCGAACGCGAAGTGCTGGTGGTGACGCAATACTTCAAATGGTCGGCGCTGGCCGAGGCGGCCGGCAATATGTCGCTGTTCGGAGGCGACAAGCTGATCGACCTGCGCATTCCGACCGGCAAACCGGGGCGCGACGGCGGCGACGTGCTGACGCGCTTTGCGGCCAGTCCGCCCGCCGGGACGGTGACGCTGATCACGCTGCCGCAGATGGACTGGAAGGCGCAGAAGAGCGCCTGGTTCGCCGTACTGTCGGCGACCGGCGTGGTGATGGAGCTGAACGCGCCGCCGCTCGACCGCCTGCCGGACTGGCTGGCCGCGCGCCTGGCTCGACAGCAGCAAAGCGCGGATCGGGACGCGCTCGACTTCATGGCAACCCATGTCGAAGGCAATCTGCTGGCCGCCAATCAGGAAGTGATGAAGCTCGGGCTGCTGCATCCACCGGGCAAACTCACGCTGGAACAGGTGCGCAACGCGGTGATGGACGTCGCGCGCTACGACGTGGAAGACCTGCGCCAGGCGCTGCTGGCCGGCGATGCGGCGCGAGCGAGCCGGCTGCTCGACGGCCTGCGCGCCGAAGGCGTGGCCGCACCGCTGGTGCTGTGGATCATCGTGGCCGAGCTGCGCACGCTGGCCATTGCGCGGGCCGAAATGGACGCCGGCCGCAGTGCCGACGAAGCCCTCGCCACCGCCCGCATCTTCGGCGCCCGCCAGTCGCCTTACCGGCGCGCACTCGCGCGGCTGTCATCCGGTGCCACGCGCACGGCGCTGATGCAGGCAGCGCGGCTCGACCGCATGATCAAGGGTGTTGCGCGCGGCGATGTGTGGGACGAGTTCCTGCAGATCGCGCTCAGGGTCTGCGCACGCTGAGCGTTGCCACGGGGGCAGGTGGTCGTTCGTGAGTAACGGATTGCTGTTGGGCATCGCTGCGCTCACCCCAACCTACAACCCGCGACCCGGCGTCGCATCGCCGAACCATGCGCAGCACCACCGCCCGCGCCCAGTTCGTAGGTTGGGGTGAGCGCAGCGATGCCCAACACCCCCACCCCGGCCCCTCGCTTGCCAGAAACCGGTGGCACGCCGCCGCGCTTTCTGCTTTCATCCGCCTTTACCCGCAGTCACCGCGACCGAGCACTCCAGGACACAAGATGGACATCAAGGACTACATGAATACGCTGGGCCGTCAGGCCCGGGCCGCGTCACGCGTCGTCGCGCAGGCGTCGACCGCGGTGAAGAACGATGCGCTGATGCGTATCGCCGCACTGCTGCGTGAGCGCGCACCGCAGCTGCTCGAAGCGAACGCAGCCGACGTAGCCGCCGCGCGCGACAACGGCCTCGACGCGGCAATGATCGACCGCCTGACGCTGACCGCCAAGGGTGTGGAAGCGATGGCGACCGGTCTGGAACAGGTGGCCGCGCTGCCCGATCCGATCGGCGAAATGACCGATTTCAAGCGCCGGCCGAGCGGCATCACGGTCGGCCGGATGCGCGTACCGCTGGGCGTGATCGGCATCATCTACGAAGCGCGGCCGAACGTGACGGCCGATGCGGCCGCGCTGTGCCTGAAGAGCGGCAACGCGGCCATCCTGCGCGGCGGCTCGGAAGCGGCGCGCTGCAATCAGGCGGTCGCCGCCTGCGTGCGTGAAGGCCTGGTCGCGGCGGGCCTGCCTGACACCGCAGTGCAGGTGGTCGACACCACCGACCGCGCGGCCGTGGGTGAGCTGATCACCATGCCGCAGTTCGTCGACGTGATCGTGCCGCGCGGCGGCAAAGGGCTCATCGAACGCATTTCGCGCGATGCCAAGGTGCCGGTGATCAAGCATCTGGACGGCAATTGCCATGTCTACATCGACGAGCAGGCGGACGACGACAAGGCGGTGCGCATTGCCGACAACGCGAAAACCCACCGCTACGGCACCTGCAACACGATGGAAACGCTGCTGGTGCATGTCGCCGCGGCACCCCGCGTGCTCGGCCGGCTGGCCGACATCTACCTCGGCAAGGGTGTGGAACTGCGCGGCTGCGAACGTTCGCGCGCGCTGGTGCCGGCGATGACGGCCGCCACCGACGAAGACTGGGCGACCGAATATCTGGCGCCCATCCTCGCGGTGCGCATCGTCGATTCGCTCGATGAGGCGATCGATCACATCAACCGCTGGGGCTCGCAGCACACCGACGCCATCGTCACCGAAAACCACACACGGGCGATGCGCTTCATCCGCGAGGTCGATTCGGCATCGGTCATGATCAACGCATCGACCCGCTTCGCCGACGGCTTCGAGTACGGGCTGGGTGCGGAAATCGGCATTTCGACCGACAAGATCCACGCACGCGGTCCGGTCGGCCTCGACGGTCTGACCAGCCAGAAATGGGTGGTGCTGGGAGACGGCCAGGTGCGGTCCTGAGAGTCCGTACCGTAAGCGGGGCGCTTGTCCGTGCTTCGGCAAGGGGCGAGTCTTTCGGGGAGTCTTGTTGGGCATCGCTGCGCTCACCGTACGTGCGTGTCGCACTCCGTAGGTTGGGGTGAGCGCAGCGATGCCCAACGTCCACCCCACGCACACGTCCTGACTCCCGAGAATGTCCGACAGCTTCCTCTCCGCCAGCATCCTGCTTCTGCTGCTGTTCGATCCGTTCGGCAACGCGCCGGTGATGACGGTGCTGATGAAGGACGTTCCGCGGGAGCGGCGCCGGCTCGTCATCCTGCGCGAGTGCTGCGCAGCCTGGCTGGCGCTGGTGCTGTTCATGTACGCCGGCGAATCCGTCATGCGTGTGCTGCAGCTGTCGGAAACGTCGCTCGGCATCGCCGGCGGCGTGCTGCTGTTCCTGATCGCGCTGCGCATGATTTTTCACCAGCCCGACGGCGTGTTCGGCGAGTGGTCGGGTGGCGAGCCTTTCATCGTGCCGCTGGCGATTCCGCTGATCGCCGGACCGTCGGCGATGGCCATGGTGATGTTGCTGGTGTCGCGCGAGCCGGAACGCTTCTACACGTGGCTGGGCGCGATGAGCGCCGCCATGGCCGTCACCACGGTCGTGCTGCTGGCCGCCGGACCGCTGATCCGCCGGCTCGGCGAACGCGGCACAGCTGCGCTGGAGCGTCTGATGGGACTGCTGCTGTGTGCGATCTCGATCGAAATGCTGCTGGCCGGCATCCGCAACTTCATCGACACCCTTTGAGACATCCTTTGAGTCAGACCATCGCGTCGATGACCCGCTGCGCCATGCCGCGCGCGATCTCCGTCTCACCGATGACGGTGTGCGTCGCGCCGTGCTTTTCCAGGTGCGCCAGTTCGGCGTCCGTGTAGGCACGCGCAATGACCTCGATGTCCGGATTGAGGCGCCGGGCGTGCTCGATGATCTGACCGGCTTCCAGCGCATCCGGAATGGCGACCAGCAGGAAACGCGCGCTCTCGATGCGCGCCGCTTCCATCATGCCCGGCGCGGCACCATTGCCGTACAGCGCGAGAATGCCGTCACCGTTCAATGCTTCGACCACTTCCGCATGGTCCTCGATGACGACCACCTTGCGCCCGCTTTCCAGCAGCGCCATCACGATGCGGTGACCGACCTTGCCGAAGCCGACCAGCACGACATGACCTTCGATTTCGGTTGCGGCCGATGGATCCGGCGCGACCGCGCTCGCCGTGCCTTCGCGCGCTTCCAGCCACGGCTTGAGGCGGTCCAGCGCAACGAACAGCAGCGGATTGAGCAGGATGGAAATGATGGCGCCGCCCAGTATCAGGTCGCGCCCGGTTTCCGGCAGCAGCCCGAGCGACAGACCCAGCGTGGCGAGGATGAACGAGAACTCGCCGATCTGGGCCAGGCTGGCCGACACCGTCAGCGCGGTGCTGAGCGGATGGCCGAAGGCACGCACGATGGCCGCCGCAGCAATCGATTTGCCGATGACGATGATGAATACGGTCGCGAGCACCAGCAGCGGCTCGCGCACGACGATGGACGGATCGAACAACATGCCGACCGACACGAAAAACAGCACGGCAAAAGCGTCGCGCAGCGGCAGCGACTCCTCCGCCGCACGGTGCGACAGTTCGGATTCGCTGAGGATCATGCCGGCAAAGAAGGCGCCCAGCGCGAACGACACGCCGAATACATAGGCCGAGCCGAGTGCGAAGCCGAGCGCGATGGCCAGCACGCCGAGCCGGAACAGCTCGCGCGAGCCGGTATCGGCGATGCGTTCCAGCGTCCAGGGGATCACCCGGCGTCCGACCACCAGCATGACGACGACGAAAGCGGCCACCTTGCCCAGCGTGATGGCGAGCGTCTTCAGCAGCGCATCGCCGCTCAGCGCCTCACCCTGACCGCCGAGCAGACCGCTGAAGGCGGGGATCAGCACCAGCGCGAGCACCATGGCGATGTCTTCGACGATGAGCCAGCCAATGGCGATGCGCCCGCGGCGGGTGGTTTCGAGCCGCCGCTCCTGCAGCGCCGTCAGCAGCACGACCGTGCTGGCGACCGAAAGCGCCAGCCCGAACACGATACCGGCCCCGACAGTCCAGTCCATCGCCCAGGCCAGTGCCATGCCGAGCAGCGTGGCGATGCCGATCTGCACGATCGCCCCTGGAATGGCGATGCCCTTCACCGACATCAGGTCCTTCAGCGAAAAATGCAGGCCGACGCCGAACATCAACAGGATGACGCCGATTTCGGCCAGTTCCTGCGCCAGCGCGACATCGGCGACAAAGCCAGGCGTGAACGGACCGACCGCGATGCCGGCAACGAGGTAGCCCACCAGCGGCGGCATGCGGAAGCGGTGTGCCAGCGAGCCGAAGATGAACGCCAGTACGAGACCTCCGACGATGGTCGTGATCAGCGGGGTGTGATGGGGCATGTTGCGTGGTGTCCGTTTTTATCTGCCGACGGAGCATGACCGCGCTGCGCGAAGATCGTTCGCTCAGCGTCGGAACAGAACGCGTAAAAACGGGCTGTAGCTGAGCGACCCGGGTTTGCCGGGCCGCCGGAACGCGTTGCGTCAGTTGTCGAGGCCTGAAACACCCCTGGTGAACACCGCGGCGCCCGTCACCTTGTCGATGCCGTTGATGGCGCTGTCGAAGGAGTACACCACCCCCGCCCGCTCGGCTGACGGTCCGGCAAAGAAGCCATGGAAGCTGCCGTTGGGCGTGCTGCCGCAGCCGCTGCAACTGTCGAAGGAGCCGGCGAAGGCGGCCGTACCCGAGTTGATCGATCCCGAGCCGGAGACGTTGAAGGTAACCGCGCTGACAGTGACGCCGAGATCCAGATCGGCCGTGTAGCTGGTGAAATCGGCCAGCAGCGTACCGCTGACAGCGCCGCCCGGCGCGCCTCCGGAAGAGGTCGGCGTCGTTGCGCCACTCAGGCTGTAGGTTGCGCTGATGCCGCCGAGCGCCGCCAGATCCGGCGTGGCACGGCCGGTGACGTAATGCAGGTCGACGATGTCATCGCCATCGCACGAGAAGCCGGCGCACGACGCGCTGGCCCAGCGGCCCCAGCCGATGATGCCGTCCTGTGCCGACTGCACGACGGTGCCTGCCGTCAGCAGACCGCCGTCGCCGCTGTCGGCTGACTCGAGCGCGCTGCCTTCGAACGCCGTGGTCACACCGCTCAGCGTGACCAGACCGCCATAGCCGCCGTACTGTTCGGTGTACTGCCCATACACGTAGTAACCATCGCCCGACTGCAGGTCGCCCTGCGGATCCAGTCCGTCCAGCGTGACCAGGTCACCGTCGTCATCGCGTTCCTCGCCGACGAGGAAGACTTCATCGCGCACCGGTGGTTCGACGCCACCCGACGCGTTCGACGGCGGCGGCGGCGGAAGGTCCGTCTTCACCTCGATGATGACGGGTATCGTGTTCTGGTCGGCCACGTAGGCACTCTGGCCATCCTCGACCGTCAGGCATCCGGCACCGTTGCACACATCGACGGCGCCATCGCCGGTCGTGACATTGATGCTGTTGCCGTAGGCCACGGAGAACTCGGTGCCGCGGATGCCGATGGTGGCGACCGAGGTGGTGAGCTTGTAGTTGCTGCGATTCGCTTTGCCGACCAGCCCGGTGATGGTGCGCAGGCCGCCCTTGAGCAGGTTGAAGAAGCCGCGGTCCTCGTCCGGTTTGCCGGCGAATGCGTACTGGTCGATGCGGAACTGTGTCTGTGGTTGCAGTGACACCAGTGCGCCGTCGGTGAAGCGCATCTGGGCACGCCCGCTGCCGGTGTCGATGGTGTCGCCACTGCCCACCTGCGCGCCGCGCGTCAGCGGGCGGCTGCGTCCGTCGGCCGCAACCGCGCGGACTTCGCCGGCGGTGAATTCCACGCGCGCCGCACTGTCGGCATTCACGGTGAGCGGAAACGCGGCCGCCATGGCGAGCGCCAGCGGGACTGGCCTGAAAATCCGGGTCATGGCGATCTCCTAGAACGTGCGGCGCACGGCGAACTGCGCAACGCCGCGGCGATAATCGTTGATGCTGAAACTGGAATCGTTGCGCATCAGTGTGACCGACGGCGTCAACAACCAGCGTTCGGTCAGCGCATAGGTTGCACCGAGCGACAGCGTGGTCAAGGTATCGTCGCGCACGCGCAGGAACAAGGGGTCGGCATTCTCGTAATCACGTGCTTCATGAGCGAGCGCACCGAACAGCAGCCAGCGCGGGTCGAGCGTGTGCTGGGCGCCGACACGGAAGCCGATGACATCGTTGCCGGCGATATTGACGCCGGAAGGCAGATCGTTGCGACCGGTTTCACTGCCCAGGTAGAAACTGCCGAACATCATCGTCTTGCCACCCTGCAGCACGTGGGCGTGACCGACGCCGTAGATGTTCCGGTTGACGTCGCGCACGTCGTTGCTGCCGTCGTAGCGCAGGCGTACATGCTGCATGAAGGCAGTCGTCTGGTTGCGCGCGTCGTGCGTGTGCTGCCACTGAAGGCTCAGGCCGGTGTAGTCGCGCAGCTTGTCGCTGTCCACCTCGAAGATGCCGCCCTGCAACGCCGCGGTGACGCGGTTGGCGCCACGCGTCCAGGCGACGCCTGCATTGCCGTCGACCGCGGTCGTGTCGAAGCGCGATTCACCGCCGTTGAATCGACCGGCACCGGACGCACCCCCCACCACCGCCCACTCGCGACTGACCGGAATTCGGGCATTGATGCCGCCGGCGAGTGACGAGAACCAGGCGTCGCGACTGCGGCTGTCGCCGGTCAGCGTGAAGTCGCCGATCAGACCCGGAATTGCGATCGAACCGGCCGATGTGGCGCTGTTGACGTTGGTATCGCGCCCGACCGCCGCCTCGACGAAGCCGGAGAAGGACGGTCTGGGCGCGGTCGGCGCACGATCGATCGCCGACAGCAGGCGATCGAGCGAGCGGGCGACCTCAGGCGGCACGTTCTGTCCGCGCACCGCCTGCAACTCGCGTTTTGCGCTCGCCGATTCGCCAAGCGCGAGATAGGCGCGACCGATTTCGGCGCGGGCACGCGCGTTGTCCGGCTGCAACGCCAGCACCCGTTCGAGTGCGAACACCGCCAGCGTATGGCGACCGGTTTCGACCGCCGCGATGCCGAGCAGCAGATCGAATTGCGGGTCGCCGGCACGTTCGCTTTCCTGCGGCGCCAGCACGGCATAGGCCGCTGCATGACGCCCGGCTTCGATGTGTGCGGCCGCCTGTTCGGTGACCGACTGCGCATGGGCCTGGCTACCCAACCACAGCACGACGGCCGGAAGGTACAGCCATCGTCGCAGACCTGAAGCGGACGTCGGACGGATACGCCACGCTGACCTCGTCGTTGTTCTCATGTGCTCTCCCTGCCGCCGAAACATGCGGCAACTGAATATTCAGGCCCTCGATCTTTGCATCTCAAGACATGAAAAACAATAGGTTGCGATTGTCTTTTAACGCTCTTTCGTCAATAAATCTGTCATCTTCGCCACGTCGACGTTGCCATCGGCCGACTGCGCGGGATAATCGAGCGCTCGCCAAAACGGAGTTCCGCATGCCGTCACGCGTCCTCGCGCTGGTTGTTGTCCTGTTTTTCCTTTCGGTTCCGCTGCATGCCGCAGAGCCCGCGACGCAGCGTTTCGAACCCGTCACCCGCGTCGCCGATGCGCCACTCAAGCTCAATGGCGAAGGCATTCGCAGCCTTTATTCGCTCAAGGCGTACGCCATCGGACTCTATCTGGGCGCGCCCGCCGACAGTCTCGACAGCGCCATGGCAGTGCCGGGCGCCAAGCGGATCGAGATCGTGTCGATGGTCGATGTACCGGCCGAGCACTTCAACAAGCCGCTGATCCGCGGCATCAAGAAAAACCTGCCGCGTGACGAGTACGAAGCCATGCAGCCACGCATCAAAGCGTTTTCGGAACAGGTGCTGGCAATCGGGTCGGTGAAATCGGGCAGCCGGCTGGCGCTGGACTGGATACCCGGTCGCGGCACGCGCATCGTGGTTGATGGCCGGCCCTCGAGCACCATGATCGAAGGCGAAGACTTCTTTCGCAGCTTGCTCGCGGTGTGGATCGGCCCGGTACCCACGCAGGACGATCTGAAGGTCCAGTTGCTGGCGGGCCGTTTCGTTCCATGAGTACGTCGGACGGCGACTGGGACGTCATCGTCGGCGCACCCGGCTTCGCACTCGGCGTTCGGCTGGCAGCGGACATGGTTGCCGGCATCGAATTTCTCCCTGCCGGGCTGACGCGCAGTGCGCGCTGCGCCCTTGGCCGCGAAGTCACTACCCAGCTCACGGCCTATCTGCGTGATCCGCTGACCCCGTTCGACCTGCCGCTCGCCGCCGCCGGCACGCTGCACCAACGCGCGGTCTGGGAGGTGATGCGAGCGATTTCACCGGGGAGTTCCTTGACCTACGGCGAAGTCGCAGCGCAGATCGGCAGTTCGCCACGCGCGGTGGGCGGCGCCTGCGGCGCCAACCCGTTTCCAGTCGTGATTCCCTGCCACCGCATCGTTGCGGCCGGCGGCAGGCTGGGTGGCTTCGCGCATTCGACGGCCGGCTTCCTGCCCGGCATCAAGCGCTGGCTGCTGGCACACGAGGCCGCCGCGGGCGGCTTCACGCTGTCGGCGAACGGCCCCGCTCAATCGTCACACCGACCTGACGCACATCTTTCATGATGCCGGTCTTGGCGATCGATATCTTCACCCATGGCGCCTTGAAGTCTTCGAGCATCATGTGGATGACGAATTCGCCCAGCGTTTCCAGCAGGTTGAAGTGGCGCTGCCCCAGTTCTGCGCGGATGCGATTGACCACTTCGGCGTAGTCGATGGTGTCGTTGATGTCATCATTTTCAGCTGCAGCATCCGGCACGCCGAAGGTCATGCTGATTTCCAGCTGTTGCGTATGCGCCTTTTCGCGGGCGTAGATACCGACCGAAGCGGTCACCTTCATGCCTTCTATGAATATGCAGTCCATGACTCGCGTGCTGCCCGTGTGGAACTAGAATGAACGGATTCTACGTCGGGCCCGTCGCATATCGTGAATACCGCTTCAAGCATCGCCCTCGCGCTCGTCATCGGCTACGGGTTCGGTTGCATCCCCTTCGCCGTCATCACCAGCAGAATTTTCGGACTCGCCGATCCGCGAACCTACGGCTCGGGAAACCCCGGTGCCACCAACGTACTGCGCTCCGGCAACAAGAAAGCGGCGATCCTCACCCTGCTCGGTGACGCGCTGAAGGGGTGCGTCGCAGTGTGGGTGGTGCGCGCACTGGGCATGGGCGACACGACAGCCCTGTTGGCTGGCGTCGCGGCGTTCGTCGGCCATGTATTCCCGGCCACGCTGGGTTTTCGCGGCGGCAAGGGCGTCGCGACGGCGGCCGGCGTCATGCTGGTTGCCGTACCCCCGGCAGGGGTCATCGCACTTGGCATCTGGGCAGGCGTCGCGGCGATCACGCGCTACTCCTCGCTCGCCGCGCTGCTCGCCGCGTGCAGCGCCCCGATCACCGGCCTGCTCTACACCGGCTCGGCCGTCGTGTGCGGTGCATTCGCAGCGATGGCCGGGCTGCTGATCTGGCGCCACGCCGAAAACATCCGCCGTCTGATGAATGGCAGCGAAAGCCGGATAGGACGCAAGAAAACCGCCGCGGGCTGATCCGGCACGATCAGATCGTATCGAGCGCCCAGCGTGGCCGCACGGCGATTTCGCCGCCGGTCGACGCGTGCGCCAGGCCGGCTGCCAGCCGCAACGCACCTGCGAAGGCAATCATCGCGCCGTTGTCGGTGCACAACGCCAGTTCCGGGTAGAACACACGGCCACGCCGCTGCGCGAGTTCCACATCGAGCCGGCTGCGCAGGCGCCGGTTTGCGCCGACGCCTCCGGCCACGACCAGCTGGTTCAGGCGGGTGTGGCGCAGTGCGGCAAGACATTTTGCGACCAGCACGTCGACCACTGCCTCCTGGAATTCAGCCGCGAGGTCTGCCCGGGCAGCGTCCTCGACGCCCCTGTTGACCGTATTCAGTACCGCGGTCTTCAGCCCGGAAAAACTGAAATCGAGATCCCCGCTGCCCAGCATCGGGCGCGGCAGCCTCATACGACCCGCCACACCACGCTCGGCCAGTGCAGCGAGCGCCGGGCCACCCGGGTAGGGCAGGCCAAGCAGCTTGGCGGTCTTGTCGAACGCCTCGCCTGCCGCATCGTCCAGCGTTTCGCCAAGCAACTCATACGCACCGACGCCGGTCACCCGCATCAGCTGTGTATGTCCGCCCGACACCAGCAGCGCCACGAACGGAAACGCCGGCGGGTCGGCCGACAGCAGTGGCGACAGCAGATGTCCTTCAAGGTGATGGATGGGGATCGCGGGCCGACCCAGCGACAAGGCAAGCGACTCAGCAAACGCGGCACCAACCAGCAATGCCCCGGCCAGACCCGGTCCGGCCGTATAGGCCACCGCATCGATGTCGCCTGCGGAGACTCCTGCCTCCGCGAGTACCTGGCGGTACAGTGGCACGATGCGCCGCACATGGTCGCGTGATGCCAGCTCGGGCACCACGCCACCGTAGGCCTGATGCAGGTCGATCTGCGAATGGACGGCGTGCGCCGCAAGCCCGCGCACGTCCTGGAAGAGCGCCAGACCGGTTTCGTCGCACGACGATTCGATGCCAAGTATCCACATGGCCGACATTGTACGGGCCGCAACGTCGGTCAGGCTTGGCACAACTCCGACTAGGCGATATACTCACCGGCTTTCCGTTATGCGTTCGCTTTCATTCAGAGAAGCGGGCGCGCCATTGAGGGCTGTTGCATGCCGGGTATTCGCGTCAAGGAAAACGAGCCGTTCGAAGTGGCGATCCGTCGCTTCAAGCGCACCATCGAAAAAGCAGGCACGCTGACCGAACTGCGCTCACGCGAGTTCTACGAGAAGCCCACCGCCGAGCGCAAGCGCAAGCTGGCTGCCGCGGTCAAGCGCCATCACAAGCGGCTGCGCAGCCAGACCCTGCCGCCGAAGCTGTACTGATCGCCGGGCCCTGCAAGGCTGCAGGGCTTGAATCGAAAAGCCGGATGCGCTCGACAGCGCCTTCGGCTTTTTGTGTTTGTTGCGCCCCTTCAATCGTTTTCGCTGCGAGCACTCGACCATGAGCCTGAAGGACCAGATCACCGAAGACATGAAATCGGCGATGCGCGCCAAGGACAGTGCGCGTCTGGGCACGATTCGCCTGCTGCTTGCGGCGATCAAGCAGAAGGAAGTCGATGAACGCATCGTGCTCGACGACGCACAGATCACCGCGGTCATCGACAAGATGCTCAAGCAGCGGCGCGACTCGATCAGCCAATTCGAAGGCGCAGGCCGGCAGGATCTGGTCGACGCGGAAAAGGCCGAACTCGAAATCCTGACTGCCTACATGCCGCAGCAACTGGGTGCAGACGACGTTCGTGCAGTCATCGCCGAGGTGATCGCGGCTGTCGGCGCAACCGGTCCGGCAGACATGGGCAAGGTCATGGGTCCGTTGAAGGCGAAGCTGGCCGGCAAGACCGACATGGCCGCCGCGTCGGCACTCGTGAAGGCCGCACTCGGCGGCGCTGGCGGCTGACCGGGAGCGGGCATGATCCCGCAGTCCTTCATTCAGGAACTGCTCAACCGGGTCGACATCGTCGATGTGGTGGAACGCCATGTGCCGCTGAAGAAGGCCGGCGCCAACTACCAGGCCTGCTGCCCCTTCCACAGCGAGAAATCGCCCTCCTTCACGGTCAGCCCGACCAAGCAGTTCTATCACTGCTTCGGCTGCGGCGCCCACGGCAGCGCCATCGGTTTCCTGATGGAATATTCCGGCCTGCCGTATCCGGAAGCGATAGAGGAACTGGCGCGCCAGGCCGGCATGACCGTGCCGCGCGAGGACTTCACGCCGGAAATGGCACAGCGCCGCCAGCAGGCCGCTTCGCTGACCGAACTGATGGCGCGCGCCGCGAATCACTACAAGCAGCAGCTCAAGAAGTCACCGCGCGCCATCGAGTACCTGAAGGGACGAGGTCTGTCAGGCGAGATTGCGGCACGTTTCGGCATCGGTTATGCGCCCGATGGCTGGCAAGGGCTGCGCGACGCATTTGACGACTACGAGGCGCCCGGGCTGAACGAGTGCGGTCTGGTCATCGACGCCGAGGCGTCCGACGGCCAGGAAAAAGGTCGGCGCTATGACCGCTTCCGCGACCGCATCATGTTTCCCATCTTCGATGCCCGCAACAACGTGATCGGGTTCGGCGGCCGCGTGCTCGACAAGGGTGAGCCGAAGTACCTGAATTCTCCGGAAACCCCCTTGTTCTCCAAGGGTCGCGAGTTGTATGGGCTGACGCAGGCGCGTGCGGCGATCCGCGACGACGGCTTCGTGCTGGTGGTCGAAGGCTATATGGATGTGGTGGCGCTGGCGCAGTTCGGCGTCGGCAATGCGGTCGCCACGCTCGGTACCGCCACCACGGCCGACCATATCCACAAGCTGTTCCGCCAGACAGATCGAATCGTGTTCTGCTTCGATGGTGATCGCGCCGGTCGCAAGGCGGCCTGGCGCGCGCTCGAATCGGCGCTGACTGAACTCGCAGACGGTCGATCCGCGTCCTTTCTGTTCCTGCCGCCGGAACACGATCCGGACAGCTTCGTGCGCGAACAGGGCGCCGACCGCTTTCGCCAGCTCGCGCTGTCTGCACAGCCGCTGAGCGAATACTTGCTGCACGAACTCGGGGCGCGCTGTGACACGCGCAGCGCCGAAGGGCGTGCGCAGCTGGTGACGGAGGCGAAACCGCTGGTCACGCAGGTGCCGGCCGGCGCACTGCGCACCCAGCTGCTGCATCTGCTGGCGCCGGCAGTCGGGCTGTCTGCGGCCGAGCTGGCCGAGGCGTGCGGGCTGCGCATGCCGCGCCGCGGCAGCTATCCAGCGCGCGCGCCGGCAGCAGCGCCACGCACAGCGCCGTCCTCACCCGCCCGCAAGTTGCTGTGCATCGTGATGCAGCACCCGGAACTGAGCCTGCGGCTGGGTCATCTGGAATTCGTGGAGGAAGACAGCTGGCTGCAGGCGGTGCAGGCCGTGGCCGACTGCCTGGAACATGGCGACATCGAATCGCCGAACGCCGCCGCGCTGATGGAATTCTTCCGGGACAGCCCGCACGGGACGCTGATGACCGAAGCCGCAGCCAGCTCGCTTGAAGAGGTGGCGGATGAAGGCGCGCTGCCCCATATGTTCGACGACACCATCCTGCATCTGCGACGCGCCGGAATATCGAATTCGATCAAGCGCTTGACGGAACTGAGCCGGCAGTCCGGACTGACCGCCGCACAGCAGGAAGAACTGCACCGCCTGTTGAAGGAAAAGGCCGGCACTTGAAACAGGCCGTCCCGCACCCTAAAACACGTATAATGATGGGTTCCCCAATTGAACGTTCGACCGGCGGTGCCGGCGCCCTCCCGGGCACTGCCGAACTCGTCGAGCGCAACGTACTCGAACCGTAGAAAGTTGGCCGGTTGCCTTTGCAGCATTCCGGGCCGCCGCATCGCGGGATGTCACGTCGATGCCGGCGGACGATCTTCCGATAGTCGGAATATCGTTGGTAACACGCAGATCTGAGGAATTACATGGTCGCCAAGGACAAGTCGAAGGATACACGCAAGCAGGTAGCGGTCGAGGAAACACCTGTTGCCACCCCCAACCCGACTGAAGCAGCTGCATCGAAGCCCGCCGCAGCACGCGCCGCAAAGCCCGCAAAGCCGCCTACGGCCGCCAGTAAAGCGAAGGAACTGAAGGCTGCCAAGGCAGCCGGCGCCGTCGCAAACGCACTGCCGATGGACGCCGACCAGCGCCGCCTGCGCCTGAAGACGCTGATCGCACTCGGCAAGGAGCGTGGCTACCTGACCTACGCCGAGATCAACGACCATCTGCCGGACGACATTGTCGATGCCGAACAGATCGAGTCGATCATTTCGACCTTCAACGACATGGGCATCCGTGTCTTCGACGAAGCGCCGGCATCGGAAGACCTGCTGATGGGCGAAAACGCCCCGGCCGTGGTCGATGCTTCGGAAGTCGAGGAAGAAGCCGAGCAGGCACTATCCACGGTGGAGTCGGAATTCGGCCGCACGACCGATCCGGTGCGCATGTACATGCGTGAAATGGGAACGGTCGAACTGCTGACCCGCGAGGGCGAAATCGAAATCGCCAAGCGCATCGAAGACGGCCTGCGCCACATGATCCAGGCCATCTCGGCCTGCCCGACGACGATTGCCGAAATCCTCGACATGGCCGACAAGGTGGCGCGCGAGGAAATGCGCATCGACGAACTGATCGACGGCCTCATCGATCCGAATGCGGTCGAGGAAGAAGCCGCAGCGGCGCCAGAACCGGCCGTCGACGAGGACAGCGAAGAGGACGACGAGGAAGAAGAAGACGAAGCCGGCGCGATGAGCGCCTCGCTGATCCAGCTCAAGGCCGACGCGCTCGAACGCTTCGAGAACATCCGCGCCTTCTACACGAAGATGCAGGCCACGCTGGACAAGAAGGGCTCGCAGGACAAGATCTACCTGAAGCTGCAGAAGCAGTTGTCCGACGAACTGATGAACATCCGCTTCACCGCCCGCATGATCGAAAAGCTGTGCGATTCGGTACGTGGCATGGTCGAGTCGGCACGCAAGCACGAGCGCAAGATCCTGGAACTGTGTGTGGACAAGGGCAACATGCCGCGTTCGCACTTCATCAAGGTGTTCCCCGGCAACGAGGTGAACATCGACTGGCTGAAGGGTGAAATCACCGCCGCCAAGTCGAATGGCGCGCAATTGCTGCGCGCCGCGCCCGCCATCATCGAGGAACAGGGCAAGCTGATCGACATCCAGGACCGCATCGGTCTGCCGTTGAAGGAACTGAAGGACATCAACAAGCAGATGTCCACCGGCGAAGCCAAGATGCGCCGCGCCAAGCGCGAAATGACCGAAGCCAACCTACGTCTGGTCATTTCGATCGCGAAGAAATACACCAACCGCGGCCTGCAGTTCCTCGACCTGATCCAGGAAGGCAACATCGGCCTGATGAAGGCGGTGGACAAGTTCGAATACCGCCGCGGCTACAAATTTTCGACCTATGCGACCTGGTGGATCCGCCAGGCGATCACGCGTTCCATCGCCGATCAGGCGCGCACCATCCGCATTCCGGTGCACATGATCGAAACGATCAACAAGATGAACCGGATTTCGCGGCAGATCCTGCAGGAAACCGGCGCCGAGCCGGATCCGGCGACGCTGGCGATCCGCATGGAAATGCCGGAAGAGAAGATCCGCAAGATCCTGAAGATCAGCAAGGAGCCGATCTCGATGGAAACGCCGATCGGCGACGACGACGATTCCCACCTGGGCGACTTCATCGAGGACACCGCGACGCTGGCACCGACCGACGCTGCGCTGTTTGCCAGCCTGCGCGATATCACGAAGGAAGTGCTGGACAGCCTGACGCCGCGTGAAGCCAAGGTGCTGCGCATGCGCTTCGGCATCGAAATGAATACCGACCATACTCTGGAAGAGGTCGGCAAACAGTTCGACGTGACGCGCGAGCGCATCCGTCAGATCGAAGCCAAGGCGCTGCGCAAGCTGCGTCATCCGTCGCGTTCGGAGAAGCTGCGCAGCTTCCTCGACACGGAGACCTGATTTCGGGTGCATCCTCACCCGGAGTCTTGATCGACAACAGGGAGGATGCACCGTGAAAACGATAGCCCAGGTACTTGAAGGAAAAGCCGCCCAGATCGCAACGATGGAGGCGGAGCGCACGGTGCTTGACGCACTGCGCCTTCTTGCGGAGCACGGCATCGGCGCCGTTCTGGTGACCGATGACGGCAAGCTCGCCGGCATTTTTTCGGAACGCGACTACGCCCGGCGCGTGGTACTCGAAGGAAAAAGCTCTTCGACGACGCTGCTGCGCGAGGTGATGACGAGCAAGCTCATCCACGTGACGCCGGTCAATACGGTGGACGACGCGATGCAGCTGATGACCGACAAGCGCATCCGTCACCTGCCGGTGCTCGACGAAGCCGGTACGTTGGTCGGCGTTGTGTCCATCGGCGACATGGTCAAGGAAACCATCGCTTACCAGCAGTTCCTCATCCGGCAACTCGAAAGCTATATCACCAGCTGAACCAGCGGCACCCCCATTTCGTCGGGGTGCGTACCGCCGTGGACGCCAACAAGACGGTGCCTGCGCTCGCCTGGCATCGTGTCGCGCAGCGTCCAGTCATCACCCATTTCCAGTGTGAAGTCGCCGACGCGCGACAGCAGCTTCGGATGGGGCGCACCGGGCCCGAAACGCCCGGCCGCCTGCAGATCGGCCGAGCGCCACACGGTACAGGCGTGATCGAGCGCCTGCGCCGCGCGCTCGAAATCGCGCTCGCGCCCCGGCTTCACGTGACAGAACACGGTCCGTCGTTCGCCGGACAGCGGACTGGCGAGACAATCGGCGAGCAGTGGCAAGTCCTCCATGTCGATCAAGCGCTGCGGCGGACCATTGATGAAACCGTGATCGGCCGTCACCAGCAGCAACGTGTCGCCTCGTAGCTGCGCCTTCACCCAGCGGCCCAGTGCGGCATCGGCTGCGCGCAGCAGGGCACCTGCCTCGTCAGACGCCGCGCCGCACTGATGGGCGCAATGATCGAAATCCGGCCAGTAGGCATAGACGTAGGACGGTGGAGACGGCGCTCGAAGGGTGCAGTCGATCTGGTCCAGCATGTCCGGAAAACCATCGTGGCCGATGCGCCGCGCCCCCGCGCTGTGGCGCCGGTTGAACGGCGAATCGACGATGTCGGCCGGCGAGACGACGCAGCTGTCGCCGGGCAGCGAAGCGAACATCGACGGTGTGCGGCACACCCGCGCCAATGTTTCGTCAGGCGTCAGCGCAGAAACGTCGTGCGAACCGCGTGGCGTGACCGGCAGGATGGCCAGCACCCGCCCATCGAGACCCGGTTCGTCGAAGCGTACGTGCCAGCCCGTCAATCCGTGCACCGCAGGCGCGCGCGCGGTCATGAAGGTCGTGATCGCCGCCGCCGTGGTGGAAGGGAAAACCGATGTCAGTGCGTGCGCACAGTGGCGCCGCAGAAAGCTGTCGTCCGGCAGCAGCTCAAGCTGCTTCATGCCGACGCCGTCGAGCACCAGCAGCACGACAGTGCGTGCGTCGCGCCAGCCCGACGTCACGACGTCGCGCAACCCCTGCCCGGCAGCCATGCCACCCCGCGCGCGCGCCACGCTGTCCATCAGATCGACTATCGACCCGCCTTCGAAATCCGGCCACATGCCGCGCTGCATCCTCCACAAGGCACGCCGTCTGGATGTCCGGTTGTCCGAACCCCAGGGCGCTTTGATATAGTACGCGCCCTTGCCGGGCCTCTAGCTCATGCTTGGTTAGAGCAGCGGACTCATAATCCGTTGGTGCCGAGTTCGACTCTCGGGGGGCCCACCAGACACAAAAGCCCCAGCCGTGCGCGGCTGGGGCTTTTCCATTTCGTGCTGAGCGGAAGAAGTCCCTTTCACGCCGCGTCGCCAGGGCGTTCGTCTGCCACGGCCAGCGCATTGTCGATCCGCCTCACGCCGGCGACTGACAGGGCGGTCTGCAGTATGCGGGCGAGCTGCGCCGCATCGCGCACGGTACCGGAGAGGGTCACATCGCCCGCGTGCGAAGACACAGCAACATCCATGCCGTCGAGCGCATGGTCGGCCCGAAAGGCCACCTGGATGGCGTTCTGCAAAGAGTGATCCACATCATCGGTGGCCGGCTCGCGCGCCTGCGGACGCGCGGCACCCACCAGACCGGCAGCCTGGGTCGGCGAGCAGATCGAATAGGCGATGGCCGTGGTGGTCAATACGGTGACGATGCGCTGTCGGGTGATCATGAGGTCTCCTCCTTGTAGTCGGGTCGTGTAGCTGAAACGCCTGCCTGATCCTCAAGCAGATGTCGCGCCAACACGTTTTTCCTTTTTTAATCAGTTTATTGCCGCTGCGGGTTGCGACTGTGGCGTCGCCCTGAGGCGACACCGCGGCGGTCAGCCGTGGCGGCCGAGTGCCGCATCCGCTGCGTCGTTGCGGAACAGGACCGGATCAAGTCCGCAGCGCTGCAGCAGCCGGTAGAACTCGGTGCGGTTGCGCCCGGCAATGCGCGCCGCATCGCTCACGTTGCCGGCCGTGAGCTTGAGCAACTGCACCAGATAGTTGCGTTCGAAACGCTGTTTGGCTTCGGCATAGCCAAGCGCTTCCATCGGCTTCACACGCAACGCACGGTCGACCAGCGCGCGCGGTACAAGTGCCGTGGTGGCCAGTGCGCACGCCTGTTCGACCACGTTCTGCAGCTGGCGCACATTGCCGGCCCAGCTCGCGGTCGCCAGCGCTTCGAGCGCGTCGGGTGCGAAGCCGGTCAGGTGCTTGCCATACTTCTTCGCCAGCGTGCGCAGGAAGTGATCCGCCAACAGCGGAATGTCTTCGCGCCGCTCGTCCAGCGACGGCAGCACGAGGCTCACCACGTTGATGCGGTAGTACAGGTCTTCGCGGAACTGGCCCTGATCGAGCGCAGCGTCGAGATCGCAATGGGTGGCCGACACGATGCGCACGTCGATCGGCTCAGCCTGCGTCGCACCCACCGGGCGCACTGCGCGTTCCTGCAGCACGCGCAGCAGCTTCACCTGCAGCGCCAGCGGCATGTCACCGATCTCGTCGAGAAACAGCGTACCGCCGTGCGCCGCACGGAACAGGCCGGTATGGCGCACGGTCGCGCCCGTGAAGGCGCCCCGCTCGTGGCCGAACAATTCGGATTCGAGCAGCGCTTCGGGAATCGCGCCGCAGTTGATCGCAATGAAAGGCTCTGCCGCGCGCGGGCTGGCGCGATGGATGGCACGCGCCAGCAACTCCTTGCCGGTGCCGCTCTGGCCGCGGATCAGCACGCTGGCGTCGGACGCCGCGATCAGTCGCGCTTCATCGAGCAGCGTGTTCATGCGCGCACTGTGGCTGATCAGGTCAGCGCGCCAGGCTTCGTCGATGGCGGCGCTTGCGCCGGGCGGTGTCGCGTGCTCGAGTGCGCGCGAAATCTGCGCCAGCAGCACTGCACTGTCGAAAGGCTTGGTCAGGTAGCCGGAGACGCCCTGCGAAGTCGCTTCGACCGCGTCCGGAATCGTGCCGTGTGCGGTCAGCAGGATGACCGGCAGCGCTGGATGTTGATGCCGGATGTCGCCGAACAGCGACAGGCCATCGCGGTCCGGCAGACGCACATCGCACACCACGAGACTGAAGCGTTCGACCGCCAGCCGCAACAAAGCTGCCTCGGCTGTTTCGGCGGTGCTGACCGCATAGCCGCTGGCCTTGAGCCGCATCGACAGCAATCGCAACAGGCCCGTATCGTCGTCGACAAGGAGCAGCCGGTGCGCGCCGCTCATCGTGCCAGCACCCGCTTCGGTGTGCGGGACGGCGGCGTGCGTTCGATGTCGGCCAGCGCATCGATCTTGCGCTGCAGCTCGTCGGTGCGCAGCTGGCTGTCCTTCAACTGCTGGTTCGTGCGCTCGGCCAGCTGGACGAGCCGCTGTCGCTCATTGATCTGGTCGAGCAACGTGCGCGCATACGGATGCTGCGCGCGCGACGCATCGTCCGTCGCCGCCAGCAAGGTTTCGAGCAGCGCCTTTGCGCGAGCGACGTTGCCGGTGCGCGGGTGTGCGGCCTGCATGGCCTGCTGCAGCGGCGACGGCTCGACCGGCTGAACGATCACTACCGGCGATACGGGCATCGGGTCAGGTACTTCTGTGGTGGATGACGATCGTGTCGCCGCACAGCCGCTCAACAGCGCGGCGAGTATCAGCAGATATGCGAATGGACACGCGGGACCGCGGGCGATGTCAGACGACTTGAGGTGCATGGGGCAGTTCTATCCTGAAATGGGCGCCGCGTTCGGCAGGCATCACGAAGGCCGTGCCGCCATGGGCAGCGATGAATTCGCGCACGATGGCCAGACCGAGGCCGTTGCCCTTGTCCGGTCGCGGTGCGCGGCGGCTGCCGCGGAAAAACGGTTCGAAGATGCGATCGACTTCGTCTGGCGCAACGCCCGGCCCTTCGTCGATGCAGTCGATGCGGGCGGTCTGTTCATCGGCGCTCAACTCAAGCCGGACCGTCCCGCCGTGCGGGCTGAATGCGATGCCGTTGCTGACCAGGTTGCTCAGCGCGATGCGCAGCTTGGCGGCGTCGCCGCGCACCGGAGGCGCGTAGCCCGACACGTTGATCTGGACGTCCTTCACCTTGGCCTGCAGCTTGAGGTCGGCGGTGACGTCGCGCACCAGCGCTCGCAGCGCGGTCGGCCGCAGATCAAGGTGCTGCGCGTCGAATTGCGTCGCGTTGTAGCCGATCAGCTGCTCGATGCGTTCCTGCAGGGCGCGCGCATTGGTGTCGAGAATGCGGCTCACCTCGAGCTGTTCCGCATTGAGACCGCCAAGCACACCGTCCTGCATCAACGCGATGCCCTCACGCAACGACGCGAGCGGCGTCTTCAGTTCGTGCGAAACATGGCGCAGCACCCGGTTTCGGTGCGCCTCGAGTTCGGCCATGCGCTGACGCAGCCATTCCAGGCGGTCACCGAGCTGGCGCAAGTCGGCAGGTCCGCCGACCACCACCGGCGCGGCAAAGCTGCCTTCGCCCAGTCGCGTGATCGCGCGTTCGACGTGCTTCAGAGGTCGCAAAATCCACCAGCCGATGGCCAGCGCCAGCAGAACGGCGAGCACCACGGCGGCCAGCACCTGCAGAGCGAGCCGGTCGCGACTGCGCTCCAGGGTGTCGAGCAGCGTGGTGTTGCGCTGGTCGATGTGGCTGCGGACTGCAGCGGCCAGCCTGTCATTCAGGCTGGCCAGACCGGACTCCGCTTCGACCGCATCCGCCGGGGGCGGGGGCCCATCGAGTCCGGCGGCGAGTCGGGCGGCACGTTCGCGCCATTGCGTCGTGGCGACCGCAGCCGGCAATTCGGCTTCGATGTCGACCAGCGCGGTCTGCGCCTGGTCATAGGCCTCATCGAAGCGTTCGCGCAGCGCCGGTGCCTGCAGCACCGCGTACTGACGCGCACTGCGCTCCATATCGGCGCTGCGTTCGTCGATCTGCTGCATGGCAGCCGACAGCTTGAGCGCACCGGCGCTCGCCTGCCGGCTGGCGAGCGCGAAATCCTGAAGCATCACCCAGCCGCTGCCAGCCGCTGCGCCGAGCGCGCCGGCGATCAGCAGCACGGTGATGAGAAGGGTGCTGCGGAAGGAAAGATGCGGCATGCGCGGACGGAGTGAGGCCAAGATGGAGCAGCGAGTCTAGGGAGGGCGCAAATCCCGTGCGGTAAGCCGTCGTAAGCAAATGCAAAATAAAGTAAATGGCGGTTGCATGGCCCGCCCTCCCGTTCGCCAACGGTGTGTCGTGCCGCGGCGACAGTCACCGCGCGATTTCGGGCGTCCGCTTGCTCGACGCACGCTCAACCCATTGAAGTTATGAACCTATTTTTTCCGGCACGAGCATTGCTGAGTACTGTCGGGCACCGCTTCGATGGCCCGATCATTCAAGGAGAACGCATGTTCAACAGCAAACCCGGTCCGTATCCGAAACCCGCCGAAAACCAGACTGGCCGTACCTTGCGGCCGGGCGGACAGTCATCCATGTCTGGTGGCTTGTCGGCCACGCAGCCAGGCAGCGCACCGCCCGTGTCGCTGCCTGGCGACACACCGGCCGCACTCACCGCCACGCCCGCCGCGCGTGAAGCGGCCAGTGCGGGTTCGACCGAGCAAGGCAGCCGCCTCATCGTCGGACCGGACGTGAAGCTCAAGGGCGCGGAAATTCTCGACTGCGACACGCTGGTGGTGGAAGGCCGCGTCGAGGCGACGATGGACAGCCGGGTCATCCGCATCGCCGAACATGGCGCGTACTCCGGCACGGTGGGCATCGACATCGCGGAAATCCACGGTCATTTCGATGGCGAACTGACCGCGCGCCAGCGGCTCATCGTGCATGCGACCGGCCGGGTCAGCGGCAAGATCCGCTACGGCTCGATCCTGATCGAGGAAGGCGGGGAAATATCGGGCGACGTGAAATCGCTGACCGCCGCTGGCAAGGACGCCTCGCGGCCGGCAAAGGAACTGCCGGCGGACGAGCGCCGGGTGCTGAGCGCGCTCGCCGGCTGAAACGACAAGCCCGATGGACCGGAGATCAGGGTGCGGCCGCTGCGGCCTCGCCCTGCTCCGCCGTCGCGTCGGCCCACCCGCCGCCAAGCGCGACATACAGGTTCACCACTTCGGCCAGTTGCGACTGGCGCGCCCGCACCAGGGCGAGTGATGCGTCATTCGCGCTGCGTTGCGCATCGAGCACTTCCAGATAGCGCGAATAGCCGGCGTCGTAGCGCTTCTGCGCCAATTCAAGACTGCGTGCTGCGGCGTCGAACTGCGCTTGCAGCGCAACCACACTCTGCGCGTACTGCTCGCCCGCCACCAGCGCATCGCGCACATCGGTGAAGGCACTGCGCACTGCCGACACATAGCTCGCCAGCGCCTGCTTCTGCTGCGCACTGACCTGATCGACGCGCGCGCTGCGCCGGCCAGCGTCGAACAACGGCAGATCCAGCCCGACGCCCAGTGACCAGATATTGGCCGGGCCGCTGAACAGGTCGGACAGTTCGCGACTTTGCGAGCCGTAGTTGCCGGTCAGTGAAATCGACGGGTACAGCGCAGCCTTCGCCACACCGATCTGCGCGCTGGCTGCGGCCAGATCGGCTTCGGCCTGACGGATGTCCGGCCGCGCGTCGAGCAGCGACGACGGCAGGCCCGCCGGCGGCTGCAACGGAAGGGGCAGCGTGCGCAGATCACCCGGGGCGATCGCCAGATCGAGCTGGCCACTGAGCAGACCGAGCTGGTTTTCGGCAATCGCACGACTGCGCGTCAGATCGGCGATCTGCGCCTCGATGGCCGCCACCGCGCCCAGCGCCTGCTGCAGTTCGAGATCATTGGTCAGGCCGCGTTCGGCGCGCGTACGCAGGATGGCGGCGTTGTCGCGCCGTGTCGCCAGCGTGTCGCGCGACAGCGCGAGCTGGGCGTCCAGCGCGCGCAGGTTCAGATAGCTGCCGACCAGCTGGCTCACCAGCGTCAGCTCCACCGTGTCCTTCGCGTAGCGGGTACCGAGCGCCTGCGCGCGTGCCGCCTCGCTGGCGCGGCGCAGCTTGCCCCAGAAGTCGATCTCGAACGAAGTCGAGATCGAGGTCTGGAAGTTGTTGCGGTACAACGGCGCCCCGGCCGGAATCGGCGTTGCCACGCCGCTGATGCGTGAGCGGCTCGCGGCCGCCCCCACGCCGACATCCGGAAACAGCGCCGCACCGACTTCGCGCAGCACGGCGTCCGCCTGTTCGATCCGCGCGACAGCACGCTGCACGTCGCTGTTGTCGGTCAGCGCGCGGTCGACCAGCGCGTTCAGCGTGTCGTCGTTGAACAGCTTCCACCAGCCGCGCGCCACCGCAACCTGGGGCTGACCGTCGGCCGACGCCGCAAAGCGCGCGGGCAGCGGCAGTTCAGGTCTCACATAATCCGGGCCCACCATGCAGCCGGACAGCAGCAAGGCCGCAAGCGCAGTCAGGGCCGGCGAGCGGAACGCAGTCTTCATTGCGCCGCCTCCTGGGTTTCCGTGTCGCGCGTTGCCGCCTTGCGGCCGCTCAGCCAGCTGTAGAACAGCGGAATGAAGATCGTCGCGACAAATGTAGCAGCCAGCATGCCGCCAAACACGCCGGTACCCATCGAACGCCGGGCCGACGCACCGGCGCCGGTGGCGATCACCAGCGGCACGACACCGAGGATGAAGGCGAGCGCAGTCATGCAGATCGGGCGGAATCGCAGCCGTGCAGCCTCAAGTGAAGCCTCGATGGCGCTCATGCCCTCGGCCTGCTTCTGCGCGGCGAATTCGACGATCAGGATGGCGTTCTTTGCGGCCAGTCCGACCAGCACCACCAGACCGATCTGGAAGTAGATGTCGTTCGGCATGCCGCGCACCCACACTGCCAGCAGCGCTCCCAGGATGGCGAACGGAATCGCCAGGATGACCGCCAGCGGCAGAGACCAGCGTTCGTACTGCGCAGCGAGGATCAGGAACACCATGATGATGCCGAAAGCCATCGCGATGACCGAGGTCAGGCCGGTGCGTTTCTCCTGATACGCCTGACCGGTCCACTCCAGCGCGTAGCCGGCCGGCAGGATGTCGCGCGCCACCTCCTCCACGATCTGTATGGCTTCGCCCGAACTGCGGCCCGGTGCCGAATTGCCGAGAATCTTGGCGGCGATGAAGCCATTGAAGCGCTCGACCATCTCCGGACCGACGACGGACTTCACGGTGATCACCGCCGACAGCGGAATCATTGCGCCGGTAGTCGCCCGCACATACGGTTTGCCCAGATCTTCCGGCTTCATGCGGTAGGCGGCATCGGCGCCAAGCTGCACCTTGTAGGTCTTGCCCGAGCGATTAAAGTCATTCACGTACAGCGTGCCCATCGTCGCCTGCAGCGTCGAATACAGCGCGTCGATCGGAATGCCGAGTGCGATCGCCTTGGCCTCGTCCACCTCGACGCTCAACTGCGGCGAGGACACGCGGAAGAAGCTGTTCATGCCGGTCAGTTCGGAGCGCGCCTTCAGCGCATCGAGCAGTTGTGTGGTGATGGCAGCGAGCTTGCGCGGGTCGGCCTCTTCGCGCGCCTGGACGTAGGCTTCGAAGCCACCTGCCGTACCCAGGCCCTGGATCGGTGGCGGATTGAAGATCAGTCCCATGCCGTCGCTCAATTTCATGCCTGCCGCGGCAATCTTCTTCTGCAGGTCATCCGCGGTTTCGGTGCGCTGGTCCCACGGACGCAGCACGACGAACATCATGGCGACGCTCGACCGGTTGTTGCCGGTGATGAAATCGATGCCGCGCACCATGAACAGGTTTTCCACCGCGGGTTCGTCGTTGATCACCTTGCGCAGCTTTTCAAACGATTGTTCGGTGCGCTCGGCCGAAGCGCCATCCGGCAAGGTCACGAAACCGAACAGATAACCCTGATCTTCCGACGGCACGAAGGCGCCCGGCACGACGCGGAACATGAAGCCGGCGCCAGCGAACAGCAGGCCGACCACCAGCACGCTGATCAGTCCGTGGCGCAGCGTCAGCGCCACCGTGCCGGTGTAGACCTTCGTCAGCCAGTCGAAGCCGCGGTTGAACGGCCGGAATATTTTCGATTCACCGTCGTGCGGCTTGAGCATCAGCGCGCACAGTGCGGGCGTCAATGTGAGCGCGACGATGCCGGAGATGGTGACCGACACCGCCACCGTGGCGGCGAACTGCTGGTACAACTTGCCGGCGATGCCGCCCAGGAAGGCAACCGGCACGAACACCGCGACCAGCACCAGCACCATGGCGACCAGCGCGCCGGACACCTCGCGCATCGCTTCCAGCGCCGCATCCTTCGGCGTGCGGCCGAACTCGCGCATCTGCCGCTCGACGTTCTCCAGCACCACGATGGCATCGTCCACGACGATGCCGATCGACAGCACCATGGCGAACAGCGTCAGCGTATTGATCGAAAAGCCGAATATCCACAGTCCGGCGAAGGTGCCGACCAGCGACACCGGCACTGCGATCAAGGGGATCAGCGTGGCACGCCAGTTCTGCAGGAACACGAACACCACCAGCACAACCAGTACGGTGGCTTCGAGCAGCGTCGTCGCCACCGCCTTGATCGATTCGCGGATGAAGCGCGTGGTGTCGTTCGGAATGATGAATTCGAGTCCGTCCGGCAGGCGCACCGACAACTCGTCCAGCTTGGCGCGGACCAGATTCGCCGCCTCCAGGGCATTGGCGCCGGACTGCAGGTAGATGCCCATGCCGGACACCGGCGTGCCATTCACCTTGGTCGTGCGGTCGTAATTTTCCGCGCCGAGCTCGATGCGCGCGACATCCTTCAGCCGCACCACGCCGCCCGGGCCATCGGCGCGCAGCAGGATGTTCTCGAACTCCTCGATGCTCAGCAGACGGCCCTTCGCGCTGACCGTGTAGGTGAGCTGCTGACCGTTGAGCACCGGCTCCTGGCCGATGCGACCGGCGGCGTTCTGCGCGTTCTGCACTCGGATCGCCGCCGCCACGTCGGAGGTGGCGATGCCCAGCCGCGCCATCACATCCGGCTTGAGCCACACGCGCATGGCGTAAGGCGCATCGAAGGCGATCGCGTCACCGACGCCGCGCAGCCGGCGCAGTTCGTCGAGCACGTTCACCGCGACGTAATTGGTCAGAAAAAGGGTATCGCGCTGCCCATCGGTCGACTTCAGCGCAGCGATCATCAATAGATTGTTCGAGCGCTTGCGCACCACCAGCCCGTTGCGCCGCACGTCCTCCGGCAGTCGCGATTCCGCGACCGAAATGCGGTTGTTCACCGCGATCAGCGCGGTGTCGGGGTCCGTACCGACTTCGAAGGTGAGCGTGATGCTGACGGTGCCGTTGGACGTCGACGTCGAGTTGAAGTACAGCAGGCCTTCGACGCCGGACAGCTGTTCCTCGATCGGTGCCGCAACCGTGCGCGACAGCGTTTCGGCATTGGCACCGGGATAGGTCGCGGTGACGATGACCGTCGGTGGGGAAATTTCGGGATATTGCGCGACCGGCAGCGACAGCGACGCCACCAGACCGGCAATCATGATCACGATGGAAATGACGCCCGAGAAGATCGGGCGGGTGATGAAGAAGCGGGCCATGGCTGCGCGCTCCGTCAGGTCTTGGGCTGCGCGGCGGCGGCCGGCGGCGCGTCGGCTGGTCCTGCACCCGGCACTCGCGGGACAACGGGCGCGCCCGGGCGCAGCTTGATCAGGTTGTCGACGATGACGCGCTCGCCGGGCTTCAGTCCGTCGGTGACCACCCAGTTCTTGCCCTGCCAGTCGCCCAGCTTGACCGGGCGCGGCTCCACCTTGTCGTCGGCCCCCACCAGCATCAGCACCGGGCCGTTTTCCGTCTGGGTGACCGCCGCCTGCGGCACGAGAAAGACATTGTCCTGTTCGCCGACGATCACCCGGGCGCGCACGAACTGGCCGGGCAGGATGCGGGCGTCGGCGTTGGCGAACTCGGCGCGCATTTCCATCGTGCCGAGTAGTGCGTCGATCCGGCTGGCGGAAAAGTTGATCTGCCCGCGCTGCGGATAAATACTGCCATCGGGCAATTGCAGTTCGACGTCGCGCAGGTTGCGCGCGGCGGCGCGGCCGCCCGGCAGCTTCTGCAGGTCGCCATCGGACAGGCTGAAGCGGATCCAGATCGGATTGATCTGCGAAATCGAGGTCAGCAGGCTGTCGCTGCCGGCATTGACCAGTGACCCTTCGGAACGCTGCGCCCGCCCCGACATGCCGGATACCGGCGCGGTCACATTCGTGTAGGAGAGGTTCAGTTCAGCCTGGCGCACCGCCGCTTCGGCCGATTTCATCGCCGCCTTCGACACCGCACTGGCCGATTTCGTATCGTCGAATTCCTTCTGGCTGATCGCGCGCTCGGTTACCAGACCCTGCAGACGCTGCAGCTCGCGCGCCGTCTGTTCGTCCAGCGCCTGCGCTTCGGCCAGCTGGGCGCGGGCCTGGGCGAGTGCGATCTCGAACGGCGCGCGCTCGATGCGGAACAGCGGCTGGCCGGCTTTCACGGCTTCACCTTCGCCGTACAGCCGCTTTTCGATGATGCCGGTCACGCGCGCCCTGACTTCAACCTCGCGCGCCCCTTCTGCCTGCGCAACCGATTCGATCAGCAGCGGCGCGCGCGTGCTCTCCGCCACCACGATGGACACCGGCAGCGGTTTGGGTGCCGCAGCCGCGGTGGGCTGGTCACCGGAACACGCGCTCAGGAAAGTCGCCGCAATCAGCAGCGGGACGATCGACAGGGAAAAACGCAGGGCGACGGGAGAACGATGCAGGGGCGCCGGCGACATGGCGGCGGACGGGACTGCGGGGCGGGCGGGCATCAATGCTCTCCAGATCTCGGCCTGCAATTATATACACGCACGAATGTTTGTAAATTACAGAGGGCTTGCCGCTCCACCGGACCGCCCGCAAAGGTCAGGCCTGCGGGGTGACGGGATCGCCGACGGCGGCACCGGAGGTCGACAGGTCTGCCGGCACGACGTTCTCGGCCAGCCCCTGGATGCGACGGCGCACCATGTGGATGTGCGCGCGCAACTGATAGTGATAGTCGGCGTGTGACAGTGGCACGCCGATGCGCGCGACCGCGATTTCGATGCGGTCGAGGTCGTGCAGCCATTCGGCGCGCGAGCGCGTCGTGTCTTCCTGCAGCGCCTGGCGCTCCAGATCCTTCAGCTCGCCGTACCAGCGGTATAGCTTGCTGCGCACGCGCCATACGTAGAGCTGCGGCAGGATGCGGAACAGCGGCACGGCCAGGGCGAGCAGCGGCACCAGCAGCACGATCATGCGGTCGAGCAGGTTGGCGATGGAAAACGGAAGGTAGCGCTGCAGGAACGGCGGGCCGACCTCGTAGAAACGCGCCGCGCGCGGATGCAGCTCGAAGTCGCCGCCGTCGGACTGCGGAAACTCGCCCGGATGCTGAAAAACCGTGGCTTCGGCATGCGCCGGCTTCATCGCGCCCAGCATCAGGTCGATCAGCGCCGGATGCGTGTCCTCGCGCGCCACGACATAGGCGCGCGTCGCCACCATCGAAATGTCGCGCGACGGAATGTCGCGCACGAAGTCGATCGCACCGCGCGGCAGCGTCAATTCATTCAGATGGGGAAAGCGGCGCGCGTAGGCCGGTGACTGCGCCAGGCTCATCAGCGAAATGCCGTCGGCGTACAGCAGTGACCACACGCTGGCCGAATTGACCGCGCCGACCACGATCAGCGCATCGATCTTGCGCGTCAGCAGCGCCGCCACGCCGGCGGTGCCGCCAAGCGGCTTCAGCAGTCTTGCGTCACCGACGAGTGCATGCGCCTCCAGCAGTTGCAGCGCCAGATGGCGCGTGCCGCTGCCTTCGGCGCCAATCCCGATGCGCAGACCTTTCAGCTGATCCAGCCGGTCAAGGCCTGGCCGGCCACGATAGAACACCCATACCGGCTCGTAATAGGCTGCCCCGAGCGACAGCAGGCCCGGCGGATGGTCTTCTGCGCTGCCCCCCTGGACGAACGCGAAATCGACCGACTGTTCCGTGTCCATCAAGCGCTGCAGGTTTTCGATCGATCCGGCACTCTGCCGGACATCGACGCGCACGCCGAACGGCTCGATCAGCGGCTTGTAGCGCGCACAGTAGGTTTCGTAGGCCGAGCCTTCGGCGCCGCACGACACCGTCGTGGAATCGGGGGGTGCCGGCTTGATGTAACGGGCGGCGAACCAGAAGCCCGCACCGACGATGAGCAGTGCGGGCAGGACCAGCACGAACATGTCGCGAAAGGACAATTGACGCAGCCAGTTGCGCAGCGCGGACGCGCGCAGGGTGTAGGGCGGTGGAGGCGAAGTCATGCGGATCGGATCACGACGAAGATTGCGGCGGGCTCAAGTGTGCAACGAGTGCATCCGTTAACGGGACACGATGCGACATATTGAATGCACGGGCGGGCGGCTAGCTGCCATAAAAGACACTGACCAAAACCAGAGGTTCGTCCGATGGATGTAGTGGTGATCGACGACGCCCAGGTGAACCTGGTGCTCATGGCTGCGCTGCTGGGCAAGCTCCCCGACTGCGCGGCGACCTGTTTCCTGTCGCCTGCCGAGGCGCTCGAACACTGCATGCGCGAAGATCCCGATCTGGTGATAGTCGATTACATGATGCCTGACATGGATGGCATCGAGTTCATCCGGCGCTTCCGCAGTCACCCCGCCCGCTCGCAGACACCGCTGCTGATGGTCACCGCCGACCATGAGCGCGAAGTGCGCTACCGGGCGCTCGAATCGGGTGCCAACGATTTCCTGAACAAGCCGCTGGACCGCATCGAATTCACCTCGCGGGTGAAGAACATGCTGTTCCTGCGACGCAGCCAGGTCGCGCTGGCCAACCACGCGCGAACGCTGGCCGACGAGGTGCGCCGGGCCACCGCCGAAATCTACGGGCGCGAGCGTGAAACGCTGAACAAGCTGGCGCGTGCAGCCGAGTTCCGCGATCCTGAAACCGGCGCCCACATCCTGCGCATGGCGCACTACTCTGCACTGATCGCGCGCGCCATGGGGCTCGATGCCGACATGGAGGAATCACTGCTGATTGCCGCGCCGATGCACGACGTCGGCAAGCTCGGCACGCCGGACCACATCCTGCTCAAGCCGGGTCGGCTCGATCCGGACGAACTGGTGATCATGCGCAGACACGCATCGATCGGCCACGAAATCCTGAAAGATTCGGCATCGCCCTACATGCAGCTCGCCGCAACGATCGCCCTGACCCATCACGAGAAGTTCGACGGCACCGGTTATCCGAACGGACTGGCCGGCGAGGACATTCCGCTGATCGGCCGCATCGTCGCCGTGGCCGACGTATTCGATGCACTGACCTCGCCGCGTCCGTACAAGCCGGCCTGGGACCTCGACAAGGCAACCGCCTTCCTGATCGAGGGCCGAAACAGCCACTTCGACGCCGTCTGCGTGGACGCGCTGCTTGGCCAGTGGGATCAGGTACTGGACATTCGCGCCCGCTTTCAGGACGAAACCTGAGCCATGGATGACGCACTGACTCCGGGCGGCGGGCGTCTGCTGCAGCGCATCGCCGGACTGTTTGCACTGGTGTTCTGCATCAGCGTCGTCGGCAATGCGCTCTACACCGCGCACGAACAGTCGCAACAAACTCTGCAGCAGTTGCACCGCAATGCGCTGGCCGAAACACGCGTGATCGGCGAAAGGATCCAGCAGGCCACCCGTCTCGACCAGGGCAACCTCCTGCAGCGGCTGCCCGGCGACACCCGCCTGCAGGGCGCGGCACTGATCAGCAAGGATGGCGCCACGCTGGCGGCATTCCGGCATGACGCCGGACCGGGCTGGGTGCACACCGATCCGATCCTGTTCGAAGCGCCACCGGCGACACCGCACCCCGAAGTCCGCACCTTGTCGGTGAGCGGAAGCCGCACCGGCGGTAGCAGTCAGACGCGCGTCGTCAGCTGGGTTCCACTGGCCGGCGAAGGCGGACTGCGCTGGCTGCGCACCGAAACGGACAACGCTGAAGCACACCAGGTGTGGCAGCACATTCTGGCCGACAGCCTGCTGCATGGCCTGATCGCCATGCTGATCGGCATCGTCGCCCTGCACGTCCTGCTGCGCCGCCCGCTGACCGCATTGCAGCAGTGCACCGATTTTGCCGAGCGACTCGACCGGGCGACCGGCGAAACCCTGCCGACAGGCACCGGTTCGCTCGAAACCGACCGGCTGGCGCAGGCCCTGAACTGGGCATCACTGAGCCTGTACGACCAGCGCAGCGCGCTGGCCGAAAGCGAAGCTCACACCGGCGCCATCATGAGTGCCGCGATCGACGCGGTGATCACCTTCGACACCTTCGGCAATGTCATCGAGTACAACCCGGCGGCCGAACGCATGCTGGGCTGGACGCTGACCGAAGCGCGGCAACGCCCGGTGATCGAACTGCTGGTCACGCGCAGTCAGCGCGAACGCGACGAAACGGATCTGGTGCACTGGCTGGGCCGGCGCTTCGACGCCGTCATCGGTCATCACCTGCAGCTCGATCTGTACCGCAAGGATGGCGGCCTCTTTCCGGCCGAACTGGCGATCACCGCGTCGCAGATGAAGGGGCGCACGCTGTTCACAGCCTTCGTGTCGGACATCAGCGAACGCAAGGCGATACAGCAACAAATCATGCACGCGCGCGACGCCGCCGAAGCGGCCAACCGCGCCAAAAGCGACTTCCTCGCAAACATGAGCCACGAAATCCGCACGCCGATGAACGCGATCATGGGCATGACGGAACTGGCGCTCGACACCGACCTGACCGCCGAACAGCGCGAATACCTCGGCCTGGTGAAACAGTCCTCCGACGCGTTGCTGACGCTGATCGACGACATCCTCGACTTTTCCAAGATTGAAGCCGGCCACCTGGACTTCGAACAGATTCCGTTCAGCCTGCGCGACGTCATCGGTGGCGTCGTGCGCACCCTGCGACCGAAACCGGGCAAGCCTGTGGAGTTGCGCTGCCACATCGATCCCGCAGTGGCGGACGCGGTACTGGGTGACCCGATGCGGCTGCGTCAGGTACTGACCAACCTGCTGTCGAACGCACTGAAGTTCACCGAACGCGGACAGGTGGACGTCTCCGTCACGCTGGACGAACTGACACCCGAGGCCCAGGGCCTGCGCTTTGCCGTTCGTGACACCGGCATCGGCATTCCGCTCGACAAGCAGACGCTGATCTTCGACGCCTTCTCGCAGGCGGATACCTCGACCACGCGCAAGTTCGGCGGCACCGGCCTCGGACTGGCCATCTGCACCCGCCTGGTGCAGTGCATGGACGGCACGATAGGCGTCACGAGCACGCCCGGCGAGGGCTCGACCTTCCATTTCACCGCCCGCTTTCCGCGCGCCCTCGGCAGCGAGCTTGCACAACCGGATACCCGCTCGCTCGACAACATGTCCGTGCTGGTCATCGAACCGGATGCCGCCGCACGCGAGGATCTGGCGGCCAGGCTGGCGCACTGGCATGTCGTACCGAAGCTGTGCGCCGACCTCGACGCCGGCATTGGCGCCATCGTGTCGGCAGAAACCGAGGCACGCTGCTACCAGGCGCTGCTGGTCGACCTGGAGATTGCCCGCCGCGACGACTGGGCGCTGGTGCACACGCTGGGCGGCGAATACAGCCCGGAACTGCCCATCATCGTGCTGCATGACGGCGCGGCGCCCGCAGCGCACACCGTGCCGGTCGGCGTGAGCAGCCTGATCACGCGGCCGGTGCAGTCCGCGCAGCTGCTCGATGCACTGATGGCCGTACCCGGCATGCGTCCCGACACGTCAGCCGACATGCCGTCCGATCCGCCGGCCGCGCTGCGCGACAACCGTCCGCTGAACATCCTGCTGGCCGAAGACAACCCGATCAACCAGACGCTCGCACTGCGTCTGCTGGAACGGCTCGGCCATCACGTCGAACTGGCCGCCAACGGTATCGAAGCCGTGGCACTGGCCGCGCAGCGACGCTTCGATGTGATCCTGATGGATGTGCAGATGCCGCAGATGGGCGGCTTCGAAGCCACGCGGCACATCCGCGCCCAGGACGGCCAGCGGCACACACCCATCGTCGCAATGACCGCTCACGCAATGGCCGGCGATCGCGAAAAATGCATCGAAGCCGGCATGGACGGCTATGTATCGAAGCCGGTACAGGTACCGGCCCTGCTGCGCGCGCTGGACGAAGCACTCGGTCCGTCGGCAGCACCGCCGGTCAGCCGCCAGCCCGATGCGCCAGCGGCCGAATCACGATTCGACCGCCTGTTCATGCTCGGCAACCTCGGTGGCGACGAGGGCCTGATGCACGACATCATCGCGCTGTTCCTGCGCGACTACCGCAACACACTGGACGCGCTGGTGCAGGCATTTGCCGGCGGCACGCGTGAAGAACTGGCCATGCATGCGCATACGGTGAAGGGAATCGTGCGCAACTTCGGCGCCACCCGGGCGAGCGGCATTGCCGCTCAACTGGAACGCGGGGGCAGCGGCACGCCGGTGGAAGACCCACAGTGTGCGGCGTGGGTGGAACAGCTGGTCGACGAGACCGAAGCACTGGCGACCGAACTGCGCGCCGCACAGCAGGCGGCGCGCAAGGTCGCGTGAGCGAAGCCTGCGTTCAGCAGGCGCCCGACGTGCCGCGCTGGATGAATTCGATCTTGTAGCCGTCCGGGTCCTCGACGAAGGCGATCACGGTCGTGCCGTGCTTCATCGGACCGGCCTCGCGCACCACACGCCCCCCCAGCGCCCGGACCTGGTCACAGGTCGCATGGGCGTCGTCGACCTCCAGCGCGATGTGGCCGTACGCGTTGCCCATCTCGTAGGCGTCAGTGTCCCAGTTATGGGTCAGTTCGAGCACGGCGCCTTCGGATTCGTCCTGGTACCCGATGAAAGCGAGGGTGAACTTTCCGTCCGGATAGTCCTGCCGGCGCAGCAGGCGCATGCCGAGCACCTTGGTGTAGAACTCGATCGAGCGGTCGAGCTGGCCGACGCGCAACATGGTGTGCAGGATTCTCATGAGGTGACCTCGCAGGTTGGACGGTTCAGTGGGCGACGATGCGGCCCGGATGCTGGGTACGCAGTTCGCGTCGCGCGGCTTCGAAGCCGGGCAGGATCAGCGCCACGGTATCCCAGAAGGCGCGCGAGTGATTCAGTTCCTTCAGGTGCGCCAGCTCGTGTGCGATCACGTAGTCGATCATCGCCGGCGAGAAGTGGATAAGGCGCCAGTTCAGCCGGATCACGCCCTGCGCAGTACAGGTGCCCCACAGCGTGTTGGCCGAACTGAGCATGACGCGGGAAGGCGACACGCCGATGCGTGCGCCCAGTTCGGTCGCACGTTGCGTGAAGCGCGTGAGCGCTTCGCGCTGCAGGAAGGCACACACCGCATCGCGCACGCGGTCGTGGTCGGCATCGGCCGGCAGAGGCAGGCGCAGCATGTCGTCGTCGATCATCGGCCGGGCGCAGGTGTCGCCGAGCCGCAACGTCACATGACCGCCCAGCCAGGGCAGTCGTGCACCATCGCGCCAGTCGGTGCGCACGGGCGCACGGCGCGCGCGCACTTCGCCCAGTTTGGTGAATATCCAGCGTTGCTTCTCGCGCAGCGCCTCCTCGATCTGCGGCAGCGTCACCCAGTGCGGCGCGGTCACGCGCAGCCCGGATTCGCCGATCGAAAAACCGATCGAACGGCGACGCGAACGACGCAGCGCGTACTCGACGATCTGCTGCCCAAGCACGATATGACGCCCGCGCAGCGGCGGCGGCGCGGCGTGTTCCGGCGTATCGAGGGCCAACTCAAGCTGCTGCGGACAGGTGTTCGGCTTCATAGTGATGCGGAAAAAGTCGACGCATTTCACTTTCGATCCAGACCTGAGCGTGCCCGTTGATCTGTTCGGTCGTCAAGCCCTGTGTCGCGATCGGGGGGCCGATGCTCACGACGATTTCGCCCGGATACTTCAAGAAGGCGTTGCGCTTCCAGTAGTCACCCGCATTGTGCGCGATCGGCACCACGGGCGCACCGGTCACCTGCGCAAGCCGCGCGCCGCCGACCTTGTAGCGCCGCGTCTGCCCGGGTGGCATGCGTGTGCCCTCCGGAAAAACGGTCACCCAGAATCCCTGTTCGAGCAGTGTGCGGCCCTGCTCCTCGACCTGCACCAGCGCGTCCTTGCCGGCCGAGCGGTCGATCGCGATCATCGGCATGCAGCCCAGCCCCCAGCCGAAGAACGGAATGCGCAGCAGCTCCTTCTTGAACACGAAGGCGACGCGCGGCAGGATCACCTGCAGGCTCAACGTCTCCCACGCCGACTGGTGCTTGCACAGCACGACCGCACTGTGGGAGGGCAGGTTCTCGCGGCCGATGACGCGGTAGTGCAGGCCCACGATGAAACGCAGCGCGAACATCGTGAGGCGCGTCCAGGCGCCGATGATGCGGTAGCGAACACGCGGCGGCAGCGGCCGCACCAGGATGGCGATCAGCGAGAACGGCGGCGTGATGACGACGAGGAACAGGAAGAACAGGACGGAGCGAACGAAGGTCATCAGTCGGCAGTCACCGTGAGCGCGCGCACCATGGCGGCCAGATTGTCATAGATCCGGGCACCGCGCGGCAGCGCCGGATCGGCTTCGGTCTTGGTGCCCTTGCCGGTACGCACCAGCACCGGTTGCGCGCCGGCCGCATCGGCCGCCTGCAGGTCGCGTAGGCTGTCACCGACCACCGGCACATCAGCCAGATCAACGTTGAAGCGACTGGCGATCTCCAGCAGCATGCCCGGCTTGGGCTTGCGGCACGCGCACTTCGAATCGGCCGCGTGCGGACAGAAGAAGATGGCGTCGATGCGCCCGCCGGTCTGGGCAAGCGAGCGGTGCATCTTGTCGTGGATCGCAGCCAGGGTGTCCATGTCGAAGAGCCCGCGACCGACGCCAGACTGGTTGGTCGCCACCACGACGCGCCAGCCGAACTGGTTCAGCAGCGCGATCGCTTCGAGCGAACCTTCTATGGGTCGCCACTCCTGCGGCGACTTGATGAACTGGTCGGAGTCGTAGTTGATGACGCCGTCGCGGTCGAGGATGATCAGCTTCATCCGTCAGTCTTTCAGTTCGAGCCGCGAAATGTCCGCCACGGCATTCATCGCCGTGGCCAGCTGACCGAGCAGCGCAAGCCGGTTGGCACGCACGGCCGCATCGTCATCGTTCACCATGACGTCGTCGAAAAAACGATCGACCGGCGCACGCAGCATCGCCAGCGCGCTCAGTGCGCCGGCGTAGTTGCCATGTTCGACATGCTGATGCGCCATCATGTTTGCCGTGCTCAGCGCATGGTTCAGCTCGACCTCGGCATCTACCGCGAACAGCGCCGGATCGATGACGTCACCGACCTCGCCCGCCTTCTTCAGGATGTTCACGATGCGCTTGTTGGCCGCTGCGAGCGACTGCGCCTCGGCCAGTTCGGAGAACGCAACCACGGCGGCAAGCTTGGCTGGCACCAGATCGATGCGCGTGGGCTTGAGCGCCAGTACGGCATCGATTGCGCGCGCGTCGTGGCCGCCATCCTTGAGCAGGTTGCGCAGTCGCTCCTGCATGAAATCGAGCAGCTGCGCGGCGAACCCGGCGGTTTCGCCGGCGCCGATCTGGCCGGCACGGAAACCGCCGGCAGCGATCTGCACCAGCTGACCGAGATCGAGCGGCAGCGACGCGTCCATCAGGATGCGCAGCACGCCCAGTGCGGCGCGACGCAGCGCGAACGGATCCTTGTCGCCGGTCGGAATCTGGCCGATGCCGAAGAAGCCGACCAGCGCATCGATCTTGTCGGCCAGCGATACCGCGCAGGCGACATCGCCCTGCGGCAGCGCATCGCCGGCAAACCGCGGGCGATAGTGCTGTTCGACCGCCGCCGACACCGTGTCGGTCTCGCCGTCATGCTGCGCGTAGTAGCGTCCCATGACCCCCTGCAGTTCGGGAAACTCGCCCACCATGTCGGTCATCAGGTCGGCCTTGGCCAGCAGTGCGGCGCGCGCCGTTGCCATCACGTCCGCATCGAGCCGATGCGCGATTTCCGTCGCCAGCCGCTGGATGCGCATGACGCGGTCGAACTGGCTGCCGAGGCGGTTGTGATAGACCACCGACTCCATCTTCGTGATGCGTCCGGCCAGCGGCGTCTTCTTGTCCTGCTCGAAGAAGAAGCGCGCATCGGACAGGCGGGCGCGCACCACGCGCTCGTTGCCGGATACGATGTTGTGCGCATCGGCCACCTGCATGTTGGACACGACAAGAAAGCGGTTGAGCAGCTTTCCCGAGGCGTCGAGCAGCGGGAAGTACTTCTGGTTCGCTTTCATCGTCAGGATGAGGCATTCCTGCGGCACCGCCAGGAATTCCGGTTCGAACTGGGCGACGTAGACGACCGGATACTCGACCAGCGCCGTCACTTCGTCGATCAGCGCTGCGTCATCGACGTGATGCACGCCCTCACCCAGCGCAGCGCAGGCCTGGGCCAGCTTCTGCGTGATGAGCGCGCGGCGCGCCTCGAATGAGGCCATGACCGAACCGCGCTCATACAGCGTGCGGGCATACTCGTCGGCGCCCGCCAGCGTCACCTCGCCCTCGCCCATGAAGCGGTGGCCGCGCGTGCTGCGGCCGGACGCGTGACCGAAGGCCTGGCCTGGCACGATGCGGTCGCCATGCAGCATGACGAGTCCATGCACCGGTCGGACGAACTGGAAGTCGCAGTCGGACCAGCGCATCAGCTTCGGAATCGGCAGCTTCTTCAAGGCTTCGAGCACGATGCCGGCCAGTACGTCGTCGAGCGCAGCGCCGGGCACTGTCATCGCGTAAAACAGGGTTTCGCTCTTGCCGTCCATCCGACGCGTGAATTGCGGCAGCGCCTCGGCCGGGATGTTCTTCGCCAGCAGCTTCTTCAGCAATGCCGGTGTCGGCCGGCCCTCGGCGTCGAGCGCGACGGCGACCGGCATCAGCTTTTCGTCGACCACGGCATCGGGCGCACGGTCGGTCACGTTCTGCAGTGTGAGTGCCAGCCTGCGCGGACTCGCGTAGCGGTCCATGCGCGCATCGGCGGCGACCAGCTTGCGCTCGACCAGCGCCTTGAACACGCCGTCGGCGAACACTTCGCCCAGTCGCGACAGCGCTTTCGGCGGCAACTCTTCGGTCAGCAGTTCGACCAGTAATGTGGCGTGCATAATCAGTCCAGAATCAGCCGCCATGATCGGCGGCGTCGAAGCAATCGGTGATCAGGCGGCGCGCAGCGCTTCGATGCGGCTGCACTCTTCTTCGCCCAGCAGCGCGCGCAGGCGCGGGCTCGTCAGGTCGGCCATCGGAAAGCCGCGCTGCTCGCGCGACGCGTAGTAGGCCTGCGCCACCAGTCGCGCCAGTGCGCGCACACGACCGATGTAGGCGGCACGCTCGGTGACCGAAATCGCGCCGCGCGCATCGAGCAGGTTGAAGCTGTGCGAGGCCTTCATGACCATTTCGTAACCGGGCAGCGGCAGGCCGATCTCGATCAGGCGCTTCGCTTCCGACTCGTAGTCACCGAATTGCCTGAACAGCCACTCGACATTCGAGTGTTCGAAGTTGTAGGTCGACTGTTCGACCTCGTTCTGGTGATAGACGTCGCCGTAGCGGATACCGGGCGCCCACACCAGGTCATACACGTTCTCGACGCCCTGCAGATACATCGCCAGGCGCTCGGCGCCGTAGGTGATTTCACCGAGCACCGGCTTACAGGCAATCGACCCCACTTCCTGGAAATAGGTGAACTGCGTGACTTCCATGCCGTCCAGCCACACTTCCCAGCCCAGCCCCCAGGCGCCCAGCGTCGGCGATTCCCAGTCGTCCTCGACGAAGCGGATGTCGTGCTGCGACGGGTCCAGTCCAAGCGCACGCAGGCTGTCGATGTACAGCTCCTGAATGTTCGGTGGCGACGGCTTCAGCGCGACCTGGAACTGGTAATAGTGCTGCAACCGGTTCGGGTTCTCGCCATAGCGCCCGTCCTTCGGGCGGCGCGATGGCTGCACGTAGGCGGCGCGCCAGGGCTCGGGGCCGATGGCGCGCAGGAAGGTGGCGGTGTGGAAGGTGCCGGCACCGACCTCGATGTCATAGGGCTGCAGCAGGGCGCAGTTCTGGTCGCCCCAGAAGCGGGACAGACGCAGCAGGACTTCCTGGAAGGTGGGTGCGGCGGACATGGGCACTGGACGAATCGGAAAGCGCGGATTCTACCGGCTCGCCTTGCGCCGCACCATCGCCGCCCCGATCAGCAACAGCGCGCCGATGACCACCGGCGCATTGCCCCAGCGCATGAAGGGCGTCAGGCCCTGCTGGCCGGACAGTTCGACACGCAGTCCGGCACGCTCGAATGGCGGCAGCGCGGCGATGACGCGACCGTCGGCGCCGATCGCTGCCGTCATGCCGGTATTGGTGGCGCGCAGCATCGGCCGGCCCATTTCCAGCGCACGCAGCTGCGCGATCTGCAGATGCTGTGGCTGCGCCAGCGAATCGCCGAACCAGGCCGTATTGGACACATTGACCAGCAGCGTCGCATCGCGCGCAGCGGCGATCAGTTCCTCGCCGAACACGTCCTCGTAGCAGATGTTCACCGCGACCTTCTCGCCGGCCAGATCGAGCGGTGGCTGCACCGCCGCACCGCGGCCGAAGTCGGACATCGGGATGGACAGCAGCGACAGCGTCCATGCGAACAGCGGCGGCGTGAATTCGCCGAACGCCACCAGATGCGACTTGCTGTAGCGCGCATCCTCACGACCCAGTGCGACCGCACTGTTGAAGTAACGGGTGGTTCCCTCGCCATCGCGACCGATGGTGATGGCGCCCATCAGCACATCGGCGCCGGTGCGCCGCACTTCCGCCAGCCAGGCCGGATCGATCTCGTCGTACGGCACCGGTATCGCGGTTTCCGGCAGCACGACCAGATCGGCGGGCCAGGTGCGCGCGAGGTCGAGATAGGTCTGCATCGAATCGGGCAGACGTTCCGGCACCCACTTCAGGCTTTGCGGCACATTGCCCTGCAGCAGGCTCACGGTCAGCGTACGGCCCGTGGGCTCGGTCCAGCGAACGGCACCGAGCAGCGCGCCGCCGGCCAGCAGTGCGACCAGCGACACGATGGCCGGCCGCAAGGTCATCCGCTGCAGCGCCGCCGCGGCAAGCAGGGCGCCAATCAATGCGGCGACCCAGCCTGCGCCGTGCACGCCGAATACGGGCACGTACCCGGCCAGCGGGCTGGGCGGTGCGTGCGCATAGCCGCTGGCCAGCCACGGAAATCCGGTCAGCAGCGTGCCGCGCAGCCATTCGGTCAGCGCCCACAGACCGGCAAACAGCGGCGCGTACAGCACGCGCCCGGGGCGCAGCCAACACTGTGCTGCGCAGGCCGCCGCAGGGAAGAAGGACAGGTAAACGCAGAACAGGAAGGTCGCGAGCAGTGAAATGGCCATCGGCATGCCGCCGAAGTCGTGCAGGCTCACATGCACCCATGACACGCCGCCGAGGAACCAGCCCAGGCCGAACACGAAACCGGTCAGCGCCGCGGCACGCGGATTGCAGAGGGCGATCAGCCAAAGCAGCGTGGCCAGCGACAGCAGCGGGATCGGGAAAAGGCCGAGCGGCGCGAATCCGGCAACCGCCAGCAGACCGGCCGCACCGGCTGCGGCCAGCCTGACCGCCGGCTTCATTCGACCAGCGCTGCGTCGATCGGCGTGGCCGGCTTGATGCGATCCACCATCAGCGTATGCACGCGACGACTGTCGGCGCGCAGCACGGTGAAGCGCAGATCCTTCAGCTGGATGACTTCGCCACGTTTGGGCAGGCGGCCGAGCTGGTGGATGACCAGACCGCCGACCGTATCGAAGGCATCGTCTTCGAACTCGGTTGAGAAAACCTCGTTGAAATCCTCGATCTCGGTCGCCGCCTTGACGCGATAGCGCCCGGCCTGGTCGATCCGGATGTTGTCGGCCGACTCGTCGAAGTCGTATTCGTCCTCGATGTCGCCGACGATCTGTTCCAGCACGTCCTCGATCGTCACCAGACCCGCGACACCGCCGTATTCGTCGACCACGATGGCCATGTGGTTGCGGCTGGCGCGGAACTCGCGCAGCAGCACGTTGAGCCGCTTCGATTCCGGGATGAACACGGCCGGGCGCAGCATGTCGCGCAGGCTGTCGTCGTGGCCGGCCACCAGGCGCAGCAGATCCTTGGCAAGCAGGATGCCGATGACGTCATCGCGGTTGTCGCCGATGACCGGGAAACGCGAGTGCGCGGTGCGCAGCGCGGTGTCGACGATCTTTTCCAGCGGGTCTTCGATGTCGACGCAATCCATCTGGGCGCGCGGGATCATCACGTCGCGCACCGGCATGTCGGACACCTGGAGCGCGCCTTCGATGATGGACAGGGCATCCGCGTCAAGCAGATTGCGTTCGAAGGCGGAGTGCAGCAGCGCCAGCAACTGGTCCCGGTCTTCCGGTTCGCGCATCAGAAGATGGCTCAGCCGTTCGAGGAAACCCGGGCGATGTGGGGCAGAAGGACTACTGTCCATGCGGGGAGAGGAGAACGAACACAGCCCAAGTGTAACCCGAGCCGCGTGCAGGTTTCGAGTCAGGCGTGCGTCGCAGGGCGCGAGCGCACCGGCGCAGGCCGGGTTTCAACGGTCGTCGGCGTACGGATCGGGCAGACCCAGCCCGGCCAGGATGCGCCGCTCTTCCGCCTCCATCGCCTCGGCGTCGGCGTCCGACGTTTCGTGGTCCCGGCCCTGCAGATGCAGCGTGCCATGCACGATCAGGTGGGCCGCATGCTGCGCGAACGGCTTGCGCTGTGCGGTCGCCTCAGTCGCAAGAACCGGCTGGCAGACGACGAGATCGCCCGCCAAATGCGCGCCCTGCTCGTACGGGAACGACAGCACATTGGTCGCGTAGTCACGGCCGCGATAGTCGACATTGAGCGCACGGCCTTCATCGGCGTCGACGAAGCGCACCGTGATGTCGGCACGCACCACGACCTCCGGGTCGATTGCGGCACGCACCCAGCGCAGGACATCGGCGCGCAGCGGGCAGCCTTCCCGCGCACAGGCGTACTGCACCGACAGATTCAGCCGCATCAGCCGCGCGGTCCCCTGCGCATGGCTTCTTCGGCCTCGCGCTGCGCGTCGAACCGCTCGTAGGCGGACACGATGCGCGCCACCAGCGGATGGCGCACGACATCCTCGGCGAGGAATTCGGTCGTCGCGATGCCGCGCACGTCGTGCAGCACCTTGCGCGCTTCGCCCAGCCCGCTCTTGTGGCCGCGCGGCAAATCGACCTGCGTCAGGTCGCCGGTGATGACCGCCTTGGAGCCGATGCCCATGCGGGTCAGGAACATCTTCATCTGTTCCGGCGTGGTGTTCTGCGCCTCGTCGAGAATGATGAAGGCGTTGTTCAGCGTGCGGCCGCGCATGTAGGCCAGCGGCGCGATCTCGATCACCTGCCGCTCGAACGCGCGTGCCACCCGCTCGAAACCCATCAGTTCGTACAGCGCGTCGTACAGCGGCCGCAGATACGGATCGACCTTCTGCGCCAGATCGCCGGGCAGGAAACCGAGCCGCTCACCGGCCTCGACCGCAGGGCGGGTCAGCACGATGCGCGCGACGGTTTCGCGTTCCAGCGCATCGACCGCGCTGGCCACCGCCAGATAGGTCTTGCCGGTGCCGGCCGGACCGATGCCGAACGTGATGTCGTGTTCCTGGATCTGCTTCAGGTACTGCGCCTGACGCGGTGTGCGGCTGTGCAGGTTGCTCTTGCGCGTCAGCAGCGTGGGCGCACCGGGTTCCGGCAGCCCGCGATTCGACAGTTCGATCAGCCCGAGCTGGATGGCATCCACGCTCAGGTGATCCTTGGCGACGCTGTAGAAGTGGCGCAGCGCAACGACGGCCCGCTGCGACTGCACCGGATCGCCGCTGACGCGGAAATTTTCGCCGCGGCGGGCGATCTCGACGTCGTAGGCGGTTTCCAGTTGACGCAGGTTTTCGTCCAGCACGCCGCACAGATTGGCCAGCCGCGTGTTGTCCAGCGGTTCGAGCAGCAACTCGAGCGGTTTGGTTTTCAAGCGTCGACCGCCTCTCGCGTCAACACCGCGCCACGCAGGCTGTGCGGCAGCGCCGACTCGATGCGTACGTCGATGAAGTGTCCGACGAGCCGGGCCGGGCCGCTGAAATTCACGACGCGGTTGTTGTCGGTTCGGCCAGCCAGTTCGCGGGCGTCCTTGCGCGACGCCCCCTCGACCAGGATGCGCTGCACCGTACCCACCATGGCCTGGCTGATCGCCTGTGTGTGTTCCTCGATGCGCTTCTGCAGTCGCGCCAGTCGCGCCTGCTTCACCTCGGTCGGTGTGTCGTCCGCCATGTCGGCGGCCGGTGTGCCGGGCCGTGCGCTATAGACGAAGCTGAAGCTGTTGTCGAAACCGACGTCGTCGATCAGCTTCATCGTCTTTTCGAAGTCGTCGTCGGTTTCGCCCGGGAAGCCGATGATGAAGTCGGAACTGAGCGACAGGTCGGGACGCGCTGCGCGCAGCCTGCGGACCACCGCCTTGTATTCGAGCGCCGTGTAGCCACGCTTCATCGCCGCGAGGATGCGGTCGGAGCCGCTCTGCACCGGAAGGTGCAGCTGCGACACCAGCTTGGGAAGGCGCGCGTAGGCGTCGATCACCCGCTGCGTCATTTCGCGCGGGTGCGAGGTCGTGTAGCGGATGCGTTCGATGCCGGGCAGGTCATGCACGCATTCGAGCAGGAAGGCGAAGTCACCGATATCGTCCGAGTCGCGACTGATCGGCGCACGCCAGGCATTGACGTTCTGGCCGAGCAAGGTCACTTCCTTCACGCCCTGGCCGACCAGGGTCGCCACCTCGGTCAGGATGTCGTCGAGCGGACGAGACACTTCCTCGCCGCGCGTATAGGGCACGACGCAGAAGGTGCAGTACTTCGAGCAGCCTTCCATGATGGATACGAAGGCGGTGGCGCCTTCGACGCGCGCCGGCGGCATGTGGTCGAACTTCTCGATCTCGGGAAAACTGATATCCACCTGCGGCCGGCCGCTTTCGCGGCGTTTCGCGATCAGGGCGGGCAGTCGGTGCAGGGTCTGCGGGCCGAACACGAAGTCGACATAGGGCGCGCGTTCGACGATGGCCGCACCTTCCTGACTGGCGACGCAACCGCCGACGCCGATCAGCAGGCGCGGGTTGTCCTTCTTCAGGTGCTTGACCCGGCCCAGGTCATGAAACACCTTTTCCTGCGCCTTCTCGCGCACCGAGCAGGTGTTGAACAGGATCACGTCGGCCTCTTCCGGTCGATCGGTCGGCGTCAGGCCTTCGGACTCGCCGAGCACGTCGGCCATCTTGTCCGAGTCGTACTCGTTCATCTGGCAACCAAAGGTCTTGATATAAATCTTGCGGCTCATCGGGGCGAATTCATCCGGATCATCATGCTTGCTTACTGTTTGGGGGCCGGCAGGTCGATCTCGTCCGGCGACAGGATCCACACGCGGTACAGGTCGCCATTGGCGTCGAGCCGATAACGCACGACCTGTTCGGATGTGATCATGACCGGCAGCATGATCCTGTTGTCGGTCGAACGGATGTGCGCACCGGGCGCCAGCCGGAAAACATGCTTGCCCATTTCGACCAGACCGTCCCGCGGCGGCTGCATCTTCGCCTTGATCGCATCCGGCGGAATCGCCCGCAACTGGGCCCATGCAATGGCCGGACAGCACATCAGCAGGAACAGGGCAGTCGAAATGCGCATCGGCGGCTTGACAGGACGGTGACTGATGACCGGATTGTAGCTTGCGCCCCCGTGCAACCCCAAAGCGAGCCGTCGCAGTCAGCGCAAAAGTGACCCGTTACATATTGCGACGCAATGAACCCTTTCGACGATCAGCACTCAATGGCGAGGAGTGCTAATCTTGCGCACAAGGGAGGAATGCACCATGACCCATGCTTTGATTGTTCCGAATCTGCCGGTGGCGGGCGCCCTCGGCAACATCGACAGCTACATCCAGGCTGCGAATCGCGTACCGCTGCTCACCGAAGAGCAGGAGCAGGCGCTGGCGCGGCGTTTCCGCGACGAGGAAGACCTCGAATCTGCGCGCGCGCTCGTGATGTCGCACCTGCGTCTGGTGGTCGCCATCGCGCGCGGCTACCTGGGCTACGGCCTGCCGCACGCCGACCTGATCCAGGAAGGCAATATCGGCCTGATGAAGGCCGTGAAGCGCTTCGATCCGGATCGCGGCGTACGCTTGGTTTCGTTCGCGATCCACTGGATCAAGGCGGAGATCCACGAGTACATCCTGCGCAACTGGCGCCTCGTGAAAGTGGCGACGACCAAGGCACAACGCAAGCTGTTCTTCAACCTGCGCAGCCTGAAGCACAGCAGCAACACGCTGAATCCGGCCGAAGTCCGCGAGGTGGCGAAAACGCTCGGCGTCAAGCCGGAAGAAGTCGTCGAGATGGAAACCCGCCTGACCGGGCAGGACATCGCGCTCGAAGGCAATACCGACGACGACGACCGTGACGGCGCACGCATGGCACCGATCAGCTGGTTGACCGACAGCGCCGCCGCACCGCTCGAAGTGATGGAAGCGGCGCAGGACGTACGCCTGCGCGAAGAAGGCCTGCATTCGGCGCTGGCTGCACTCGACGACCGCAGCCGTACGATCGTGCAGCGCCGCTGGCTGGCACAGGAAGGCGAATCCGCCACGCTGCATGAACTGGCCGACGAATACGGCGTGTCTGCCGAACGCATCCGCCAGATCGAAGTGAAGGCCATGCAGAAGATGAAGGCCTCGATGCATCGTGCGCTGGGTGTTGCCGCCTGACCTGAAGGACGGCTTCGACACATCGGCCGGACAACAAAAAAGCGACCTCCGGGTCGCTTTTTTGTTGTCAGCCTGCAGCAAGCAGGGTTCTCAGATCCTGCGCGATATTGGCTGCCGTCTCGCCGTGACGGATGAACAGACGCAGCCGGCCCTGCGCATCATGGACATAGGTTCCGGCGGAATGATCCATGGTGTACTGGCCTTCCGTGTTGCCGGCGACCTTCTGGTAGAAGATCTTGTATTCCTTGGCTGTGGCGGCAGTCGCCGCGGCGTCGCCGCGCAGGCCGACGAAGGACGGGTCGAACTTGGGCACATAACCGGCCAGGAGCTCTGCCGTATCGCGCTCCGGATCGACCGTGATGAACAGCACCTGGACCTTGGCGGCGTCCGGTCCGAGCAGATCAAGCGCCTGCTTCATCGTCGTCAGGCTGGTCGGGCAGACATCAGGGCAATGCGTGAAGCCGAAGAACAGCGTGACCAGCTTGCCCTTGTAATCGGCCAAGGTACGCGACTGACCGGTGTGGTCGGTCAGCGTGAAGCCCCGGCCGTATTCGGCGCCGGTCACATCGATGCTGCGATAGCTCGGGCCGGACGGTCCGCAGCCCGACAGCGCGACGGCAATCAGCGCGGTCGCGAAGAGGCGGCGATTCATAGCGGGATGTAGTGGTCGACCAGCAGTGCAGCAAACAGCAGGGACAGATGCCAGAGTGAAAAGCGGAAGGTGCGCTTGGCAAGATCGTCGGAGTAATCGCGCATCAGGCGCCAGGCATAAGCAATGAAGATGCCACCCAGCACGACCGCCGCCGCGAGATAGATCCAGCCGCTCATGCGCGAGGCAAATGGCAGCAACGTGACCGCGAACAGGATCAGGGTGTACAGAAATACCTGCAGCCGGGTGTATTCGGCACCATGGGTCACCGGCAGCATCGGCAGGCCGGCCTTGGCGTACTCCTGCGTGCGGTAGAGCGCCAGCGCCCAGAAGTGGGGCGGCGTCCATGCGAAGATGATCAGGAACAGCAGCAGTGCGTCGGACGACACTTCACCGGTCACCGCCGTCCAGCCCAGCACCGGCGGCATTGCGCCCGAGGCGCCGCCAATCACGATGTTCTGCGGCGTCGCCGGCTTGAGCACGACTGTGTAGATGATGGCGTAGCCGATGAAGGTCGCCAGCGTGAGCCACATGGTCAGCGGATTGACCCAGTGGTAGAGCATGGTCAGGCCGACGCCACCGACCACCCCCGAGAACACCAGCGTTTCAAGCGAATTGACCTCGCCGCGCGGCAACGGACGGGCCCGCGTGCGCGCCATCACGGCGTCGATCTTCTGTTCCACAAGACAGTTGATCGCGGCTGCGGCACCCGCCACCAGCCCGATCCCCACGGTGGCAGCCAGCACGACCCCCATCGGCGGCAGGCCCTGCGGCACCGCGAGGAACATGCCGATCACCGCGCAGAAAACGATCAGCTGAACGACGCGCGGCTTGGTCAGCTGCAGGTAATTGGCCAGCCTCAGCGACAGGGGCGGTAGATCAAGCCGCATGGCTTTCATGGAAGACTCCGGGATAGCGTTGCTGCGCAGTCGCGCGAAGGCGGTAGTTTATCAGTACCATCACGATCACCAGCGCCGCAGCGCCGCCGTTGTGTGCCGCAGCCAACGGCAGAGGCAGACTGAACCAGACATTTGCCAGGCCGAGCAACACCTGCAACACCAGAATCACGAGCAGTGCTGTCGAAAGCGCTGCATGGCCAGCTCTGCGCAAACCAAACGCCAGGGACACCAGAACGAGCGTCGCGATGACGGCACCGACCCGGTGCATCCAGTGAATTGCCGTCAAGGCTTCGATGGTCAGCGTCTCGCCATCGGCACCGACGCCCAGCTCACGAATGACGTGGAAGCCGTTGGCGACATCCATCTCCGGCACCCAGGCGCCACGGCAGGTCGGCAAATCGGAACAGGCGAGCGCAGCATAATTCGTGCTGACCCAGCCTCCCAGGGTGATCTGCGCAGCGAGCACCACGAAGGCCAGCATGGCGAACAGGCGCAGCGCCGGGCTGACGGTGATGCGGGAGGGCGCGAGCGTGCGCGCGTAAAGACAGACCAGCAGCGCGAGCACCGTCAGGCCGCCGATCAGATGGCCGGTGACGATCGCCGGCTTGAGCAGCATGGTGACCGTCCACTTGCCGAACATCGCCTGCAGGCCGACAACCCCTATCAGGGCTGTCGCCAACCAAGGCGACGCCGCAGGCTCGCGCCGGTTGCGCCAGGCCAGCGCGGCGATGCCGACGATGCACAAGCCAACGATGCCTGCAAAGTAGCGGTGGATCATTTCCTTCCATGCCTTGGCAAAAGTCACCGGACCATGCGGGTCGGCCTCCTGCGCTGCGGTGATGTGGTCGGACGCCTGGGTCACGGTGGCATGGCCGTAACAGCCCGGCCAGTCCGGACAACCCAGTCCGGCGTCGGACAGTCGCACGTATGCGCCAAGCACGATCAGTGCGAAAGTCATCGCCAGGGTGGCGAGCAGCAGTTTGCGGTAGGTATTCATCAGCCGAGCCTCGAGTACTTCATCAGTCGTTGGAAATCCTTGATCATCTTCTTCGGGTCCGGCTCGTCCGGGTAGCGCATCATCAATTGCCCGAGCGGATCGACGAGATAGATGGCTCTCGCATGCGCAGGCTCCCGGGTCAACGCGGCAAGCGTCGCCGAGCCTTCCGCACGCACGATGTGCATGCCGTCGATCGCCTCGACCAGTCTGGGCTGCGGTGCTGTGGCGTCATTGAGCAGCCACACGCGTTCGATGCGGTCCTGATGCTCGCCCTGCGCCTTGCGTACCTGCCGGATGAAATACAGCGATTGCTCGCAGCGCGCATCGCATGCGCCGCTGTCAGCGAGCACCAGCGTCCAGCGGCCCTTGAGACTGGAAAAATCGAACGGCTTGCCGGCGATCGACGTCAGCGCCTCTTTCGGCAAGGGCTGTGGTGACAACAGCTGCCCGTAGTTCACGGTGCTGTCGGGTCGCCACAGATAATAAAGTGCGTACGAGGCGAGCAGGGGCAGCGTGCACACCAGACCGATGACAACCAGCGTCTTCTTGCCGTTCAAGACTTCTCTCCTGTTTTCTTCATGGCTGCGAACAGTCCGGACAACGCAGTGACGAGCGCGAATGCGTACCACTGACCGGCGTAGGCGATGTGCTTGTCGATGCCGAATTCCGGCTTGAACGGGTCGCGTGCCAGACCGTCATCCGGACCGGCGTGCTGCGCGAGGATGAACGGTGCCAGTTCCAGCGAACTGGCGCGCGCGACGCGATCGACCGTCACGTTCTGCCACACCTTGCCATCGACCGAATCAGCCGACAATTCGACGAATCTGGAGTCGGCGCGCAGGATGACACCTTCGATACGCTGCACGCCGGATCCGGTCGGGACGGCCGGCAGGTCTTCCCGCAAGCGGCCACTGCGCACCCAGCCACGATCGACCAGGACACACCGCACCGGCGTCTGGCACAGCGGCATGAACACCCCATAACCGACCTGGCCGTTGCGTACCCGGTTGTCCGCGTAAATGAGCTGATCGGTCTTCCACACGCCCTCGACCGTGGCGCTCGAATACTCGGGCGGCGCGACCGGCCCCCAGCGCGTGACATCGAGTGCGGGGGCCGCCTGGGCGCGTTCATACGCGGCGAGAAGACCCTGCTTGTAGTGCGCGCGCGCGGTCTGCCATTGTGCGGCGCCGAGCGTGACAGCAATGACCAGCGCGCAGATCAGCGCAGGCCAGAAACGGATCACGAAAGTGCGGCGGGCGAAGGTGAAATGGGTCATTGCGGTGAGACGTCCGGGATACACTGGACATCTTGAAAAGGGAATCGTTTGATGCGCTATCTCGTTATCGTCGTGTTGCTGTTCATCATTGCCAGCCTGGGGTCGGCACTTTTCTTCCTGTTCCGCGATTCAGGAAATTCGAGCCGGATGATGCGCGCGCTGGCGCTGCGCGTTGGACTGTCGATCGCCCTGTTCGTCGCACTGACGCTGAGTTACCGCTTCGGGCTCATCGAAGGAAAACTCTGAGCCGAGGTTTCATGCCGTGGGCGGGCTTCGCCGCAGCAGACCGTGCATCCCGTCAGCACCGGATCGGATCCACGAAAAAAAGCGCCGCACGATGTGCGGCGCCGAGTATTTATTTTTTAAGGGCTCTTGTTTGATACCGGCCCACTCTCCTCCTCGCTAATTCCGTTACGTCAGATCCAGTAGACCACCACGAAAAGCAGCAGCCAGACGACGTCCACAAAGTGCCAGTACCAGGCAACCGCTTCGAAGCCGAAATGGTTTTGCGACGTGAAATGTCCGGCAAAGACGCGGCACAGTATCACGATCAGCATCGTTGCACCAATGGTGACGTGAAAGCCGTGGAACCCGGTCAGCAGGTAAAACAGCGATCCGAACACCCCCGTCGTCAGCTTTACGTTCAGGTCGCCGTAAGCGTGCATGTATTCATACACCTGGAAACCCAGGAAGACGACGCCGAGCAGGATGGTCAGAAACAGACCGAGCTTCAATTGTCCGCGGTTGTCGTGCAGCAGGCCGTGATGCGCCCAGGTCAGCGTGGCACCGGACGTCAGCAGCAGGAAGGTGTTGAGTGCCGGTATGCCCCATGCACCCATCGGGGTGAACGGGCCGCCGTCGTAGGCCGGGCCGGGGTTCGGCCAGGCGTTCGTCGCCTCCGGCCACAGCAAGGCCTGATGTTCGAGCGACGCGAGATCAGGGATGGACAGCACACGTGCGTAGAACAGCGCGCCAAAGAAGGCCGCAAAGAACATCACCTCCGAAAAGATGAACCAGCCCATGCTCCAGCGGAACGACATGCCGACGCGCTTGTTGTACAGCCCGCCTTCCGACTCGTGGGCAACCTTGCGGAACCAGATGAACATCATGTACAGCAGCGTGAGGATGCCGGCACCCAGAACGTAAGGACCACCCTGGATCGCGTTCATCGTCAGCACTGAACCCAGTGCAAACAACAGCAGCGCGACCGAACCGGTGATCGGATAGGTCGATGGCGACGGCACGAAGTAATACGGTGCTTGGTGAGGCGTATTCGAACTCATTTTGTAATTTTCCTTCCCGTTATTCTTTCAAGCAATACTGATCAGAACTCTCACAACCACCAGCAACGTGATCACGAACAACGCGGCGGCCACGACGCCCGTGATGATAACTTGCACCGGCGTCAGAGACGCCGCTGCTTCGTCATGATTGCGCTTTCCCCGCACACCTGCGAATGCGGACAACACGGTCACGACATTGCGGAACACACTGGCCATGATCAACCTCCTGCGCCAGCACTGGCGTCGCGTGCAGGCACCGAAGCCGTCGCACCGGGAACCTCGAAGAAGGTGTACGACAGGGTGATGGTGTTGATGTCCTTCGGCAGCGACGGCGACACCAGGAAGGCCACCGGCATCCGCCGTACCTCACCGGCCGAAAGCGTCTGCTGCTTGAAGCAGAAACACTCCATCTTCTGGAAGTACTGCATCGCAGCCGACGGCGTGTAGCTCGGAATGGCCTGCCCGGTCACCGCGTTCTGACGTGTGTTCGACACCTCGTACTCGATCGTCACGACTTCACCCGGGTGCACCACCATTGAACCCGTCACCGGTTTGAAATTCCACGGCAGCTTGTGCAGGTTGGCGTCGAATTCGACCGTCACGCTGCGAGAACGGTCGACCTGGGTGTTCAGAGGCAGGCTGTTGTCCTGCTTGTTCAGGTTGTTGACGTCCAGCACCTGACAGAGCTTTTCGTAGAACGGCACCAGCGCGTAGCCGAAGCCGAACATCAGAAATGCAGACACGATCAAACGCACCAGCGTCGACCGGTTGCGTCTTTCGGACACCGTTCCGCCCTGTTCCGGATTTGTCATTGGCCGGACAACCCGTAACGAACCACAAACGCCACGAACACGGCAACCGCGGTCCCCGCCAGCCACACCGCAGTACGTACGTTGCGGCGGCGGAGCTCGTCATCACTTGAGGTCACAGCGGCGCTCACTTGAAGACCGGAGGCGTTTCGAAGGTGTGATGCGGCGCCGGCGACGGCACGGTCCACTCAAGGCCTTCTGCACCATCCCAAGGCTTGGCAGATGCCTTCTCTCCACCCTTGATGCACTTCAGCACGACAACCAGGAACACCAGCTGCGACAGACCGAAGCCGAAGGCACCGATCGACGAGATCATGTTGAACTCGGCAAACTGCAGCGAGTAATCCGGGATGCGGCGCGGCATGCCTGCAAGGCCGAGGAAATGCTGAACGAAGAAGGTCATGTTGAAGAACACGATGGACAGCCAGAAGTGCAGCTTGCCCAGCTTTTCGTCGTACATGTGACCCGTCCACTTCGGCAGCCAATAGTAGGCGCCGGCGTAGGCGGAGAACAGCGCGCCCGCGACCATCACGTAGTGGAAGTGCGCCACGACGTAGTAGCTGTCGTGCAGCTGGATATCCACCGCCGTCATCGACAGCACCAGTCCGGAGAAGCCGCCCAGCGTGAAGAGGAACAGGAAACCGATCGAGAACAGCATCGGGGTTTCGAAGCTCAGCGAACCGCGCCACATGGTGGCCACCCAGTTGAACACCTTCACGCCGGTCGGAATGGCGATCAGCATCGTGGCGAACATGAAGTACAGCTGACCGGCAACCGGCATGCCCACCGTGTACATGTGGTGCGCCCACACGATGAAGGACAGGATGGCGATCGACGAGGTCGCATAGACCATCGAGGCGTAACCGAACAGCGGCTTGCGCGAGAAGGCGGGAATCACCTGCGACACGACACCGAAGGCCGGAATCGCAATGATGTAGACCTCGGGATGGCCGAAGAACCAGAAGATATGCTGGTACAGCACCGGGTCACCACCACCGGCCGCATTGAAGAAGCTGGTGCCGAAGTGACGGTCGGTCAGGATCATCGTGACCGCACCGGCCAGAACCGGCATCACCGCGATGACCAGATAGGCGGTGATCAGCCAGGTCCAGCAGAACAGCGGCATCTTCATCAGCGTCATGCCCGGCGCCCGCATGTTCAGCAGCGTCGTCACGATGTTGATCGAACCCATGATCGACGAAATGCCGAGGATGTGGACCGCGAAGATCGCCATGTCCATGCCGATGCCCATCTGCACGGTCAGCGGCGGGTAGAGCGTCCAGCCCGAAGCAGCGGCACCGCCCGGCACGAGCAGCGACGAGGTGAGCAGGATGGCAGCCGGCGGCAGCAGCCAGAACGACCAGTTGTTCATGCGTGCGAACGCCATGTCGGATGCGCCAATCATCAGCGGAATCATCCAGTTCGCGAAACCGACAAAGGCCGGCATGATCGCGCCGAACACCATGATGAGACCGTGCAGCGTCGTCATCTGGTTGAAGCGGTCGGGATCAACCACCTGCAGGCCGGGCTGGAACAGCTCGGCGCGGATGACGAGCGCCATGACGCCGCCAACAAGGAACATCGCAAAACTGAACCACAGGTACATCGAGCCGATGTCCTTGTGATTCGTCGTGGTCACCCAGCGCATGATGCCGCTGGGCTGATGGTGGTCGTGATCGTGTGCGTGGTCGGCACCGCCCGGAATCGCAGCCATGTTGATCTCCTGAAAATCTAGAATGTTGACTGAAGGTTCGGAGACGGCCGCTTACTCGCGCGCCACCTTGATGTCCGACGGCTGAACGACTTCACCGGTGGCATTGCCCCAGCTGTTCCGGGTGTACGTGATCACGGCTGCCAGTTCGGTATCGCTCAGGTGCTTGAAGGCCGCCATTGCCGTACCCGACTTGCCGTTCAACAGGATGTCGATCTGACCGTCCTGCGGGCCGAGCACCACCTTGGACCCGACAAGCGCCGGGAAGGCAGGCGGCAAGCCCTGACCATTCGCCTGATGACAGGCGGCGCAGTTGGCGGCAAACACCTTCTCGCCGCGCGGGGTCAGCTCTTCGACGAGGTACATCTTGTTCGGATCATCTGCGGCCGCAGCCATTGCCTTGAGCTTGCCATCGACCCATGCCGCATACTCCTCCTCGGTCACGATCTTGACGACGATGGGCATGTAGCCATGTTCCTTGCCGCACAGCTCGGCACATTGCCCGCGATAGGTACCCGTCTTTTCGGCGCGGAACCACGTATCGCGAATGAAGCCCGGCACCGCGTCCTGCTTGACCGCAAGGGCAGGCACCCACCAGGCGTGAATGACGTCATTCGCGGTCGTGAGGATGCGAATCTTCTTGCCGACGGGAACCACAAGCTCGTTATCGACTTCGAGCAGGTAGTTCTCGCCCTTGGCGACTTCGTTGCGTACTTGCGGCTGCGGGGTGGACAACGTACTGACGAAGCTGATGCCTTCGCCCGTGCCCTTCAGGTAGTCATAGCCCCATTTCCACTGATACCCCGTTGCCTTGATCGTGATGTCCGCATTGGTGGTGTCGCGCATCGCGAGAATGGTTTTCGTCGCGGGCCATGCCATGCCGAGCAGGATGAAAACCGGAACGATGGTCCAGAGAATTTCAACCGTCGTGCTTTCGTGGAAGGTTGCCGCCTTGTAGCCCGCCGACTTGCGGTGCACAAACACCGACCAGAACATCACACCGAAGACGGCGACGAAAATGACGCCACAGACGATGGTCATCAGCAGGTGCAGGTCGTAGACGTCTCGACCGAGCGCCGTGATCGGCTCCTGCAGATTCAGTTTCATTTCCGCCTGGGAAATACCCGAAAGCAGAAACAAACCCATCGCCGCCCAAGCCCGACGGGCAATGGGCAAGCCACCTCTTGATAGCGCCATAATGCAACCCCAGATTTATGTTGTGATTGGTTCTGTGAAACGGTGAATCCAGACAACGGCTAAACAACGAACAGCAAAAAAGCACCTAAAAACGCTTCTCCCGCAATCTTCCCGCAAGATCTCGTGCGAGCTTCGCGCGACCCTTTTCATCGAGGTAGCGACCGACCGTCACTTGTCTGTCGCGACACCGTACAACGACTTCCGAACCGAAACCGACCTTCCGCGTTTCAACTTTTGCCCATGCCGGTGCGAACTCGTATCGGATCACACGCGTTTTTTCGCAGACCTCGACAAGCAACCGCTCATCGTCGAGATGAATGCGTTCAAAGTCACCAACCCTGCGTCCATACGCAATGAATGCAAGTCCCAGCGCGCTGATCTCCAGCCCGGCAAATGGAAACACCCACCAGACACCGACGGCCGCCCATGCAGCCGCTATCGCCATCGACAGCGCACAGGTGACCAGAAAAAAAGTCAGGAGGGCGCGCGGCGACATCGAGCAATTACGGCGGGCTTCAATGCTGAACTCGCTGGATTGGCTGAGTACTGCAGACAAGTGGACTGCCTCGGAAGTGGAGCTCCCCTGATACGACCACTGCGGGCCGCTTGGCAATCGATAAGCTAGCACACGCCCCCTCGCTTATCAATATCGTAGCGGAGCAAAACCCAAGGTGCCGACATCACGAACGTGACGGATCAAGTCGATTCAGCAACTTGCGGTGGACGCCGCCGAAGCCGCCATTGCTCATCACAAGCACATGGTCGCCAGGACGCACCGCACTCAACAGCTGGTCGAGCAGCGTATCGACCGACGGCGCAACACGGGCCCGCTGCCCCAGCGGAGCCAGTGCGGTGGCAGCATCCCAGCCCAGTGAATCGCCACCGAGGCAGAAGGTCAGGTCGGCAGATTCGAGTGCAGCGGGCAGGCGTGCCTTCATCACGCCGAGCTTCATCGTGTTCGAACGCGGCTCGATGACGGCAAGGATGCGCGCCTTACCCACCTCGGTGCGCAGAGCGCGGATCGTTTCCTCGATGGCGGTAGGGTGGTGCGCAAAGTCGTCATAGACGGTCACGCCGGCCACTTCGCCAATCCGCTCCAGCCGCCGACGGACGCCCCGGAATGTCGCCAGCGATTCGAGTGCATGCTCCGGGCGCACGCCGGCATGGCGCGCCGCGAGCATGGCCGCCAGCGCGTTGTTTGCGTTGTGCCTGCCGGGCATCTCAAGCCGACCCGCAACGTCCTCACCGGCCGGGCCGCGCACGTGCAGCGCCTGTCCGGCCCCCGTAACCTGCCAGCCAGCCGGCGCATTGAACCACTCGACTTCGCTCCAGACGCCGCGCGCCAGCACGCGGTGCAAGGATTCTTCGGCGCCATTGGCAATGATGCGGGCGCTGGCAGGCATTGTGCGCACAAGGTGGTGGAACTGGGTCTCGATCGCGGCCAGATCAGCGAAGATGTCGGCGTGATCGAACTCGAGATTGTTCAGGATGGCGGTACGCGGCCGGTAGTGGACGAACTTCGATCGCTTGTCGCAGAACGCGGTGTCGTACTCATCGGCCTCGATCACGAAGAACGGCGCGTCGCCCAGTCGCGCCGACACACCGAAATCAAGCGGCACGCCGCCGATCAGGAACCCGGGCTTCAGTCCGGCATCCTCGAGCATCCAGGCCAGCATCGAAGTCGTCGTCGTCTTGCCGTGCGTGCCGGCGACCGCGAGTACCCAGCGCCCGGCCAGCACATGCTCCGCCAGCCACTGCGGACCCGACACATAGGGCAATCCGCGATCCAGCACGGCTTCCAGCAGCGGATTGCCGCGTGACACGGCATTGCCGACGACGAACAGGTCAGGTTCGAGATCGATCTGCGCCGGATCGTAGCCCTCGATCAGGTTGATACCCAGTTGTTCGAGCTGTGTGCTCATCGGCGGATAGACGCCGGCATCGCAGCCGCTGACCTGATGTCCGGCCTCGCGCGCCAGCGCGGCAACACCGCCCATGAAGGTGCCGCAAATGCCGAGGATGTGAATGTGCATGGCTGGGTGATGTGACAGAATGACCGCAGATTCTATCAACCCGGGCCCGTGCCCACCCTCTGCAGCATCCGCCATGCGCCCCAGCAACATGAGACGGCAGATCGCAAGCACTGCCGCGCGACTGATCGCCGAAGAAGGCATCCGCGACTACGGGCTCGCCAAACGCAAGGCGGCGCGTCAGCTCGGCATCGGTCCGAATGAGGAACTGCCGACCAACCTCGAGATCGAGGAGGCGGTACGCACCTACCAGTCACTGTATCTGGCCGACGAACAGCCGGAACAGTTGCGCATGCTGCGCAGCGCCGCCGTGACGCTGATGGCGGAGCTCGCTCGCTTCAACCCCTACGCCACCGGCGGCTTGGTCGACGGGACTGCCGGGCGTTTCACGGCAATCGAACTGCAGGTCTTCGCCGACAGCGCAAAGGAAGTCGAACTGTTCCTGCTCAACAACGGCGTCGATTTCGATTCACGCGACCCGCGCCGGCCCGACCGGAACAGCCCGGAAACCACGCTGCTGTTCGATTGGGATGACCTGCCAGTGGAACTGGCGGTCTTCCCGGCCGGTCTGGAACGGTCCCGGGGGCGGGAGCGGCTGCGTGCCGAGTCGCTGCGTGCCCTGCTGGACAACGAGGAGATCGAGGAATGAATATCTGGCTGCGACGCGCCCTGATCGCCGCCATGGTGCTCGCGGCCGGCGCCGCGGGTGTGTGGAGCGCCCTGTCGCGCCAACCGACGCTCGAGGCAGCACCCGCGACCATCGGCGCCAACCGTCTCGACGCGCTCCGGCTGGCCGACGCCAGCGGCACCGAAATGCCGTTCTCGGCATGGCGCGGCAAACTGCTGGTGGTGAATTTCTGGGCCACCTGGTGCCCGCCGTGCAGGGAGGAAATGCCCGGTTTTTCGCGCATTGCCGGACGACTGCGCGATCGCGGCGTGCAATTCGTCGGCATCAGCATCGACAGCGCAGACAACGTGCGCCAATACCTGCTGGAAGAGACGATCGACTATCCGCTGCTGATCGGCGGTTCTGACGCGATACAGATTTCTTCGGAACTGGGCAATACCGCGCAGGGCATGCCATTCACGGTGATTTTCGCACCCGACGGCAGCGTGGTCGAACGCAAGCTGGGCACCTACAAGGAATCCGAACTGGAAGCCATCCTGCTGGCAAGGTTGCGCTGAGCGCACTGTTCCCGGCTGGACAAATTGCAGCCAAGTCCGGCAAACTTGCTGCCATGCAGCCTACAACTCGCCGCAAGGCGTCAAAAACTGCCGTGCAGCCGGACAGTGTCGGAAAGCCTGCCGCGACGCGTCGCATACTTGTCCTGCACGGGCCCAACCTGAATCTGCTGGGCTCGCGGGAACCTGACATCTACGGTCATCTGACACTGGCCGACATCGATGCCCGGCTGAAAGTGACTGCGCTGGAGCGCGGCGTGGTCATCGAATGCTTCCAGAGCAACCACGAAGGCGAACTGGTCACGCGCATCCAGCACGCGCGGGCCGAACACATCGACTTCATCCTCATCAACCCGGCCGCCTACACCCACACCAGTGTGGCCATTCGCGACGCACTCGCGTCGGTCAGCATCCCGTTCGTCGAGGTTCACCTGTCGAACGTCCATGCACGAGAAGCGTTCAGGCACCACTCCTACCTGTCGGACATCGCCGTCGGCGTCATCTGCGGACTCGGTGCCTACGGTTACGAAGCCGCTCTGGAGTTCGCGCTCCGCCGGCTCGACACCACACAATAATTAAACATGCACAAACACCGCGCCACGTACGTGGGCGGTTCTTGCGGGGAAAATCATGGATTTGCGCAAACTCAAGAAGCTGATCGATCTGGTACAGGAATCGGGGATTTCGGAACTCGAAGTCACCGAAGGCGAAGAAAAGGTGCGCATTGCAAAGCACCTGCCGCCCACCATGCAGACCACCTATGTATCGAGCCAGCCTGCGCCGCAGCAAGCGGCACCGGCCGCTGCCGTTGCCGCCCTGCCGGTCGTGCCGGTCGAGGCGGCCCAGCCTGAAGGCCATGTGGTCAAGTCGCCGATGGTCGGCAGCTTCTACCGCTCGTCTTCGCCCGGCGGCAAATCATTTGTCGATATCGGACAGACCGTCGTGGTCGGCGAAACGCTGTGCATCATCGAAGCGATGAAGCTCATGAACGAGATCGAGTCGGACGCTGCCGGCGTCGTGAAGGCGGTGCTGGTCGAGAATGGCCAGCCGGTCGAATACGGCCAGCCGCTGTTCATCATCGGCTGAGCGCGGACCCGAAACGATGTTTGAAAAGATACTGATCGCAAACCGCGGTGACCAGCTGCCTGCGGGCAGCGCAGCGACGAAGTCAAATTGCGCGACGGCCAAGGGCCGTCAGGGCGGTTTCGCCGCGGAGGTTGCCCATGTTTGAAAAGATACTGATTGCAAACCGCGGCGAAATCGCCCTGCGCATCCTGCGTGCCTGCCGCGAGCTGGGCATCCGCACGGTGGCGGTGCATTCCGAAGCCGACACCGAAGCGAAATACGTCAAGCTGGCCGATGAGTCGGTATGCATCGGCCCGGCGCCGTCCAGCCAGTCCTACCTGAACATCCCGGCCATCATTTCGGCGGCCGAGGTGACCGATTCGGAAGCCATTCATCCTGGCTACGGCTTCCTGTCCGAAAACGCCGACTTTGCCGAACGGGTCGAGCGCAGCGGTTTCGTATTCATCGGCCCGCGCCCGGAAACCATCACGCTGATGGGTGACAAGGTATCGGCCAAGGATGCGATGAAGGAAGCGGGCGTACCGGTCGTGCCCGGCTCGGAAGGCGCGCTCGGCGACGACCCGAAGGAAATCATCCGCATCGCGCGTGGCATCGGCTATCCGGTGATCATCAAGGCCGCCGGCGGCGGCGGCGGCCGCGGCATGCGTACCGTACATACCGAAGCGGCCCTGCTCAATGCGGTGCAGATGACGCGGACCGAAGCGGGGGCAGCGTTCAACAACCCCTCCGTGTACATGGAGAAGTTTCTCGAAAACCCCCGCCACATCGAAATCCAGGTGCTGGCCGACGCTCACCGCAACGCGGTCTATCTGGGCGAGCGCGACTGTTCCATGCAGCGGCGGCACCAGAAGATCATCGAGGAAGCACCGGCGCCCGGCATTCCGGCCCGCATCATCGCGCGCGTCGGCGAACGCTGCGCCGAAGCCTGCCGGCGCATCAACTATCGCGGCGCCGGCACCTTCGAGTTCCTGTTCGAGAACGGCGAGTTCTACTTCATTGAAATGAACACCCGCATCCAGGTGGAACATCCGGTGACGGAACTGATCACCGGCATCGACCTGGTGCAGGAGCAGATCCGCGTGGCGGCGGGCGAAAAGCTGCGCTTCAAGCAACGCGACATCAAGCTGACCGGCCATGCGCTGGAGTGCCGGATCAACGCCGAAGACCCGTACAAGTTCACACCCAGCCCGGGCAAGATCACCGGTTATCACCCACCGGGCGGCCCGGGTGTGCGCGTCGATTCGCACGTCTATCAGGGCTACACCGTGCCGCCTTACTACGACTCGATGATCGGCAAGGTGATCACCTACGGCGACACGCGCGACCAGGCAATCCGCCGCATGAGCATTGCCCTGTCGGAAATGATCGTCAGCGGCATCAAGACCAACATCCCGCTGCACCAGGAGTTGATGCAGGACGCGCGCTTCGTCGATGGCGGCACCAGCATCCACTACCTCGAACAGAAGCTGGCGGATCAGGTTCTGGCCAAAGCCAAATGAGCGCCAACGACCAGCCCGTGGGTGCAGCAGGCGGCTGGATCACCGTCACGCTGCTGGCTGATTCGAATCATGCCGAAGCGCTGTCGGACGCGCTGCTCGACGCCGGCGCGCTGTCTGTTGACATCGAGGACGCCGATGCCGGCACGCCGGACGAAAGACCCCAGTTCGGCGAGCCCGGGCTGCCGGTGGCGGTCGAGTTGTGGCCGCATTCGCGCCTGCACGCGCTGTTCGAACACGACGCCGATCTCGCCTCCGCCATGGCCGAAGCGGCCGAGGCGGCAGGTCTGACCGCCCCCCCACCCTATACGACATCGCAGCTCGACGAGCAGAACTGGGTGCGCATCACGCAGGCCCAGTTCGACCCGATCCGCGTGTCGGACCGACTGTGGATCGTGCCCTCCTGGCACGCCCAGCCCGACCCGGCGGCGATCAACATCACGCTCGATCCGGGCATGGCCTTCGGCACCGGTTCGCACCCGACCACCCGTCTCTGCCTGGAATGGCTGGACCGCGTAATCACCGGCGGCGAAACCGTCATCGACTACGGATGCGGCTCGGGCATCCTGGCACTGGCGGCCTCGCGGCTCGGCTCGGCGCGGGTGACCGGCACCGACATCGACCCGCACGCACTCGACGCCGCGCACTACAACGCCGAGCGCAATGGCGCCACACTCGAGCTGATGCATTCAAGCGAAACCATCGACCATCAGGCCGACATCGTGGTGGCGAACATCCTCGCCAATCCGCTGACCGTGCTGGCGCCGCTGTTATGCGGCCTGACGCGGGGTGGTGGGCGCATCGCGCTGTCCGGCATCCTGTCCGCCCAGACCGAGATGGTATGCGATGCCTATCGCCCGGCCTTCGAACTGGAGGTTGCCGGCGAGCGGGATGGCTGGGTGCTGCTGACCGGGACACGCCTCTGATGCTGTCCCGCTGCCCGGCCTGCGCCACCGTCTTCCGCGTCGATACGGTGCAGATCCGGGCACGCGAAGGCCGCGTGCGCTGTGGCCGCTGCCATGCAGTCTTCGACGCGCTGGACGCGATGGTCGACATCGCCGCCCTGCGCGCGGCCGGTCCGGTCGCCACAGGCAGCACGCCGATCGACGCGCCGCCATCGCCGGCGTTGCCCCTTCCGATTGCTGCGGGCACGGTCGCTGCGGTCAGCGAAGCACCGGACACTGACATTGCGAGCTTCTTCGCTGACTCGCCCACCGGCGACGCCGACCATCCGCCTGAACCGCCCGAAGAAAGCCACGCCACGCTGAATGTCGTCGATGCGCCCGAAGTCCGGGTGAGCAGCGAAGCGTCTGCCGTCACGACCGATCGGCTGACCGAACCGGGTGGCCCGGCAGAGCCACCCGGGCAGCCGATGCCCGAGCCGGGCGGCAACATGGACGCCCTGGTCGCACGCACCACCGATTACTGGGGCATGCCGTCGCTGTCGGAACCGTCGCCCTTCACGCCCTCCGAACCGGCTGCCACGCACGAACTCGACCCCGACATCACCCAGCCGCTCGACATTTTCGAACTGGACGCTGCCGCCGGGCTGCAGATCGATCCGGCCAGGGAACCGGCCACCACTGACGATCCGGCGGATGCGTCGCCTGCGCACACGTCTGCGGCAATGGACGGGCTGATCGCAGTCGCCGCCGACGATCCTGCTGAAGCTTCCGTCCGCCCGCCAGCCGATGTCATGGACGACACCGTCCCGGCATCCGGCACCCGCGACGACACGCCCGACGAAGTGCCGGCCCCTGCGCCCGCACGTGACCCGCTGCTCGATCCGCCGCCGGCGCTCGAACCGGTGCGCGACCCGGCCATGCAGCGCATCCGGCGCGAGCTCTACGGCGACGAGGAGCCTGCCGCGCGCAGCGGGCTGCGGACCGCGCTGTGGATCGCGGGATGCCTGCTGCTCGCGCTGGTCGCGACGGGCCAGCTGGCCTATCACTTCCGCACCGAACTTGCGCTTGCCCAGCCCGCGCTCAAGCCCTTGTTCGAGCAGGCGTGCGCGCGCATCGGCTGCAGCGTGCGGGCGCCGCGCGAACCCGACAAGGTGAGCATCGAGGCGTCGGAACTGACGCCGGAACCCGGGCGGGAGCCGCTGCTGCGCTTGTCGGCACTGTTGCGCAATACCGCCGCCTTCGAGCAGGAATGGCCGCATCTCGAACTGACGCTGACCGATACCGGCGACCGCGCCGTCGTGCGGCGCGTGCTGACGCCGTCGGAATTCCTGCCGCCGGACGCCCGCACAAAGAGTTTCGCTCCGGCATCGGAACAGACGGTCGGTGTGCTGGTCGACCCGGCGGAATCCGGCGCCAGCGGCTACCGCCTGTACGCCTTCTATCCCTGACTCCGGCGCGTCAGCGCCGGCCCCCACACCGACACCGAGGACACTGCGATGACCCAGACCGTATTGCTGGCCGGCACGCCCATCCATCTCGCCGGACATTTCCCCGTGCAGGGGTCCCGGGCCCCGTCGTTCACGCTGGTCGGAACCGATCTGGCCGACGTCGCGCTGGCCAGTTTCGGCAGCCGGCGCAAGGTGCTCAACATCGTACCCAGCCTCGATACGCCGGTCTGCCAGGCATCGACGCGCCGCTTCAACGAGCAGGCCGGCAAGATGAACAACACCGTGGTGCTGGTCATTTCGGCTGATCTGCCGTTCGCGATGAAGCGCTTCTGCGAAACCGAGGGATTGTCCAACGTGGTGTCGTTGTCGACGCTGCGCGGTCGCGAATTCATGGCGAACTACGGGGTGGAGATACTTGATGGACCGCTGGCCGGGCTGACCGCCCGCGCCGTCATCGTGCTGGACGCGAACAATGGCGTGCTGCATGCCGAGCTGGTGCCCGAGATCAAGCAGGAACCCGACTACGACGCCGCACTGGCCGCGCTGAGATAGGCAGCCGCCCAACCGACCGGTCACTGCAGATGGAAGAAAGTCCGTTCAAGGGCAAGACCGGCCTGCGCCGGCTGCTCAATGCCACGCGTTATTCCGCCGAGGGGCTGGGTGCAGCGTTCCGCCACGAAGACGCCTTCCGGCAGGAGGTGATCGCCGCCGTCGTGCTGATTCCGCTGGCGATCTGGCTGGGCAATACCGGCATCGAGCGCTCGCTGATGGCTTTTGCGGTGCTGCTGGTGCTGATCGTGGAACTGCTGAATTCGGCGATCGAAGCGACCGTCGATCGCATCTCGCTCGAAAACCACCGCCTCGCCAAGCGCGCCAAGGACATCGGCTCGGCGGCGGTGATGCTGGCGCTGCTGAACCTGGGTCTGGTATGGGGGCTGATACTGGTGCAGCGGATGTGAATACACCGGTCCTGTGCGGCGCGAACGCCGCGACAGACGCCGGCTCAGACCAGATCCAGCCCTGACGTCACGTTCAGGTTGCGATCCTGCGCTTCCTTGCTGTTGAGCTTGATCTGCAGCCGCAGGTCATTCACCGAGTCGGCGTTGCGCAGCGCGTCTTCATAATTGATGCGACCCGCTTCGTACAGGTCGAACAGCGCCTGGTCGAAGGTCTGCATGCCGATCTCGCGCGAGCGCTTCATCACGTCCTTGATCTCGCCCACATTGCCCTTGAAGATGTGATCGGCGATCAGCGGCGAATTCAGCATCACCTCGATCGCGGCCGCGCGCCCCTTGCCTTCCTTCATCGGCACCAGACGCTGCGAAATCATTGCGCGCAGGTTCAGCGACAGATCCATCAGCAACTGCTCGCGCTTGTTCTCGGGGAAGAAGTTGATGATGCGGTCGATCGCCTGGTTGGCGCTGTTGGCATGCAGGGTGGCCAGACACAGGTGGCCTGTTTCGGCGAACTGGATCGCGTGCTCCATCGTTTCGCGATCGCGGATTTCACCCATCAGGATGACGTCGGGCGCCTGGCGCAGCGTGTTCTTCAGCGCGATTTCCCAGTCGGCGGTGTCCAGCCCGACCTCGCGCTGCGTCACGACGCAGTTCTTGTGTTCGTGCACATATTCGATCGGGTCCTCGATCGTGATGATGTGACCGTAGCTGTTGGTGTTGCGCCAGTCGACCAGCGCAGCCAGCGAGGTGGTCTTGCCGGTGCCGGTGCCGCCGACGAAGATGGTGAGACCGCGCTTGGCCATCGCCACGTCCTTCAGCACGGTCGGCAGCCCCAGCTCGTCGAGCGTCGGAATCTTGGCGTTGATGGTGCGCAGCACGCAGCCGATCTTGCCCTGCTGCACGAAGGCATTGACGCGGAAGCGGCCGATGCCGGCCGGCGAGATCGCGAAATTGCATTCCTTCGTGGATTCGAATTCCGCCGCCTGCCGGTCATTCATGATGGCGCGCGCCAGTTCGGCTGTGTGCTGCGGCGTCAGCGACTGGTTGGACTGCGGAATGATGCGGCCGTCCACCTTGATGGCCGGCGGAAATCCTGCGGTCACAAACAGGTCCGACCCGCGCTTGGTCGCCATCAGGCGCAGCAGGTCGTACATGAATTTCAGTGCCTGATCTCTTTCCATCTACGCTCTCCGCTGCGATTGACGCGATTGATGCTGCCGACGTGTCCAGTGTAGCCGGCTGCACGTCCGGTCGACGCCGGTCACCCGGCGAAGGCGTCCTTGTTCTGTGCGCGGGTGCGCGCTTCGGCGTTCGATATCACATTGCGGCGCACCAGTTCGGTCAGGTTCTGGTCCAGCGTCTGCATGCCCACGTTGTGGCCGGTCTGGATCGCCGAATACATCTGCGCGATCTTGTTTTCGCGGATCAGGTTGCGGATGGCCGGCGTGCCGACCATGATTTCGTGCGCCGCAACGCGGCTGGCACCATCCTTGGTCTTCAGCAGCGTCTGCGAAATGACGGCGCGCAGCGACTCCGACAGCATGGCCCGCACCATTTCCTTCTCCTCGGCCGGAAATACGTCAACGATACGGTCGATCGTCTTGGCGGCGCTCGACGTGTGCAGGGTGCCGAACACCAGGTGGCCGGTTTCGGCGGCGGTCAGCGCGAGCCGGATGGTTTCCAGATCGCGCATTTCGCCCACCAGGATCACGTCCGGATCCTCCCGCAGCGCCGAACGCAGCGCGTTGGCGAAACTGAGCGTATGCGGCCCGACTTCGCGCTGATTGATCAGGCAGCGCTTCGATTCGTGAACGAATTCGATCGGATCCTCCACCGTCAGGATGTGGCCATAGTCGTTCTCGTTGACGTAATCGACCATGGCCGCCAGCGTCGTGGACTTGCCGGAACCCGTCGGTCCGGTCACCAGCACGATGCCGCGCGGCGTGTTGGCGATCTCCTTGAATATCTTGGGTGCGTTCAATTCTTCCAGCGTCAGCACCTTGGACGGAATGGTCCGGAACACCGCGCCGGCGCCGCGGTTCTGAACGAAGGCATTGACCAGGAAACGCGCCAGATTGGGCACCGCGAACGAGAAGTCGCACTCGAGGTGCTCTTCATACACCTTGCGCTGGGTGTCGTTCATGATGTCGTAGATCATGCCGTGCACATCCTTGTGCTCCATCGGCGGCAGATTGATGCGTCGCACGTCGCCGTGCACGCGGATCATCGGTGGCAGGCCGGCCGACAGATGCAGGTCGGACGCCTTGTTCTTGACGGAAAACGCGAGCAGTTCGGTGATGTCCATGCTTAACCTCGGAGCTGTTGCGACGCGCCGGGCAGCACGAACAGGTGCTTTCCGGCCAGAGATAAATCGATGAAATTCAGGGCATTATGATGAACATTTCAGACAACCTGCAAGCAGTTCGGCACCGCATTGCGGCAGCGGCTCACGCCTGCGGTCGCGATCCGGCGAGCATTTCGCTGCTGGCGGTCAGCAAGACCAAACCCGATGCTGACATCCTCGCTGCAGCAGCAGCCGGTCAGCGGGCGTTCGGCGAAAACTACGTGCAGGAAGGCTGCGACAAGGCGGAACGGCTGACCGCGGCGGGCCATGCGCTCGACTGGCACTTCATCGGGCCGATCCAGAGCAACAAGACGCGACCGGTGGCGACCTGGTTCGACTGGGTGCACGCCATCGACCGCGAGAAGATCGCGCAGCGCCTGTCCGAACAGCGCCCGCCCGACAAACCGCCGCTCTGCATATGCATACAGGTGAACGTGAGCGACGAGGCGTCGAAAAGCGGCGTGGCGCCGGGCGACGTGGCCGCGCTCGCCGACGCGGTCGCGCGACTGCCCCGGCTGAAGCTGCGCGGCCTGATGGCCATTCCCGAACCGACAGACGATGTCATTCTCCAGCGTCAACGTTTTGCCCATTTACGGCAGGTACTCGAAGAACTGAATGCGGCCGGACACGATCTGGACACGCTGTCGATGGGCATGTCGCACGATCTGGAAGCCGCCATCGCCGAGGGCGCGACCATCGTGCGCGTCGGCAGTGCGTTGTTCGGCGCCCGCACGTGAGCGGCTGGCGGTGGCAGGTCGAAGCGCACAGCCAATTCACGGTGCTGGCGACCCGATTCAAGGTAAATTTGCGGTGACCGAGGAGGGGCGCACCCCCAGCATTCAGGGGCGCAGGATCTGTCGACAGACATTCACGGAAGCGTCATGAGCCAGACCGATCACGCAGAGCGCTGCCGGCTTGATGCACTGACCGCGTGCGCAGTGCTCGACACGCCTCCCGACGTGCAGATTGACCGCCTGACCCGGCTCGCGGCCCAGGTGTGCGGCACACCGATCGCCTTCACGAGTTTCATCGACGCATCACGCCAGTGGTTCAAATCGACCGTGGGCCTTGCCGGACCGCGCGAGTTTCCGCGCGAAGTCGCCCTCTGCGAGCGCACGATCGCCACCCGCAGTCCGTTCATGATGTCCGACATCGGTGAATCGGCCGGTTTGGCAATTCACCCGCTGGTGCGCGGCGAACCACATGTCCGGATGTACGCGGGCGTGCCGCTGCGCACGCTGTCCGGTTTCGCGATCGGCACCCTGGCCGTGATGGATACCCGACCGCACGCACTGTCACCCGAACAGCTCGATGCGCTGGACGCGCTGGCGACCCAGATCATGGCGCACATCGACCTTCAGCAGCAGTGCAAGCAGATCGAGGTGCAGCGGCAGCGCCTCGCCGACCAGCTTCAGGCCACGCAGCGGATGGCCGGGATCGGGACCTGGGAATTCGACGTTGCGACGCAACGGCTGAATTGGTCGGACGAGGTGTATGCCATTCACGAAATGCCGCGGGGTACGCGGCTCTCGGTCGGTCAGGCACTTGATCTCTACGCGCCCGAGTGGCGAGCGCAGATCACGGACGCTTTCGAAGCCTGTCTGACGCAGGGCAAACCGTTCGATGAGGAACTGCAGGTCGTCACATCCCGCGGGCAGCGGGTCTGGGTGCGTTCAATCGGACGTGCGGGCCTTGACCCGCAGGGGCGTGTGGTTCAGGTGCATGGCGCATTCCAGAATATTTCCGCACGCAAGCGCGCCACGGAAGAGACAAGGCGGCTGGCCAGCCGCCTGTCGTCCACGCTGGACAGCATGACCGACGGCGTGTTCGCACTGGATGAAAACTGGCGCTTCACCTACATGAACCGCGAAGCCGGGCGCCTGCTGACGCGCGACACGGACGCCGTCGTCGGCAAGCGGCTGTGGGACGAGTTTTCCGGTACCGAAATCTCGGAGGTCGGCGACGCGTATCGGCGCGCCGTCGGGCACAACGTGACGGTCGAGTTCGATACCTATTACACGCCGCTGGCGTCCTGGTTCGAAGTTCGTGCCTATCCGTCGGACGACGGCCTGACGGTGTATTTCCGCGACATCACTCAGCGCAAGCAGCTCGAACAGGAGCGCGAACGCGAACGTGAATTTCTCGACGCACTGCTTGAAAGCCTGTCGGAAGGCATCGTTGCCTGTGACGAACACGGCACGCTATCGGTGTTCAACCGCGTCACCCGCGATCTGCACGGACTTCCGCCGGAGCCGCTGCCACCGGAACAGTGGGGCGCGCACTACAGCCTGTTCGCCGCCGATGGCGCCACGCCGCTCGCCCTGGCGGACATTCCGCTGTTCCGCGCACTGCGTGGCGAAATCATCAAGGACGCGAAGATGGTGATTGCACCGGCTGGCGGCTCGCCGCGACTCGTGCAGTGCACTGGACAGGCGATCGCGACGGAATCCGGGCGACAACTGGGTGCCGTAGTGGCGATGCACGACATTACCGGGCGCGACCGGTCCGAACGTCTGCTGATGCAGCGCACGCGCGCGCTTCACCTGCGCAGCCGCTGCAGCGAGGCGCTGATCCGCATCCAGGATGAGCAGGAACTGCTGCACGAAATCTGCAGCATCGCCGTCGACAGTGCCGGCTACAGAATGGCCTGGGTCGGCTACGCAATCGACGCACCGGACAAGCCGGTCGCCGTGCAATGTCACGCGGGCTGGACCGATGGCTATTTCGACAACATCCATCTGTCGTGGGACGAAAGCCGCGTCGACGGAAAGGGCCCGGCGGGTCGCGTCATCCGCGGGGGCGAGGCGATCTTCAGCAACGACCTCAGCCGCGACGAAAGCTTCAGAACATGGTCGGCGGCGGCTGCCGCGCGCGGCTACATGGGTGGAGTATGGCTGCCGCTGAAGAACGACCGCCGGACCTTCGGCGTGCTGTCACTGTACGCCGATGAAGTACGTCAGATGGCTGACGAGGAGCTTATGCTGCTGAAGGGGCTGGCCAACGACCTCGCGTTCGGTATCGACAGCATCCGCGCGCAGGACGAGCGTCGTCGCCTGCAGTCAGCCGTGCTGAAGGTGGCCGCTGCCGTGTCAGCGAGTGCCGGCAACGAGTTTTTCGAACAGCTCGTGCGCAACATGACCGAGGCGCTGGGTGCCGACGCCGGGTTTCTCGCCGTATTGTTGCCTGGCACGCCACTGCGGGCGCGCACGATTGCGGGTGTATGCGACGGCGAGTCGGTACCGGCCATGGAGTACGACGTCGACCAGACGCCCTGCGAAACCCTTTTGCATGCCGACGAGTCGGTATTCTGCCAGGGCGTCATGGCCCGTTTCGGTGCCGTGACGACGCTCGGCGGCCCGGACATCGAAGCGTATGTCGGCCGCCGTCTGGTGGATGCCGATGGCCGGGTGATCGGCTGGCTGTTCGTGCTGTTCCGGCGATGTCTCGAGGAAACCGCCTTCATGACCTCGACCTTGCGCATCTTTTCCGCGCGCGCTGCCGCCGAGCTCGAACGCCAGCATGCTGACGCGCGCATCCGCGAGCAGGCCTCTCTGCTCGACAAGGCGCAGGACGCAATCATCGTGCGCAGCATCGACCATCGGGTGCTGTACTGGAACAAGAGCGCCGAGCGCATCTATGGCTGGCCGGCGCACGAAGCGATCGGACAGCGGATCAACGACCTGTTCTACCCGGACGACACGGCATTCCGGGTCGCGACACAGCAGGTCATCGCCACCGGTGAATGGACCGGCGAGATCACGCAACGCCGCAAGGATGGCAGTTCGCTGACCGTGGAAGGTCACTGGACACTGCTGACCGGTGCCGACGGCAAGCCCAAGTCGGTACTGGCCATCAACACCGACATCACGCACCGCCTCGCCGTGGAAGCGCAGCTCGAGCAGGCACAGCGGCTGGAGGCCGTCGGCCAGCTGACCGGTGGTGTGGCGCATGACTTCAACAATCTGCTGACCGTCATCCTCGGCAATTCCGAACTGCTGATGGAAAAGCTGGGCGACAACGATCGCCTGCGCATGCTGGCGGAAATGACCCGTACGGCCGCCCAGCGCGGCGCCGATCTCACGCATCGCCTGCTCGCCTTTTCGCGCCGGCAGGCGCTGGAACCCAGATCGGTGGATACCCATGGCGTGCTGCTCGGCATGCACGACATGCTGCGCCGCACGCTGGGCGAAAACATCGAGATCGAATTCCGCCATGGGCCCGGCCTGTGGCGCGCGCTGGTCGACCCGTCGCAGCTGGAAGGCGCCGTGCTGAACCTGTGCATCAATGCGCGTGATGCCATGAAGGGCGGCGGGCGGCTCACGATGGAAACGACCAACGCCTGGCTCGATGACGCGCACGGCACCCCCTATCCTGACCTGTCGCCGGGTCAGTATGTGCTGGTCGCCGTGTCGGACACCGGCACCGGCATAGCGCCCGAACATCTTGCGCGGGTGTTCGAGCCCTTCTTCACCACGAAGGAGAAGGGCAAGGGCACCGGACTGGGGCTCAGCATGGTGTTCGGCTTCGTCAAGCAGTCGCGCGGTCACGTGAAGGTGTACTCCGAGGTCGGCCAGGGCACCACGGTCAAGATGTATCTGCCGCGCGCCGACCTGTCGGACGAATGGTCGGAGAATGGGTCGCCCGACGCCGGTGCCGAACGCGATGCCCAGGGCAGCGACGAAACCGTGCTGCTGGTCGAAGACGACGAACTGGTCCGTCAGCATGCGAGAAACGTGCTGCTCGGCCTCGGCTACACGGTGATCGAAGCGACCAACGGACCGGATGCATTGCAGATCATCCGTGGCCGGTCGCACATCGACCTGTTGTTTACCGATGTCATCATGCCGGGCGGCATGAACGGTCCGCAGCTCGTCGAAGCGGCGCACGGCGTGCGACCGCAGCTCAAGGTGCTGTATACCTCGGGCTACACCGAGAACGCGATCGTGCATCAGGGGCGACTCGACAAGGGCGTACATCTGTTGAACAAGCCGTACCGGCGCGCCGAACTGGCGCGCAAAGTCAGGCTGGCACTGTCCGGCTCGAGATGAACATGCTTCTGTCCGAAAGCACCGCACCATGTTGAACGGCCGACTGCTGGTACTTGACGACGACCTCGCGGTCGCGCAGACGATTGCATGGATCGCCGAAGAAACCGGACTGGAAACCCGGATCACCTGCGAACCGGTGCAGTTCTTCGAAACATGCGATCAGTGGCAGCCCACCCATATCGCAATCGATCTCGTGATGCCGGACATGGATGGCGTCGAAGTCATGCGCATGCTGGCCATCAAGGGCTGCCGCGCCCAGATCATCATCACCAGCGGCGTCGGCGGCCGCATTCTAGATGCCGCCAAGCGCTCGGCCACCGAACACGGCCTGAACGTGACCGGCATCGTGTCCAAGCCCTTTTCGCCGGCCACGCTGCGCAGCCTGCTCGCCATCGAGCCTCCGACCGCAAGGGCCCCGGGAGGCACTGCCGCCGGTGACGCCGCCTTCGTGCCCGATCTGGCCGAACTGCGCCGGGCGCTCGACGCACGGGAGTTCGTGCTCGCCTACCAGCCGAAAGTCGTCTGCGGCAGCCACCAGCTTGCGGGCTTCGAGGCACTCGTGCGCTGGCAGCATCCGCGGGCCGGGCTCATCATGCCCGACCGCTTCATTCCGCTGGCCGAAAGCACCGGTCTGATCGACCCGCTGACCGAGCAGGTGTTCGAACAGGCACTCGCCTGGTTTTCCGGCAGCTGTCCCGGCACCGGGCTGTCGCTGTCGGTGAACATTTCCGCCCGCAGCCTGATCGACTTCCAGCTGGCGGAATTCATTTCCGGCCTGTGCGCCACGCACGGCGTTTCCCCCGGACAGCTCATTCTCGAACTGACCGAAACCAGCGCGATGGACGACCCGGTCACGTCGCTCGACCTGCTGACCCGGCTGCGCATGCGAGGGTTCCAGCTGTCGATCGATGACTTCGGCACCGGCTACTCATCGATGGTGCAGCTGGTCCGCCTGCCGTTCTCGGAAATGAAGGTCGACAAATCCTTCGTCATGAACGCCATGGCATCGCAGGAATCGCGCACCGTCATCCGTTCCATTGTTGACCTCGGCCACAGCCTCGGCCTGCGCCTCACCGCCGAAGGCGTCGAGGATCAGGGCGCGCTCGACTACCTGACGTCGATCGGCTGCGACCTGGCACAGGGCTATTTCATTGCGCGCCCGATGAGCGGCGACGCCGCACGGCACTGGCAACCCGCGACCAGCGCGGCCTGAATTCCGACATCGCAGGGTTGCCGAAGCAGCGCAGCAACAGCGCGTCGTTTGCGGACATTGTCTGTCGTTACCCGCTGCCGGCTGGACGGTTGGGGACCGCCGCCCACGGTGCCCGACTCATGGTTTGCGTCGCCCGCGTCGGGTCACCGTCTGCACAGCCGGACGCGCCGACCGGCTAGACTGCCGCCTTCGATGCACTTCCCCAAGCTCCCGACGTGCCCGCCTCCGCCTTCCTGATCCACCCCACGATTTCCCCCATCGCCTTCGAACTGGGCCCGCTTGCCGTGCGCTGGTACGGGCTGATGTATCTGCTGGCGTTCGTCGGCTTCATGCTGCTCGGTCGGGTCCATGCGCGGCGGCTGGCCGCGCAGGGCATGTCCATGCTCGACACGAAGCAGATCGATGACCTGCTGTTCTTCGGCGTACTGGGCGTGGTGCTGGGCGGGCGGCTGGGCTACGTGCTGTTCTACAAGCCGGCGTATTACTTCGAGAACTGGCATGAGATTCCGGCCATCTGGTCCGGCGGCATGAGTTTCCACGGCGGCTTCCTCGGCGTGCTGATCGCGGCGGCGCTGTTTGCACGCCGCATGGACTGGCGCTTCTTCCAGCTGACCGATTTCATCGCGCCGCTGGTGCCGCTCGGGTTGGCGGCCGGGCGCATGGGCAATTTCATCAACGCCGAGCTGGTCGGGCGCGTGACCGATGTGCCCTGGGCCATGATCTTTCCGACCGTCGATGCGCTGCCGCGTCATCCGTCGCAGCTGTACCAGTTCGCCGGCGAGGGGCTCGCGCTGTTCGCGCTGCTGTGGTGGTTCGCACGCAAGCCGCGACCGATGGCGGCGGTCAGTGCCATGTTCCTGATCGGCTACGGCGGTTTCCGCTTTCTGGCGGAGTTCGGCCGCGAGCCGGACGATTTTCTGGGCCTGCTGGCCGGCGGGCTGTCGATGGGCCAGTGGCTCAGCCTGCCGATGGTCGCTGCAGGCAGCGTGATGATGATCCTGGCGTATCGCCGTACTTGAGGAGTGAATCCATGAACCGACCTTTCCGCATCCTCGGCCTGCAACAGATCGCGATCGGCGGTCCCGACCGCATGAAACTGCGGCATCTGTGGGTCGATGTGTTCGGCCTCGGTCTGGAAGGCGACTTCACGTCGGAGCGCGAGAACGTCGTCGAGGACATCGCCGTGCTGGGCACGGGACCGAGCCGGATCGAGGTCGATCTGATGCAGCCGCTCGACCCGTCGAAGAAGCCGCGTGTCGACGAGCCTGCGCTGAACCACATCGGTCTGTGGGTGGACGATCTGCCGAAGGCCGTCGAGTGGATGACGGCGCAGGGCATGCGTTTCACGCCGGGCGGCATCCGCCGCGGCGCGGCCGGCTTCGACATCGTGTTCATCCACCCGAAGGGCAACGAACAGTTCCCGCTGTGCGGCGAAGGCGTGCTGATCGAGTTGGTGCAGGCGCCCCCTGAAGTCGTCGCGGCACTGGGTTGAGACAACGTCGATGTGCAGGGCGGACGCTTGCCGCTTCGTCAAGCCTGCGGCACCATGAGTCTGCAGCGGTGCGACACGCGCCGCCCGGATCACCGCGTGACAGGGTGACCTTCATAACGACGGAGACTGACTGACCATGAAAAAACTGCTCTGCCTGCTGTTCAGCGTCCTTGCGCTTGCCGCCTGTTCGCCGATGAAACCCACGCCGGCCGGGCAGTGGGACTATCAGGTCCTCGAAACACCGGAAGGCGACGTGACCGGCACGCTGACGATCACCGGCCCGAACGCCGACCCCAAATCCTTTTCGGTGCTGATGAAGGCCAATGGCAGCGAACTGGCCATGGATCGATTCACCTTCGACAGCGAAACGAACAAGATCGATGGCGAGTTCATCTACTCGGGCATGAAGGTGAAGGTCGACGCCAAGCAGCACGAAAGCGGCGACGAAATCACCGGCGCGATGTGGGTGTCCGGCCTGGACTTCCCGTTCAAGGCCACGCGCAAGAAGTGACCGTCAGGCGGGGGCCATGCCCCCGTCGCGATCGGTCTTCGAAAACGACCGGCGGCCGACTCAACGCCGGTTAGCCGGGTGAGCGCACTTTCGTTGCGCCGCCTCGCCATCGCAGGGCGGCTGCGAAAGGTCGACGTTTGCGTCGCCCGCAGCCTGCGCGGACGGCAGATCTGGCCTCGCCTGCCACCCGGCGGCCAGATCGGCGAGCCGCGACCGGATCGTTTCTCCCACGGCAATCTGCGGTTCCGACGGCTCCAGCCCCTCGGCAGATTCGCGTTGCGCCACCGCCGCGCGCGCGCGCTCGAAAGCATCGGTGAACGAGGTGGTTTCGCGCAGCGCCTCGTCGAAGAAGGCGCGACCGAAGAAGGTCCAGTCTGCCTCGTGCGAGCAACCGTGCGAATTGCGGTCAGCACGCGACGCCGACATCACCAGCGTGTCGGGTCCGGCCAGCGGCGGCACGAAGCCGCCCGAATAGCAGGCAGACACGAGAATGACGCGGTTGCGGATGCCCGCCGCATCGAGCAGTCCGGCCAGTCGCTGCGGCGTCAGCTGTTCCAGCTCCCATGGCCAAAGGCTGAGATCGAACAGGTGATTTTCGGCGCCATGAGACGTCAGGAAAACGAACAGCACGTCTTCATCGTCGTCCATACGCTGAGCGATGATCTGCAGGCTGCGTTCAAGCGCGCTGACCGTGGCGAGCGGGCGGGTCAGCACGGTGCCGGGGTTGTTGGCCAGCACCACACTGCGCCCGCCGGTGCCGAACCGTTCCGCAAACAGGCGCTCGACCTTTTCGACCTCGCGCAGGAACACGTCCTGCGCGCCATGACCGGCGACTGCCAGCAGGAACAGGTCGGTCCTGCCCGGCTGGCCGGGTTCCAGCCGCGCCAGTGCCTCGGTCAGCAGCAAGGGCTGCCGGTAGATCACGGTTTCGCTGCGCGCCTGCTGCCAGCGAGCGGCTTCTGCCGGGTCCTGTGCGGGCTCGCTCGCCAGCCAGAGCGGGGCTTGCGGACCGACCGCAATCTGCGGCACCACCAGCACCAGCAGCACCGCGCCCAGCACGCCAGCGCGCTGGACACCGGTCGCGCCCTGCAGCCGGCACAGCGCGACGGTCGACGCCAGGATGCCCCAGCCCAGCGGCGCCCACCATAGCCACTGGCTGTCATCGCCCAGACTGTCCCAGATCCCGGCCGGCAGCATGGCGACCAGATTCCACGACACGTCGATCCATATCCACAACGCGGCCAGCACCACCACGGCCTGCAACACCGCGTCGGTCCGATGCTGCCGACGAGTCACCAGCCAGGCACACAGCAGCAGCCAAGGCAGGTGAAACAGCTGATCCGGCAGCGCGCCGGGGTCGATCCGTCCGTCGCTGCCGTTGCGGGCGACTTCGAAACCAAGACGGATGAGCAGACCGGCCAATTCCAGCACCACCCATGCCAGTACGCCGGCGCGCGCGGCGGCCGTAGCGCGTGCGGACAGCAGCAGACTGCCCAGCCCGGCGGCGAGGTTGCGGAGAAGGTCGCCGATGACGTGGCCGGCCGGACCCGGCGGCTCCACGGGTGTCGGGGTGCCGGAAAGTTCGTGATTTTCGTGATTCATGCTCAAGTTGCGTCCGGAGAGACCGTAAATGCAGACGTGGCGGGAACGTATTGCGGTTTTCGCCACTCTGTTGCCAGCGTCGCATCACTGGAGCGGGCAAATGCCCGGACCGATGACCCGTGCGACGTTATAATCGAAAGCTTCCGAGGAGCGCTGCGAGGTGCCGCAAGGCCCCCAGGCTCGGACCCCGCCAGACCGTCGCCGGTCGCGGGCACATTTGTAACGGCGCTCACCTGAACCCGCAGTGCCGGAATTGTCCGGTGGCGGATGGCAGGTGAGCACACCTGCCCTTGCAAAGGAGCCCGTAGATGAATGCCCCCAATGATCTGAAGGATTACGTGATTGCCGACCCGTCGCTGGCCGACTGGGGACGCAAGGAAATCGCCATCGCCGAGACCGAAATGCCGGGTCTGATGGCGATCCGCGAAGAGTACGCGACGCAGCAGCCGCTGCGCGGCGCGCGCATCACTGGCAGCCTGCACATGACGATCCAGACCGCCGTGCTGATCCAGACGCTCGAAGCGCTGGGCGCCGAAGTGCGCTGGGCATCGTGCAACATCTACTCGACGCAGGACCACGCCGCTGCAGCGATCGCCGCTGCCGGCACGCCGGTGTTTGCGGTCAAGGGCGAGTCGCTGGTCGATTACTGGGATTACACCCATCGCATCTTCGAATGGCCGGACGGCGGTTTCAGCAACATGATCCTCGACGACGGCGGCGATGCCACGCTGCTGCTGCATCTGGGCACCAAGGCGGAAACCGATCCGACCGCGCTGCACCACCCGGCGAGCGAAGAAGAAGTCTGCCTGTTCAATTCGATCACCGAAACGCTCAAGCGCGACCCGAACTGGTATTCGAAGCGCCTGAAGCACATCAAGGGCGTGACCGAAGAAACCACCACCGGCGTGCATCGTCTGTACCAGATGCACAAGGAAGGCCGTCTGGCTTTCCCGGCCATCAACGTCAATGACTCGGTCACCAAGTCGAAGTTCGACAATCTGTATGGTTGCCGCGAGTCGCTGGTCGACGGCATCAAGCGCGCCACCGACGTGATGATCGCCGGCAAGGTCGCCGTCGTCGCCGGTTACGGCGATGTGGGCAAGGGCTCGGCACAGGCACTGCGCGCCCTGTCGGCCCAGGTGTGGGTCACCGAAATCGACCCGATCTGCGCACTGCAGGCCGCGATGGAAGGCTACCGCGTCGTCACGATGGATTACGCGGTCGAACACGCCGACATCTTCGTGACCGCCACCGGCAACTATCACGTCATCACGCATGAACACATGCTGAAGATGAAGGATCAGGCCATCGTCTGCAACATCGGCCACTTCGACAACGAAATCGACGTCGCCGCGCTCGAAAAGTACGAGTGGGACGAAATCAAGCCGCAGGTCGATCACGTCATCTTCCCGTCGGGCCGTCGCATCATCCTGCTGGCCAAGGGTCGTCTGGTGAATCTGGGTTGCGGCACGGGTCATCCGTCGTACGTGATGTCCAGTTCCTTCGCCAACCAGACCATCGCCCAGATTGAGCTGTTCACCGAAACAGAGAAATATCCTGTCGGCGTCTACGTGCTGCCCAAGCACCTCGACGAAAAGGTCGCGCGCCTGCAGCTGAGGAAGCTGAATGCGCAGCTGACCGAACTGAGCGATACGCAGGCGCGCTACATCGGCGTGCACCGCGAAGGTCCGTACAAGCCGGATCACTACCGCTACTGATCGACAGCCGGCCGGGAGGCTCCCGGCCCGGATCGACCTGCGGAAGGATGGCCTCCATGACGGTTCCAGCGGACCCGTCATGGAGGCTTTTTTGTTTTCGACGAAGCCGACCGCCTTGACGGCAGTACGGACCGGATTCGATGCGAGGCCGCAGGCGGCCCGCTCGCGCCGCACGCCGGGCAAACGGCGGCGCCGAGGGCCTCTACCGCGACTGCTTGATCAGTCTCGAATTGCCCGCCTGCACCGGCCGCGCGTTGTTCCTGTACAGGTGACCGAACACACCGATCTGCTCGGCCGACACGAGGTGCGGCTGCTTCAGCACGATCCAGGTCACGCCTTCCGAACACGGCGGCGTCGTCAGCGAACCCATGTAGGTGAAGTACTCGCGCTTTTCCGGCAGCAGTTTCGCGAGGTCAATGCTCACGTCCGGCGTCGATTCCACGTTTTTCTGCAGCGGCAGATAGGCCCAGAGCGTGTTGAAGATCGAGCTTTCGTCACCGCGATCGAGCAGCACCGCGACCACCGCCAGCTTGTTGTCCACATCGCGATGCACGAGGTGGGCCACCATTTCATAGCTCTTGCCGTTGATGCGTTCTTCGGCCGGCTTGTGGAAATGGAACTGCACCAGGTCGTAGCGCTTGCCCGATACGGTAAAGCTGCTGCCCTCGCCGACATTGACCTGCACCGTATGACCGGTGTCGATGATCGTGATATAGCTCGTCTTGTAGTCGAAGCTGATCGGCGGCAGGTCGACCTTGATGCCCTCGCGGATGTCGATCGGCGACTGCGTGCGGCCTTCACCGCACTGCGCCCACTCCGGTTTGAGCTTGCCCCAGTTCTGCGGCCCGAACTCGCCTTCGTAAGTCCAGTGGATGTCGCCGTGCGCAGCAGGATGCGGGGATACTTCCGCCGCTGCCTTGGGTTTCGGCTTGGACCCCGCATGTACGTCCGGCGCCAGGGCGGCCATCTGCATCGGCCTGGATTTTGGCCGGTACGGCGGCGGCAAGGGAATCTCACTGCGCGTGACAGGCGGTGCGGGCTTCGCGACCGGGGCAGCCACCTTTTCGGCGACCGGTTCGACCGACCGGGCTGGCGCCGGCTTGTCCGCCGCCGCCAGTTTTTCCTTCAGACCGGCCGGGGTAGTCACCTTCTCGGCGCTGTCCGGCTTAGGCGCAGCAGCTTTCGGTGCGGCAGCCATTTCGCTGCGCGCCTGCGCCGCAGCGTCCCGCAGGTCGGGCTTGATGCTGACCATTTCGGTCCGCTGGATGCCGCCCTGCCCCTCCGCCGCATTCGCCGCCGTCAGTGCGGCGCGGCCGGCCTGTTCGGCGACCTGGCGCAATTCCTCGGCACCCGGCGGCTGACACACTTCGCGGAACAGTTTTTCGTCCAGCGTGCCGGGCAGCAGCGCGATCTCGCTGTCCGAGCCGGCACGTTCCTCGCGCAGAATCTTGTGGTTGGCATCCAGATAGACGCGCTTGATCGTGGCAAAGCGCAGGCTCTGGCAGTCGTAGCGGTTCAGCGCCTGCACCATCGCGTAGCCGGTTTTCTGGGCGTCGGCGTCGCTCAGCACCAGCCGTCCCCAGGCCACCTTCTTGCCGCTTTCTGCACGCAGCACGCTGTCCCGGTCGATTTCGATGGTTTTGCCGCGGTCGGTCGACACGACGTGCCAGTCAGCCGCATGGGCAATGCCCAGCGCGCTGCACAGCGCGGCGGCGATCACGGAGGAAGTCAGAGCGTGGGTCTTTTGCATGGCAGGTCTCGTGTCAGCCCTGTCCCGTTCGGGACGATGAAGGGTTTACGGCACGCGAGACCGCCCGCTTGAACGACGCCGCTTGCGCTGGCGCAGCCGGCAGGGTACTTTCAGCCTGCACACGTTAGGGGTGCCGCCCGGCGCAGGCTGGCGGCTGAGACACACCCTCAACACCTGATCCGGATCATGCCGGCGTAGGGAAACGGGCAGCTCCACCTCCGGGCGCCGGCGTTCCCTTCGCCCCACAGGAGCTTCCATGAACGCCAAAGACCCGCTTTCCCCCGACTCCCGCGATTCCCGCGACACCTTCCTCGCCGCGCAGGCGCACGTCGACTCGGCGGCCATCGCGCCGCTGCCCAA
>NZ_JBHYCQ010000010.1:0-132600 GCF_051861465.1 Methyloversatilis sp. | reverse complement strand
GGCTCTGCGGGCCGGCAGTGGATCGCCGCTCCCACAGGCCGGTGCTCCCACAAAAACCTCGCCATTCGCCCACCCTCCGCAAGCAAGCTCGCGCCGTGACTACACCTCCAGCGGATCGACGTCGATGTGCCAGCGCAGGCCGCGTGCGAGGCGCAGGCGGTACAGGTTGTCGAGCCACGGAATGAGCAGCGCGCGCAGCGGCGGACGGCTGCGCGATTCGACCACCAGCTGGGCGCGTTCGCGCCCGGCGCGGCGCACCATGCGCATCGGCACCACGTCGTACACCCGCACGCCATCGACGTCGAGCGCCAGCGCGGCGCGGCGGGCCGCTGCAAGGAACTCGGTGGCCAGTGCCAGCTCGGGCGCGTCGGCGCTCAGCATGATCTGGAAACCGTGCGGCGGCAGACCGAGCTGGGCACGTTCGGCCAGCTGGCTGCGCGCGAAACCGTCGAAATCGTGCGCGCGCAGCGCGGCGAACAGCGGATGATCCGGTTGCGCCGTCTGGATCAGCACCTCGCCCGCCGTGCCCGCCCGACCGGCGCGACCGCCGACCTGCATCAGCTGCGCGAACAGCCGCTCCTGCGCGCGGAAGTCGGCGGCATGCAGCGACGCATCGGCGCCGATGACGCCAACCAGCGTGATGCCCGGAAAATCGTGCCCCTTGGCGAGCAGTTGCGTGCCGACCACCAGATCGACCGCGCCCGAGCGGATCAGATCGAGCTGCTGCTGCCAGTGCTCGCGTCCGCGAACGTTGTCGCGGTCGATGCGCAGCAGGCGCGCCGCAGGGAAGCGTTGCGCGAGTGTCTCCTCGAGCCGCTGCGTACCGCGGCCATAACCCTGGATGTCCTGGTTGCCACAGGTCGGACAGGCGCGCGGCACCGGGCCTTCGGCGCCGCAGTGGTGACAGCGCAGCCGGCGATCCACCGCGTGCAGCACCAGATGGGCGGAACACTGGGTGCAGCTCGCCGCCCAGCCGCAGGCCGGGCAGCTCAGCACCGGCGCGTAACCGCGTCGGTTGATGAACAGCAGGCTCTGTTCGCCCCGTTCGAGCCGCTGTTCGATGGCCTTGAGCATGGGTGCGCTGAGGCCTTCCTCGGCGCGCTGCACGCGCGTATCGATCAGCCTCACCGAGGGCAGGCTGGCCTCGCCGGCGCGCGTGGTGAGACGCAGCCAGCGGTAGCGGCCGTCGATGGCGTGGCGCAGCGATTCCAGCGACGGCGTCGCGCTGCCCAGCACGATAGGCACGTTTTCCGCGCGTGCACGCCAGATCGCGACGTCGCGCGCCGAATAGCGCACGCCTTCGGTCTGCCGGAACGACGCGTCGTGCTCCTCGTCGAGCACGATGCAGCCCAGGCGCGGCAGCGGCACGAACACCGCCAGCCGCGTGCCGAGCACGATGTCCGCCTCGCCTGACTGCGCGGCGGCCCAGGCCATGGCGCGCGCGCCGTCGCTCATTTCACTGTGCATCACGTGCAGGCAGGCACGCGGAAAACGCGCCGCGACACGCGCCTGCAGCTGTGGCGTCAGCGCGATTTCGGGCACCAGCAGCAGGCTTTGCCGGCCGGCAGCGATCTGCGTCTCGATCAAGCGAAGGTAGACCTCGGTCTTGCCGCTGCCGGTCACCCCATGCAGCAGGCTGACCGCGTACCCGGGGTGCTCCAGCAGTGCAGCCAGCGCGTTGGCCTGATCGATGCCGAGCGCGTGCGCCGCTTCCGCCGGCACCTCGGCCAGCGCGATTTCGATCAGGCCGCGTTCGAGCAGGCTTTGCATCACCACACCGGCGCGCGCCGACAGCGCACGCAGTTCGCCTTCGTTCAGCGACCCGGCGGCGATCAGCGCAGTGATGAGCTTGCGACCGACGTCGCGCGCCGGCAGGGTGTCGAGCACGGCGCGGCCGGCGGCGCTGGCGCGCAACCTGCGCACGGCTCGCTGTGCGCGCGTGGCGCTGATCGCCGGCGGTGCCGCCATCGCGGCGACTTCTCCGATCGGCTGCTGATAATAGTGGGCGACGAAATCGACCAGCGCGCGCCAGCTGGCCGGCAACGGCACGCTGCGGGGGTCGACGGCCAGCAGCGGCTTGATGCGCGCCGGGTCGAGGTCGCCGTCGACGCGCCAGCCCCAGGCAATGCCCCAGACTTCGCTGCGGCCGAACGGTACCCGGACGCGACAGCCGGGTTCGACCTGAGGGAAGGCGGACGCGTCATAGTCGAACAGCGTCGGAATCGGTCGTGCCAGCGCCACCTGCAACAAGGGAGCGGACCGTGGCAGCGCCGCGCTATCCAAGGCCTGTCGGGCGCTATCAATGGATTCAGTCACTTGCGGCATGTCGTTCAAGAAGACTGATCGATCCGGGCCGCAAGCCACTCAGGCGACACGGGTTTGAGGCGCGGAAAGGCTGTGGATAACTTTGTGGGAAACTTCGTTGCGATCAGTGACTTGACCGGACGCTTTTTCCACCAAATTTTTGAACAGGCGTCAAGAAAAAAAATTGTCCATTGAAACCAATGGCTTGGATGTCAAGGGGAAAATGGCTTGTCCATCCGTGGCGTGCCGGCGCCCTGAGCGGCGGACTGTGCATAAGTCAACCCCTGCGGCACTTTTGCACGCCTTGCGCAAAGCGCCGCAGGACGCGGTTTACACGCCTGCAGCGGCCCGAATCGACCGGCTGTGGCGGTGTACGGCGTCCACCAGCGCGGAAACGTGCTCCGGGGGCGTGTGTTGCGAAATGCCGTGGCCCAGATTGAACACATGACCCGGGTGCGGGCCGTAACTGTCGAGAATGCGTTCGGCTTCGCGGGCGATCGATGCCGGCTGCGCAAACAGCGCGGTCGGATCGAAATTGCCCTGCAGCGCGACCTTGTGACCGACGCGCTGGCGCGCCAGACCGATGTCGGTCGTCCAGTCCAGGCCGAGCGCATCGGCGCCGGCATCGGCCTGCGCCTCCAGCCATTGACCGCCACCCTTGGTGAACATGATGACCGGCACCCGCTCGCCGTCGTGCTCGCGCTTGAGCCCGGCGATGATGCGCTGCATGTAGGCCAGCGAGAATTCGAGATAGCCGTGCGCCGACAGGGCGCCGCCCCATGAGTCGAAAATCATGACGGCCTGCGCACCGGCTTCGATCTGCGCATTCAGGTAGTCGGTGACCGCCTGCGCGGTGACGCCCAGCAGGTGGTGCAGCAGATCGGGGCGGTCCAGCATCAGCGTCTTCAGGTGACGGTAGTCATCCGATGCGCCGCCTTCGACCATATAGCTGGCCAGCGTCCACGGGCTGCCCGAGAAGCCGATCAGCGGCACCGAGTTGTCGAGCGCGCGACGGATTTCGCTGACTGCATCAACCACATAGCGCAGCTCGTCGTGCGGATCGGGCGCCCGCAGCGCATGGATGGCGGCTTCCGAGCGCACCGGACGTTCGAACTTCGGGCCTTCGCCGTCGGCAAAGTAAAGCCCGAGCCCCATCGCGTCGGGCACGGTCAGGATGTCGGAAAACAGGATGGCGGCGTCGAGCGGGAAACGCTCCAGCGGCTGCAGCGTGACTTCGCAGGCCATGGCCGGCGACTTGCACAGCTGCAGGAAACTGCCGGCGCGCCGGCGGGTCGCGCAGTATTCCGGCAGGTAGCGGCCAGCCTGGCGCATCAGCCAGATCGGTGTGTGATCGGTCGGCTGGCGCAGCAGTGCGCGCAGGAAGGAGTCGTTGCGGGGAGCGGCCATGGTGAGTCCCGGAGGGTTGGTTCGAGCGGTTTTCGCAGGCAGCAAGGATAGCCGATGCGGCCGCCGGTCGGCGAGGTGGCGCTATTTGCGCCAGAAGCCCGGCGTGAACAGGATGAGCAACGAAAACACTTCGAGGCGCCCGAGCAGCATGGCAAAGCTGCACACCCAGGTCTGGAAGTCGGTCAGCGACGAGAAATTGGTGGCCGGGCCGACTTCCTGCAGACCGGGGCCGATGTTGTTGATGCAGGAAAAGGCAGCGGTGAAGGCGGTCAGGAAATCACCGCCGGACAGCAGCAAGACGAAGGTCACGAGCACGATGCTCATGAAGTAGACGAAGATGAAACCGAGCACTGCCTGCGCCACGCGATCCGACACCGGCGTGCGTCCGACGCGCAGCGGATGCACCGCCGCGGGATGGATGAGGCGCACCATTTCACGCCGGCTCTGGCCCATCAGCACCAGGGTACGCATCATCTTGATGCCGCCGCCGGTCGAACCCGAACTTGCGGTGATCGCGCCCAGAAACAGCATCCAGAGCGGTGCAAACAGCGGCCAGGTGCCGTAGTCGGTGCTGGCGTACCCGCTGCTGGTCGCGATCGACACCAGATTGAACGCCACGTGGCGCGCCGTCAGCAGAAAATCCTCGTGCACATCCTGAAAGTGGATGTACAGCGTCAGCCCGATGAAGCTGCCGCCCAGCACGAGCAGGATGGATTTGGCTTCGGCATCGCGCAGATAGGGCCCGATGGAGCGCCGCTGGAAGGCGATGAAGTGAGTCGCGAAGTTCATGCTCGCAAAGATCATGAACAGGATCAGCACCCCTTCGATGACCACTGAATCAAAGGCGCCGATGCTCGCGTCCCGGGTCGAGAAACCACCCAGCCCGAGCGCGGAAAAACCGTGGCAGATGGCGTCTATCCAGTCCATGCCGGCCAGCTTCAGTGCGAGGATGCACAGGATGGTCAGGCCGATGTACATCGAATACAGGGCCTTGGCGGTGTCGGTGATGCGGGCCGTCAGCTTGTTCTCCTTCATCGGGCCCGGCATTTCGGCTTTGTACAGCTGCATGCCCCCGACACCGAGCAGCGGCAGGATGGCGACCGCAAACACGATGATGCCCATGCCGCCCAGCCACTGCAGCAGGTGGCGCCACAGGTTCAGCGCCGGCGGCAGGGTGTCGAGCCCGACCAGCGTGGTGGCGCCGGTCGTGGTCAGCGACGACATCGCCTCGAACAGCGCGTCGGTGAAGCTCAGCGAGTCGAGCGTCAGCATGAAGGGCACGGTGGCGATCACCGCCATGCACAGCCAGGCCGAACTGACCAGCATGAAGCCGTCGCGCGGCTTGAGTTCGGCGTAGCGGCCGCGCGTGCCCAGGTAGAGCAGCAGTCCGCTGATCGCACTGATCGCCATGCCGTCAACGAAGGGCATCGCCGAGCCGTCGTCGTAGATCAGCGCACAGGCGATCGGCACGAGGTAGGCCGCGCTGAACACGATCAGCAGGCGACCCAGTACATTGATGACCGACAGCATCAGAGGAAACCGAAGCCGACCTGGAACAGCCGCTCGACGCGCGACACCAGTTTCTGGCTGGAGCAGAACACGATCACGTGGTCTTCCGGCTCGATCACCGTGTCGTGGTGCGGAATGATCACCACATCGTGCGTTTCCTGCAACGCCTGGTCGGACACGCCTATCGTGACCGGACGGTCCGTGCGGCGCACGATGGCGGCGATCAGCGCACCTTCGGGCAGACCGATTTCCTCGATCCGCCGGCCGATCACCTTCGAGGTCTTGCGGTCGCCGTGCACCACCAGTTCGAGCGCCTCGGCCGCACCGCGGCGCAGGCTGTGCACCGCGACCACGTCTCCGCGGCGCACGTGGGCAAGCAGCGAACCGATCGACACCTGAGCCGGCGAAATGGCGATGTCGATGGCGCCCGCCTGCACCAGATCGACGTAGGCCTTGCGGTTGATCAGCGCCACCACGCGGCCGGCGCCCATGCGCTTGGCCATCAGACTGGACATGATGTTGTTCTCGTCGTCGTTGGTCAGCGCGAGATACAGGTCCATGTCGTCGATGTTCTCGGCTTCCAGCAACACCTCGTCAGTGGTGTCGCCGGCCAGCACCAGCGTCTTCGGCAGATGGGTGGACAGGAACTCCGCGCGCACCCGCGAGTGTTCGATCAGCTTGAGTTCGTAATCCTTCTCCAGCGACGTGGCGAGCCGGAAGCCGATGTTGCCGCCACCGGCGATCATGATGCGGCGCATCGGCTTGTCGAGCCGGCGCAGTTCGGCGGTGACCGCGCGGATGTGTTCGCTGGCGGCGAGGCAGAACACCTCGTCGCCCGGTTCGATCACGGTATTGCCGTCCGGAATGATGGCGTTGTTGCGCCGGTAGATGGCCGCAATGCGTGCGTCGATGCCCGGCAGGTGCTGACGCAATGCCTTGACCGGCCCGCCGACCAGCGGCCCGCCGCCGACCGCGCGCACCGCCACCATCGTCACCCGGCCCTTGCCGAATTCGAGCACCTGCAGCGCTTCCGGAAAGGCGACCAGCCGCTTCAGGTAGTCGGTGACTTCCTGTTCCGGACAGATCGAGAAATCGACCGCGAAGTTGTCGTCGTCCAGCAGCTGCGGGTAGTCGGCGTAATCGATCGAGCGCAGGCGGGCGATGCGGGTCGGCAGGTTGAACAGCGTCTGCGCGATGCGGCAGGCACACAGATTCGTCTGGTCGGATGCGGTGACCGCGATCAGCAGGTCGGCATCTTCGGCGCCGGCCTGGCGCATCACCAGCGGACTGGCCCCGTTGCCGAACACCACGCGCAAGTCCAGCCTGTCCTGCAGCGCCTGCAAGCGCTCCGCGTCGGTATCGACAACAGTGATGTCGTTCGCTTCCGACGCCAGATTCTCGGCCACCGACGAGCCGACCTGACCCGCGCCCAGGATGATGATCTTCACGCGCCCACCTTGCGAAAAAGTTGCGCGAGTGTAGCGGCAACGCAGCTGTTGCGGTGCAGCAGCGCAGTGTTCAGCCGGCTTTCACTCCGGTCTCACTCGCTAATCAGACGCCACCCAGCATGCCTTCACGCTCGATGAACGCGATGATGGTGTCGAGGTTGTGGCCGGTTTTCATGTTCGAGAACACGAAGGGTCGTTCGCCGCGCATCTTTTTCGCGTCGCGCTCCATCACGTCGAGCGACGCGCCGACCATGGGCGCGAGATCGATCTTGTTGATGATCAGCAGGTCGGACTTGCAGATGCCCGGCCCGCCCTTGCGCGGAATCTTGTCGCCGGCCGCCACGTCGATCACGTACAGCGTGAGGTCGGACAATTCCGGGCTGAAGGTCGCCGCAAGATTGTCGCCGCCGGATTCGATCAGGATCACCTCAAGCCCGGAAAAGCGCGCATTCAACCGCGCCACCGCCTCGAGATTGATTGACGCGTCCTCGCGGATCGCGGTGTGCGGGCAGCCGCCGGTTTCCACGCCGATGATGCGTTCCGGCGGCAGCGCCTGGTTGCGCACCAGGAACTGCGCGTCTTCCTCGGTGTAGATGTCGTTGGTCACCGCCGCGATGTTGTAGCGGCTGCGCAGCGCGAGGCACAGCGCCAGCGTCAGCGCCGTCTTGCCCGAACCGACCGGGCCGCCGATGCCCACGCGCAGCGGCGGGCGGGGAGTAGGTGAAGTCACGATGTATACCTTTTTGTCAGAGGGGGCGATGGCGCAGCAACTGTGGGCGTTGTCCATCTGGAAGCGGCCCCTGTGGGAGCGGCGGCCTCGCCGCGATCGTGCCGCGATGGTCGCAGATCGAAGTGAGGATCGCGGCGAGACCGCCGCTGCCACAGGGGGGGCGCACTATTGCAGCGAGCACGCCTCTCCCACAGGCGCGCTTCATGATCTGAACAGCCTTGAATACTGCGTTTCGTGCCGGCAACTGGCGATGGCCAGACCGGGCGCGAAGTTGCTCCAGTCCGCGCGCGGCAGGTCGATGGCGGCGTCGACGCGCGACGGAATGGCTTCGCCCAGCATCATCAGCAGGCGCTGGCCGGCGGTCTGGCCGAGCGGCACCGCCTTGATCGCGGCCATCACCTGGTTCTCCGCCCAGGCCCAGGTCCAGGCGGTCAGCGCCGGGCCGACCGGCACCTCGAGCGCCACCGCAGCGCCGGACCAGGCGGTCGGAAACGCGGGTTCACTCATGTCCGCCAGCACCTCGGCGACGCCGCGGCAGGCGTCGAGCGCCTTCAGCAGCTGCGCGCACGAATAGCCCATCTGCACCGTTTCGGCGCGCAGTTCGGCCGCCTCGCGGCTGGCCAGATAGTCGTCGTTGAGCGCCGCGAGCGCGCGGTGATCGGCCGCTGACCAGGCGCGCATCAGCGTCGCCAGCAGAGGCAGCTCGAAGCGCGCGACACCGGCGTCGAGCACGGCCCGTATCCAGTCGCCGGCATCCGCCTCGGTACGGATGGCGCCGCCATCCACCTGCCACTCCAGCCCCTGCGAATAGCTGAACGCACCGACCGGCAGCGTCGGGCTGGCCAGATGCAGCAGGCGGACAAGCGCCAGGGGTGTCACGCAGTGCCACCGAACAGATGCAGTTTCGCGCCGGTTTCCTCGGCATGGGCGTGCGTGTGGTGCGCCGGCTGGCCGCCATAGGCGCCGGCCTCCGGTTCGAAGGGCGCGCGGGCTTCGGTCACCTCCAGCCCCAGACCCGCCAGCATCTGCGCCAGCACATGGTCGGCGGCCAGCCGCAGCAGGCCGGGCTGCACCTCGACCGCGACATGGCGATTGCCAAGGTGATAGGCCGCCCGCGCGACACGCAGCGCATCGGCGCTGCGCGCCTCGGTCACCGTTTCGGCGGCCGCAACGACCTGCACGACGCGCCCATCATTGCCGGCCAGCCGGTCGCCGCCGCGCAGTATCGTGCCGCGCGGCAGGAACAGGCCGACCTCTTCGCCCGAATCGAGGTGGGTGCGCAGCCGGCATTTGGCGCGCAGCTCGAACGACAGCGTCAGTGTTTCGGCCGGCGCGGCGTCGGCCGGCGCGAAGGATTCGATCAGCAGCATGTGTGTGTCTACCGCGGATGTCGCGGCAAGAAAACCATCCGCGTCAGAACAGGAAATAGCGCTGCGCCATCGGCAGCACCTCGGCCGGCTCGCACACCAGCAGCTCGCCGTCGGCGCGCACGGCGTAGGTTTCCGGATCGACGTCGATCTGCGGCTGCCAGCTGTTGAGCACCATGTCGGACTTGCGGATCGTACGCGTGTTGCGCACCGGTTCGAGCCGTTTGGCGAGACCCAGTGCGGCGACGCGCGGATTGTGCAGCGCCGCCTGCGACACGAAGGTGAGCGAGGTGCGCAGGCCGCCCCCGAAGCTGCCGAACATCGGTCGGTAGTGCACCGGCTGCGGCGTGGGGATCGACGCGTTCGGGTCGCCCATCGCGGCAGCGGCAATCATGCCGCCCTTCAGGATCAGACTGGGCTTGACGCCGAAGAAGGCGGGCTTCCACAGCACCAGATCGGCCAGCTTGCCGATTTCGATCGAGCCGACGATGTGGCCGATGCCGTGCGTGATGGCCGGGTTGATCGTGTACTTCGCGATGTAGCGACGCACGCGGAAGTTGTCGGCCGCCGGCGACGTGCCGGACACATCGCTCAGGGTGCCGCGCTGCAGCTTCATCTTGTGCGCGGTCTGCCAGGTACGGATGATCACTTCGCCGACCCGGCCCATGGCCTGCGAGTCGGACGACATCATCGAGAAGGCGCCGAGGTCATGCAGGATGTCTTCGGCGGCGATCGTTTCGCGCCGGATGCGGCTTTCGGCGAAGGCCACGTCTTCCGCGATGGCGGCGTCGAGGTGGTGGCACACCATCAGCATGTCGAGATGCTCGTCGATGGTGTTGACGGTATAGGGCATCGTCGGGTTGGTCGATGACGGCAGCACGTTGGGCATCGACGCCGCGCGCAGGATGTCCGGCGCGTGACCACCGCCCGCGCCTTCGGTGTGGAAGGTATGGATGGTGCGGTCCTTGAACGCGGCGATGGTGGTTTCGACGAAACCGGATTCGTTCAGCGTGTCGGTATGGATGGCGACCTGCACATCCATGTCCTCGGCCACCGACAGGCAATTGTCGATGGCCGCCGGCGTGGTGCCCCAGTCCTCGTGCAGCTTGAGCCCGATCACGCCCGCTTCGACCTGTTCGCGCAGCGGGCCGGGCAACGAGGCATTGCCCTTGCCGAGAAAGCCGAGGTTCATCGGGAACGCTTCCGCCGCGGCCAGCATCGAGTGGATGTGCCACGGACCGGGCGTGCACGTGGTGGCATAGGTGCCGGTGGCCGGTCCGGTGCCGCCGCCCAGCATCGTCGTGACGCCGGACATCAGCGCCTCCTCGATCTGCTGCGGACAGATGAAGTGGATGTGGCTGTCGATGCCGCCGGCGGTGACGATCATGCCTTCGCCGGCGATGATTTCGGTGCCCGGGCCGATGACGATGCCGACACCGGGCTGGATGTCCGGATTGCCGGCCTTGCCGATCGCCGCGATGAAGCCGTTCTTCAGGCCGATGTCGGCCTTCACGATGCCCCAGTGGTCGACGATCAGCGCGTTGGTGATGACGGTATCCATCACGTCGGCGCTCAGGCGCTGGCTCTGGCCCATGCCGTCGCGGATCACCTTGCCGCCGCCGAACTTCACCTCTTCGCCGTAGATCGTGTAGTCGCGTTCGACCTCGATCCACAGTCCGGTGTCGGCCAGCCGGACGCGGTCGCCGGTGGTCGGGCCGAACATTTCCGCATAGGCCTGCCGGCTGATCCGTGTGCTCATCGGAACGGGATCACCGGCTCACTGCTTGCCGAACATGCGGCGCGCTGCGCGGGCACGCCGGCGCATCACCAGGGCACCGACGCCGCCGAGGATGGCCGCAGCAGCGATCATCGCGACATGGTCGGGCTGGCTGACCAGATGCATCAGCGTGGCAAGCAGGCTGCCGTGATGTTCGCCATCGTGTGCCGAGGCCGCACTGCTCCACAGCGCCACAAGCGCCACTGTCGTTCTGGTCATGTCCTGTCTCCAAGGGGGTCAAGCGGGCCCTGAACGCGGCCCTGAAATCCGAAAACCCGGCGGTCGCCGGCCAGTGCGACCAGCTGCACGGTACGCAGCTGGCCGGGTTCGAAACGCACCGCGGTCCCGGCTGCGATGTCCAGCCGGAAACCCCGCGCCGCGGCCCGGTCGAAATCGAGCCCGTCGTTCGTTTCGGCAAAGTGGTAGTGCGAACCGACCTGTACCGGCCGGTCGCCGGTGTTGCGCACGTCGAGCGTGATCGTCGCGCGGCCGGCGTTGAGTTCGATGTCGCCGTCGGCGACCTGCATCTGTCCGGGAATCATGTGTTGTTCCTGACTGGCTTCATGTGGGCTGTGCGCGGTTGTGTGGCGGGGGATGTCGGGCATCGCTGCGCTCACCCCAATCTACGAAACCCGTCGCGTACGGCGAGGACCCGCAGGTTGGGGTGAGCGCAGCGATGCCCAACAACGAGGGCGTGCCGGCCGGGACACATGGCTTGTGCATCCGTCGCCTCACCCCGAGCGCGCACCAAAACGGTAATCGCGCACGGGCTTGGTGCCTGCTTCGTCATCTGCGCTGTCGCGCTTCTTCGACAGCAGATCGCGCACCAGCAGCAGGTTCACCAGCAATTCTTCGTCGTCGGTCAATTCTTCGATCTCTGACAGGGTTCGGGTGCGGTAATCGAGGTCGACCAGCAGCGCGTCGAGATTGACCGACACGCCGAGCGTACGCCGCACGCTGAGCTTGAAGCGCGCAAGACGACGGGCCAGCTCGACTTCCTCATCGCTCACCGAAGCGCCTCACTGTATGGGTTGGTGGACGGTCACCAGCTTGGTGCCGTCGGGGAATGTGGCTTCCACCTGTATGTCCGGAATCATTTCCGGCACGCCTTCCATGACGTCGTCACGGCCGAGCAGGGTGGTGCCGAAGCTCATCAGTTCGGCGACGCTGCGTCCGTCGCGCGCGCCTTCCATGATGGCGGCAGTGATCAGCGCCACCGCTTCCGGGTAGTTCAGCTTCAGACCGCGCGCACGCCGGCGTTCGGCGAGCAGGGCCGCGGTGAAGATGAGCAGCTTGTCTTTTTCGCGTGGCGTCAGTTCCATCGTTGTTCTTTTCTTCCGCTTTCAGGGGTGTCGAACAGCTTGTCCATCGACCTTCAGGTCGCCCAGATACGGGGCGGCTGCGCCGCTCGCCCGGTCATTGCCGGTCGCACCAGCGACCATAGATGCACGAACCATGCCCGGGCCGACTGGCTACAGGCCCCGCGGTAACGCGCCACCAGCAGACCGGGCAAGCGGGTGACGCCGCCCTCGCCCCGGGCACAGGGCAGCGCACGGCAGGCGGCCAGCAAGGCGTCATCGGCGTCGAAACCTGCGCACAGCAGCGTACCGAACACCGGCGCACCGGCCAGTCCGGCGGCCGACTGCAGCAGCGGCGAATCGCCGTCCAGCCGCGCCTGTTCCAGCCACAGCGTCTTGCCGCCACGGACGACGCGCGTGTCGAGCTTCAGTTCGCCGCGGGAAAAGCGCTCGCCGCTGGCCGTGCGACCCAGGCAATACAGATCCAGACCGATGAAGTGCGCGCCGGCATCGAGCTCGATGCGGCTGGCGATGTGCGCCCGCGCGCCGTCGAACACGATGGCTTCCTGCGGCAACCATTCGACGCAGGCGCCGGCGCCGATGTGCATCGACAGGCCGGACTGCGCCGCCGGCCCGGCGCTGCGATACCACTTGGTCGCGCCCGGCGTGGTGATCAGCGCATGCGCGCGGTCGGCGGCGGTGATGTCCGCCTGCAGCGCGTCACCGCCTGCGATGCCACCCGGCGGATGCAGCAGCAGGGTGTGGCACACCGCGTCGCCTTCCGGATAGAGCGCCTTCTGCACGCGCAGCGGACCGACGTGTTCGCGCCGCGCGAGCACGCTGCGGCCGCCGGACAGGCGGTAATCGAGCGCGATGCGGGCCTGCCAGCCGGCCGGGGCATGCGGCGGTACGAGAGGGGCCATCGAGGCGGTCATCGGCGTTGCGTCCATCGGCCGATGGTAAACGACTGTTCGCACCGAGGGCGGCAACGGAACCGTTGGCCGATTGGCGACACCAAGCGCATGTGATCCGATCCAGACATTCCCGGGGGCTCCATGAAGCGATTGTCGGCAGCAGTCTGTCTCAGCGCGCTGTGTGCATGGGCCCCGGCCGATGACTCGGCGGTGTCGAACGACGCCCTGTACGAGCGCGTACCGGGCGCGGCCCGCACGGTGTTCCAGCTGTACGCGAAAAGCCCGCGCGGCACCTCGAGCGGATCGGCGGTCATGGTCGGCCCGGGTCTGCTGGCGACCAGCTGCCATGTGCTGGGCGAAGCGACGCATGGCGTCGTGGTGCAGACCGGCGAGGCGCTCACCGTCGATCTGGTCGCGGCCGACTACCGGCGCGACCTGTGCATCCTGAAATCCGACCAGATCGGCACGCGCGCCGCGCCGCTGATTCCGTCCAGCCAGGTCAGCAAGCGCGACGTGGTGTTCAGCCTCGGCTTCACCGCCGGGCGCTTCGCTTACGACGTGGGCGAGGTGAAGCAGCTGTATGCGATGGAGGGCAGCCGCGTGCTGCGCGGCAGCGCCGCCTTCGCCGCGGGCGCGTCAGGCGGCGGGCTGTTCGACCACGAGGGGCGGCTCATCGGCATCCTGACCTTCTACAAGCTCAGTCCGGACAAGAGCATGTTCTTCGCCATCCCGGCCGACTGGGTGCCCGAGGTGCTGGCGGCAGGCATCAAGCCGCGCCTGCCCGATCAGACGCCTTTCTGGGCCGAGGCGGGTGCGGCGCGCGCACCTTTCCTGCAGGCGGTGCAGTTCGAGCACGAGGGACGCTGGGACGAGCTGGCGCGCCATTGTCGCGGCTGGTTGATGGCGCAGCCGGACTCGGTCGAGGCGCGCGACATGCTCGAACTCGCGCGGGCACAGGGCGGCGGCTGAATGTTCGGTACCATCGTCGCCGTGTTCAGCCGACCCGACGACCGATGACCCCGAAACACCTGCTTGCCCTCGCCGCATTCGCCTGCATGACAGCCGCCCAGGCCGCACCCCCCGCCGTCGGAGATACCGTGAAACTGCCGTTCGAGGGCATTGACGGCGTGCTCACCGTCAAAGTGCCGCTGTTCCCCCAGCCGGAAACCGGCAGCGAAACGACGCAGGAACGCCACAGCCTCACGCGGTCGATCCAGCAGATGCAGTCATCGGTCTGCGCCTACAACCGCGAACAGCTCAGGGCGCTGCGCGGCCGCCAGGGCGACAAGGAAGCGTTCACGGTGCTCGACCACCGCGAAACCCGATGGCCGCGCGAGCGGGGTGGCGCGCTCAAGCGCTGGATGCAGGTGCGCAGCGTTGACCGCCCGGCCTGCGAGGGCTGGATCGAGACGGGCTCGAACTAGGCTCTGCGCCCCGTCAGGCGGTCAGGCCGAATTTCTGCTGGATGCCCGCCACGCCGCGGGTCGAGCCGGCAAGCGCCGATACGCAGTGCGCATCAAGCTGGCCGGCGTCGGCCATGCGCTGCAGCTCGGCCAGCGCTTCGTCATTGCTGCACGGCGTGCGGTAAGGGCGCACCGACGTGAGCGCGTCGAAAATGTCGGCGGTCGCAACGATGCGCGCCTCCAGTGGCAGCGCATCTCCCGCCATCTGTTGCGGATAGCCGCTGCCGTCCAGGAATTCGTGATGGCAGCGCACGATGTTGTTCAGCACCGCGAAATACGGCGTTGCGGTGATGCCGCCCTCCTCCATCATCGAGTCGATCAGCCAGGCGCCCAGGGTCACGTGCTCCTGCATGGCAGCACGCTCGTCGACCGTCAACGGCCCGGGCTTCAGCAGCACGCTGTCGGCGACGCCCACCTTGCCGACATCGTGCAGCGGTGAAAACAGATAAACGTGTTCGACGAATTCGTCGTCGCGCCCGAACTGCGGCGCAACGGCTTTTGCGATGAGGCGGCTGTAGCTCGACATGCGGTCGAGGTGACGTCCGGTTTCGATGTCGCGCAGGTGCGCCCTTGCGCCGGGAGTCGTCGCGATCCCGGCGACCGCCTGCGACAGATTGAACATGTTGAGCACCGACAGCCGGCACAGCTGCACATACATCTGCAGCTCATGCAGCAACCGGCTGTCGAAGAGGCCCGGGCGACGCGAATCGAAGAACAGGAAGCCAAGCAGCTTCGCCGACTGGTAGAGCGGCACCGTATAGCTGCTGCGATAGCCATGCGCCAGCAGCCACAGCGTGTGCTCGCCATGCGGCGGCGGCAAGCGCGCCAGGTCGTGAATGACCCGTGCGGAGTGGGTGTGCGCCAGATCGAACAGCGAAGGGACGTCGGCCAGGGGACGCTCGTACATGGCCAGCCGATCCGGCACGTCGCCGCTGTCGACATAGGTCTTCAGCATGTCGTGCCGGCTGTCGTACAGCGCGATGGCGATGCGGTGCACCTGCGGATGATGATGGCGCACCCGTGCATGCAGCCAGCGCATCTGTTCGGTCAGCGATGTACCGGGATCACCGGCAGGGCCTTCGGACGAATCGACGTTTGGCATCGCGCGTACCTGACGAGACGGGTACGCGGATTATGAACCTTCGCCGGTTCGAGCGCGCGGGCAGCGACGATCCGTGGTCGTCACGCGCGGCCGCTGTCAGCGCGGAAGGTGGGCGGGCAGGTCAATGTCGCGCAGCACATCGGCGCTGCCAATGTCGACCCGCAGCAGGTCGGCGTCACGCAGCAGGTCGCGGGCGCCGCGGTCGCCGTGCAGGGCGGCCAGTTGTGGCGCCCAGTGCGCGCCGAATGCGACCGGGTGGCCACGCTGGCCGTCGAAAGCGGCGGCGGCGATGCGCTTCGGGGTGTCGATGGCACCGGCCACGGCACGGATGGCGGCGACGGGCACCCACGGCATGTCAGCCAGCGCAACCAGCCAGCCTTCGGCCGTTGACGTCGCGCGTACCGCATGTGCCAGCGCGCTGCCCATGCCGCCTTCGGCTTCACTGCTTTCGAGAATGTGACAGCCGGCCTCGCGCAGCTGCGCAGCCAGTGCGGTCTGATCCGGCCGGATCACGGCAATGCTGCCGGGCAGCGCCGCGCACAGCGTGCGCGCCGCCTGCGCAGCCACGATCTGACCATCGGGCAGGCGCGCCAGCAGCTTGCTGCTCTGGCCGCTCGGGTCGAAGCGCCTGCCGTAGCCGGCGGCGAGCAGGATGCCCTGCATCAGGGGATGTTCCGCGTCCGACGGGCACGCCCAGACCACGGCGCGTCAGCCAGCCCGGCGCGCAGCGGAGGGGAGAGCGTCGCGACGGGCGGCCGGATACCGGGCCTGCACGCACCCATCGGAGCGGAACTCAGTAACGACCCGCCGCGCACGACGACAGCGTGTCCGCGGCGATGTCGAGTGCGGACTTGGCGTCGCGCACGTTCAATAAGGTGTCGGCGGCAGCGCCGTTCTTCATCGCCACCAGTTCGGCCGCGATCGACACCGCGATTTCGGCCGGCGTACGGCTGCCGATGTACAGACCGGCCGGGCCGCGCAGACGATCGAGCTGAGCGTCGCTGACGTCGAATTCCTTCAGCCGCTCGCGCCGCGCATCGTTGTTGCGACGAGAGCCCAAGGCGGCGACATAGAAGGCGGGCGTCTTCAGTGCCTCCATCAGCGCCAGGTCATCCAGCTTCGGATCGTGCGTCAGCGCGATGACCGCCATGCGGGCATCCGGCTGCATCGCGATCACCAGATCGTCCGGCATGTCACGCGACAACGTGCTGCCGGGCACGGCCCACTCGTCGCTGTATTCCTCGCGCGGATCGCACACGGTGACCGCGAAATCGAGCGACTGCGCGATGCGCGCCAGACTGGCCGACAGCTGGCCGGCGCCGATCAGCAATAGCCGGTAACGCGGGCCGAACACGCTGATCAGTGTGTGGCCGTCGAAATGCAGCGCCTGGTCGGCGTGACCGGCATGCAGCGTGGTGCGACCGCTGGCCAGGTCGAGCCGGCGCGTCAGCAGTTCGCCGCGGCCCAGTCGGGTCAGCAGTTCGTCGAGCGCTGCGGCGTCGGTCAGCGGTTCCAGCACCAGCTGCAGCGTGCCACCGCACGGCAGACCGAAGCGGCGTGCCTCGTCCGCGCTGACGCCATAGCTCACAACGTGCGCCGCGGTCGGCAGACCGTCACGCCGCAGCCGGAACATGAGGTCGTCCTCGATGCAGCCGCCGGACACCGAGCCCACCGCACGGCCGTCGTCGCGAAGTGCCAGCAGTGCGCCGGGCGGGCGCGGCGACGAACCCCAGGTGCGTACCACGGTGGCCAGCATGATGCGGTGACCGGCACACAGCCAGTCGCGCGCGCGGGTCAGAACTTCGAGGTCGAGACTGTCCATGTGAAACTCCAGTCAGGTTGGCGAGGCGCCATCAGAACGAAAGCGGGCATTGGGGCAGCGGTGGGCCCCAGGGACCGGCGCCTGCAGGCGCTGCCCCTGTGGGAGCGGCGCCCTCGCCGCGATGGTCGCGGCAGCCATCGCGGCGAGGACGCCGCTCCCACAAAAACCCCCGCGCATCGCGAAGGGTTTCGGCGAGCAATGCCCCCCACGCCGCGCCAACACGTGCATCACGCCTGCAACTGTTCGCCGATCGGCAGCGTGCGGATGCGCTTGCCGGTGGCGGCGTGCAGTGCATTCACCAGCGCCGGCGCCAGCGGCGGCACGCCCGGCTCGCCGACGCCGGTGGGCTTGGCGGCCGACTTCACGATATGCACCTCGACCTTCGGCATTTCGTTGATGCGCAGCACCGGGTAGTCGTTGAAGTTCGACTGTTCGACCACGCCGTCCTTCAGCGTGATCGAGCCGGTCAGCGCGGCCGCCAGCGCGTAGCCGATGCCACCTTCCATCTGCGCCGCGATCACGTCCGGATTGACCGCGATGCCGCAATCGACCGCGCACACGACGCGGTCGACCTTGAACGTGCCGTCCTTCTGCACCGTCACCTCGACCACCTGGGCGACGAAACTGGCGAACGATTCATGCACCGCCACGCCGCGACCGCGCTTCGCGCCGTCCTTCGACGGCGCCAGCGGCTTGTCCCAGCTGGCCTTGTCGGCCGCCAGCTTCAGCACGCCGGCATGGCGTGGATGCTTGTCGAGCAGCGCCATGCGGTAGGCCACCGGGTCCTTGCCGGCGGCGCCGGCCAGTTCGTCGATGAACACTTCGGTCGCGAAACCGGTGTGGGTCGAACCGACCGAACGCCACCACTGCACCGGCACCTTCACTTCGCCGTTGGTGGTGTGCAGGTCGACATTCAGGTTGGGAATGGCGTAGGGCAGCGTGGACGCGCCCTCGACCGACAGCATGTCGATGCCTTCCTTGACCAGCATGCCTTCGAACGGCGAACCGGCGGCGATCGACTGGCCGACGATGCGCTGCTGCCAGGCGACCGGCATGCCCTTGGCGTCGAGCGCGGCGCGTACGCGGTGCAGGTAGATCGGCCGGTAGTAGCCGCCGCGCGTGTCGTCCTCGCGTGTCCACACCAGCTTGACCGGTGCCCGGCCCTTGATGGCCTGCACGATCTGCGCGGTTTCGAGCAGGTAGTCGGACTGCGGATTGGCGCGTCGGCCGAAACTGCCGCCGGCATACACCATGTTGAGCTTCACCTGCTCGAGCTTCAGGCCGAACATCTTGGCCAGCGCGAACTGGTCGCCGGTGTGCAGCTGTTCGCCGTTCCACACCTCGCAGCCGGCCGCGTCGAGCTTCATGACGCAGTTCAGCGGCTCCATCGACGCATGGGCCAGGAAGGGGAAGGCGAATTCCGCCTCGATCACCTTGCCTGCGGCACCCAGCGCCGCTTCGGCATCGCCGTCCTTGCGTGCGGCCAGACCCGGCGTCTGCGCCAGTTCGCGGTAGCGGGCGACGATGGCGTCGCTGCTGCCGCGGTAGGCGGCGGATTCATCCCACTCGACCTTCAGCGCGTCGCGGCCTTTCTTCGCGCTCCAGAAATCCTTCGCCAGCACGGCCACGCCATTCGGAATGGTGACCACGTCAGTCACGCCCGCAATGGCACGCGCCGCCTTGTCGTCGACCGACGCAACCTTGCCGCCGAAGCGCGGCGGGTGGGCGACCACGGCGGTCAGCATGCCGGGCAGCTTCACGTCCTGCGTGAAGATGGCGCGACCGGTGGTCTTGGACACGCTGTCGACGCGCGGTGCCGAGCGACCGATCAGCGTGAAGTCCTTCGGGTCCTTCAGCTTCACTTCGGCCGGCACGGCCTGCCTGCCGGCGGCTTCCGCCAGTTCGCCGAAGCCGGCCTTCCTGCCGCTGGCCGCGTGCGACACGACGCCCGCCTTCACGCTGATCTGGCTGGCCGGCACTTTCCACTGCTCGGCGGCGGCGGCCACCAGCATGGCGCGCGCGGTGGCGCCGGCGCGACGCATCTGTTCGAACGAATTGGCGATCGCGGTGCTGCCGCCGGTGCCCTGTGCCGGGCCCCAGAACAGGTTGTTGTAGCGTTTGGCATCCGCCGGCGCGCCTTCGACCTTCACCTTCGACCAGTCGGCGTCCAGCTCTTCGGCCACCAGCGTGGCCAGCCCGGTGTAGACGCCCTGACCCATTTCGAGGTGCTTGGACACGATGGTCACCGTGCCGTCAGTGCCGATGCGGATGAAGGCACTGGGCGAGAACTCGCCGTCGACCAGGGTGCTGCCGGCCAGACCGGGACCTGCTGCGGGGGTGTCAGCCATGACCGGCGTGACGATGGCCAGCGCCAGACCGGCGCCGCCCTTCAGAAAACCGCGGCGGGTCGTCTGGAATGCATTTTCGATCCTGAAATTCATGGGTGCGCTCCTCAAGCCAGTGTCCTGGCGGCTTCGTGGATGGCCGCACGGATGCGGACATAGGTGGCGCAGCGACACACGTTGCCGCTCATCGCGGCGTCGATGTCGGCATCGCTGGGCTTGGGGTTGCTCGCCAGCAGCGCGGTGGCCGACATGATCTGGCCCGACTGGCAGTAGCCGCACTGCACCACGTCCAGCTTCTGCCAGGCGGCCTGCACGGCAGCGCCGACCTTCGCTTCGCCGACCGCCTCGATGGTGGTGATCTTCTTGCCGGCCACGGCCGACAGCGGCGTGACACAGGAGCGCGTGGGCTGACCATCGACATGCACCGTACAGGCGCCGCACATCGCGATGCCGCAGCCATACTTGGTACCGGTCATGTCCAGGCCGTCGCGCAGCGCCCACAGCAGCGGCGTGTCGTCGGGCAGGTCGACCGCGACGTCGCGGCCATTCAGATTGATCTTTGCCATGGGAATCCTCCGGGAAAGGCAGCAGGAGCGTTGGCGCTGCGCCAAAGACGCACGCGAATGACGCAGCGGTATGCGATGGACTGCACGGTATCCGCTTTGTTTTATTAGATCGACTGGTTAATCTTGCAAGACCTATGAAGCCAGACTTAAAGATAGACGCTGCCATCCTGCCCGCGCTGACCGCCTTCGAATGCGTCGCGCGCAACGCCGGTTTTTCGCGCGCGGCGGCCGAACTGGGCGTGTCGGCGTCGGCGCTTTCGCAGTCGGTGCGCGGGCTCGAACAACGCCTCGGCGTGCGTCTGCTCACCCGCACCACGCGCCGCGTCGCGCTGACCGAAGAGGGCGAACGCTTCTACGACGGCGTGCGCGTCGGACTGGACGAACTGGGCAGCGCGCTCGAACTGCTGGCGCAGTCGCGCGGCCAGGCCACCGGCACGGTGCGCATCAACATGCCGCGCGTCGCCTACGGCCTGCTGATCGCGCCACATCTGGCCAGCTTCGCGGTGCACCACCCCGAAGTCGGGCTCGAATTCGCGCTCGACGACGGCCTGGCCGACATCGTCGCTGCGCGCTTCGATGCCGGCATGCGGCTGGGCGAAAGCATCGAAGCCGACATGGTGGCGGTACGCATCGGCGACTCGCAACGCATGATCACCGTCGCCGCACCGGATTACCTCGCCCGGCGCCCGGCGCCGCGCACGCCGGAAGACCTCGCCGCGCACGAGTGCGTGCGCTACCGCTATCTGTCGAGCGGGCGCACCGCGCGCTGGGTGTTCCAGCGCGACGACCGCACGCTCGAAGTCGAGGTCGGCGGCCGCTTCATCGTCAATGACGCCGACGCGGAAATCGACCTCGCCTGCCGCGGCTTCGGGCTGGCGCAATCACTCGAATCGCTGGTCGCCGCCGATCTGGCCGCCGGCCGGCTCGTGCGCGTGCTCGAACGCTTCGAAATGCCGCTGTCCGCCTTCCATCTGTATTTTCCGAGCCGCGCGCAGATGCCGGCGCGGCTGCGCGTGTTCATCGACCACTTCCAGGCGGCCAATGGGTGAGATTCAAGGGGCAAGGTCAGAACTTGCCGGTGGTGGCCTGCATCTGGCGGATGAGCAGGTGGGGCAACTGCTCCGGGTGGCGCAGCGCGACGTAGCGGCCGGACGGGAAGATGCGGCGCAGCGATGATGAGGCGCCATCGGGCGCGCTGTGCAGGCACGCGACGGCGATGCCCGCGCGGCGCGCGTCGGCCAGTGCATGCGCCAGGTCTTCGGTCAGGTAGCGCGGATCATGGATGTCGACGTCGTGCGGCTCGCCATCGGTCAGCAGCAGGATGAGGCTGCGTGACCGTGCCGGCAGCTGTGCCGTGGCGTGGCGCAGCGCCGCGCCCATGCGGGTCGAGCCGGCGCTGACCAGACCGCCGGCACGCGCCAGCACCGTGTCTGCGCAGGCCCCTTCTTCGCGATCCTTGACGCGCTGCACGCGCACTCTGTGGCGTGTGTCGGATGCGAAGGCTTGAACGGTGCAGCGATGTCCAGTGGCCTCCAGTGCCGCGGCGGCGAGCAACGCCGCCTCGCGCAGCGCCTCCAGCACCGTGCGGCCTGACGGCAGCGTCAGCGCGGTTGACGCCGACGTATCGATCAACAGCAGCACGTCCATCGCCTCGACGCGGGCCGCGCTGTCGCGGTACAGCCGGCGCTCCGGATCGTGTCCGGCGCGCAGCGCGATGCCGGCGTCGATCAGCGCGCCGGTATGCAGCAGATCGCCGTCCTTGCTGCGTCCCTGTGTCGGCCGACGATCCGACACGGCCGCTGCCTGCAGCAGGCGCACCGTGCGGGCGAGGTGGCGTTCAAGTCCGGCGCGCACGGCGGATGTCTGCGCCCGCGGTGCCGGCGTTTCGATCACGGTGCTCCAGTCCGGCCGGGCGCGGCCGATCAGGCGGTCCCATTCCGGATAGGTCACGGTGCGCAGCGCCGTTTCGATCTGCAGCACGCTCGCCGCAGCGTCGCCGGCGTCGCTGCCGGGTGTGCCTTGCGGCGGCGGACGTTCGAATATCGTGTCGGCGTCGTCATCGCCCGACGCACCGTCCGCATCCGGCCGTTCCTGCTCCAGTGGCGTGGCGGACGGCGGCAGCTTTTCGTCGCGCACCCATAAGTGATGATTGTCATCGCGGTAGGCGACCGGTTCGACCTGCCAGCCACCGGGGTTCAGGCGCAACCGCATCTGGCCGACGTCGTTGCCGAGCCGCGACGCGGCCTCGCGCAACTGTGCCGGTGTTTCGAGTGCCAGCCCGCCGTCCGGCGTGAAGAACAGCCCGCGCACCTTCGCCATCCAGGCGTGGCCATCCTCGTGTGCCGGATCGAACAGGCAGCGCGACAGACGCGCAAGCAGCGCTTCGGCGCCATTGCCCCAGCTTGCGTCGGCAACGTGGTGCGGCGCCCACAGCCGGCGCAAACCGGGCAGCGCCTGCATGGCCAGCCATTCGACGCGCGCGTCTTCGAGGATTTCGAGCAAGGCGCGCTGCACCGGCTTGAGCCGGGCGCGCTCGAACGGCTCGCCGCCGAAGCTCAGATGCGCGGCCGCGTGCGCGGCACGGGCGCGCTGCAGTACTGCGTCGCCCGTGGCCGGCAGATGCAGCACCGGCCGGCTGCCTTCGATGCCCAGTATCGGACGCGCCGTGTCATTGGCTGCCGGCAGCGCGGTCAGCCTGGGCGCGACATCCCACAGCGCGCGCAGGTACATCGACAGCGCGCGCGAACTTGCGCGGTCAGGCGAAGCAGGCATCGATGGCCGCGATCAGCGCCGCTGCGACCTCGCGGTCGTCGGTCAGCGGGCCGGCAACCGCCTGCCGGCAGGCAGAGCGCGCCGACAGGCCCTGCGCGATCAGCGCGCCGGCGTGGATCAGCATGCGGGTGCTGGCCCCTTCGTCCAGGCCGTCACCGGCCAGCCGGCGCGTGCGCTCGGCGAGCGCCACCAGTTGGCGCGCGGTGTCGGCCTCGACACCGCTCTCGTGCGTGACGATGGCGCACTCGTGAGCGGCGTCCGGGTAGCCGAATTCGAGCGCAGTAAAGCGTTGCCGGGTCGATGGCTTCAATGTCTTGTGCACGCCGTGGTAGCCCGGGTTGTACGACACGACCAGCCGGAAATCCGGGTGCGCGAGAAGCAGCTCACCGGTCGCGGCCAGCGGCAGCTGGCGCCGTGCGTCGGTCAGCGGGTGGATGAGCACGGTGGTGTCGGCACGCGCCTCGACCACCTCGTCGAGATAGCAGATCGCGCCGAAGCGCACAGCGCGCGTCAGCGGCCCGTCCTGCCAGCGCGTGCCGGCCGCATCGAGCAGGAAGCGCCCGATCAGGTCGCCGGCGGTCAGGTCTTCATGACACGCAACCGTGATCAGCGGCAGGCCGAGCCTCCACGCCATGTATTCCACGAAGCGTGTCTTGCCGCAGCCGGTCGGACCCTTGAGCATGACCGGCAGGTGGCGCGCATGCGCCGCCTCGAAGGCCTCGACCTCATCGCCGGCGGCCGTGTAGTACGGCTCGTCGGCCACGCGCCAGTCCGACAGCGGATCGGCGCCCGCTGCGCCGTCCGCCAGCCGCAGGTCGGCCGTCGCGGGTGAAATCACTTGTGACCGATCGTGGCCGGGTTGGGCAGCCCTTCGATCGGACATTCCTCTGTGCCGACGGTGTCGCGCGTGAACGCTTCGACCGCCTTGCGCGTGCCTTCCGGATCGTTGATCCACTTCGAGTAGAAGTCGTACGGGCACGCCGCCACGCCCTTGTCTCCTTCGCGCGAATTGATCAGGCCGGTGTAGCCGCGGTGCAGCAGCTTGAACAGGTGGTTTTCCGACTGGCCGTTCTTGCGGAAGTCGCGGATCAGGCTCTTGGACAGCGCCGCATACTGGATGCCCATCTCTTCCTCGCCGCATTCGCCCAGCGTGCGACCGTCGAAGCCCACGATGGCCGAGTGGCCGAAGTAGGTATAGACGCCGTCGAAGCCGGCGGCATTCGCCACCGCGACGTACACGTTGTTCGCGAATGCCATCGCTTTCGAAATGGTGATCTGCTGTTCCTTGGCCGGATACATGTAGCCCTGGCAACGCACGATCAGCTCGGCGCCCTTCATCGCGCAGTCGCGCCAGATTTCCGGATAGTTGCCGTCGTCGCAGATGATCAGGCTGACCTTCATGCCCTTGGGGCCTTCGGACACATAGGTGCAGTCGCCCGGATACCAGCCCTCGATCGGCACCCAGGGCATGATCTTGCGGTACTTCTGGACGATTTCGCCCTGATCGTTCATCAGGATGAGCGTGTTGTACGGCGCCTTGTTCGGGTGTTCCTCATGCCGTTCGCCGGTCAGCGAGAACACGCCCCACACCTTGGCTTTCCTGCAGGCCGCCGCGAAGATGTCGGTCTCGTCGCCCGGTATGGCCGCCGCGTTGTCATACATTTCCTTCGAGTCGTACATGATCCCGTGCGTGCTGTACTCCGGGAAGATGACGAGATCGAGGCCGGGCAGGCCGGCCTTCATGCCGACGACCATGTCGCCGATCTTGCGCGCGTTGTCGAGCACTTCCGCCTTGGTGTGCAGGCGCGGCATCTTGTAATTGACGACCGCGACGCCGACCGTGTCCTTGCTGCTCGAAATGTCTCCGTGGTGCATGAAATCCTCGCTCGCAGAATGGAATCGACTGTCCATTGTGCGAACGGCGCGTCGCGCGCCAATACGTCGATTGACGTATCGGGCGACGTGTCATCGTGCCTCGCGGTCGGTCGATCGTGTGCCGCAAGCCTTGCGCGTGGGCGCCAGCGCCCGCAAACTCACCGCGGGGTGGTCAGCCCAGATCGACAACTCGATACAAGAAACAGGTGCATCCGCGCGCCGCTGAACGACCCGTACCCGGAAGGGAAACGTAGCCGTTTTCGACCTGATGCGGAGTGCCGATCAACCGGGAGTCAGCGCGCATGGAGTTCTTCATTTCACTGGTGAGCATCGCCTTCTTTCTGGCCGGGGTCGCCGTGCTCGGGTTTTTCGGGCATCGCAAGGCGCTGGCAGGCGCGGACGCGGCTTCGGTGCCGGCAGACTTCGCCACCTTCCTGCCGCAATGGTTCAAACAGCACCTGGTCGCCGTCATCGTGGGGGTGCTCGTGACCTTTCTGACCGGCGGCGTCGGCAGCTTCTTCGTGCTGGCGATCTGCGCCTGGCTCTGGCTGAAGCCGAAGGGCGCCGAGAAGGTGACCTACTCGAAGGAAGAAGATCTGAAGAAGAAGGCCGACGATGCAGCTGCGCAGTGGCTGCAGAGCCTCGGGCCGACTCATTCGGCGCGCGTACCGGTCATCGATGCGCTGTTCACCGAGCGATCGCAAACGCTTGAGGTGTGCCACTACTGCACCTGGCAATACGCGGGCGTGGACGACCGCTGGAAGGACGCCTACTACTGGACAACCGTCAGCCGCAGCCTGGCGGCGATGGACAACAAGGAACGCGAATTCCTGCGCATCGCCGAGTTGCTGAACAGCTCGGCCGACGGCAAGGATCCGCTCTACCGTGGCTGGCGATTTGCGCTCGTGTGGTCGCAGGGCAAGGGGGCGAGCGGCGCGTCGCAGTGGAATCTGGGCACTGCACACACCGATAACAAGACGCCACGGCAGGCGCTCGATCATGCGGTCGAACGGCTCAACTTTTCGGTCGACAACGTCATCACGAAGATACTGAGCCATCTCGCCGAACTGAAGGGAAAGTCCGATCTGCCGGCTGGCATCCGCGAGCTCGCGCAGGACGCCAGCGAGCAGCTGATCGGCGGCGGCAGCACCTGGCTGCGGCCGGCCGACATCGGAAAGACCGTGTTCGCCGAGTCGGGCGATTTCCCGCTTTACATCGGCTCGTTTGCCGACGGTACGCCGCTGACCTATTCCGGCGAAGGATCGATGGTCACCATCGCCCCGCCGGGGTCGGGCAAGACGCAGTGCAATGTATTCCCGAACCTGCTGGCCTGGCCCGGGCCGGCGGTGGTGCTCGACGTGTCGGGCGACATCTACGAGAACACCAGCAAGTGGCGGGCCGATAACGTCGGGCCGGTGTTCCGTTTCAATCCGCTCGAACCGGACCAGAGCCACCACTACAACCCGCTCGCCTTCGTGCGCAGCGCGCCGGAATTCATCTGGGAAGACGCCCGCCTGCTGGCCGACATGATGATCGTGCCGAGCGGGGCGGCTGATCCGTTCTGGGAGAACGAGGCGCGCACCGTGCTGTGCGCGGCCATCGCCAACGTGTGCTACCAGAACCCGCCGGACAAGCGGCCGATGCATGCGGTACTCGACGTGATGTTCGGCGGCGAGGCCTGGGACACCATGATTCTCGAGCTGAAGACCGCGGTGGACGTGCGTGTCATGATGCAGACGGCCACCGCACTCGGCGAAATGCCGGAAAAGACCCGCTCCAGCGTGCTGCAGACCGCGCGTTCCAGCCTCAATGCGTGGACCGGCGAACGCGTCGCACGCATCACCGATCGCTCGGACTGGAGCCCCGAAAATCTGCGCAACGGCAGCAACCCGACGATCTACATCGTCGTGCCGCCCAATGCGGTCGAGTCCTATCTGTCGCTGCTGCGCGTGTTCATCGGCCAGCACATCCGTATGCTCACGGGCGGCAAGGTACCGGCGCGCGGTTCGGCACCGATCCTGATCATGCTCGACGAGTTGCCGCGCCTGAAGGAAATGCCGCCGGTCGACGAAGCGCTCAATATCGGCCGCAAGTACGGCCTGCGGCTGTGGATGTTCGCGCAGAGCGTGGGGCAGTTGCGCAACGCCTACAAGAACGCCGACGGCATGCTGGGCAGCTGCGCGGTGCGTATCTTCATGAATCCGACTGGCGCCGACGGTCTGGCCGAACGGCTGTCGGACGAGATCGGCTTCGTCGATGCGCTCGATGGTTCTCGCAAGAAGCTGGTCGAAGCGTCAGAACTGGCCGGACCCAACTACCGCGAACAGCAGATCGTGCTCGGTCTGGCGACGCGTCCGGCCAGGGTCAACAAGGACTACGCGTGGCGCAATGAAGGCCTGAAGGCGCGCATGGGCAGCGTATGACGACCCGCGGGAGCACGCCATGAGTGAAGGGATCGACCATCAGGCTGAACGGGCTCGACTGATTGCCCGGCAGACTGAATTGCGCAACGAATACATGGAAGCCATCCGGCAGCAGGACATGGCAAAGGACCCGCTGTCCGCGCCGGAGTCCGTGCCGACGGCACGCGCGATGCCGCAGGTCGAGGCCGATCTGGCCCTGGTCGATCAGCAGATCAACGATATGACGCGCGCACAGGAGCAGGCGATGACGCTGGACCTGAAACCGACGTCGGCACCGGTGACAGAACTGCTTCTGGAAGGCGTGGACAAGGTTGCGCAGATGGGTGGCGTCGTCCTTGAAGGCGCGCTGAATGGCGCTGTCGGACAGCAGATCGCTCAAGCGGTCGAGCATGTCGAAATGCACATGAAGAACCGCGGGATGCTGGTCGATGCGCTGGCCGATTCGCACATCAACTCGAAGGAAGCCGAACGGGAGAACGCCCTGCTCGATGAAGTGCGGCGTGTTGATCTCGATCCGCAGCTCGGCAAGACGCTCGAAACCATCGACCAGACATTCGCGCAGAAGAAGCAGGAACTCGACGGCAAGCTCGCCGCGCTGCAGGAGAAGTTCGACGAGCGTCATGCCGACAAGAGCGCCGACGAAAAGCTGGCCCTGCAGGCCAAACTCGACAAGCAGTTCGACGAGTTGCGCATGCAGCTGGAAAAGGCGCAGGAACTGGAACGCCAGCGCGCAGTTGATGCCCAGGCACGGGAGCAGACGGCGCGCGCGAATGCGGTGCGCGATGCCCGCGACGATCCCTTTGGCCGCTGAACGATGACAATCGGGCCGGCACTCAGCGTTACGCCGGGCCGGCGGGCTCGTTCCTGAGCAGGCGCCGCATCATCGCCTGCAGCGCCTGCGTGCTGCGATAGCCGACACGGCGCGCCACGTCCTTGGGCGCGCTGCCTTCGGCCTGCTTCATCAAGGTGTGCAACAGCCGCAGACGACGCCGCCACTCGCCGAAGCTGAGACCGGTTTCCGCGCGGAAGCGGCGCGTCAGCGTGCGCCGGCTCACGCCGACCTGCAGCCCCCAGGTGTCGATGTCGAAGCCGATGGCCGGATCATTCACCAGCGTTTCGCACAGCTTGCGCAGGCGTGCATCGTCCGGCAGCGGCAGCGCGAACGGCGTGGCAGGTGCGCGGGCGATTTCCGACATGATCAGTGCAGCCAGATGCGGCCCCCGCCCGGCCGGGTCGTACAGCACCGGTTCGTCGGCCAGCGCCTGCAGTGCCGCGTCGAGCAGCGGCGACACGAGGATGACGCGGCACTGATCGGCCACGGTGCGCACGCTGTCGTCGGGCACGAGATAGGCGGTACGCATGTCCACCTCGCCGTGCATGGCGATGTCGTGCGTCACGCCGCCAGCAATCATCAGGGCGTGCCCCGGTGGAATCACCCAGGTGCCGCGCGACGTTCGCGCAATCATCAGGCCGCTGATCGCGTACAGCAGCTGTGCCCGCACATGACTGTGCTGCCCGGTATGCGACATCGACGGATACCGGCGGGCCATCACGGCCACTGCGTGCGGCACATGCTGGAAGTCTGCCGGGTTGGTGGAGCGCATCTGCATGGTCTGTTCAGGGTTGGCCCGATCGCAATGATTTTCGACCCGGACGCGCGAACGGGTCAACGTAGGCTGGAAATCCGCCCTCATCGAACGGAGCTCCCGCGCCATGAACCCCGCCACGCTGTCCCGCCGCACCGTCATCTTCGTCAACATCGCGCACGCGCTCGACCACTTCGTGCTGCTGATCTACCCGACTGCGGTACTCGCGATCGCGACCGAACTCGGACTCGACTACGCCACGCTGATTGCACTGGCCACCGGTGCGTTCGTCGCCTTCGGCCTGTTCGCGCTGCCATCGGGCTGGGTGGCCGAGCGGCTTGGCCGCCGCAACATGCTGGGCATCTTCTATTTCGGTTGCGCCGCGGCCTGCGCCGGCCTGTCGACGGCGACCTCGCCCACCGCGTTCGCCGGCTGGCTGCTGCTGCTCGGCATCTTCTCCGCCATCTACCATCCGATCGGATCGGCCATGCTGGTCACCCATGCGAGCCGACTCGGACGCGATCTCGGCTGGAACGGGGTGTGGGGCAATCTGGGGGCCGCCGCCGCTTCGGGCGTGACCGCACTGATCGCGGTCACGCTGGGCTGGCGTCTCGCCTTCCTGCTGCCCGCCCTGGTGTGCGCCTTGGCGGGGGCGGCCTTCCTGTGGATGGTGCGCAGTGACGGCGTGCCGGGCAGCCGCAGCAGGAACGACGCCCCGGCCCTGCCGGTGCGCAAGCCCGGCCTGCTGATGATGCTGTTCGGGCTGGCCATCCTGGCCGGCGGCATCACCTTCAACGTGACCACGATCGCGCTGCCCAAGATCATCGACGAGCGGCTCGGCCTGTCGCTGCCGCTGCTGCTGACCGGATCGCTCGCGACCGTGGTGTTCGTGTTCGGTGCGGCGACGCAGCTCGCGGTGGGTCGCCTCATCGACCGCATCAGCCTGCCCGCGATCTTCATCGGCATCGTGGCGCTGGCCCCGCTCGGGCTGGGCATTGCCAGCGCGGGTGCCGGTTTCACGCTGCTGCTCGGACTCACGCTGGCCATGGTGTCGATCTACGGCCAGGTGGTCATCACCGATGCCATGGTGGCGCGCTACGTGCCGCCCGCCTTGCGCACCCGCGCCTTCGCCATCCGTTACTTCCTCGGCTTCACGGTCAGCGGATTCGCGCTGCCGCTGATTGCGCTGTTGCACGGTCAGGGCGGCTTTTCGGTGGTGCTGGGCGCCACGGCGGTGGTCGGCGGCGTCATCCTCGCCTGCGCCGTCCCGATGCTCCTGTTCGCCCGCCACCCCGGCGCGCTCGAACCGCACCGGGGGCAGACAGCCTGAAGTGCCCGCCCTGCGGCAGGCAAGGCGTACGACGCGGTCCGCCCTAGGCGTAAGCCACCGCCGGCTCGCGCGGGCGCACCGACTGCGCCCGCAGCAGCGCGTCGGTGATGTTGCCGGCGATGTTCTCCTCGCCCAGCCGGTCGGCGAAGCCGGAGCGGCGGATCAGCGAACCCGGCTGTTCGTTCAGGTCGCACAGGATGAGCGTGGCGCCGCGCCGGGCGAGGTTGCGCTGCAGCGTCTGCAGGATGTCCAGCCCAGTCGTGTCGATGCTGATCACCTTTTCCAGGTCGAGGATGACCGCGTCCGGGTGACCGTCCTGCATCAGCAGCAGGTTCTCCAGCTTGTTGGCGGCGCCGAAGAACAGCGAGCCGGTCAGCCGGTAGGCCAGGATGCGCGGCGTGCCATCTGCCCGGGCGAGCGCCTCGACGCCGTAGAAGTCCTCCAGCGGCAGGCGCTCGATGCGCGTCAGGTCGGACATGCGGTAAATGAAGAACAGGCTGGCCAGCGCCATGCCCAGCTCGACCGCCAGCGTCAGGTCGAACACCACGGTGACGAAGAAGGTGGCGAGCAGGATGGTGCGATAGGGCGTCGAGTAGCGCGCCAGTTCCTTCGGCGCGAAGGCGTGCCATTCGCCCATGTTGACCGCCACCACGACGACGATGGCCGAAAGCGTGGCCAGAGGAATGTGGCTGGCCAGCGGCGCCAGCGCCAGCACGATGGTCAGCAGCACCCCGGCGTGGATGATGCCGGCCACCGGCGTGCGTCCGCCGGTGCGCACATTGGTCGCGGTGCGCGCGATGGCGCCGGTGGCGGCAAATCCGCCGAACAGCGGCGCGGCGACATTGGCGATGCCCTGCGCCATCAGTTCCTGGTTCGGATCGTGCCGGTCGTCGATCTGGCTGTCGGCGATGCGCGCCGACAGCAGCGATTCGATGGCACCCAGCAGCGCGATGGTCAGTGCCGGCGCGATCAGCTTGCCGAGCAGGCCGAACGACAGCGCCGGCAGGCCGATGTCCGGCAGCTCGCGTGGAATGCCGCCGAAGCGGCTGCCTATGGTGTCGACCGGCAACTGGATGAAGGCATTCACCGCGGTCGCAATGACCAGCACCGCGAGCGGGCCGGGCAGGCGACGCATCCATGCGACCTCCTTGGCCAGCCGGTTCCAGCCCAGCAGCACGGCCAGCGACGCGCACGACAGCGCAAGCGTGGCACTGTCGAGCGTCGGCAGCGCCCGGTACAGCGCTTCCATCTTGCCGAAGAACTCGCCCGGCAGGCTGTCGACACGCAGGCCGAGGAAGTCCTTGATCTGCGATACGAAGATGACCACCGCGATGCCGTTGGTGAAGCCGATGACGACCGACAGCGGGATGAAGCGGATCATGCTGCCGAGTCGGAACGCGCCCATCGCGAGCAGCATGACGCCGGACATCATCGTGGCGATCAGCAGGTTCTGCACGCCGTAATCGACGACGATGGCGTAGATGATGGGGATGAAGGCACCGGTCGGGCCGCCGATCTGCACCCGCGAGCCGCCCAGCGCGGAAATCAGGAAGCCGGCGACGATGGCGGTCCAGATGCCGGCGGTCGGCGACATGCCGCTGGCGATCGCGAACGCCATGGCCAGCGGCAGCGCGAGCACGCCGACCGTGATGCCGGCCGACAGGTCGCCGGAAAACTGCCCGCGGTCATAGCCGCGCAGCGTGTCAAACAGCTTGGGTCGGAACTGGATGTTCATGAAATCTCCGCATCGATAATGAGTGCCATGCGATGTGCGGAGAGGGGCGCCAGCGGGCGGCGCGCTGCCGGACGACCCAGCGACGGGTCGGTGTCAGTGGCACGGGATGGCGCCGGAAATGCTCATGGCGACATTGTCGGCTGCGCTGCGGGTATGTGTCCAGCGGCTGCGCGCGTCAGCGCGGGCGCCGGCGCAGGCGTGCGACGAGCAGCGCGAGGCCGGCGACCAGACCGGCCCATGCCGACGGTTCCGGCACCGCCGCGGCGTAGGCGGCTTCGGCTGCCCAGTAGGACGGCAGCGTGTCCCACGGATTGTCGCCGCGGTCGTCGGTGACATAGACGTGGCCGACGTTGTGCGCCCGCGCCGTGTCGATGATGGTGCGCATCGCGTCGGTATCCGCCACGTCGTAGACCAGATGCGCGAAACGCGTGGCGTCCTGCGCCGCGGTCCACGGCTCCGGCGCGTAGCCGGCGTATTCGGCGGCCGGGCTTTCGAAGGTGACCAGCACGTCGGCCGTCGCGAGCCAGGCCTCGGGCGTCTGCGTGCCCGGATTGGCGACGATGTGGTTCCGTTCGAAGCCACCCTTGATGTAGGCGTGCAGCGACCGGTAGTAGCCGAGGTGCTGCGCGAGATTCGACACTTCGTCGAGAAAGATGCCGTCCACGCCGTACTGTGCGTAGTAGCGGTCGATCTCGGCCTTCACCAGCGCTTCGCTGCGGGCGCCATAGCCGGTGTACACATATCCGATCAGGCGACCTCCGGCCGCCTGAAAGGCGTTCGCCACCGCTGCGTAGTCGCCGTCAAAGGCCGCACCGGGGCCGCTGTCCGGGTTCAGGATGGCGGTGATGGCCACGTCCGGCGCGGCGTCGGCCAGCGTCTGCCAGTAGGTGACGCCGTCATCCACCGGATAGAAGTAGGCCGGTACCAGCAATTCGAGTGCGTTGACGGTATGGCTGCTGAACATGAGGACGGCGCTGGCGATGAGTTTGTTCATGACGACTCCGGATCGGGCGATGCGCGGATCATCCGGTCATTGTGCGGCGTTGTCGATCACCGCGGCTGCGGGGCCTCGGCGAGGAAGGCCTCGAGCGCCTCGGCGGTCAGCGGGCGGGCGAACAGATAGCCTTGCGCGTAATCGCAGCCGGCCAGGATCAGCAGGTCGCGCTGCTCGGCGGTTTCCACGCCTTCGGCGATCACCTTGATGCCCAGCTTGTGCGCCATGACGATCATCGCCTCGCACAGTGCCAGTTCGCTCGAATGCGGTGCCAGTCCCTGCACGAAGGAGCGGTCGATCTTCAGGTAGTCGATGGCGAACTTGTTCAGGTAGGACAGCGACGAATAGCCGGTACCGAAATCGTCCAGCGACACCTGGACGTGCGCTTCACGCATGCGGCGCAGTTTGTCGAGCACCTGCGCATCGGCGTCGAGCAGTGTGCCTTCGGTGATTTCGACCGTGACCAGTTCGCCGGTCGCACCGGCCCGATGCAACACATCCACGATGTCCGGGTACTGCGACTTCTTGTTGCGGAACTGCACCGGTGACTGATTCACGCTGATCTGCACCGGCTCGTCGAACTGCTGCTGGAGATAGAGTGCGAAGGCCAGCGCGGTGCGCACGACCCAGTCGCCCAGCTCCATGATGAGGCCGGTCTCTTCGGCGATCGGAATGAATTCGACCGGTGACACGATGCCGCGCTCCGGATGGTTCCAGCGGATCAGGGCCTCGGCCTTGTGCGTCTGCCCGGTCGCCAGATCGACGATGGGCTGATACACCATGTAGAACTGCTTTTTCGCGATCGCCTCGTGCATGTCGCCCACCAGGCGCATGCGCTTTTCGGCGCGCTGCTGCATCGACGGCGTGAAATAGCTGAGACGGTTGCGGCCCAGATGCTTGGCGTCGTACATCGCCTGATCGGCCTGCTTGAGGAGATCTTCGATGCAGCGCGCGTCGTGTGGATAGAGCGTGATGCCGACCGAGGCCGTCACGTACACCAGTTCCGAATCGAGATGGAAAGGTCGCTGCAGGGCGTCGAGGATGTTCTGCGCAATGCGCTCGGCCGTGCCCATGTCATCAAGCCCCGACACGACAACCGTGAATTCGTCACCGCCCAGACGGGCCACGAGATCGGTCTCGCGCAGGCAGGACGACAGGCGCTGCGCCGCCAGCTGCAGCAGCAGGTCGCCGCGGTGGTGGCCGAGCGTGTCGTTGATCTCCTTGAAGTGGTCAAGGTCGATGAACATGACCGCCAGCGGCTGACCGGTGCGACGCGACTGGCGAATCTCGTGATCGAGCCGGTCGAGCAGCATGAGCCGGTTCGGCAACTGCGTCAGCGCATCGTAATTGGCCTGGCGCCAAATGATGTCTTCGGTCTTCTTCTTCTCGCTGATGTTGCGCACGATGCCGAGCACCGCCGGCGCGCCCTGGAACATGAAACGCGAGGCGATCAGCTCGATCCAGATGACCTCTACACCGCCCTTGCGCAGGAACTTCGCCTCGTACTGACGCAGCGGTTCGATGGCACCGCTGATGCGCTGGATGAAGCGTTCGGTCCACAGTTCGAGAAAATCCGGGTGCACGATCTGGTCGAAGCGCAGGCCGGTGAACTCATCCGGCGCGTAGCCCAGCATTTGCGGCAGCGCCGGGTTGCTGAACACGAAGCGGAAATCCTGCGACACGAACACGCCGTCGGCCATCGCGTTGAGCAGCGCACGGTGGCCGAATTCGGCGGCTTCCAGCTCCATCAGCACACGCCGGCGATCGGTCACATCGGTGTGCGTGCCGACCATGCGCAGCGGCTCACCGGCTTCATCGCGACTGACGACCTTGCCGCGATCGAGTATCCAGCGGTACTCGCCGTCCTTGCAGCGCACGCGGTGCTCGTTGATGTAGGTCGTGGCTTCGCCGCGGATGTGTGCCTGCACATCCGCCATCACCGACGGCATGTCATCCGGATGCACGCGCGATGTCCATTCCGTCAGATCGGACCCGATCTCGTGCTCTTCGAAACCGAGCATGCTTTTCCAGCGCCGGCTGAAGAAGACGGTGCCATCGGGCACGTTCCAGTCCCACAGCCCGTCACCCGAACCTTCGATGGCAAATTTCCAGCGGATTTCACTGTCGAGCAGCTTCTGTTCGGCCTGCCGCTGCAGCGTCAGATCGCGCCAGGTGGTGATGAACACCTGGTGGCCCTGCATCGTCAGCGCGGTGAGCAGTACTTCGATGACCAGCGTGTCGCGGTACGGACTGCAGATGGCCCACTGGAAACGATGGCTGCCTTCGCGCGCAGCGATGGCATTCATTTCCAGGGCCTTCTCGGCCGAATCGCGCCCGTCCGGCTGCCGCCGCGGTGAAATGTCGGCCGGGCTGAGGGCACGGATTTCGTCCCGATTCGGATAACCGAGCATTTCCATGGCTGCCGGATTCCAGTCGATGAACACGCCCGACGCCGCGTCGAGCAACAGCATCGGATCGGCGATCTTGTCGAACAGCAGCTTGAAGCGTCGGTCGTCTTCGGCGATCGAGGTGACCTGCCTGAGCGCGCGCATCAGCTCGAACTGGTCCATCACCATCCTGGCCAGCACCTGCAGCTGGCAGATCGCGTGCGCAGCGAGCTGGCGGGGCTGGCGATCGGCGATGCACAGCACGCCGAGGGCGCGGCCGTCGTCGGCCCTGAGCGGAACGCCGGCGTAGAAGCGCAGCCCGAGCGGACCGGTGACCAGCGGGTGCTCCCGCTCGAACGGCGACTCGCGGGCGTCTTCTACGATGTAGGGACCGTCCTGCTGGATGGCGGACGAGCACAGCCCGTTGCAGCGCGGAATCTCGCGCACATCGAGACCGTGCGCCGACTTGAACCACAGACGGTCGGCATCGACCAGGGTGACGAGGGCCAGCGGCACCTGCATGAGTTCGGCCGTCAGCGCAGTGATGTTGTCGAAACGTTCATCACGCGGCGTATCGAGGATGTCGTAGCGCCTCAGCGTGTCGAGGCGCTTCGATTCCTCATCAATGGACATTTCCCTGTCGTGCATGCCGAATGTGTGCTCGCAGCCCTGTTGTCGGGTCGTTCCGGCGCGCGCCGGCAAAGCTCTCCGTGATGCCCTGGCGAACCTCTGGAACTCAATATGCCAGCGCCGTCCCGGCGCGAAGTGTCTCGTGCAGTCATTAACGGGAAAATGTCACGCTGCCTTGAACCTGAAATCCTCATCGGACCGGTTGCGATGACGCCAGACGCACCGCGACCATGTGGAGATCGGCACGTATGGCGTGGGCAACCGCCAGGCGGGATCGCTTCGACCTCGCGTGCGCGGCAGGCAGCGCAGCGCGCGTTGCGCAGTGAAACTATCCGAGCAGCCGATCGACACCGAGCAGGGTCAGCAGACCGAGCGCGGCGAAGATCGCGGCGGCAATGCCATGCACCAGCTTCATCGGAATCTTCGCGCCGAAACGGTCACCGACGAACACCGCCGGCACATCGGCGATCAGCATGCCCAGCGTGGTCCCCATGACGACCAGCAGCGGACTGGCGTAGTGCGCCGCCATGGCGATGGTGGCGATCTGCGTCTTGTCACCCATCTCGGCCAGGAAGAAAGTGACCAGCGTGGCGCCGAACACCCCGAGGCGCGCCGCGACCTTCGTTTCCTCGTCCTCGATCTTGTCCGGAATCAGCGTCCAGATCGCCATGCCGATGAAGGACAGACCGAGCACCCAGCGCAACACCTCCGGGCTCAGTACCGAAGTGATCCAGCCACCGAGCGCGCCGGCCAGACCGTGATTGACCAGCGTCGCACACAGGATGCCGGCGATGATGGGCAGGGGCTTCCTGAAGCGTGCGGCCAGAATGAAGGCCAGCAACTGGGTCTTGTCGCCGATTTCGGCCAGTGCGACCACGCCGGTCGACACGATGAAGGCTTCCATGATGCTGTGCGGTTTGTCGGTCCGAGGGCGGGGCGTGAAGTTAGCACGAAAGGTCGGCCGTGACCGTGCCGCAGCCGGGTTGAACAATTGCGGTTCCGCCGCGTCTGAGCGGCGTGGTTGTTGTCCTCGTTGCGCCTTCGTTGTGCCTTTCTTCCCTTCCTTCGCCCGCCATGACCACGCCCGACATCGAATCCCCCACCGGCCTGACCGTGCTGTACGACGGCGACTGCCCGCTGTGCCGGCGCGAAGTCGGCGTCTACCGGGGCCTGCGCCCGCTGCGGCCGCTGCACTGGGTCGACGTCAGCGACCGGCAGCTCGCGCTGCCGGTCGCCGGTGAGCGGGCCGACTATCTCGCGCGCTTTCATGTGCGGCGCGACGACGGCGAAGTGCTCAGCGGCGCACGCGCCTTCATCGCGCTGTGGGCGGTCCTGCCCGGCTGGCGCTGGCTGGCCCGCGCCGGCGCGCTGCCGGGCGTGGCCAGCCTGCTCGAAGTCGCCTACCGGGGTTTCCTGCGCGTGCGCCCATCCATGCAGCGCGTCGCGCGCGCGCTCGACACGCCCGGCGTGCCGCACGACCTGATCGGCGAACTGCGCTCGGACCATGCCGGCGAAACCGGGGCGGTGTGGATCTACCGCGGCATCCTTGCCGTATCGCGCGACCCGGTGGTGCGCGAATTCGCGCAGCGCCACGGGGTGACCGAGCAGCAGCACCTGGACCGGATTTCGGCGCTGCTGCCGCCGTTGCGGCGCAGCGTCCTGCTGCCCGGCTGGCGTGTCGCCGGCTTCCTGACCGGCGCGCTGCCAGCACTGTTCGGCGCGCGCGCGGTGTTCGGCACCATCGGCGCGGTGGAAACCTTTGTCGACCGTCATTACCAGCAGCAGATCGACCGTCTGCCCGACGACGGCAGCCACCCGGCCTTGCGCGCGCTGCTGGTCGAGTGTCAGGCCGATGAATGCGCGCATCGCGACGAAGCGCTGGGCCATGGTGACCTGCCCGACGGCTGGCTGATGCGCAGCTGGTGCGCTCTGGTGGGCGGCGGGTCGGCGTTCGCGGTGACGATTGCGCGGCGGCTCTGAATGGCGGTCTGATGCCGATCGCCGGCGCGTTCAGAGGCGCAGGGCCCCGGCGTAGCCGGTCAGCTCCAGATAGCCGCGCCCGACCGGTCGCCCCGCCTCCGCTGCGCTGACCGCGCCTTCCCAATAGATCGCGCCGCTGCTGGCGCGGCTGTCCAATTCCTGGTCATCCATCAACGGCTGCAGCGCAAAGCGACGATCGCCGACGCGGATATCCAGCGCGACCGGATAGCGGCCAGCCGTGCGCGGACTGAGCCAGGTGCGCAGCACGGTGAATTCGATGTCGGCCGGCGCGAACTGCCGCTCGCCCCGCGCGTCGCGCAGCGTCGCCGATGCCCACATCGCGCGGCCCTCGCCATCGCGCATGCGGAACACCATCAGGGCGCCACCATCGTCCAGATTGAGCCCCAGCCAGTCCCAGCCGGTGGCACCGTCAGGCATCAGCGCGCTCGACCACTCATGGTCCAGCCACGCGCGGCCGCGCACGCGCTGCCGACGACGACCGATGTCCAGTGTGCCGGCCACCGCGAGCTGCGGCCAGCTCAGATAGTGACTGGCATGCGCCGGGTCGGCCGCCTTCTGGCTGAAGCCGGCGTCGCCCTGCCACAGCACCGGCTGGGTCGGCGTGAAATCGAGTGCATAGCCGAAGTCGGGCGCCGCGATGCGCGCGGCCAGATGCTCCGGCGCAGGGTTGCGGCGCAGGCTCCAGTCGTCGATGTGTACATCCAGATCGCTCAAAGACGCCTCGGCCAGGCTGAAGCCGGCGCGCGCAATCTTCTGAGCATGCAGCAGACGGCCGCGTGCGGCGTCCGATACCGCGGCATGCGCGAACAGGATCTGGCCCGGTGCGAAACGGCTGGCACTGGCGTCGTGCGCGGGCTGGCGCACGCGGAAGAAGGTGAGCTGGAAGCCGACCGGCGCCGCGCCATCGCGCTCCAGCCAGCCGGTGATGTACCACCACTCGATGCGGTGGCGCGGGTGCGCACCGTGGTCGCGGGGCAGCACGAGGGGCGTGCCGCGCACGACCGGGTCGAACTCCGGACCGTGCGCCAGGGCCGGCAGCGCGGCGAGCAGCGGCAGCTTGAGCAGCAGGCGTCGCAGCGTAAGGTCGGCGTGAGGGGGCGTCATGCGCGTTGGACGCCCGCCGCGGCAGGGGTTCCGCTGCCGGTCACGCCGCGCCGTGCGCGAGGCACCGCTCCAGCGCGTCCACGACCTGTACCCCGGTATGGTCCGGTCGCACGCCGGCATGGCGCCCGGCCAGCGCCATGGCGGCCGCGGAGAAGGAGGTGTCGTCGATCAGCCTGCGCAGCAGCACCGGATAGTCGGTGCCGCGGCTGCCCGGCTCGACCATCAGCCCGATGCCGGCTTCGACCACGCGGCGACCTACCATGTACTGCTCCATGTGATTGGGCACCACCAGTTGCACGCATCCGGCCAGTGCGGCGGCGCTGACGGTGCCGATGCTGGCGTGCGACAGCACGATGCGCGCCTGCGCGGTGGCCAGGTCCATGCGCACCGGCGCCGGCTCGAATCGGATGTTGGGCGCGCCCAGTTCGCGCGCCGTCGCGGCCGACAGCCCTTTCGCATGCACCACGCTGCGCAGCCCGGGCTGGCGCAGGGCCGCCATCAGCGCCGTGAAATCGGCGTGTTCGGGCGACACATAGGCGAACACGGGGATGCCCTCGCCTTCATCCTGCGGCCACTGCGGCTGCGCGCCGGCGTCGTCGACGAAGCTCGGGCCGACGCGCACCACGCTGTCCGGATAGGCCGGGTAGTGCGCCAGCTCCGGCAGCGAAGCCACGATGCACAGGACGTCGGCGAACAAGGCGGTGAGCCGGGGCAGCGCGGGCTGGCCCAATGCGGCGAGCGCGGCGTTGACCGCACGCAGCACGGTGGCGTCGCTGCCGGCGCAGGCAGCGGTATCGGCCGCATCCCAGTAATGCAGCGCCGGGAACACGTCGCCGAAGGCCGGCACTTCGAACCCGTTGCCGACGGCAGCCACCGGAAAACGATATGCGCGCGCCGCCAGCATTGCGGTCGGCGCGTGGTCGCACACCAGCAGATCAGGCCGACACAGGTCGAACAGCGTGCGCCAGCCGGACAGCAACCCCGCCAGTCCGGCGGGATCGAGCCAGCCGGCCGACGCCAGCACGGCCGAAAAATTGACCAGACCGGGCGGTCTGGCCATGCGCGGGAGCCAGATCGGCGACTGCATGACCGCAAATCCTTCGCCGACCACGCGGCCATGCGCACGCGACAGATCCTTCAGCGCGAACACCACCTCGTGACCGCGCCGGCGCAGCACGCGCGCCGTCAGCAGCATGCGGTCGAGGTGGCCCATGTTGGCGCCGAGTTCCCACGCCATCAGCACGCGGCTCATGGCGACAAGCCTGTGCAAGAATCGCGCGTCCGTTCCGACCGCGCGCAGGGGTTTTCCATGGTGTCCGACTCATCCGGCAATGACATGAAGCAGGCGCAGAGCATACGGGCGCCGCACGCGCCCTGTCACGCGCCGGGCGGCCGGGCATGAACGCGCGCCGGGTGGTGCTGTTCGTCACCCACGACCCGTTCTGGCGTCTGGGCGGCGGCGAGCGCACGCGCAATCTGGCGCTGGCCTGGATGCTCGGCCAGTTGTTCGAGCTGCACCTGTTCTGCCTCGCGCCGGTCGGCGAGGCCGACCACAAGCGGCTCGCCGCGCTGCGCGTGTCGGCCACGCTGCATGCCTGCGCCGATCCGGAACCGGCGGCCGCACGTGCGCAGCTGACCGATCTGGTCGGCGCGATCGCTGCCCATGCCTGCCTGTTTGCGCGCCTGCGGCTCGACTTTCTGGCTGACGCGCTGCCGCCCGGCGTGCTGCGCATCCTGGACACGCATGATCTGGTCAGCGACAACGTGGCGTCGCGCGCGCGAGTCGGGCTCGAGCCCTGGGGCGGCGTCGATATGTCGTTCGACGAGGAGATGGCGCGGCTGGCCCGCTACGATCACGTACTGCTGATCCAGCAGGATGACGCACGTCGCGTGGCGGCCGCCATCGGGCCGCGGGCGCTGTGCGTGCCGCACCCGGTGATGTTCGCCCGCCAGCCGGTGCGGGCACAGGGCCGCGTGCTGGGCTTTGTCGCCAGCGGCTGGCAGGGCAATGTCGACGCACTGGACTGGTTCGCCCATGAGGTCTGGCCAGCGCTGGAGGGCGTGACCGCCGAACTTCATGTGTGGGGGTCGGTGTGCCAGGTCTGGGCACCACCCGCCGGGGTGACGGCCATCGCACACGGCTTCGTCGCGGATTACACCGCCCTCTGGGGCCGCATCGACGTCGCCATCAATCCGGTGCGCTGGGGCTCCGGCCTGAAGATCAAGAACGTCGAGGCGCTGGGCCATGGTGTACCGCTGGTCACGACGATCGAAGGCGCGCGTGGACTGGATGACGACGCCGGCCGCTGCTTCCGTGTGGCCGACGATCCGGACGGCTTTGCGCAGCACTGCCGCGAACTGCTGGCCGACGCCGCCCTGCGCGAACTGACCGGCGCGCGCGCCCACGACTACGCGGCGCAGCACTTTTCGCCGCAAACCTGTTTTGCGCCATTGATTCGTGCGCTTTCAATTTGATTTCCGTCAGATTTTTTAACACTTTGGTCATACGAGCCGACCACACCCTTGATTTTTTGGTGATTTTTTTTGGGCCTCGTTTTTGCTTAGGGGACTCCACACATCAACCCTCACCGGAGAAGCCCATGGAAGCCAGACTTCCCAATGCAAAAACCATCGCCCTGGCAATCGGTGCGGCCTTCAGCGCACTGTCGCTGCAGGCGCAGGCCAATCCGATTTCGGTCGACGCACGCTACAGCCTCGGCGGCGGCTCGGAAATCACCGAACCGACGCTGACCGGCAGCAATGTTGACTACTACCTCTGGAAGGACACTCCCGGCGGCAACTCCGTTTTCTTCCATACCTACGGCTACGAAAGCGGCGGTCAGGCCAATTTCGGCGCTCGCTCGTCCGGTGAAGGCATCTTCACGGCGTGGAGCCGGGTCAGCTACAGCACGCTGGTGGATGTCACCGGCACCCAGGCCGTCAACTTCGACTTCCGCGTCGACAACACCGAACTGGCGTTCTACAACGCATTCATCGGCCAGACCGGCAGCGCCCGACTCGAGCTGGTCATCAGCATCGACGGCACCGAGCTGACGCGCGAAGACATCCGTCTGGATCTGGCTTCGACCGGCACCATCACGTGTACCGACGCCGGCAGCGGTCAGCTCGACAGCTACATCGAATGCCCGCCTTCCGCACTGGCGAGCATCTCGCAGAACTCGCGTGACTTCTCTGCCGATCTGGGCATCCGCTCGGGCGACTTCACGCTGCAGTACGACATCATCGCCACCGTGTCCGGGAACATGCTGGGCGGCACCGATTGCAGCTCCTACGGCGAATTCGTCGAAGACGGCTACGGCAACGGCGCCATCCAGTTCGGCAACGTCGTCGAGCAACCGCAGCTTGCCGCCGCTGTTGCGCAGGACGTCGAGGTCAACCCGTTCCCCCAGTTCGGCTGCAGCCCCGGCCAGGCGATCGCCCGCAGCGGTGACCCCAACAGCTTCTCGTTCGCCAATCCGGGCCCGCAGCAGCTGGTGATCCCGGCGAACAACACCGGTCCGTTTGGCATCACGCAGCGCGCGGTCGACAACACCGTACCCGAACCGGCGACCCTCGCACTGGCCGGACTGGCGCTGGCCGGACTGGCCGCGGCGCGACGACGCAAACCCGGCTGATTTCACGACAGCCTTCACACAACGGCACCTGCGGGTGCCGTTGTTGTTTGGGCAGCCGCTACCATCGCAGCCATGGCGCGCATACTTTTCTGCTGGGAACTGGGCGGTGACTACGGTCACCTGTCGCGGCTGCTGCCGATCGCGCTGGCGCTGCGCGATCGCGGACACGAACCGGTGTTCGCCGTGCGCGACCTGCTGGGCGCCGAAGCGCTGCTGCACCGGCATCACCTGCGCTGGCTGCAGGCGCCGCTGTGGATCGGCCAGGTCACCGGGCTGCCGCCACCGATCAGCCATGCCGAACTGCTGATGCGCTTCGGCTTCCTGAACACGCGCGCACTGACCGGTGTCGCACGGGCCTGGCGCGCGATGATCGACCTCGTGCAGCCCGACCTGCTGGTGATGGATCACGCGCCGACGGCGCTGCTGGCCTCGCGCGGGCTGGGCACCCCGCGCGTCAATCTGGGCGACGGTTTCTGCATTCCGCCCGGCGGGCGGCCGATGCCGCCGTTCCGCTGGTGGCAGCAGGAAAACATGAAGCGTGTCGCCGATTCGGAGGCGCACGTGTGGAAAACCGCGAACGAAGTGCTGTTCGCGCTGGACGCGCCGCCGCTGGCGAGCCTGTCGGAACTGACTGCCTGCGATGCCTCGCTGATGCTGGGCTTCGCAGAACTCGATCACTACCCCGATCACCCGGGCGCGCACTGGCTCGGACCGCTGTTCAGTCTCGGCCAGGGCACCGACGTCGTCTGGCCGGAGGGCACCGGCCCGCGCGTGTTTGCCTATCTGAAACCCGGTTATCCGGCGATCGACGCCGCGCTGGGCGCGCTGGCGAAATTGCCGGCGCGCGTGCTGGCCCATGTGCCGGGCGCCTCGGCGCAGACCGTCGCCACGTTTTCGCGCGGGTCGATGCGCATCAGCGTCGAACCGCTGGACATGGAGGCGGCCCGGCGCGACTGCGATCTCGCGGTGTGCCATGGCGGCAACGGCACGGTGTCGGCCATGTTGCTCGCCGGCAAACCGCTGATCGTGCTGCCGTCACAGATGGAACAGGTCATGACCGCCAAACGTCTTGAAACCCTCGGTGTCGCCGCCGTGGTGATGCCGGATGCCGCGGCGGCCATTACGGCGCTGTTCAGGAAGGCCCTCTCGAACGCAGCCCTCGGTCAGGCGGCGCGCGCCTTCGCGCAGCGTCACACCGGGTACGAACCGCAGCAGACGATCCGGGCCGTCGCCGATCGCTGCGAAACCCTGCTGGAGCCGCACCGATGAGCACGCCGTCCCGCGCACCGTCTCGCGCACCGTCTTTTTCCATCGTCATCTGCAATTACAACTACGCGCAGTTCGTCGGTCAGGCGATCGACAGTGCGCTGGCGCAGCGCTATCCGGCCGACAAGGTCGAGGTGGTCGTCGTCGATGACGGGTCGACCGACGATTCGCTCGCAGTGCTGGCGCGCTATCGCGACCATCCGCAGGTGAAGGTGCTGCAGCAGCCCAACCGCGGCCAGTCCGCCGCCTTCGACGCCGGCGTGCGCGCCGCCACCGGCGAACTGGTGTGCCTGCTTGATTCCGACGATCTTTGCCTGCCGGACAAGTTGGCGGGCGTGGCCGCCTGGATCGCCTCGAAGGCGATCGACACCGAGCGGCTGTTTCTTTGCCACGACCTCATCCTGCGCGACGAGCGCACCGGCGAATCGGCGCTGGACACCTGGTTCCAGATCGTCGGCATCGACAAGCTGGACGACATCTACGATCTCGACGGTCGGCCGATGTTCTTCCCGTTCTCGGTACCGACCGGGCTGGTGTTCGGGCGCACGCTGGTCACCGAGTGCCTGGCCGCGATTCCGGCCTGGGCGTTTCCGCGCGGTGCCGACGGAGCGCTGTGCCCGGCGGCGCTGATCAGGAGCGGCTGCGTTCACTACCTGCGCCAGAGCCTGGGCATCTATCGCATCCATTCGACCAACGAATTCGGCAGCCTGCGCAACGGCCGCTATGCGCCGCGCATCGACCTGCGCGACCGCACGCCGCGCCAGCTGCACTTTCTCGACCAGTGGGTGGACATGGCCGATCTGGAACCGGCGCACCACGCGCGTGCCCGCAGCTACTTCCGGCGCTGGGAAAAGCTGCAGCGCATGCCGACCGGCGACCGCGGCGTCGCGGCGGCGCGCATCAGCATCGCGCTGATCGGTCGCGGCGACGCCGCCGGCGTGTCGGCGAGCGTCACCTCGGCACTCGATCAGCGGTATCCGGCCTGCGAGGTGCTGCTGCCCGCCGCGCTGTCCTGTCCGGCAATGCCCGACGGCGCAGACATCCGCCGCTACGACGACGGCGCGGATGGGGCGGACGCCCTGACGCGCCTCATCGCGGCGGCGCGCGCGGCCTCGGGTGAATCCATCGTGTTCCTGCCGGTGGGTGACCGCCTGGACCGCGATTTCGTCGAACGCCATCTGTTCTATCGCCAGTACGGCGCGCTGGTCGGCGTGACCTGCAGCGACGTGCGGCTGATCACGCCGGGCGGCGAGCTGGTGCATCAGAACGCGTTCGCGCAAAGCGGCGCCTGGGCACAGGCGGTGCAGCAGATTCCGCCGTTCGCGACCGGGCTGAGTCAGTGGGTCGCGCCACCGCTGGCGGCCTGCATGTTCCGGCGCGACCTGCTGGTTGAACTGGCCGGCGCGCCGGACGGCCAGCCCTGGCCGGCGGACATGGCTGAAGCCGGTGGCTGGTGGCCGGTGCAGCTGGCGCTGCACACGTCAGGTCTGCTGCGCTTCCGGGAAACGCTGTGCAGCGTGCGGCTGGCCAGCGGCACGCAGGCCAGCTACGGCTGGCTGTCGGCGCCTCACACGCCGGACGGACGGGTGATCGAACCAGCGGTCGCCGGCGTCACCGACTGGCTGCGCAACTGGCATGCCGGACATCGGGACACGCTGACGGCGCGATTGCCGGGGGCCTGGCAGCAACGTTTTCCGGCCTGGCTGGACGCCCAGCGCGGCTGATCAGCGCTCGACGAAGGCCCGTTCGATCACGTAATCGCCCGGCTCGCCGACACCCGGCGATACGACGAAGCCGCGCGCGTCGAGCAGGTCGGCGGTGTCCTTGTTCATGCTCGGGCTGCCGCAGATCATCGCGCGGTCGGTGTCCGGATTGAGCGGCGGCAGACCGAGGTCATCGGTCATCTTGTTGCTGACGATGAGGTCGGTCAGGCGGCCGCGGTTGCGGTAGGGCTCGCGCGTGACGCTCGGGTAGTACAGCAGCTTGTCGCGCACGTCATCGCCGAGAAATTCGTCATTCGGCAGTTCGCGTTCGATGTAGTCCTGATAGGCCAGCTCGTTCACATGGCGCACGCCATGGAACAGGATCACCTTGTCGAAGCGCTCGTACGCTTCCGGATCGCGGATCAGGCTCAGGAAGGGCGCCAGCCCGGTGCCGGTGCCAAACAGGTACAGGTGTTTGCCCGGCTTGAGGTCGTCGAGCACCAGCGTACCGGTCGGCTTGCGCCCGACCAGGATTTCATCGCCTTCCTTCAGATGCTGCAGGCGCGACGTCAGCGGGCCGTCCGGCACCTTGATGCTGAAGAACTCCAGATGCTCCTCGTAATTGGCGCTGGCGATGCTGTAGGCGCGAAGCAGCGGCTTGCCGCCGGTTTCCAGACCGATCATGACGAAGTGACCGTTGCGGAAACGCAGGCTGGGGTCGCGCGTGGTCTTGAAGCTGAACAGCGTGTCGTTCCAGTGATGCACGCTGAGGACTTTTTCGGGAGCGACGGTGGCCATGGCAATGATCAGATTCGTTGAGCAGTCTGCTTTATAGCGAGTTCGTCGCATATAACTCAAGAGGCGAACAACCAATGATTCGATAACCGCAGGTTATCCGCCCCGGTAGTGCAGCGACCAGCGCCGTCTCGTCAGCCGCGCAGTGCAGTCGCGATTTCAGCGAACGTGGCCGCGACCTCGACCGAATTCAACGGCATGCCGAGCTGGCGCTCGACTTGCGCCGCGGAAAAGATGCCGCGGATGCGCGGTGGTGCGCCGCGCGTCGCCGCCTCGACCGCCAGCAGGTAGGCGTGGCCGTAGTGCTGCAGCGCCGCCACGACGCTGCCCACGGTGGCGCGCCGCAGCGCCTCGAAATCCACCGCGTCGATGTCACTCAGCGCCTGCATCACCTGCTTCACCGTCAGCTCGGCGCGGGTCAGACCCTGCGCCTGTATCAACCGGATCGGCTTGCTGCCCTGCAGGTCCGACAGCGTGACGATGCCATCCACGCAGGGCATGTCGCTGATGACGAACAGCATGCGCACGCCGCTCTCGCGCATGCGCTGCTCGGCCGCGTCGAGTGAGGCCTGCGGGCCGATGCAGGCGGCGCGCACGTTCACCAGATCGGTCATGACGGCGGTCGCGGGGCTGTCCAGCGACACGCGGGCCGCCTCCGGCGGCGTGGCCTGGGCGATGCAGGTGCCTTCGGCGAAACGGTAGGTCGACAACGCGGGGTGTGACATGGCGAATCTCCTTTTCTTGTCAGGCGGTCGGTTCGGTATGCGACGGACGCGAGAGGCGTTGCGCGACGCGCAGGTCGCGCTGAATGTGTCGGATACGCACTCCTGACTGTAGACCGCCAACCGGGTTCCGGCTCTGCCGGCCGCCGCGCGACCGGCAGAGCAGATTCATGAATTTCCCGACAGCCAGCTGAAGAACGGCCCGAAACACACGGTCGCGGACAGGTTCGCACCGGCCCAGCGGCGCGCCGCGGCCGACATCGCCCGGCGCGCGTCCACGTCATCGAGCAGCCGCAGGCAGGCGCCGGCAAAGGCGGCGGGGTCGTCGGCCAGCACGAAAGCGTCGCCGGCAAGTTGTTCAACGCCTCGCGCGCCTTCGCGCGTGGTGACCAGCGGCAGTCCGGATGCCAGTGCCTCGACCGTCTTGATCTTCAGGCCGGAGCCCCAGCGCACCGGATTGATCGCCACATCGACGCCGGCCCACAGCGCATCGGGCGCCGGCACGACACCGCATGCGCGCACCCCCGCGGGCAGGGGCTGCGGCAGCCACGCCGACAACGGACCGGCCAGCTGCAGCTCGACCCGGTGTGCAGCCAGTTGCGGCCACACCTGCCCGAAGAACCACTGCAGACCGTGCCGATTGGCCGGTGAATGACTGGCCGCACAGCCGAGCACGCGCGACGCCGGGCGCACCGGCTGCGCCGGCAGCTCGACCGGATGCGGCACGCACAGCGCCCGCTCGCCGAGCACGGCGGCGACCCGCGCATGATCGTCGGGCTGGATCAGCAGCACCCGGTCGTAGCGACGCAGGAAGGCGATCTCGCGTTCGAAACCGAGCGGCTCATCGACCGGCACGCCCAGCTGCCGGCGCGACGCGGCGTTGTCGCTGACCAGATCGTGGGTGTCGATCACCAGCCGGGTGCCGGCGGGCACCGCCTGGCGCAGGAAATCCAGTTGCAGGCGCGACAGCAGCACGACGTCGGGCCGTATCTGCCCGCACAGCTGTCGCACGGCGGCCAGCAGCGCTGCACGTACCGGCTTTTCGCGGCCGCCATGCGCCAGCCGGTAGCGATGCGGGCTGGCCGCCACCGCGGCTGACGCGTCGGAATCGGCGGCTTCGAGGAAGAAAACCGTCAGTTCGCATACGCCGGCCAGCGCCTCGACCAATGTGCGCGTACGGGTGGCCTCGCCGTTGCCGGCGCGCCAGTAGCGGCTGCGGGTCACGAACAGCACGCGCGGTCGGTTCATCAACATGCGGGCCGGCAGGCCGGGGGACGGATAGAATCCCGCTTTTACCCGATTTCCAGCAGGAGCCGCCATGCCCGCCTACCGCTCACGTACTTCCACCCACGGCCGCAACATGGCCGGCGCCCGCGCGCTGTGGCGCGCCACCGGCATGAAGGACGGCGATTTCGGCAAGCCCATCATCGCCATTTCGAACAGCTTCACGCAGTTCGTGCCGGGTCACGTGCACCTGAAGGATCTCGGCCAGATGGTTGCGCGCGAGATCGAAAGGGCCGGCGGCGTGGCGAAGGAATTCAACACCATCGCGGTCGATGACGGCATCGCGATGGGCCACGGCGGCATGCTGTATTCGCTGCCCAGCCGCGAATTGATCGCCGACAGCGTCGAATACATGGCGAACGCGCACTGCGCCGACGCGCTGGTGTGCATTTCGAACTGCGACAAGATCACCCCGGGCATGCTGATGGCGGCCCTGCGGCTCAACATTCCGACCGTGTTCGTGTCCGGCGGGCCGATGGAAGCGGGCAAGGTCGTGCTGCCCAGCCCCGGCGGCATGAAGATCATTGCGGTCGATCTGGTCGATGCCATGGTCAAGGGGGCCGACACCAACTGTTCCGACGAAGAGTCCGACGCCTACGAGCGCAGCGCCTGTCCAACCTGCGGCTCGTGCTCCGGCATGTTCACCGCCAATTCGATGAACTGCCTGACCGAGGCGCTTGGCCTGTCGCTGCCGGGCAACGGCTCGACGCTGGCCACGCACGCCGACCGCAAGGCGCTGTTCCTGCGCGCCGGCCAGCTGGCGGTCGAGCTGTGCCGCAAGTATTACGAGAACGACGACGAATCGGTGCTGCCGCGCTCGATCGCCAGCTTCAAGGCATTCGAGAACGCGATGACGCTCGACGTGTCGATGGGCGGTTCGACCAATACCGTGCTGCACCTGTTGGCCGCCGCACACGAAGCCGGCGTCGACTTCACGATGGCCGACATCGACCGCATTTCGCGCGGCGTGCCCTGCCTCTCGAAGGTCGCGCCGGCCAAGTCCGACGTGCATATGGAAGATGTGCACCGCGCCGGCGGCATCATGGCCATTCTCGGCGAGCTGGACCGCGCCGGGCTGATCCACCGCGACCTGCCGACGGTGCACAGCGCCACACTGGGCGAGGCGCTCGACAAGTACGACATCGTGCGCACCGAAGACGAAGCGGTGCGTACCTTCTACCGCGCCGCACCCGGCGGCATCCCGACCCAGGTCGCGTTCTCGCAGGACCGGCGTTACCCGACGCTCGATCTCGACCGCGAGAACGGCGTCATCCGCAACAAGGCGCATGCCTTCAGCCAGGACGGCGGCCTCGCCGTGCTGTACGGCAACATCGCCGAGCGCGGCTGCATCGTGAAGACGGCCGGCGTCGACGACTCGATCCTGAAATTCTCGGGCACCGCCCGGGTGTACGAAAGCCAGGACGACGCGGTGACCGGCATCCTCGGCGACGAGGTCAAACCGGGCGAGGTGGTCGTGATCCGCTATGAAGGGCCGAAGGGCGGCCCCGGCATGCAGGAAATGCTCTACCCGACGACCTACCTGAAGTCGAAGGATCTGGGCAAGGCGTGTGCGCTGCTGACCGACGGCCGGTTCTCGGGCGGCACCTCCGGCCTGTCGATCGGGCATGCCTCGCCGGAAGCGGCTCAGGGCGGCCTGATTGCGCTGGTGAAGGACGGTGACGTGATCGAGATCGACATTCCGAACCGCACCATCCATCTGGTCATCGCGGACGACGAACTGGCGCATCGCCGGGCAGCCGAAGAAGCGCGCGGCGCCGACGCGTGGACGCCGAAGCAGCGCGACCGCGTGGTGTCGCAGGCGCTGCAGGCCTACGCGCTGATGACCACCAGCGCTGATACCGGCGCGGTACGCGATCTGAAGCAGCTGCGCCGCCCGTAAGGCCGGCTTGCCGTCGCACCGGTCTTGACCGCGCCGCATCCAGCCGGCCGCATCGCCGCGCTGACCGCGCTGGCGATGTTCGCCTTCGCCGCCAATTCGGTGCTGAACCGGCTGGCGCTGGCCGATACGGCCATTGATGCCGCCAGCTTCACGCTGATCCGTCTGGCGGCGGGTGCGCTGGTGCTGTGGGCGCTGGTGCGCCGCCAGTCGGGCAGCCGGCTGGCCGGCGACTGGCCGGGTGCGTGCGCGCTGTTCGTGTATGCCGCCGCGTTCTCCTTCGCCTATCGCGCGTTGTCGACCGGCACCGGTGCGCTGCTGCTGTTCGGCACGGTGCAGGTGAGCATGATTGCCGCAGGACTGTTCAAGGGCGAACGCTTCCGGCCGCTGCAGATCGCCGGCTTCGGCGTCGCGCTGGGCGGGCTGGGCGTGCTGCTGGCCCCCGGCGTCAGTGCGCCGCCGGTCGATGCGGCGCTGCTGATGGCGCTGGCCGGCATGGCATGGGCCGTGTACTCGCTGCGCGGGCGTCACGCACGCGGCACGCCGCTCGCCATGACGGCCGGCAATTTCGTGCGTGCCGTGCCGCTGGCGATCGGCCTGTCGATGGTGTCGGCGGCCGACGCCCGGATCGATCTGGCGGGCGTGCTGTACGCCGTGCTGTCCGGCGCGCTGGCATCGGGCGTCGGCTACGCCATCTGGTACAGCGCACTGCGCGGGCTGACGGCGACGCAGGCCGCCACGGTGCAGCTGAGCGTGCCGGTGATCGCCGCGCTCGGTGGCGCGCTGCTGCTGGCCGAGCCGCTGACCGCGCGACTGGCGCTGGCGTCGGCCGCCACGCTGGGCGGCATCGCGCTGGTCGTGACCACCCGCCGCTGAACGCTGCCGATTGCCCGCCTCCACGCCGCCCAGCCGCCTGTTACATCCCCTTGCGAGGCTTTTTGATGCCATGCAGCAAGCCGGGCCGGCCGCTCGGGTAAAATCGCGGCCCATGACTCCATCCGCGCAGCACGATGACGGCCCGCACGGCGACGGTTTTTCGTGGCCGGTTCGCGTCTATTACGAAGACACCGACAGTTACGGGGTCGTCTACTACGCAAACTACTTCCGCTTTCTCGAGCGTGCGCGCACCGAATGGCTGCGCGCGCTCGGCTTCGATCAGGTCGACATGACCGTGCAGGGCCACGGCTTCGTCGTGCGCTCGGTCACCGGCGAATACCTGAAGCCGGCGCATTTCAATGACGCGCTCGAGGTGCGCAGTACGATTGCCGGCGTCAGCCGGGTCGCCATCGACTTCGCGCAGCGGCTGTACCGCGGCGACACGCTGCTGTTCGACGGACTGGTGCGGGTGATCTGCATCGATCCGGCGCGCGGCCGTCCGGTGTCGATCCCGCCTGCACTGCGCGCGCGGCTCGTCCCTTCATCCCCGCTTCCTCTTCTGCCCCCGCTCACGAACTGACCATGAACCTATCAGAAGACCTCTCGATCATTTCGCTCATCATGAACGCCAGCTTGCTGGTCAAGCTGGTGATGGCGCTGCTGATCGGCATTTCGTTCATGAGCTGGTACTGGATTTTCCGCAAATCCTTTGCCATCCGCGGCGCACGCAGCCGCACCGACAAGTTCGAGCTGGAGTTCTGGTCCGGCGGCGACCTGAACGCGCTGTTCCAGAGCGCGGCCAACGACCGCCACAACGCGGGCGGCATGGAGCGCATCTTCGAAGCCGGCTACCGCGAATTCACCAAGCTCAGGGGGCGGCAGAACATCGACACCGCCACCGCGGTCGATGGCGCCCGGCGCGCCATGCGCGCGACCTACCAGCGCGAGGTCGACGAACTCGAATCTCATCTCGCCTTTCTCGCCTCGACCGGCTCGGTCAGCCCCTACATCGGCCTGTTCGGCACCGTGTGGGGCATCATGAACGCCTTCCGCGGCCTGTCGAACGTCGGTCAGGCGACGCTGGCCCAGGTCGCCCCGGGTATCGCCGAAGCGCTGGTGGCAACCGCGATCGGCCTGTTCGCGGCGATTCCGGCGGTGGTCGCCTACAACCGCTTCGCGCACGACATCGACCGCATTTCCATCCGCTGGGAAAGCTTCATGGAAGAGTTTTCCAACATCCTGCAGCGCCAGGGCCCCGGTAAGGCGCAATGAGAAGACAGCGCCGCCTGATGAACCAGATCAACGTCGTGCCGTACATCGACGTGATGCTGGTGCTGCTCGTCATCTTCATGGTGGCGCCGCAGGCCACGCCCACCGGCAGCATCGAACTGCCCAGCGTCGGTCAGGCGTCGCAGACCCCGGCGCAGCCGATCGAAGTCATCGTGAAGGCCGACGGCAAGCTGGCGCTGCGCGACCGTGACCAGGGCGGCAAGGAAGAAACCGTCACGCGCGATGCGCTGGTGACGCGCATCCGCGACCTGCAGGGCGCAAAACCCGATCGCGCCGTGGTGGTGGCCGGTGACAAGGCGGCGCGCTACGAGGAAATCCTGAAGGTGATGGATACGTTGCAAGGCAACGGCATCACCCGCATCGGTCTGCTGGTGCAGACCGGCCAGGCTGCGAAACCGGCCCGTTGATGCGCGAGCACGCACTCAAACGCCCGGAACCCGGCAAATGGCAGTCGGCCGTGCTGGCCGCCGGCATGCATCTGCTGCTCGGGCTGTTCCTGTTCTACAGCGTGCGCTGGCAGACCAGCAAGCCGGCTGCCGTGCAGGTGGAACTGATCAGCAGCATGCCGACAGTGGCAGCGCCGGTGCGTCCGCCGCCGCCGCCCGAGCCGGTGGTCGAGAAACGGCCGGACCCGGTGGTCGAGCCGCCGCCTCCGCCGCCGCCGGCCAAGCCGGACATTGCGTTCAAGGAACCTCCGAAGCCGAAACCGGTTCCCAAGGTTGAGCCGAAGCCCGAACCCAAGCCGGAGCCCAAGCCGGAACCCAAGCCGAAACCCGAACCGAAACCGGTCGAGAAGAAGCCCGACGTGAAGCCGCCACCGCCGGACATGCGGCGCGAGATCGAAGCGCAGGACAGGATGTTCAAGGAAGCCATGGCGCGCGAGAGCGCCGAACAGGCCAAGCGCGAAGCTTCGCGCGAAGCGGACCTGATCGCGCAGGCCGCCGCGGAAGGCGCGCGCCGGAGCGCTGCGAACGCCTGGGGCGACAAGATCAGCGCCAAGATACGCGGCAACATCGTGCTGCCGCCGGGCGCCACCGGCAACCCGGAAGCGCTGGTCGCCATCGCGCTGCTGCCGGACGGTTCGGTGGTCGGCGAACCGCGCATGAAAAGATCAACCGGAAATCCGGCGCTCGATGACGCGATACTGCGTGCCATCGTGAAGTCGTCACCGCTGCCGAAGCCGGACGATCCGTCGGTCTTCGTGCGCAACCTGGATCTGGTGTTCCGGCCGCTGGGACAGTAGCCGCCGACCCACCACTTCTCATCGAAAGGATCAGATGTTCAAGGTATTCAGACTGATGGCCACCACGCTGCTGCTCGCAGCAACCGCCGCCCAGGCGCAGCTCACGGTCGAAATCACCGGCGCCGGCGCAAACCGCATTCCGGTCGCGATCGCCAACTTTGCCGGCGACGGACTGCTGCCGCAGGCGCTGACCGGTGTCGTGCGCGCCGACCTGGAGCGCAGCGGCCTGTTCAAGCTGGTCGATCCGGGCACCACGCCGGTGCCGGAAAACGCGGCCATCGACCTGAACCAGTGGAAGGACCGCGGCGCCGATGCGCTGGCGCTGGCCAGCATCCTGCCAGCACCCGGCGGCCGCTACGAAGTGCGCATGCGCCTCTACGACATCGCGCGGCAGAACAAGCCGGACGGCATGATTTTCCTGTTCGGGGCCTCGACCGTGCGCGAAACCGGCCACCGCATCGCCGACTTCATCCATGAAAAGCTGACCGGCGAGCGCGGCGTCTATTCGACCCGCATCGCCTACGTGGTGAAGACCGGCAAGAGCTACGAACTGAAGGTGGACGACGCCGACGGCCAGAACCCGCGCACCGCGCTGCGCTCGAGCGAGCCCATCATTTCGCCCGCCTGGTCGCCGGACGGCACGCGCCTCGCGTATGTGTCGTTCCAGGCCAAGAAGCCCATCATCTACGTGCACTCGCTGGCGACCGGCGCGCAGACCGTCGTGGCCAATTTCAAGGGCTCGAATTCGGCGCCCGCCTGGTCACCCGACGGCAAGCGGCTGGCCGTGGTGCTGACCAAGGACGGCAGTTCGCAGATCTACACCATCAACGCCGACGGCAGCGGGCTGACGCGCGTGGCCGGTTCGACCACCATCGACACCGAACCGCAGTTCTCGCCCGACGGCCAGTACCTCTATTTCACGTCGGACCGCGGCGGCAGCCCGCAGATCTACCGCGTCGCGGCCACCGGCGGCACCGCCGAGCGCGTCACCTTCGAAGGCAGCTACAACGTGTCGCCCAGGCTGTCGCCGGACGGCAAGATGCTGGCCTACGTGTCGCGCAACGGCGGCCGGTTCCAGGTCACGGTGATGGACCTGGCCAGCCGGCAGATCCAGATCCTGACCGATTCGTCGCGCGACGAATCGCCGTCCTTCGCGCCCAACAGCCGCACCATCCTGTATGCATCGGAGGTGGGCGGGCGCGGCGTGCTGTCGGCGGTGTCGTCAGACGGCCGCGTGAAGCAGAAACTGTCCGGACAGGCCGGCGGCGATGTCCGCGAACCGGCCTGGGGACCGTTCAATCAACCCTGACGCCGCACAGATCAAACCTTTAACTCACGTCACACTCCCCGTTCCGACCACTAGAAAGGCCCCAGCCATGCAAACATCCGCCAGCAAGATCGCCATCGCCACCCTGACCCTCGCACTGCTCGCCGGCTGCTCGTCATCCGGTCCGGAGCAACCCGCCGCCCCGACCGAAAGCAAGACGCCGGTTGCGCCGGCTGGCCCGAGCGGCACGCCGGTTGCCCCGCCCGCCGTCAGCGGCAAGACCATGACGCCGGAAGAGGCGCTGATGGCGTCGCTGAAGGACCCGAACAGCCCGCTGTCCAAGCGCATCATCTACTTCGACTACGACAGCTACGCCATCAAGGACAGCTACGCCAGCCTGGTTTCGGCGCACGCCAAGGTGCTGGCTGCCAACCCGAAGCTGAAGATGCTGATCCAGGGCAATACCGACGAACGCGGTTCGCGCGAGTACAACCTGGCACTCGGCCAGAAGCGTGCCGAAGCCGTCAAGCGCGCGCTGATGCTGCTGGGCGTGCAGGAAGCGCAGATCGAGTCGGTCAGCCTGGGCGAAGAAAAGCCGCGCATGGAAGGCAGCGACGAAGCCGCCTACGCCGAGAACCGCCGCTCGGAAATGCTCTATTCGGGTGAGTTCTGATGCTGGCCCGTCGCGGCATCGCGACGGCGCTGGCCATGCTGTTCATCGGCAGCACCCCGGCGTGGGCGCTGTTCGATGACGACGTGGCGCGTCAGCGCATCGAAGCGCTCAAGCTTGAATCCACCTCACGGCTGGGCAAGCTCGATGCGCAGGTGGAACAATCGCAGCGCGTGCAGCTTGACCTGACCAACCAGATCGAAGCCCTGCGCGCCGAAATCGCCAAGCTGCGCGGCCAGAACGAGGTGCTGACCTACGAGCTGGAAGCCGCCACCAAGCGGCAGAAGGATTTCTACCTCGATCTGGACAACCGCCTGCGTGCGCTCGAAGCCGCGCCTGCCGCCGCGGCCGCAGCAGCACCGGCCGCCGATCCGGCGGCCGAGGCGCGCGACTATGAAGCCGCGCTCAATCTGCTCAAGGGCGGCAAGTTTGCCGACGCGCAGAGCGCGTTCGAGGCCTTCATCACCACCTGGCCACAGAGCAGCTTCCAGCCTGCGGCGCATTACTGGGCCGCCAGCTCGGGCTTCCAGGCCAAGAATTACCCACGCGCGGCCGAGCTGTACCAGACGGTGCACACACAGTGGCCGTCCGACGTGCGCGCACCCGAGGCCCTGCTTGGTCTGGCCAACACGCAGCAGGTCCAGGGTGATACGAAGGGCGCGAAGAAGACGCTGGACACCGTGGTGGCTGAGTACGGCAGCACGCCGGCAGCCGACGTCGCGCGTCAGCGCCTGAAGCAACTGGCTCCGCCGCCGAAGAAGAAGTAGGAAGGGGCGCACGCAATGGGCAGTACGGTTTCTTCGCGGCCGGCCGTCGTGCTGCTGTCCGGCGGCCTCGATTCGGCCACCGTGCTGGCGATGGCGCGTGCCCAGGGGCACGACTGCCACTGCCTGTCGGTCGATTACGGCCAGCGCCACCGTGCCGAACTGGTGGCCGCCGCGCGCGTGGCGAAGGCGCTCGGCGCCGCCAGCCACCGCACGCTGACGCTCGACCTGCGTGCTTTCGGCGGCTCGGCACTGACCGACAGCGCGATCGACGTGCCGGTCGACGGCGTGGCGCCCGGCATCCCGGTCACCTATGTGCCGGCACGCAACACCATCATGCTGTCGCTGGCGCTGGCCTGGGCCGAAGTACTTGGCGCGCAGGACATTCACTGCGGCGTCAACGCGGTCGACTACTCCGGTTACCCCGACTGCCGACCGGAATACATCAAGGCCTTCGAAGCGATGGCCAATCTGGCCACGAAGGCCGCAGTGGAGGGCGCCCGACTGACCGTGCACGCACCGCTGATTGCACTGACCAAGGCGGGTATCATCCGCGCTGGCGCAGATCTGGGTGTCGATTACGGTCTCACCGTGTCGTGCTACCAGGCCGATGACAACGGCCGCGCCTGCGGCGTGTGCGATTCGTGTCGCCTGCGCCGTGAAGGCTTCGCTGCCGCGGGCATCGCGGACCCGACGCCGTACAGATAGCGCCCCCGTGCGAGGGGCCGACAACCGGACCCGAACACGATGGACCTCAACATCCACACCGAAACACTGGCCGCCGTGCTCGGGCTGTCGATCGCGCTCGGCGCGCTGACCTCGCGCACCAATTTCTGCACCATGGGCGCGGTGTCCGACTGGATCAACATCGGCGACCTCGGCCGCATGCGCTCGTGGATGCTGGCCATCGCCACCGCGATGGCCGGTCTGGTCGGCATGGAATCGGCCGGCATCATCGACCTCGCCACCACCTACCCGCCCTACCGCAGCCCGCAGCTCGCCTGGCTGCGCTATCTGGTCGGCGGCCTGCTGTTCGGCATCGGCATGACGCTGGCCAGCGGCTGCGGCAACAAGACACTGGTGCGCATCGGCGGCGGCAACCTCAAATCGGTGTTCGTGCTGGCGGTCGGCGCGTTGTTCGCCTACCTGATGATCTTCACCGAGTTCTACGCGCTGGCCTTCGGCTGGATGGGCAGCTTCACGCTGTCGCTCGATGCGCGCGGCATCGACTCGCAGGCCCTTGGCTCGGTCGTCGCGGGTACGGTCGGCGGCGACGCCGCCACATTGAACCGCGCGCTGGCCTGGCTGATCGCCGGCGCACTCGCCGTCTGGGCCTTCGCGAATGCCGAATTCCGGCGCGACCCGGACAACATCGCCGGCGGCATCGGCTTCGGTCTGGCCGTGCTGGCCGGCTGGTGGCTCACCGCCGGCCCGCGCGCCGCCGAATGGAAGGAGTGGGCTGAATTCGCCGACGTGCTGCCCAGCCGCGTCGAAGCGCAGTCCTACACCTTCGTCGGCCCGATGGCCGACAGCGCGCGCTACCTGCTCGACCCGACCAATACCGCCTTGCTCAACTTCGGCGTCATGGCGCTGGTCGGCGTCATCGTCGGCGCTTTCCTGTACGCCATCGTGGCCGGCAAATTCCGCATCGAGTGGTTCCGCAGCAGCGCCGACCTGGTGCGCCACGGCATCGGTGGGGCGCTGATGGCCATCGGCGGCGTGCTTGCGTCCGGCTGCAGCGTGGGCCAGGGCATCACCGGCGTATCGACACTGGCGCTCGGCTCCGCCATCGCGCTGCTGGCCATCATCATCGGCTCGGCGCTGACCATGAAGGCGTCGATGTGGTGGCTGATGCGCGAGTAGCCGGAGCGCCCCCGCACGCCGCCAATGCCGGAAAGCCTTGACGCATCAAAACCCGCTTCCTATAATCCGCCCTCTTCGCAAGGCGAGGGTCGGTAGCTCAGTCGGTAGAGCAGCGGACTTTTAATCCGTTGGTCGCGAGTTCGAGTCTCGCCCGACCCACCACACGGTGGGCCGAAAAACAGGTATTGCGAACCCGTTTCGGGTTGTTAGCTCAGTTGGTAGAGCAGCGGACTCTTAATCCGTAGGTCGAGTGTTCGAGCCACTCACAACCCACCAGCACTCAAGCGGCCCGCAGCGATGCGGGCCGCTTTTTGTTTCTGGGGTCGTCAGGACCTCAGCGCTCCCCCGCCTGCGGCACCTTCAACCCCACCGCGACCACGTTGCCGGCGGCGTCCATGCGGCGCACGGTGAGCTGGATGGCGCCGACGCTGACGCGGTCGCCGACGACGGCGCCGCGGCCGAGGCGGAACAGCATCAGCGTCTTCAGGTCGAGTTCGGCATCGTCGGGCGACAGTTCGAAGCCGTAGTTCAGCGCGAGGTCGCCGGCGCGGCAGCTGGGGTCGACGACGAATTCGCCGAAGAAACCCGCGTGCGCGCTGAGGCCGCCGGACACGGCGCCGAAGGCGCGGGCGATCGGTTCGGCGAGCGCGTCCGGCGCGGCGAACCACACCGCGTCGCCCTCGGCCAGCCGGGACGCAGGCTGCAGGCGCACCAGGCGCTGGTCGCGCGTGACGGCCACGCAGCGCACTTCGCCGGGTTCGCCGAAGTCGGCCGCGATGTCATCGGGGTGGCGCCCTTCAGCCGCGGAACCGGCGCCGACGAGATATTCGAGCAGTTCCAGCGCGGCGTCGCCGCCGACCCACACTTCGCGCCGGTCCACCGGCTCGTCGCGCGGCGGCACCTCGACGCCGAACACGCGCGCGGCCGTTGGCACGGTGGCGCCCTGCACCAGCAGCGACAGCAGCACGACGGCGAAGGCGACGTCGAACAGCAGCAGTGAGTCGGGCACGCCCATCATGACCGGCACGATGGCCAGCACGATGGGCACTGCGCCGCGCAGTCCGACCCACGATATGTAGGCCACCTCGCGCACCGGGTAGCGGAAGGGCAGCAGGCCGGTGGCGACCGCGAACGGGCGCGCAACCAGGATCAGGAACACGGCCATGGCCAGCGCTTCCCACGCGTGGTCGAGCAGGTGCGATGGCGTCACCAGCAGGCCGAGCACGACGAACATGCCGGCCTGCGCCAGCCAGGCCAGGCCGTCCATCACGCGCAGCACGTGTTCGGTCGCGTGGCTGCGCCGGTTGCCCACGATGAGCCCCGCTATATATACGGCGAGAAAACCGCTGCCGTTGAGCAGGTTGGTGGCGGCGAAGATCAGCAGACCGCCGGACAGGATGAGCAGCGCATACAGGCCTTCGGCCAGCTTGAGCCGGCGCAGCAGGCGCGCCAGCACCCAGCCCCCGGCGAGACCGGCCAGCGCACCCAGCCCCATCTGGCTGACCAGCATCAGCGCGAAACGCAGCGGGCTCGACTGTTCCGGGTGCAGCAGCATTTCGACCAGCATGGTCACCATCAGGATGGCCATCGGGTCATTGGCGCCGGATTCGATCTCCAGCGTTGCCTTCACCCGCTGATTCAGGCGCACCCCGCTGTTGCGCAGCAGCGCGAACACGGCTGCGGCGTCGGTCGAGCCGACGATGGCGGCCAGCAGCATGCCGAGCCGCCAGTCCACATCGAGCAGCCAGGTGGCGAACAGCCCGAGCGGCACCGCGGTGGCGACCACGCCCCAGCTGGCCAGCACGGCCGCCGGGCGCAGCGCCACGCGGAAGGTTTCTGTGCGGGTGCGCAGACCGCCGTCGAGCAGGATGACGGCGAGCGCGAGCTGGCCGACCAAGGTGGCGGCCGTGAAATCGCCGAATTGGATGCCGCCGGGCCCGTCCTCGCCGGCCAGCATGCCGACCACGAGAAACAGCAGCAGCAGCGGCAGCCCGAGCCGGGTGGACACGGTGCTGCCGAGCACACTGGCGAACAGCAGCAGGCCGGCCAGCAGAAGATATCCGTTGATAGCGACCATGCGCCGAAACTACCACGGGATGACGGCTTTGCCGCGCCGGGCGGTCATCCGGCGTGCGCCGACGCCATCGCGCCTTGGTCTCGCTGCGGCCAGCGCCGCATAAGCTTGCCGTAAGGTAAGCACCCTAGTATCCGGCACGCAGCAGTAAAGGGCGCCCGGAACTGCGGTCAGAAAAGCCCCGGCACAACAGCCGCGGAGCCGGGTAGTTCAAAAACATCGGAGGAGAAACACCCATGGAAAAAGGTAACAGTGGCTACTGGCAAGCCACATTGGGCCTGCTCACCAAGATCCTGATCGTCTGGTTCGTGGTGTCGTTCGGCGCCGGCATCCTGTTCGCGGATGCACTCAACGGCATCCATCTCGGCGGTTACCCGCTCGGATTCTGGTTCGCGCAGCAGGGCTCGATCTACGTCTTCATCGCGCTAATCTTCTATTACGCCAAGAAGATGGGCGACATTGACCGTCAGTTCGACGTACACGAGGATTGATGCCATGGATCTGCAAACAACCATCTACATCGGTGTCGGCCTGAGCTTCGCGCTCTACATCGGCATCGCCATCTGGGCTCGTGCAGGATCGACGAGCGAGTTCTACGCTGCCGGCGGCAGCGTGCACCCGGTCACCAACGGCATGGCGACTGCGGCTGACTGGATGTCGGCTGCGTCCTTCATTTCGATGGCCGGTCTGATTTCCAACATGGGTTACGGCGGCGGCCTGTTCCTGATGGGCTGGACCGGCGGTTACGTGTTGCTGGCGATGCTGCTGGCGCCGTACCTGCGCAAGTTCGGCAAATTCACGGTGCCGCAGTTCATCGGCGACCGCTTCTACTCGAAGTCGGCCTCGATGGTGGCGGTGATCTGCCTGCTGACCGCATCGATCACCTACATCATCGGCCAGATGACCGGTGTGGGCGTGGCGTTCTCGCGCTTCCTCGGCGTGTCGTCGGAAGTGGGCATCTATGTGGGCATGGGCATCGTGTTCCTTTACGCCGTGTTCGGCGGCATGAAGGGCATCACCTACACGCAGGTCGCTCAGTACATCGTGCTGATCCTGGCCTACACGGTGCCGGCCGTCTTCATTTCGCTGCAGCTCACCGGCAACGCCATTCCGCAACTGGGTCTGGGCTCCAACATGGCGGGCAGCGACGTGTCATTGCTGAGCAAGCTCGACATGGTCGTGACCGATCTGGGCTTCGGCCAATACACCACGACCACGGCGGGCTCGACGCTCAACATGTTCGTGTACACGCTGTCGCTGATGATCGGCACCGCCGGTCTGCCGCACGTGATCATGCGATTCTTCACCGTTCCGACGGTCAAGGACGCACGCAGCTCGGCCGGCTGGGCACTGGTGTTCATCGCCATTCTCTACACGACCGCTCCGGCTGTCGCGGCGATGGCCAAGCTCAACCTGCACGGCACGGTCAATACGGCTGTCGTCAAGGGCGGCGACCTGTACGCCGAAGAGTCGAGCATCAAGGCCGATGATCGTCCGGACTGGATGAAGCGCTGGGAAAAGACCGGCCTGCTGAAGTTCGAGGACAAGAACGGCGACGGCCGCATCCAGTACTACGACGACAAGACGAAGAACGATGCAGCCAAGGCCAAGGCCGAAGCGGCCGGCTGGAAGGGCAACGAGCTGACGGTGAACGCCGACATCATCGTGCTGGCCAACCCGGAAATTGCGCTGCTGCCCAACTGGGTGATCGCACTGGTGGCCGCGGGCGGTCTGGCTGCGGCGCTGTCGACCGCTGCCGGCCTGCTGATGGCCATCTCGGCGGCCGTGTCGCACGATCTGATCAAGAACATCTTCGTGCCTGACATCAGCGAAAAGGGCGAACTGCTGGCCGGCAAGATCGCCATGGCCGTGGCCATCGTGATCTCCGGCTGGCTGGGTCTGAACCCACCGGGCTTCGCGGCCGGTACGGTGGCCCTGGCCTTCGGTATTGCGGCGTCGTCGCTGTTCCCTGCCATCATGATGGGCATCTTCTCGAAGAAGATGAACAAGGAAGGCGCCATCGCCGGCATGCTGGCAGGCCTCGCCGTCACGCTGTTCTACGTGTTTGCGCACAAGGGCATCTTCTTCGTGAAGGGCACTGACTTCGTCGACATGATCGGCGGCGCCAACAGCTTCTTCGGCATCACGCCGGAAGCCTTCGGTGCCGTGGGTGCGCTGGTGAACTTCATCGTTGCCTTCGCGGTTGACAAGGTGACCAAGGAGCCGCCGGAGCACATCCAGCACATGGTCGAAGCCGTGCGCATCCCGCGCGGTTCCAAGGCGGTGGACGGCGCGCACTGAGCACGCGGTTCATGCTGACCGGACCATCGGCCCGCCGCGCGGACTGATGGTTTAATGTGAGGCCTCGCCGGTCCTGCCGGCGGGGCCTTTTTTCTCCCGCATCCGCCGCGCAGGCCTGACGGCGGAGCAGGTCAGGAGCCCGACATGGTTTTCGACATCAGCGTCGCAATGACGTGGATATTGTTTCTCGCGCTGTTCCCGATGGCCTTTTTCTGGCTGCGCCGCGCCTGGCGCATCATGGTCAAACGCGATTTCTCGGAAGTGGCGATCAAGCGCGGCGAGCCGCCGGCCGACGCCGCGCGCTGGGCACCGTATGAAATGACGATCAATCTGGTGGCCGGCATCGTCGTGGTGTTCGTCATCCTCGGCGTGGTCAGCGGTTCGCTCGAGTATGAAGTCTGGTCGGCCATCGCCGGCTCGACCATCTGGTGCAAGTTCTTCGCCAGCTTTGCGCTGAGCCGGCACGCCCACCTGCAGACCGGCAAGAAGACGGCCTGAGGCGGAGACGTCCGTGACGGTCGCGCTTCGCACCCAGCGCCTTCTGGCCTTGTTCGCAGCGGCGCTGCTGCTGTTCAACTTCCCGCTGCTCGCGCTGTGGGACCGTGACGCGACGCTGCTCGGCCTGCCGTTGTTCCCGGCCGCGCTGTTCGTCGTGTGGGGCACGCTGATCGCGCTGCTCGGCTGGATCATCGAACGTCCGGAGCGCTGACCGTGCTGTCCGCCCCGCTGCTCGTCGGTACCTCATTCGCCTACCTGCTGGTGCTGTTCGCCATCGCCTGGTACGGCGACCATCGGGCTCAGCAGGGGCGCTCGGTGATCGGCAATGCCTGGATGTACGCCCTGTCGATGGCCGTTTATTGCACTGCCTGGACCTACTTCGGCAGCGTCGGGCGCGCCTCGACATCGGGTGTGTGGTTCCTGCCCATCTACCTCGGGCCGACGCTGGCGATGGTGCTGGCGTGGATGGTGGTGCGCAAGATGATCCGCATCGCCCGCACCTACCGCATCACCTCGATCGCCGACTTCGTGGCCAGCCGCTACGGGAAGAGCCCCTTGCTGGCCGGGCTGGTGACACTGATCACCGTCGTCGGCATCGTTCCCTACATCGCACTGCAGTTGAAGGCGGTCTCCAGTGGCTACGCCGTCCTTACCGCGATGCCGGGAGAGAGCGCCGCCGGGGCGGCGCAATGGTGGCGCGACAGCACGCTGTACGTTGCCCTCGCGCTGGCCGGCTTCACCATGGTGTTCGGCACGCGCCACCTCGACACCACCGAGCGGCACGAGGGCATGGTGGCGGCGATCGCCTTCGAGTCGGTGGTGAAGCTGCTCGCCTTTGTCGCCGTCGGCCTGTTCGTCAGCTACTGGGTGTTCGACGGACTGGGCGACCTGTTCGGCCGCGCGCTCGCCCACCCCGATCTGCGCCCGCTGCTCGGTCTCGAACAGGGCCGCCCATTCGCCTACGAACAATGGTTCGCGATGACCGTGCTGTCGATGCTGTCGGTCATCTTCCTGCCGCGCCAGTTCCAGGTGATGGTGGTCGAGAACGTGGACGAGCGCCATCTGCGGCGCGCCGTCTGGGTGTTCCCGCTGTACCTGCTGCTGATCAACCTGTTTGTGCTGCCGATCGCGCTCGGCGGCCTGCTGTACTTCGGCCCCGGCGTGCGCGACGCCGAAACCTTCGTGCTGTCGATCCCGCTCGCCCACGGCCAGCACGCGCTGGCGCTGGTCGCCTTCATCGGCGGGCTGTCAGCGGCCACCGGCATGGTGATCGTCGAAACCATCGCGGTGTCGACCATGGTGTGCAACGACCTGGTCATGCCGCTGCTGCTGCGTACCCGTCGCTACGGCGCGCGCGCCGTCGGCGATCTGACCGGCCTGCTGCTGCGCATCCGCCGGGCCGCCATCCTCAGCGTGATGCTGCTGGGTTACGTTTATTTCCACGTGGCGGGTGAGGCCTACGCGCTGGTGAGCATCGGCCTCATCAGCTTCGCCGCCGTCGCGCAGTTCGCGCCGGCCGTGCTCGGCGGCATGTACTGGAAGGGCGGCACGCAGGGCGGCGCGATGGCCGGGTTGAGCGCCGGCTTTGCGGCCTGGACGTGGACGCTGATGCTGCCGTCCATCGCCAAGTCGGGCTGGATGGACGCCAGTTTTCTCGAACACGGACCATGGGGCATCGCGCTGCTCAAGCCCGAACAGATGCTCGGCTTGGCCGGGCTCGACAACCTGACGCACTCGCTGTTCTGGAGCCTGCTGCTCAACATCGGCGCCTATGTCGGCGTATCGCTGTGGCGCATCCCGTCGGCCGGCGAAACCAGCCAGGCGCTGCTGTTCGTCGACGTGTTCGAGCGCACCGCCAGCAGCGGGCCGGTATTCTGGCGCGGCCGCGCCGAAGTGGCCGACCTGCAGCCGCTGGTCGCCCGCTTTCTCGGCGCCGCGCGCGCGCAGCAGTTGTTCGAGGAGTACGCCGCACGCGTGGGCGCGACGCGGGTCGATCAGATCAAGCCGGACGCCCGGCTGGTGCAGTTCGTCGAAACCCAGCTCGCGGGCGCCATCGGCAGCGCCTCGGCGCGGGTGATGGTGGCCTCGGTGGTCGAGGAAGAAGCGCTCGGGCTCGATGACGTGATGCGCATCCTCGACGAAGCTTCGCAGTTGCGCGCCTATTCGCACGCGCTGGAAGACAAGTCGCGCTCGCTCGAACGCGCCACCGCCGAACTGCGTGCCGCCAACGACCAGTTGAAGAGCCTGGACCGGCTGAAGGACGACTTCATGTCCTCGGTCACGCACGAACTTCGCACGCCGCTGACCTCGATCCGCGCGCTGTCGGAACTGATGGTCGATGACCCGGCGATGGACGTCGAACAACGCCAGCATTTCCTCGGCATCATCGTCGCCGAGACCGAACGCCTGTCCCGTCTGGTCAACCAGGTGCTCGACATGGCGAAGATCGAGTCGGGCCATGCCGAGTGGCACAACACCGACGTCGACCTGCGGGCGCTGGTCGAGCAGGCCATAGAAACGACGCAGGAGGTGTTCCGCGAGCGCGGATCGACGGTCGTACTGCAGGCGCCGGCGCACATGCGCACGCTGCGCGCCGACCCGGACCGGCTGACCCAGGTCGTGCTCAACCTGTTGTCGAACGCCGCCAAGTTCGTGCCACGCGGCAGCGGCCGGGTCGTTGTACGGATGCACACCGACGGTCGCGGCATCACGGTCGACGTGCATGACAACGGGCCGGGTGTGCCTCCCGACCAGCAGAAGGTGGTATTCGAGAAATTCCACCAGGGTGGCGACGGCATCACGCGGCCCCAGGGTACCGGCCTGGGGCTACCGATCAGCCGGCAGATCGTCGAGCATTTCGGCGGACATATGTGGCTGGAAGCTGATCCAGGGCAAGGCACCTGTGTCAGCTTCCATCTACCTTGGAATGCACAGGAAAGTCCGCCGGCATGATGGACCGACGCGGATCAGGAGGAGGAAGACTGCCGTGACACACAAGATTCTGATTGCCGACGACGAGCCTAACATACTGATTTCGCTCGAATTCCTGATGAAACGCGAAGGCTACGAAGTGACCGTCGCGCGCGACGGCGTCGAAGCGCTGGCTGCCATCGTCGCCACCCGGCCGGACCTGGTGCTGCTCGACGTGATGATGCCCGGCAAGACCGGCTTCGAGGTCTGCCAGGAAGTGCGCGCGCAGGACGGGCTCAAGGATGTCCGCATCCTGATGCTCACCGCGAAGGGGCGCGACACCGACGTCGCGAAAGGGCTGGCGCTTGGCGCCGACGCCTACGTGACCAAACCGTTTTCGACGCGCGAGCTGGTGCTGAAGGTGCGCTCGATGCTGGAGCCGGCGACGTGAACCCGCGGCTGCGCCCGGACCGCCGCGTGCTGCTCGCACTGGCGGCGCTTGCGCTGCTCATGAGCGGCTGGGCGCTGGTCAGCGGTGCGCTGCTGTGGCTCACGCTCGAACCGGCCGAGCGCGACACGGTAAGCGCGCTCATCGGCAGCCGGCTGCCGCTGTCCGGCATGACTCTGGTATTCGTACTGTTGATTGCCGCCGCGGGGTTGAACGCCCTGTACCGACACTACATCGTCGCACCCGCTCGGCTGCTCGACGAGGCGCGCATCCTGCTCGGCGCCGACGTCCAGCGCACCCTGACGCCGCAGGGCGCGGCGGAAAACCGGGCGCTGGCCGACGTCATTTCCGGTTTCGCCGAACAGCGTGCCCGGCTGCGCGCCGACATCGCGCAACAGGTGCACGAAGCGAGTCGCAGCGTCGAACAGGAGCGCAGCCGGCTGGCCGCGCTGATGTCGGAGCTGACGCAGAGCGTTGTCGTGTGCAATCTCGACGGCCGCATCCTGCTCTACAACAATCGCGCGCGCCTGCAGTTCCGTGCGCTGTCCGACGCACCGACGGTCGCTTCAGGCGCCGAACTGATCGGTCTCGGCCGCTCGATCTACACCGTGTTCGACCGCAAGCTGGTGGCGCACGCGCTGGAGAACATCCAGCAGCGCATGCAGCGCGGCGTGGCCAGTCCGTCGGCGCAGTTCGTCACCACCACGCGCGCCGGCCAGTTGCTGCGGGCGCAGATGACACCGGTGCGAGCGGGCGGCGAGGGCGACGACAAGAGCATCGGCGGCTTCGTGCTGATGCTCGACAACATCACGCGCGACTTCGAAGAGGAATCGGCGCGCGACCGGCTGCTGCTCGGGCTGACCGAAGGCAGCCGCGCCTCGCTCGCCAACATGCAGGCGGCCATCGACATGCTCGACTTCCCCGATCTCGACACGGCGATGCGCGAGCGCTTTCACGGCGTCATCCGCGACGAGGTCGGCGCCATGAGCACGCGGGTGGGCAAACTCGCCGATGAATCCACGCGCGGCATCAAGGCGCGCTGGCCGCTGGAAGACATGCTCGGCGCCGACCTGGTGTCGGCCGCGCTGCGGCGCATCGAATCGCTGGGCGCACCACGCGCCGCGGCGGACGAGGTCGACGGCTCGCTGTGGCTCAAGGTGGACAGCTTTTCGCTGCTGCAAGCGCTCGCCTGTCTGGCTTTCCGGCTGGCCGACGAATACGACATCCGCGCCGTGCAGCTGCGGCTCGGCGCGGCGCCGCAGGGTGCGCGCGCGCAACTCGATCTGATCTGGCAGGGCCAGACCATGAGCACCGAAACCGTGATGAACTGGCAGATGGACGGCATGACCACGGGCAGCGAGCGATCGCCGCTTTCTGTGCGCGACGTGGTCGAGCGCCACGGCGGCGAATTCTGGCTCGAGCGCGAACGCGTGCGCCACCGCGCCTTTTTCCGCTTCCTGCTGCCGCTGGCCAGCGAACGCGAACAGCTCGACACCGCCACCTTCGTGCCGCAAGGCAGCCGCCCCGAATATTACGACTTCGACCTGTTCCGCTCGACCGAGTCGAGCCGCACGCTTGCCGACCGACCGTTGACCGAGCTGACCTACACCGTATTCGACACCGAAACCACCGGGCTGAATCCGAGCGAAGGCGACGAAATCATCCAGATTGGCGCCGCGCGCATCGTCAATGGCAAGCTTTTGAGGCAGGAAAGTTTCGAACAGCTGGTGGACCCGCAGCGGACGATTCCTGCCGCCTCGATCCCGATCCATGGCATCACGCAGGTCCAGGTGGACGGTCAGCCGACCATCGCCACCGTGCTGCCGGCTTTCCATGCGTTTGCGCAGGACACCGTACTGGTGGCCCACAACGCGGCCTTCGACATGCGCTTCCTGCAACTGAAGGAGGCCGCCACCGGCTTGCGCTTCGAACAGCCGGTGCTGGACACGCTGCTGCTGTCGGCGCTGGTGCACCCGAATCAGGAATCGCACCGGCTTGAAGCCATTGCCGAGCGCTTCAACATCACCGTAATCGGCCGCCACACGGCGCTCGGCGACGCCATCGTCACCGCCGAAGTGTTCCTGCGGCTGATTCCGCTGCTCGCTGAGAAGGGCATCCACACCCTGGGCGAAGCGCGCGAAGCGGCGCAGCAGACGTATTACGCGCGGTTGAAGTATTAGAACCGTCCCGCCTGGTAACGCTGCCCAAGGACGCTCTGCAGGGTCTGCACGACGCCGAAGGCATCCTTGAGCTGACTGCGTTCGAAGTTCGACAGTTCGTCCGGCTTGACGAAGTTGTCGGCCTTCAGCCCGGCCGCAAGTTGACTGAGCTGATGCCGGATGCGTATCCGGGCAATGAATTCCAGCGTTTCGCGCAGGTCGCGCGCACTTTGCCCGCTGATTTCGCCACTCGTCGCCGCCACATCAAGCCGGTCGTACGTATTGATGGCTTCGTGCCCGCCGGCCAGCGCATAGACGCGGGCGAGATCGACCACCGGAACGATGCCGCTGTGCTTGAAGTCGATGGTGCCGCGGTGCGCGCCGGAGCGTATCGTCGAAATCGCGCGGAACAGGCCCAGCGGAGGCGTGTGGGTGAGCGCATTGCCAACCATATGGGCCAGGAACATGCGCTTGCCCTGCGTCATCGACAGCATGTCGCGCCGCAGTTCATCGAGCAGGGACGCCTTGCCGTAAATCGCCCTGAGGTCGAAGAACACACAGGTGAGCATCAGCGCCTTGGGGTCGGGTTCGTCCGTCCACCTGCGGAAATACTGCAGCCAGCGCGACTTCGGCTGCCGCCAAAGATCCGTCATTGCCATCATTTCGCCCGGGCAGTGGACGTATCCGCAGGCAGCCAGGCCGTCGCACACGAATACGGACAGCGCGTTGAAATATTCGCCGTGACGCGCGGGATCGAAGGCATCGTCGATGACCATGCAGTTGTCCTGGTCGGACCGCGCGGTCTGCTCGCTGCGTGCCTGCGATCCGGCTGCCACCCATACGTAATCGATCGGAGGCGGCCCCAGTTTCGCCTCGGCCAGCTGCAGCAGCCGGCAGGTGATGGCGTCGGTGATGGCCGTGATCATGCGACCGCTGCTGTATGCAGATGCACCCGACGCGGCGAGATTCTGCTGCAGCAGTGCGACGCGTGCAGCGGCAGCGGCGAGGCCTTCGAGTGTGTCCTGCTTGAAGATTTCGCCCGCCAGAAAGACTGGAGACGTGCTGTGATGCGCGTTCAGGTCAGTCGCAGTGATCACACCGACCAGTGCATCGCCGTCCGTCACCGGGAGGTGATGAATGTTGTGGCGGGTCATCAGCAACAGGGCCTCGAATGCCGGATTCCGTACGTCTATCGTCAGCGGCCGCGGCGTGGCAATGTCGCTGAGCGGGCGCGACGTGTCGGTGCCCTGTGCAATCACGCGGCTGCGCAGGTCGCGATCCGTCACCACGCCCGACAGGCGCCCTTGCGACACGATCAGCACGGACGACACGCGTTGCTCGGTCATCAGCGTTGCGGCATCGCGGATCGAGGTATCGGGCGCCAGCGTGACGGGGCCGCGCTTGATCAGCGCGCGCACCGACGTCGGCAGCAGATTCAGGCCCGGCGGGGCTGGATGTGCGTCCGCGACCACGGTCGCCTCCGGTGCGAGGAAGCATCGCAGCGACGGCTGCGCCGCGCACAGCGCATCGATATCGGTGCTCGCAACCCGTGCCAGCAGCGCGTCGTCGGACACCGTGGCCGACCAGGCCCCCACCGCGCTCGCGGGCGTGCCGTAACCGAACAACTCCCCCGGGTGCAGCGCAACCTCGGTTCGGCTGTCGGCATCGATCAGGCGCACCGCCCCGCGAAGGATGAAATAGAGCCCGTCGATATCGTCCTGCAGGTCATCCGCAGAGAACTTCTTCACGTGCATCACCGACGCGACGCCGGCAAGCGCTTCCGGATCAAGCGCCCCGAACGCACGCTGCGCGCGCAAGGCTTCGAGCAATTCTTGAGCGGTCGCGCCTTGCCTGCTCATGCCACCTCCAGCGGGAATAGAAGTCGAACGACGGGCGAAAGAACAGGGCAGCCCCCGGCAAACTGACAGTTTCCGCCTGCGCGGCGGTTCCCGACAGCGTCTCGTGCAGATCGCGCGCGCTGCCACCGCCGATCGCGACCCACGACGCATCGGTCGATTCAATGGCATCCATTCCTGCGGATCAAGGCTGGATGGCCACCTGATAACCCCGGCTCAGCGCATCGACCAGCCCGCGTACCGCCGGCAACAGGCCACGGCGTGACGGAAACACCACATGCGCGATGCCGCTGCGCGGTGCCCAGCGCGGCAGCACGTCGATCAGGCGGCCCGCTTCGAGATCGTCGCGCACCATCATGGTCGGCAACTGCGCGACCCCGACGCCGTGCACTGCGGCGCTGCGCAGTGCCGACAGGTCGTCGGTGACCAACCTCGGTGCATGCACCACCTGCGCGCTGGCGCCGTCCGGGCCTTCCAGATTCCAGCGGTGTTCGCGCTGCGGCGGGCCCCAGGCGACGCTGGGCAGCGCCGAGAGGTCGGCCGGCACGCACGGGCAGCCCAGCGGCTCGACCAGCCGCGGGTGCGCAACCAGCCGCTGGGGGCTGTCGCCCAGCACCTTCATCACGAGGTCGGTGTCTTCCAGCGGTGGAAAGCGCACCCGGATCGCCAGGTCGAATCCTTCGCGGATCACATCCACGCGGCGGTTCGTGCTTTCAACGTGGATCTGCACGCGCGGGCACTCGGCCATGTAGCGCGACAGCATGTCGGCCACTTGGTATTCGAGCAGCGCGGTCGGGCAGGCCAGCCGCACGATGCCCTGCGGCTCGGCACGCGTGCGCTCGACCGCCTCCTGCGCCGCTTCGGCTTCGACCCGCATCGCCACGCAATGCCCGTAATAGGCCTGGCCGATCTCGGTCACCGCGAAGCGCCGCGTCGAGCGCTGGATCAGGCGCACGCCGAGGCGCTCTTCGAGCAGCGCGATGCGCCGGCTCAGTTTCGACTTGTGCATGTCGAGTGCGCGCGCGGCCGGCGCGAAGCCGCCGTGTTCGACCACCCGGGTGAAGAAGTACAGATCGTTCAGGTCCTGCACTGCAGTAGCCATCGCACCCTCCATCGTTCCACCAATGGAACGCTGAATTGCCATTTTGTCGTCTAGTGCTTCCATTGTCCTGAATCTAGTATTCACCTCAACGCAGCACGCTTCCGACGGAACGCTGCCAACGAACGGGAGAACCACCATGAAGAAGATGTCAGGTCTGTACAGCGCACCGAACGGTCACTGGGTCGGCGACGGCTTTCCGGTGCGTTCGCTGTTTTCGTATGACTCGATGGGCCGCCACGTCAGCCCCTTCCTGCTGCTCGACTACGCCGGCCCGGCCGAATTCGAACCGTCGGACACGCCGCGCGGCGTCGGCCGCCACCCGCACCGCGGCTTCGAAACCGTCACCATCGTGTATGCCGGAGAAGTGGCGCACCAGGACTCGACCGGCGCCGGCGGCGTCATTGGCCCGGGCGACGTTCAGTGGATGACCGCCGGTGCCGGCATCATCCACGAGGAGTTCCATTCGCCCGAATTCACCCGCCGCGGCGGCGCCCTGGAAATGGTGCAACTGTGGGTGAACCTGCCGGCGCGCGACAAGCGCGCCACGCCGGGCTACCAGCATCTGGCGAAGACCGACATTCCGGTAGTCGAACTGCCCGGGGGCGCGGGACATCTGCGCGTCATCGCCGGCGAATACGCCGGAAGGCGGGGCCCGGCCCGCACCTTCACGCCGGTCGAGGTGTGGGACCTGAAGCTGAAGGCCGGTGCGAACGTCGACCTGACGGTGCCGGACGGCCACACGCTGGCGCTGGTGGTGCTGCACGGCCTGGTCCGCGCCAACGGCAGCCAGCCGGTGCGCGAGGCGCAGATGGCGCTGTACCACCGCGAGGGCAGCACGTTTTCGATCGCCGCCGATGCCGACGCCAGCGTGCTGCTGCTGGCCGGCGAACCGATCGACGAACCGATCGCCGGCTACGGCCCCTTCGTGATGAACACGAAGGAGGAAATCCGCGAAGCCATCGACGATTTCAACAGCGGCCGCTTCGAGACGGCCGTGGCCTGAGTCTTCACCCCTGCGCGCACTGGGCGCGCAGGGTTCACACCGCCCGACGCCTTGCAGGCTGACGGCCCTCAACCGCAAGGAGAATGACATGAACACGCCTTACAGAAAGCTGGACAAGGACAACGCCGTGATGCTGCTGGTGGACCATCAGGCCGGTCTGCTGTCGCTGGTGCGCGACATCGACCCCGACAAGTTCCGCAACAATGTGCTGGCCACCGCCGACCTGGCGAAGTACTTCCAGCTGCCGACCATCCTGACCACCAGCTTCGAACAGGGTCCGAACGGCCCGCTGATGCCGGAACTGAAGGCACTGTTCCCGGACGCGCCCTACATTGCCCGCCCGGGCCAGATCAACGCCTGGGACAACGAGGACTTCGTCAAGGCGATCAAGGCCACCGGCCGCAAGCAGCTACTCATCGCCGGCGTGGTCACCGAAGTGTGCGTCGCCTTCCCGGCGCTGTCGGCGATCGCAGAGGGGTTCGACGTATTCGTCGTCACCGACGCCTCCGGCACCTTCAACGACATCGCCCGCCATTCCGCCTGGGACCGCATGTCGCAGGCCGGCGCGCAACTGATCAACTGGTTCGGCGTGGCCTGCGAACTGCACCGCGACTGGCGCAATGATGTCGAAGGCCTGGCCACGCTGCTGTCCAACCACATCCCCGACTACCGCAACCTGATGACCAGCTACGCGGCGCTGAAGGGCTGAAGGCAACATGACCCAGGGGGAGCGGGCGCCTGTGGGAGCGGCGTCCGCAGAAACCTCGCTGCGCACCACCCGTGACATCAGCCGGCGCTGTCGCAACCCGCCGGACTGAGCGATCATCCCCCCGCCCCATCCCCGGCGAACCCGAAACCACCGCGATGCGAAAAACCGCCCCTTCGAAAGCGGAAACCGACCTGTTGCCCGTATTTCCCGGTGTGCCGCCGGGCTGCATCCATGTGCCGGCGACGCCGGCGGCCTTTGCCGCGGCAGCGGCCGACATCCGCGCGGCGCGACAGGTCGGCTTCGACACCGAATCGAAACCCACCTTCAAACCGGGCGAAGTGAGCAGCGGCCCGCATGTGGTGCAGTTCGCGCTGACCGGTCGTGCGTACGTGTTCCAGCTGCATCATCGCGAATGCTGGCCGGTGCTGGCCGAGCTGCTGCATGACGAAGAGGTGCTGAAGATCGGCTTCGGCCTGTCGTCGGACCGCTCGCAGGTGCTGGCCAAGCTCGGCGTGGTGCCGCGCGGGCTGGTCGATCTGGACCGCGTGTTCCGCAAGCAGGGCTACAACAATTCGATCGGCGTGCGCGCAGCGGTCGGCGTGGTGCTGGGGCAGAATTTCCGTAAATCGAAGTCGGTGACGACGTCGAACTGGTCGCTGCCGGTGCTCACGCCGGCGCAGGTGCTGTACGCCGCGAACGACGCGTGGGCGGCGCTGAAGGTGTTCGAGGCGCTGCAGCTGCCGGCGGACGATCCGCTGTTCCGCGGTTGAAGCCCGCATTCAGCGCGACGCAACGATTTCCGTCTTCCAGCAGCGCACACGCGGCCCGCGGCCCGCAGGACCCTTGACGCGGTTGGCGTCGCCCTACAGCACCGGTGCCAGCCAGCGCTTCATCACCGGCTCGGGCAGGCCCTTGCGCGCCGCCAGATCGGCGACCTGGTCGGGGCCGACCTTGGTGATGGCGAAGTACTGTGCGTCCGGGTGCGCCAGGTAGAAGCCGCTGACCGCAGCCGTCGGAAACATGGCGTAGCTTTCGGTCAGCGACACGCCGATCGCCGCTTCGACATCGAGCAGCTTGAACAGGTCGCCCTTTTCGGTGTGGTCCGGACAGGCCGGGTAGCCCGGCGCCGGGCGGATGCCGCGATACTTTTCGGCGATCAGCGCGGCGTTGTCGAGCGTCTCGTCGGCGGCGTAGCCCCAGTCCTCGCGCCGCACACGCGCGTGCAAGTACTCGGCGAAAGCCTCGGCCAGCCGGTCGGCCAGCGACTTCAGCATGATGCTGCTGTAGTCGTCATGCGTCTTCGCGAACTCGGCCAGCTTCGTTTCGATGCCGATGCCGGCCGTCACCACGAAGGCGCCCGCCCAGTCGGCCACGCGGCTGGCGCGCGGCGCGACGAAGTCGGACAGGCAGAAGTGCGGCTTGCCGGCCGGGCGTTCGTGCTGCTGGCGCAGGTTGTGCCACACCATCGCCGTGTTCAGGCGCGTGTCGTCGGTATAGAACTCGATGTCGTCACCGTGGCTGTTGGCCGGCCACACGCCGAACACGGCGCGCGCGGTCAGCCACTTGCCGTCGATGATCTGCTGCAGCATGGCCTGCGCGTCGATCAGCAGCTTGCGCGCCTCGTCCCCGACGACGGCGTCGTCGAGGATGGCCGGGTACGGACCCGACAGCTCCCAGGTCTGGAAGAACGGGCTCCAGTCGATATAGTCGACCAGCGCTGCGAGGTCCTGATCGACGATGATCTGACGGCCGATCTTCGCCGGGCGCACGGGAATCACGTCGCTGCCCCAGCCGCAGCAGTAGGCGTTGCCGCGCGCTTCGTTCAGCGACACCAGCTTCTGCCCCTTCTTGGCGGCGTGCTGTTCGCGGATCTTCACGTAGTCGGCGGCCACGTCGGCGGCGAAGCCGGCGCGCTGGTCGATCGACAGCAGGCTGGTCGCCACGCCGACCGCGCGCGAGGCGTCCGGCACGTACACGACCGGATGGTCGTAGAACGGTGCGATCTTGATCGCGGTGTGCGCGCGCGACGTGGTCGCGCCGCCGATCAGCAGCGGAATGTCGAAGCCTTCGCGCTTCATTTCCGACGCGACATGGCTCATTTCCTCGAGCGACGGCGTGATCAGGCCGGACAGGCCGATCACGTTCGCCTTGTGCTCGCGCGCGGCGGCCAGAATCTTGTCGCACGACACCATGACGCCGAGGTCGATCACGTCGTAGCCGTTGCAGCCGAGCACCACGCCGACGATGTTCTTGCCGATGTCGTGCACGTCGCCCTTCACGGTCGCCATGACGACGCGGCCCTTGGTTTCGCCGACCTTCTTCGACGCTTCGATGTAGGGCTGCAGGTGCGCCACCGCCTGCTTCATGACGCGCGCCGATTTCACCACCTGCGGCAGGAACATCTTGCCGGCGCCGAACAGGTCGCCGACGTGGTTCATGCCGGCCATCAGCGGGCCTTCGATCACCGCCAGCGGCGGCTTGCCCTCGGCTTCGAGTCGCGCGCGCACCTCTTCGGTGTCTTCCACCACGAATTCGGTGATGCCCTTGACCAGCGCATGCTCCAGCCGTTTGTCCACGACCCACTCGCGCCAGGCCAGATCCTTCTCGTTCTCGCGCGCCGAACCCTTCACCGTGATGGCGAATTCGACCAGTGCCTCGCCAGCCCCCGGGTTGCGGTTCAGCACCACGTCCTCGACCTTGTCGCGCAGCGGCTGCGGAATGTCTTCGTACACGCCGAGCTGGCCGGCGTTGACGATGCCCATCGACAGGCCGTTGCGGATGGCGTGGTACAGGAACACCGTATGGATGGCTTCGCGTACCGGGTCATTGCCGCGGAACGAAAAGCTCACGTTCGACACGCCGCCGGACGTCTTCGCGTACGGCAGGTTCTGCTTGATCCAGCCGACTGCCTCGATGTAATCAACCGCGTAGTTGTCGTGCTCCGCGATGCCGGTCGCGATGGCGAAGATGTTCGGGTCGAAGATGATGTCTTCCGGCGGGAAGCCCACCGTTTCGGTCAGCAGCGTGTAGGCGCGCTGGCAGATTTCGGTCTTGCGCGCATAGGTGTCGGCCTGGCCCTTTTCGTCGAAGGCCATGACGATGACCGCTGCACCGTAGCGACGCGCCAGTTTCGCCTGGCGCAGGAACTCGGCTTCGCCTTCCTTCATCGAGATCGAATTGATGACGCCCTTGCCCTGGATGCATTTCAGGCCGGCTTCGATGACCGTCCACTTCGACGAATCGAGCATGATGGGCACGCGCGAAATGTCGGGTTCGGAGGCGATCAGCTTCAGGAAGCGGTCCATCGCGGCGACCGAATCGAGCATCGCCTCGTCCATGTTGATGTCGATGACCTGCGCGCCGTTCTCGACCTGCTGGCGGGCGACCGCCAGCGCGTCGTCGAAGCGGCCTTCGAGAATCATCCGCGCGAAGGCCTTCGAGCCGGTGACGTTGGTGCGCTCACCGACATTCACGAACAGCGCGTCGGCCCCCACGTTGAACGCCTCCAACCCGGACAGGCGCAGCTTGCGTTCGATCTCCGGCACGCGGCGCGGCGCGATGCCTTCCATGGCTTCGGCAAACGCGCGGATGTGGTCAGGCGTGGTGCCGCAGCAGCCGCCGACGATGTTCAGGAAGCCGGATTTCGCCCATTCGGCGATGTGTTTCACCATGTCGGCCGGCGATTCGTCGTACTCGCCGAAGGCATTCGGCAGGCCGGCGTTCGGGTGGGCCGACACGTGGGTATCGGCAAGGCGCGACAGTTCTTCGACGTGCGGGCGCAGCTCTTTCGGGCCGAGCGCGCAGTTGAAGCCGAACGAAATCGGCTTGGCGTGGCGCAGCGAATTCCAGAACGCCTCGCCGGTCTGGCCGGACAATGTGCGGCCGGACGCGTCGGTGATGGTGCCGGAAATCATGACCGGCCAGCGGCGGCCTTCTTCTTCGAAGAACTTCTCGACCGCGAAGATGGCGGCCTTGGCGTTCAGCGTGTCGAAGATGGTTTCGATCAGCAGCAGGTCGGCGCCGCCTTCGGTCAGGCCGCGTGCGGCGGCGACGTAGTCGTCCACCAGCTGATCGAAACTCACGTTGCGGTAGCCCGGATCATTCACGTCGGGCGACAGCGAACAGGTGCGCGACGTCGGCCCGAGCACGCCTGCGACGAAGCGCGGCTTGTCCGGATTCTTCGCAGTGTATTCATCGCACACCTCGCGCGCCAGGCGGGCGCCGGTCACGTTCAGCTCGTGCACGATGGCTTCCAGGCCGTACTCGGCCTGCGAAATCACGGTCGCGTTGAAGGTATTGGTTTCGACGATGTCCGCGCCGGCTTCGAGGTAGGCGGCATGGATGCCGCGGATCACGTCGGGCCGGGTCAGCAGCAGCAGGTCGTTGTTGCCCTTGAGGTCCTTCGGATGCGTGGCGAAGCGTTCGCCCCGATAGTCGTTCTCGACCAGTTTGTGCCGCTGCACCATGGTGCCCATCGCGCCATCCAGGATCAGGATGCGGCGGGTCATCAGGCTCTTGAGCAGGTCGGTGCAGTCGGGGCGAATCATCAGGGTCTCCGGGAGCGGGGCTATCGGCACTGCAGAGGGTCACGGCAATGACGTCACGCCATCATGGCGGCACCAATGCAAAAACCCGTCGAACGCAGGCAGCGTACCGACGGGTCGGGACTCTCTTTAGCTGCATTTGTAACGCGCCCGCAAGCTGTGGCTCAAATCGGCGCGAGTGCGCACATTAAAAGCGTGTGCGCATCAAGTCAAGCGGACCTATCTCACATCGAGCGAAAGGATCCAGCCGACCAGCTTTTTCGCATCGGCTTCGCTGATGGCGACCTCGTTCGGCGGCATCGCCAGTCCGCCGACCTTGCCCTTCCAGTGGCTGGAATACGGGCTGGAGCCGTGCATGACGATCTGCGTCAGCGTGGTCTGCGCCTCCTTGACGCCGTAGTAGCGCGACGCGACGTCGCGCCACGGCGGACCGACCGGCACGCTGCCGTCGGCCTTGGCTGCGGGTTCCACGCTGTGACAGACGGTGCAGCCGCTGCTGGCGGCCAGCTTGAGCATGGCGGTGTCCTTCGCCGGATCGGCCAGCGCAGGCGTACTGATCAGGCTGAGCGACACGAGGCCGGCAGCCAGAGCGGTGTGGACGATGTGCATGATGAAACTCCTGATGGTTGAAAGCTTCGGAACGATGCGTACACGCTACGACCGGCGCCTGACCGCGGGATTGATGCACATCAAACGGATGTTGCGCCGCAACAGCGGCGCGTGGCGAAACTGCAGCTCAGGCCTTCGACAAGGCCTTCAAGGCCTGCCGGATGCCATCCGACACGCCCACGCCCTCGGGCAGCGTACGCAGCGCCGCCTGCGCTTCGCGGTCACTGTAGCCGAGCGCCATCAGCGCATTCAGGATGTCGGCGCCAGCGTCGGGCGCCACGGCGCTGGCCAGCGAGGCGGTCGGCAACAGCTTGTCGCGCAGCTCCAGCAGCAGACGTTCGGCGGTCTTCTTGCCGATGCCGGGGATCTTGGTCAGGCGCCCGGCTTCCTGCATGGCCACCACGCGCGCCAGTTCATCCACCGACATGCCGGACAGCACGGCCAGCGCCATGCGCGGCCCGATGCCGGTGATCTTCACCAGCTGGCGGAAGGCCGCCTGCTCGGCCGGCGAGGCGAAACCGAACAGGAAATGGCCGTCTTCGCGCACGACGAAGTGGGTGTGCAGCGTCACCCGCTCGCCGGCCGTCGGCAGGTTGTAGAAGGTGCTCATCGGCACATCGACTTCGTACCCCACGCCCTGCACGTCAAGCAGGATGCGCGGCGGGTTCTTTTCAAGCAGCGTGCCGGTGAGGCGACCGATCATGGGGGCTCCGGAATCAGGGTGACCGGGGGCGCTCCGCATGCATGCATGCCTGGTCGCAAGCGTGCGCGCCCCGTGAATGCCGCGATTGTAGGCGAGCGACCGCCCCAGGATGCGGCAGCCTGAAGGGCGCTGTTGGAAGGGGGCGGGGAAGCGACATTTGTGGGCGCGTCAATCCACTGCCGGCCCTGCGTGGCCAGCCGGCTTCGCGGGCAGCGAGCAGTGCTCTCCGAACCCCCCGCTCCGCTCCCGCCGTGACAGGCACAATGCACAGTGTCCATCGCGGCACGAGTGCGACATCCTGTGGGAGCGGCGTCCCCGCCGCGATACGTACTTTGCACTGCGGCACTCTGCACTGCGACCATCGAAGCACCGATCGCGGCGGGGACGCCGCTCCCACAAAAACCTCGCCGCTCCCAAAGTGGATCACGACTCCCCGCAGGCACCGATACCTGCGTCAGGCCGGTCGACGCGCGATGATGCGACCGCCGCGGCGGCGGCTGCCGGGGCCGGCCAGCGCGCCGATGCCGCGGGCGGCATGCGCGTGGCAGATGGCGCAGGCCAGCGCGTCGGCGGCATCGGTGCCTGGCGTGGCGGCCAGCGCCAGCAGGCGCGTCACCATGAACTGCACCTGTTCCTTGTTCGCCTTGCCGTGACCGACCACCGCCTGCTTCACCTGCAATGCGGTGTATTCGGCCACCGGCAGACCGCCTGCGGTCAACGCCGACAGCGCCGCACCGCGCGCCTGACCGAGCAGCAGCGTCGACTGCGGATTGACGTTCACGAACACGATCTCGACCGCGGCATGCGTCGGCTGCCAGGTGTCGACCACCTCGCGGATGCCTTCGAACAGCGTGGCGATGCGCGACGGCAGCGGATCGCGTTCGTTCGACGTGATGCGGCCGCTGGCCACGTACTGCAACTTCGCGCCCACCGCTTCCAGCACGCCGAAACCGGTGATGCGCAGGCCAGGGTCGATGCCGAGGATGCGCATCACTGCACCGGCGTCATGCCGGTGTTGATGCGTTCCAGCTGCTCGCGGATGCGCAGCGGGTCGTCGGAGCGCAGCAGCTTGAGCACGCGCGGCGCCACGTCGCCGCAGTCGCACCGCAGCACTTCGCGTTTCACTTCGAGCAGCTGCGAGGGGTGCATCGAGAACTGGCGCAGCCCCATGCCGAGCAACAGACGGGCGAACTGCGGCTCGCCGGCCATTTCGCCGCACACCGCCACCGGCATGCCGGCGCGCTTGGCCTGCGCGATCACCTGCTGGATCAGCCGCAGCACCGCCGGATGCAGCGGATCGTAAAGATGCGCCACCGCCTCGTCGGCACGGTCGATGGCCAGCGTGTACTGGATCAGGTCATTGGTGCCGATGGACAGGAAGCTGAAGTGGTTCATCAGCGTGCCCAATGCCAGCGCGGCGGCCGGTATTTCGACCATGGCGCCGACCGGCACGCGCTCGTCGAACTTGCGTCCGGCTTCGCGCAACTGCTGGCGCGCCAGCGCGACCAGGGCGAGCGCCGATTCGATCTCGTGCTGGAACGCCACCATGGGCAGCATGATGCGCACACTGCCGTAATGCGACGCACGCAGGATGGCGCGCAGCTGCGTGACGAACATGCGTGGTTCGGCCAGGCAATAGCGGATGGCACGCAGGCCCAGCGCCGGATTGGCTTCGCTGCGCTGTGCGCCGCGCAACGCCTTGTCGGCGCCGATGTCCAGCGTGCGCAGCGTGACCGGCTTGCCCTTCATCGCCTGCACGACGCTGCGATAGGCCTCGAACTGTTCGTCCTCGTCCGGCAGCGTGTCGCGGTTCAGGAACATGAATTCGGTGCGGAACAGGCCGATGCCGTCGGCGTCCACCTCGCGCACCTGCTCGACGTCCTGCGGCAGTTCGATGTTGGCGTACAGCTGCACCACCTCACCGTCCAGCGTGCTGGCGACACCGCCGACCAGACGCTTCAGCTTCGAGCGCTCGATCTCGATCTCGCGAGCGCGCAGCCGGTACTCGTCGAGGATGTTGTCGTCCGGATTGATGATGAGCACGCCGCGCAGGCCATCGACGATGAGCATGTCGTCGTCCTGGATCAGCGTGCGTGCTTCGCGCATGCCGACCAGCGCTGGAATGGCCAGGCTGCGCGCGACGATGGCGGTGTGCGAGGTGGCGCCGCCAAGGTCGGTCACGAAGGCGGCGATGCGCTGCGCCTTGAACTGGATGGTGTCGGCCGGCGACAGGTCATGCGCGACGACGATGCTGTCGGTGTCGCGCCGGCGCGTGCTCATGCGGTTGCGCTTGCCGGCCAGCACCTTCAGTACGCGCTCGACCACCTGCACGACGTCGGCGCTGCGGCTGCGCAGATAGGCGTCGTCGATCTGGTCGAACTGTTCGACCAGTCGGTCCATCTGTCGCTTGATCGCCCACTCGGCGTTGCAGCGGCGTGTGCGCATGAATTCGCGCGCCTCGTCGAGCAGCATCGGGTCGTCGAGAATCATGCTGTGCAGGTCGACGAAGGCGAGCAGTTCGCTCAGCGCTTCGGAACTGTCGGTGACCAGCCCGCTGCGCAGCTCGGCCAGCTCGTTGCGCACCGTGTCGAAGGCGCGCGACAGGCGCAGTATTTCGTCCTCGACCTTGCGCGGGGCCACGGCGTAGTGCGCCACCTCGAGCGTGGCGTGCGACACGAGGTAGGCATGGCCGATCGCGATGCCGCCCGACACCGCGAGACCGTGCAACGTGAAGGTCACGTTACTCGCCTTCGCCAAAACGGTCTTCGATCAGCGCGACCAGCCCGGCCATCGCCGCGTCGGCGTCGCTGCCTTCGGTGTCGATGGTGATCGTGCTGCCCTTGCCCGCGGCGAGCATCATCACGCCCATGATGCTCTTGGCGTTGATGCGGCGGCCGTTGCGCTCGAGCCAGACTTCGCACTGGTGGCGGCTGGCCAGCTGGGTCAGCTTGGCCGAGGCGCGCGCATGCAGGCCCAGCTTGTTGATGATGGTGATGTCACGTCTTGGCATCGCGCGTCGTCCTCATGGCCATCACTCCGTCACGACCGCCGCTGACCGCGCGGTTCACCAGACCGTGCAGCGTTTCGCGTTCGCGGTAAGTCAGCGTACGCAGCAGCATCGGCAGATTCACGCCGGCCACTGCCTCGATCCGCCCCGGCTCGCACAGCTTCTGCGCGAGATTGGACGGCGTGGCGCCGAACACATCGGTCAGCAGCAGCACGCCATCGCCGGTATCGACGACCGACAGCCACTTGCGGGCCAGCGGCAGCAGGTCGAGCGGGTCGTCCTGACCCGATACGCCCAGCTGCGCCATCTGCACCGGCCGGGTATTGAGTACATGGCAGGCGCACTGGATCAGCGATTCGCCGTAACTGCTGTGGGTGATCAGAAACAACCCGATCATGGGAATCCTCCGTAGGCGAGCCCGCATTCTAGGGTCAGTTGACTCCAAAACGCGGATCGCACGACATCTTCCACGGGCCGCCCCGGCCAGACCCTGCACGCGGACACGGGTTTCACACCTCGAACAGCAATTGCAGACGCGGCACGTCCACTGTGGAGTGGCGAGTCCCCTGTGGGAGCGGCGTCCCCGCCGCGACGCGCACGCTGCAATGAGACCATCTCGGGACTGATCGCGGCGAGGACGCCGCTCCCACAAGGCGCCGCTCACACAAGGGCCGCTCCCACGGTGCAGCGCCCGAAGGCCCGCCCGACGGCTCAGAACGTCGCGCAGCGCTCGCACGGCACCTGGAAGACCGCGCGATCTTCCAGCCGCAACGCGGTCAGCGCGCCGCCCCACAGACAGCCGGAATCGAGTGCGATGACGTGATCGGCGGTGCGATAGCCGAGCGCCGACCAGTGGCCGCACACCAGCGTGTGGCTGCGCCAGCGCGCGGCCGCGTTGTCGAACCACGGCAGATAGCCGTCCGGCGGCTCTTCGGGTGCGCCCTTGCTGTGGAATTCCATGCGGCCGTCAGGCGTGCAGAAGCGCATGCGGGTGAGCGCATTGACGACGATGCGCAGGCGGTCCCAGCCGTGCAGGTCGTCGCGCCACTGAGCCGGTTCGCTGCCCCACATGCGCTGCATGAATTCGACCGATTGCGGCCCGCGCAGCGCCGCCTCGACCTCGTGCGCCAGGGCCTGTGCCTGCGCGATGTCCCACTGCGGCAAAAGGCCGGCGTGCACCATGGCGTAGTCGCCCTCGACGTGCATCATCGGGCGCTGGCGCAGCCAGTCGATCAACTCGTCGCCATCGGGTGCGTCGAGCACGTGGTGAAAGGTGTCGAGACGGTGCCGTTTGCCCTGGCCGGCCGCGATCATCAGCAGCGACAGGTCGTGGTTGCCGAGCACCGTGACGGCAGCGTCGCCCAGATCGCGCACGAAGCGCAGCGTTTCGAGCGATTTCGGGCCTCGATTGACCAGGTCGCCGACAAACCACAGGCGATCGTGCCTGCGATCGAAGCCGCAATGTTCAAGCAGTGCTTCGAGTGGATCGAAACAGCCCTGCAGATCGCCGATCGCGTAAGTGCTCATGCCTGCTGACTGTCCGGTCCGGTTGCCGCGGGCGCCAGCATCACCGGCTGCGGTACGTCGTTCTGCGGTTTGTATTCGGTGACCCACTGCGCCAGCTCGCTGCGCAGCGCCACCGGATCGGCCGGCAGTGCGCCGGACAGCCAGCGTTCGAGACGGGCCAGCCACAGCGTGTCATCGATGGCCCGGGCACGCGCAATGCGCACCTTGGGGTGATGCGTCGGGCGGGTGGTTTCGTCGCTGGCCAGCAGTTCCTCGAACAGCTTTTCGCCCGGCCGCAAGCCGGTGAATTCGATCTTCACCTCGTCTTCCGATGCGCCCGACAGGCGGATCATGTCGCGCGCCAGATCGGCGATGCGCACTGGCTCGCCCATGTCGAGCACGAAGATTTCGTTGCCCTCGCCCATCAGCGCCGCCTGCAGCACCAGCTGCGCCGCCTCGGGGATGGACATGAAATAACGGATGATGTCCGGATGCGTCACGGTGACCGGCCCGCCGCGCGCAATCTGTTCCTGGAACTTCGGAATGACGCTGCCGGCGCTGCCCAGCACGTTGCCGAAGCGCACCGTGCTGAAGGCGGTCGTGCCGCCGCGCGCCGCCAGCGCCTGGCAGGCCATTTCGGCCAGCCGCTTGGTGGCCCCCATCACGTTCACCGGGTTCACCGCCTTGTCGGTCGACACCAGCACGAAGCGCGGCACGCCGCAGGCCTGCGCCGCGCGCGCCGCCGCCAGTGTGCCGCCGACATTGTTGCGGACGGCCTCGGCCGCATTGGCGCCTTCCATCAGCGGCACGTGCTTGTAGGCGGCGGCATGGAACACGACGACCGGTCGGTACTGCTGCATCGCCGCGGTCAGTCGCGCCTCGTCCCGCACATCGCCGATCACCGGCTCGATGCGCTGCTGCGGAAACACCTCGGCGAATTCTTCCACCAGGGTGTAGAGGAAGAATTCGCCGCGTTCGAATGCCACGATGGCCGACGGTGAAAAACGCGCAATCTGCCGGCACAGTTCGGAACCGATCGAGCCGCCGGCGCCTGTCACCATGACCACCTGACCTTCGATCAGCTGACGCAGGCGCGGCGCGTCGATCTTGACCGGATCGCGCCCGAGCAGATCCTCCACCTCGACCTCGCGCACCGCAGCCACCGCGACCTTGCCGCTGATCAGGTCGTCGAAGGACGGCACGGTCATCGGCTTGACGCCGGCCCGCACGCAGGCGTTGGCGGCATCGCGCCGCGCCTCGTGCGAGGCATTCGGCATGGCGATGATGGCGTGCGACACCTTCATTTCGCGCGACAGCCGTTCAAGCTCGCGCACCGGCCCGAGCACGCGCAGGCCATACAGCGTACGGTCGTGCTTCTTCGCGTTGTCATCGAGCAGGCCGACCACGCGCCACTGGCCCGAGCGGCTGATGTCCGGCAACAGCCGCGCCGCCGTCTCGCCGGCCCCCAGCACGAGCACCGGTTTGCCCTTGGCCATCAGCGCGCCGAATTCGCGATGCTCGCGCCAGGCGCGGTATGCAAAGCGCACACCGCCCATCAGGATGATCAGCAGGATGGGGTCGAGCACGTAGACCGACCGCGGCACGACGACCGACATGCCGAGCAGCACGATCAGTGGCGCACACAGCGCCGCCGCCGCGACCGAACGCACCAACTGCTGCAGGTCAGGCAGGCTGGCGAAGCGCCAGATGCCCTGATAGAGCCCGATCAGCCGGAACACCAGCGCCTGCGCCCCGACGACCCACGGCAGCGTGACCCACAGCGAGCGGACGAAATCTTCGGGGATGGAAAAGTTGAAGCGCAGCAGGAAGGACAGATACCAGGCGGCGCCGGCAAGCACGATGTCGCACAGGAAGACGACCGTGGAACGGGAAAGCAATTTCATCACTGACCCTCCGTCAGCTTCGATTCGAACGACCGCCAGCGCTTGTCGATACGCCGCCCCATGGCGCCGAACAGCAGGCACCACGCGACAAGCAACCAGATCGTGCGGGCCGGCGACAGCATCTGCACGATCACGGTCGAGGCGGCGCAACCCACCATCGCCGCGACATACAGTCGGGCCGTGCCCGAATGTCCCAGGCCCATGCGCACCAGCCGCTGATAGTAATGCGTCCGATGCGCCTGCCACACGCGCTCGCCGCGCAGTAGCCGGCGCACCAGCGTTGCCGACGCATCGGCAACGAACACCAGGAAGAGCATCGCAGGCGCAAAAAGATCCCACAAGCCACGCTGCACGCCGATGAGGCCGATCGCGGCCGCCATGAAACCCAGCGGAATCGAGCCGGCATCCCCCATGAACACCTTTGCCGGGTGGACGTTGCGCAGCAGGAAGGCGAGCGCGGCGCCGGCAATCACGAGGCAGACCGACAGCAGCTGCAGGTCGCCACCCAGTGCCGCAAGCAGCGCATAGCCACCGAAGCCGATCAGCGCCATGCCGCCGGCCAGCCCGTCGGAGCCATCCATGAAGTTGTACAGATTGGTCATCCAGACCATCGCAAACACCGTTGGCAGCAGCCACCAGGAGAGGCCCATCAACGATGCGGCAAAAGCAGCGGCCACGCCGATCTGCACCGCAAAGCGCGGTATGGCAGGCAGGGTGACGAAGTCGTCGATCAGCGACACGGCGGCCAGCACCGGCACCGGCCAGAGCCAGCCGGCCCAGGCCTGGCCGGCCAGGGGCAGGGCCAACGCTCCACCGATCAGGATGGCCAGGCCACCGAAACGCGGAACCGGCTGCGTGTGCAGCGAGCGCTCGTTCGGCCGATCCATCGGAAGCAGGTGGCGGGCGCGCATCAGCAACAGTTGCAGCACGATGGCAGTCATGCCGAAGGCGGTCAGGGCGGGCAGGACTGATTCGATGGACATTGAGGACTGCAGGGCTGTGCGGATGATCTACCGGACATGTTATCAAGCATGAGCGCTCATTCTCGCGGATTACCGGCTGCGGCGGGCGCGAGCCGATCGGCTTCAGAGCAGTTCGCGATAGATGGCAATCGTTTGTTCGGACGACAGCGCCGCCGAGTACTCGCGCTCGGCGATCCGGCGTCCGGCCTGCCCCATGCGCAGGCGCAACGACGGATCGGTGATCAGCGTCGCCAGTTTGTCGGCCAGATCGCGGGCATCGCGCACCCGGACGAGCAGGCCGTTCTCACCGTCGCGCACGACCTCGCGGCAGCCGGGCACATCCGTGGTGACGATGGGACGCGCCGCGGCGCAGGCCTCCAGCAGCGCCTTGGGCAGACCTTCACGGTAGGACGGCAGACAGACGATGTGGGCCGACGCGAGCATGGCCGGCATGTCGGTGCAGTGCCCGCTCCAGCTCACCAGGCCGGCGCGTTCCCACGCCTGCAACTGTTCGGCCTTCAGGGCCGCCGGGTTGTCGGCGTCGATGCCGCCGACCAGCACGAAATCAGCCTCGAGGCCTCGGGCGTGCAGCAGGCGGGCGGCCTCGACGAATTCATTGACACCCTTGTCGACCAGCATGCGTGCCGGCAGCACGATCCTGACGCGACCGTCCGGCTCGGGCGCACGACTGTAGGCATCGAGATCGACGCCGACACCCGGGACGAAACGGATGCTCCGCTCGGGTGCCAGACCCTCCCGGGTGAACATGCGTACATCATCCTGGTTCTGCAGGATCAGCCGGCTGCCCGGCACGGCCAGCACGCCGCGCAGCACCAGCCGCACGAAGGGCCGCAGCATACGCGCCGTCAGCGTCGACGACGAAAAAACGAAGCCCAGCCCGGGCAACGCGTTGACCACATGCTTCATGCCGGTCAGCCGGGCGGCCAGCCCGCCGTAGATCACCGGCTTGAGCGCAACGTGATGCACGACGTCGGGCCTGAGCTGCCGGTACAGTCGCATGATGTGCATCAGCAGCGCGAGATCGCTCACCGGGTTCAGGCTGCCGCGCTCGAACGGCACGTGATGCACTTCGATGCCCAGGCTGCGCAGGTATCCGGCGCGGTCACCGGTACGGGCGAGCAGCGCGACCTGCATGCCCTGGTCCATCGCGGCGAGCGCCAGCGGCAGACGATGCGAAATGAGCGCCCAGTCCTCGGTCACCAGAAACAGCAGCTTCTTTCCGGCGAGCGACACCGGCGCCTTACCGCTTGCCATGCCAGTGCTCCAGCCAGGACTGGAACATCAGCGCGTTCCAGATCGAATACTCCCAGTTGCGCCGGCCGGACAGATGCTCATCCCAGCGGGCGCGCACCAGATCGGCCGCCAGATAGCCGTCGGCGCGCAGGCGCTGCGGGTCGAGCAGTGCATCCGCCCAGGCACGCAGCGGGCCACGCAGCCATTCGCCGACCGGAATGCCGAAGCCCATCTTCGGCCGGTCGGTCAGCGCGGTCGGCACGTGGCGCGCCAGCACTTCGCGCAGCACGCGCTTGCCCACGCCACCCGATGCGCGCGCGCTGTCCGGCAGACGCCATGCGAATTCGAGGATGCGGTGGTCGAGCATCGGTACGCGCGATTCCAGACTGACCGCCATCGACGCGCGGTCGACCTTGACCAGGATGTCATCCGGCAGATAGCTCACCGTGTCCGCATACATCATCGCGTCGACGAAGCGGTCGTTGCCACCGAAGCGGTCCCAGCCGGCATCGGCGGCCATCGCATCCGGCGGCTCGACGCCGGGGCAGATGTCCCATTCCCAGAAGCGCACCAGTCGGTCGTACAGCGCACGCGGCTCGACCAGCGCCAGCACTTCGGCCAGCTTGTGCAGCTTGTCGCCCGGATTGGCGTAGTTGTAACGCGCCGGCAACAGGCCCATGAAGGGCTTGAGCAGCTTCGACCAGGTGACCGGCCGCAGCAGGCGGATCATCGATGCGGCCTGCGCCCGCACCGGCGTCGGCAGACCGGACAGCCTGCGCCACAGCGCCTGCGCGATGAAGTAGCGGTTGTAACCACCGAACAGCTCGTCACCGCCGTCGCCCGACAGGCTCACCGTGACATGTCCGCGCGCCAGCTTCGACACCAGATAGGTCGGGATCTGCGACGAATCTCCGAACGGCTCGTCGTACAGCTGCGGCAGCAGCGGAATGACCGCGCGCGCCTCGTCGGCCGTCACGTACTGTTCGGTGTGCTGCGTGCCCAGATGACGTGCCACGGCCGCTGCGTGCTGCGCCTCGTCGTACCCTTCCTCGTTGAAACCGATGCTGAAGGTGCGCACCGGCGCGCCACCCAGCTTCTGCATCAGCGCCACCACGGTCGACGAATCGATGCCGCCCGACAGAAAGGCGCCGAGCGGCACGTCCGCCATGCTCTGCAGGCGGATCGTGTCGCCGAGCAGCTGCTCCAGCGTGTCGGCCGCGTCCTGCAGCGAGCCGGAAAAAGGCTGCGCGCGCGCCACCTCGATGGCGGACAGCGCATGCCAGTAGCGCCCCATCACCGGCTCGGCGTCGGCTGCGTCGTAGCGCACCGTCGCGCCCGGCTCCAGCTTGCGGACACCCCGGTAGATCGACCACGGCGCCGGCACGCAGGCGTAGCGCATGAACAGCGAAACCGCCTGGCGGTCGATTTCGGGCGACCAGCCGGGCAGCGCGGCGAATGCCTTCAACTCGGATGCGAACACCAGATCGCCGTTGCCCGCACGACCGTAGTAGAGCGGCTTCTCGCCGAGCCGGTCGCGTGCCAGCTGCAGCACGCGCGCCTGGCGGTCCCACAGCGCCAGCGCAAACATGCCGACGCAGCGCTGCAACGTGGCTTCGAAGCCCCACTCGGCAAACCCTTCGAGCAGCGTTTCGGTGTCGGAATGGCCGCGCCACGGCGTGGCACCGGCGCGCTGCGCGTCCAGCACGTCGCGCAGCGCGGCGTGATTGTAGATTTCCCCGTTGAAGGCGATCACGTAACGGCCGCAGCGCGACTGCATCGGCTGGTGGCCCGCCGGCGACAGGTCGACGATGGCCAGCCGCCGGTGCGCCAGACCCAGTCCGGTCCCGGTGTCGATCCACGTACCGCCGCCATCCGGACCGCGATGCAGCATGGTCGCCGCCATGGCCTGCAACACAGCTTCAGCGGGGTCGGCGCGCGGCGACCACAGTCCTGCAATTGCACACATGGGTGTTCTTTCAGTTCCGCGCGGCGCGAAGCTGCGCCGACAGTCTTGTCCATTCGTCGCGCAGGGTATCCGGGATCGTACCGACGCGGCGACGGATCACGTCCCGATCGCGCCGAAAGCCCATGGCCAGAAGATCGCGCACGGCGGCAGCGGCATGCAGCAGCGTCGAGACGCAGGCGTCCATCGGCGAGCCGTACGCCCACACCGCACGCAGGAAGTGGTAGCGCCCGAGCAGCGTCTTGCGCACCGACAGCTGCGCGTAGCGGTAGGCCAGCAGCGGTTGCCCGATCGCCGCGAACCGGCTGCCGCGGAAAGTGCGGTAGAGCAGATGCTGGTCCTGCGCCTTGACGGCCTTCTCGTCATACGGATGCGCACGGAACCACTCCGCCCGGCCCATCCAGGTCGGATGCGGCATCGGAAAATGCAGCGCCGCACGATGCACGAGCTGGTCATGCCCGGTCGGGCTGAGCGCCACGCCGATCGGCGCGCCGGCGTCATCGATCATGAGCACCGACGCCGCCAGCAGATCGACGTCCGGATGTGCGTCAAGGTAGTCGGCCTGCACGCACAGCCGCTGCGGCAGCGCGATGTCGTCGGCGTCCATGCGCGCGATGTAGCGGCCGCGCGCCAGTCGCACGCCCTCGTTCAGCCGGGTGGCCAGCCCGGCACTGTGCGCGTGCCGGATCAGGCGGATGCGCGGGTCGCCGAGCAGGCGCGGCGACTCGGCGCCCGCGTCGCGCGAGCCGTCGTCGATGGCGATCAGTTCCCAGTCTTCTTCGGTCTGCCACTGCAGCGAAGCCACGGCGTCATCCAGTCCGCTGCCGCCATCGCGGAAGGACATGACGATGCTGATGCGCGGTGCAGCGCCCGCCACGGCTTCAGCTTGCACGGTAGAACAGCCGGCCGGGCAGCCCGGCCGCGCGATAGGTCACCGCACCGCACAGCCGCCAGCTCAGTTCGAACAGCAGCCGGCGCGCGGCACGCTCGCCGCGGCGTTCGCCCCACACCCACTGCAGCGGCCGCACCATCAGCCCGCGCAGGGCGCGCAGCGCAAGACCGCTGCGATGCCCGCCCACCGCCTGCAGGAACTTCGTGCGATCCATCGGCCAGGCCACTGTGCGCGCCGTGCCGGCGCATTCTTCCAGCAATGGCTGGAAGCGCCTTTCGTACAGGTGTTCTGCCATGGTGCGCCGGTAGCCGGCCCATGCCATGGCGTCGCGACGCGCGGGATCGGCCAGCAGCGCGCGCGCGCGCTCGACCAGGTCGCTCTCGTCGGTGAAGGTTTCGATCTCGCTGCCGCAGACGTAATACGCGTCGAGACGGTCGGCGACCTCCGTCATAAGGCACCCGCCAGCCGCCGGCACCTCGAACACGCGCGCCTTGATCTGCCGGCTGCGGTACGGGCGAAAGCCGCGCCACTGCAGGCCCGAATCGCCGAAATTGAGACTGATGCGCGAACTGCGGTAGAGCTCGGGAATGCGCTCCGCCGCCACCGGCCCGCTCGGCCAGCCCTGACCGAAGCAGGCGACCGGCAAGCCGCGTTCGCGCAGGCGCTCGACCCAGCGACCCCGGTTGCCATAGGCCGAGCCGATGAAGCTCACGTCATGCTCACAGTCGGCCGACGCCAGCGGCTCGCGCGTGCGGGTGCCGCTGGCTGCCCACTGGCTGAGGCGGAACATGGCCAGCCCGTCGGCGCGGGCCGCGTCGAAGGCGTCATGCGAGGTGGTCGCCCACAGGCTGACCTCGGGCGCGACGAAACGCGAAAACTGGCTGTACTTCCATGAGTCGTCGGTGCCCCAGTTCAGCACCGGCAGACCCGCGCCGCGCAGCGTCTGCAGCGTTTCCGACCAGATTTCGTACCCCATCAGCACGCAGAACACGAGGTCCGGACGCAGCGCGTCGATACGCTCGAGCAATGCGGTGTTGAGCGCGGCGAAATCGGCCTGCGCCGTGCGGTCCCACGATTCGAAATGGTGCACGTCATGGCCGAGCGCTCGCAGCGCCGGCAGGAAGTTGCTGTACTCGTAGCCCTCGCCGCGCAACGGGTCGCCGTAGTTGTGGCGACCGAACACACACAGGATGTTCATGCCTCAGGGGGCCCCGCGCGTCGAAGCCGGTGCGCTGCGGCGCACCGCGGTCACGTGATAGCCGATGGTGAAGCGCTGCTCGCGGTCGTAGCGGTCCAGCAGCGCGGCCGCCAGCGGAATCAGGCCGGCCAGCACCGGCAGCAGCAGCAGCCAGAACGGCCACCACAGCAGGCTGGGTAACAGGGGCAGACGACGGAACGGCATCGTGCCGGCGACAAAGCGCAGCGACTCCTGCGAAAAGAAGCGGAACGAGCCGGCGTTGGCTTCGACGTGAATCGACTCGAACCCGGCCGCTTCGAGCACGCGCCGGTGCCACCAGGGCGTGAAGCCGCCGAAATAATGATGCGGCTCCTGATGGATGCCGGAACCGAGCGGTGCCGTCAGCATCAGCCGGCCGCCCGGGCGCAGCAGGCGCGCAAACTCGTTGATCACCTTTTCCGGCTCGGCCAGGTGTTCGATCACCTCGGTGCACAGCACGGCTTCGAAACTGGCATCCGGCGCCGGGATCGCTGCGGCATCGCAGATGTAATCGATCTGTCCGTAACCACCGTGCCGCAACTGGTCGTCCTTCAGGCCGGTGAAGTCCTGCGTGCGATAGTCGCAGTGCGCGAACAGCGGGCGGTACGGGCAGGAGCCGGCGCCCACATCGAGCACCCGCGTGCCGGCAGGGAGCAACGCCGCCTGCTGCGCCACCCAGCGATCGCGAAAGACGAGGTTGAAGGCGAACAGGGGGTTCGTCCGGAGCTGTTTTCTGAGAAAGGCGATCACGTTGAATCAGGTCCTGGAAGGCCGGAGGCTTCGCATCAATGCGGCGCGCTCCTGACCCGCGAACAACCGCGCGGTCAGCAGGGCAAGCGAGATTTCGATCCGCACCCGCTGCAGCAGGCCGAATCCGGTCTGCGCGAGGATCGAACGCGCCGCAGTATAGAAGGGAAGGTAGCGCAGTCCGCTGCCCCAGGAACCGTGCTGGGTCTTCACCACATATTCGGTTCCTTCGACCCCGGCCGTATAGAGCCGCTCGGGGACCAGTACGACGCCCCGCCCCTGCGTGATCAGACGCAGCGCGAAGTAGCAGTCGTAGTAATCGAACATTTCACCTTCGAGAAAGAACTGCACCGCTTCGCGTCGATGCACGCCGTAGATGACGCCCGGCGCCATGCACTGCAGGAAGGCGCAGAAATTCTGTCCGCGGCTGTGATCGGGTGACAGCGCGGGCATCGTAACCGGGACACGCCGGCCATTGCCGCGGTACAGCGTTTCAACCCCGGTCATCGCGGACACTGCGCCGGGTGCGCTCAACAGCGCGCTCATGCAGGCCTCGACGAACCCGGGCGCCCACTCGTCATCATCCGCCGCCCACATGAAAAACTCGTCGCGGCAAGCGTCCAGCAGAAAACGGAAATTGCCGGTCGCGCCGAGTGACGTCGGCTGCCGGACATAGCGGATGCGCGGATCGCGCGCGGCCATCTCAGCCACGACCTCCGCCACCGCAGGGTCAGGCGACGCGTTGTCCGACACCAGGATGTCGATGTTCGGATAAGTCTGCGCACTGAGGCATGCCAGCGTGTGCCGCAACCCGGCCGGACGATTGTAGGTCGGCACGCCGATGCCGACACGCGGCATCACCTGTTGATCCACGACTGCTCGTCCACATAGATCGTGTTGATATAGGTGTCGGCAAAGCGGATATAGCCCCGACCCAGCAGCAGATCATCGATCTCGCTTCGCTTTTCGCCCTTGCCGGTCGAGGAGAACACGATGGTTTCCACGCAGATGACGCTCGGGCGGTGGCGCGCCGGATCGAGCGACTGGAGGATTTCGTAGTCCAGCCCTTCGACGTCGACCGACAGGAAGTCGGGCGTTGCCTTGAAATGGGCGTCGATGACGGCGCCGATCATATTCACCTCGACGCGGTGCCGGGCGTCGATCCGATAGCCCTGCGACACATACATGTTGGCTTCCGGTTCAGACAGCGTATTCAGCGTGCGCGTCGACATGATGAACAGCTCGAATGAACCTGGTTCGGGGCCGATGCCGATGTTCAGATTGACGTCTCGTGGCCGCTTGTCGAGAAACCGCGCATGCAGTTCCGGATCGGGCTCGATCGTGACACCCTGGCAGCCCTGTTCATAGAACAGATAGGTATTGCTGAGAAAGGTCGGGTGATGCGCGCCGATGTCCAGATAGGACGGGCTGGCAATGCCGAGCATGTCGAACACGGTGCGTACGATCACGTCTTCGCCGCACTGCGCGTAGGACTTGCGGTAATCGATGCCGGCCTTGCGGCGCAACAGGTCGGTGGCGCGCTTGAACAGCATGCCGCGGCGGCGGGCGTCAAACAGTGATTTCATGTCAGTGGTCAAAGGCGCGACGGGCCGCGGACAGCGGCCAGATGTCGAAAAGTCGTTGGCGCAGCCGGTCTGCGCTGAATGCCCCGGCAAGCAGCGCCATCAGACCACACAGGCCCAGCAGGCAGACCGTCAGCACGGTACCGAAAGGCTCGCTCAGGATGAAGGCGAAAGCGTAGGTCGCAAGGGCAGCGGCAGCGAGGGGCGACAGGATGTCCTTCACATACCAGCTGACCTTCTCCGCCGGCAGCAGCCGGCGATACATGAAATGCATCCCTATCGTCATGTATCCGATATTCAGCGCCACCCACGCCCATGCGGCGCCCGTGGCACCGTAGCGCGGCGTTGCCCACAGGATGGCGGGAATGAGCAGCGTCACCGCCACCAGATTCACGCGCACCGCGAAGCCGGACCAGCCGTGCGCGAGCTGCAGCATGTACGGGATGTACATCAGACCGTTCAGGAAGGTGCCGGCAGCCAGCAGCGCCAGCAGTGGTGCGGTGTGCGCAGACAGCGCGGCATCGCCCGTCCATGTTCGGAGCAGAACCTCCGGCAGCAGGATCATGATCAGGGCCGGCGGCGCACACAGCACGGTCACCGCTTGCGCACTGCGGTGATACAGATCCGCCAACGCATCGCCATCCTCTGTCGTCGCCAGTTCGGTGAGACGCGGATAGACCGCCTGCGTTACCGGGGTGGCGAGCAGCGTGAGCGCCGACGCGACGGTTGCCGCCAGCGTGTAGTAACCGAAGGCCTCGAGCGAAATCAGGCGCGACAGCAGCACCTTGTCGATCTGCGTGAGCAGCAGCGCGAGCAGCGTGGTCGCGATCATGCCGCCGGCGAAATGACGCACGTCCAGCAGCGCCTGCTTCGAGAATCGCGCGGCGGTGTCGATGGCGGGCAGCGTGCGATGTGTGGCCAGCGCCAGCCCCGCCACGGCAAACAGCGACGCGCACGCCTGCCAGATGAAGAAGGCTTCGATGGTCGGCGACACCCAGATCAGCACCGCAACCGCGCCGGCGGCACGCAGGGTCGCGTTCAAGGCGTTGAACGCATTGAAGAACACCTGACGCTGCAGACCCATCAGCGCACCGCGGTAGATGCCCTCGACGAAGCGCAATGCGATCACGATGCCCATCAGCGCGATCGCATCGGCGACCGACGATACGGGCAGCGCGCCGGGCTGCAGCCAGTCCGACGCCAGCCAGCCCGAAGCGGCCCAGATCACCAGCACGATGCCGGCCGCCATCGCGATGCAGATCCATTCGAGCGTGCGCAGCAGGTCGTTGATGCTCCGCGCCGAGTGGGAGCCGGCGGTGAAGCGCGCCATCTCGCGATTGAGCGTCGGCGTCATGCCCAGATCGAGGAGCACCATCCATGCCTGCAGCATCGTGAACACGCCGATCAGGCCGAACGCCTCGACGCCGAGATAACTCAGGTACAGCGGCACGAATGCGAATTGCATCAGTGCAGTCCAGCCCTGCCCGAGATAGTTGGCGACGACGTTCCTGCGTACGGACACAGACGGCCTCTCCGATGACACGGTCAGCGATCGCGCCGCAGATAGCCGTCGGGCGCCACACTGATCAGCAGCTTGTGATCGATCGCCTTGTCGATGGTGAATTCCGGATGTGACTTGAGGTATTCATGCACCGCAGTCTTCGGATTGTTGCCGGGACCCCACGGGCGATCCGGGAACATGTCGGCCGGCATGTCCTCGACCAGGGTGTCGAATACCACGCAGTAGCTGCCGGGACTGGTCAGCGGCGCATAGGCCTCGAGTTCGGCCAGCACATGTTCGTGCGTATGGTTGCTGTCCAGACAGATCAGCACCTTCGAATGGTTGGCCGCGATGGCCTTCACCTGTCCGATCACTTCCGCGCTGATGCTGGAACCCTGGATCATTTCGATGCGCGACGCCATCGGGTGGGCCTCGATTGCGGCACGGTTGTGCGCGCGGATGTCGATGTCGATGCCGAGCACCTTGCGCGCCGGCTTGCGCGGATCGACGGTTTCACCGCGTTCCGCCGCATCGCACAGTTCGAGCAGCGCCAGCATCGAGGCGCTGAAAACCAGCGATCCGCCGTGCGCGATGCCGGTTTCGATGATGAGATCGGGCCGGACCGCCCAGATGATCTCCTGCATGGCCCAGGCATCGTTCGGAAACTGGATGGCCGGGCGGCCGAGCCATCGGAAGTTGTAGGCATACTTGTGACGCGAGATCTCCCTTACCCAGACGCGCGACAACGCCTGCAGGTCGCCGTCCCGGCCGAGAGACTCGATGTTCGCCTCGACTTCGGCCTTGAATCGTTCGATTTCATCCATGTTCTACGAATTCCTTCCAGTTTCGTGTTCCGGAGCAGATCAGGGACCGCCCCGCTTTTCCCTTGTTCGCAATGAGGTCAAGGATTGAAACAAACGGCGTGAATGCGCCGTGCAGCTGTTCGTAAGGCACTTTCCGGTAATCCATGTAGGACACCGACACGCCTTCGCGCTCGAACAACGCGTGATCGAGATAATTGCGCGCGCCGTGCCCGGTGATGTATTCGGTGCCACCCACCGCGTGCACCACATCGAGCACCCGCCTCGAGCTCGCCCCCGGAATCGACAGTTCATCGATATGAACGAAACGTCGTCCGCGCAGCAGGTCGAAATAGTCGCAGACGGTGCTCAGACTGGCTTCGCTCAGTTCGGCAATCGTCTCGTGGTTGCGCGCATAGACGCCCTGCACCAGCGACATCATCTCGTCGAGGAACGGCGCCTCGCCATACGATGCGAGAAGCATCCTGATGTGATCCGCGCGCCACGCTCTCGTGTCGTCGATGCGCACCTCGTTGATGCGCTGACCGAGACTGACTTTCCCGAGCGGGACGGTCAACCAGTGTGAACCTTTCTCCGTCTTGATCTGCACCCGGTTGGTGAAGCTGCCCTTGGAGAACTGGACATCCGAGTAATGGACATAGACGTCGGCCAGCGCAATCTGCTCGAACATGCCCACCCATGGGAAAAACATGGGCTGGGAGATGACCACCTTCACGCGCCGTCCTCGTCTGCAGACGCAGCACAGAGAAATTTCTCCATGATCAGCACATCCTGATATCCGAGTGCGGACGCATGATGCCGACGCAACACCCCGGCCTGATTGAAGCTCGCGGCAGCATAGAAGGCGATGGCTCGCGTGTTCGAAGTCAGCACCTTGAGGAGCAGCTTGCGCAGCCGGAACACCCGCACGAGATAGGCTTCAAGCAATGCGAGCGCTTCAGCGCCAAGTCCCATGCCCTGTGATCGAGGAAGCAGGGCGATGCCCAGAAAGGCGGTCCGGTTGCGTCGGTCGAGTTCCGTAATCTGCACGAAGCCCGCCGGCTGGTCGTCTGCTGCCGTGGCAATGACAAACAGAAGACCATCCTCCCTGCCGGAACGCTCCGACAACCACTGCCGGGTGCGCTCGAGGGAATTGGGCCGGGGCTCTGCCATCAGCATTTCCTGCAGCTCGACATCATTGCGCAGCAGCTGCAGCGCAGGAACATCCGCTTCCTTCCATGCGCGCAGGATGACTGTTGCTCCGTTCAGCATGCTTCGGGTCTCCTTCAGAGGAAGAACTTGCGCAGCGCAGTCAATGCATCGAGCTGATCAATGATCGCCTTCGCATTGGCCGGGTTCAATCCGACCATCAGCACCGAAATGTCGGTCGGCAGCGAGGACGGGTGGATGACGGGGCAACCGTTGACGACACGCCCCTGAAGATGGGGATTCTGGTCAAGGAAGCAGCGGATGCGTTCCGGTTTCTCAAGCACGGCGGCAAGAAAGGCTCCGTAGAAACCCGCGCCGTAGACGGCCAGCACATCATCGTCGCGGAGCGTGCGTTCGAAGTCCCGTGCCTTCTGCGCCGCAGTCGACCAGAAATCACCGAGCCGGCGCGCCTCTGCAAGCAGTGCAGCAACTGAAGGATCATCGCGCGTCGAAGCGTCGGCTCCCGAAATCGACTTCCCCGCAACGACGACAAAGGCACCCCGGTGTACCGTGTCGTCTATATCCACGCTGGCGAATCCTGCATCGGAAAACATCCTCAGGATTGAAGTGTGGGTGAAGTGATTGACGTGATCGACGACCACGAGATCCGCGACATTCGAGAACACGTTCGGCACGATGCAGTAAAAGCGACCGTCAGGGCGCAGCAGGGACGCCACAGTCCGCAGGGATGCAACCGGATCCGGAATGTGTTCGAAGGCGAAAAACGAAGTGATGACATCGAAGTACGCGGTCCATTCGCTGCGTGGTACGTAGGTCGACCAGCGGTCTGGCGTCAGAAAGGTCGCCCAGAAAGGTACATAGCGATCGCTGACATCGAACAGATTCAGCTCGATGTCAGGCCGAGCTTGCGCGAGTGCTCGATAGGTCGAACTTTTGGCGCAGCCATAGTCGAGCAGCTTCGTGCCCGCGCTGAGTGACAGCTTGTCCTGCAGGACAGCGACCTGGTGCGCAGTGCGGAAAACGGGCGTCCCGGCGATGACTTCGTAAATCTGGTCCTCGTCCTCGCTCTCGACCAGGATGTCGTATTCCTTGTCGTAGTAAGTCGGTGCATGTACCACTTCATCCGTCTGGATGTGTGCGCATGCAGGACACGCCCGGACACGCGTCGGCGTGTCGACGATGCGACACAGCGAAGTGAGCGAAGCTCCTGCGCCCGAATCGTAGAGTGCCGGCAGCAAGGCGGCAGCGCAGACATTGCATTGATCAGTCATGGACGTCCTCAGTCTGCGACCAGTTCGGGGTGAATCGTGGTGAAGTCGGTGCCGGCGGCATAGGAGCCACGCCATGCATGCGACACCCCGGTCGGCTCCCGGAAGTTGAAGAGCCGGCTCTGCATGGACCAGCGCGATCGCCGGCTCGTGTTCTGACCGGACGCATGAAGTGTCAGAAAATCCATGATCAGCAGGTCGCCCGGATGGGTCAAGGGCGCCCGCTCGGGATAACGCGCCACGCGCGCTGCGCGGTCAGACAGGATGAGTCCGTATGCGCCCGCCTTGTCAGGGTGGTCCGGGTCGCGTGTCAGCACGGGCACCAGCCCCTCGGCCTGAGATCCGACGCACACGCGTACCGGTCCCATGTCCGCCTCTATCGACACCAGCGGACTCCAGAACACCGCGCCATCCACACTGCGCAGCTGGGCCGGGTATTCCTGGTGCCAGTCGGCGCGAAAGCGCTCCTCACCCGGATTGTCGATGCGTATGCCGTAACCACCGCCGGCAATGCCAGCGAGATCCGTCTTGCGCAGCTGGCGGAAGACCGCCTCGTGTCCGGTCGAACAGACGAGGCGGACAAATGCCGGAATCTGCTTGACGGCGTCGTAGACAACCCCGCCAAGACGGCGATCGTGTGCAATGAGGTCCGCGAACTGGTGGTCGAAGTGCGCGACGCTGTCGGGTGCTGTGACCGGCAAACCGTGGCTCGCCCTGACCAGCGCGATGATTTCGGCGATCGCTGCCTGGATGGGCCGGATCTCGGCATCCACGTCGTAGAAACCACGGAGCAGGACAAAGCCGTCGCGATGAAAGTCATCGATCTCTGTCTGGTGAAGTTGTTCGCGCATGAGCGTTTCCTCGTCGGGCTTCGCGGCTGCTTCGTCGAGCGCCGCTGTCTGGGTCAGGGCAGATCGCGAAGTATCGACACGACGCGCTGCAGTTCATCGTCGGTGATGTCGTGGTAGGCCGGCAGATTGATGGCGCGCGCAGCGATGTCGCGTGCCACCGGCAAGCCGTCGCCCCGGTCGAAAGGCGAGGTCGACGACAGCGGCCAGAAGAACACGCGCGCGTCGGCATTGCCGCGGGCGAAAGCTGCCTGCAGCATTTCCCGCGTCACCCCCCTGTCCCGGCTGAACACGACGGTCGGCATCCAGAAGCCGTTCTGCGTACCCGCGGGCTCCGGGTTCATCGAAACACCGGCCACATCGGCGAGGCCCTCCCGGTAGGCCGTGAATATCCTGCGCTTGCCGGCGATCAGTTCGTCGATGCGCTCCATCTGGGCGCAGCCGATGGCGGCCTGGATGTTCGACATCTTGTATTTGAAGCCGACCATGTCGGGCCAGAACTGTTTCGTCTGGCTGCGTGCCCTGCCGTGGTTGCTGAGTGTGAGCACCCGTTCGTACAGCGCGTCGTCGTTGGTGACGAACATGCCGCCTTCACCGGTGGTCATGGTCTTCGTGCCATGAAAGGAGAAGGCACCGAAGGCGCCCATGGAGCCGGCACGCCTGCCGCGCCACACCGAGCCGATCGCCTCTGCGGCATCCTCGACGACCGGAATGCCGTGGCGGGCGCCAATGGCGAGCAGCGCATCCATGTCACACAGATTGCCGTACAGGTGCACCGCGAGGATGGCCCGCGTACGCGGCGTGATGGCCGCTTCGACCAATGCGGGATCGGCACACCAGGAATCGGGCCTGATATCGACGAACACCGGATCCGCGCCCAGATGCACAACCGGTGCGACCGATGCGATCCAGTTCGTGTCGGCGAGAATCACCTCATCGCCCGGTCCGACGCCCAATGCCGCCAGACCCATGTGCAGCGCGCCGGTGCAGCTGGAGGTGGCGATGGCGTGGCGCACGCCAAGATGCGTGCGAAAGGCGTCTTCGAAACGGGTGATGTACTCGTAACAGCGCTCGCCCCAGCCGTTGCGGGCGGCATCGGTGGCGTAGCTGACTTCGAGTTCGGTGATCGAAGGCTTCGTATAGGCAATGCGCGGCGGGGTCATGCGATCTCCAGTGCAGGAACCGCCGTGACGAAGCGCGTTCCGCCCGCGTGCAGCGACTGCAGCTGGGAGAACACTTCCTGACGCAGGTTCCACGGCAGGATCACCAGGTAATCAGGCGGCTCGGCCTGCAGCCGCGACTCGTCGACGATGGGTATGCGGCTGCCCGGCATGAACATGTCCTGCTTGGCCGGATTGCGGTCGACGACGTACGAAATGAGGTCGCCGCGGACGCCGGCGAAGTTCAGCAGGGTGTTGCCCTTGGCTGCCGCCCCGTAGGCCGCGACCGTCCTGTCGTCGCGTCGCGCGTCGATCAGGAAGGCGACCAGATCGTTCTTCACCTTCTCCGCCTTGTGCTGGAAACCGCTGTAGAACGCGGGCTGGGTCATGCCGGCCGCGTGCTCGCGCGCCAGCATGCCGGCCACTGCCGGTGCCACCGGCCGGCGGCCGGTCTGCGCGCGCTGTGCGAATACGCGCAGGCTGCCACCGTGCGTCGGCAATTCTTCCACATCGAATACGCTCAGGCCGTTCGACTCGAAGATGCGCGCAACCGCAACCAGCGACAGGTAGGAAAAATGTTCGTGATAGATGGTGTCGAACTGGTTGAGCTGCACCAGATTCAGCAGATGCGGAAATTCGAAGGTGGCCACGCCGTCGTCCTTGAGCAGGCGGGCGAAGCCGGCGACGAAGTCGTTGATGTCGGGGACGTGCGCCAGCACATTGTTGGCCGCCATCAGGTCGGCGCGGCGCCCCGCCGCGGCCAGCTCATCGGCCAGTGCCACGCCGAAGAACTGTTCGATCACCTCGATGCCGCGGCCGCGCGCGGCGGCGGCGGTGCTTGCGGTCGGTTCGATGCCGAGGCACGGAATGCCGCGTTCGCGTACGTACTGCAGCAGGTAGCCGTCGTTGGATGCGACCTCCACCACATGCGAGGTCGCGCCGAGACCGAAGCGCTCCGTCATGCCCGACACGTAAGCCCGGGCATGCGCCAGCCAGCTGCTCGAAAAGGAGCTGAAATAGGCGTAATCGTCGGAAAACAGCTCGCCGTGGTGCGCATAGTCTTCCGTCTGCACCAGCCAGCAGTGATCGCACACCAGCACGCGCAGCGGATACCACTTCTCGGGTTCCGACAATGCGGCCTGCGTCAGGTAGGCATTGGACGGCGGTGCGCTGCCCAGATCGATCAGCGGCAGCGTCAGTTCAGTGCCGCAGTGGCGACATTTCATGCGGTGATTCCCTTGAAATCCGGGTCGAGCATCGGGTGCGTGCGATCGCGCTCCGACAGGTCGGTGATGTCCAGCGGCCAGCGTATCGCCAGCGCGGGGTCGAGCGCGTTGGCCGCACCCTCGGCATCGGGCGCATAGGCGGCGCTGTGCAGGTAAAGCAGTTCGCAGTCGTCGGTCAGCGCCTGGAACCCATGCGCGAAGCCGCGCGGGATCAGCAGACTGCGCCGGTTGTCGGCGGACAGCACTTCGCCGTGCCAGCGCAGGAAGGTGGGTGAGCCCGCGCGCAGGTCGACGGCCACGTCGAACACCTCGCCGCGCAGGCAGCTCACCATCTTCACTTCGGCATGCGGCGGACGCTGATAATGCAGGCCGCGCAGCGCGCCGCGGGCACGCGTCAGCGTATGGTTGATCTGTGCGATCGGCGCGTCGAAGCCGGCTTCGCGCAGGGTTTCGGCGCAGAAGAAGCGCGACAGGAAGCCGCGGTGATCCTCGATGCGCGGACGCTGAACGACGACCAGTCCGGCAAGCGGGGTGGGCGACCAGTCAGGGCAATTGCTCATGAACGGTCCGCATCCGCTGACGCGACATGGTCGGCAATCTGGGCCAGGCAGACAGCACGCATGTCAGCGCCGGCACGCCACGCCTGATGCCACTGCAGCGTGCGGTCGAGCGCCTCGGCCAGACGCCAGCGCGGTCGCCAGCCCAGCCGCGAACGGGCCTTGCTGCTGTCGAGCTTCAGATAATGGGCTTCGTGCGGCTGCGGCGCCGCGTCGACCTGCCAGACGAGATCGGACAGTCGCGACGCGAGGCGTTCGACGATCCAGCCGACACTGCGCGCGTCGTCCTCCGCCGGACCGAAATTCCACGCTTCGGCGAAATCGCCGTTGCCACCGGCCAGCGCTTCGGCCAGCGCGAGATAGCCGGACAGCGGTTCGAGCACATGCTGCCAGGGACGCACGGCATGCGGCGAACGCACCGGCAGCGTGCGGCGCGCGTCGAGCGCACGGAAGATGTCGGGCAGCAGCCGGTCTTCGGCCCAATCGCCGCCGCCGATCACGTTGCCGGCCCGGGCAGTTGCCACCGCAACGCCGGCCTCCTTCAGGAAGGACGCGCGGTAGGCGGCCGTGACCAGTTCGGCGCAGCCCTTGCTGGCGCTATAGGGATCGTGCCCGCCCATCGGCTCGATTTCGCGATAGGCCCAGGGCCACTCCCGGTTCTCGTAGCACTTGTCGGTCGTGACATTGACCACCGCCGCGACGCCGCCGGCGCTGCGCACGGCTTCCAGCAGGTTCACGACGCCCATCACGTTGGTGGCGAAGGTGTCGACCGGCTCGCGGTAGGACTGGCGCACCAGCGCCTGGGCGGCCAGGTGAAACACGATCTGCGGCCGCACCTCGCGGCACAGCGCCGTCAGCGTCGTCAGGTCGCGGATGTCGGCCAGGGTGGACGACGCCAGCGCTCCATCCACCCCGGCAACGGTGAACAGGTTGGGCGAAGCGGGCGGCACCAGTGCGTAGCCATGCACCTCGGCACCCTGCGCATGCAGCCACAACGTCAGCCAGCTTCCCTTGAAGCCGGTGTGCCCGGTCAGCAGGACGCGTCGGCCGCGCCAGAAGCCGTCGCTCATTCCCAGCACTTCCACGGCGCACGGCCGGATTGCCAGATTTCTTCAAGCTGGTTCTTGTCGCGCAGGGTGTCCATCGCCTGCCAGAAACCGGCGTGCGGATAGGCCATCAGGCGATCGTCGCGCGCCAGCTGCATCAGCGGCTCGGCCTCCCAGCTGGTCTGGTCACCGGAAATCAGGTCGATGACCGACGGATCGAGCACGAAGAAACCACCGTTGATCCACGCGCCATCTCCGGCCGGCTTTTCCTGGAAGCTGCGCACTGCATGGCCGTCGAGGTTCAGCGCGCCATAGCGCCCGGGCGGCTGGATGGCCGTCACCGTCGCCGCCTTGCCGTGCGCGCGATGGAAATCGACCAGCGCACCGATATCGACATCGGCCACGCCATCGCCGTACGTGAAGCAGAAAGGCTGATCGCCCAGATGCTGGCGCACCCGGCGCAGCCGGCCGCCGGTCAGCGTGTTTTCGCCAGTGTCGACCAGCGTAACGCGCCACGGCTCGACGTAGCGCTGATGGACTTCCATCTCGTTTTTCGACATGTCGAACGTGACGTCGGACATGTGGAGGAAGTAGTTGGCGAAGTACTCCTTGATGACGTAGCCCTTGTAACCGAGGCAGATCACGAAGTCGTTGATCCCGTAACGGGAATAGATCTTCATGATGTGCCACAGGATGGGCCGGCCGCCGATTTCTATCATCGGCTTGGGCTTGAGGTGCGACTCTTCGGAAATCCGGGTGCCGAGGCCGCCGGCGAGAATCACGGCTTTCATTGAATGACGGGTCCAGTGTGTAGTGCTGCGAACGCGCGACGGAATTGCGCGCCGGTCAGGTGTCCGATTATCTCACGCCGCCGCGGGCAGCCGGGAGGCTGCCGCCATCTTGGTATCCTTGGCACTGATCGGTCCGGCGCCCTGCCGGCTGCCCGCCTCCGGCTTCCTGACCCGTGCCCCTGAATCGCGTTCTGTACACCCTGATCTGGCTGGTCGCACTGCCCGCCGTGCTGCTGCGCCTGGCGTGGCGCGCCCGCCGGGAATCGGGTTACGCATGCGATGTCGCCCAGCGGCTGGGCTTCTTCCGCGTTGAACCCGCTGCATCGACCCTCTGGATACATGCTGTGTCGGTCGGCGAAACGCGCGCCGCCCAGCCGCTGATCGCTGCGCTGCGCGAGGCCCACCCCGACGCCCGCATCCTCCTGACCCAGACGACCGCGACCGGGCGCGCCACGGCGCAGGCGCTTTACGGCGATACGGTGGCCCTCGCCTGGCTGCCCTGGGATCTGCCGTGGGCGCAGCGTGCCTTCCTGCGTGCCTGGCGTCCGGCCATCGGCATCCTGATGGAAACCGAACTGTGGCCCAACCTGATTGCCGAGTGCCACCACCTCGGCGTTCCGGTGGTGCTGGCGAATGCCCGCCTGTCGGAACGGTCCGCGCGCCGCTACGCAAGAATGCCCGCACTGACCGGCGCGATGCTTCAAGCACTCTCCGGCATCGCCGCTCAGACGGCTGCCGACGCCACACGGCTGAATGCGCTCGGTGCGCACAATGTGACGATGACCGGCAATCTGAAGTTCGACCTGGCACCGCCGCCGGATCAACTCGCGCTCGGCCAACGGTGGCGCGCGGCGCTCGGTGCCCGCCGGATCGTGCTGCTGGCCAGCACCCGCGACGGCGAAGAGGGGCTGCTGCTGCCGGCGCTGCAGGCACAGCTGCCGGACGATGTGCTCATTGCGCTGGTGCCGAGGCATCCGCAGCGCTTCGACGAGGTGGCCGGCATCGTGGCCGGATGCGGCTTGCACGCGATACGGCGCAGCGAACGCACGCTGCCCGGCGACCGTGACCCGGTGTGGCTCGGCGACTCGATGGGTGAAATGGTCGCCTGGTATGCGCTGGCGGACGTCGCCGTCATCGGCGGCAGCTGGCTGCCGCTGGGCGGTCAGAATCTGATCGAGGCCTGCGCGGCGGGCTGTCCGGTCGTCGTCGGACCACACATGTTCAATTTCGCCCAGGCCACCGATGACGCGCTCGCGGCCGGCGCCGCCGTCCGGGCCGGCGGACCGGACGACATGGCGTCGATGGTCGTCAGCCTGCTCGAGGATCTGCAGGCGAGACAACGCATGGCCAACGCCGGCCGGGCCTATGCCGCCATGCACCGGGGCGCCACCGCGCGCTGCATGGCACTCATCGAACCGCTGCTCGCCGCGCGACTCGAGCAGGTTGCGCGCGATCATCGGCGATAATCGCGCGCTGTTATCCCGTGCCTTTCACACCGGATCAAAGCACATGACCAAAATCGCACTCATCACCGGCGTGACCGGCCAGGACGGCGCCTATCTCGCCGAATTCCTGCTCAAGAAGGGCTACGAGGTGCACGGCATCAAGCGCCGCTCCTCGCTCTTCAACACCGACCGCATCGACCACCTGTACGAAGACCCGCACGTCGACAACCGCAAGTTCATCCTGCACTACGGCGACCTGACCGATTCGACCAACCTGGTGCGCATCGTCCAGGCGGTGCAGCCGGACGAAATCTACAACCTGGCCGCCCAGTCGCACGTGGCGGTCAGCTTCGAAGAGCCGGAATACACGGCCAACGCCGACGGCATCGGCGCACTGCGCATCCTCGAAGCCATCCGCATCCTGGGGCTGGAGAGGAAAACGCGCTTTTATCAAGCGTCGACGTCCGAACTCTATGGCCTGGTGCAGGAAATCCCGCAGAAGGAAACCACGCCCTTCTACCCGCGAAGCCCGTACGCCTGCGCCAAGCTCTACGCCTACTGGATCACCATCAATTACCGCGAGGCGTACGGCATCTACGCCTGCAATGGCATCCTGTTCAATCACGAGTCGCCGGTGCGCGGCGAAACCTTCGTGACGCGCAAGATCACGCGTGCCATCGCGCGCATCGCACTCGGGCTGCAGGACTGCCTGTACCTGGGCAACATGAGTGCCTTGCGCGACTGGGGCCATGCGCGCGACTACATCGAAATGCAATGGCTGATGCTGCAGCAGGACGTGGCGGAAGACTTCGTGATCGCCACCGGCGTGCAGTACAGCGTGCGCCAGTTCGTCGAATTCGCCGCCGCCGAGCTGGGCATCACGATCCGCTTCGAAGGCGAGGGTGAGCAGGAGGTGGGCATCGTCGCCGCGATCACGGGTGACCGCGCCAAGGCGAAGGTGGGCGACGTGATCGTGAGGGTCGATCCGCGCTACTACCGGCCGACCGAAGTCGAAACCCTGCTCGGCGACCCGACCCGGGCGCGCGAAAAGCTGGGCTGGACGCCCAAGACGACGCTGCGCGAACTGGTGAAGGAAATGGTGGAAGCCGACTACACCAGCGCCAAGCGCGATGCGCTGGTGAAAATGGCGGGCTTCAAGGCCTACGACCACTTCGAATAGGCGCGGGCCACAGACATGGACAAGAACGCGCGTATCTATATAGCAGGCCACCGCGGCCTGGTCGGCTCGGCCATCGTGCGCAACCTTGAAGCCAGGGGCTACACCAACCTGGTCACCCGTACGCACGCCGAGCTGGATCTGACCGACGCGGCCGCGACCGATGCCTTCTTCGCCACCGAAAAGCCCGAGTACGTGTTCCTGGCTGCGGCCAAGGTCGGCGGCATCGTCGCCAACAACAGCTATCCGGCCGAATTCATCCGCGACAACCTGGTCATCCAGACCAACGTGATCCACAGCGCGTACACGCACGGCGTGACGCGGCTGATGTTCCTCGGCTCAAGCTGCATCTACCCGAAGCTTGCGCCGCAGCCGATGCGCGAAGATTGCCTGCTGACCGGCCCGCTCGAACCCACCAACCGGCCATATGCGCTGGCCAAGATCGCCGGCATCGAAATGTGCTGGAGCTACAACCGGCAGTACGGCACGCAGTATCTGGCGGTGATGCCGACCAATCTGTACGGCCCGGGCGACAACTACAGCCTGATGAACAGTCATGTCATCCCGGCCATGATCCGCAAGTTTCACCTCGCCAAACTCGCTTCGCAGCGCAACTGGGCCGCCATCGAGCAGGACGAGGCTGTGCATGGCGCCATCCCCGACGACCTCAAGGCGCAACTGCGCGCCGCTTGCAACTTGAATCTTGAATCTTGCATCTCCCTCTGGGGCACCGGCACGCCGCGGCGCGAATTCCTGTACAGCGACGACATGGCCGACGCCTGCGTCTTCCTGATCAACCTGCCGGACGACCAATACGCGAGCCTGCTGGGCAGTGACGAGTCAAAGACCGGCCGCTTCGAGCCGCCGCTGGTGAATGTGGGCGTGGGTGAAGACGTGACGATCAAGGAACTGGCCGAACTCGTCGGCAAGGTGGTGGGCTTCGACGGCGACCTGGTGTTCGACACGACCAAGCCAGACGGCACGCCGAGGAAGCTGATGGACGTGACGCGGCTCAATTCGATCGGGTGGCAGGCAAGCACTGGCCTGGCCGAGGGCCTCGCGCGCGCCTTTCGCGACTTTCAGGCAGGCCTCAGCGCACCCTGACGGCGCCGACACCGCGGTCGACCTTCAGCCGTTGCCGCGCAAAGCCCGCAGGCAGCATCAGCTGCTGTACCGCGCGATACGGCCCGACCACGCTCCGCGCCACTTCGATCACCGCCCGCCGGCCGGTCGCCGAATGCGACTCGACCCACCATCCCGCGTCATCCCGCATGGTGCGGGTACCGAACGGGCGCGCCAGCGGCTCGCCGATGAACACGCCCTCGCCCGGCCAGGCGACGCTCTTCCAGTAGGCCTCGATCAGCGTGTCACCTTCCGCGTACAGGCCCATCAGGATGCCCGGATGGGGAAACTTCTGCAGGTGGTTGCACGGCTCGATCACCGTGCCGTAGCTGCCGGTGGCGCCCGCCGTCAGCCATTCGAGTGCGCTCATCTGCGCGGTGTTGTCGAGCAGGGTGCCGCCGACCGACGTCAGGTGGTCGGCCGGAGCCCCCGGCAGAAAGCCCAGCGTCGGCAGTGCCGGCACGCGCACCGCGCCGGTGAAATAGCCGATCACGTCCTGCTGGCCGAACGCTTCGGCCGCCCTCGGGCTGGCGAACTGCAGGCCACGCACCTGGGCCATCGTTTCGTCGAACAGCAAGGAGCGAACATTGCGCGCCGCGTCTTCGGTGCGCACCAGATACACCGTGCCTTTCGGATAGCTGTAGTCGGCAGCCACGCCGCGGTCGATCAGGCGCTTCACCTGCTCGACCGATTCGCCCGCCAGAAGCATGGCGGGCCGGGGCATCGCGGCGTTGTCGGGCGCGTTGCGGCCGTTGTTGAAATAGCCGCTCGGCCGCGTCGGGCCGCAGGTCGATGAACAGAAGCTTTCGTCGTAGCCGAAAGCAAAGGCGGAGGTGATGCTCATGCAGCCGGCGCGCCACGGGCGCGTCCAGGCCAGCGCGAAGGCCTTGATGCCGGGTGCCAACCTTGCGCCGACCTCGGCGTATACCCGTTCGAACTCTTCCCGCGACAGCGCGCCGCGTTCATGCGGAAAGCTCACCTCGATGACGTTGGCCGCCGGGATGTCGCGCTGTTGACGATAATAGGCGGCGGATTCCACGCTCGCCGGATCCGACACATTGACGATGAGCGCCAGTTCGCCGGCGCCGAGGGCGTGTGCAGCGTGCACGCAGAACAGCAGCAAGGCCGGCAGCAGCCAGCGCAGGCGGGACGGGAATTTCGGCATGTCACGTTCGGAGGGCAATGCGGCCAGGCCGCCAGTCTATATAGGCAGGCTCATGCGAGACACCCGTCCGCACCGGGGCATGGCACCATCGCGTCGCAGATCGAGCTGCGCCCACGACAATATCAAACGGAGGTTCACACGAATGCGTTACCAAGCCTATCTTGAGCAGTGCAATGCCGACAGCCTGACGATGATCGACGCTGAAGTCCCGCGTCCCGGTCCCGGTCAGGTGCTGGTAAAGATGCGCGCAGCGTCACTCAACTACCGCGATCTGTTCATCCTGCAGGGTCTGTATCCCGGCGTCGACTCGAAGGATCTGGTTCCGCTGTCCGATGGCGCGGGCGAGGTGGTCGAAATCGGTGCGGGCGTTGACCGCTTTGCCGCCGGCGACCACGTGATCGGCACCTTCTTCGAAACCTGGATCGCCGGCCGGCTGCAGCCGGCGTACTTCGGCAAGACCCTGGGCGGCACCGCGCCCGGGGTGCTGACCGAATACCGCCTGTTCCCGCAGGATTCGCTGGTGGCCAAGCCGGCCCACCTGAGCTTCGAGGAAGCGGCCACCCTGCCGTGCGCGGCGCTGACCGCGTGGAATGCGCTGTTCGAAGGTCCGGCGCCGCTGCGCGCAGGCGATCGCGTGCTGGTGCTCGGCACAGGCGGCGTATCGATGTTCGCACTGCAGTTCGCGAAGGCGGCGGGCGCCGAGGTGATCGCCACGTCGTCGAGTGACACCAAGCTCGAAAAGGCGAAGGCGCTCGGTGCGACCACGCTGATCAACTACCGCAGCCATCCGGACTGGGATCAGGAAGTGCGCACGGCCACCGGCGGCGTGGGCGTTGACCACGTGGTCGAAGTCGGCGGCCCGGGTACGCTGCAGCGCTCGATCGCTTCGCTCGGCCAGAACGGTCAGGCGCACCTGATCGGCGTGCTGACCGGCGGCGAGATCAATCCGCTGCCGCTGCTGTTCACCACCTCGACGGTGCGCGGCGTGTTCGTCGGCTCGCGCGAAATGTTCGAGTCGATGAACCGGGTGATTTCGCTGCACAAGATCCGCCCGGTCATCGACCGCGTGTTCGGCTTCGCCGAGGCCCGCGCGGCGCTGGCGCACCAGCAGAGCCAAGCCCATGTCGGCAAGGTCGTCGTCAGCATGGGCTGAAAGGCAGATGCAAGAAGAAAGATGCGAGATTCAAGCGGCACGCGGTGCCTCCCTTGCGTCTTGCATCTTGAATCTTGAATCTGCTAAAGCGTGCGCGCGCCGAAGCTGTCGCAGGCCTTCATTTCGCCGCTGTCCAGTCCGCGCTTGAACCAGCGCACGCGCTGTTCGGCGCTGCCGTGGGTGAAGCTTTCCGGCACCACATAGCCCTGCGCCTGTTTCTGCAGCGTGTCGTCGCCAATGGCGGACGCAGCGCGCAGCGCCTCTTCGATGTCACCCTGTTCGAGAATGCCGCGCGAGCGGTTGGCGTGGTGCGCCCAGATGCCGGCGAAGCAGTCCGCCTGCAGTTCCATCCGCACCTGTAGTTGATTGGCGTCGCGCTCGCTGACGCGCTGCTTCGAGGCCTGCACCTTTTCGGCGATGCCCAGCTGATGCTGCACGTGATGGCCGATTTCGTGCGCGATCACGTAGGCCTGCGCAAAATCGCCCGGCGCGGCGAAGCGCGCCTGCAGGTCGCGGTAGAAATCGAGATCAAGATAGACGCGCTCGTCGCCCGGGCAGTAGAACGGCCCCATCGCGGCCTGTCCGGTGCCGCAGGCGGTCTGCGTACCACCCGTGTAGAGCACCAGTTTCGGTTCTCGGTACTGCTTGCCGCCGGCGCGGAACAGTTCGTTCCACGTGTCTTCGGTATCGGCCAGCACCTGTGCGGTGAAACGCGCCAGCGCGTCGTCTTCCGCCCGCCCGGTGGACTGCACCCCTGGGGCCACCGGCGCCTGCTGCGAAGTCTGCGGCACGCCGGCACCCATATTGAGCACCACCGACGGATCGACACCGAAATACATCGCCACCAGCGCCAGCACGATGGTGCCGACACCGATCTTGCGACCGCCGCCGCCCAGCATGCCGCCGCCACGCGCACCCCGGCGGTCCTCGATGTTGTCGCTTTCCCGCCCGTCGCCCAGTCGCATGTCGATCTCCGATGAATGCGCGGATCATGGCAGAACTTCGACGATCAGGTGGTCGCCGTATCCATCACCGGCAGCCACAGTGTCACCGTCGTGCCGACCCCTGGTGCGCTGTCGATCTCGATCTCGCCGCCGTGCAGGTCCATGATTTCCTTCACCAGCGACATGCCCAGACCGGTCCCCGGAATATTGCCCGACGGATCGGCGCGATAGAAGCGCTCGAAGATGCGCGACAGCTGGTCCGGCGTCATGCCGATGCCGCGGTCGATCACGCACATGCCGGCCATCAGCCGCGAATTGCGCAGGGCTTCGCAGACCGTCACCACCACTTCGCCGCCGCCCGGCGAATACTTGAAGGCGTTGGTGATGACGTTGCCGAGCGCGCGCACCATCTTCGCGTGATCGACCCGGATGCGCGGCACCGCCTGCGGCATGTCCAGCCGCACGGTATGGCTGTCGTCCGGCATGGTCAGCGCTTCCAGCGTGGCGCTGATGATGCCCTTCACCGACAGGTCTTCGAAGCGGAAATCCTGCCCGGCCCGTGCCTCGATGCGCGCCAGGTCGAGCAGATCGTTGATCAGATTGACCAGCACGCGAGACTGGCGGTGAATGATGGTATGCATGCGCCGGCGCGCCGGCTCGTCGTACTCGCGGTTGATCAGCAGTTCGGCAAAGCCGAGGATCGACGCCAGCGGCGTACGGAGTTCGTGCGCCGCAGTGCTGAGGAACTCGCTCTTCATGCGGTCGACCTCGAACTGCTGCGTGATGTCGCGGAAGTACAGCACCGTCTCGGAGCGGCCTTCCGGCGCCACACGCGCGCTGCGTTCGAGCACGCGCGGTTCGGGCAGGCGAAGCCACAGGCGCTGCGGTTCGGTGGTCGACTGATCGAGCACCAGTCCCGGCCACGGCTTGTCCGGGTCGGCCAGCCGGGCCAGCCTGCCGTCGAACACGGCGGCGCTGAGGCCCACCAGTTCGGCCTGCGTCAGTTCGGTCATGCGCAGGAACGCCGGGTTCACATTGGTCAGCGTGCCAGCCTCGTCGAAGGTGACGAAGCCGTCCGGCGACAGCGCGAACACCGTGTGCAGCCGATTCGTGCGGCGGATCAGCTTGCGTTCGAACTCGATGCGCTCGGTCACGTCGCCGAACACGTCGACGTAGTGCGTGACCCGGCCTTCGTTGTCGCGCACCGGAGACGATGACAGCGCCACCCAGATCGACCGGCCGTCTGCACGCCTCACGTCGAGCGTGGTGCTGTAGGGCTTCTGGTGTGCGATCGCCCAGCGCATTTCATCGAGCACGTGCTCCGGGTTCTGCTCCCCCGACGCCAGCGTGAAGGTGCGGCCGATCACTTCGTCGGCCGCCCGGTCGGTCAGCCGTTCGAATGCCGCATTCACATACACCACGGGGTACCCGCCACGCTGAACGTCGCGGATGATCACCGCCTCGCTCGACGATTCGAGCGCGCGATCATGCAGGCGCATGCGTGTCTGCGCTTCCACCTGTTCGGAAATGTCACGCATCAGCAGCGAATACACCGGTCGCCCGTGCAGGTTGAAGCGGCTGGCCGACACGGTGACCGGAAAACGACGCGAGCGGCGCACGCCCTGCACATCCTGCCGGAAGCGCCAGCGCAGCCCGATGGGGTGCGTGTCCGCCTGACCGGCAAACCATGCGGCATCGAACATCGGCAGCAGGCGCGCCAGCGGCAGGCCGATCGCCGCATCAATGCCGATCTCGAACATTTCGGCAGCGGAACGATTGACCGTCAGCACCATGCCGGATTCGTCGGTGGTGACGATGCCGTCGGCGGCGGTATCGAGCAGTGTGACGAGGCGCGATTCGCTGATGGTCAGCGCCTGTGTCATGGCGTGCGCGCTGCGATTGGCACGCGCCGTCGCGGCCAGCAGGCGCAGCAGGTAAAACAGCAGCGCGCTCAGGCCGGCGCCCATCAACGGAACCAGCCAGAGCACGAGGTGGTCGGCGCTGAAGGCGGCAGGCGCGCGCAGGCTCACCGTCCAGGCATGTCCCGCCAGTTCGATCTCGCGCACCGCTTCGAGCGACGAAACCGGCTTGCCGTCGGCGCTGCTGTAAAGCACCGTGCCGGGCGATGCGCCCCAGCCGTCGTGGATCGTCACGACCACCTTGTCGGCGAAACCGAGCAGGATGTCGCCAAGCAGATCGTGCGCGCGGAACGGGCTGTAGGTATAGCCGAGGAGTGCGCGGCCCCGTTCGGCCGGCGTATCGGCCGGCTCGTCGCGTACATACAGCGGGTAGTACAGCAGGAAGCCCGGCTGTGCCGGTCCCTTGCCCTCCTGCACCAGCGTCACCCGCCCGGACAGCGCCACGTTGCCGGTATCGCGCGCGCGCCGCATCGCTGCGGCCCGCACCGGCTCGGAATACATGTCGTAGCCGATGGCCCTGAAGTTGCGTTCGTTCAGCGGTTCGAGAAACACGACGCTGTGGTACTCGTCGCGCACGTGCTTCGGCCAGACCGCATAGGTCGGCATGTCATTGAGCCGGATCGTCTCTTCATGGGCGGCCAGTTGTGCCGCCGGAATGCGCAGCGACAGGCCCACCCCGAGCACGCCCGGAAAGTTCCGCTCCAGCCCCAGCTGGTTCACATAGTTGTACCAGTCGGCGCGCGTCACCTCGTCGCTGGCCTGCATCAGGCCGGCCGCGGCGCGCAGGATGTTCTCGTGCGCCGCCATGCGCAGGCTGATCTGGGCGACCACCTTGTCGACCTCGTTGTCGAAGCGCTGTGCCGTGGCCTGGGCCAGCCTGTCCCAGAGCAGGAAGGTGATGACCAGCGTGACCAGCATGCCGAGTGCCAGCGCCGGCCAGGCGATCATGGACGGATCGCGCATTGCACGCGCGAAGGGCGGCGCGTCACCGCCGGATGCACCGGACGGTTCGGCCCACACCGGGTCGCGCAGGTTCATCTCGCGTCAGACGGATTCAACAGCCCGGCAATGCGGTCCAGCAGTTCCATCGGACTGAAGGGCTTGGTCAGATAGGCATTTGCACCGGCTTCGAAGCCGATCTCGATATCGCGCTGCTGGCTGCGTGCGGTCAGCAGGATGACCGGAATCGCCTGCAGCGCCGGGGTTTGACGCAGTCGGCGGCACAACTCGAGACCGTCCATCGAGCCCGGCATCATCACGTCGAGCAGAATCAGGTCGGGCGGGCTTTGCTGCATCAGCGTCCAGCCGGCATCCGCATCCGGCGCCTCGGCCAGATCGAAATCACCGAACTCGAGGGTCATGCGGATCAACTGGCGGATCTCGGGCTGGTCTTCCACCAGCATGATGCGTGCGCGCATGTCAGCGCGCTCCGCCGCAACGCGAACGGTCGGTTGCCACCCGCGGCCGGGCGGGGCTGAAGTGTCGGAAGTTCATGGGTCCGGGGTGTCGTTACGCCAGAAATGGGAAGCAGCAAAGCTTAACGACACCCGCAGCGGCGGACTTGAGCCATGGCAGCGGCACGGCCGCCGCCATGGCTCAACCGGCAGCGAATTCCAGGATGATCTGGTCCACCGCCAGGCTTTCGCCCTGCTGTGCCGATACCTTGCCGATCACGCCGTCGCGCTCGGCGCGCAGGATGTTCTCCATCTTCATCGCTTCGATCACCGCCAGCCGCTCGCCAGCCTTGACCGCCTGGCCAGGCTTCACCGCGACTTCGCGCAGCAGGCCCGGCATCGGCGACAGCAGGAAGCGCGACAGGTCGGGGGCCGACTTGACCGGCATGCGCTTGAGCAGCTCGGCCGCGCGCGGGCTCATCACTTCGGCATCGACACGCGCACCGCGGTGCTGCAGCCGGTAGCGCAGGCCGATGCGTTCGACCTGCAGCGTGAACGGGCGGCCGTCGATCTCGCCGCGATACACCGGATCGGACACGCGCCAGTTGCTCACCATGCGGTGGCGCACGCCGTCGATCAGCACCGCGTGATGGTCGCCGTCGTTCTCGATGTGCACCCGGTGTTCGACGTCGCGCAGGCGCACCACCGCATCCGGGCTGATGCGGAACTCATGTCCCGGCAGCTGGCCGACGATGCGCGATGCGCGTTCGATGTAACGCTGGTGCACCGTGGCCGCCACGGCCACGAGCAGGGCCTCGTCCTCGTACGCAGCGGTCGCCGGGTCGTACCCCTGCGGATATTCTTCGGCGATGAAGGCGGTCGTGAAGTTGCCGGCAGAGAAGCGCGGATGACCGAGCACCGCCGACACGAAGGCGATGTTGTGGTTCGGGCCGCGGATGCAGAAGGCGTCGAGCGCGTCGCGCAGCTGCGCGATCGCTTCGGCACGGGTGGCGCCGTAGCAGATCTGCTTGGCGATCATGGAATCGTAGTGCATCGACACTTCGCCGCCCTCGAACACGCCGGTATCGACGCGCACACGGTCGCTGGCGACCGGCGGACGGTAGCGGATCAGGCGCCCGACCGACGGCAGGAAACCGCGCGCCGGATCCTCGGCACAGATGCGCGCTTCCATCGCCCAGCCTTCGAGCTTCACGTCGGCCTGCGTGAAGGCGAGCTTTTCGCCGGCCGCCACGCGGATCATCTGTTCGACCAGGTCCAGCCCGGTGATCAGTTCGGTCACCGGGTGCTCGACCTGCAGCCGGGTGTTCATTTCGAGAAAGTAGAAGGACTTGTCGCGGCCGACGACGAACTCGACCGTGCCGGCCGACTGGTACTGCACCGCCTTGGCCAGCCGCACCGCCTGCTCGCCCATCGCGCGCCGGGTGTCCGGATCGATGAACGGTGACGGTGCCTCTTCGATCACCTTCTGGTGCCGCCGCTGGATCGAGCACTCGCGCTCGTTCAGATACACCACGTTGCCGTGGCTGTCGCCCAGCACCTGGATTTCGATGTGGCGCGGCTCTTCGACGAATTTCTCGATGAACACGCGATCGTCGTTGAAGGCGTTCTTCGCCTCATTGACGCAGGAGGCAAAACCTTCATGCGCCTCGGCATCGTTGAACGCCACCCGCAAACCCTTGCCGCCGCCGCCGGCACTGGCCTTGATCATGACCGGATAGCCGATGCCGCGCGCGATCTCGACCGCGCGCTCTGGGCTTTCGATCGGATCGTTCCAGCCCGGAATCGTCGTCACGCCGGCTTCCTTGGCCAGCTTCTTCGACGCGATCTTGTCGCCCATGGCGCCGATGGCGTGCGCCTTCGGCCCGATGAACACGATGCCCTCGCGCTCCAGCGCGGCACAGAACGCTTCGTTCTCCGACAGGAAGCCGTAGCCCGGATGCACCGCCTCGGCACCCGTCGCCTTGCAGGCGGCGATGATCTTGTCGATCACCAGATAGGACTCGCGCGCCGCGGCCGGGCCGATGCACACGGCTTCGTCAGCCAGCTCGACATGCAGCGCGCTGCGGTCGGCTTCGGAATACACCGCCACCGTGGCGATGCCCATGCGGCGCGCCGTGCGGATGACGCGGCACGCAATCTCGCCGCGGTTTGCGATCAGTATCTTCTTAAACACGGTTTGTCTCCGCGGCGAGATCGCGTGCACACGCTGTGCGTGTGCTGCGAGTAGTGGGGATCGCAGCGCGACCGCGCTGCGCGTCGCCGCGGTTTGCGATCAGGATCTTGTTGAACATATCAGTGCTCCACAAATGGAAGTCGGCACAAAGTTGGGCAACGGGTAATCCGCCGTGGCGTCGGAGCAGCATCCTGGGGAGCGGCCCTGTGGGAGCGGCGGCCCCGCCGCGATCAGTGCCGCGACCATCGTTGTGCAGCGTGCGTATCGCGGCGAGGCCGCCGCTCCCACAGGGCGTCGATCACAGCGGAATGTTCCCGTGCTTGCGCCACGGGTTTTCCAGCTGCTTGTCGCGCAGCATGGCCAGCGAGCGGCAGATGCGCTTGCGCGTTTCGCTCGGCATGATCACGTCGTCGATGAAGCCGCGCTTGCCGGCGATGAAGGGGTTGGCGAACTTCTCGCGATATTCCGCTTCACGCGCCGTGATGCGTTCCGGGTCGTTCTTCTCTTCGCGGAAGATGATTTCCACCGCACCCTTCGGTCCCATCACCGCGATCTCCGCACTCGGCCAGGCGAAGTTCACGTCGCCGCGCAGGTGCTTCGAACTCATCACGTCGTAGGCGCCGCCATAGGCCTTGCGGGTGATCAGGGTCACCTTGGGCACAGTCGCCTCGGCGTAGGCGTACAACAGCTTGGCGCCGTGCTTGATGATGCCGCCGTACTCCTGTGCGGTGCCGGGCATGAAGCCGGGCACGTCCACCAGCGTGATCACCGGAATGCTGAAGGCGTCGCAGAAGCGCACGAAGCGCGCCGCCTTGATCGAGCTCTTGATGTCCAGGCAGCCGGCCAGCACCAGCGGCTGATTGGCGACGATGCCCACCGTGCTGCCTTCCATGCGGGCGAAGCCGACGATGATGTTCTTCGCGTTGTCGGGCTGGATTTCGAAGAAGTCGCCGTCGTCGACCATCTTCAGGATCAGCTCCTTCATGTCGTACGGCTGGTTCGCATTCGCCGGCACCAGCGTGTTCAGGCTGCCGTCGGGCCGGTCGGCCGGATCGCTGCTCGGGCGCACCGGCGCCTTTTCGCGGTTCGACAGCGGCAGATAGTTGAACAGCCGGCGCGTATACATCAGCGCATCGACGTCGTTCTCGAACGCCAGATCGGCCACGCCGGACTTGGTGGTGTGGGTCGTCGCGCCGCCCAGGTCCTCGGCCGTCACTTCTTCGTGCGTCACGGTCTTCACGACTTCCGGACCGGTGACGAACATGTAGGACGAATCGCGCACCATGAAGATGAAGTCGGTCATCGCCGGCGAATACACGGCGCCGCCGGCGCACGGCCCCATGATCAGCGAAATCTGCGGGATCACGCCGGACGCCATCACGTTGCGCTGGAACACTTCGGCATAGCCGCCGAGCGACGCCACGCCTTCCTGGATGCGCGCGCCGCCGGAGTCGTTCAGCCCGATGACCGGCGCACCGACCTTCATCGCCTGGTCCATCACCTTGCAGATCTTCTCGGCGTGCGATTCCGACAGCGAGCCGCCGAACACGGTGAAGTCCTGCGAAAACACGAACACGAGGCGGCCATTGATGGTGCCGTAGCCGGTCACCACGCCATCGCCCGGCACCGATTCGTCGGCCATGCCGAAGTCGGTGCAGCGGTGTTCCTTGAACATGTCCCACTCTTCGAAGCTGCCTTCGTCGAGCAGCAGTTCCAGCCGCTCGCGTGCGGTCAGCTTGCCGCGCTTGTGCTGCGCGTCGATCCGGCGCTGTCCGCCGCCCAGTCTGGCTTGCTCGCGCTTTTCGTCGAGCTTGAGGATGATGTCCTGCATCGTCGTTCTCTCCCTGAAATCAGTCCATGGCCTGCAGCAGGCGCAGTGCGGCCGCCGATGCAGGCAGGGTACCCGCCGCCACTGCGGCGCGGATGTCCGGCAACGCGGCGCGTACCGCCGCGTGGTGTTCGAAACGGCTGCGCAGACCCTGATCGACCAGGGTCCACATCCAGTCCAGCGCCTGCCGGCTGCGCCGGGCCGTCCACGCGCTGCTGGCCTGCATGGTGTCGCGGTAGCGCAGGATGTCGGCCCAGAAGGCGTCCAGCCCGGCATGCTGCAGCGCCGACACCTTCAGCACCGGCACCGCCCACCCGCTTGGTGCGGCACGCAACATGTGCAGCGCACCGCGCATCTGCTGCATCGCCCGCTCGGCCGCGGTTTCGTCGATGTCGCACTTGTTGTAGACGACGATGTCCGCAAGCTCAACGATGCCCTTCTTGATCGCCTGCAGATCGTCGCCGGCATTCGGCAGCTGCAGCAGCACGAACACGTCGGTCATGCCGGCGACCGCGGTTTCCGACTGGCCGACGCCCACTGTTTCGACGATGACGATGTCGAAGCCGGCCGCCTCGCACACCAGCATCGCCTCGCGCGTGCGCGCGGCCACGCCGCCCAGACTGCCGGACGACGGCGACGGACGGATGAAGGCTTCGCTGCGCAGTGACAGATGTTCCATGCGCGTCTTGTCGCCTAGGATGGAGCCGCCGGTCAGCGACGACGACGGATCGATCGCCAGCACCGCGACCCTGTGGCCCTTGCCGATCAGCGCCAGCCCGAGTGCTTCGATGAAGGTCGACTTGCCGACGCCCGGCACGCCCGAAATGCCGACCCGGATCGACCGGCCCGTGTGCGGCAGCAGCGCGCGCAGCACTTCACCGGCGCGCTGCTGATGGTCCTCGCGCGTCGATTCGATCAGCGTGATGGTCTTCGCCAGCGCCCGGCGGTTGCCGGCTCGCACGCCGTCGATCAGGGACGCGTCGGAGGGCGGGGTCATGGCGACGATCCCGCCCTGCTCACCGGTGGTGCGCGGTCGACGATTCGATCGCCTGCGGGGCAGGCTCCTACACAAAGCGGCGCGGCTTTGCCCTTCGTAGGAGCCTGCCCCGCAGGCGACGGCACATCGATACTTGCCACAAGACCCGTCCGGCTCATCACGCCAGCTTCGCCCGGATCGCGTCCAGCGTGTCCTTCGCCGCCTTCGGGATCGGCGTGCCCGGGCCGAACACGCAGGCCACGCCGTGGCCGAACAGTTCGTCGTAGTCCTGCGCCGGAATGACACCGCCGACCACCACGACGATGTCGTCCGCGCCTTCGGCGCGCAGCGCCTTGATGAGCTGCGGCACCAGCGTCTTGTGACCGGCCGCCAGCGTCGACACGCCGACCGCATGCACGTCGTTCTCGATCGCCTGGCGCGCCGCTTCTTCCGGCGTCTGGAACAGCGGCGCGATGTCCACGTCGAAACCGAGGTCGGCGAAGGCGGTGGCGATCACCTTGGCGCCGCGGTCATGGCCGTCCTGGCCGAGCTTGGCGATCAGGATGCGCGGCCGGCGGCCCTGCTCTTCGGCGAACTGGCTCACGTCGTCCTTCATCACGCTCCACCCCTCGTCGTCTTCCACGATGGACTGATACACGCCGCTGACCGCCTGCGTGCTGGCGCGGTGACGACCCCAGATCTTTTCCAGCGCGTCCGACACCTCGCCCACGGTGGCCCGCACGCGCATCGCATTGACCGACAGTTCCAGCAGATTGCCCTGTCCGGATTCCGCCGCGGCGGTCAGCGCCGCCAGCGCGGCATCGACTGCTGCGCTGTCGCGACGGGCGCGAATCTGCTTCAGCTGCGCCACCTGCGATTCGCGCACGGCGACGTTGTCGATCACGCGCACATCCAGCTTGTCTTCGTCCTTCAACCGGTACTTGTTGACGCCGACGATCACGTCGCGCCCGGAGTCGATGCGCGCCTGCTTTTCGGTGGCGCACTTCTCGACCTGCAGCTTGGCCCAGCCGGACTCGACCGCCTTGGTCATGCCGCCCATCTGCTCCACCTCCTGGATGATCGCCCATGCGTGGTCGGCCATGTCCTGCGTCAGCTTTTCCATCAGGTAGCTGCCGGCCCAAGGGTCGATCACATTCGTGATGTGGCTCTCTTCCTGGACGATGAGCTGGGTGTTGCGCGCGATGCGCGCCGAGAATTCGGTCGGCAGCGCGATCGCTTCGTCGAAGCTGTTGGTGTGCAGCGACTGCGTGCCGCCGAACACCGCCGCCATCGCTTCGATGGTGGTGCGCACGACATTGTTGTACGGGTCCTGTTCGGTCAGCGACCAGCCGGAGGTCTGGCAATGCGTGCGCAGCATCTTCGACTTGGCGCTCTTTGCGCCGAAGCCGTCCATGATGCGGCTCCACAGCAGTCGCGCCGCGCGCAGCTTGGCCACTTCCAGATAGAAGTTCATGCCGATGGCGAAGAAGAAGCTGAGCCGCCCGGCGAAATCGTCCACATCCATGCCGCGCGCCATCGCGGTGCGCACGTATTCCATGCCGTCGGCCAGCGTCAGCGCCAGTTCCAGGCCCTGGGTCGCGCCGGCTTCCTGCATGTGATAGCCGGAAATCGAGATCGAATTGAAGCGCGGCATGTTGCGCGCCGTGTATTCGATGATGTCCGCCACGATGCGCATGGAGGGCTGGGGCGGATAGATGTAGGTGTTGCGCACCATGAACTCTTTCAGGATGTCGTTCTGGATCGTTCCTGAAAGTTGCGCCTGCGGCACGCCCTGTTCCTCGCCGGCGACGATGAAGCCGGCGAGCACCGGCAGCACGGCGCCATTCATCGTCATCGATACGCTCACCTTGTCGAGCGGAATGCCGTCGAACAGGCGCTTCATGTCTTCCACGCTGTCGATCGCCACGCCGGCCTTGCCGACGTCACCCTCGACGCGCGGATTGTCCGAGTCGTAGCCGCGGTGGGTCGCCAGATCGAACGCGACCGACACGCCCTGCGCGCCGGCGGCCAGCGCCTTGCGGTAGAAATCGTTCGATTCTTCGGCGGTCGAGAAACCGGCGTACTGGCGGATGGTCCAGGGCCGGGCGGCGTACATCGTGGCCTGCGGGCCGCGCACATAGGGCGCGAAGCCGGGCAGCGTGTCGGTGTGCGGCAGGCCGTCGATGTCGGCGCGCGTGTACAGCGGCTTGACCGTCAGGCCTTCCGGCGTATGCCAGTCAAGCTTCGCCGGATCGCCGCCGGGGGCCGATTTCGCGGCCGCCTTGAGCCATGCGGCGTATTCGGGGTGAGCGCTGCCTGTCGTGTCGGCCATGCTGGATTCCTTCGGTATTTCGGAGAGGCGCGCACGCGGCAAGCCGGATCCGGCTTGACAGTCACGCGCAAGGCGGAGAATACTTTATCCATAATTATGAATGCAAGTAAGTGCTGCAGTGCGTTAACTGCAGCCACGACAGCCCGGCCATGAACAGCGAAACCCTGAACCGCAGCGCCGACAGCATCGCCCCGCGCGCCCTCTATATAGAAGTGGCCGACCGCCTGCGCCGGTTGATCCAGAGTCACGCCATGGCGCCCGGCGAATGGATAGACGAGCAGGCGCTGGCCACCCAGTACGGCATTTCACGCACGCCGCTGCGCGAGGCGCTCAAGGTGCTGGCGACCGAGGGGATGGTGGTGCTCAAGCCGCGCCGCGGCTGCTATGTCGCCCAGATCAGCGGCGGTGACCTCGAAGAGATCTATCCGATCATGGCGCTGCTCGAAGGCGAATGCGCCGCGGGCGCGGCCCGCCGGGCCTCGGCGGCCGATCTGGAAGAACTGGCTGCGCTGCATCAGGCGCTGGAAGACAGTGCCGCGGCGCGCGACATCGACCGCTTCTTCGACGCCAACCAGCGTTTCCATCTGCTGATCCACCACATCGCCGGCAACCGGCGCATGGCGCAGATGATCGACGAGCTGCGCGCCGTGCTGAAGCTGCAGCGCCACGACTCGCTCTATCTCGAAGGCCGTCTGGTGGCCTCGCTCGAAGAGCACCGCATGCTGATGGCTGCACTGCGCGCGCACGACGCCGAAGCGGCGCGCGCGACCATGCAGCTGCACATCGAAAGCAGCCGCCGGGCGCTCGGCGGCTGAGACTTCAGCGCCCGATCACTTCTTTGCCGTGGTCGGTGCGCAGCTGCTCGAGCGGTTGCGGTAGGCGGTCACCCCGTCATCGACCGAACGCAGCACCATGCGCTCTGCCTCCATCGACACCACATGGTCGCTGAGCGCCTTGCCGCCGTCATACTCGGTGATGATGACGCCGTTCCACACATGCCAGCGTGACTTCAGCAAGGCCGACACGATGCGGCATTCCTTGTCGTCGTACTCACGGTACTCATAGCTCCCGTCGGCGTTGTAGGTTTCGCTGCTGGCGAAGTTCTCGTAGTCGGGACTGTCCGGCGGATTGATCCACGTACCGATCAGCCTGGCCGCCAGGGCCTCGTCGTCCAGCTTCGGCGCGCCCTGTGCCGCGACGGGCTGTGCCGCAAGCGCCCATGCAGTGAGCAGCGCGAACAGCGATTTCTTCAACACAGCGGATTTTTGCAGCACGGCACTTCCTCCGGAACATGTCTTGTGCGCCCGGCCGGGTGGTTCCGGCACGAACGATGGGCAATCTTCAGTGTGGGCGCCTGTTGAACCCGGTTGCGTCCACAGCCTGACTACGCGAAAACGGCCTGCGCGGATGCAGACACCGTCCAGCGCGCGGAGTGCCCGTGGGCCGACGCGTGCGCAGATTGCATTCTCGGGTGGCCTCGCGGGTTTGCCAAGCCTGCAGCGGCTTGATCGAACGTTTACCCATGCGTCAGTTCGTTGCCACACACATCAGTAGTGCTATACGCGACTTTTTCTCTTCCATAAGCGTTTCTTAACCTTATATCAGTAATGCTTATATTAAAATTGCATCGGTTGTCGCCGTGCACACGGCGCCACACCAAGGACCAAAAAACTACAGGAGACAAAAAATGTGCAAGGTATGTGACCAGAAGAATGAGGCCAGACGGGGATTCTTGAAGTTTGCTGCCGCGAGCATGGCGACCGGACTGGGGCTGTCAATGCCGCAGGCATTTGCAGCTTCCGGCCCGACCACGTCGCTGACGGCTGACGAAGCGCTGGCCAAGCTCAAGGCCGGCAACCGGAAGTATCTCGACGAGCCGCAGGTGTGTGCCGCCGAACTCCAATCCCAGCGCGCCCTGGTCGCCAAGGGTCAGGCGCCGTGGGCCACCATCGTGTCCTGCGCCGACAGCCGCGTACCGCCCGAACTGCTGTTCGGCGGCGTCGGCGTCGGCGAGCTGTTCGTGGCGCGCAATGCCGGCAACATGGCCGACACCGCCACCATGGGCACCATCGAGTACGGCTCGGGCGTGCTCGGCGTGCCGCTGATCGTCGTGCTGGGTCATCAGCGCTGCGGCGCCGTCGCCGCAGCGTGCGAAGTGGTCGAGAAGAAGACGCTGTTCCCGGGCTCGATCGGTCCGATGGTCGATGCCATTGTTCCTGCAGCCCTGGCCGTGGCGGGCAAGCCGGGCAGCTTCCTCGACAACGCGATTCACGAAAGCGCGGTGCGCACCGCGCGCAAGATCGCCACCGAAAGCCCGATCATTGCCGAGCTGGTGAAGAAGGGCAAAGTGAAGGTGGTGGCGGGACGCTACGACCTCGAGGACGGCCGGGTCGAGTTCTTCGCCTGATCGCGGGCGACACGGTATCTGTTGAAGCGGTTTGCGAACGGCCGGGCAGTTGCCCGGCCGTTTTCGTTTCAGCCCGGCCGCGACTGACTCAATGCGCGTAGTCATACAGCGGCTTGCCCTTGTCGACGATATGCACGGTGAACAACTTGAGCGGCACGTCGCCGATGACGGTGAAGCCGGCATGCCTCACCTCGCGCAGATTCATCGCCGCCGCACCGGTCTGCAGCGTCATCGCCGGCTTGCCGGGCGCCTGCACGGTCGCGCCCTGAACCACGTAGACCGCCTCGACGCCGTGGTGCAGATGCAGGTCGATGCGATCGCCCGGGCGGTATTCGGCTGTCGAGGCAATCACTTCCATGCCCGGCGCGCCGCTGAGGTCGGTACGCCGATGTTCGACACGCTGCGGCGAGTCGCTCAGCGCCGGCGTCAGCACCTCGGTCAGCGCCTGCGCGACCAGCGTGGTGGTGGCACCGGACACGATCAGTGCGGCACCGGTCAGCCGCGCCTTCAGGGTGGGTCGCTTCATGGGGTGTCCTGCCGTTGCGGATGTCAGCCCGCATGGTCGCCGTCACGGCGACTGGCGGCAAGCCTGGCGCGCCCACGCAGCGCTCATGCGCGTCGCTTCGCCCGCGTGCGGCGCGCACGCGGCGCCCGTCCGAGCGCCTGCATCGCCTCGTGCTGCAGGCGCACCCGCCGCCAGGCGAAGAACGCGGCCAGATAACCAACGATGCCGATGCCCAGCGCGAGCCCGACGCCCCAGCGCGTTGCGCCGGCATTCACGTACGCAATATCGGCCGCCAGCGTGCGCGTCTGCACGCCCCCGGCAACCAGTCCGTACACCGTCTGCGGATCATCCCGGCGGTCAGATCCCGCAGGCATGCGCGGCACGAAGAACGACAGGGCGGTCTGCCGCTCGACCCATGTCTGCGCGCTTTCAAGGATACGGGGCGCGCGGCTTTCGTAGATCGTCGGATCAGTGGCCATGCGGAACCGGACCCACGCGCTCTTGTGGCCGGCATGCCGCTGGGTAATCGCCTCCAGCGCACCAGCGCGTTGTTCGTAGGCCGCCGGATCCGCCGGCAGCGGTACCGGCGGGAATACCAGAAACAGCACCCCCATGGTCGTGACCAGCGTGCACAGCACCAGGTAGTAGATCAGGTCACCGCGCGTCTGGATGCGGAACATGGCGCCGCGTCAGCCGCGCCGACGCCACAGCCGGCGACCCATCAGCGCCAATGCGACCAGCAGGCATCCGACGGCGGGCAGGCCCCACACAAAGGCCGAATCGGTCGCGACAACTTGCGCCTCTGCATCGTAATGGCGGCCCAGTTCATTGAAATCGACACTGAGATAGCGCGCGTACCAGACCCAGAAAAACAGCGCGGACGCGACCAGCGCGAGCACAACCCCGCGCGAGAAAAGCCGTGCCGGCCGCGCCTGCTTCGGGTCCGTCATGGGTACCCGAGACGGCGGATGGAGGCCGACCCCCGCATGGTCAGGGTTCCTGACGGGCGAACCACTGCGCGAGCATGTCGATGAGCCGTGCCACTTCGGCCCGGTCATCCGCGCTGCGGCTTCTCAACATGTGCACCCACGCGCCTTCGCCGTCGGCATCGACGAAACCGGTGGTATCCATGAAGCACTCGAGCTGGTGGATGCCGGTGCGGATGTCATCCGGCAGCTTGGCGCGGTTCATCCGGTGCAGGCCGAGCCGGCATTCGAGGAAGGCACGCCCCAGTGCCTCGTGCTCACCGTCCGGATGCGGCACCATCAGTGCCTGAAGCGCGGAGGAAAACTTTTCGGCTGGGTAACTGTAGCTCATCGACCACTCCCGTTCTTGAACGCCCGATTATCGCTCGCGCGTTCCGCATTCATGGATCGGCACCGGACGAGCGGCGCCATCGGCCGCGCATGATACGGGACGCGGTGGCTTCATGACGGCAATCCGCGCCGGGCGGTTGGCGCACCTGCGCGCCACGCCCATTCGAGACAGGCCAGTCCGCCGACAAGAAGCGCCTCGCCCAGAAGATGACCGAGCCCGAACAGCGACGCTGTACCGGCGTGCCTCACCGCGAGCGTCAGGCACACCACGGCCCAGACCACGTTCGCCACAGCCAGCATTGCGATCAGGGACTGCGGTGGTCGCTCACGCAAGGCCAGCGAACCAGAACCGCTCGCATACAGCAGGTTGACCGCAGCGATGGTCAGCAGCAGATCGCGCGGCAGTGCATACAGGTCGGCAAGCCATCCGGCGCACAGCCAGACCAGTACGCCAGCCAGTGCAGCCGCCATGCAATCGATCCGCAGAAGCGTGCGAAGACGTGTCATCGATCACTTCGGTCTATCGCGCAGCGTCGCCCGGCTGCAACCCCGCGACCAGCGCAGCCTGCATGTCGGCCGGCAAGCGATCGACACCCCTGAGCACGCCAGGGCCGCCGTTTCGCCAGTGAACCGTGAATTGGCGTGGTGGCGCATCGCCCGGAACCGGGAACGTACTCACGTGCAGCAACACCTCGGTGCCGCCTTCAACCAGCGCAGCCGAAGAAAGCAGTTTGACCACCGGGCCGAGTTCGCGAACGCCGATCACAACCACCCGATCGTACCGCCCGACGTCCGCAGCACGCTGCGCGGACACGGCCGTCGGGCCGAGACTCGGCATGCGCCGAAGTGCTGCATGTGCGAAGCAACCGGAGCGACTGAAGAAATCCTTCAGGCCCGTTGCAGCGGCCGCCTCCCGCTTGACGACATCCTTCTGCTCCGCCCGCCATTCGGGCGCCCACAGCACGAGCGCCGTCGCCGATGGTTCGCACACCGGAGCCTGGGGTGACGGCGTGAGTGTGACGGCTGTACTGGCGCATCCGGCGATGAGCACAGTGCAGAGTGGCGCCGACAGGGTTCGGACGCCTCGCATTGGGGCTGCCATGGGTGAGTATCGAGGTTGGATGCAGAGCACATGACGGAAGTGATGCGTCACCGCAGGACCTGCGACTGAATCGCCCGACCCGGAGCCGCGATGCCGACGCCTCCCGCTCAGTGACCGTGTGCGTCGGTGGTGAGGCTCTTGTCGGTGAACAGGTAGTCCTTCAGTTCGTGCGAGAAGCGATCGTCCTTGCGACGGATCCATTCGAGCACCATGGCGGCGTGTTCCTTTTCCTCGTCGCGGTTGTGTTCAAGAATCTTCTTCAGCACGGGGTCCTTGCAGGCGGCGGCGCGCTGGTTGTACCAATCCACGGCTTCAAGCTCTTCCATCAGCGACACGATGGCGCGATGCATGTCGCGTACTTCATCCGACAGTTCTTCGACAGGTTCGTGGTAACCGACGCTGGACATTGGAAACTCCTTCTTCGCTTTGTTTGGGGAAGGTTCATTCTGCCTTGGTAAGGAGACAGGCGGAATGGCGGCGGGTCCGGTCCGGTTCCCGTCGGTGCCTGAGGAAGGCCGGGCGCGACATCGGACGCACGATGAATGACGCGCGAGGTTCGGCATCGGGGCGCGTCGGCCGAACTGCCCGAAGGCATTCACCGCATCCTGGAACGCAGCCTGATGCTCTCGCCGGCGACCATGAACTTGCCGTACCCGCGGTGATGAAGCGTGCGGGGGTCCTTGACCTTCGGGTCAACCCAGGCGGCCACGACTTCCAGCACAAACTGTTCGTACCGCCGAACCCGCCCGGTGTCGACCACCCGGCACTCGAGGCTCGCGTAGCAGTCATCGAGCAGCGGCGCCGCCACCTGTTCCGCGGCACGGCTCGACAGCCCGAAGCGGGCGAACTTGTCGACCTCGGCGCCGCTGCAGTTGCCGCACCCGACCACCTGCTTCGCCAGTTCCACCGTCGGGATGTTCAGCACGCACGTCTTCGATGCCCGAAGCAGCTTCTGCGAGTGATTGCCGGCACTGACGACACAGGCCACCAGCGGAGGCTCGAACCCCAGCAGGGAGTACCACGTCATGGGCATGACATCGCTGGCGTTGCGGTGGGCGGTGGTCAGCAGCAGCAGTGGCCCGGGTTCGAGCAGGCTGTAGACCTTTGACAGAGGGAAGCGCTTTTTCATTCGCGGCTCAGTTGGCATGGTGGTCGCCTGCGAACAATCGTCAGGCCGCAGCCTCTGACCAGACCGCAAACTCGTTGCCGCTGGGCTCGGTGAAGTGAAATCTGCGGCCACCCGGAAACGCAAACACCGGCTTCACGATCCTGCCACCCGCAGCGACCACCTTGGCAAGCGTACGCTCGAGGTCCGCGCTGTAGAAGACGATGAGCGCACTCCCCTGGCGGGTATCTGCCACCAGATCGGACCGGAAGAAGCCCCCGTCGAGGCCCTGGCCGGAGAACGCCGCATAGTCGGCGCCGTAGTCCTCGAACGCCCACCCGAATGCGTCCTGAAAGAACCGCTTCGTCGCACCCACGTCACGCGCCGGGTACTCGACGTAGTTGATCTTCTCGTGTGCCGGCATGGGCGTCTCCTGAGTCCTGCTATTCGACATGAAGGGCGGTGGTCAGGTCAGCCGACGACGCGCCCGGAACGGCCCGATAGTGCGACACCACGGGAAACGGCTCGTAGAAGTGATGCAGCAGCGCCTTCCATTCCTGGTAGCCCGCAGACTGCCGAAAACCCGTTTCGTGATCTTCGAGCGTGTGCCAGACGACGAGCAGCATGTACTCGCCGGGCCGCTCGATGCAACGCTGCAGGTCGTGCGACACATAGCCCGGCATCGACGAAATGATGCGCTGCGCCTGCCGGAACGCCGCTTCGAACGCGTCCTCCTGCCCGGCCTTGATGTGCAGCGGTGCGATTTCAAGAATCATGAACTGGCTCTCCTTCGGCTGCGGACGTCGGCGGCAGCTCGTCGCGCTGTGCAACCACTGTTGCTGCCTTGCAGCATTCAGATGAACTATGGACTTTCGGGGGACGATGATCGAGGTTCCATGCGAAAGACAATGGGTATCAGCACCCATGAATCCACAGGCTTTCCATCTGTCCGTACCGGAGAAAAACACCACTTCCTCATGGTATCCATGGCTGATTGATCCAGATTGCCGTATCCACTCGACGTGTGTACCTCAATGACTTCCGGGTAACCGTAAGAGGTGACGAAAACACGCAAGGTCGTCTTGCCCTGCTGGCCAAGGATTCTTGAGGCTGCCGGATACACGGGTGGCGGATTCTCTCTCGTTCCGCGCACATCGAAGCACGACTGCGGCACCGACGCACAGCTCACAACGAGCACACAGCTGCTCATGGTCGTGACAAGAGTCTTCAAATTGCAGCGCTCCCGAAATGCCCGACGCCAAAGCTGAGCGAAGCATCAGCCGCGGCCCGCCTGGCCATGAGGTCAGTGTCGGCGCGGCGGAAAACGCCACCACGCCGCAAGGACGAGCAGGCCGAAGACCGAGTACGCCACCGTAAACACCCAGAACGGCGCCTCGTAGAATAAAACGCGCTGAACCCAGTGTTCAATGAAGCTCCGGCTGTAGGCCGCACCGCCGGCTTGTTCGCGCAGCCACGATTCCAGCACCGTCAACGGACACAGCCTGCCCAGCATCGACTGGACGACGACGACCCCGATGGCAGCGAGATGAGCGAGACGGAACCACAGGCCATTCACCCAGCGCCATCCTCGCAGATTCCCTGCGACGATCGCAGCGAGCCCGGCGACGACAAACACCACCACGCCGAAATGCAGCAGCAGGACCGCATCCGCGAGCAGTCGGTAGGGCAGCACAGAACGATTACTGTGCCGTTGCCTCGGCCATTGCCGCGAGCGCTTTGCCCAGGTCAGCAGCGACCGGGCAGCCTGCGGCCGCGTGGCGCTTTGCAAGGAAGTCGGGGTCGTTGTAGCTGAGCCAAACCTGATTGCCCGCGTCCTGCCAGACCAGCGCCTTGAGCGGCAGATCAATTCCGACGGTTTGTGCGCACTCCATGAACGGCGTGCCGCCCTGCGGGTTTCCAAAGATGAGAAGCTCCGTCGGACGGAGGGTCTTGCCGACCTTGGTGGCCCCAGCCGCATGGTCGATCCGCGCGAAGACGGTAAGGCCACGCTGCCTGACGACGCCCTCGAGGCGATCCATCGTTTCCTTTGCGCCGTGAACGCTCTTGACAGAAATGAGACCGTCCGCAGCGCTGGACGCTGACGCCACGGCGGTCATCGCCAGGGCCGCCAGGAGTTGCCGTGCATTCATGAAGGTTCCGATGCAGAGGTGGAGGACACGATGCTACCTCCCCAACATGAAATCGAGCGCTTGCTCGCCGGCAGATCACCGGCCTGTACTTCGCGCTCTCGACACCAAAGACCGATCCCGGAAGGCCCTGAAAGGTGCGGATTGCCGCTACCTCAATCTCACCATGTCCGCACTTCATGCACGTGTAGCGCGCCGTCGGAGACCGCGTTTGGAGCGCCCCTTCCAGAAGCATCGCGACCTGGAGGTAGTGCCCCGGATTCACCTTTCTCAGGCGGATATGCTCAGAAAGTTTGCTATGGGTAAGCGCCGGAATCGACTCAGGAGCGGGTACAGGCCAGGACTGATCTGACAGGGTTCGCGCGGTCCAATGTTCGAGGTGAGGGCGCGACGATTGCGCGCCGCTGGAACCCGGCAGGCGAAGAGGTACGGCGTACCGACTGCCGGCCATGGGGCACGCCGCCGGCGCTCCCCCTGACCTGAGCTGTCAGGCCGCACCGCGGTGTGGCGCAATGTCGAAGTGCATCACGTCCTCTCGAGATCCAAGCTTCGTGTACATGGCCACGGCGGGTTCGTCTCCGTAGTCCGCCTGCACAAAGATGACGTAGATGCCGCGCTCGGCGGCCAGGGCCTTGAGGGTGTCGATAAGGGCCGTGGCGACACCCTTTCGTCTGTGCTCCTCGGAAACCGCGAGGTCGTAAATGTAGAACTCGCTGCGTGCCTGCTCGAACTTGGGCAGCACGTAACCGGCGAGGCCTCCGATGACGCTGAACCCTGAGAAGGCCGCGATCGCGACGAAGGTCTCGCTGGACAGCAGGCCATGCAGGTATGGGTCAGTGGGTTGATTCGAGACATACGTGTCCGGGTCGTCGAAAGCGTCCCCGAAGAGCGCCAGGACGGCACGCATCGCTTCGATGTCCATGGCTCCGAGTATGCGAATGGATACGGATTCATTCATTTGCGCGAGCGCCGAAAAGAAGTGTTGTAAGGCCTGACGTCCGGGCTGAAAGGACGACAGCGGCATGGCGTCCGGCCCGTGAGGTGCAAGTTTGCCAGTGGCGCCTCGCGGGCCCGGTGCCATGCCGGTGGCTCTCCGCTTGAGCGAGGGGTTGGGCATCAACGCGACTTACCTCTCCTGCTCGCTCCAAGGCGAACATACATCGACGAGGCACCCTGCTGGATCAAGTACCAGGAACCGACGTTGACCGTAGAACTCGTTGCGCGGCTCCTGGATGATCTGTGCCTTCATGGCCTGTGCCTTCTGGTAGACCTCGTCGACATTCGACACGACAAAGGTCACATACATCCCGCATGGGGCGGTCTGATAGGCAGCGGGAACGAGTTCATGCGTCCGCTTGATGATGCCGAACTCAAGTTCCAGGGGTCGCGGGGAGCCCAACTGGACGTACCAGTCACTGTCGTACTTCACCTCGAACCCCAGAAGCTGAACGTAGAAATCGCGGCACGCGGCGAGATCCTCGGCGCAGATGTTCGTAAGGATTCGGCTGAAGGACATGGCGGCAGGATGAGGCTTGAATGTGATGCTTAACGACGCTGTAGAAAAACCCCATTTCGGGGCAAATTGCTGCGTCCGGACATTGCCGGCTTGAGCTCATTCTTCATCGCATCAATCCGGTTTCACGGGTTTCATCGTCGTCTCCTGACGCCCTGACAGGGCGACTCCTGCCTGACCTGATCGGGCTAGTTCCCCGTCCGCCAGCTTACCTAATTCGCGTAGCCATGGTGCCCGAGCTTTTCGATGTTGTGCACCATGCAATAGAGCTTCCACTGCCCATCGACCTTCGTGCGCCCGCGCAGCGTGAAGCGGTCGAGCCGCTTGTTGTGCCGCAGGTTGCCGAACACCGGTTCGACCGTGGCAAAGCGCGCG
>NZ_JBHYCQ010000009.1:0-135471 GCF_051861465.1 Methyloversatilis sp. | reverse complement strand
GTTTCGGCGAGCACTGCTCGCCGCCCGCAGAGCCGGCTGGCCATGCAGGGCCAGCAGTGGATCGCCGCTCCCACAGGTGCTGCTCCCACAGCCTGCAGCGCCGGTCAGAACTCCAGCGTGTCGGCGAACTTCAGGGCCGACATCTGCGCCCGATTGACCTGATTGGCGTCGAGCCCGAGCGAGTGGGTCAGCTCGCGCAGGGCGCCGGCCGATGCGTCCTCGCAGGCGCGCGCCAGTTTCAGGAAGGGCGTGTAGGCGCCATCGTTGCCGAGCAGCGCGTCGGTGATCGGTTCGGGCAGCGTCATTTCTTCGAGCACCGTGTCCATCGGGGCGCCGAGCAGCTTGTCGAGCAGCGAAAAGGCGCCGGTGATGAACAGGTTGTCGTGTTCCTCGCGCGGAAAGAACTCCGCGCCGAGCACTTCCATCAGCCTGCCGCGCGCGATCGCCGCCTGCATCAGCGCCGGCGCCGAGGGGTCCTTGCCGGCGGTGACCAGCAGCAGCGACAGCCACTTGTTCAGCTTTTCATAGCCGAGGATGACCACCGCGTGGCGGAAGGACTGCACCTGGCACATCAGGCCGAAACCGGCCGAATTGATGTAGCGCAGCAGCTTGAACGACAGCGCCACGTCCTGCTTCAGCGCGTCCTCGATCTGTTTGGGGTCGGCATTGCGACGCACCAGATTGAGCACGCGCACGATCTGCGCATGCGCCGGCGCCAGCTTTTTCGCCGTGGTCTGGTTGGCCTTGAAGAACCAGCCGGTCGCGCCGCCATAGCCGGCCTTGACCGCGGCGTCGAACCCCGCCGGATCGGCCACACCGGTGGCCAGCAGGATGCCGGGCACGCGGATGGTGACCGGCTGCACCCGCGCGTCGGCCATGACGAAGCGGAAGCCGAGGCCGGTCGGCAGCTCGGCGCCCACCTTGTAGTCGCCCAGCACCAGCGGCACGCCGGCCTGCGCAAGCTGCAGCACCGCCTCCGCGCAGGCCGGATCGGCGAGCTGTACCGCGCTGACTTCCATCATGGCGCCTTCCGGCGCGATCCAGTCGGCCAGGCTGGCATCGGGTGCGCAGCCGGCGAGGCTGACGAACACCGGGCGCGCCGGCGGCCAGTCTTCGCCGATGGCATCAAGCGCCGCCACAGCATCGCCGCAGGTGGGTGCATGCACGCGCAGCCGGGTGGCCGTAATCGCGCGCTGCTTGTTGATGACCGGTTCGCGGGTGAAGAAGACGTCCTGGCTCATTGCGGTGAATAGGTAAATGAGTCTGCGTGAAAGTGCTCTATCGGCAGATTGCACTGCCGGGTGAAGTCCGCCTTCGCGGCGTCGATCATCGCCGGTCCGCCACAGGCATAGACCTGATGGCCGGCGAGATCGGGCAGGTCGGTCATGACCACCTGATGCACGAAACCGGTGCGTCCGGTCCAGGCGTCGCCAGCTGCGGGTTCCGACAACACCGGGATGTAGCGGAAGCCGGGCAGCCGGCCGACCCAGCTCGCCGCCAGATCGTGCATGTACAGGTCCTGCTTCGTGCGCGCGCCCCAGTACAGCGTGATCGGTTTGTCGTAGCCGGTTTCGATGGCGTGCTCGATGAGGGCCTTGATCGGCGCAAAACCGGTGCCGCCGGCCATCATGATCACCGGCCGGTCGACGTCCTCGCGCAGGAAGAAGCTGCCCAGCGGCCCCTCGAAACGCAGGATGTCGCGCTCCTTCATCGCGCCGAACACATGGCCGGTGAAGTGGCCGGCCGGCACCTCGCGGATGTGCAGCGTCAGGAATTCGTCGTCGTGCGGCGCATTGGCGATCGAAAAGCTGCGCCGCTTGCCGTCGCGCAGCAGGAAGTCGATGTACTGGCCGGCGAGGTACTGCAGCCTTTCGTTGGCCGGCAGCTTCAGGCTGACCGCCATCACGTCCGGTGCGAGCCGTTCCAGCTTCTGCACCCGGGTCGGCATGATGCGCACCGCGATGTCCTTCATGCCGCCGACTTCTCGGCATTCCAGTTCGAGGTCGGAGCGCGCGGTGGCGCAGCAGAACAGCGCATAGCCCTGCGCTTTTTCGGCGTCGGTCAGCTTGGCCGCCTGATGCTTGCCGTAATCGACCGTGCCGGACAGGATTTTCCCCTTGCACGAACCGCAGGCGCCGTTGCGGCAGCCGTAGGGCAGATTGAAGCCAGCGGCCAGCGCTGCGTCGAGCAGGCGGGTTTCGGCGTCGGTGGTGAAGGTGTGCTCGCTCGGTTTGAGGGTGACCTGATAGGACATGGGCGCGTGAGACAATCCGTGAATGAACAAGGTAAAGCGATCGCACCGCACGGCCCCGGCGGGGTGGTGCGGCAAACGGTCAAGGGTGCTGATTGTAGGCTGTGGCGACGTTGCTCGTCGCGCGCTGCCCTGGCTGGCATCGCGGGTGAGGGTATGGGCCATGGTGCGCAACGTCGAATCGGCCGCCGAACTGCGCCGCCTGGGCGTGCGTTGCGTGCGCGCCGACCTCGATGACGCGGCCAGCCTGCGCCGGGTGGCGGCACTGGCCACCTGGGTGTGGCATTTCGCGCCGCCGCCGGCCACGGGGGACGGCCGCGATCCGCGTACCCGCCGTCTGGTGGCCGCGCTGGCGCGCGCCGGGCGGACCGACCGGCTGTGCTACATCAGCACCAGCGGGGTCTATGGCGACTGCGCCGGCGAGCGCGTGCCGGAAACGCGGCCGTTGAACGCCGGCAGCGCGCGTGCCGCGCGGCGCGTCGACGCCGAATCGGCGGTGCGCCGTCTGGCGCGGCGCGGTGTCGCGGTGAGCATCCTGCGGGCGCCCGGCATCTACGGCCCCGACCGCCTGCCGCTGGACCGCCTCAAGCGTGCCGATCCGGTGCTGCACCCCGACGAGGATGTGTACACCAATCACATCGACGCCGCGGATCTGGGCCGACTCGCGTGGGGCGCGCTGATGCGCGCGCGCGGCGGCCGCACCTACAACGCGAGTGACGACACCCGGCTCGCCATGGGTGACTATTTCGACCGCGTGGCCGACGCCTTCGCGCTGGCGCGGCCGCCGCGCGTGACGCGCGAGGAAGCACGCGCGCGGCTGAGCCCGATGATGCTGTCCTTCATGAATGAATCGCGCGTGCTCGACAACGGCCGCATGAAGCGCGAGTTGCGGGTGACCCTGCACCGCCCCGACGTCGACGCCGTGCTCGCACACGCCCTGCAGACTTTCCAACGCTGAGCAATGCAATGACCAGTACCTATCTGTGGGCCAAGGCCCTGCACATCGTTTTCGTCACCAGCTGGTTCGCCGGCCTGTTCTACCTGCCGCGCCTGTTCGTCAATCTGGCCATGCTCGGTGCGGACGAAACCGCGGTGCGTGACCGCCTGCTGCTGATGTCGCGCAAGCTGCTGCGCTTCATGGGCCCGCTGGCCGGTCTGGCCGTCGGTTTCGGCCTGTGGCTGTGGCTGGGCGAAGGCATCGGCGGCGGCTGGATGCATGCCAAGCTGCTGCTGGTCATCTTCCTGATCGGCTATCACCATTACTGCGCGCGCCTGTTGCGCGCCTTCGAAGCCAACCGCAACACGCGCAGCCACGTCTGGTACCGCTGGTTCAACGAGGCGCCGGTGCTGGCGCTGTTCGCCGTCGTGCTGCTGGTCGTGCTGAAACCTTTCTGATCCCATGACGAATTTCCCGCCGAAGAGAATCCCGCCAAAGACATCCGCGCCCGTCGTGCGCTCCACGGCTGCACCTGCTGTGCGTTCCATTCGCCGCGTGCCGCGCCCGGAAGGCGACATGCCGGCCGAACTGCAGGGCGACCAGCACTATTTTTCGCCCTGTCCGCGCGGCCTCGAAGCCGTGCTGGCCGACGAACTGGTCGCGCTCGGTGCCGACGCCGTGAAGGCGGTGCCCGGCGGCGTCGCCTTTTCGGGGCCGTGGGCGCTGGTGTATCGCGTCAATCTGGAAAGCCGCATCGCCACCCGCGTGCTGTGGCGCGTCGGCCAAGGGCCGTACCGCAAGGAAGACGACATTTTCAAGCTGGCACTGGGCCTGGCCTGGGAGCACTGGTTCTCGCCGCGCTGCACGCTGCGCGTCTACACCACGGCCGTGCGCTCGCCGCTGAAGTCGGTCGATTTCGTCACCCTGCGCGTGAAGGATGCGATCTGCGACCGCATGCGCGAACAGACGCGTTCGCGGCCGAGCATCGACACCGTGGCACCGGACGTGCGCGTGCATGTGTTCCTGACCGACCGCGATGCCACGATCTATCTCGATACCTCGGGCGAGCCGTTGTACAAGCGCGGCTTCAAGGTGGCGCATGTCGAGGCACCGCTGAAGGAAAACCTCGCCGCCGGCATCATCCTGCTGTCCGGCTGGGACAAGGTCGAACCCTTTTTCGATCCGATGTGCGGCAGCGGCACCTTCCTGATCGAGGCGGCGCAGATGGCGCTCGACATTGCGCCCGGCCTCGGCCGCGGCTTCGGTTTCGAAAAGCTCACCACCTATCGCGCCGCAGACTGGCACGCCGTGCGCGACGCGGCCGCGGCGCGCGCGCAGCCCCCGCGCGAATTGCCGATCTACGGCTCCGACATCGCCGGCCGCGAAGTCGCGCGCTGCAAGGAAAACCTGCAGGCCGCGAAACTGCCCTGGGTGGTGCGGGTCGAGGGGGCGGACCTGATGGATCGCGAGCCGCCGGCCGACCACGGCGTGCTGGTGACCAATCCGCCGTACGGCGAGCGCATCGGCGAAAAGCAGGCGCTGGCCACCTTGTATCCGAAGCTGGGCGACCTGCTGAAGCAGCGCTACAGCGGCTGGCGCTGCCTGTTCATCACCGCCGACACCGACTTTCCGAAGCTGATCAAGCTGAAAGCGAGCCGCCGCACGCCGCTGTACAACGGCGCGCTGGAATGCCGGCTGTACGAATACCGCATGGTCGAAGGCAGCCTGCGCGCGCCGCGTGCCGACGCGCCACCGGAACCGTGAAGGAGGGGGCAGCATGAAGCTGAACAGGATTTTGTGCGCGCTGGCGGCGATCGTCACGCTGCCGGCCGCCGCCGGAGAAGCGCCGCCGGCCGCAGACTGGCATCTCGCCGGTCGGCTCGGCCTGCTGCAGTTCATCGTCGTGCCCGAGGCTTCGGCGCGCGACCGCGCCTACTACGACCGCATCATCGAAACGGTGTGCAGCGACGACACCGCATCCTGCTTCCTGCGCTTCTTCACCAACGCGAGCGGCGTCGCGATGAGCTTCCCGCTGCCCGATGCGGTGCTGGCCGAACCGACGGTCATGTTCCAGCGCTCGGCCAAGCACCGGACCGAACAATTCCAGTGGAGCTGCCGGCTCGGGCTGTCTGAAAGCGCCTGCTTCTAGAACGTATCGTCGGCGCTCATCGATCGCTGCGCGGCAGCACCCAGCCGGCGCGTGGAAAGTGGCAGGTGTAACCGTTCGGAATGCGCTCCAGATAGTCCTGGTGTTCCGGCTCGGCTTCCCAGAAGTCGCCCACCGGTTCCACTTCGGTCACCACCGGCCCCGGCCACAGGCCTGACGCATTCACGTCTGCGATGGTGCGCAGCGCCTCGTCGCGCTGCGCGTCCGACACCCAGTAGATCGCCGACCGATACGCAAGGCCGCGATCGTTGCCCTGACGGTGCTTCGTCGTCGGGTCATGGATCTGGAAGAAGAATTCGAGCAGCTGCCGATAGCTGATCTGCGCCGGGTCGAACACGATCTCGATGCCCTCGGCGTGCGTGCCATGGCTGCGGTAGGTCGCATTCGGCACATCGCCGCCGGTGTAGCCGACGCGCGTTTTCAGCACGCCGGGCAACTTGCGTATCAGGTCCTGCATGCCCCAGAAGCAGCCGCCGGCCAGCACCGCGCGTTCGCTGCTCATCGCGCGCCCTCCACCTGGTCGATCCAGTCGCCGTAGCCTTCCGCCGCCATGTCCTTCAGGTGGACGAAGCGCAGCGACGCCGAATTGATGCAGTAGCGCAGGCCGCCACGCTCGCGCGGACCATCGTTGAACACGTGGCCGAGGTGGCTGTCGCCGTGCGCCGAGCGCACTTCGGTGCGCACCATGCCGAGCGAGGCGTCACGCAGTTCGGTCACGTGCGCCGGCTCGATGGGCTTGGTGAAGCTGGGCCAGCCGCAGCCGGACTCGAACTTGTCGGACGAGGCGAACAGCGGCTCACCCGACACGATGTCCACATAGATGCCGGGTGCGTGATTCTTCAGGTACTCGCCGGTACCGGGGTATTCGGTGCCGTTCTGCTGCGTGACGCGGTATTGCTCGGGCGTCAGGCGGGCGAGGGCTTCGGGGGTCTTGGCGTAGGTTTTCACGGGATTCTCCGGCCGGGATGAGGTGCAGGCTTTTCAGATGCTGCCGCACAGAGAGATTTAAAGCCCGCGAGTTCCGTCTGTCGAGAGTCACCGGACAGATCGCCGGCCCCCCTCACTCGTGTGCCTGCTCCGGATAGATGATGATCGACAGGAAGCGGATCGGCACTTCGGTCAGCTTTTCCGGGCCGTGCGGCACATTGCCGTCGAAAGTGAGCGCGTCGCCCGGCTCCAGCGAGTGGATGGTCTTGCCGTGGCGGTAGTCGATGCGGCCTTCCAGCATGTAGATGAATTCGGTGCCCGGGTGCTCGAACACCGGGAAGGTGGCCGAAGTCTGTTCGATGGTGATCAGGAAGGGCTCGAACAGCTTGGTCGGTCCCTGGTGGTAGGACAGCAGGTGGTAGGTGTGGCCGCTCTTCGTGCCGCGCCGCGCCACTTCCATGCTTTCGCCGGCTTTCACCAGCTGGGCGCCGCCGCCTTCGGTTTCGTAGTCCTTGAACAGCGCCGACAGCGACACGCCGAGCGCGCGCGCGATGCGCGACAGCGCGTCCAGGCTGGTGGCGGTCTGGCCGTTTTCGATGCGCGACAGCATGCCGCGGCTGATGTCGGCGCGGTCCGAAATGTCGGCGATCGTCAGTCCGTGCGCCCGGCGAAGCTCGCGGATCGTGGTGCCGAGGTAGCGCTCGAGTTCGCCTTCCATCGCACTGTCTTGCGTGCTCATTGTTGTGGCCTCCCTGTTCTGCCTGTGCGCGATTTTACGTGCCAGGTTTCATCGTACGAATTTTTGTTGACTCCTGCTTCAAAAGGTTCATGATTTGAACTAAAGTTGCTTCACACGAACATTGTCGTGAAGCGAGTCGCCCACCGGCGGTCGCCCCGCAGCCTGGAACTGCGGAAACTCAACTTCGGAAAATTTCATGCCCTGGCGCCTATTGCGGTTCGGTCTGTCCAAGTCACATCCGGAACCGCGGATGTTCACGACCCACGACACGCTGAAACCTTCTTACGACGTGGTGATCATCGGCGGCGGCGGCCACGGGCTGGCCAGCGCCTACTACCTGGCGCGCGACCACGGCATCACCAATGTCGCGGTGCTCGAAAAAGGTTACATCGGCGGCGGCAACACCGGCCGCAACACCACCATCATCCGCTCGAACTACCTGACGCCCGAAGGCGTCAAGTTCTACGACAAGTCGGTGCAGCTGTGGCAGGACCTGTCGACCGAGTTCGACCTCAACCTGTTCTTCTCGACCCGCGGTCACTTCACGCTGGCGCACACCGATTCGGCGATGCGCACGATGCGCTGGCGCGCCGAGGTGAACAAGCACTACGGCATCGCGTCCGAAGTGGTCGGGCCGGAAGACGTGAAGCGGGCCACGCCGCAGATGGACCTGTCCTGTGGCGGCCACGCGCCGATCCAGGGCGCGCTGTACCACGCGCCCGGCGCGGTGGCGCGACATGACGCGGTGGCCTGGGGCTACGGCCGCGGCGCCGACATGCGCGGCGCGGAAATCCACCAGCAGACGGCAGTCACCGGCATCGAAGTGAAGGGCGGCAAGGTGGTCGGCGTGCACACCACGCGCGGCTTCATCGCGACGAACAAGGTGATCTGTGCGGTGGCGGGCTTCACGCCGCGCATCACCGACATGGTCGGCATCAAGACGCCCATCTACATCCACCCGCTGCAGGCCATGGTGAGCGAGCCGATGAAGCCCTGGCTCGACTCCATCCTGGTGTCGGGCAGCCTGCACATCTATGTCAGCCAGAGTTCGCGCGGCGAACTGGTGATGGGCGCATCGCTCGATCCGTACGAAGTGCAATCGACCCGCTCGACGCTCGACTTCCCGGAAGGCCTGTCGGCGCACCTGCTCGACATGTTCCCCTTCCTGTCGCATGTGAAGGTGGTGCGCCAGTGGGCCGGCATGGCCGACATGACGCCTGACTTCGCACCCATCATGGGCATGACGCCGGTCGAGGGCTTCTACCTCGATTCCGGCTGGGGCACCTGGGGCTTCAAGGCGACGCCGGTGTGCGGCAAGACCATGGCCTGGACCGTGGCGAACGACAAGCCGCATGAACTGATCACCGGTTTTTCGCTGGACCGCTTCCGCAACTACGCGCTGACCGGCGAGAAGGGGGCGGCAAGTGTGGGTCACTGAAGCTCTGCCCGTATTCCTTCGCCAGACTGCAGGAGCGACGACATGAAATTGATGACCTGTCCGGTCAATGGCACGCGGCCGGTATCGGAATTCGTCTACTGGGGCGAAATCCGCCCGATGCCCGATCCCGACGCTTGCAGCGATGACGAGTGGGCCGCCTACGTGTTCAACCGCAATGGCGCACCCGGCGTGAAGAAGGAGTGGTGGTGCCACACGCCGTCGAACACCTGGTTCATCGCCGAGCGCGATACCGAAAAGGATTTTGTGCTGCGTACCTATCTATATGGAGATGACCGGTGAAGCGCCTGCCCGCCATGCCCGACGAGTGGATTGACCGCAGCACGGTCGTCCGCTTCCGTTTCGAGGGATCCGCTTTCGAAGGTCTTGCCGGCGACAGCATTTCCAGCGCGCTGTGGGCCGCCGGCCAGCGCGCACTCGGCCGCAGCTTCAAGTACCACCGGGTGCGCGGCATCCTGTCGGCCGCCAACCATGATGTGAACGTCATGCTGCAGGACGGCCCGCGCCTGAACACCCGCGGCGACGTCATTGCGCTGCGCGACGGCATGGACCTGACGGCCGTCAATACCTTTGGCGGCGTCGCCAACGACCGCGCCCGCGTGCTCGGCCTGTTCGCGCGCTTCCTGCCGGTCGGCTTCTACTACAAGGCCTTCCATTCGAAGCGGCTGTTCCCGAAATGGGAGCGCATGTTCCGCCGCATCACCGGTCTGGGCGTGCTCGATTTCGACACGCCGCACGTCCGCACGCCCAAGCGCTATGACTTCTGCGACGTGCTGGTGATCGGCGCCGGTCCGTCCGGCCTGTCCGCCGCCCTGGCAGCGGCCGACGCCGGCGCGAAGGTGGTCATCGTCGACGAAAACGCGCATGCCGGCGGCAGTGGCCTGTTCCAGCTCGGTGGTGACATCGCGCGCCGCGAGCACACCCATGCACTGCTGCAACGCGTGAGGGCGCACAGCCGCATCCGCCTGCTCGAAGGCACGTGTGCCGGCGCCTACTACGCCGACAACTGGGTGCCGCTGATCGACGCCGAACGCATGACCAAGATGCGCGCCGCGGCGGTGGTGGTCGCCAGCGGTGCGTTCGAACAACCGGCCGTGTTCCGCAACAACGACCTGCCGGGCGTCATGAACGGCTCGGCCATGCAGCGCCTGATCTATCGCTATGCCGTGCTGCCGGCGCAGCGCAGCGTGGTGCTGGCGGCGAACGCCGACGGCTATCGCGTCGCGCTCGACGTGCTGGCGGCCGGCGGCGAAGTCGCCGCCGTGCTCGACCTGCGCGCCGATGTGCCTGCGTCGCCGCAGCTCGATGCATTGCGCAGCCGCGGTATCGAACTGCTCACCGGCCACGCCGTGTACGAGGCGCATGCCGACGGCCGCGGCGCGCTGGCCGGTGTCACGGTGTGCCGTGTCGATGCGGCGGGGAAGGTGGTCGCCGGTTCGCAGCGGCGCATCGATTGCGACGGGCTGGCGATGAGCACCGGCTGGTCGCCGGCCGCGAACCTGCTGTACCAGGCCGGCACGAAGATGCGTTTCGACGACGGTCTGCAGCAATTCGTGCCGGATGTGCTGCCGCAGGGCGTGTTCGCCTGTGGCCGGGTGAATGGCGCCTACCGCATCGAGTCACGCATTGCCGACGGCCGGCGCGCCGGTGCCGCCGCCGCGGCGCACACCGGTTTCCCGAGCGCGATCGACGCGGTGATCCAGCCGGAAACCGAATCGCCGTCGCATGCCTGGCCCATCGTTGCCCACCCGGATGGCAAGAACTTCGTCGATTTCGACGAAGACCTGCAGGTGAAGGACTTCGAGAACGCGGTGCAGGAGGGCTACGACAACATCGAGTTGATGAAGCGCTTCTCGACCGTCGGCATGGGCCCGAGTCAGGGCAAGCATTCGAACATGACGGCGCTGCGCATCCTGGCGCGCCTGACCGGCAAGTCGCCGCAGCAGGTCGGCACCACCACCGCCCGGCCATTCTTCCACCCGGTGCCGCTGTCGCATCTGGCTGGCCGCGGCTTCAGCCCGCAGCGCCAGTCGCCGCTGCACGGCCGCCACGCGAGGCTCGGTGCCGTGTTCATGCAGGCCGGTGCCTGGGAGCGGCCGGCCTATTACGCGGTCGAGGGCCGTTCAGCCACCGACTGCGTGCGTGCCGAAGTGGCACGGGTGCGTTCGGCGGTCGGTCTGATCGACGTCGGCACGCTGGGCAAGCTCGAAGTGCGCGGTCCGCAGGCGGCCGAATTCCTGAACCGCGTCTATACCGGCCGCTATGACAACATGAAGGTCGGCAGCACGCGCTACGCGGTGATGTGCGACGACTCCGGCGTGCTGGCCGACGAAGGCGTCGTGGCGCGCGTGGCCGATGACGTCTTCTACTTCACGACGACCTCGTCCGGTTCCGCCACCGTGTATCGCGAACTGTCGCGCCTGAACACCGAATGGCGGCTCGATTGCGGTCTGGTGAATCTGACCGGCGCGTACTCGGCGATGAATCTCGCCGGACCGGCGTCGCGCGCCGTGCTGGCGACGCTGACCGACATGGATCTGTCATCGGCCGCCTTCCCCTACCTTGCGGTGCGGTCCGGCCTGGTGGCCGGCGTGCCGGTGCGCATGATGAGGGTCGGCTTCGTCGGCGAGTGGGGCTACGAAATCCATGTGCCGGCCGAGTATGGTCCGGTGCTGTGGGATCTGCTGATGAAGGCCGGCGAGGCGTCCGGCATCGGTGCCTTCGGCGTCGAGGCGCAGCGCCTGCTGCGGCTGGAAAAGGGCCACCTCATCGTCAGCCAGGACACCGACGGCCTGACCCATCCGTTCGAGGTGGGCATGGACTGGGCGGTCAAGCTCGACAAGCCTTTCTTCACCGGCCAGCGCTCATTGAAGATCATCAAGAAGCTGCCGCTGAAGCGCACGCTGGTCGGTTTCATGCTGCCGGCCAACCACCTTGGCCAGGTGCCGCAGGAATGCCATCTGATCATCGATGGCGGCGACATCGTCGGCCGCGTGACCAGCATTTCGTGGAGCCCGAATGTCGGTCGCCACATCGGTCTCGCCTTCGTGCCGCCCGAAATGACCGCACCCGGCACGGCGCTGTCCATTCGCGTCACCGATGGATCGATGGTGCCGGCCGAAGTCTGCACGACCCCGTTCTTCGACCCGACAGATGCCCGCCAGAAGGAGGCGACATGAACGCAGTACTGCGCATCAGCCCGTTGTTTGACGTGCAGGCGCCCCTCGCCCGTGACTGGACCACCCGCGAACGGATGCAGGTTGTCGCGCGCTTCGGCGCCGACGAAGCCGCCAGGCGGGCGAACGCCGGCATCGGCGACCGGAGCTTCCTGCAGCGGGCCGGCGTCAAGGGGGCGGGCGCCGCCGCCTGGCTCAATGCGCAGGGCATCGACACGCCGGCGCAGCCGAACAGTTTCCTGCAACTCGCCGACGGCACGCTGGTGGCGCGCCTCGGGCTGACCGAATACCTGATCGAAGATGCGCCGGGCGGCACGCGCACCGCCGCACTGATGGCGCAGCCGCCGGGCGAGCGCGTGTATCCGGTGCCGCGCTTCGACGCCGCGCTGGAGCTCACCGGCACGCAGATCCCCGAATTGCTGCGCCAGACCTGCGCCTTCGACTTTTCCACGCTGGCGGCACCGGCGCTGGTGATGACGTCCATGGTCGGCGTGGGGGTGACCGCGCTGACGCTCGACAGCGCCGATGGCCCGGTCGTCCGTCTGTGGTGCGACGGCACGTGGGGCGGCTATCTGTGGCTCACGCTGGTCGAGGTGGCGGGCGATCTGGGCGGTGGCGCGGTCGGCGTCGAGGCTTAACGGGACTGAACAACAGCGGGCGACAGGGAGAAATGACATGACACCGAGCGAAGCAAAGCAGTTTCTGAAGGACAACAAGGTCAGGTATCTGCTGGCACAGTTCGTCGACATCCACGGTTCGGCCAAGACCAAATCGGTCCCGGTCGAACATTACGACACCGTGGTGAGCGATGGCGCCGGCTTCGCCGGGTTCGCCATCTGGGGCATGGGCATGACGCCCAATGTCGACGCCGACTACATGGCGGTCGGCGATGCGTCGACGCTGTCGCTGGTGCCCTGGCAGCCGGGCTATGCGCGCATCGCCTGCGACGGTCACACGCACGGCACGCCGCACGAATTCGACGCCCGCGTGGTGCTGAAGAAGCAGCTCGAACAGTTCAAGTCGCGCGGCTGGACCTTCTACACCGGCATGGAGCCGGAGTTCTCGCTGCTGCGCAAGGTCGAGGGCAAGATCCTGCCGGCCGACGCCGGCGACACGCTGGCCAAGCCCTGTTACGACTACAAGGGTCTGTCGCGTGCCCGCGTCTTTCTCGAGCGGCTGTCCGAATCGCTGCGTGAGGTCGGCATCGACGTCTATCAGATCGACCATGAAGACGCGAACGGCCAGTTCGAAATCAACTACACCTTCACCGATGCGCTGACCTCGTGCGACCACTACACCTTCTTCAAGATGGGTGCCGCCGAGATCGCCGCCGACCTGGGACTGATCTGTTCCTTCATGCCCAAGCCGTTCTCGAACCGCCCGGGCAACGGCCTGCACATGCACATGTCGATCGGCGAAACGGCGCCCGGCGGCAGGAAGAACCTGTTCGAGGACAAGTCCGACAAGCACGGCCTGGCGCTGTCGAAGCTGGCGTACCACTGGGCGGCCGGCCTGCTCAAGCACGCACCGGCGCTGGCCGCGCTGTGCTGCCCGACGGTCAATTCATACAAGCGCCTGGTGGTCGGCCGCTCGCTGACCGGCGCCACCTGGGCACCGGCCTACATCTGCTACGGCGGCAACAACCGCAGTGGCATGATCCGCAGCCCCGGCGGCCGGCTTGAACTCCGCCTGCCGGATGCCTCGTGCAACGCCTATCTGGCCACCGCAGCAGTGATCGCCGCCGGCATGGATGGCGTGAACAACGAGCTCGATCCGGGCGCGCCGCAAAACGACAACCTGTACGAGTACAGCCAGACGCAGCTTGATGCGGCCGGCATCCGCGTACTGCCGCAGAACCTGCATGAAGCGCTGCTGGCGCTCGAAAAGGACGAAATGATCCGGGCTGCACTGGGTCCGGTCGTCGACGAGTTCCTGCGCCTCAAGCATATGGAGTGGGTCGAGTACATGCGCCACGTTTCCGATTGGGAAGTGCAGAGCTACCTCGAATTTTTCTGATCATCCCCGGAGAACCGATATGTGTGGAATCGTGGGTTTGCTGGTGAAGACACCGGCACTGAAGGAAAGACTGGGCGAGTTGATGGTGCCCATGTTGATCGGCATGACCGAACGCGGGCCGGATTCGGCCGGTCTGGCGGTGTTCGCCGATCCGCTGGCCGAGGGCTCGCGCAAGCTGAGCCTGTATTCGGGACTGACCGATGAAGGCGCGGACTTTAACTGGCATGGTCTGACGCACGCGCTGAAGGATCACCTCGACGTCGAGGCGATCATCGACGTGAAGAACAATCACGCCGTGCTGTCGTTCGCGGTGGCGCCGGACATGATCAAGCGCTGGTTGCGCGAACACCATCCGAAGCTGCACATCCTGAGCACCGGTCGCACGATCGACCTGTACAAGGACGTCGGCACGCCGGCCGAAGTGGCCGAGCGCTACGACTTCAAGTCGATGAAGGGCTCCCACCTGGTCGGCCACACCCGGATGGCGACCGAATCGGCGGTGACGCCGGACCGCGCCCACCCGTTCACCGCCGGCGAGGATTTCTGCCTGGTGCACAACGGTTCGCTGTCGAACCCGAATGACATCCGCCGCAAGCTGCAGCCGCACGGCATCCACTTCGACACCGACAACGACACCGAAGCGGCCTGCCGCTTTCTCGAATGGCGGCTGCGCGAAGGCGACGAGCTGGAGGCGGCGCTGCAGCGCGGCTTCGACGAGATGGACGGTTTCTACACCTTCCTGATGGGGACGCCGGACAAGCTCGCGCTGATCCGCGACCCGTTCGCCTGCAAGCCTGCGGTGGTCGCCGAAACCGACGACTACGTTGCCATCGCGTCGGAATTCCGCTCGCTGGCACACCTGCCCGGCGTCAAGCACGCCCACGTGTTCGAACCCGCGCCCGAGGAGATGTACGTATGGAAAGCCTGAACTTCGATCTGGCGAGTTCGTCGCTGAGCGACATGAACCGCTTCCTGCATCGCGACCTGGCCGACGGTGACCGTCGCCACGTGTCGGTGCTGAATCCGGACGGTGCGCACAACATCGCGGTCGGTCTGAATCACCCGGTCACGGTCGAGGTGCACGGCCACGCCGGCTACTACGCGGCCGGCATGAACAAGCACGCCACCGTGGTGATCCACGGCAGCGCCGGCACCGGTGTGGCCGAGAACATGATGAGCGGCACCGTGCATGTGAAGGGCTTTGCGTCGAATGGCGCCGGCGCGACCGCACACGGCGGCCTGCTGGTGATCGACGGCGACGCCGGCCTGCGCTGCGGCATTTCGCTCAAGGGCGGCGACATCGTCGTCGGCGGCAGCGTGGGCAGCTTTTCCGGCTTCATGGCACAGGCCGGCCGCATGGTCATCTGCGGCAATGCCGGCGACGCGCTCGGCGACTCCTTGTACGAGGCGGTCATCTACATCCGCGGCACCGTGAAATCGCTCGGCGCCGATGCGCAGTTCGAGGACATGACCGACGCCGATTACAGCGCGCTGGCCGAACTGCTGTCGAAAGCCGGTCTCGACCACGATCCGAAGTCATTCAGGCGCATCGCCTCGGCACGTTCCCTGTACCACTGGAACGCCGACGCCGACCAGGAATATTGAGCCGGGCGTACCGGAAACCCGAAGGACTCAGCACCAAAGGACTCAGCATGGACACCAAGCCCGTTACGTTCAAACGCCCGTCGCTCGAACAGTCGGCCGGTTTCGACCGCACTGTCATCGACTACATCCAGAATGCGGCCGCACATGGCCTGTATGAAATCCGCGGTCTGGGCGCCAAGCGCAAGCTGCCGCATTTCGACGATCTGGTCTTTCTGGCCGGATCGCTCTCGCGCTACCCGCTCGAAGGCTATCGCGAAAAGTGCGTCACCAAGACGGTGCTCGGCACGCGCTTCGCCAAGAAGCCGATCGAACTCGACATTCCGATCACCATCGCCGGCATGAGCTTCGGCGCGCTGTCCGCCAACGTGAAGGAAGCGCTCGGCCGCGCCGCGACCGAAATGGGCACCTCGACCACCACCGGTGACGGCGGCATGACGCAGGAAGAGCGCGGCTCGTCGAAGACGCTGGTGTATCAGTGCCTGCCGTCGCGTTACGGCTTCAATCCGGACGACGTGCGCCGCGCCGACGCCATCGAAGTGGTGATCGGCCAGGGCGCCAAGCCGGGCGGCGGCGGCATGCTACTCGGTCAGAAGGTGAATCCGCGCGTGGCGAAGATGCGCACGCTGCCGCAGGGCGTCGACCAGCGCTCGGCCTGTCGCCATCCCGACTGGACCGGCCCGGACGATCTGGCGATCAAGATCCAGGAACTGCGCGAACTGACCGACTGGGAAAAGCCGATCTATGTGAAGGTCGGCGCGACCCGCACCTTCAACGACGTGAAGCTGGCCGTTCATTCGGGCGCCGACGTCGTGGTGGTGGACGGCATGCAGGGCGGTACCGCCGCCACGCAGACCTGCTTCATCGAGCACGTCGGCATTCCGACGCTGGCGGCGGTTCGCCAGGCGGTCGATGCGCTGGAAGACCTGAACATGAAGGGCAAGGTGCAGCTCATCGTGTCCGGTGGCATCCGCAGCGGCCCCGACGTCGCCAAGGCGCTGGCCATGGGTGCCGACGCCGTGGCCATCGGCCAGGGCATCCTGATCGCGCTCGGCTGCAATGCCGAAACCTACATCCAGAACGGCGAACATCATTCGGCGATCGAGTCCTACGACGCGCTGGGCACGGCACCGGGTTTCTGCCACCACTGCCACACCGGCAAGTGCCCGGTCGGCGTGACTACGCAGGACGCCATCCTGGAGCAGCGGCTGCAGCCGGACGTCGGCGCGCGTCGCGTGAAGAACTACCTGCAGACGATGAACATGGAGCTGACCACGATTGCCCGTGCCTGCGGCAAGCAGAACGTGCATCACCTGGAACGCGAAGATCTGGTCGCGCTGACGCTGGAAGCCGCTGCCATGGCGCGCATCCCGCTGGCGGGTACCAGCTGGATCCCGGGTCACAACGGCTTCTGATCGTACGTGTTGATCCGGGCGCGGCGGCCATGAACGGCTGGCTCTTCCTGCTGGGCGCCATCGTTGCAGAAGTCATTGCGACAAGGGGCTGCCGTCCTTCGATTCGTGCGGCACGTTGCCCTCGGTCCAGCCGCGAACAAGGCGCACGACGCAGTCGAGACTGGCTGTCTCGACAAGGAGTGCAACGCAGTGCGCGGCTGGACCGAGGGCAACCCGAAGGGCGCGCAGCCAGTGCGCCTCATGGCTGCGTTGCGCCTCCTGGACTGACGGCCAGTCAGGCGGCGTCGGCGCGCCTTGCCCTGTGGCGCTCTGGCTGTGCGCGTGCCGTACGAATCGAAGGACGGCAGCCCCTGGCGTTGAAGCAGGTGGCCAGCCTGTCACGTCCGCTGCCCCTGGCCGTGACCGTGGTCGGCTACGTCATCGCGTTTTCGCTGATGTCGCTGTCGCTCAAGACCATTCCGATCGGCATCGCCTACGCCGTGTGGTCGGGCGTGGGCATCGTCGCCATTTCCATCATCGGCCTGATCGCATTCGGTCAGCGCCTCGATGCGGGCGCGCTCGCCGGCATCGCCCTCATCGTGAGCGGAGTCGCCGTGATCCAGCTCTGTTCGAAGTCGCAGGCCTGAACGCACCACCCCGGACAACACTTTCAGAAGGAGACCCCGACACCGCACATCCAACATTCCCACTCTGCTGCTGACGATTTCATCCCATCAAAAAATTGCACCCATAAAGGAGGAGAGCAAGATGGATCAAGGCAAAAGCAAACACGCCGCAAACCCCGCGCTCGACGAACGCATCAGTCGCATGTTCGGGCGTGACCGGGCAACGGCGCTGTTCGCCCTCGTCGGTCTCTGGCTGGCGCTCGGCTACGTATACCTTGCCGTCCCGCACGGCTTCTTCGGCTCGCCTGTCGGCCTTGTGCTGACCGTGGCCGGTGTGCTCGTGCTGCTGTTCAACACGGCGTCCGTCGTGGCCATGCTCCGTCACTACGACGAAGATCGCGCGCACATCTACGGCATCGACATCCACCACCTCGACGAACACCGCGCCCGTGCCCGCAAGGCCGCACTGCGCCCGGCTCACGTCGACATCGGCTGAGGAGCGCATCCATGTCCCGCACCATCTACAAACCGCCGGTACAGAAGGGCTTCGGCCAGTTCGTCGATGCGCTCGTCGTGCTGGCTCTGGTCTATCTGAGCCTGCTCGCGCCGTTGCTGCTCGGCGGTACCGCCGCCGAGTCCGACGCGCCGGCAGATAAGCCGGTCGCCACCTGGGAGGCGATGAAGCAGAACGACACCATGGCCGCACAGTGGCAGAAGCTCGGCTTCGACGCCGAGAAGGCCGAGCCCATCGTCAGCAAGAAGTTCAGCTACGAGATCGAACCCTGGTCGCTCGGTATCACGGTCGCCGTGATCGCCGTCTACTTCTTCTTCGTGCTCAAGGTGTCCGACCGCGAGTACCGCGAAGTCATCAGCGAGCGTTTTGGCCCGCGCACCGGCAAGGAGGATTGAGTCATGGATGTCTGGACCGCACTGGAGTACGCAGCCTGGGGCATTTCGATCGTGCTGGTCGGCTGGATGCTGGTCGATGCACGTTTCGTCAGCAGCACCTACGGCGAAGACTTCCTGCTCAGTTCGCGCGAAGGCGACGAGTAACCGGTGGTTCGAACCACGCACAACGGCGTGCGTGATCACGGGAGAACAAGATGGCAACGACAACTGCAGCAGCAGGCAAGCAGGAGAAGATTTCGCTCCTGAAAGTGTTGGGCCCGGTGCATGTCTGGGCACTGGGCGTGGGCATCGTGCTGGTCGGCGAGTACATGGGCTGGAACTTCTCGGTGGCGAAGGGGGGCGCCTATGGCGCGCTGATCGCCTGCTGGGTGATCGGCCTGCTCTACACCTGCGTGGCGATGATCGATTCGGAGGTGACCTCGACCGTCGCCGCAGCGGGCGGTCAGTACACGCAGGCGAAGCACATCATCGGGCCCTTGATGGCCTTCAATGTCGGCCTCTATCTGGTGATGGCCTACACGATGCTGGAGGCAGCCGATGCGCTGGTGGTCGGCGACCTGCTGAAGGCGGTGGCGGCGCAGTACGGCGCCGAACTCGATCCGCGGCCCTTCGTGGTGCTGACGATCGCCTTCCTCGCGTGGCTGAACTACCGCGGCGTGTTCATGACGCTGACGGTGAATTTCGTCATCACCGCCTTCGCCGTGCTCGCCATCCTGGTGCTGTTCTTCAGCACCACCGGCATCGCCGGCGGCGAGAGCGTGCTGCGGCACAGCGAACTGCTGACCGATCTGCCCTACGGCTGGATCGGCGTGCTCGCCTCGCTGCAGTTCGGCATGTGGTACTACCTCGGCATCGAAGGCACCTGCCAGGCGGCGGAAGAGGTGCGCTCGGCTGGCCGCTCGATTCCGCTCGGCACCATGGGCGGCATGATGACGCTGCTGATCGCCGCCTCGCTGACGTGGTACATCTGCACCGGTCTCATTCCGTGGGAATACCTCGGCCAGGCGACGACGCCGCTGTATGACGCCGCGCGACTGACCGGCAGTGTCGAGCTGGAGGTGGTCCTGTTCATCGGCACCATGTTCGCGGCGATCGCCTCGGCCAACGGCTGCATCAACGACGCCTCGCGTGCCTGGTTCTCGATGTCGCGCGACCGCTACATGCCGCACTGGTTCGGCGCCGTGCATCCGCGCTACCGCACGCCCTACCGCGCCATCCTGTTCCTGATCCCGATCGCCGTGTCCTTCGCCTTCACCGGGCTGCTCGATCAGGTGATCACCTTCTCCATCCTGTCGGGCCTGCTGGGTTACACCTTCATGTCCTTCAACATCGTGCGCTTCCGCCGGCTGTGGCCGCTCGGGTCGATCGAGCGCGGCTACGTGCATCCGTTTCATCCGGTGCCCGCCATCGTGCTCGGCCTGTTGTGCGGCGCGACCTACTTCGCGACCTATCTGGGCTACGGCACGTCGCTGCTGTCCATCATGGCCTTCTACATCCTGGTGTCGATCTGGTTCGTCGTGCGTCGCTATCCGTACGTGAAGCGCGGCGAGCAATTCACGATGCCCTGGCCGCGTCCGAAGGGTTACTGATGACGTTCGCGACCCTGGCGGCGCTGCTGCTCGCCGGCGCCGGCTTCGCGTGGTGGCATCGGCGCGTGCAGCGGCGTTTCGGCGACGAGCGCGCAGCGGTGTTCGAGCACTGCACCGGCCTGTTCGATGCGGTCGATGTGGCCGCGTCAGGGGCGGACTATCCGCGCCTGAGCGGCCGCTACGGCGGTGCGCAGTTCGAGTTGCAGCCCGTGCTCGATCACGTCGGCTACCGCAAGGTACCGTCGCTGTGGCTGTCGCTGACACTGCGCACGCCGTTGCCGGTGGGGGGCCGTTTCGACCTGCTGATGCGGCCGCAGAACATCGAGTTCTGGTCCGCATCGGACAGCATGGACGAGCGCATCGATCTGCCGGCCGACTGGCCGGTGCACCAGATATCCAAGGTCAGCCCGGCCGGCTGGCGGCCGCCGCTGAATACGCTGCGCGAAGCGGCCGGCAACCTGATCGACGCGCCGTCGTTCAAGGAATTGCTGGTGAGCCCGCGCGGCGTGCGCATCGTGTTCCGCGTCGGCGGCGTGCAGCGCGCGCATTACCTGGTGATGCGCGCGCTGCTGCCCGACGAGACGCGCATCGAACCCGAACTGCTGCAGCCTCTGCTGGACGCCGCACTGCGCATCACCGCGTCGCTCAAGATCACGAAACTGGAGAAAGCCGCATGACATCCGACACCGCACCGGCCCACGCAGCGGACACACAGCGGCCGCCGCATCCGCTGTTCGTGCTGGTGGCGGCGGCGCTGCTGCCCGGCATGGGCCAGGTGCTCAACCGCATGCAGGTACGCGCGTGGATCATGCTGTTCTTCGCACTCAGCCTCGGCGTCGTGAGCTGGCACATGACGACGCCCGAACACTCGTTCGTCGGCCGCCATGCCGGCGGCTTCTTCGTCTACGCCGTCATGGTGATGGACGCCTACGTGTGGGCGCGCTACCGGCACACGCTGGCGCGGGTGCGCGCCAGCGCCGCCTGACGGCACTGCCTGGGCGAGGCATCCGCCCGGGAGGCAACCGTCAGGGTTCGATGGCGATACCGCGCAGCGGCTCGCCCTTGCCGACCTTGCCCAGACGCGTGGCCGCGCCGGTTTTCAGGTCGATCAGGTAGAACTGCGGCGTGGCGTCCTGCACCGTGCTGACCGCGGCGTAGGCGTCGTTGCTGACGTCGGCGATGTCGAAGTGCGCGTCGGCCAGCCCGGCGATGCCGAGCGCGCCGACGGTGAACAGCTTGCCGGTGTTCGGTGACACCACCGGCTTCACGCCTTCCACCGAACCCTGGCGCACCAGCGCACCGGTGGCGGCGTCGATCGCGAAATTGGTCGTGAGCTTTTCGTCTTCCTGGTTGTACGTGTAGCCGGCGGCGACGATGTTCGGCGCCACCGCGGCGTTGATGTCGCCTTCGGCGTAGGTCAGCGTGCCGTCAGGCTGCAGGCCGGCGGTGTCGGGTGAGGCGTCGACCAGCGCGCCGGTATCGGGGTGGGCACGCAGGTTCTGCCGCGTGTCGGACACGATGCGGATGCGGTCGGCAGCCGGATTGAAGTCGAACCCGAAGCGCTGACCATTCAGCGGCGCGGCGAATTTCGCACTGCTGACCGGCTTGAGCTGACCCTGGGCGACATCGACCGTGAAGATGCGGCCAGTGCTGCCGAGCGCAAACATGACGCCCCGTGCGACCCGGTAGTCGATGCCCAGCAGCTGTTCGCCGGTGTCCAGCCCGGTCAGGGCGACATCGGACAGGAGCTTGCCCGGCTGGCCGGCATTGAAGCTGATCAGATGGTGCGACTGGGTCACCGCAAACACGGTTTCCTTGCGCGGAGGCCCTTCGATGTCGGGTGTGCCGGCGCAGGCGGCAAGCAGGCAGGCGGTCGCGGCAAGCGTCAGCAGGGGAAGGCGGGGGGCAGTCTGCATGGAGGTGTCCTTGATTGAATGACGGGGCCTGACAGCCTCGCGCCTGCGGGTTGCTCACGTTTACTGGCGCGTCGACATGGTCCATGGAGGGTTACGGTTGATTCGCTGCGGCCTTTAGCGCACTCATGAATTGCCCGTAAGAAAATTGAACCCGGAAACCTCGCTTGACCGGTGTTGTGGGCAGGGTTGGCAGGGCGCACAAGGCAGCAATCTCCACGATGCGCGAGGCTCACAGCCACCGGACAAGCGGTCAGCGGACGTTTTCCGCTTCATGCAAAGGTCGCGATCGCGACGCGCAGGGGCGTCAGGTTTGTCTGTTTCGGGCGCCCTGACGCCACCCCGGGCTGACGTCGGATGCGCGGTGGCATCCCTAAAGGGTGACGTCCTGCTGCCGTTAGCTGGAGCATCGACAGTTTGTGGATAGCGGGATCGTGCGCGTCAAGGGAGTGCGGAAGCAGGCTTGCATGGCAGGACGGATGACGCGCGCGGCAGGCCTTTCCGCAGTGCTTCTGACGGGTGCTGCGCACGCCGCAACCGTCACCTTCAAGACCAGTGAAGCTTCGGGACGTGCGCTCGACAGCGTCGTGGTGACCCTGCTGCCGGTGGGCAAGGTCGCGTTGCCGCCCCCTCGCCCGGCCAGCATCGAACAGGTCAGGAAGACTTTCGTGCCCTTGGTCAGCGTGGTGCAGACCGGCGCCGCAGTTGATTTTCCGAACAACGATACGGTGCGCCACCATGTGTATTCCTTTTCGGCGTCCAAGGTATTCGAACTGAAGCTGTACGCCGGCACACCGGCCAGGCCGGTGGTGTTCGACAAGCCGGGCGTTGTCGTGCTCGGCTGCAACATTCACGACAAGATGGTGGCCTACATCATGGTGACCGACACGCCGTGGTTTGCGGTGTCGGGTGACGACGGCACGGCAACGCTCGCCGACCTGCCGCCCGGTGACTATCTGCTGCAGGCCTGGCATCCGCGACGGCTCGGCATGCCGGAGCTTCCGTTGCGTCCGATCAGGGTCAGTGCCGACATGACCGAGCCGGTGACGGTCGATCTGAAGCCCTGACGAAATGCGAATGAACAGTCTCAAATGGCGCATTGCCGCCTGTTGCGCGCTGCTGCTGCTGGTGGTGCAGGTGGGCGGTCTGCTGATGTTCGGCCAGCTGGGTCGCGCCAGCGCGCTCGACGATGTGCGTGCCGAACTGCAGACGGCTGATCGGGTCCTGTCCCGCCTGCTCGAGCAGCGCGCCAGCCAGCTGACCCAGGCCGCCCGCGTGCTGGCCGCCGATTACGGCTTCCGTGAGGCGCTGACCAGCCGCGACAACGAAACCATCGTGTCGGCGCTTGGCAATCACGGCGAGCGCATCGAAGCCAGCCTGATGATGCTGCTCGGCCTCGACGAAAGCGTCACCGCGGTCTACCCGGACGCGGCGCAGGGCGTCGCGCCACAGCTCAACGGCCTGATCGAGAACGCACGCAACGGCGGATCGGGCAGCGGTCTGGTCATCATCGACGGCACGCTTTACCAGGTCGTGGTGGTGCCGGTACTCGCGCCGCTGCCGGTCGCCTATGTCGTGACCGCATTCATCGTCGATCAACCGTTCGTGCAGGACCTCAAGCGGGTGTCCGGCCTCGACCTGAGCTTCCTGAGCCGGGTCGAAGGCGATGATTGGGTGCTGGCAGCCAGCTCGCTCGCTGATACGCTGCAGCCGGGGCTGCTGGCGGCCTTCCGCAGCCAGCGCGGGGCGCTGCCTGAAATGCTGTCGCTCGCCGGCACGGACTACGCAAGCCGGCCCAAGATCATCGAAGCGGGTACACAGCAGCACATCACGGTCGTGCTGCAGCTGTCGCTCGATCGCGCGCTTGAACCGTGGCAGCGCCTGTACGACAACTGGCTGCAGCTGTCGCTTGCCGGCATGCTGGTTGCGCTGGTGGCCAGCGCACTGCTCGGGAGATCGATTGCCTCGCCGGTGGCCCGGCTGGCGCAGTTCGCGCGCCGCGTCGGCAAGGGCGAGTACGGTGTGCCGCCGGTGATGGACCGGCGTGACGAGATCGGCCAGCTGGCCGATGCCTTCTCGCACATGACCGAAGCCATATCGACGCGCGAGGCGCGCATTTCCGAACTGGCCTACCGCGATACGCTGACCGGCCTGCCGAACCGCGCCTACTTCGTCGAGCGGCTGACCGATGGTGTGCGGGACGCGAAGACGCGCGACGGCGCGCTGGCAGTGCTGACGCTCGACATGGACCGCTTCAAGATGGTGAACGATGCACTGGGCCACGGTCTGGGCGACCTGCTGCTGGTCGAGATCGGCAAGCGGCTGCGCGACACGCTGCGCGATGTGCGCGATCAGGTGGCGCGCCTGGGCGGCGACGAATTCGCCGTGCTGCTGCCGGGCGCCGATGCGCAGAAGGCCTACGGCGTGGCGATGCGCATTGCCGAAGCGCTCGACCAGCCGATGAGCCTTGAAGGGCAGATGGTCGACGTCAGCGCCAGCATGGGCATTTCTTCGTTTCCGGAGCACGGTGACGACGTGCAGGCGCTGATGCGCCACGCCGACGTCGCCATGTATCAGGCCAAGCGTCACAACAGCGGCGCGGCCATCTACGACCCGCGCCACCACGAACGCAACGTCGAGCGGCTGTCGTTGCTGACCGAACTCCGGGCGGCCGTCGAGCACGATGAACTGGTGCTGTACTACCAGCCCAAGGTTGCGCTGGCGCCGGGCCGCCAGCATCACGTCGAAGCCCTGGTACGCTGGATCCATCCGACGCGCGGCTTCATTCCGCCGTTCGATTTCATCCCGTTCGCCGAGCAGACCGGCTACATCAAGGCGATCACGCTGTGGGTCATGAATGCTGCGATCCGCCAGTGCGGCCTGTGGCTGCGGGCCGGCATCGAGGTGAATGTGTCGCTGAACATATCGGCGCGCGACCTGCTCAACCCCGACCTGCCGGCCAGCTTCATCGAAATGCTGCAGCGCCATGGCTGCGAATCGCGTCTGATCACGCTGGAAATCACCGAAAGTGCGGTGCTCGACGATCCGCTGCGCGCACTGGCCAATCTGCAGGCGCTGCGCGACACCGGCTGTATGCTGTCGATCGACGATTACGGTACCGGCTATTCCTCGCTGTCCTACCTCAAGCAGATGCCGGTGAGCGAAATGAAGATCGACCGCAGCTTCGTGATGAATCTGGTCGAAAATCCGAACGACGAAATCATCGTACGTTCGACAATCGAACTGGCCCACAACATGGGTTTGAAAGTGACGGCCGAGGGCGTCGAGACCGACGCAGTGCTGGAGCGGCTGCGCGAACTCGGCTGCGATCTGGCCCAGGGCTACCTGATCAGCAAGCCGATTCCCGTGGAAGCCCTTGAAAAATGGTTCCGCGACTCGCATTGGGCGCTCATTTCGGTTGCCGATCCGGGTATCTCGGCAGACAACGACGAGGTCGCTGCGGAGCCGGAACGTGCGGACGCTTTGTGACCTTCGGTGTGATGCTTTCGATGATGCGTGTCCGGGCCCGATACCTGCTTGCAGTTAAAGTGTCTCGAAACCATCGGAGCACTGAAACATGATCAAGCGCCAAGGTCCGCTGGAAGTCATCACGCGAAGACCGGCTGCGGCGACCCACGCAACACCCCTGCTGTTCGTCCACGGCGCCTACACGGCAGCGTGGTGCTGGGACGAACATTTCCTGCCCTACTTTGCCGACGCCGGCTTCGAGGCGACCGCCGTGTCGCTGTCCGGCCATGGTGGCAGTCCGGGGCGCGAGTTTCTCGATCTGCTGAGCCTCGACGATTACGTGCGCGACGTGCTCGAACTCATCGACGCCTCGGAAGTGCCCCCCATCCTGATCGGTCATTCGATGGGCGGCATGGTGGTACAGAAGTGTATGGAAGTGAGACAGGTGTCCGGCGCCGTGCTGATGGCGTCGGTGCCGCCGCAGGGCCTGTGGGCATCGGCGGTCGGTCTGGCGCTGCGCAAGCCCGACCTGATGTCCGAACTGAACAACCTGTTGACCGGCGGCGGTACGTCGCCCGAGGTGCTGCGCGAAGCCCTGTTCGCCCAGCCGGTGTCGATGGAGCGCCTGCAGCAGATGGCGCGTCGCGTGCAGCCGGAATCGGCGCGCGTGATCTGGGACATGACACTGTTCGACCTGCCGCAGCCGTCACGCATGCGGCGCGCGCCGCTGCTGGTGCTCGGCGCCGAGTGCGACCCCATCATTCCGCCCTCGCTGACCGAAATGACCGCCCGCGCTCTCGATGTCGAGGCGCGCATCTTTCCCGGCATGGGGCACGGCATGATGCTGGAAGCCGACTGGCGCAAAGTGGCCCAGTGCGTGCTCGACTGGGTGCCGGTCGCCTGCCGCAGCGCGCGCAGCCAGTCACACGGAGCAGGCGTCGTCTGAGCGACTGTCGGGTGCCGCGTCAGCGCCCGGCCTTGCTTTCCAGATAGCCCAGGATGTCCTGCCGCCGCAGTTGGGGTTCCCCTCGCTGCGGCGCTGACCCCACGATCCGGTTCATCCAGGACATGTTGTCCTCCATGCGCTGCACCACTCGACGCCATTCCCGGGCGGGCCGGCTCGACGGTTCCGGCAGTACATGGCATTGGTCGCAGGCGTCGCGGAAGCTGCGCCCGCGCGTGTCCAGGTCCGGATAGCGCGCCACATCAATCGGCTTCTGTGCATTACGTCTCAGGTAGCCGATGAGCATGTGTACTTCTTCCTCGTCCGGCGCGGCTGCGCCGCCCATCATGTCCTTCATCAGCGCGCCGCGGTTCCCGCTGCCCCGCATGCGCACCACCATCCGGTCGACGATTTTCGGCCACTTGTCGGGGTGGTGCATCGCCGGGCTCGGCAGGTGGTGGCACTGAACGCAGTAGCGCGCCATCAGGGTCGCGGCGGGTGAATCGGCTTCGGGCAAGGCAGCAGCGGTCATGGTCGGCGGCAGGATGCGCGACAGCCAGCCTGCCTGCGGACCGCCCGACCAGCGCGCGAGCGCTGCGTCGATGAGGCGCTGGTTTGCGCTGCTGGCCGCATCCGCGGAGGCGGCAGGTTGCGTACAGAAAAGTGTGCTCAGCGAAGCAAGCAGGATGCAGCAACGGAACATGGCAGCGAGATGCACCGGTGGGGAGGAGGTCAGACCTCTTCAGCGTAGTTCAACGAGACGGCGGACTGAAGCCGCAAACATGTGTGCCAACGGCGATCGGAACCCTCAAGTCGCCGGGGCACGGGCCGATGGCAGTGGAAGGTGTGTTCAGGAAGAGAGACATGGACCTGTTTGATTTCATGACCGGAAAGTCGCTTGGCCGCCATCAGGACTATGGCGACGAAGTGCTCGACGCAGGCTGGCTGCCGCAGCCCGAAGCCGCGCTTGCCAGCCGCCGCCCATCGGTCGCGCGCTCGCACACTGCCGTGTCCGATCCCGACGCGTTCCTGCGCGATATCTATCGTTCGCAGGAATAAATTGTCGTAAAGCCCGCCCGGGCTGCTGCGCAAGGGTGTGCAGCGGCAGCAGCTTGGGTAATATCGCAGACATGCTTTGCGATACCTTTTTTAACGTTCTCCGCCGACGGCTGCATCCTCCACCTCCGAACGCACGGGGCGTTGCGCATGACTGATGCGCCGCGCAAGGTGGGGCGCTATGCGCTGGGGCGGGAAATCGGCCGCGGCGAACGCGGCGCCGTATTCGAGGCGACCGAAGCGGGCAGCGGCCGTCTGGTCGCGCTGAAAATCTTCCGTACCGATCTCGCCGATGACGTGCCGGCTTACATCCGGGCGCTCGGCGACCGGCTGCTGCATGCGTCGCAGCTGCATCATCCCTGCATCGTGCGCATCATCGAACAAGGGGTCAGTGCCGATGACGGCATCCCCTGGGTTGCCATGGACCGCGTGGATGCGCGTTCGCTGCGGCAACTGCTCGATGCGCTGCCGCGCCTCTCCTTTGAATGGGTGTGCAGCATCGGCCTGCAGACTGCCGACGCGCTGGCGCACGCCCACGCCAACGGTGTCACGCATGGCGGCCTGAAGGCGTCCAACCTGCTGGTCGACGGTGCCGGCCATGTGTCGGTGACCGACTTTGCATTGCCCGCCCCGGCCCCGGATGCCCTGCCGGCGATGCCGCAGTATCTTTCGCCCGAACAGGTTCAGGGGCTGGCCCCGGATGCGCGTTCCGACGTGTTTTCGCTCGGTGCGCTGCTGTTCGAAATGCTGGCCGGCCGGCCGCCTTTCGGCTCGCCGCTCACCGGTACCCTGGCCAGCGTGCTGGAGAACATCGCCCACGTTCCCACGCCCACGCCCAGCGCGATCGACCCGGATGTACCGGCCGAACTTGACCTGCTGGTGATGAAGGCGCTGGCGAAATCGCCGGTCGACCGCTTCCAGACTGCAGCCGAGCTGGCCGACGCGCTGCGCTGGATCCGGTTCGAACCGGCTGCTGCCACGGTGCTGAAGGCGGCTGAACCGCCGCCGCGGGCGATCGAGGTGACGGAGGTGGCGGAGGTGGCGGACGGCCCGGAAAGCCTGCGTCGAGGTCAGTCGCAGAAACCTGCGCTGCCGGTTGACGACGTGCTGGCAGCACTGGCGGCCGACATCGATGCCTTTTCGGCCCGCGGTACCGCTCCGCCATCGATAGGCGTGGCCTCCAACGGCAGCACCCATACCCGCCTGAAGCCACTGCGCGAGCAGGCGGCGCCGGAGCCGGCCTTCCCGACGCTGCACGATGAGCCGGAGGCCGCTGCGACTGCCGCGCGACGCGCGGCGTCGAATGGCGCAGGGCCGGGCGCGCCGGCTTCCGCGGCGTCTTCGCTGCTGGCCGATCTTGCCGGCGAGGCACAGCGCATCCGTGCGCACAATGCGCAGATGCAGCGCGGCGAGCGGGCGGTACGCACCGAAGCGGAACAGGCGCTCGCCGCCCGCCTTGTGCTGGTGCGCGACTACCTGACGCAGCTTGCCGGCCAGCTCAATGTGATCAAACCGCAGATCGCGCGTGACTATCCCCTGCTCGGTCTGGGCGTGCTGCGCGGTCTGGCCTGGCAGGCGTCCGACGTCAATACCCGCAATCGCGGTCCGGAGGCGCCGGATCAGCTGGCTCGCGTGTCGCTGGCCTGGCTGCTGCGCGGCCAGGCCCTGATGCGCTGCGAGCGCGAGCCGCAGGCAGCCAGCGCGCTGCGCGTGGCGTTGCGCGAACACGGCCTGCGCTTTGAGGAACAGGCCTCGCGCGACGAACAGAACCGCCTGCGCGCCCAGGTGTTCGATATCGCGCCCGAAGTGCGCGGCCGGGTCGAACTGAACGCCGATTACACGCGGCTGACGTTGCGCCTGACCTTGCAGAATGTCGAACGTTTCGGCATCGTCGATTACCAGCCGCCCTCGGAAGACAACGGGACCGAGTGGCTGGACGAACTGGCGAAACTGATACTCGGTCAACCGAGTCGCTTCGCCGCGCTCGCCCGGCTGATCGTTCCGACACCGCAGTAGTGGCACGGTTGATGCATCGGATGTCGCAGCAACCGTGCGCCTGCGGACCTGACTCAACTTCCCGGAGCGCGCGACGTTAGACCTTCAGGTGGGTGCAGCAACATCGGGAGACGAATCATGCGAGGGGCTGAGATGCAAGGGGCTGAGTTTCAGATTCCATTGGCCGAATGCCGCGAAATCTACAGCGTTGGCGCGGTCGACCGGGCGATGGAATCGGGTGCCACATCACGCAACGAGTCGCTGGTGGCGTACTACGAAAAGATGAAACAACTGGGTGGCGTGCGCTATGTCGTCAAGCCTTCGTCGTTCGACGGGCTTGATCCGCTGTACGCCCGCTGTCCGAATTTCGCACCCGTGCTGGACGACCTCAAACGCTACCTTGCGCTGGCGGTCGCCGGCAACGAGCCGATGCATTTCACGCCCATCCTGCTGCTCGGCGAGCCGGGCATCGGCAAGACCCATTTCGCAAAGCAACTCGCCCATGTGCTCGGTACAGGCTTCGAGTTCGTGTCGATGTCGTCGCTGACCGCTGGCTGGATCCTGAGCGGCACCTCGTCGCAGTGGTCGCACGCGCGGCCGGGCAAGGTCGCACAGGCGCTGGTGTCCGGCGACTACGCCAATCCGCTGTTGGTGCTCGACGAGGTCGACAAGGCGGGTGGCGACCCGCGCTATGACCCGATGGGTGCGCTGTACGGCCTGCTGGAGCAGGACACTGCGCGTCAGTTCAAGGACGAATTCATCGAAGTCGACATGGATGCCAGCCACATCATGTGGGTGTCCACGGCGAATGACGAGCGCTCGATTCCCGAACCCATACTGAGCCGCATGAATGTTTATACCGTGCCGCGCCCGGATCACGATCAGGCCTGTGCGATTGCGCGCACGCTGTACGGCGAGATTCTCGCCGCCCATCACTGGGGCTTCGACGAGGATGCGCCGGAAGATGTGATCGACGGTCTGGCCCGTGTGCCGCCACGCGACATGCGCAAGGTGCTGATGGCCGCCTTCGGCAACGCCACGCTGGAACGGCGCGACCACCTGCTGCCGGCCGATCTGGACGCCGGCCGCGCGACACGGCAGAAGAAGATCGGGTTCTAGCCGCCGCGGCTCTGGTACGCTCCGGGCGCATGAACCGCCCGAGCCCTCCCGAGCTGAACGCTGCCCTTGCGGCTGCCACCCCTTCATCCGACGCGCCTGCGTCGCCCGCCGTATGGCGACCGATGGTTGGCCCGGCGGCCAATCGCGATCTGTGCACCGATTGCGGTATTTCCCGCAGCAGCGACGACAAGCGTTGCGGGCGTGCCTGCCAGTTCATCAAGCCGGACTACCCCGATCTCGAAACCCGCGTGCACGGCCGGGCGCGTGATCCGCTGCGACCGGACGAAATGCATTTCGGGCCGCATCGCCGCATGCTGCGTGCGTCACTCAAGCCGGCAAGGGCAGACGCCCAGTGGACCGGCATCACCACTCGCATCGCCGAACGGTTGCTGGAAACCGGCGCGGTCGATGCCGTGCTGACCATGGCGCCTGACCCGGATGATCGCTGGCGCCCGGTGCCGGTGCTGGTCACCCGCGCCGAAGGCATGGCGCAGTGCCGCGGCATGCGCATGGGCTATGCGCCGCTGCTCGCGCTGCTCGAACCGGCCCGCGCGCAGGGCTATCGGCGCCTCGCGGTGATCGGCATTCCGTGTCAGGTCTATGCGCTGCGCGCACTCGAAGCCGAACTGGGTTTCGACAGGCTGTATGTCATCGGCACACCCTGCTCGGACAACACCACCACCGAGCGCTTCCACGAGTTCCTCGAACTGCTGGCGCGTGAAACCGATGTTGCGGCCGACGACATCACCTATCTGGAGTTCCGCGCCGACTATCACGTCGAACTGCGCTATCGCGACGGCACGAAGCGCGCGATTCCGTTCCTGATGCTGCCGCTGTCGCAGCTGCCGAACGACTTCTTTCCGCTGACCTGTCGCACCTGTGTCGATTACACGAATGTGCTGGCCGACATCACGGTCGGCTACATGGGCGGCGAGGGCGAACAGTGGTTGCTGGTGCGCAACGAACGCGGCGAAGAACTGCTTGCGCTGCTGGGCGACGAGGTGGTGACGCGTGCGCCGGGCAGTGCGGGCAAGCGGCAGGGACCGGTCAAGGGCTTCCTCGCCAACGTGGAGCGCGCCGCCGGTGGTCTGCCGCTGCGCAGGATGCCGCAGTGGCTGCGCCCGGTCGTGGGCTGGCTGATGCCGCGTGTCGGTCCGAAGGGACTGGAATTCGCGCGTGCCCGGGTCGAAATGAAGGCAGTCGAAACCGTCATCCACCTGCGGCGGGAAATGCCTCAGCGGCTCAAGAGCATGGTGCCGGCGCACATCTGGAAGCTGGTGGAGCCGTATGCGCTCAAGCCGGTGCCGACCGAACTGCCATCGGGCCAGGACACCCGCGCGTCGCGCGAGGACGATGCCGGCTGATCAGTGCAGCCGCATCGGATCGACCAGGAAGGTGTGGCTGCCGCGTGTCAGGTCGAGTTCGCCGCGCATCAGGCAGCCGGTTTCCAGATCGATGTCATTGGCAACCCAGGTTTCGCGCTCCTTCGACACCAGATAGATCACCACGACGTCGCGCGTGACCGGCGGCTGATCGGGTTCATCGTCGTCGAATTCGGCCAGCCGCATCAGGCAGCTCAGGCCGATCACATCGATGTCGGGGTGAGCGACCGTTTCCTGCACGAAGCGGGTCACGGCGAACTCGTCGAGCAAGTCCATGTGGGCAAGCGCCGCGCTGCGGATGCAGCCGTGCTCGATGTGCGCCATCAGCGCGGTGGGGCGCGGCGGGTCGCCGCGCGCAAGCAATGCGTCGGCGTGATCCTGGCAGGCGCGCAACACGGCGCTAAAACACGCTTCCTCCATTGGCAGCATGATTGTCTCCTCCACAGAAGTGGGTTGCGTCCATGTGCGCGCCTGTTGAAGAGACTAGACCTGTGTGTGGGGAATGTCTTGACGCACTGCCATGGCGGCAGTGCACCAAATAACCGGGTCTTCAGTCGGTTTTCGACAGCGGATCGCCGACGGTCGGGCGTTGCGAGAAGTCGTGCAGTGCACTGTCGGCAGCAATCGGCGCAATCAGACATTCATCGACACGCGCCCCGGCCGGCCCGCGTTCGGCCCAGGCAACCAATGCATCAAGGGCCGCCGGCACACCGCAGGCGAAGGCCTCGACCGACCCGTCGCGCCGGTTGCGCACCCAGCCGGTCACGCCGAGCCGGCGCGCCTCGTTGATCATGGCGTAGCGGAAACCCACGCCCTGCACCCGCCCGCGGATGGCGAAGTGCAGCGCCTCGATCTCGCTGTCGTTCACGCCTATTTGACGCGCATGCCCGGCGCCGCACCGCTGTCCGGCGACAGGATGAACAGACCCGGCACTTCACCGGTGTCATCGGACGCCGCCAGCACCATGCCCTCGCTCATGCCGAACTTCATCTTGCGCGGCGCGAGATTGGCCACCATGACGGTCAGCCGCCCGACCAGCAGCGCCGGGTCGTAGGCCGACTTGATGCCGGCGAACACCTGACGCGGCGCGGCTTCGCCGATGTCCAGCTGCAGGCGCAGCAGCTTGTCCGCGCCCTCGACATGTTCGGCGGCGACGATTTTCGCGATGCGCAGTTCGACCTTCGAGAAGTCGTCGATCGAAATGTGCGACGCCGTGGCAACCGATGCGGCGGCCGCCGTTTCGGGCTTTTTCACCGGTTCGGCAGCGGGTGCGGGGGCTTGCGTGCTCACGAGGGTTTCCTTGTTGGCGTCGACCAGTGCGATGACCTGTTTGGGGTCGATGCGGGTCATCAGATGCCTGTATTCATTGATGGTATGGCCGGAGGCCAGCGTGCTGCCAAAATCGTCCCAGACGAGCGGCGCGATGTTGAGGAAGCGCTCGACCTCGGCAGCCAGGTGCGGCAGCACCGGCTTGAGCAGCACGGTGAGCTGGCGGAACAGTTCCAGCGCGGTGCTGCAGACGGACTGCAGCTTCTCGTCCTGACCGTCCTGCTTGGCCAGCACCCAGGGTGCATGGTCATTGACGAACACGTTGGCCTGGTCGGCACAGGCCATGACCTCGCGCAGCGCGCGCGCATAGTCGCGCGATTCGTAGGCGTCACGGATCGACACCTCGTGCCAGTGAAATGGCACGGTCGGCGCCGACAACTTGCCCGCAAACCGCTTCGTGATGAAGCCCGCGCAGCGGCTCGCGATGTTGATGTACTTCCCCACCAGATCCGAATTCACCCGCGCGACGAAGTCGTCGAGGTTCAGGTCGATGTCTTCCATCGAGCCATTCAGTTTGGCGGCGTAGTAATAGCGCAGCCATTCCGGGTTCAGGCCGAGGTCGAGATAGCTCTGCGCGGTGATGAAGGTGCCGCGGCTCTTGCTCATCTTTTCGCCATTCACCGTCAGGAAGCCGTGCGCGTTGATCTGCGTCGGCGTGCGGTAGCCCGAGTGTTCGAGCATGGCGGGCCAGAACAGGGCGTGGAAGTACAGGATGTCCTTGCCGATGAAGTGAATCATCTCGGTGCCGGCCGCCTTCGCGCCCGCTGCGTCGAGAAAGTCCGCTTCGCCGATGTCATGGCCCAGCGCCTTCTGCTTCGCCACGTAGTTGCGGAAGCTGCCGAAGTAGCCGACCGGCGCGTCGAGCCAGACGTAGAAGAACTTGTTGTCGGTGCCCGGGATGCGGAAGCCGAAGTAGGGCGCATCGCGCGAAATGTCCCAGTCGGACAGGCGGTTGTCGCCCGGCTCGCCCAGCCATTCCTTCATCTTGTTGGCGGCTTCCGGCTGCAGCCGGTTCGAGCCCTGCGTGAAATCGCGCAGGAACTGTTCGCACTGCGGTGCCGACAGGCGGAAGAAATGGTGTTCGCTGGCGCGCCGCTCGGGCGCGGCACCGGACACCACCGAATACGCGTTCTTCAGTTCGGTCGGCGCATAGGTGGCACCGCACACTTCGCACGAGTCGCCGTACTGGTCCTTCGCGCCGCACTTCGGGCACTCGCCCTTGATGAAGCGATCGGGCAGGAACATTTCCTTCACCGGGTCGTAGAACTGCTCGACCGAGCGCTGCGCGATCAGGTCGCCAACCTTCAGCTTGCCGTAGATGTCTTCGCAGAAGGCGCGGTTCTCGTCGGAATCGGTCTGGTGGTAGTTGTCGAAACTGACCAGGAAACCGCCCAGATCGCCCGCGCCCTTCTTCCACGCGGCCTGCACGTCGAGGCCGCCGAAGAAGTCGCGCGCATGTTCGTGCAGCACGCGCTCGACCAGCTGGCGCGGCGTGATGCCTTCCTTTTCGGCGCGCAGCATGATGGGCGTGCCGTGCTGGTCGTCGGCGCCGACGTAATGCACCTCGTGGCCGCGCATGCGCTGGAAGCGCACCCAGATGTCGGTCTGGATGTATTCGACCAGGTGGCCGAGGTGGATGGCGCCATTGGCGTAGGGCAGGGCGCTGGTGACGAGCAGGCGGCGGCGGGACATGGCGGTCGGCGAGGGGGTGGCCAGAGCAGGAAAGCCCGCAATTCTACTGCCCGCGCGCGGGCTTCCGGGATACGGACCGCGATGATCGGTTAAACTGGAGTAAATCAATCAGGTATTGCCTGCAGCGGCGCCGCATGACGCGGCCTGGCGGGCACGCCGCCGTCCGGAGTTCATATGTCCATCAGCGAAGCCCAGGTCCAGAGTGCGCTCAAGGAACTGATCGATCCCAATACCGGCAAGGATTTGATTGCCACGCGCAGCGCGCGGAACATCCGCATCGATGGCACAGACGTGTCGGTCGACATCGAACTGGGCTACCCGGCGAAGAGCCAGATGGATCACCTGCGCCGGATGGCCATCGCCGTGCTGCGCGCCATTCCGGGCGTCGGCAACGTCAGCGTCAGCATGACGCAGAAGATCGTGTCGCACACGGTGCAACGCGGCGTGAAGCTGCTGCCCGGCGTGAAGAACATCATCGCCGTGGCGTCCGGCAAGGGCGGCGTCGGCAAGAGCACCACCGCGGTGAATCTTGCGCTGGCGCTGGCCGCCGAGGGGGCGACCGTCGGTCTGCTCGACGCCGACATCTACGGTCCGTCGCAGCCGCAGATGCTGGGCATCACCGGCCGTCCGGAGTCCCCGGACGGCAAGTCGCTGTCTCCCATGATGGCCTACGGCATCCAGGCGATGTCGATCGGCTTCCTGATCGACGTCGAAACGCCGATGGTGTGGCGCGGCCCGATGGTGACCTCCGCGCTGGAACAGTTGCTGACCGAAACGCGCTGGGAAGACGTCGATTACCTGGTGATCGACATGCCGCCGGGTACCGGCGACATCCAGCTCACGCTGGCGCAGAAGGTGCCGGTGACCGGTGCGGTCATCATCACGACGCCGCAGGACATCGCGCTGCTGGACGCACGCAAGGGATTGAAGATGTTCGAGAAGGTGGGCATCCCCATCCTCGGCATCGTGGAAAACATGAGCATCCACACCTGTTCGAAGTGCGGCCACGAAGAGCACATCTTCGGCGAGGGCGGCGGTGCGCGCATGGCGGCCGACTACGGACTCGACGTGCTGGGCTCGCTGCCGCTGGCGATGCAGATCCGCGAACAGGCCGATTCAGGCAAGCCGACCGTGGTGTCCGACCCGGACGGCCGTGTCGCCGAGATCTATCGCGACATCGCGCGCAAGGTGGCGGTGAAGATCGCCGACAAGGGCAAGGACATGAGCGCCAAATTCCCCAGCATCGTGGTGCAGAACACCTGATCGCCAGACGAACCCGGAGGCACGCCGTCATGAAGCCGAACGCACTGCTGCTCGCTGCATCCTGTTGTGTCTCTGTTGCGGCCGTTCAGGCTGCCGATCCGGCAAAGGGCGGCGAACTGGTGGTCGAGGCGCAGTGCGAGAACTGCCACATGGACAAGCTGGGTGGCGACGGCTCGCAGATCTATCTGCGCAAGGACCGGCGGGTGAATTCGCTGGCCCAGCTTGCGACCCAGGTCAGCGTGTGCAATTCGCAGCTCAATACCGGCTGGTTCCCGGACGACGAGGCGCACGTTGCGGCCTATCTGAACCAGCGTTACTACAAGTTCAGATAAGGCGCATTCAGCAGGTTCGCCAGGCGGGCGCGTCCGCCTGTCACGTTCAACTCGCCGACCGGCGGCAGAAGCAATACACGAACTGCTGCACCACGCCGGTTGGCGTGTGATGGGCTTCGCGGCTGTGCTCCAGCAGTTCGAACCGTGCCCCGAATTGCGCGTGCAGTGCGTTTGCGCCGTAACGCATCACCGGCAGACCGCTGCAGCGCTCCGGGCCGTCCTCCGCGAAGGCCGCTACGATGACGTGGCCGCCCGGCTTTACCGCCCGCAGCACGGTCGCCACGTAGGCATCCCGCTGGGCCGGGTCGGTCAGGAAGTGGAATACCGCGCGGTCGTGCCACAGCTCGAAGCGCCGCGGTGGCAGTTCGACTGTGGTGATGTCGGCCTCGATCCACGTCACCCCGGCCGCCGCGTCGCCCAGCCGAGCCTGCGCCGCTTGCAACGCAGCGGCCGACAGGTCGAGCACGCTGAGGTCGGTATGGCCGCGCGCCAGCAGATCGTCGACCAGCGTCGAGGCGCCGCCGCCGACATCGATGATGCCGCCCTCGCGACCCAGCCCGGCACGCGTGATCAGGTCGAGCGAATGCTGCGCGTGCGGCTGGAACCAGCTCACGCTGTCCGGCGCCTTGTGGGCATAGACGTCTTCCCAGTGGTGCTTCGTGCCGTCGTTCATCGCGCGGCCGCCTTGACGCCGGCCGCGATGGCGTCATCGAGATAGCCGCCGTAGAAGTCGGCCTTGCCGGCGCCGACCAGTGGTGAGGCGACCTGTCGACCGTGGGCATCGAGAAACAGCACGGTCGGCGCGAACTGCACCTTCATGCGTTTCGCGAACGCGGCCTGCGTCGTCGGGCTGCCGTCGAAATCGGTCAGTTTGCGTGCGCTGTTCAGATCGACTTCGCGGATCACCAGCCGGCCGCGCTGTGCGGCATCGCGTGCCAGCGGCGCCAGATAGTGACTGCGGACCTCTTCGCAGTAGTGGCAGCCAGGCAGCGAAAACAGCACGACCACCACGACGCCCGGGTTGGCGGCGTCGCGCACGTCCTTCACCGCGTTGGTCATCGTCGGCAGGGCCGGCCCTGCGGTACGCGCCGGTGCGGCGAACAGCACCGGACTGAGCAACAGTGCCCACAGGGCGACAAGCGCGCGGGCGGTCATTTGTCGAGCGCCTCCTGCTCCATGCGCAGGTAGGTGCCGTAGGCGTTGACGCGATTGGCGGCGTCGAACGCCGGCATCTTTTCCCAGCGGCGCCAGTCGGTGCGTGCATAGGCTTCGTCGAAGGGCATGAAGTCGCTCACCGCGCGACCCATTTCGGTGCGCAGATAGGTCAGGTAGTCACGCGTCAGGCCGAGGTCGCGCGCCGGGTCGGTCGAGGCCGGACCGTGGCCGGTAACCAGCGTGCCGGGCCTGAGCGCAAGCAGCCGGTCCATCGTGCTCAGCCAGCGCTTGCTGTCGGCGTCACCGACAAAGGGGATGCGGCCGATGAACAGGATGTCGCCGGAGTAGATCACGCCGTCCTCGCGCACCACGACCACCATGTCGTCCGGTGCGTGCGCCGGGCCCATGTGGATCATTTCGAAATTGATTTCGCCCATGCGGAAGCTGGTGTCGCCCTCCAGCCAGAGGTCGGCGGCGATCAGTCGGGTCTTGCCGTCGACCCACGGATCGAGATCGCGCCGCCGCTGTTCCAGCCGGGCACGGCCTTCCTCGCCTTCGATGTATTCGCGACCGCTGCGGTGCGCCCACACTTCGGCACCCACGGCCTTGAATGCCTGCAGCCCATAGAAGTGGTCGGCGTGGTAATGGGTGATCAGTACGCGGCGGATCGGCTGGTCGGTCACGCGGCGGATGGCGGCGATCAGCGCCTCACCCAGTACGGGGGTGCCGAGCGCGTCGATCACGACCACGCCGTCGCCGGTGACGACGAAGCCGGCGTTGGAGTTGTAGCCCGCATTGGCCAGACTGGCCGGGCCGGCTTCACCCTGCACGTACCAGCTGTGGGCACTGACCTGGATCGGCTTGAGCGGCGGATGAACAAGCGGTGCGTCGCCCGCCATCGCCCATTGCGCAAGGAGGGCAGCGCATGTCGCGAGAAGTGTCCGCATCGACGGACGACGCAAAAGCGGCATGTCAGGCCATGCCCGGGTTGCCGGCCACACCCTGCAGTTCGGGCAGGTTCAGCTTGACCGGCTTGACGGTTTTCACGTCACGCAGATAGCGCGCCATCAGATCCCAGATCGGTTCGCCGCCGGCGTTCTTCGCTTCTTCGGACACCGGCGCCCAGCCCGCGACGCGATAGGTTTTCGACGCCTCGATCGGCTTGCCGCCGAGCGACATCGCAGTGATGCGGCTGCCCATCCGGGCTGTCGGGTCGCAGCGATACTGCAGCCCGCCGACGCGCACCATGTCGCCGCCCTGCTGATAGTAGGGGTCGGGATTGAACAGGTTGTCGCAGACGTCCTCGAGCACCGTCTTGATGAATTCGCCGGTCATCGGCGTCAGCGTCGTGTAGGGATAGGTGATGGCGGTCTGGTCGAGCAGGTTTTCCATCGTGATGGTGTCGCCCGGCAACAGGCTGGTACCCCAGCGGAAACCGGGCGAGAACGCGATCTCGGCGTCCTTCATCTTCATCAGGCCGTCGAGGATGAGCTGATCGAAGCTGCCGTTGAAATTGCCGCGGCGATACAGCAGGCCTTCGGTCACCGCGAGCTTTTCATTCAGCTTCGCTTCGTGCGGTGCACGCATCTTCGCGATCAGCGAGGCCATGTCGGCGTCCGGCTGGATCAGGTTGGAAAACACCGGCAGCAGGTGATAGCGGAAGTCCGACACCTTGCCGCCCTTGACGTCGAAATCGAGCACGCCGAGGAACTTGCCGTTCGAGCCTGCGTTGGTGACCAGGGTCTGGCCGCCGCCGTTCTTCACGATGACCGGGGCCGGCACGCCGTCGTGCGTGTGTCCGCCGAGGATGGCATCGACGCCGCGCACCCTGGAGGCCATCTTGATGTCGACATCCATGCCGTTGTGCGACAGCACGACCACCACCTGCGCGCCCTTGGCGCGCGCGGCATCGACGTGTTCCTGCAGGCTTTCATCGTTGATGCCGAAACTCCAGTCCGGCGTGAAGTAGCGCGGATTGGCGATCGGCGTATACGGGAAAGCCTGGCCGATGATGGCCACCGGCACGCCGTTGATCGGCTTGATGACGAAGGGCGGGAACACCGGGTCGCCGAAGTCGGTGGTTTTCACGTTCTGTGCGACAAAGTCGATCTTGCCGGCGAAGTCGCCATCGACGATCTGCTTCACCCGCTCCGCACCGTAGGTGAATTCCCAGTGACCGGTCATGACATCGACGCCGAGCAGCTTGCAGGCGTCGACCATGTCCTGCCCCCGGGTCCACAGCGACAGGCCGGAACCCTGCCAGGTGTCGCCGCCGTCGAGCAGCAGCGCGCCCGGCCGACTCGCCTTCATGCGCTTGACCAGCGTGGCGAGGTGGGCGAAGCCGCCGATCTTGCCGTAGGTTTTCGCCGCCTGCGAAAAGTCGAGGTAGGTGAAGGCGTGTGCCTGCGCACTGCCCGGCGCGATGCCGAACTGCTTCAGCAGCTTTTCGCCGACCAGATGCGGAGGCCGGCCCAGCATGTCGCCGATGCCCAGATTCACGTCCGGCTCGCGGAAGTGGATGGGCATCAGCTGCGCGTGGCAGTCGGTGAAATGCAGCAGGCTCACGTTGCCGAAGCGCGGCAGTTCGTACATCTGCCCGGCCGCGCTCGCAGCCTGGGCGAAGTTGCCATGCAGGGCCATGCCGCCGGCACTGGCGGCCGCCAGTATCTGCAGGAACTCGCGGCGGTTCATGCTCATCGCGCCATCACTCCGCGTTGACCGGCGATTTCGGATCGAGCAACAGGGCCACGATGTGGCGGATCTGCTTTTCGTCGAGGATGCCGTGCGTGCCGAAGCGGGGCATGTTGGTGCAGGCGCTGTAGGCGTTCGGATTCCAGATCTTGGCCCACACATACTTCTGCGTGGTTTCCGTGTTGCCGTGCACCTTGCCGTACTGGTACAGGCTGGGGCCGATGGTGCCGTAAGAAATTTCCTTCTTCGTGATGCGATGGCAGTTGTAGCAATTGCCGCCGTTGGCTTCGCCGGCCTTGTCGGTCCAGGTCAGGCCGCGACCGCTCTGTGCGATCTTTTCGCCTTCCTTCCAGTCGCCGATGTACTTGCCGTCGGATGGCCACTTCACCTCGGCGAGTGCCGCTGCCTGGAATCGTTCACGCAGGTCGTCGTCGAGGCTGTGCCCGAATTTCGAGCAGGCGACCATGACTTCGTCCTGCGTCAGGCGATCGGTCTTGACGATGCCCTGTTCGCGGAAGGATGCGGCCATGACCGCCGCGGCATCCTTGTCGTAATCGGCCGAGGTGACTTTAGATGCGCCGGTGCCGGCGCAGCCCGCGACGGTGGCCAGCACGGCAAGCGCGACAGCGCCCTGACGGATGCGGATGTTCATCGTGCTCTCCTTAACGCTTGATGGCCGGGGCGATGCTTTCGACCGTGCCGTTGGCGGTCACGCCCAGGTAGCTCGACAGGGCGACGGTCACGTCCGAGCCGTACATGGGGTACGGGAAACGCTGCTGGCGGAAGCAGTCGTTGAGTCGGCGCTGCATGCTCCACAGCTCGCCCGACGACACGCGGTAGGCCGGCCATGATCCGAAGCCGCGCGCGGCGTCCGGGCCCTTGGTCAGGTTGGGCAGGTCCTGCAGGCGGATGCGCTTGCCATCCTCGCCGTGGCAGGTGACGCAGCCGAAGTCATGCGTGCCGCCGCGGTAGTTGAAGGCGCGCTTGCCGATTTCGTACATGCGCTTCTCTTCCGGATGCGCCATCGGCAGGTTGAACTTCATGCCGCGCGATTCGGCCGATATCCACGCGACCAGCGCTTCGATGTTTTTCTGCTCACCCTTGCCGAACGGAGTCTTGGCCACCTCGTCGGCCGGAATGCCCTGCAGCGTTTCCATGCAGGTCAGCAGGCGGGACTCCAGATCCTGCACGCGGCCGGTATCGGCGAAATGGCGCGGCAGCGTGACGAATGCACCCTTGACGACCCCCGGCCCCTGGCCGAGGTCACACTTTTCGAGTGTGGCCTTCTTCGGGCCGCGTGCTTCCTTCCACAACTCCTCGCCGCGCATTTCCCACAATTCGGCCGGATTGCCCTCGGCCAGCGCCTCGCGATACTTGGCAATGCCCTCGGCGGTGGCGTCTGCCAGCACCGGCGTGGCAAACATGAGCGCGGACGCGGCAACGCAGGCAGCGTATGTGCTGTTCTTCATGATCTCTTCCTCCAGTCCTTGACGGGATGACCTGGCTGATGACGGGACCGGCCTGCTTCGGGTCGATCCTCGGTGCAACGAAGCGCGGGTTTCAGGCCACGACGACTTCGTCGGTGCGCTTGTCACCCTTGTTGTCCACCCAGCTCACGTTGACCTTGTCGCCCTTGGCGCCGCCGGCGAACTTGAATTGCAGATACGGGTTCTTCGATACCGCCGGGCCGAACTGGGCGGCCAGCACGACGCGGCCGTTGTGGGTGGCTGTCAGTTCGGTGATGTGATGGGCCGGCACCAGGGCGCCGGACGCGTCCTTGCGCTGACCGGTTTCCATGTCGTGGCTCATCAGGATCTTCACTTCGGTTTCATTGCCATTGCTGGCGGCGCGGATGCGCATCGGACCTGCCATGTCTTGCTCCTTGGGTTGTGCGTGGGATGTGAACGAATTGCCGACCGGTATCAGCCGCCGCAACCGCCCAGCGTCACCTTGATTTCCTTGGACACCATGTAGAAGCTGCCGCCTGCCTTGACCAGTGCGAACACGTTCGAGGTCTGGCCCATCTTCACGCGGGTGCTCACGTCGGCCATCGTGCCGGCGGGCAGCGTGAAGCTGGCAGCCAGCATGCTCGGATTCTTCTCGATCAGGATGGCGATGAATTCGGTGTCGGCGAGCGCGCTCTTGACGCCGACCGGCACCACCGCACCGTTTTCGGCGATGTCGGGGCCGCTGATCTGCACGTCCTTCGAATCGGCGGGCTTGCCGGCACCCAGCGCCTTGAGCGCTTCGTCCATCGCCTTGGCTTCGAACGCCGGCTTGTCCCATCCGGCAGCCTGCGCCTGTTGGGTCGTGATCAGGCCGGCGGCCACCAGCAGACCGAACAATCCGGCTGCGCTGCCGCTCTTCAGGACTTCCCTTCGCTGCGTGTTCATCCGTTTCCTCCTCAGTTTTCGGGCGAGCCCGACAATATCCATTTGATCAACGCAGCCGTGTCCGCGTCGCTGACATGCGCCTGGGGCGGCATTGCCACATCGCCCCACGTGCCGCTGCCACCTGCCTTGACACGGCCGATGAGCTGCGATTCTGCCCCCTTGTCGTCCTTGTAACGCTTCGCGATGTCGCGGAAGGACGGCCCGAGTATCTTGCTGGCGATGCCGTGACAACCACTGCAACCGCTCTTCTTCATCAATTCCATTGCAGGATGCGGTGCGGGCGCCGCCGCCCCGCCGCCGGCACCCTCGGTGGTCTGCTGCCCGCGTACTGCGCCGATCACCCGGTTCTGATCGGCAAGATTGCCGTGTGCATCGCGGGCGTAGTCCGGCAGGCTGGACCCCATCGTGATCTGCGTCTTGCAGTTCTTCATGCAGGCCACGTTCTTCACGTCAGGCTTGCCCTTGATGTCCCACATGCCATGTTTTGTCGTCATGCCGTTGCGGTTCGGCATGCGCTTCTGCACTTCGGCGATGTTCTTGTCCGACAGCGTGAAGTCTGCCGGCACGATTTCACCCAGATGAAGCAGGTAGGCGAGCACGGCGTATACCTCGTCCGGGCTCAGCGACTTCGGTGCATTCCACGGCATGGCGCGGTTGATGTAGTCCCACAGCGTCGACAGCGTCGGTACCTTCATCAGTGTGCTGCGCTGCGGGGCGTCATGCCGGATGTAGGCGCCGACGCGGCCGGTTTCAATGTCTTCCTTCGTCGTGCCGCCGACCAGCGGGGTGAATACCTCGTTGCTTTCACCGAAACTGCCATGACAGGCCGTACATTTTGCCTCCCACAGTTCGATGCCCTGATCCACCGAGCCCTTGCCAGGTGGCAGGCCCTTGAAGTCGGGACGCACATCGATGTCCCATGCCTTGACTTCGGACGGGGTGGCCGCACGGCCGACACCCGGAAAGCTGCTGTTCGCCGAGGCGCCAGCCGCGGCCGCAATCAGGCAGCCCGCGAGGAGAAGTTCAGAAAACCTGGACATTGCTCACGTCTCCGCTGTCTGCCAGTTTCCAGGACTGGATGGCGTTGTTGTGATAAATCGACCGCGTGCCGCGCACCGCGCGCAACTGCGCGTAGGTCGGTTGCACATAACCGGTCTCGTCGATCGCGCGCGACTGCAGGATCGCAGGGCTGCCATCCCACACCCAGTCGATGTTGAAGCGGGTCAGCGCCTTCGACAGCACCGGCGTTTCAAGCCGCGCGGTGCGCCAGTTACGGCCGCCATCGACCGATACATCGACCCGCTTCACCTTGCCGCGGCCCGACCAGGCGAGGCCGGTGATGTTGTGGAAGCCCTTGTCGAGCAGCGTCTGGCCGCCCGACGGCGTCGTGATGACCGATTTGCACTCCTGGAGCGAGGTGTATTGGCGGTGCGTGCCGTCGGGCATCAGGTCGATGTAGTGCACCGCCTCGTCCTTGGTCGCCCACGGCTGATCGCCGACTTCGATGCGGCGCAGCCACTTGACCCACGACACGCCCTGGACGCCGGGTACCACAAGACGCAGCGGATAGCCGTTCTCGGGGCGCAGCATTTCGCCGTTCTGGCCCCAGGCCACCAGTACGTCGTCCAGCGCGCGGTCGAGGGATACCGTGCGGGTCATGCTCGACCCGTCAGCCCCTTCGGCCAGCACGAACTTCGCGCGCTTGCGATCGATGCCACAATCGTCGAGCAGCACGGACAGCGGTACGCCGGTGAACTCCGAACAGGACAGCATTCCGTGGGAGTACTGCACCGTCGGCACTGCCACATTGCCCCATTCCATGCCGGTATTGGCGCCACATTCGATGAAGTGGATGCGCGACACCGACGGCAGGCGCATCAGGTCGTCCATCGTGTAGACGCGGGCTTCCTTCACCAGGCCGTTGATCATCAGCCGGTGACGCGCCGGGTCGATATCGTGCCAGCCCTGGTGGTGGCGTTCGAAATGCAGGCCGGACGGCGTGATGATGCCGAACAGGCCCTGCAGCGGCGAAAACGAGACCGACGAGCCGGCCACGCGGGTCAGTCCGGGGCTTTCGCGGCGGCGCAAGCCGGCCTCGAACTGTGACGGCGCGCCGTACGGGCGTTCGGCGACCGGACGACCGAGTGTCGTGCTGTGTTCGGGCAGCGTCAGAATGGCTGGGTCTCCATCGGCGGCCCGTGCGACGGACGTCCCGGCCAAGGCCATACTGGCGCTGGCGAAGGCCGTGCGCAGGAAGTCGCGACGCCCGGCAGACACTTCACGTATCTGCTCCGGCGACAGAAAGCCTTCCGGTGCGCGCTGTATGCGTCCGGGGCGTGGGGTGATCTGGGACATGCTTACTCCTGTTCGGACGCGAGTTCGAGCGACTTGCCCACCTTCTTCAGCGATGCCTTGCTGGGTCGGTGCGGCATGTTCAGCGAGTTGCCGGAGGCAATCTGGATGCAGACGGTGCGGCAGATCGACGGAAAATTCGGGTCGATGAGCTTGTAGAACACCATGGCGCCGTCCTTGCGCCGGCCGACGATGCCGGCGCGGTACAACATGTTGAGGTGACGGGAGGTGTTGGTCTGGCTCAGACCGGACTGATCCACGACGTCGGCAACCGAACGTTCGCCATCGCACAGGCAGTGCAGGATCTTCAGTCTTGCGGGTTCGGCCAGCAGTCCGAAGTAATCGGCCACCGACTCAAAAACCTTGTCCAGCTCGGGATCGTAATCCACAGCTGCTCCTCGTCTTGTCCTTGTTGAAATCAAACATATGCGCAATTGCGCATATGGTCAAGAATAAATTTATTATTTTTTCTACTTGAGACGCGACGCGTTTTTGTCTAGCGTGTCGTTAGCTCGCAAGGTTCTTCACGGCAGATGTGGAACAGGCGTGCCCGGATTAACACAAAGATTCCACGGAGGAGAACATTTTGAAAAAGAAACTGGCGGGCACGGCGCTGCTGTGGCTTGGCCTCTCAATGGCCTGTGCACAGGCCGCGGATCCGAACCTCGGACGCAATCTTGCAGCCACTTGCGCCAATTGCCACGGCACCGACGGCAACAGCGCCGGCGGCATTCCGGGACTTGCGGGCATGTCGAAAGCCAAGATGCTCGGCCTGATCAACGAATTCCGCAGCGGCGCCAAACCGGCGACGATCATGCATCAGTTGTCCAAGGGCTATACCGACAGCCAGCTTGACCTCATTGCGGACTACTTCGCGTCGCGCACACCGGTGGGAGGTGCCAAATGACCGCCGCACGTCGTGGATTCATCAAGGGCACGCTGGGCCTTTCGGCCATGGCGGCACTGTATGGCTGTGCCGGCGCCGGGAAGGGCGCCAAGGGCCATGTCGTCGTGGTCGGTGGAGGCTACGGCGGGGCGACCGCCGCGAAGTACATTTCGATGTGGAGTGAAGGTGGCATTCGCGTAACGCTGGTCGAGCGCAACGCGGCGTTCGTGTCCTGCCCGATCTCCAATCTGGTGCTGGCGGGCGAAAAGCAGTTGTCGGACATCACAGTCGGCTACGAAGGTCTGGCGAAGTACGGCATCACCGTGGTGCAGGACGAAGTAACTGCGGTTGACGCCGAAAAGCGCATGATCAGGCTGGCACGCGGCGGCGACCTCGCCTATGACCGGCTGGTGCTGTCGCCCGGTGTCGAATTCATGTACGAGTCGCTGCCCGGCATGGCATCGGCAGCGGCGAAGGAAAACATCCTGCACGCGTGGAAGGCGGGTCCGCAGACGGTTGCACTGCGCAAGCAGCTCGAAGCGATGCCCGACGGCGGTGTGTTTGCGATGACCATCCCGAAGGCGCCTTACCGCTGCCCGCCCGGACCGTACGAGCGCGCCTGCATGGTCGCCCATTACCTGAAGCAGGCGAAGCCGAAATCCAAGGTGCTGGTGCTGGACGCCAACGAGGACATCGTGTCGAAGAAGGGCTTGTTCACGAAGGCCTGGGCCGACAGCTACAAGGGCATGGTCGAGTATCGGCCGCAGAGCGAGTTGCGCGATGTCGATGCCGGCAACCGCACCGCCATCCTCGAGTTCGACCATGTCAAGGCGAGCGTGCTCAACGTCGTGCCGCCGCAGCGCGCGGGCGACATCGCCGCCAAGTCCGGTCTGAAGCTGATCAACAACCGATGGGTCGACATCAACTGGCTGACGATGGAGTCCACCAGCACGCCGAACATCCACGTGCTGGGCGACGCCATCTTTCCGGCGCCGACGATGCCCAAGTCCGGTCACATGGCCAATCAGCACGCCAAGGTCGCGGCGGCTGCCATCATCAACCTGATGTCCGGACAGCCGCCGTCCGACGCGCCGCTGGTGATGAACACCTGTTACAGCTTCGTCGATGCGACGAATGTGGTGCACGTGGCATCCGTGCATCCGTACGATGCGGCGACCAAACAGCCCCAGCCGGTCAAGGGCGCGGGCGGTTTGTCGGCAGCCCCGACCGAGATGGAAGGCAAGTACGCACTTGCCTGGGCGCGCAACATCTGGGCCGACATGCTGACCTGATCGCGCGTTTTTCCCGTCCGGGGCGGCTCTCCGACGAGGAGAGCCGCCCTTTTTCATGTCCGCGCGTCGGCCCCGACCCCGCTACTGACCGGGTAGAAACCCTCGACGCCGGGCGTGCTCATCCGGATTTCCCCCGCCCTCCTCGCCGCGTAGAACTGTCGTTGTCATGTGATGAGCCTGCAGCGGCGCACGCACGACGGACAACAAGGCAGTCATGCCCACAACAAGGACAAGGAGGAAGAAGGATGAGCCGTGTACTCAAGCGGACGGCCGCGGTCATTGCACTGGCACTGCCGGTGGCGGTGCAGGCGGCGGCGGGTGACTGGGAGCTCAGTCTTGGACTGATGTCGGTCAACGCGGACATGGATTCGCCGGCGCTTGGTGTCGACGCATCGGACCGGGTGACGCCGGTGATCAATGCAAGCTATTTCCTGACCCGTCAGATCGCGCTGAATACCGCTGCCGGCATTGCGCGTCACCGCTTCAGCATCGGTGGCGCCACACTCGGCCGGGCTTCGATGGCGCCACTGAACCTGGTGGCGCAGTGGCATTTCCTGCCTGAAGGGCGCTTCCGTCCCTATGTCGGTGTCGGCGTCCATCACACGTTGTTCTTCGACCAGGAAGGACCGGTCTTCGACCAGCTCGCCCGCTTCAAGTCCGATACCGGCCTCGTGCTGCAGGCGGGTGTCAGCTGGTCGGTGTCGGAGCGCTATTTCATCAACCTGGACTACAAGAAGTTCTATCTGGAAACCGACGTGCGCTTCTCCGGAGCGCCCGCCCGTGTGGAACGCATCGGTCTCGATCCCGACGTGTTCAGTGTTGCTCTCGGCATGCGCTTTTGAGCGGCGCCGGCGGCCATGCGGGATGACCCTCCAGTGCCTGATGGCGTGGCCGTCGTCGTCGATGCGCGGGGCAGCCATTGCCCGGGCGCACTGATGGAACTGATCGTGGCCCTCAAGCACGCGCGGCGCGGGGAGTTCCTGCTGGTGCTGGCGGACGACCCGGGTTCGGCGCGGGAGATTCCCGAGTGGCTGGCCAAGGTGGGGCAGCGTCACGTGTCCACCCGCAGCGAACAGGGGGTTCTGCACATCATGGTCGAGAAGACGCGTGGCTAGGGTCTGTTGCCATTGGATCGCGGGCCGCGCGCGAATCCCGATGCGTCCGGATCAAGGTGGGCCGACGCCGGCTGACTGGCCGTCAGGCCAGGAGGCCCAACGCGGAGCGGGGCGCATCGGGGCTTGCGCCCTTCGGGTTGGCAGCGCGCGAGGCACGGGCCGCGTCGCGCTCCTTGTCGAGACGGCCAGTCTCGACTTCGTCGCACGCCTTGCCCGTGCCTCGCGCGCTGCAAACGCGGTTCGCGATCCAATGGCAACAGACCCTAGGGCAATGCCGGAGGAGCGGACTGCATGCGCATCATGATCGTCGGCGCCGGTATCGGTGGCACGATACTGGCCAACAGGCTGGCAAGGCTGCTGGCACCGGAGCTGCAGCGCGGCGAGGTGGATGTGGTGGCGCTCTCCGCGTCCCCAAGACATCTCTACCAGCCCGGCCTGCTGCATCTCGCACTCGGACAGACCACGGTGGATGCGTTGCATCGCGACCAGCGCACGCTGCTCGACCCGCGCATCGCGCTGCTGATCGACGAGGTGGTCGCTTTTGCGCCGGACTCGAAGCAGGTGCGCGGTGCCAGCGGCAATGCCTACAGCTATGACTGGCTGGTCATCGCCACCGGCTCGCGGGTAACGCCGGAAGAGGTGCCGGGCCTGGCAGAGCATGCGCATGGCTTCTACACGGAAGCGGCGGCACTCCGGCTGGCACAGGCACTGCAGGAATTCGACGGCGGTCGCGTCGTGGTGACCACCGGAGTCCCTCACAAATGTCCGATGGCGCCGCTGGAACTGACCTTCCTGCTGCAGGACCTGTTCGTGCGACGGGGTATAGCGCCGCGCGTCGACCTGCTCTACACCTATCCGATCGGCCGCCTGCATTCGATCGAGGCAGTGGCCGAGTGGGCGCGCATCGAGTTCGCCCGCCGCGGCATACGCAGTGCGACCTATTTCAACATCGCGTCGGTCGATGGTGCCACGCGCACGGTGCATAGCGAGGAGGGGCTGAGCGTTGACTACGATCTGCTGATCGCCATTCCGCCGCATCGCGGCGCCGAGGCGATCGAACGCAGCGGGCTGGGGCCGCGCGGCTGGGTGCCGACGCATCGGCGGCTGCTCACCATGCAGGGGCGCGACGACGTGTTCGTGCTCGGTGACACCACCAATCTGCCGGTGAGCAAGGCGGGCTCGACGGCACGTTTCCAGGCCGAGGTGATCGCCGCGAACCTGGCCTCCCGCGTACGCGGTGGCGGCGATATCCATGGCTATGACGGCAAGGTGCTGTGCTTCATCGAAACCAGCCGTGACCGCGCCACCTACGCCGCCTTCAACTACGCGGAGCCGCCGCGCCCGCGCGCGCCCAGTCGCGCGATGCACATGGCGAAAACCTTCTATCACCGTCTCTACTGGTCATCGCTGAGAGGTTTTCCGTGACGGCCCGCGAAGAGGACTGGCGTGCGCTCCAGGACTGGTGCGAACGGGCCGGACTGACCGAGGCGCCGTGCGTGCTGGCGGATATGGCACGGAGCGGCACGCTGGACCGCCTGGTCGCCGACGCGATCCGCGTCTGGCAGCAGCATGATGAGCGGCGTACCGGCGCCTGCGCGCCGGCCGCGACGCAGGGTGACGGCCTGCAGCGGGTGTTCGAACTGCTGGAGGATGGCTTCACGCCCGACATGGTGTCCGACGCTGCCGATCTGGCGGGCGGTGCACTGCGCCTGCTGCATCTGCTGAACAGTCCGGGCGTGGTCCGTCTGCTCGACCGTCTTGAGCGCGCGGCATCGCGCGACGACGGACTGGAGTGCTCGGCTCTGCTGACGCTGCTTCAGGCCCTGAACGACGGGTCGGCTCGCGCCGCCGGCACTGCGTCGTCCGGTGGAACGGCTTCGCTGTTCCGCCTGCTGACGCGACCGGACACTCAGGATGCGCTGCACTGGCTGGCCGCGGTGGCGCGCAGTGCGCGCGGCGGCTGAACTCAGCGCCCGCCGAGCCCGAGCGCGGCTTCGGCGTACGACCGGAACTGCGCCAGCGCCCGCGCGATCGCCACGGCAGGGTCGCGGATGCGGCCCATCACCAGCGCGCCCTCGATCACCACGAGCAGGTGCTCGGCCAGATCCTCGGCACGCATCGGAGGTGGCGTGTCCAGCAGCGCGATGATCTGCGCGAACTGCGCGCAGGCGCCCTCCATCCAGCGCTCCAGCGCCGCGGCGCAGGCCCGCCGCAGCGGGGAGGACGAATCGGACGACTCGTAGGCGAGGATGGCGAACAGGCAGCCGTCGCGAAAGCGCGCGTCTTCGCCGTACATGTCGCCGAGCAGCTCGAGGTAGGCGTGCAGCTGGCTGCGTGCGCTGCGCTTGCGCAGAGGCAGATGGGCCTGCATGCGCAGCCGGCCCTCCTGTTCGAAATGGTCGAGCAGGGCCAGACCGAACCCTTCCTTGTCGCTGAAGTGATGGAAGAAGGCGCCCTTCGTCATCTGCGACAGCGTGCAGATCTCATCCACTGACGTCGCCGAGAAGCCCTTGCGCATGACCAGGTCACGGGCGGTGTCGAGCAGTTCGTTCTTGCGTGAAGGGCGGCTCATGCTGGCGGCGCAGAGGGAGGGGACTGCCGCTTTCTAGCACGAGGCGCGACCGCGTGGCGGTCTCGGTGACATGGCGCACGCGCCGCAGAAGGTTCCCCTTCTTCCCGGTCGAGATGCAACGCCACGCGGGGGCGGCGCGGCGCGGCGCGCGATGCGGTCGACTGGCAGGTACGGGCTTGCGCGCACTGGAGCCACGACTCTTGTGCCCGCGACCGGTGCGGAGCGCCGGTCGCTCGGTCGCAGGGTGTCGCCACTATGGCCGAGCGGCACGGGGGGCGGAAATCCGGTCGATTCCCTGTTCCGCGAAGGGGTTTGCCGCGCGGCTGTGCGGCACGCTCGTGCCGGTGCTGATCCAGCCGGAGTCCGGCGACTGGATGCACAGCGACTGCTTCACCAGTTCGGTCAGTGATCGGGCCGCCATCTTTTCCATCACATGCGCGCGGTGCGCCTCTACTGTCTTGCTCGACAGGCCGAGCATCTGTGCGATCACCTTGTTCGGCCGGCCTTCGACCACCAGATCCATCACCTCGCGCTCGCGTGGCGTCAGGCTGGCGTAGCGGTCGAGCAGCGCCGCGCGGGCGCTGCGGCAACGACGCGTTTCGCTGTTGGCCCCGATGGCCTGCTGCACGCGGTCGAGCAGGGTCTGGTCGTCGAAGGGCTTCTCCAGGAAGTCGAAGGCGCCGGTCTTGATCGCCTTCACCGCATTGGCCACGCCACCGTGACCAGTGATGAAGATGATGGGCAGTCCGACGTCGCGATCGCGCAGCCGCTGCTGCAATTCCAGACCGCTCATGCCCGGCATGCGCACATCGAGCACCAGACAGCCCCACGGATTGGCGTCCATCGCGGCGATGAAGTCGAGCGCGTTGCGGTAGGTCCGGACGCGAAGCCCGATCGACTCTAGCAACCAGGACAGCGACGACGACACCGCGTCGTCGTCGTCAACCACGTAGACCGTCGGTTCGGTTCCGTCCATGCAATGTCTCCCCCGTTTGCAGCGCGAACCGGAAGGTCGCGCCGTCGTTGTTGTTCCGTGCGAGCCAGAGTTGTCCGCCGTGTGCTTCGATGATGGAGCGGCTGATCGGCAGACCCATGCCCATGCCTTCGTCCTTGCTGGTGAAGAAGGGCTGGAAGATGCGCGTGGGGTCGGCGCCGTCGATGCCGGGCCCGGAGTCGGCAATGTCCACGAAGACGTAGCCGTCGTGTCCGTGCCCGGTGGACACGCGGATCTCCCGGCACGGGGATGCGGCGGTCGTCATCGCTTCGATGGCGTTGCGCATCAGGTTCAGCAGCACCTGCTCCACCTCGATGCGCGATCCGCGCGCCGTCGGCAGATCGCCGGCTGGCGAGAACAGGATGCTCACGCCGTGCACACGCGCTTCCGAGCCGATCAGCGCGCTGGTGGCCTGCACGATGTCGTTCAGATCAAGCGCGGTGAGCGCCGGTTCGCGCTTGCCGAGGAAGGTGCGCAGATTGCGGATGATGCCGGCGGCACGCTCCGCCTGCGTGCACACGTGTTCGAGCGATTCGAGCACCTCGGGTGTGGCGGCGGCTTGAGCGCGCAGGCGACGCAGCGATCCGCGCGTGTAATTCACGATGGCAGCCAGCGGCTGGTTCAGCTCGTGCGCCAGGTTGGTCGCCATCTCGCCCATGGTGCAGGTGCGTACCACGTGGGCGAGCGCGGAAAGGTGCTGCCGGTCCTGTTCCTCGGCGGCGCGCCGCTCGGTCATGTCGCGGGTGACACCGAGCAGCGCGATGATGTGGCCATGTTCGTCGCGCAACGGTGCCGCACTGGTTTCCATCCAGCGCAGACGCCCCTGCAGGCTGGTCAGGCGGAATTCCAGCCGCCCGCTCTCGCCGCGGAACACCCGCTCGGTCAGTTCGATATAGGGCTGGCGATGCTCTTCGGCGATGAAGGAGAAGATGGAGCGACCGATCACCTGATCCGTCGAGCACGCATCCATCATGGCAAGACCGGCCGGGTTCATTTCCAGCACGTTGCCGTCGCAGGTATGCAGCTTCACGCATTCCGGCTCGGATTCGAGCAGCAGACGCAGCCGCTGCTCGCTCGACGTCAGGCGCGCCTCGGCCTCGCCATGCGCCGCCACCAGCGTATCGCGCTCCGATTGCAGGGTGCGGATCGTCTGCGCCGCCTGCGCCAGTCGCTGCCGGTGCGTGCGCAGCGCCCATATCGATGAGCTCGCCATCGCGAGTACGGCGAGCAGACCGATGCCGGTCAGCGCATTCATGCCTGATGCACCTTGCGTTCGACGCCGGCTAAGGGAAATCCCTCGGCTGCGCCGGAGTTCGTCCGGATGGCGGCGCTGCCGGGCCGGCGGTAGTGTTGAAGCCATTCCGGAGCACATACGCTGGCCGGCGAGTCGGAAGGCATGTCGGAACGATGAACGGCAGTCTTCACGATGGCTGATCCAGTGCTCCGGGCTGCTGCGTCGCAGCGAAAAGAATGGAGGCGCCAATGCCTCCGCGTTACGACTATAAACATACCAAACGGTACGTCAACGGGTTTGCATGCGCAGCCCCGCGGCGGTGTCGGACCGCTCCCGCTGCGGCCGGCACGACCGACAACAGAGGAAGGAAATCCTGATGAGCAAGCTCAAAGCCACCGCCCTTGCGTTCGCCCTGATTGCTTCGTTCGGCGGCACGCTGCCGGTGCAGGCTGACGAAACCTGCAATTCGCCCTATACGACGAAGCTGATCAAGGGGCAGGAAGATTTCGTCCACGTGTGGACGCTGGGCGTGAAGGGCATGGGTGACGAGTCGGACAAGCTGGTCACGGTGGACGTGAATCCGAAGTCGAAGGACTACGGCAAGGTGGTCCATTCGCTGACCGTCGGCGGTCGCGGCGAGGCGCACCACACGGGCTTCACCGATGATCGCCGTTTCCTGTGGGCAGGCCGGCTCGACGACAACCGCATCTTCGTGTTCGACATCGGCACCGACCCGGCGAAGCCGAAGCTGGTGCACACCATTTCCGACTTCACGCAGAAGACCGGCTATGTCGGCCCGCACACCTTCTACGCGCTGCCCGGCCGGATGATGGTTCAGGCCCTGTCCAACGACAAGGATCACGGCGGTCGCACCGGGCTGGTCGTCTACAACAACAAGGGAGAGTTCGTCGAGAAGTACGACATGCCCACTGGACAGCATGGCGACGTGATGGCCGACGGTTACGGCTACGACATCGGCATCAATCCGCAGAAGAATGCGCTGCTCACGTCCAGCTTCACCGGCTGGAACAACTACATGATGGACTTCGGCAAGATGGTGAAGGATGCCGATGCGATGAAGCACTTCGGCAACACCATGGTCATGTGGGACCTGAAGTCGATGAAGCCGCAGAAGGTGATGAATGTTCCCGGCGCGCCGCTGGAAATCCGCTGGTCGCTGAAGAACGGCGACAACTGGGCCTACACGGCCACCGCGCTCACCTCGAAGCTGGTGCTGATCAAGCAGGACGCGAAGGGCGAGTGGCAGGCGAAGGAGGTCGGTACGGTGGGTGACCCGTCCAAGGTGCCGCTGCCGGTCGATATTTCGATCACCGCCGATGCAAGGGGACTGTGGGTGAACACCTTCCTTGACGGCACGGCACGCTACTTCGACATTTCCAATCCCGAGGCACCGAAGGAGGTCTACCAGAAGGTGATCGGTTCGCAGGTGAACATGGTGAGCCAGAGCTGGGACGGCAAGCGGGTCTATTTCACCACCAGCCTGCTCGGCAACTGGGACAAGAAAAGGGGCGACGACCAGCAGTTCCTGAAGCTCTTTCACTGGGACGGCAAGGCGCTCAGCGAGAAGTTCTCGATCGACTTCTACGCGCTCAAGCTTGGCCGTGCGCATCACATGAAGTTCTCGGCAAAGCCGGCGAACACCGCTGCGCTGAAGGAGCGCATCGCCGAACTCGCCTCAACCCGCTGAGTCGAGGCAGGCATATGCCGATCTTCCGCCGCGTTCGGACGGCGGCGACGGCGCTGGCGCTGGGCGCCCTGCTGGCCGGTGGCTCGCAGGGCGCATCCAACGCCGAACTCGCGCCCAGCACGCCGCATCAGGATTTCGTCGCGCCCGCCGCGGGTACGTACCGGTTGCCGCCGATACAGCGCTCGCCCAATGGGCGGGTGGTGGACATCGACGGCCGTACCTACGGGCTCGCCCGCTATACGCGGGAGCGCATCACGCTGCTGTCCTTCATTTACACCTACTGCGTGGACCCGGTGGGCTGTCCGCTCGCCCACGCGACGCTGACGCAGTTGCGCGAGCGCCTGCTGCGTCGTCCCGACATGGCGCGCCAGGTCAGACTGGTCAGCCTGTCCTTCGATCCGTCGCACGACGATGCGGCATCGATGCGCATGTACGCCGGAGCGCTGGCCGATCCGAAGAGCCCGGTGCGCTGGCACTTCCTCACCACACGCTCGGTCGCCGATCTGAAACCCATCCTCGACGACCTCGGTCAGGATGTGTCGGTCGAGCTGGACGCCCAGGGGCGGCCGACTCGGGTGCTCAACCACATGCTCAAGCTCTTCCTGATCGATCGCGACGGCCGGGTCCGCGAGATCTACACGACTGCCTTTCTGATGCCTGAGGTCATGTTCAATGACATCGAAACACTTCTTCTCGAAACGTCGCGTGCGCCTTGAACGTGTGCTGGCGCTGGCGCTGGCGCTCGCGCTGACTGGCTGTACCGGCGAGGGGGCGCATGATCCGGCCGCAGCGGCAGTCAGTGTGCCGCTGGGTCTGCCCGTCATGCCGCACCCTCCGGACAACCCGCCCACGGCGGCGCGCATCGAACTGGGGCGCAAGCTCTTCTTCGATCGCCGGCTGTCGTTCAACGGCACCATGTCGTGCGGCATGTGCCACGTGCCCGACCACGGCTTCACCGCCAACGAGCTGCGCATGGCGATCGGCAACGAGGGCGCGACGGTAAGACGCAACGCCCCCACGGTGCTCAACGTGGGCTACCACCCGCGCCTGTTCCACGACGGCCGCGAAGGCGAACTTGAAGCCCAGGTGTGGGGGCCGTTCCTTGCGCACAACGAAATGGCCAACCCGTCGATCGGCCACGTACTGGACAAGCTGCGCACGCTGCCCGACTACCAGGGCGCGTTCCAGCGCGCTTTCGACGGCCGGGGGCCGACGGTCGAGACGGTGGGCCAGGCCGTGGCCAGCTACCAGCGATCGCTGGTGTCGGCCAATTCCCGCTTCGATCGCTACCGCTACGGCGGCGACGAGACGGCGCTCACGGCTCAGGAACGACGCGGGCTGGAAGTGTTCGCAGGCAAGGGACGCTGCACCACCTGTCATGCGATGGGCGAGCAGTCCGCGTTGTTCTCCGATTTCCGCTACCACAACACCGGCATCGGCTGGTTGCGCGGCTTGCCGCAGCCGCTGGTCGAGGTCCAGTTGGTGCCCGGATTGCAGACGACGATGACGGCCGAGCGCATCGATTCGATAGGCGAAAAGTTGCCGAACGACGTCGGCCGCTTCGAAATCACGCTGGACCCGGGCGACCGCTGGGCCTACAAGACACCGATGCTGCGCAACGTGGCGTTGACCGCGCCCTATATGCACGACGGCTCGCTATCGACGCTCGAAGCGGTGGTGGCGTTCTACGACCGCGGTGGGGGTGGCGCGCCGGATCAGAGCCCGCTGATCGTTCCGCTGCATCTGGGCGACGACGAAAAGGCCGCACTGGTCGCCTTCCTGAGGGCGCTGACCGGCGAACACCAGCGCTGGGTGGACGAGGGGCTACGCCAATCGACCTTCATGACCACGCTGAACCCGATCACCGAGTCCGGCTCCGCAGTGCCGGCCCCGCACGGGCATTGAGCGGCGGCGGCCACGCGCGATCCGTCGGGGCGAGGCAGCGCGTGCTTTTCTGCGCCGAACTTGCAACAATCGCGGTCTTTCGTGGCGCCCGGGCGCCCGCTTACGCATGCCGAGGTTACGCAGATGAGCATCAAATCCGATCGCTGGATACGCCGCATGGCCGAGGAACACCGGATGATCGAGCCGTTCGAGGCGGGCCAGGTGCGCGAGGTCGATGGTCGGCGCATCGTGTCCTACGGCACGTCGAGCTACGGCTACGACGTGCGCTGCGCGGCCGAATTCAAGGTGTTCACGAACATCAACTCGACCATCGTCGATCCGAAGACCTTCGATCCGAATTCCTTCGTCGAAATGAACAGCGAGTCCTGCATCATCCCGCCGAATTCCTTCGCGCTGGCGCGCACGGTCGAGTACTTTCGCGTGCCGCGCAACGTGCTGGTGGTATGTCTCGGCAAAAGCACGTATGCGCGTTGCGGCATCATCGTGAATGTGACGCCGCTCGAACCCGAATGGGAAGGTCACGTCACGCTCGAGTTCTCGAACACCACGCCGCTGCCGGCACGCATCTACGCCAACGAAGGCGTGGCGCAGATGCTGTTCTTCGAGTCCGACGAGCCCTGCGAAACCTCGTATCGCGACCGCGGTGGCAAGTATCAGGGGCAGACCGGCGTCACGCTGCCCAAGATCTGACGCGGTTTCCGTGCGCGAATGCACGCTTTCCGCTTGCATTCGCCCGCGAATCGATACCAAGCGTTACACGGCGCTGCGACGTGACTTTATGAACAGTCCGCGCTGACGGCCCCCCCTAGACTCCGCTCACTTTCACGAATCACTGCGGAGCCGTCATGTTCAGGAATCTTCTTCTCGCTTCAGGTCTTGCCATCGCCTCGACGGGCGCCTTTGCCTCGCTCGACGTGCCCTGGATCGACGGCCTCGAAAACACCGGTACCGGCTTCGACGCCGGCCAGACCGATACCCGCTACAGCTTCACCGCCCTCGCCGGCACGGCGACCGGCACCGACGGCTACGGCGTCGTGACCACCGGTTCGGGCTTTCCTTTCGGTTCCTGGCTCGCCAACAACTGGGATTCGGTCTGGCTGACGCCGTCGGCCAACGCCGCGCAAAGCTACGATCCGTCGACCGCCGGCCTGTACAAGTGGTCGATCAGCTTCGATCTCACCGGCTATGACCCGGCAGCGTCTGCATTTTCCGGCCGCTGGGCGTCGGACAACAGCGGTTATGTCGTTTTCAATGGCAACACCATTTCCACCGGCTCGTCCTTCAGCAGCTGGACCTCGTTTGCAGCCAGCACCGGCTTCGTTGCCGGCGTGAATACGATCGATTTCTTCGTCACCAACGGCGCGCAGGGCAGCGGCAATCCGACCGGTGTGCGCGTCGAATTCCTTGACAGCTACACGTCGGTCGCTGCGCCGGTGCCGGAACCGGCGTCCTACGCGATGATTCTCGCCGGTCTTCTGGTCGTTGGCGCCGTCGCCCGCCGCCGCCTCGGCTGACCGCATCCCGCGCATCTGCAGCATTTCCTCCGGGCCGCCCAGTGCGGCCCGGATTGTTTTGAGACTTCGAACTGATACCATCGCGCGCTCAAGATTGCAGGTTCTCTGCAACCCGGAGCGCCGTGCCAGGGCGCTCCTGCCATCACACAGGTTGACGCCATGCGCTTCGAGTTTCCGATCATCATCATCGACGAGGACTTCCGTTCCGAGAACGCGTCCGGTCTGGGCATCCGTGCGCTGGCCGAAGCGATCGAGAAGGAAGGTCTGACGATACTGGGGGTCACCAGTTACGGTGACCTGACCTCGTTCGCGCAGCAGCAGAGCCGGGCATCCACCTTCATCCTGTCGATCGACGACGAGGAGTTCGGTGGCGGCAGCGCGGCGGAAATCCAGGCCGTGCTGCAGAACCTGCGCGAATTCGTGGCGGAAATCCGCCGCCGCAATGCCGACATCCCGATCTTCCTGTACGGCGAGACGCGCACCACGCGCCACATCACGAACGACATCCTGCGCGAGCTCCATGGCTTCATCCACATGTTCGAGGACACGCCGGAATTCGTCGCGCGTTACATCGTGCGCGAAGCACGTGCCTATCTCGATTCGCTGCCGCCGCCGTTCTTCCGTGCGCTGGTGCACTACGCGCAGGACGGTTCCTACTCCTGGCACTGCCCGGGCCACTCCGGCGGCGTCGCCTTCCTGAAAAGCCCGGTCGGGCGCATGTTTCATCAGTTCTTCGGCGAGAACATGCTGCGTGCCGACGTGTGCAACGCGGTCGAGGAACTGGGTCAGCTGCTCGACCATACCGGCCCGGTGGCCGCGTCGGAGCGCAACGCGGCCCGCATCTTCCACGCCGATCACCTGTTCTTCGTCACCAATGGCACGTCGACGTCGAACAAGATGGTGTGGCATTCGACCGTGGCGCAGGACGACATCGTGGTGGTCGATCGCAACTGCCACAAGTCCATCCTGCACTCCATCATCATGACCGGCGCGATTCCGGTCTTCCTGACGCCGACGCGCAATCACTACGGCATCATCGGCCCGATCCCGCTGTCCGAATTCAGTCCGGACGTGATCCGTGCCAAGATCGAGGCCAATCCTTTCGCGCGCAAGGTGTCGAACAAGAAGCCGCGCATCCTGACCATCACGCAGTCGACCTACGACGGCATCCTGTACAACGTGGAAGCCATCAAGGACGTGCTCGACGGCGAGATCGACACGCTGCATTTCGATGAGGCCTGGCTGCCGCACGCGTCCTTCCACGATTTCTACGGCGACTACCACGCCATTGGCGAAGGCCGGCCGCGCTGCAAGGATTCGATGATCTTTTCCACGCAGTCGACGCACAAGCTGCTGGCCGGCCTGTCGCAGGCGTCGCAGATCCTGGTGCAGGATTCGCAGACCCGCTCGCTTGATCGCGACGTGTTCAACGAGGCTTACCTGATGCACACCTCCACCAGCCCGCAGTACGCGATCATCGCGTCGTGCGACGTGGCGGCCGCGATGATGGAGCCGCCGGGCGGTACCGCGCTGGTCGAGGAGTCACTGGCCGAAGCGGTCGAGTTCCGCCGCGCGATGCGCAAGGTCGGCGCGGAATTCGGCGCCGACTGGTGGTTCAAGGTGTGGGGCCCGGAACATCTGGCAGAAGAGGGGCTCGGGACCCGCGAAGACTGGACGTTGCGCGCCGGCGAGCGCTGGCATGGCTTCGGCGATCTGGCCGAAGGCTTCAACCTGCTCGATCCGATCAAGGCGACGGTCATCACGCCGGGTCTGGACGTCGATGGTGACTTTGCCGACTGGGGCATCCCTGCCGGTATGCTGACGCGCTATCTGGCCGAACACGGCATCATCGTCGAGAAGACCGGCCTGTACAGTTTCTTCATCATGTTCACCATCGGCATCACCAAGGGCCGCTGGAACACGCTGGTGACCGAACTGCAGCAGTTCAAGGATGACTACGACAACAACGAACCGCTGTGGAAGGTGATGCCCGAGTTCGTGGCCGCGCATTCGCGCTACGAACGCGTGGGGTTGCGCGACCTGTGCGTGCGCATCCACGAAATGTACAAGAAGCACGACATCGCGCGCCTGACCACGGAAATGTATCTGTCGCCGATGGAACCGGCGATGAAGCCGGCCGAGGCTTGGGCACGCATGGCGCACCGCGAGATCGACCGTGTGCCGATCGACGACCTCGAAGGCCGCATCACCAGCGTGCTGCTGACGCCCTATCCGCCGGGCATTCCGCTGCTGATCCCGGGCGAGCGCTTCAATCGCACCATCGTCAATTACCTGCGCTTTGCACGCGAATTCAACCGGGCCTTCCCGGGCTTCGAAACCGATATCCACGGTCTGGTCGGCGACGGCGAGGGCGAAACGATCAACTACCTGGTCGATTGCGTACGCGACTGACCGTCCGGGCCGTCGGCGAAGCAGCCGATGCGACGCGCTGCGCCGTCGTTCAGCGCCGCGCGTAATCGACGAAGGCGTACTGCAAGCCGCCGGCGCTGACAGCCGTTTCGCGGGCGGTTTCGATCCATTCACTGCGGTCGAAGGCGGGGAATATCGTGTCGCCGTCGAACCGGTCGGAGATTTCGGTCAGCAGCAGCCGCTGCACGTGCGGCAGCGCCAGTGCGTACAGCTGGGCGCCACCGATGATGAAGGCGTCCGCGCCACCTTCGGCCTGTGCGGCAGCCTCGCGCGCCGCCTCCAGCGACGGCACGACGATGGCACCCGGAATCGACAGCCCGGGCTGCCGGCTGACCACGATGCTGGTGCGACCGGGCAACGGCCGGCCGAGCGAATCCCAGGTCTTGCGCCCCATGATCATCGGGTGCCCCATGGTCAGCGCGCGGAAGCGCTTCAGGTCCTCCGGCAGATGCCAGGGCATGGCGTTGTCGCGGCCGATCACGCCATTGGCGGACAGCGCCGCAATCAGCGACAGGCGCGACGTCACACCGCCACCTTGGCTGGAATGTGCGGCCACGGGTCATAGCCTTCGAGCCGGAAATCGTCCGGCGCGAAGGCGAACAGGTCGGTCACCGCCGGGTTGATGTGCATCACCGGCAGCGGCCGCGGTGCGCGTGACAACTGCTCACGGGCCTGATCGACATGGTTCAGGTACAGGTGCGCATCACCCAGCGTATGGATGAACTCGCCGGGCTTGAGCCCGCACACCTGGGCCATCATCATCGTCAGCAGCGCGTAACTCGCGATATTGAAAGGCACTCCGAGAAATATGTCGGCGCTGCGCTGGTACAGCTGGCAGGACAATGCACCGTCGGCGACGTAGAACTGGAACAGCGCATGGCAGGGCGGCAGCTTCATCGACGGGATGCTGGCCGGGTTCCACGCGCTGACGATGTGGCGGCGCGAATCCGGATTCTGGCGCAACCCCTTGATCAGTTCGGCGATCTGGTCGATGTGGCGCCCGTCGGGCGTCGGCCAGCTGCGCCACTGGGCGCCATACACCGGACCGAGGTCGCCTTTTTCGTCGGCCCACTCGTCCCAGATGCTGACGCCGTTTTCCTTCAGCCAGGCGATATTGGTGTCGCCGCGCAGGAACCACAGCAATTCGACGATGATGGAGCGCAGGTGCAGTTTCTTCGTCGTCAGCACCGGAAAGCCGTCGGCGAGGTCGAAACGCATCTGCCAGCCGAACACCGAACGGGTGCCGGTTCCGGTGCGGTCGGTCTTGAGCGCGCCCTGTTCGAGCACATGGCGCATGAGGTCGAGATATTGCCGCATGGAAAATATCGCGCAGTCGCGTTACGCTAGAGGGTCGGGATTGTAGTCCAGCGCGCGGTTCCGGCGCGGTCTGCATGCAGCACGGGCGGGGATGCACACCGTTCGACGGACGATTGATGATCAGTACAATCGGGGCGCATCCCGAGCGGCGGAGGTGGCAGGTATGTTCGGTGTCTTTTCTTCATCCCCGGCGAGTGTGCTCGGCAATCCGGCCGAATTGCGCCGTGTGCTGGCCGAAATCGCCGCTGCGCAGCCCGACCTGGCCATCAACGAACTGACCGGCTGGGTCGAATCGGTCAGCGAAGCCGCCAATATCGACATCGCGCACCACGTCAATCTGCTCTATCAGTTCGATTCCAGCGCCCAGCCCCACCTGCGAAAGCTCGACAGCGCTTACGTCGAACAACCCGAAGGCAAGGATGTGGTGTGGCGCACCGGCCGCGATTTCTGGTCCATCCTGTCGTCCGCCTACGAATTCGCGCTCGACCGCTACATGTCCGACCCGGCGCAGGCGTCGGTGCTCAGCGGTCTGTCTCGTCTGGCCTCGCGCACCGTTCGGGCGTGCCGCCAGCGCTTCAAGTGGGACGTCTATCACAATGGTCCGGTCGATGCCGGTCTGTGGCAGGTGGCCGGCCAGGCTTACCTGCTCGCGCAGGCATCCGGCGCCGAGGTGCGCGAGGTGGTCAATGCCGCCGACGAAGCGGCGACGTCGGTCGAACGCGAGTACCTGCGCCTGATTGCGCTGCATGTGGCGGCACCCGAAGGTCTGGTGCCGGCCGGCGTTCGGCTGGCCGAGCAGCTCACCAGTTATTTCGCCGCCCGGTTTTCGATGGCGTCCGCCGTCGAGCGCGGCACCACGCACTGGCTGGACTCCAATCAGCCTGCTCCGCCGCTGCGTCTGGTACGCGCACCGCTGAACACCGACGGAATCCGCTACTTCTCCGGCATTGCAGCCGCAGATGCCGCACTCGCGATGGCGCGCAAGCTCGAAGCCGGCGAACGGCCGGATTCGCTGCATTTCGATGAAGAGCCGTCGCCGGAACAACTGGGTCGCCTGCTACGCCACCTGTCGATCAACTGGGCGCTTGACCCGCCGACCCGGCAGTACCGCCGCCACACACTGGGCGGCGCACTCGCGGTCGCCAATGGCATCAAGCATCTGCACCACGTGCTGCGCGGCGCGCGCGACGAGGCGGTGATCTATCGCTGGGAAATGTCCGACGCCAGTCTGGGCGGCATCGGCGCAACGGCACCCACTGCCAGCGCCGAGTGGGTGCGCGTCGGCTCGCTGGTCGGCATGCAGCCGTCGGGCGGCGACAACTGGCTGGTCGGGGTCGTGCGCCGCTACATGCGCGGCCGCGACGCGCGCGGCACGGTCGGCATCGAAACGCTGTCGACCACGGCACGCCCGCTGGAGGTGTTTTCCGAGCGCAACAGTGGCGAAGCCGTTGCGCTGGATGACCCGATCACCGGCGCCGTCGTGCGCCTGGCGATCAACGGCACCGGCTATTCGGCCGAGTACCCGCTGCACGCCTCGATCAACGGGCGGCACGTCAGGCTCGATCCGGTCGAACTGATCGAGCGCGGCGCCAATTTCGATCTCGCCCGATTCCGCGTCAGCGACTTTCGCTAGTCTTTCCTCCGGACGGCGGCAATCGCCCTCAGCGATCCGGCAGCAGGAATCCGGTCAGCCGCGGAAGCTCTGCTGCGAAGCTCCGCAGGCTGTGATCGCCGCCGGCATGCACGACGAGGTTCGCGCCGCGCAGCTTCAGCACCGCCTGCCACCAGTCCAGCACCTCGTCGCCGGTTTCCAGCAGCACCAGGTAGCGTTCCGGTTGCGTGATGACCGCGACGTCCAGCGCCGCCAGTTGTTCGACATGTTCCTGCTCGAAGCTGAACACCTCGCCTGTATACATGTGCTCATGTTCGCCGACGTAATCGCCGAGCGATTTCGGGGCGACCACGGCCGGGTTGATCAGCGCCGCACGCAGACCGTGCTTTTCTGCCAGATGCAGCGCATAGAAGCCGCCCAGCGACGAGCCGGCCAGCGCGACTTCATCGCCGGCGGCCAGCGCCGGGCACAGCACCGATTCGATCAGCGTGATCGCGTCCAGCGGGCCGGGCGGCAACTGTTCGCACCACAGGTCTCCGGCCCGACCCTGTCGCGCAAGGTGGGCGCGCAACTGCAGGGCCTTGACCGACTGCGGGCCGGAGCGGAAGCCGTGCAGATAGATCAGCCTCTGCATCAGTGATCCGCCCAGTCCACCCAGCCGCCGGCGGCTGTCAGCAGCACGATGATGCCGAAGACGATGCGGTACCAGGCGAACACCTCGAAGGTGTGAGTGGAAATGTAGCGCAGCAGCCAGCGCACGCTGAAGAAGGCCGCCAGGAAGGACGCCACGAAGCCGGTGGCGAACACCGGCAGATCTTCGGCACGCAGCAGCGCCCAGTTCTTGTACACGTCGTAGGCGGTGGCCGCGAACATGGTCGGAATGGCGAGGAAGAAGCTGAACTCGGTCGCCGCGCGACGAGACAGGCCGAAAATCAGGCCGCCCATGATGGTCGCACCCGAACGCGACACGCCGGGGAACATCGCCACGGACTGCGCGAAACCCACCTTGAGCGCGGCACGCCAGTCCATGTCTTCCACGGTTTCGTAGCGCGGCTGGTGATTGCGGCGCTCGATCAGCAGGATGAGCACGCCGCCGACGATCAGCGCGCCCGCCACAGTCAGCGGGTTGAACAGATAGGCCTTGATCACGCCGTGCAGCAGGAAGCCGAGTACCGCCGCGGGCATGAAGGCGATCAGCACCAGCGTCACGAAGTGGTTCGCCTGCGGGTCGCGCGCCAGCACGCCGCTGCCGACATCGATGAGCTTGCGCCGGTACTCCCAGCAGATCGCCAGTATCGCGGCGAGCTGGATGACGATCTTGAATACGCGACTGGTGTCGTCGGTATAACCCAGCAGGCTGCCAGCGATGATCAGGTGGCCGGTGCTGGAAATGGGCAGGAACTCGGTCAGACCTTCAATGATGCCGAGGATGAAGGCCTTGATCAGCAATGGATCCATGGAGTTTGCTGCACACGAAAGACCGGCGATTATAGGACGCTCGTCGTGACACGCCCGCGACACCGTGCGGTCTCATTTCCTGCCGGGCGGCGGTATTTCACCAGCCGCCTGTAAAATCCCGCCCCATGCCACGAAAAAGCGCTGCAGCCCGCACCCGCCCGAAGTCCGCGGCCACGCCCGAGAGGGCGGTGCTGACCAGCGTTCGGCCAGCCGCCCTGAGCACGGCCGAACCTGCGCTTCCGCCATTGGCCATCGGCATCGCGGTGTCGATCCTCGTGCATGGCTTCGTGCTGGCGATCAATTTCGCTCCTGATCTGAAGCCGAAGCAGAAGGCGGTCGATCAGCCGCTGGAAGTCGTGTTGGTGAATGCGCGCGGCAAGCAGAAGCCGCTTGATCCGCAGGCGCTCGCGCAGGCCAGTCTCGATGGCGGCGGCAATACCGATCAGGACCGCCGTGCAAAAACGCCGCTTCCGGCCAGCAAGCGCGACCAGACCGGCGATCAGCTGGTCAGCACGCAAAGCCGCGTGCAGGAACTCGAAGCGCTGCAGCAGAAGCTGCTGGCCGAGGCGCAGGCCAGAACCGAGGTGAAGGAGGAAGAGCGTCGGGTCGAACAGCCGGAACCGACGCCGCAGGCTGTGCCGCTGCCGACCGGCACCGACCTCGCTGCACGCGCCATGGCGATGGCGCGGCTCGAGGCCGAAATCGCGCGCAACGTGGATGACTACAACAAGCGTCCGCGCAAGAAATTCGTCGGCGCACGCACGCAGGAATACCGCTTCGCGCAGTACATCGAGGACTGGCGGCAGAAGGTCGAGCGCATCGGCAACCTGAACTACCCGAGTGCGGCGCGCGGCCGCATCTACGGCAACCTCACGTTGACGGTCGAAATCCGGTCCGACGGCGAGATCGAACAGATCTACGTCAGCCGCTCGTCCGGTCAGCCGCTGCTCGACGAGGCCGCGCAGCGCATCGTGCGCATGGCCGCACCCTATGCGCCCTTCTCGCCGGATATCAAGCGCGACTTCGAGATCCTGTCCATCACCCGTACCTGGAGCTTCACCCAGGGCGACCAGCTTGAAGCACGCTAGACCGATGCCCGATCGTTACGCCGTGGTGGGTCATCCCATTTCGCACAGCAAGTCACCCGCCATTCACGCCGCCTTCGCCGCGCAGACCGCTCAGGACATGAGCTACGAGGCGCTGCTGGCGCCGCTGGAAGGTTTCGCCGCCACGGTCGGGCAATTTCGCGCCGACGGCGGGCGCGGCCTGAACATCACCGTGCCGTTCAAGGAAGAGGCTTGGCGGCTGGCGGATCGCCTGACCGACAGGGCGCGGCTGGCCGGCGCGGTCAACACCTTCGTGTTCGATCGGCACGTGCTGGGCGACAACACCGACGGTGCCGGGCTGGTGCGTGACCTCGAGTGGCTCGGTGGCCGGCTCAACGGTGCGCGCGTGCTGCTGCTCGGTGCCGGCGGCGCTGCGCGCGGTGTCGTGCTGCCGTTGCTCGATGCAGGCGTGGCGCGTCTGTTCATCGCCAACCGCACTGCCGACAAGGCGCGTGGTCTCGAAACACACTTCGGCGGGCACGACAGCCGCGCCGCGCTGGCCGCCGGTGGCTGGCAGGAGGCCGCCGATGCGTCGTACGACATCGTGATCAACGCCACCAGCGCCAGTCTGAGCGACGATGCGCCGCCACTGCCGGACGGGTTGTATGCACCGGGCAGTCTGGCGTACGACATGGTCTATGGCCGCGGCCTGACCGCCTTTCTGAAACAGGCGCGGGCGCAGGGCGCCGGCACGCTGGCCGACGGGCTGGGCATGCTGGTCGAGCAGGCCGCAGAGGCGTTCGAGCTGTGGCGTGGCGTACGGCCGGACACGGCGCCGGTGCGCGACATGCTGCGCGCGGCAACGCCGCCGCTCGCCTGAGCGTCGCCCCCGCCATGCGTCGCCTCCTGCGCCTGCTGAAATGGCTGCTCGCCGCTGCGGTGCTGCTGGCGCTGGCCTACCAGCTGTGGGTCTTCGGTCACCTGCTGTGGTGGACGAAATTCAATCCGGACGAAACCCGCTTCATGTCGCTGCGTCTGTCCGAGCTGCGCGAACGCCAGCCTGACGCACAGCTGCGCAGGCAGTGGGTGCCCTACGAGCGCATTTCGGTGCACCTGAAACGCGCCGTGATTGCGGCCGAGGACGACGGCTTCGTCGATCACGAAGGCTTCGACTGGGAAGGCATCCAGAAGGCGATGGAAAAGAACCGCAAGAAGGGCCGCGCGGTGGCCGGCGGCTCGACCATCAGCCAGCAGCTGGCGAAGAACCTGTTTCTCAGCCCGAGCCGCAGCTATCTGCGCAAGGGGCAGGAGGCGGCCATCACCTTCATGATGGAAGCCGTGATGGACAAGCGGCGCATCCTGGAAATCTATCTGAACGTGGTGGAGTGGGGCGATGGCATCTTCGGCGCCGAAGCGGCCGCGCAGCGCTACTACCGCGTGTCGGCGGCAAAGCTCGGGCCGGATCAGGCTGCGCGACTGGCGGTCATGCTGCCCAACCCGCGCAAGTACGAAAAGACCTTCGGCCCGCGCCTCGCGGCACACGCCTCACGCGTCGCCGCGCGCATGCACTACTCGCAGGTGCCTTAGCTGCAAGGTCGGGCGCAACGGCTCGTTGCGCGCGGCGTCCCTGTGGGAGCGGCGAGGCCGCCGCTCCCACAAAACCGCCGCCGCTGGCACAGGGGCAGCCGCCGCAGCTCAGTCGTGTGGTCTGCTGACGACCGAGGGTGCGCGGCGACCTTCAGGTCCTGGGCGGCCGGATCGCGGATTTCGGGCGGAAGGCCTTCACCACGGATTCGTCGGTTTCGATGTAGGGCCCGCCGATCAGATCGATGCAGTAGGGCACGGCGGCGAAGATGCCGGGCACGATCTGGGTGCCGTCTGCATCCTTCACGCCTTCCAGCGTTTCACGGATCGATTTCGGCTGCCCGGGCAGGTTCAGGATGAGCGCCCTGCCGCGGATGGCGCCGGTCTGGCGCGACAGGATGGCGGTCGGCACGAAGCGCAGGCTGATCTGGCGCATCTGTTCGCCGAAACCGGGCATCAGCTTGTGCGCCACCGCCGCGGTGGCATCCGGTGTCACGTCGCGCGGCGCCGGGCCGGTGCCGCCGGTGGTCAGCACCAGATCGCAGCCCGCGCTGTCGCACAGTTCGATCAGCGTCGCCTCGATCACCGGCTGTTCGTCCGGAATGAGCCGGGTTTCGAAGGTGACCGGCGTCTTCAGCGCGGCGGACAGCCAGTCCTGCAGCGCCGGAATACCCTGGTCCTGATAGACGCCGGACGAGGCGCGGTCGGACACCGACACCAGGCCCACGGTCAGCAGATCGTCATCCTTGCTCATCGTCGTGTTCATCCTCTGCGGTTTCGGTGGCGTCCGGCGAGCCGGCACGGTCGAGCTGGCGCAGCACGCGGAAGATTTCGCGGAAGGCGCGCGGCGGCTTGTCCAGTTCGGTTTCGCGCAGCGCGTTGCGGCGCAGCGTGCGTAGCTGGGTCAGATCGGCGTCCGGCCACTGCGCAGCGATGTCGCCCAGCACCTGTTCATCGGCGATCAGCCGCTCGCGCATGCGCTCCAGCATCTGTTCGCGTGCGACCGCGCGGGCGGATACGCCGCGTATCGCGTCGAGCGCCTCGACCAGTGGTGCGGTATCGAGGGTGCGCATCACCTTGCCGACATACTGCATCTGCCGGCGCAGGCCCTCGCGGCTGCGCGTGCGGCGCGTTTCCTCGATCGCGCGGCGCAGGTTGTCCGGCAGGTCGATGCGTTTCAACTGCGTGTCGGACAGCGCGACCAGTTGTTCGCCGATGTCCTGCAGCGCATGCGAGTCGCGCTTCTTCTGGCTCTTGCTCGGGCCGTCGTACTGCGGCTCGTCGTCGGGGTCGTCGTGGGTCGATATGGATTTCGGGCGCATGGGGCGGGGTGAAGCGTGGCAAGCGGCTATTATTGCAGCTTTGCCGCAGCCCGCCCGTGCAACGCCATGGCGTGACGTGCCGGCGGCGGATTCCCCACCGGATTTCACTGCGAGATAGGCCCCCATGTCCCGACAGGGTTTCAGCTATACCGATGACAGCCTGCGCGAGATTGCGCAGGATCTGCTGGACCACGCACGTGCCGGCGGCGCCACCGCGGCCGAGGTCGACGTGTCCGAAGGCTTCGGCCAGTCGGTCACGGTGCGCCGTGGCGAGGTCGAAACGATCGAATACAACCGCGACAAGGGCGTCGGCGTCACCGTCTATGTCGGCCAGCGCAAGGGTTACGCCAGTTCGAGCGACTTTTCGCGCGATGCACTGCGCGCTTCGGTCGATGCGGCGCTGTCGATCGCCCGCTTCACCGCTGAAGACGACTGCGCCGGCCTGCCAGACGAATCGCTGCTGGCGACCGAATTCCGCGACCTCGATCTGTACCACCCGTGGGAGCTGCCGGTCGAGCAGGCGATCGAGATCGCCAAGCGCTGCGAAGACGCCGCCTTCGCCACGTCGCCGGACATCCGCAATTCGGAAGGCGGTTCCGTGTCGGCCCAGCAGTCGCAGTTCATTTCGGCCAACAGTCTCGGCTTCATGGCGGGTTACTCGAGTTCGCGCCAGTACATCACCTGTTCGGTCATCGCCGGCGAGGGCGACGCGATGCAGCGCGAAGACTGGTACGCCAGCCAGCGTTCGGCGGCCGATCTGCCGTCACCTGAAGCCATCGGCCGCTATGCCGCAGAGCGCGCGCTGGCGCGGCTGGGCGCACGGCGCGTCAAGACCACGCGGGTGCCGGTGCTGTTCGAGGCGCCGCTGGCGATCGGCCTGATCGGCCATTTCGTGCAGGCGGCCAGCGGCGGTTCGCTGTACCGCAAGTCGTCCTTCCTGCTCGACAGCCTGGGCAAGCAGATTTTCTCGCCGCTGATCAGCATCGCCGAGCGGCCGCACCTGCCGCGCGCCATGGGTTCCGGCATGTTCGACGACGACGGCGTGGCGACGCAGGACCGCGATATCGTGCAGGGCGGCGTGCTCAACGGCTACTTCCTGAGCACCTACTCGGCGCGCAAACTGGGCATGCAGACCACCGGCAACGCAGGCGGCTCGCACAATCTCATCGTGAAGCCGGGCACGCGCAGCCTGGTGGACATGATCGGCTCGATCAAGCGCGGCCTGCTGGTGACCGAATTGCTGGGTCACGGCGTCAATTACGTGACCGGCGACTATTCGCGCGGCGCCGCCGGCTACTGGATCGAAAACGGACAGATCGCCTGGCCGGTGCAGGAAATCACCATTGCCGGCAATCTGCGCGACATGTACATGGGCATCAAGGAAGTGGGTGCCGACACGCTGGTGCGCGGGTCGAAACAGTGCGGTTCGATCCTGATCGACCGCATGAGGATAGCCGGCGCGTGAGCGCGCGCGGGCGGCGCACCTTCCTGCAGGCGGCGCCCGCCGCGCTGCTGGCTGCGCCGGCCGTGGTGGGTGCGCAGCCGGCGATCCGCTGGCGGCTGGCGTCGAGCTTTCCGAAGGGGCTCGATGCGCTGTTTCCCGCTGCCGAACAGGTGGCGCAGCAGGTCAACGCCGCGACCGGCGGCCGCTTCCAGATCCAGGTATTCGCCGCCAACGAACTGGTGCCGCCGTTCGGCGTGCTCGACGCGGTGCGCGAAGGCACGGTCGAGTGCGGTCATTCCGCGTCCTATTACTACATCGGCAAGGACCCGACCTTCGCCTTCGACTGCGCGATGCCGTTCGGCCTGAACAGTCGCCAGCAGAGCGCCTGGCTGCTGGATGGCGGCGGCATGGCGCTGATGCGCGAGCTGTTCGCCGGCTACAACATTGTCAATTTCCCGTGCGGCAACACCGGCGCGCAGATGGGCGGCTGGTTCCGGCGCGAAATCCGCACCGTGGCCGATCTGAAGGGCCTGAAGATGCGCGTGGGCGGGCTGGCCGGTCAGGTCGTGACCCGTCTGGGCGTGGTGCCGCAGCAGATTCCGGGCTCCGACGTCTATCCGGCGCTGGAAAAGGGCGCCATCGACGCCGCCGAATGGGTCGGGCCCTACGACGACCTGAAGCTCGGCTTCTACAAGGTTGCGCCTTATTACTACTATCCGGGCTGGGCCGAAGCCGGGCCGCAGCTGTCGGTCTATGTGAACCGCGCGGCGCATGACGCGCTGCCGGCCGACTACCGCCACATCCTCGAAGCCGCTTGCGCAGCCGCGCACCTCGGCATGCAGGCGCGCTACGACGCGCGCAATCCGGCGGCGATGAAGAAGCTGATCGAGGGCGGCGCCCGGTTGCGCATGTTTTCGCGCGACATCCTGCTCGCCTGCCAGAAGGAAACCTTCGGCCTGTACCGCGAACTGGCCGCGTCCAGTCCCGGCTTCCGCAAGGTGTTCGAACCGTGGAACCGCTTCCGCTCCGAACAGCACCTGTGGACGCGGATTTCGGAAAATTCGGTCGATGCATTCGCCGGCCGGCATCCGGTCGAGTAGCGGGCGGGTGTCGGGTTCCGACACGCCATGAAAAAGGCCGCTTGCGCGGCCTTTTTCATGTCCGGCAGATCCAGCGCAGGTGCTTACAATCCCGCGTCCGCCCGCAGTGCGGCGGCCTTGTCGATCGCTTCCCACGTGAATTCCGGCTCGTCGCGGCCGAAGTGGCCGTAGGCGGCGGTCTTCTGGTAGATCGGGCGCAGCAGGTCGAGCATCTGCACGATGCCCTTCGGGCGCAGGTCGAAATGGCGCTTCACCAGTTCGGTCAGCTTCTCGTTCGACAGTTTGCCGGTGCCGAAGGTGTCGACCATGATCGAGGTCGGCTGGGCGACGCCGATGGCGTAGCTCACCTGCACCAGCGCCTTTGATGCGAGGCCTGCGGCGACGATGTTCTTCGCCACGTAGCGTGCGGCGTAGGCGGCCGAGCGGTCGACCTTCGACGGGTCCTTGCCGGAGAATGCGCCACCGCCGTGCGGTGCAGCACCGCCATAGGTGTCGACGATGATCTTGCGGCCGGTCAGTCCGCAATCACCCTGCGGGCCGCCGATGACGAAGCGGCCGGTCGGATTCACCAGATACTTGATTTCACCCTTCACCAGTTCGGGCGGCAGCACCGGCTTGATCACGTCCTCGATCACCGCCTCGCGGATGGCTTCGAGCGACATTTCGGGCGCGTGCTGGGTCGACAGCACGACCGTATCGATGCGCTCGGGCTTGCCATCGACGTAGCGGATGGTGACCTGGCTCTTGGCATCCGGGCGCAGCCAGGGCAGGCGGCCGTCCTTGCGCAGATGGGCCTGGCGCTCGACCAGACGGTGCGACAGGTGAATGGCCAGCGGCATCAGCACCGCTGTTTCGTCGCAGGCGTAGCCGAACATCAGGCCCTGGTCGCCGGCGCCCTGGTTCAGATAGTCGTCGCTGGCGCGATCGACGCCCTGCGCAATGTCCGGGCTCTGCTTGTCGTAGGCCACCAGCACGGCGCAGCCCTTGTAGTCGATGCCGTACTCGGTGTTGTCGTAGCCGATGCGCTTGATCGTGTCGCGCGCGACGTGGATGTAGTCGACGTTGGCCGTGGTGGTGATTTCGCCCGCGAGCACGACGAGCCCGGTGTTGCACAGCGTTTCCGCGGCGACACGGGCGGTCGGGTCCTGTTCGAGGATGGCATCGAGGATGGCGTCGGACACCTGGTCGGACACCTTGTCCGGGTGGCCTTCTGAAACCGATTCCGACGTGAAGAAATAATCTGACATGCGCCTGCTCCTTTTTAATCATCCCTGTGCTGGTTCGTCGAACCAGCCCCGGGAAGCGGGCAGGCGACGCTTTAGCAGTATTTTTAATCCGCCCTGCAAGTTGTCTCGTTTAACTCGGCGGAAGCATTAGTCTACCGCGTCCTGTCGTTTCCGTGCGCCAAGCATTTCTCGATGTCTGCAGTTCTTCACACCCCGGCAAGCCGGATTGCCGGCGCTGTCTTCGGTCTGCTGTCTCGTTGTTCGCTGCGCCTCCTGCAGCGGGCAGGCGCGTTCGCCGGGCGTCGGATGCACGCCTGGTCGGGCAAGTTCCGTCGGGAATTCGACGCCAACCTGAAGCGCGCCGTGCCGGATGCCGATGCCGCGCTGATCGACGCAGCGGCCGCCAGCGCCGGGCGGGTCGTGTTCGAACTGCCCTGGGTATGGATGCGGCCGCGCGCCGAGGTGCTGGCCCGGGTGACCGGCGTCACCGGATGGGAGCATGTCGAGACGCTGCACGCGAGGGGGCGGGGCGTGGTGCTGCTGACGCCTCACATGGGCGCCTTCGAGGTGGCGGCGCAACTGATCGGCTCGCGCCTGCCGATCACCGTGCTGTACCGCGCACCGCGCCAGGCCTGGCTGGGTCCGCTGATGGTCCGCGGGCGAGACGGCGGCGGTGTGTCGCTGGCCGCGGCCGACGGCGGCGGCGTGCGCCGGCTGCTCCGTACGCTGCGCGATGGCGGACTGGTCGGCATCCTGCCCGATCAGGTGCCGGCCAATGGTGAAGGCGTGTGGGCGGATTTCTTCGGCCGCCCGGCCTACACGATGACGCTGGCGGCGCGCCTGACCGAGCATGCCGAAGGCCCGCTGATGGTGTTCGCCGAGCGGTTGCCGGACGGACAGGGTTTCCATCTGCACTTCCTGCCGCCCGAGGTGCCGGTCACCGGTGACACGCGGGCGCGCGTCGAGGCGATCAACCGCAGCGTCGAGGCACTGGTGCGCCGCTATCCCGACCAGTACATCTGGGGTTACAAGCGCTACAAGTGCCCGCCCGGCGTGCAGCGGCCCGCGCTGTAGAATGCGCGCATGTTCGAAAATCCTTCGCCGCAGGCCATCGGCGCGCTGTTGCGGCGCGCGCGCACCGTGGCCGTCGTCGGCCTGTCCCCGAATGAAAACCGCCCGAGTCATCGTGTCGCGCGTGCCATGCAGGGCTTCGGCTGGCGCATCGTGCCGGTGCGACCGGCCGTGACCGAAGTGCTGGGCGAAACGGCCTACGCGTCGCTCGATGACATTCCGGAAGCGCTGCGGCGCGACATCGACCTGGTCGATGTCTTTCTGGCGCCGGAACGCGTCGGCCCGGTGGTCGATCGCGCCATCGCGCTCGGCCTGCCGGCCATCTGGCTGCAGGACGGCGTGATCGACGAAGCCGCCGCGCAGCGTGCGAAGGACGCCGGGCTTACCGTGGTGATGAATCGCTGCGTGTGGCGCGACTGGGTGCCGCTGGCGACAGAATGAAGGCGCACACGAAAGGACGCGCATGAAGCTGCGCTTTTCCAAGATGCACGGCCTGGGCAACGATTTCGTCGTCATCGATGCCATCCGCCAGCAGGTCGACCTGACGCCTGCGCGCGTGCGCTTCCTGGCCGACCGCCACTTCGGTGTCGGCTGCGACCAGCTGCTGCTGGTCGAGCGCGCGCAGCAGCCGGGCGTCGATTTCCGCTACCGCATCTTCAATGCCGACGGCGGCGAGGTCGAACAGTGCGGCAATGGCGCGCGCTGCTTCGTGCGCTTCGTGCTGGATCAGGGACTGACCGACAAGCGGCAGATCCGCGTCGAAACGATGTCCGGCGTCATCACGCTGACCGCGGAAGACGACGGTGAAATCACCGTGAACATGGGGGTGCCGGTGTTCGATCCGGCGCGCATCCCGTTCGATTCCGCCTCCGATGCCTTCGTGCAACCGCTCGACGTGGCGGGTACGGCGGTGCCGATCACTGCCGTGTCGATGGGCAACCCCCATGCCGTGCAGGTGGTGGCCGACGTCGACGCCGCGCCGGTCGCGCAGCAGGGGCCGCTGATCGAATCGCACACGCGCTTTCCGGCGCGGGTGAACGCCGGTTTCGTGCAGGTGGTCGATGCGCATCACATCCGGTTGCGCGTGTATGAGCGCGGGGCCGGCGAAACGCTGGCCTGCGGCACCGGCGCCTGCGCCGCCGTAGTGGCCGGCGTGGTCAGGAATCTGCTCGACAGCCCGGTGCGCGTGACCACGCGCGGCGGCGAACTGAATATCCGCTGGGCCGGCGAAGGTGAGCCGGTCTTCATGACCGGCCCGGCCGTGACCGTTTTTGAAGCAGACATTCATATGGAGTGACCGAGGCATGAGAGCCGACGACATCGCGCGTTACCTGCAGGACCACCCGCAGTTCTTCGAGGATTATCACGACCTGCTGGCGCAGCTGTACGTCCCGCACCCGCACGGCGGCCGCACCATTTCGATCACCGAAAGGCAGATCCTGACGCTGCGCGAGAAGGCCAAGGCGCTGGAGCTCAAGCTGGCCGAACTGTTGCGTTTCGGCGAGGACAACGACCTCATTTCGACACGCGTGCATGCCCTGTCGGTCGCGCTGCTGACCGCCGGCAGCTTCGACGCGCTGATGAACGTGCTGCGCGAACAACTGGCCGACGCCTTCGCCGTGCCGCAGCTCGCGCTGCGCCTGTGGAACAGCGTGCTGACGCGCGACAGCGACGTGTTCGCGCCGGTCGAGGAGCGCATCCGCGTGTTCGCCAACGATGCGAAGCACCCGTACTGCGGGCCGGTGAACGATCTCGGCGTGGTGGCCTGGTTCGGCGATGCGGCGCCGTCGGTGCAGTCGATCGCGCTGATCCCGCTGCGCCGCGAATCCCGCATCGTCGGTCTGCTGGCGCTGGGTTCGGATGATGCCGACCGTTTCGTGCCCGACATGGGCACGCTCTACCTCGAACGGATCGGCGAGTTGCTCGGCGCGTCGCTGATCCGCGAGTTGGGCTGAGATGAGGGCCCCCACGCTCACTTCGTTCGCACAGGGTCAGCTGGGCACAGCCGTCCCGTTCGGACGGCGCAGCGCATGCGCTGCGAAACCCCGTCCTCACCCCCGCCAAGGGGGCTGCGCTCGCCCTTGGGGCGGCCCTGCGGGCGGCGCGTCGGCCCCCACGCTCCCTTCGTTCGCACCGGGTCGGCTTTGCACACCCGAACGGTTGCGCGGGCGGCGAGCAATGCCCGCCGAAACCCCCGCTACACTCCTAGCGGCGGCCCTGTGGGCGGCGCGTCGGCCCCCACGCTTACTGTGTTCGCACAGGGTCGGCTTTGCTCAGCTGACCCGTTTGGACGGCGCGGTGTGACCGCCACCCTGATCCTCGCGCCGGGCCGTGAACGCTCGGTGCTGCGGCGCCACCCTTGGATATTCGCCGGTGCGGTCGATCGCATCGACGGTCGCGCCCGGCCCGGCGATACCGTGGTGGTCCAGGCGAGCAATGGCCGTGCGCTGGGGCGTGCAGCGCTGTCGCCCGAGTCCCAGATACGTGCCCGCATGTGGACCTTCGTCGACGAAAGCATCGACGACGCCTTCTTCCGCCGCACCGTGGCACGCGCGGTCGAGCAGCGGCGCGATCTGCCCGAACTGGCGCCCGAATTCGGGGCGTCTGGCGGTGTGCGCCTGCTGCATGGCGAATCCGACGGCCTGCCCGGCGTGGTGGCCGACCGCTACGGCGACCTGATCGTGCTGCAGATCACCAGCGCCGGGGGCGAGAAGTGGCGCGATGCCATCGCCGACGCGCTGACTCGGGCCACCGGCATCTCACGCATCTATGAACGTTCTGATCCGGACGTGCGCGCGTTCGAAGGGCTGGCCGCGCGCACCGGCTGGCTGACCGGCGAGGCGGGGCACGAGGACGGGGCGGCGCGCCCGGTCATTGCCGAGCGCGCCGCCAGAGGCCGCATCAATATAGAAGTGGATGTGGCCAACGGCCACAAGACCGGTTTCTATCTCGACCAGCGCGACAGCCGCCGCTTGTGCGGCGAACTGGCCGAGGGCCGGCGGGTGCTGAACTGCTTCTGCTACACCGGCGGCTTTTCGCTGCACGCGCTGGCCGGCGGGGCGACCGAGGTGCTGTCGATCGATTCGTCCGGCCCGGCGCTCGAAATGGCCCGCGCCAACATGGCGCACAACCCCGGCCTGGACGCCGGCCGCGCCGCCTGGCTCGAAGCGGACGTATTCCAGCACCTGCGCACGCTGCGCGCCGAAGGCCGCAAATTCGATCTGGTGGTGCTCGACCCGCCGAAGTTCGCACCGTCGGCGTCGCACGCCAAGTCGGCTGCACGCGCCTACAAGGACATCAACCTGCTCGGACTGCGCCTGCTGGCGCCGGGCGGTCTGCTGATGACCTATTCGTGTTCGGCCGGCATCGACCCGGCGATGTTCCAGGGCATCGTCGGCGACGCAGCGGCCGATGCCGGTGTCGGCGCACGCGTTTTGCGGCGGCTTTCGGCAGGGGTCGATCACCCGGTGGGACTGGCTTTTCCGGAAGGCGAGTACCTCAAAGGGCTGCTCATCCGCGTGGCGTGACAACGCGGCTCTTGTTTTACTGCAAACATTGGTATCCTCCCGCTCTTTCCAACTTGGGAGTCCCCGCGGATGGCCACCAAGAACGCCGGCAAGGCAGACAAGCCGCTGACCGAAGCCGACATGCTGAAAATGCCGGAAAAGGATTACATGAACGAGGCGCAGCTCGCGTTTTTCCGCGGCCTGCTCGCCCGCATGCGGGATGACATCCTGCGCAAGGCCGATGAAACGGTCGAGCACATGCGGGAAGTCGATAACGTGTCCGATCCGGCCGACCGCGCGACGGTCGAAGAAGAGCACACGCTGGAACTGCGCGCCCGCGACCGCGAGCGCAAGCTGCTGAAGAAGATCGAACAGGCAATCGACCGCATTGACGCAGGGGAATACGGCTATTGCGACGAAACCGGCGAGCCGATCGGCATCGGCCGCCTGCTGGCCCGTCCGACCGCGACGCTGACCATCGAAGCGCAGGAACGGCGCGAGCGCCTGCAGAAGCTTTACGGCGACTGAGGCGGTTCCGCCGTCATGAATCCCCTGTTCGTGCTTCGTCGCGTCCTGCTGCTGCTGTGCCTGCTTGGCGCACAGCATGTGGCACTGGTGCATGCGTACGAACATCATGCAGCGTCCGGCGTCCAGTCCGGTGTGCAGCCCGCTGCACATCCTGCTCTTCATCCTTTCGCCGGATCGGAACATGGCTCGGGGCTGCATGCGGTGTCGTGTGCAGACTGCCTGTCGGGTCATGCGCTGAATGCGGCGCTTCCGGTCGCGCTGCCGGGGCTGAACCACACCCGCCTCGGCCATGTGTTCAGCAGCGCCGCAGCGGTGCAATCAGCAGCCTGCCGGCTGCCTGAGCAGCGGGCGCACGGCCCGCCTTTTTCCTCCCTGATCTGACGCAGCGCGCCACCTCCACGGCGCGATCCATCCAGTGACAGACCGGCTGCGCCGCGCGCGCGGCCATGCCCTATCGGGCCAGGGGGAGCTTCATGTACCACTCGCATCCAGTGCGGAGCGCCGTCATGGCCGCTTCGATCGCAGCCATGGCCGTGCCGGTCGCGGCGCAAACCATCAAGGACCTGCCCACCGTCGTCGTGACCGGCAATCCGCTCGGCAGCGACCTGTCGGATCTGGTCAGCCCGGTCTCGGTCATGGACGGCAACGACCTGACGCTGCGCGGCGCCAGTACGCTGGGCGAAACCGTGGGCACGCTGCCCGGCGTCAGCAGCACCTGGTTCGGACCGAATTCGAGCCGTCCGGTCATCCGCGGCCTCGACGGTGATCGGGTGCGCATCCTGAGCAACGGCGGCGCGACGGTCGATGCGTCGTCGCTCTCCTTCGATCATGCGGTCACGACCGATCCGCTGGTGATCGAACGGGTCGAGGTGGTGCGCGGCCCGGCGGCGCTGATGTATGGCGGCAATGCGGTCGGCGGTGTGGTCAATACGCTGGACAACCGCATCCCCCAGGGGGCGCTGTCCGGTGCCAGCGGCCGCCTCGACGGCGTGGTCGGCGGTGCCGATTCGACGCGCGCCGTCGCCGGTCGGGCCGAATACGGCGCCAATGGCTTCAATCTGCATGTGGACGGTTTCAGCCGCCGCACCAGCGACCTGCGCATTCCACGCAGCAGCGGCGCATCGCGGCTGCGCAATTCGGCAGCCGAAAGCGAGGGCGGCGGCATCGGCTTTTCGCTGGCCGGCGACAAGGGCTATGTCGGCGCGTCCTATGGTCAGTACGACACGCTGTACGGCACGGTCGCCGAGCCGTCGATCACCATCGACATGCGCAGCGAGCGCTGGGACCTGGCCGGCGAGGCGCGCGATCTGGGCGGTTTCATCACCGGCCTGAAATTCCGCGCCGGTCACACCGATTACCAGCATGTCGAACTGGACGATGGCGCGCCCGAGACGCGATTCTTCAACAAGGGTACGGATTTCCGGGTCGAGGCGAGCCATGCGCCGATCGGTGCCTTCCGCGGCGTGTTCGGCGTGCAGCTGGACAGCAGCGACTTTTCGGCGCTCGGCGCGGAGGCCTTCGTGCCGTCGACCCGCACCGATACACGCGCGCTGTTCGTGTTCGAGGAAACGAAGGTCGGCGACCTCAAGCTCACCTTCGGCGGGCGCATCGAGCGGGTGAAAGTCGGTACCGATGGCGGTGGGCCGGATGACGCGAACAACCCCGGAACGCCGCGCTTCGACCCGTCGCAGGAGCGCCGCTTCACGGCGCGCAGCGCCGCCTTCGGCGCCATCTACCCGCTGAACGACGTGTTCTCGGTGGCCAGCCAGCTGGCGCACACCGAGCGCGCACCGACCTTTTACGAGCTGTTCGCCAACGGCCCGCATGCCGCCACCGGCAATTACGAACTGGGCAACACCGCGCTCGATACCGAGAAATCGAACTCGATCGACCTGCAGCTTCGGGTCAAGAGCGGTGAGCACAGCGGCAGCGTCGGCGTCTTCCACAGCCGCTTCAACAACTACATCGCGCTGTCGGGCAGCGGGCGCAACCGCGAAGAGGACGGCCTGATCGACCCCGCAGGTGAATTGCCTGAATTCACCTACAACGCGGTGCCGGCCAAATTCACCGGTGTCGAGGCGCAGGCGCACCTGCTGCTGTGCCGCTGCGCCGGCGAACTGCACCTCGATCTGCAGGCCGACATGGTGCGTGCCAGCAACCGCGACACCGGCGAGCCGCTGCCGCGCATTGCGCCGATGCGAGCGCTGGCCGCACTGAACTGGCATCGCGACCGGCTGCAACTGCGGCTCGAGGCGCAGGGCGTGCGCCGGCAGGACCGGGTAGACAGCGACGGCACGCCGACTGCGGGCTACACGCTGGTCAATGCATTTGCCAGCTATGGCTTCACAGCGGGTGGCCTGGGATGGGAGGCCTGGCTGCGCGGCAACAACCTGTTCGATACCGAAGCGCGCAATCACGTGTCCTTCCTGAAGACGATTGCACCGCTGCCCGGGCGCAGCGTCATGGCGGGTCTGCGGATGAATTTCTGAGCGCAACGACCCGGTGGGCGGGCGCCTGTCACGTCTGCTTACCGGATCGGCGCGCAGCGCGGAGGGTTTGCGGGGTAAAGTAAAGATCTGTATCGATTTTGTGCAAGCAGTGCCGTTAACCCTTCGGGTTGACCCGATATCTTTCCTCCCGTGGCCTTTTCATTCTTCAAGAAATCACCTGCTCCGCAGGTCGAGACGCGCAAGCCCGTGCAGCCCGCCCGTGGCGGTGCAGTCTCGCGTCCGCCCCAGAGCACGCCGCCCCCGAGCGCGCCAGCGAGCGGGCCGCCCAGCGTTTTGCCGAGTGTGTCGCCGTCCGGCGGCCTGATATCGCTCGACTTCATCTCGCGCGACCCACTCGAAGGCGCGCGCCGCATGGGCAAGGGCGAGCTGGAGGTGCAGGACGTTTCCAGCGGACTTCACCCGGTGGTCGAAGAAGCGGCGATGCTGTTTGCCAATGGAGAGGATGAAGCCGCACTGAATGCACTGGAGCGCGCCACCTTCGACGATCTGGGCAGTTCCGCCGAGCAGGTGTGGTCGATGCTGTTCGATCTGTGCCACGCGCTCGGTCGCTGCGACGCGTTCGAGGCGCATGCACTGGCCTATGCCGAACGTTTCGAGCGCTCGGCGCCGACCTGGCCGGCGAGTCCGTCCAGGGGCGCAGCCAACGGCCCGCCGACGCTGACCTTGTCCGGCAAGCTGTCCGAGGCCAGCCGCGCAATCATCGACCAGTTCGACCGCCTCGCGTGCAAGACACCGTTGCTCAGGCTGGACACCGCCCGGGTGCAGGATGTGGACGAGGATGGCGCGAGAATGCTCACCGAGGCGTTGGTGAAAGTCCGGCGCAGCGGGCATCGGGTGGCGATGATCAATGTCACTCCCCTGCGGGATCTGCTCGCACCGCGCGTCATTCCGGGCACGGCGGCGCTGCCGGAACAGTGGCTGCTCTATCTGGAAACACTGCAGCAACTGGGCGACGAGGCGGCATTCGAGGAATTTGCCATCCAGTACGCGGTGACGTTCGAACAGTCACCGCCGTCATGGGATGCGCGCTGGGTGTCGGCCACGCTGCTGCCGTGCGCACCGGAACCGGCCAAAGCGACCGGCAAGCAGGCGGTGGCATTGCAGGGCGAAATCACCGGTGCCAGGCAGGATGCCTTCGCCGTGCTGACGGCCGGCGATCACCCGCCGGGCGTCCTGAAGGTCGAATGCTGCGATCTGAAGCGCATGGATTTCATCAGTGCCGGCCTGCTGTTCAACGTGATCACGGCTGTGCAGGCCACGGGTCGCCAGCCGCGATTCGTCGAGGTGCGCCCGATGATTGCAGCGCTGTTCGTGCTGATCGGCGTGGCTGCGGTGGCGGAAATCCAGCAGCGGCATTTCTGAATCGACCCACCCGGTCGCGTCCGCAGGGGTAAAGTACGCGACCTCTCTGCTTCATCAGGATCAGGCATGGAACAGTTTCACGGCACGACCATCCTTTCGGTGCGCCGTCCGGGGCAGGTTGCGCTCGGCGGCGACGGCCAGGTCACGCTCGGCAACATCGTCGTCAAGTCCACGGCACGCAAGGTGCGTCGCCTGTATCAGGGCCGCATCCTGGCCGGTTTCGCCGGCGGTACGGCCGACGCCTTCACGCTGTTCGAGCGTTTCGAGACCAAGCTGGAGAAGCATCAGGGGCACTTGCTGCGCAGTGCGGTCGAACTGGCCAAGGACTGGCGCACCGATCGCATGCTGCGCCGGCTGGAAGCCATGCTCGCCGTGGCCGATCGCGAATCGTCGCTGATCATCACCGGCAACGGCGATGTGCTTGAACCGGAAGGCGGCATCGTTGCCATAGGCTCTGGCGGCGCCTACGCCCAGGCGGCCGCCCGCGCACTGATCGAAAACACCGAACTGTCCGCCAGCGACGTGATTTCAAAGTCACTCGGCATCGCGGGTGACCTGTGCATCTACACCAACCAGAGCCACACCATCGAAGTGATCGAATGGTGATGAATACTGCCGCTTCCAGTCACACCATGACGCCCTCCGAAATCGTGTCCGAACTCGACAAGCACATCGTCGGGCAGACGCGCGCCAAGCGCGCGGTTGCCGTGGCGCTGCGCAACCGCTGGCGTCGCGCCCAGGTGGCCGAGCCGCTGCGCACCGAAATCACGCCGAAGAACATCCTGATGATCGGCCCGACCGGGGTCGGCAAGACCGAGATCGCGCGCCGGCTGGCGCGCCTGGCCAACGCGCCCTTCATCAAGGTGGAGGCGACGAAGTTCACCGAGGTGGGCTACGTCGGGCGCGATGTCGACAGCATCATCCGCGACCTGATGGAAATCGCGATCAAGGACCTGCGCGAGCGCGCGATGAAGGCCTCGCGCACGCGCGCAGAGGACGCCGCGGAAGACCGCATTCTCGACGTGTTGCTGCCGCCGGCCCGCCCGACCGGTTTCGGCACCGACGCGCCGCCGGCCGAAGAATCCGGCACGCGGCAGAAATTCCGCAAGAAGCTGCGCGAGGGCGAACTGGACGACAAGGAGATCGACATCGAGGTCGCGCAGTCGGCGCAGTCGATGGAAATACTGACGCCGCCGGGCATGGAGGAACTGTCCGGTCAGCTGCAGTCGATGTTCCAGAACATGGGCAACCCGCGTCGCAGCCGGCGTCGCATGACCATCGCGGAAGCGATGCGCGTGCTGACCGACGAAGAGGCTGCCCTGCTGGTGAACGAGGACGAGGTGAAGCAGCAGGCGCGGCTCGCGGTCGAGCAGCACGGCATCGTGTTCCTCGACGAGATCGACAAGATTGCCACGCGCTCGGAGCACGGTGGTGCAGACGTGTCGCGCCAGGGCGTGCAGCGCGACCTGCTGCCGCTGGTCGAAGGCACGACCATCAGCACCAAGTACGGCATGGTGAAGACCGATCACATCCTGTTCATCGCCAGTGGCGCCTTCCACCTGTCGCGGCCGAGCGACCTGATACCTGAAATGCAGGGCCGCTTCCCGATCCGGGTCGAACTCGAATCCTTGTCGGTGGAGGATTTCGAACGCATCCTGACCGCCACCGACGCCTGCCTGACGCGCCAGTACAGTGCGCTGCTGGGCACCGACGGCGTCACGCTGGATTTCACCGCCGACGGTATCCGCCGGCTGGCCGAAGTCGCCTGGTCGGTGAACGAGCGTACCGAGAACATCGGCGCGCGCCGTCTGCATACGGTGATGGAAAAGCTGCTGGAAGACGTGTCCTTCGACGCCGGCCGGCACGACAGCGCACTGACCGTCGATGCCGCCTACGTCGACGTCCGCCTGGGTGAACTGTCGCAGAGCGAAGATCTTGCCCGCTATGTGCTTTGAGCGCACACCGTTGCGTACCGCTCTTTCCATCGTCCCGAGCTTCTGCCTGAAGGTCCGCCTGTCCGTCTACCTGAGCGTCCGATGACCCCGATCGCCCGTACCCGCCTGCTGTTCGTCCTGTCCTACCTCTGTTTCGGCCTCGTTGCCTATGCGCTCTACCTGCAGCACGTCGAACGCCTGGCGCCGTGCCCGTTGTGCATCCTGCAGCGCTACGCCTTTGCCGGAACCGGCCTGTTCCTGTTGCTGAGCGCGTTGTTCGGTGGTGCGCTGTCGCGCAGCGGTCTGTGGCTAGCGGCGCTGGTCGCCGGCGCGGGCGCTGCGATTGCCGGTCGGCATGTCTATGTGCTGTACCACCCGTCGGTCAGCTGCGGTCTCGATCCGGTCGAGGATTTCGTCAACAGCCTGCCGCCCGCGCAATGGCTGCCGCAACTGTTCTTCGCCGACGGCGCCTGCGGCGCAAAGCTGCCGCCGATCTTCGGACTCGACATTCCGGAGTGGTCGCTCGCGTGGCTGGTCGCACTGGCGCTGATCGCCGTGCTGCTTTCCTGGCGCAGGCACTGAGCGGCCGCACCGGCTGTTTCATTTGTGCAGCATCCGGACGGGTGTCGAGCACAAGCGACGGTTGCTGATGCACAATTCGCGTGCATCAATCTTTCTGCTTCCGGACACTATGAATCATCAGAAAAAACCCGTCATCGTGGTGGTGGGTGGCGGCGCGGGCGGTCTCGAACTCGTCACCAGTCTCGGTGACCGCTACGGCGAAAAGGGTCTGGCCGACGTGGTGCTGGTCGATGCATCGCCGATCCACATCTGGAAGCCTCATCTGCACGAAGTCGCCGCCGGACGCATGGACATGCACATGCACCGGCTCGAATACGTCGCCCAGGCGCGCTGGCACAGCTTCGAGTTCCAGCTTGGCTGCATGACGGCGATTGACCGCGATCGCAAGACCATCCGCATCGAGGCGGTGCCGGACTTCGACGGTGACCCCATGCTGCCGGAGCGCGAACTCCATTACGACTATCTGGTGATCGCCATCGGCAGCACGGTGAATACCTTCGGCATCCCGGGCGCGGACGAGTTCACGATGGCGCTCGACTCGACCCACGACGCCGAACGATTCCGGCAGAAGCTGGTGGCCGCCTGCATGCGTGCCGATGCGCGCGCCGAGCGCGGTGAGCCACACCAGGTGTCGATCGCCATCATCGGTGCCGGCGCAACCGGCGTCGAACTGTCGGCCGAGCTGCGGCACACCAGCAAGGTGTTGCGGGCCTTTGGCGTGCACAGCATGGACCCGCGGCAGGACGTCCGGATCACGTTGATCGAGGCGGCCGAACGCGTGCTGCCGGCGCTGCCGACGCGAATTTCGGTTTCGGTCGAAGGCCTGCTCAGGAAGATGGGCATCGATGTGCTGAAGTCCGAACGGGTCAGCGAAGTGAGCAAGGACGGTCTGGCCACGGCCAGCGGCCAGTTCATCCGCGCCGACCTGATGGTGTGGGCGGCCGGCATCAAGGCGCCGAACATGCTTGCCGGTTTCGGCGGACTGGAATCGAACCGCATCAACCAGCTGGTGGTGGATGATCACCTGACCAGCACGCGAGACCCGGACGTGTTCGCCTTCGGTGACTGTGCGGCCTGCGTCTGGCTGGATGGCGAAGGCACGATTCCGCCGCGTGCCCAGGCGGCACACCAGCAGGCCAGCTATCTGGTGAAGATTTTCGACATGCGCCTGTTCGGCAAGGGCGATCCCGGCCCGTTCAAGTACAAGGACTTCGGCTCGCTGGTGTCACTGGGCAAGACCGGCGCAACCGGCAACCTGATGGGCGGCATCATCGGCGGCAGCATGTTCATCGAAGGTCTGGTGGCGCGCGTGATGTATCGCTCGCTGTACCAGATGCACCAGATCGCGCTACACGGCTGGATCAAGAGCTCGATCGACGCGCTGGCGCGCATCATCAAGCGCAGTACGGAGCCGCACGTCAAGCTGCATTGAGGCGGGATCAAGATTCAAGGTGCAAGGGGGCGGGAGCCGGGCGGGTCAGGTCCGGGGGGCGCACACTTCGCACGCGGGGTCGCGCGGCAGCGTGATGCTGCGCCACTCCATGCCCAGCGCGTCGAGCAGCAGCAGCCGGCCGGCCAGCGACTGACCGGTGTGCGCCAGCAGCTTCAGCGCTTCGGCGGCCTGCATCGTGCCGATGATGCCGGTCAGCGGCGCGAACACGCCCATCACTGCGCAACGCACCTCGTCGGCGTCGCCACCTTCCGGAAACAGGCAGTGGTAGCAGGGCGCGTCGACGCCGCGGCTGTCGAACACCGACACCTGACCGTCGAAACGGATCGCAGCGCCGGACACCAGCGGCGTGCGCGCGGCCACGCAGGCGCGGTTGATGGCATGGCGGGTGGCAAAATTGTCGCTGCAGTCGAGCACCACGTCGGCCGCCTCGACCTGTTCGCGCAAAGCGTCGCCGGCCAGCCGGGTCTTGAGCGCAATCACCTCGATGCCCGGATTGATGTCGTGCAGCGCTTCTCGCGCCGACTCGACCTTGGCCCGCCCGACCGAATGCTGCCGGTGCAGCACCTGCCGCTGCAGGTTGGTCAGATCGACTTCGTCATCGTCGACAATCACCAGCGTGCCGACACCGGCGGCCGCCATGTACAGCGCGGCCGGGCAGCCCAGACCCCCGGCACCGACGATCAGGGCGCGCGAGGCGAGCAGTCTGTCCTGTCCTTCGATGCCGATCGGGTCCAGCAGGATGTGCCGGCTGTAGCGCAGCAGTTGTTCGTCGTTCATTGCAGATGAGGGTGCCGCCGTGCGGTGTCAGCGGTAATCGCGCAGTTCGGTCGGCGTGTCGTCATGGTCGCCGTGCGGATGATGCTGCCAGGCCTTGACATAGATTTCGTTCGATTTCTTGATCAGCCGCTCCGGTTGCCGCAGGTTGCGCAGCTGGGTGTCTTCGCAGAAGTGCAGCAGCGCACGCACGATGCGCATCACCAGCCCGGTGTCGGTGTGAAAGCCGTGCTGGCCGAGCAGCCGTTCGATGCTGCGGAAACTGTGCTCGGCCAGACTGTATTCGATGGCCAGAGCCCGACCGCGGCGACCGGTGACAGTGATGTTGCCCTGCGCGGTCAGAAAGCGGCCGGCCTCATCGATCCGCTCGTAGCTGCGCAGGCTGAAGCGCACTTCGCGGTGTTTCATCAGGCCGGCCTGCGGGCCATAGCCCGGCTTGCGCGGGGCGCGGTGTTCGCGACCGAAACGACGCTGGCTTGCATGCGCGGCCATCATTGAGCTCCTCAATCCGGTAGTTCCGAAGATCCGCGTGCGGACTTCGGACACGCTGGCCGGACCGCGCGGACGCGGTCGCAGCTCAGTTCTTCTGCATGATCTGCAGGCCCTTCAGCAGATTCAGCGCCTGCGTGAACTGATAGTCGGTCTTGGTCGCAAATTCAAATGGCGCGGCCTGCTTGTCGTCCTCTTCGTCCTTCGCAGGCGCTGCCTTGCCCTTGGCGCCCGCATCGGTCGGCATGGCGGGGATCTCCACGTCCTTGTCGTTGTTCAGGTGACGGTCAAGATCGGCTTCGCGCAGACGCAACCCGCTGCTGCCGTTCGCACTTTCCTCGACGACGATGTCCGGCACGATGCCCTTGGCCTGGATCGAGCGGCCATTCGGCGTGTAGTAGCGCGCCGTGGTCAGCTTGATCGCCGTATTGTTGGTCAGCGGCATGATGGTCTGCACCGAGCCCTTGCCGAAGGTCTGGGTGCCCATGATGACTGCGCGCTTGTGGTCCTGCAGCGCGCCGGCGACGATTTCCGAAGCCGAAGCCGAACCCGAATTCACCAGCACCACCAGCGGCACCGATTTGGCACCCGCCGGCAGGCTCTGCAGGAAGTCGTCGCGACTGCCGCGCAGGTAGTCTTCCGGCGATGCGATGAAGCGGCGCTTCGCGTCATCCGTACGCCCGTCGGTCGACACCACCAGCGCCTTCGGTTGCAGGAAGGCGGCCGACACGCCGACCGCGCCGTGCAGCAGACCGCCTGGATCATTGCGCAGGTCGAGCACCAGTCCTTTCAGCTCGCCGTCCTTGTAGAGTTTGCCGATGTGCTTGGCCAGATCTTCCGCGCTCTGCTCCTGGAACTGGGTCAGCCGCAGGTAGCCGTAGCCTGGCTCGACCAGCTTGGACTTCACGCTCTGCACCTTGATCACTTCGCGCATCAGCGTCACTTCGATCGGCTTGGTTTCGCCCTTGCGCGCGATGGTCAGGCGGATGCTGGTATTCGGTTTGCCGCGCATGCGCTTGACCGCATCGCTGAGGTTCAGCCCCTTGGTCGAGGTGTCGTCGAGCTTGATGATCAGGTCGCCGGACTTGATGCCGGCGCGAAACGCGGGGGTGTCCTCGATCGGCGACACCACCTTGACGAATCCGTCTTCCATGCCGACTTCGATGCCGAGGCCGCCGAATTCGCCCTGGGTACCTGCCTGAAGGTCCTTGAACGCATCCTGGTCAAGGTAGGCGGAGTGCGGGTCGAGGCCGGACAGCATTCCGCTGATGGCCTGGGTGATCAGCTTCTTGTCATCGACCGGCTCGACATAGCTGGCCTTGACCGCGTTGAGGACGTCGGCAAACTGGCGGAGCTCTTCAACCGGCAGGCTGCTGCCGGGCGTCTTGTTCGCATTGGCGGAGAAATTGAGACTGAGCAGCACGCCTGCACAAAGCCCGATCATGATCAGGCCGGTTTGCTGCAGCTTCTTTTGCATCGAAAGCACTCCGCGTGTGTATCGGCCGGAAATCTAGCGGGAAACCCATTTCAAGGGATCCAGCGCCTGTCCCTGATGCCGCAATTCAAAGTATAAACCCGATTCCAGAGCCCCACCGCTGCTGCCGATCGAGGCGATGTTCTCGCCACTGCCGACGCGTGCCCCCACGCCTTTGAGCAGGGCTTCGTTGTTGCCGTAGATGCTGAGGTAATGGTCACCGTGGTCGACGATGATCAGGTTGCCGAAGCCGCGCAGCCAGTCGGCGAACACCACGGTGCCCGCCGCCACGGCTTTCACGTCGCCGGCACCGGCACGGATGAAAATGCCGCGCAGCGGTGTGCCGCCATCGGCGCTTTGGGCACCGAAGCGGCGCGCAAGTTCGCCGCTTGCCGGCCACGGCAGTTTGCCGCGCAACCTGACGAAGGGCTGGCCGCCGTGATCGACCGGCAGCGACTGCACGACCGGACCCGTGTCCGCCTTGTTGCGGGCGGGTTCCGGGTCATCTGCAGGGGGCAGTCCGCCGGGCGCCGGGCGCGGCACGGTGCGCGCACTTTTCTTCGACAGGGCTTCGATCAGCCGGCCGAGTCTCGCCGCGTCGCGCTTGAGCGTGGCCAGTTCGCGACGTTCGGTGCGCAACTGCGTGGCCAGTCGTTCGAGCACCTTGCGGCGCACATTGTTTTCGGCAGCCAGTCGTTCGCGTTCGCGTTCGCGCTCCGCCTCAAGTGTGCGCACCTGTTCGAGCTGGCTGTCCTGCTGCGCCAGCAGCTCGCGCTGCTGCGCCAGCGCGGCGCGATGCGTGTCCATCAGCGCGAGCTGGCTGCGCGACAGGCTGCGCAGGTAGTGCAGGTCGCGCGCGCTCTGGTTCGGGTCGGTGCCCGACAGCAGGTGGCGCAGCGCATCGGCTTCGCCGGCGCGCTGGTGTCCGCGCAGCAGTTGTGCAAGTTGTGTCTGCTGGCGCTGCAGTGTCGTTTCGCCGGTGGCGATGTCGGCGCGCGTGCGGGCGAGTGACGTCTCGACCTCCTTGCGCTGCCGGCTGATGTCGCGCAGCGCGCGGGTGGCGTCGGAGATGGCTTTCTCTGAACTGCGCAGTTCGTCGCGCGCCTCGCGGTGCGCGCTTTCGGACTGGTTGAGCTCGTCACGCAGCGCTTCCATGCGCTGCTGCAGTGCCTTGAGCTGTTCCGGACTGGACTGGACCGAGCGTTCAGCGTGTGCGGTCAGCGGCAGGGCGCACAGCAGGGCAAGGAGGAACCGGACGGTCACTCCATCCACGGCGGGCGTTGCTCGGTCTGCGCCTCGTCGGTGTCCGGAATCGGCGGCCGCTGGCGCTGCGGAACGGCGCGACTCTGGTTGGCCACGGCGTCGATGGCGGCCCTGATGGCCTCCTGGTCGCCCAGGTAGTAATGACGGATCGGCTTCAGATCGTCGTCCAGCTCATAGACCAGCGGCTGTGCAGTCGGGATGTTGAGGCCGAGGATGTCCTGCTCGGACACATTGTCGAGGTACTTGATCAGCGCACGCAGACTGTTGCCGTGGGCGACGATGAGCACGTTCTTTCCAGCCCTGATCTGCGGCACGATTTCCGCGCTCCAGAACGGCAGCACGCGCGCCACGGTGTCCTTCAGGCACTCGGTGCGCGGAAAGCATTCGTTCGGCACTTCGGCGTAGCGCGGGTTCTTGCGGTCGAGTCGCGGGTCGTCCTCCTCCAGCGCCGGCGGCGGCGTGTCGTAGGAGCGGCGCCATGCCAGCACCTGTTCCTCGCCGAAGCGCTGTGCCGTCTGCGCCTTGTCCAGACCTTGCAGGGCACCGTAGTGGCGCTCGTTCAGGCGCCAGGTCGGGCGGATCGGAATCCACATCAGGTTCATTTGTTCGAGCGCAACATACAGCGTCTTGTTGGCGCGCTTGAGCACCGACGTGAATGCCACATCGAAGCGGTAGGACTCGCGGGCGAGCAGGCGGCCGGCTTCGCGCGCCTCGATTTCACCCTTCTCGGTCAGACCGACGTCGGTCCAGCCGGTGAAACGGTTTTCCTTGTTCCAGACGGATTCGCCATGGCGCAACAGAACGAGCTTGTACATGAGGTGGGATCTGTAGGGTGGGATCGGGTCGCGCGCGGCATCCTGCGGCGGAGAGTTGCGCTACTGATTCGTGGTCGGTAGGTGAGCCGCGCGCGCTTGGGCTAAAATCGACATTTTCCCAGAAAAAGCATTTCGCGGTCCGGTAAAAAATCGACATACCTGCGCGTTTCGACGCGCATCAAGTGGTCGGATGCTTCCATACGACGGTCCGCTCACCCGGGCATGCGACTTCATTCCGCCCCCCACACTGGCTGCTCTCAGACTCCATGGACTTCGTAACAACCAACTACATCTGGGCCATCACCGCTTTCATGAGCGGTGCCGGACTCATCATCCTGACCATTCGCCAGAAGGTATCCGGCCCGCGCCTGTCACCGGCCCAGGCCACGCAGCTGATCAACCGCGAAGACGCGCAGGTGATCGACGTGCGTGATCAGGCGGAGTGGTCCAAGGGCCACATCAATGGCGCGCGACACATCCCGGCGGGCGAAGTTGCACAGCGGCTGGGCGAACTGGAAAAGTTCAAGCAGCGGCCGCTGATCGTCGTCTGCGCCAGCGGGCAGCGCTCGGCGAGTGCCTGCTCCGCGCTGCGCAAGGCGGGTTTCGAGAAGGTTTTCGCGCTGGACGGCGGGATCGGTGCCTGGGAACAGGCCAGTCTGCCGCTGACAAAGAAGTGATGCCATGGCACGCGTGCTGATGTATACAAGCGGTTTTTGTCCGTATTGCTCGCAGGCCGAACGCCTGCTGACGAGCAAGGGTGTGACCGATATCGAGAAGGTGCGCATCGACATCGATCCGGACCGTCGGTCCGAAATGATGGAGCGCACCGGCCGGCGTACCGTGCCGCAGATCTACATAGGCGATTACCACGTGGGCGGGTGCGACGATCTGCATGCACTCGACCGCGAAGGCAAGTTAGACCCCCTGCTGCAGGCGTGAGCCGGTTTTTGCAGCCTTAACCCCCAACCGAGAAGCGAAAAATGGCCGAAGAAGCAGTGCAACCCCAACAGCCCACGGGCCCGGTGTTTTCCATCGAGAAGATTTACGTCAAGGATCTGTCGCTCGAAGTCCCTAACGCGCCGGAAATCTTCCTGACGCGCGAGAATCCGACCGTGCAGATCCAGCTGCAGACCGAAGGCAAGGCCGTGCAGGAAGGCGTGTTCAACGTGACGCTGACCGTCACCGTCACGGCCAAGCTCGAAGAGAAGACGATGTTCCTGGTTGAAGTCCGTCAGGCCGGCATCTTCCAGATCCGCAACGTGCCGAACGAAGACATCCAGCCCATCCTCGGCATCGCGTGCCCGACGATCCTGTTCCCGTACGCCCGTGAAAGCGTGTCGGACGCGGTCAATCGCGCCGGCTTTCCGCCGGTCGTGCTGGCTCCGGTCAATTTCGAATCGATCTACCAGCAACGCATGCAGCAGCCGCCCGAAGGCCAGAACGGCGCCACGGTGCAGTGATGAAGCAGGCCGCGTGTGCGGCACTGGCCGCCCTCGTCTGCCCGCTTGCCGCGCAGGCGGCGGGCGTCGAGTACCGGTCGCTGTCGGATGTTGCGGTGATGTACGACGCGCCGTCCCGGCAGGCGCGCCAGCAGTTCGTCATTGCACGCCACACGCCGGTCGAGGTGGTGCGCAGCCAGACCGGATGGGTCAAGGTACGCGAACCGGGCGGCATGCTCGCCTGGGTCGAGGCGGCCTCGCTGGCACCGGCACGCATGGTGATTGTCACCGCCGAGCGCGCGCGCATCCTGGTTCGTGCGGAAGACGACGCACCGCTGGTGTTCGAAGCGGAACGCCGCGTACTGCTCGAACCGCTCACCGAAGCCGCGCCTGCAGGCTGGGCGAAGGTGAAGCACCGCGACGGCCAGAGCGGTTTCGTGCGCATCTCCCAGGTCTGGGGGCTGTGAGCCGGATCTTGCCGACATGAAGCTGTGCGTGATGGGTGCCGGTGCCTGGGGTACGGCGCTGGCTGTCGCCTATTCGGCGGACCATGATGTCACGCTGTGGACGCGCGACGCCGACCATGCGCTGTCGCTGCACAGCTCGCATTGCAACGAACGCTATCTGCCGGGCATTGCGCTGCCGCCCGGCATTGCGGTGTCGTCCGACGTCGCGCTTGCGCTGGATGGATGCGATCTGGCGCTGATCGCGACGCCGATCGCCGGCCTGCGCGCTGCGCTCGAAGCGGTCGCAGGCAGCGGGGTTTCCGCCGTGCTGTGGGCCTGCAAGGGCTTCGAAAGCGGCAGCGGTCTGCTGCCGCATCAGGTGGCGCTGGACATCCTGCCCGCGCAGGTTTCGCGCGGTGCATTCAGCGGGCCCAGTTTCGCGATCGAGGTGGCGCGCGGCCTGCCGACCGCCATCACCGTGGCGAGCGATGACATCGAATTCGTCAGTGCGCTGGTCGCGTCACTGCACAGTCCGCGGCTGCGGCTGTACGCCAATGACGATCTGATCGGCGTCGAGGTCGGTGGCGCAGTCAAGAACGTCATGGCGATCGCCACCGGCGTGTGCGACGGACTGGGCTTCGGCATGAACGCCCGGGCCGCGCTGATCACCCGCGGGCTGACCGAGATTGCCCGCCTGGGCGTGGCGCTCGGCGGCCGCAGCCAGACCTTCATGGGGCTGGCCGGCATGGGGGACCTCATCCTGACCTGCACCGGCGACCTGTCGCGCAACCGGCGCGTCGGCCTGTTGCTGGCCGAAGGGCGTTCGCTGGCGCAGGTGCTGGCCACGCTGGGTCATGTGGCCGAAGGTGTGCCGACCGCGCGCGAGGCGGCCGCGCTGGCTGAGCGCCTGCAGGTCGACATGCCGATCACCCAGGCGGTGGCGGCGGTGCTCGACGGGCGGCTGGCCGCGGCCGACGCGGTCGAGTGCCTCTTGTCGCGTGACCCGAAGGCGGAAACGCCGCCGCTGTAATCTTTTTCAGGGCGTCGCCGCACCGGCGAAGTCATTCTGGCGCCACGCTTCATAGGCGACGATGGCCACCGAATTGCTCAGGTTCAGGCTGCGGCTGTCCGGCTGCATCGGAATGCGCAGGCGTTGCGCGACCGGCACCGTGTCGAGCAGCGCACGGGGCAGACCGGCGGTTTCCTGACCGAACAGGAAAATGTCGCCGGCGCGGTACTGCGGCGCCGTGTGCGCCGTGCGCCCGCGCGTGCTCAGCGCGTACAACCGCGGATCGTCGGCCTGCAGCGTCAGCGCGTCCGACAGCGCCGCCCAGTCATCATGGATCGTCACATTCACCAGGTCGCGGTAGTCCATGCCGGCACGCGCGAGATGCTTGTCGGTGATTTCGAAACCGAGCGGCTTCACCAGATGCAGCCTGAAGCCGCCGTTGGCGCACAGCCGCATCACGTTGCCGGTGTTGGGCGGAATTTCGGGCTGGTACAGGACGATGTGGAACATGGAGGGGCGCCGGGTCGGGGAGCAGGATTGTGCCGCGGCGACGCAGGTGACGCTACTTCCCGCGCAGCCGCGGCGTGCGCGCCAGCACCAGATTGGTCACCGTCAGCGCGCCGGCTGCCTTCAGCATGCGCGCGACCTCATGCAGGCTGGCGCCGGTGGTCAGCACGTCATCCACCACGGCGACATGCCGACCCGCCACCTCGCTGCGCACCGCAAAGGCGCCGCGCACATTGCGCCGTCGCTGCGACCACGCGAGATCGCGCTGAGGCGGCGTGTCGTGCAGGCGTACCAGCCCAAAGGCATCAAAGTTCAGCCGATCAAGCTTGCCGAGCGCGCGGCCGATCTCGACCGACTGGTTGAAGCCGCGTTCGCGCAGCCGGTTGGGATGCAGCGGCATGGCGAGCAGCAGGTCGCAGGGCGGCAGGCCGAGCGCATGCAGCTCGCGCGCGAACCAGCCTGCCAGCGGCAGGCGGGCGCGGAACTTCAGCGCATGGATCAACTGGTCGGCAGGCTCCGCGTACGCCCAGACCGCCAGCGTCGCATCGAACGCCGGCGGATGCTTCAGGCAGCGTCCGCACACGTCGGCCGTGGGTACCGGCAGCGCGCAGACCGGGCAATGCGCCGCGGGCAGGCGCGGCAGCTCGTCGCGGCAGCCGGCGCAGAGCAGGGCATCGCCCGATGGCAGGCCGCACAGCCGGCAGTCCTGCGGCAGCAATCGCACGCTTGCGGCTCGCGCGGCCGCAATCACGCGGTGCAACATGGGCAGGCCGTTTTCGCGGAAAATGCGGGCTTCGCCGTTTCGGCGCCGATGCGCCCGCCAGACTTCACATCATGCATACCCAGGTCATCCATCTTCCGCCGTCCTCCCGGTCGCAAGTGCCCCCGCGCTGGACCACCGAACAGGTCGAGGCGCTGTTCGCGCTGCCGTTTTCCGATCTGATGTTCCGCGCACAGCAGGTGCACCGCGCGCATTTTGATCCCAATGCCATACAACGATCCACCCTGCTGTCGATCAAGACTGGCGGCTGCCCGGAGGACTGTGGCTATTGTCCGCAGTCGGTGCGCCACGATACCGGTGTGACCAGCCAGGACCTGCTGCCGGTTGAAGACGTGCTGGCCGCCGCGCGCGCGGCGCGCGATGCCGGTGCGACGCGCTTCTGCATGGGCGCCGCCTGGCGTGGCCCGAAGGATCGCGATGTCGAAGCGGTCGCCGAAATGATTTCGGCGGTGAAGGGCCTGGGTCTGGAAACCTGCGCCACGCTGGGCATGCTGCGCGAGGGCCAGGCCGAACGCCTCAAGGAAGCCGGGCTCGATTACTACAACCACAACATCGACACGGCCCCGGAGTTCTACGGTGACGTGATTGGCACGCGTACGCAGGCGGACCGCTTCGACACGCTGCAGGCGGTGCGCGAAGCCGGCATGAACGTGTGCTGCGGCGGCATCGTCGGCATGGGTGAATCCCGTCGCGCGCGCGCCGGCCTGATCGCCACGCTGGCCAGCATGGACACGCCGCCGGAATCGGTACCGATCAACAATCTGGTCAAGGTCGAGGGCACGCCGCTGGCCGATGCGCCCGATCTCGATCCGTTCGAATTCGTGCGCACCATCGCCTGCGCCCGCATCACGATGCCGGACAGTCACGTCCGGCTGTCCGCCGGACGCGAAGCGATGAACGACCAGATGCAGGCGCTGTGCTTTCTTGCCGGCGCCAATTCCATCTTCTACGGCGACAAGCTGCTGACCACCGGCAACCCGCAGGCCGACAACGATCGTCGGTTGCTGGAGCGGCTGGGCATCCGGTCGGTCTGAGCGCGGAGCGCCCGACCATCGCCGCTGCGGTTCCGCCCGATCTCGCACTCGATGCGCGCGCCGTGGCGCGTCGCTTCGAGCGTGCCGCGGCGCGGTTCGACGACGCGGCGATACTGCATCGCGAAGTCGCCCGGCGCATGGCCGAGCGGCTTGACATGGTCATGCTGAAGCCGGCGCGCCTGCTCGATCTGGGGTGCGGAACCGGCGCCGATCTGCAGCCGCTGCGCGCCCGCTATCCCGACATGCAGATGATCGGCATCGATCGTTCGGCGGCCATGCTCGCGCGGGCAGCCGCCCGCACGCCGCGCTGGCGGCGCTGGCTGCCCGGGGTGCTGGGCGGCAGCCAGACCACGCTGGTGCGTGCCGATATCACGCGGCTGCCGATCGCGCCGCGCAGCATCGACATGGTGTGGTCGAACATGGCGCTGCACTGGCAGGCGGACCTGCCGGCGACACTGCGCGAGGCGCAGCGCTGCGTGCGCGTCGGCGGGCTGTTCATGTTCTCCATGCTCGGCCCGGACACGCTGCGCGAACTGCGTGGCGCGCTGGCTGAAGCCGGGTTGCCGTTGCGTGCGCACCGCTTCGTCGACATGCACGATGTCGGGGACATGCTGGTCGAAGCCGGCTTCGCCGAACCGGTGATGGACATGGAACACATCACGCTGACCTTCGACACGCCGGCCGCGCTGTACCGCGATCTGGCCGATACCGGCGGTTTCAGCGCACTGGCTGCGCGGCCGCGCGGCCTGCTGACGCCGCGTGCCCGTGTGCGGCTCGATGATGCGCTGCTGCGGCTGCGTGACGACGGCCGCCTGCCGGCGACGATGGAAATCATCTACGGCCACGCCTGGCGCGGCGAGCCACGCCAGACCGAAGACGGCCGCGCGATCATCCAGTTCGAACGCGGCCGCCGGCGATGAAGCGCAAGGACGCCGTGCGGGTCAGCGCCAAGGGACGCAGCCTGAAGCCACGCAACCCCCTGGCCACGGCGGCGCTGATGAAGAAGGGCGGCGAGCACGCACGGCAGGACAAGAAGGCCAGTCGCGCCCGGCTCAAATCGGATCTGCGCAAGACGGCGGACAGCGACTGACCATGTCGCCGTCGGCCCGGCTCACGCTGCTGATGTGCGCTGCCGAGACGCTGGGCATGACCGGTTTTGCCGCGTATCCGTCTTTTCTGCCCTTGCTCACTGGTGCCTGGCAGCTGAGTGGCGCCGAGGCCGGTCTGATCGGCGGCGCCTTCTTCTTCGGCTACATGGTGGCCGTGCCCTTTCTGTCCGGCGTCACCGACCGCATCGATGCGCGCGTTGTCTATGTGGCGTCCTGCGTGCTGATGGCAGGCGGAACGCTGGGCTTCGCGCTGCTCGCCCGGGGCGTGTGGAGTGGCGCCTTCTTTCAGGCGCTGTGCGGCGCCGGACTTGCCGGCTGCTACATGCCCGGCCTGCGCGTACTGACCGATCGCGTGTCGACGGCCCGAAGCAATCGACCGATCGCGTTCTACACCGCGAGCTTCGGCATCGGTACCAGCCTGTCGCTGCTGCTGGCCGGCGCCCTCGGCAACCTGATGGACTGGCGGATCGCGATCGCGCTGATGGCGGTCGGCCCCCTCCTTGCGGCCGTCATCGTGTTTGCGGGCACCGGGCCGCATGCGCCGCCCGGTGCCGCCGACGCGCACTGGCTGCCTCGTTTCGGACCGGTGCTGGCGCACCCGCGGGTGCGCCAGCTGGTGACCGGCTATGCGGTGCATTGCTGGGAGCTGTTCGGCCTGCGGTCGTGGATGGTGGCCTTCATCGCTTTCGCTTACGGACTGTCGTCGGCGCAGGCCGCGCTGTCGCCGACCGAAGCGGCGGCGCTGATCAATCTGCTCGGACTGCCGGCCAGCATTCTCGGCAACGAAATGGCCGGACGTGTCGGGCGACGGCGCTGGATCGTCGCCATGATGATCGCCTCGGGCCTGCTGTGCTGGCTGGCCGGCGCGTCGGCGGCGTTGCCCTGGTGGCTCATGCTGTGCGTGCTGGCGCTTTACAACACGGCCGTCATGGCCGATTCGGCCTCGCTGACCGCCGGCCTGGTGCATGCAGCGCCGGCCGCGCAGCGCGGCGCAGCGATGGCGCTGTATTCGCTCGGCGGCTTCGGCGCCGGTTTCGTCGCGCCGCTGGTGTTCGGCAGCGTGCTGGACCTGTCTGGGGGCCTCTCGTCTCCTGTGGCATGGACCTTCGCCTGCGGCACGCTGGGCATCGGTTGCCTGCTTTGGGCGCTGTCGGCGCTGCGTCGCCCGGCCCGCGCAGCATAGTCCGATCAGATCATGCCGCACGGTTTTCGCGGCCACAGTCCGGTCATCTTCGCGCCCTAACCTTCCGGTCACACCGTCGGGTGCCGTTGCGCGCCCGCCGTTCGACAACGGTTCCGGAGATGTCCCATGAAAGCCACCCTCGTCGTGCGCAGGCATACGCTTGCCATCCTGATTTCGTCACTGTTTGCCGGCCCGGCGCTGGCCGAAGGTCTGACGCTGCTGCATGTCGGTGACCAGGAGTCCTGGCTGCTGTCGGCGCAGGGCAATCTGCGTGACAACGCCTCGCAGGCCGTGTCGTTCTACGGCGGCGTCGATCGCCTCGCCAGCGTCATGTTCGCCGCCGAGTCGGCCGCCGAACTGGCTGGCAACACGGTGTTCAAGCTCAACGCCGGTGACGCCTTCCTGCCCGGGCCGCGCCTGAACGCCAGCTTCGCCAATCTGGGCTCGGCCTACATCGACGGCGGACAGGATTTCTACGACGCCATCGCGATGCGTCACATCGGTTTCGATGCTGCCGTGTTCGGCAATCATGAATTCGACCTCGGCCCGGATGTCGCGGCGCGCTTCGCCCAGGTGTCCGGCACGACGTATCTGTCGTCCAACCTGAACTTCAGCGCCACACCCGCGTTCGCGTCGCTGGCGGCGACCGGCACAGTCGCGCCCTACACGCTGCTGAGCACGAATGGTGGCAACAAGGTGGCGGTGGTCGGTGTCACCACGCCGCTGCTGTCGAGCATCAGTTCGCCCGGCGCGGTGAACCTGACGGCCGGCTGGAGCGCCGGCAATACCGAGGCGCAGAACCTGCAGGCGCTGGTGCCTTTCGTGCAGCAGCAGATCGACGCCGCGCGCGCCCAGGGCGCCGGCAGCGTCATCGTGATCAGCCACCTGCAGAATGCCGCCAACGAGCGCGACGTGCTGATCCCCGGACTGCGCGGCGTCGACGTCGTGCTGTCGGGCGGTGGCCACGAACTGATGGCGGACGCCGACGATGCACTCATTCCGGGTGACGTACGCGCCATCACCGGCCTGCCGCAGATCGTCAATGGGGCGGACAACCGGGGTGTCGCGCTGGTCACGTCGAACTTCGGCAACCGTTACGTCGGAGAGCTCAACCTGACGCTGGACGATACGACCGGTGTCGTGACTGCGATCAACGGCTCCAGTCTGTATCGCGTGTCGGGCGCGCTGGCCGACACCGACGCGGTGGCGGGCGACAGCTTCCTGAAGACCGCGGTGGTCGATCCGGTCAAAAGCTACATCGATGTGCTGAATGCGACCGTGATCGGTCAGTCGGACGTCTTCCTGAACGGCAACCGCGGCGCCGCCGGTACGCCCGGCAGCTTCCAGGCAGGCGTGCGCAATGCGGAAACCAATCTGGGCAATCTGGTCGCCGATGCCATGCGTCACGCGGGCGGCACCGACATCGCGATCCAGAACGGCGGCGGCCTCCGCACCTCGATCAATGCCGGCAATGTCAGCGTGGGCGACACCTTCAACGTGCTGCCCTTCACCAATCTGGTCGATGTCGCGCCGAGCGTGAATGCGGAACAGCTGAAGACCATCATGGAACATTCGGTCGCCAATGCATCGGCCAGCGGCAACGCCGACGGCCGCTTCGCCCAGGTGTCCGGCATGCGGGTCGTGTACGACACGACGCGTGCGTCGGGCGACCGCATCGTCAGCATCGTGCTCGACGACGGTACCGTGCTGGTGCAGGGGGGCGAAGTGGTGGATGACGCGCGCAGCTTCTCGCTGACCACGATCGACTTCACCGCCAACGGCGGCGACGGTTACCCGTTCGCGGCCGCCGGCATCGAGTTCGAGAATGCGGTCAGCTCGATCACCTACCAGCAGGCGCTTCAGGAATACATCACCGACGCGACTTCGGAGGGCGGTCTGGGCGGTGTCATCAGTGCCAGCCGCTACGGCGTCGCCGATCCGCTCGACCCGGCCGGCCGCCTGGTCGATCTGGCGATTTCGCCGGTGCCGGAAGCCGAGACCTGGGCCATGTTGCTGGCCGGCCTGGGTCTGCTCGGCGCGTTCGCCCGCCGCCGCAACGCCGTCGCTGTCTGATTCAAGCTCGCGGCCCGTCCGGTATCGCCGACGGGCCGCTTCGATTACCCTGCCTGTCTCGCTGGAAATCCACATGTCATCCTACGACCGCCATGCCTCGCCCCGACTCGCCCTGACGCTGGCCATCGCCAGTCTGTTCGCCTCGGCCGCGCAGGCCGACAACACGCCGCAGACCCTGCCGTTTGCGCAGGACTGGACGACCATCGGCCTGATCACGGCCAATGACAACTGGAGCGGCGTGCCCGGCATCACCGGCTACCGCGGTGACGACCTGACCAGCGCGACCGGCGCCGATCCGCAGACCGTCACGGCCGATGGCACCGCGTCGCCGGTCGACGTGAATGCCAACCAGACCAATCCGAACACCTTCAGCACCGGTGGTGTCACCGAATTCCACCTGACCGATCCGGTCGTCGCACTGACCGGCTCCGGCACCGCCGATGCGCCGTTCATCCTGCTGTCGCTGAACACCACCGGCCACAGCGGCATCGTCGTGCGCTACGACCTGCGCGATCTCGACGGTTCGGCCGACAACGCGCAGCAGCAGGTGGCGCTGCAGTATCGCGTCGGCGCCAGCGGCAGCTTCATCAATGTGCCGGACGCCTACGTGGCTGACGCGACCGAGGGCCCGTCGCTGGCCGGCAAGGTGACGCCGGTGCAGGTGACGTTGCCGGCCGACGCCGACAACCAGCCGCTGCTGCAGCTGCGGGTGATCACGAGCAATGCGCCGGGCAACGACGAGTGGGTCGGCATCGACAACCTTTCGGTACAGGGCGGCGGCAGCGGTGCGGTGAATCAACCCATCGTGACCAGCTGCCCGGCGCTTGCGCTGCAGGCCGGCGAAGCGGGCAGCGTGACGGTGGCGGCCAGCGACGCCGACAGCGTGGTCGAAGCTTTCTCGCTGACCGGCACCCTGCCGGTTGGTGTGACGGTCGACGGTTTTGCGCCGGCGACGACCGACGGCGGCAGCGCGTCGGCACGGGTCAGCGTCGCGGCAGGCACTGCGACCGGCCAGTACAGCATCGGTCTGCGCTTCACGAACAACGAGGCACAGGAAGGAACATGCAGTGTCGATATCACGGTCGCTGCGCCGGCGGCCATCGTGCCGATCCCGGCGATCCAGGGCAGCGGTGACGCCAGTCCGCTGAACGGTCAGGTCGTCACCACCGAGGGCGTCGTCAGTGCCGTATTCCCCGGCCTGAACGGCTACACCCTGCAGGACGACGCCGGCGATGGCGACGTGAGTACGTCGGATGGCATTTTCGTGTTCGCGCCGGGCAATTCAGCCGTGGTCGGCCAGCGGTTGCGCCTGACCGCCAGCGTCACCGAATTCAACACGGTGACCCAACTCACGTCGCCGAGCGCCGTGCAGGTGCTGGGCAGCGGTGTTTCGATCACGCCGACCGACATCGTGCTGCCGGAGGCTTTCGAGGGCGAACTGGAACGCTACGAAGGCATGCTGGTGCGCATCACTTCGCCGCTTACCGTGTCGCAGAACTACTTCCAGGGCCGCTACGGTCAGGTGACGCTGTCGGCCGAGGGGCGCATGGAAATCCCGACCAACCGTCACCCGGCGGGAAGCGCCGAGGCGCTGGCGCTGCGCGAAGAGAACGCCCGTCGGCGCATCGTGCTCGACGACGGCTCGAGCGCGCAGAACCCGAACCCGATTCCGTTCATCGGCGCCGACAACACGCTGCGTGCCGGCGACACGGTGAACGGTCTGACCGGCGTGATCGACCATGGCCTGATCACCGCGTCGAGCACCGGGCCGCGGGACTACAAGCTGCATCCGGTGGTGACACCGGATTTCAGCCGCGACAATCCGCGCACCGCCGTTCCGGCGGCGGTCGGCGGCAACGTGCGGGTGGCCAGCTTCAATGTGCTGAACTACTTCAGCACGATCGACCAGGCGGGCGCATCGTGCTTCCCGACCGGCACGCGCAGCGATTGCCGCGGCGCCGACAGCGCGCTCGAATTCACACGTCAGCGCGACAAGATCGTTGCCGCGCTGCGGGCGATGGATGCCGACGTGGTCGGCCTGATCGAGATCGAGAACAACGGCCAGGGCGCGGTGAACAATCTGGTGGCTGCGCTGAACGCGTCCGCCGGCGGCGCGGTGTATGCCGCAGTCGGCCTGCCGGTCGGCGGCACCGGCACCGACGCCATCCGCCAGGCCATGATCTACAAGCCGGCGAAGGTCACGCCGGTCGGCAGCGCGATCAGCGACACGGCAACGGTCCATAACCGCCCGCCGCTGGCGCAGACCTTCGCCGCGGCCAACGGCGAGCGCTTCACGGTCATCGTGAATCACTTCAAGTCGAAGTCCTGCGGCGATGCCGCCGGTGTCGAGGCCGATCAGGGCGACGGTCAGGGCTGCTGGAATCCGCTGCGCGTGCAGCAGGCGGCAGCGCTGCAGACCTTCATCGAGCAATTGCCCGGTCAGGGTGGCGCCGCCGACGTGCTGGTCATCGGTGACCTGAACGCTTATGCGAAGGAAGATCCCGTCCTCGCACTCACCTCGGGCGGGCTCAGCGATCTGGCCGCAGGCATCGATCTCAACTACACCTACACCTTCGACGGCGAAAGCGGTGCGCTCGACCATGCGCTGGCCAGCGCCGCGCTGGCCGGCAAGGTGAGCGGCATCACGCAGTGGCACATCAATACCGACGAGCCCTTCGTGATCGACTACAACACCGAGTTCAAGCCGCAGGACCTGTACGCGCCGACAGCTTTCCGCTCATCCGACCACGACCCGGTCCTCATCGGGCTGAACCTGCTGCGCACGATCAACGGTGGCGCCGGTCGCGACACGCTGAGCGGTACGCCGGGCGATGACGTCATCACCGGCGGCGAGGGCGCGGACCTGCTGACCGGCGGAACCGGCGCGGACACCTTCGTCTATCGAAGCGTGCGCGATGCGCTCGACACCATCACCGACTTCGACCCGCAGCAGGACCGGCTCGATGTGCGACAGCTGCTGGCCGGCGTCACGACCGGCAGCGACCCGCTGATCAGTGGCCACATCAGCGTCCGCCAGACCGGACCGAACACGATGGTTCTGTTCGACGCCGACGGGTCGGCCGGTCGCGCCGCTGCCCGTCCGCTGGTGACCCTGCGCAATGTGCTGCCGGCCCAACTGGGCAGCGCGTCCTTCCTTTACTGAACCCTGACGTTCCGGAGATACGAACATGACCTTCAAACCCCTTGCCGCCGCAGCGCTCATCGCTTCGCTGTTCGCCACCGCTGCGCAGGCCAACGTGAGCTTCAGCGAAGACTTCACCAGCGGTTATGTCGCCAACTGGCAGACCGCCGGCGACGTGTCCGCGCAGGACAATTCCGGCGACACCTACATCGCCCTGACGACAGCATCGCTGACGTTCGAGGATGACTTCCCGCTGCCGGCCGGCTCGTTCAATCTGAGCGGTGTGGGCGCGGTCGAAACCGGGCTCGCGCTCGAAACGGCGATCGGTGCCGAGCCCGGTGCCTTCGACCGCGGCGACGACTTCACCTATGAAGGCTCGGCCATCTGGCGCACCGTCAATGTGAATGTCGGCGACATCCTGCGGTTTGACTGGCTGCTGGCGACCAACGAAGTCGGTGCCGAAGCACGGCCGGACTTTGCCTTCCTGTCGGTCGACGGCGACATCACGCGCATCGCCTCGGTCGCCGATGCCACGTCGGCGCCGATTCTCGATTTTCTGGCCGACACCGGCATCCGCAGCTTCGAGTACGTATTCACGCGCGGCGGTGCGGTGCAGCTGGCGTTTGGCGTCGTCGATGTGGGCGACTTCGGTGTCACGACCGCACTGGCGATCGACAATGTGAGCATCACTGCCGTGCCGGAACCGGAAAGCTGGGCGCTGATGCTGGCCGGCCTGATCGGTGTGGCGGGTGCCGCTCGTCGCGCGCGTCGCTGAGCGACCTCCTCACGTCGTCTGCGCGGCCACGTGCGCGCGCAGGCGGCGGGCGTGCCAAAGGCGCACGGCGAACAGCGTGGCGAGGATGCAGGCGTAAAGGATGGGTTCGGTCAGGTCCTTCTTCACCAGCCACCAGTAGTGCGCCACGCCGAGGATGCAGACGACGTACACGAGCTTGTGCAGCCGCTGCCACGCCCGGCCGCCGAGCCGGCGCACCATGCCGTTGGTCGAGGTTACGGCGAGCGGCAGCAGCAGCAGGAACGCACCGAATCCGATCGTGATGAAGGGCCGCTTGATGATGTCCTTCACGATGCCTTCGATGTCGAAGAACTGGTCCAGCCACAGATAGGTGAGCAGGTGCAGGCTGGCGTAGAAGAACGCGTACAGCCCGAGCATGCGGCGCAGGCGTACCAGCCAGTGCCAGCCGGTGATCTGGCGCAGCGGCGTCACGGCCAGCGTCACCAGCAGCAGGCGCAGCGTCCAGTCACCGGTGGCGCGCGTGATGTATTCGATCGGGTTGGCGCCCAGCCGGTCCGTGCCGGCGCCGAATGCCAGCCACAGGAGCGGCATCAGGCAGGCGACCCAGACGATGCGCCACAGCAAGCGGAACGCGGCGGGCCCCGGGGTCCAGGCGCGCGCGTTGCGGTTGGCGGATTGTGTGGTCGAGGCGCGCGCCTGCACCTCAGTAGTACTTCCTCAGGTCCATGCCCGTGTAGAGCGACGCAACCTGATCGCCGTATCCATTGAACATGAGCGTCTTGCGCTTCGAAAACTCGCCGATGCGCCGTTCGCGTCCCTGGCTCCAGCGCGGGTGGTCGACGTCCGGATTCACATTCGAATAGAAGCCGTACTCGCGACCGGCGGCGCGCGACCAGGCGCTCAGCGGCTCCTTGTCGGTGAAGCGGATCTTCACGATCGACTTCGCGCTCTTGAAGCCGTACTTCCATGGCACCACCAGCCGTATTGGCGCACCATTCTGGTTCGGCAGCACTTCGCCGTACAGGCCCACGGCCATGAGGGTGAGCGGATGCATGGCTTCGTCCAGCCGCAGGCCTTCGACATACGGCCACTCGAGCACCGCGCTGCGCACGCCGGGCATGGTTTTCGGATCGGCCAGCGTGGTGAATTCGACGTACTTTGCGCTCCCCAGCGGCTCGACCTGCTTGAGCAGCACTGACAGCGGAATGCCGACCCAGGGCACGACCATCGACCACGCCTCGACGCAGCGCAGCCGGTAGATGCGTTCCTCCAGCGGCGCCAGCTTCAGCACCTCCTCGATGCCCAGCGTCCTGGGCTTCTGCACCAGGCCCTCGATGCTCACCGTCCACGGCCGGGTGGACATGCGGTGGGCATTCTTCGACGGATCGCCCTTGTCGGTACCGAATTCATAGAAATTGCAGTAGCCGGTGATGTCCTCGTAGTCGTTCAGCTTTTCGTCGGTCGAGAAGGGGCTTTTCGCCAGTGGCCCGAGTTTTTCGCCACGCTTGCCCTGCGCATCGGCGATCCCCGGCAAGCCGCCGAGCAGCGCCGCACCGGCACCCAGTCCGGCCGCGCGGATGAAATCCCGTCGTGTATCGAACAGCGCGCGCGGCGTGATGTCGGACGGCACGATATCGGCCGGGCGTTTGATCAGCATGGTGAAGCTCCTCGTTGTACGCTGCAGGGGTCAGACAAGTGCTGACCGGCCGCATCGGCGCGACCTTACCTGTATGACTGCAGATGAACCGAAAGATTTTTCCCGAACTGCTCGACCCGCTGATGTGCGAGGCGCCGCAGGCCAAGTGCGCTGCGGTGGAATCGCTGTGGACAGACTGGCAGGCGGGTGTGATGTTCGATCGCGCCGCAGCGCTGCCGCATGCCATCGACGAACCCGGCCGCCCGGCGCGACCCGAACTGGTCGAGCCCTCTGCGCTGCGTTCGCGCCGAGTGGGCACACGCGAAGGTCATGCGGCGATGATCCATGCGATCTGTCACATCGAATTCACCGCCATCAATCTTGCACTCGATGCCGCCTGGCGCTTCCGTGACCTGCCGGATGCCTACCTGGCCGACTGGCTGCGCGTGGCGGCTGACGAGGCGCGCCACTTCGGCCTGCTGCGTGCCCACCTGCAGACGCTGGGCTTCGACTATGGTGACTTTCCGGCGCACGCCGGCCTGTGGGACATGGCGCGACGCACCGCCGATGACGTGCTGACCCGCATGGCGCTGGTGCCGCGCGTGCTCGAAGCGCGCGGGCTGGACGCCACGCCGCCCATCATGGACAAGCTGCGCACCATCGGCGATGCGCCGGCGCTGGAGATCCTCGACCTCATCCTGAATGACGAAATCACGCACGTCGCGATCGGTGACCGCTGGTTCCGTCATGTGTGCGCACAGCGCGGACTGGCGCCCGAAGCCACCTTCCTCGCACTGTTCAATGCTTTCAATGCACCGCGGCTGCAGCCGCCGATCAACGAAAAAGCCCGCCTGGCGGCGGGCTTTTCGGAAGGCGAAATCGACAGCCTGACCGCTCAGCGCAGACCCGCCGCGTAGTCGGACACCGCCTTGATTTCCGCGTCGGTCATCTTGACGGCAATCATGCGCATCATCTTGGCCGGGTCATTGGCGCGTTCGGCGACGCGGAAGTACTTCAACTGCGTTTCGGTGTACTCGGCGTGCTGGCCGGCGATGCGCGGGTACTGGGCCGGCATGCCGGCACCTGCCGGACCATGACAGCCGGCACAGGCGGGAAGACCTTTTTCGAGGTCGCCACCGCGCCACAGGCGCTGGCCCAGTTCGATGCTTTCGCGGCTGCCCTTGGCCTTTTCCGGCGTCTGGGTCTGGCTCGCATAGTAGGCGGACACGTTGCGCATGTCCGCTTCCGACAGGCCGGAGGCCAGTGCGCCCATGATGGCGTTGGCGCGCTCGGGCGGCTGACCGTCCTTGCTGCGGAAATTCATCAGTTGCTTGTACAGGTATTCCGGATGCTGGCCGGCCAGCTTGGGATTGACTGCGATGACGCTGTTGCCGTCCGCCCCGTGACAGGCTGCGCACACCTGCGTCGCGACAGTCTTGCCGGCCGCGATGTCCGCTTTCGGGGCGGTTTTTTCGTCAGACGCCAGCGCGCTGGCGGAAACCAGGGTCAGAGACAGGGCAAAACCGAACGACTTGAGCATACGCATGACTATCCTTGAACGATGAATCCGGTCGTTGGCCCGGTCGATGGCCGGGTCGGTTGCCGGATGGATCTGTGGCCGGTTGAATAGAGTGATACGGTAAACTCCTCATTTTACCGTGTTTTCCTGGGCGCGCGTGGCGCGTAATCGATTTGTCCTCTCTGTTCCGCGGTGCTGCATTTCATCTGTCCGTCGCCAAGCCATCGGGCCTGCCGGCGCCTGCCGGCCCGGAAATCGCATTTGCCGGCCGTTCCAATGCGGGTAAATCGAGTGCCATCAATACCTTGGTCGGCCACACGCGTCTGGCTTTCGTCAGCAAGACGCCCGGGCGTACCCAGCTGATCAACTACTTCACGCTGGTGCGCGGCGGTTTTCTGGTCGACCTGCCCGGCTACGGCTATGCCCAGGTGCCGATCGAAGTCCGCAAGGCCTGGGCGGGACTGATCGAGCGCTACCTGAAAGAGCGCGAAAGCCTGGCCGGCCTTGTGCTCATCATGGATGCGCGTCACCCGCTCACGCCTCTGGACTGGAACATGATCGAATGGTTCTCGGTGAGCGGCAAGCCGATGCATGTTTTGCTGACCAAGGCCGACAAGCTGACCCGCAGCGCTCAGGCGGCGACGCTGGCCGACGTGCGCAGACAGCTGTCCGGCATGGGGGAGCAGGTCAGCGTGCAGCTGTTCTCCAGCCTGAAGAAGACCGGTGTCGAAGAAGCCGAGGCGGCCGTTTCGCCATGGCTGGCCGCGCATCTGCCCGATCAGGCATCGTCGACGCCGGTCTGACATCTGTTGCAGCGAAACGGCCCACGGCGCACAGAACGCCGGAGCCGGAAAGAAAAAAGCCCACGGCCAAAGGGGATGGAAGCCGTGGGCTCGAAACGCCTCTTGAAGAAGCACCCGCTCAGGGAGGTGAAGCGGGTGACGGCTTGCACCGTCGCTTGCTCTGACCGGGTCGCGTCGGCGCGAGTTCCGGGATTGTTGCGTCGCCGCAGCGCGCAGCGGCGCGTGCCGGCGCGCGAAGCCTGCCGCGCTCGTACTATCATCGCGGCTTTGCGAACCGGGCCACCGCGATGTCCTTTCCTCCCGCCAGCCATTTCCCGTCCACCCGCCTGCGCCGCATGCGCCGCGATGATTTCTCGCGCCGGCTCATGCGCGAGCACACGCTCACCACCAACGATCTGATCTACCCGGTCTTCGTGCTCGACGGCCCGACGCGCAGCGAAGCCGTGGCATCGATGCCCGGCGTGAGCCGGGTCAGCGTCGATGTGCTGATGGGAGTGGCCGAACAGGCGGTGTCGCTCGGCGTACCCGCACTGGCGCTGTTTCCGGTGATCGACGCCCCGCTGAAGACCGACGATGCGGCCGAAGCGTGGAATCCGGACGGGCTGGTGCCGCGCACGGTACAGGCGCTGAAAGCGCGGTTTCCCGCACTCGGCGTGATCACCGATGTTGCGCTCGATCCCTACACCAGCCACGGTCAGGACGGCCTGATCGACGCGGCCGGCTATGTGATGAACGACGAAACGCTGGAGGCGCTGGCCAAACAGGCGCTGTGCCATGCGCGTGCCGGCGCCGACGTCGTCGCGCCGTCGGACATGATGGACGGGCGCATCGGCCGCATCCGTTTCGAACTCGACGCGCACCGCTTGATCCATACGCGCATCCTGGCCTACTCGGCCAAGTACGCCTCTGCCTTCTACGGCCCGTTCCGCGACGCGGTGGGTTCGGCCGGCAACCTCGGCAAGGGCAACAAGTACACGTATCAGATGGACCCGGCGAACAGCGACGAGGCGATCCGCGAAGTGTCGCTCGACATCGCCGAAGGTGCGGACATGGTCATGGTGAAGCCCGGCATGCCGTATCTGGACATCGTGCGCCGGGTGAAGTCGGAGCTGGGTGTGCCGACCTATGCCTACCAGGTCAGTGGCGAGTACGCGATGCTGAAGGCCGCGGTCGCCAACGGCTGGCTGGACGAGCGCGCCACCGCGATGGAAGCGTTGCTCGCATTCAAGCGCGCCGGCGCCGACGGCATCCTGACCTATTACGCGCTGGACGCCGCGCGCTGGCTCAGGGACGCCTGACGCTGAGCAGTCGCATGGCCTGCGGCAGCTTCAGCACCGAGGTCAGCCGCAGGTCGACGTAGGTGTGGTGGCCCGCGCTGCGGCTGATCCACACGGTGCGCATGCCGAGCTGTTTCGCGGTGCGCAGATTGGCCGCGGTGTCTTCCACCATGATGCAGTCAGCGGGCATCACGTGCTGGTCGCGCAGCAGATGCAGGAAACCGGCGAGCCGCGGCTTCGGCACGTAGCGCGAATGTTCGATGGCATGCACCGCGTCGAACAGGTGGCGCATGCCCATCACCGCCAGCACCGCTTCGGCGTAGTGCGCCGGACCGTTCGTGAACACGATCCTGCGGCCCGGCAGGCGGGTCAGCATGTGGCGCAGCGCGCGGTCGAACACGACACCCGGACGCAGCGCCTCGACGTCGTGCGTCCCGCGCAGGAAATGCGACGGCCGTGTGCCATGGTGGCGCATCAGGCCGAGCAGCGTAGCGCCGTAGCGATGCCAGTAATGCGTGCGCAGGCGATCCGCTTCGGCGTGTTCGAGTCCCAGTTCCGTCATCAACCAGGCGGTCATCGCCCGGTTCAGGTGCGGAAAGATGTGCGGATTGGCGTCGTGCAGTGTGTTGTCCAGATCGAAGATCCAGACCGGACGCCGCCCCGCCTGTCGACTCACTTGCTCTTGATCAGCGTGCCGACGCCGTCATTGGTCAGCACTTCGAGCAACAGCGCATTAGGCACGCGACCGTCGATGATGTGCACGCTCTTGACGCCGCTGCGGGCGGCATCGAGCGCCGAGCCGATCTTGGGCAGCATGCCGCCGGACAGCGTGCCGTCCGCGATCATGGCATCGACGTCGCGCGGCGTGATGCCGGTCAGCAGATTGCCTTCCTTGTCCAGCACGCCCGGCGTATTGGTCAGCAGCACCAGTTTTTCCGCCTTCAGGATTTCCGCCAGCTTGCCAGCCACCACGTCGGCGTTGATGTTGTAGCTTTCGCCGTCCGGGCCGACGCCGATCGGCGCGATCACCGGGATGAAGTCGCCGCTGTCGAGGAAATTGATGATGGTGGGGTCGATCGACACGATGTCGCCGACCAGTCCGATGTCGAGCATTTCGTCGGGCTTGTCCTTGTTCGGCATCATCAGCTTGGTGGCGCGGATGAAGGACGCATCCTGCCCGGTCAGTCCGACCGCCTTGCCGCCGGCCTGGTTGATCAGGTTCACGATGTCCTTGTTCACGTGGCCGCCGAGCACCATTTCGACGATGTCCATCGTTTCATCGTCGGTCACGCGCATGCCCTGCACGAAGGTGCCCTGCTTGCCGACCCGCTTCAGCAGGTCGTCGATCTGCGGTCCGCCGCCATGTACCACCACCGGATTCATGCCGACCAGCTTGAGCAGCGTCACGTCGCGCGCGAAACCCAGCTTCAGCGCAGGGTCCGTCATCGCGTTGCCGCCGTACTTGATGACGATGGTGCGGTCCTGGAAGCGCCGGATATAGGGCAGCGCCTCCGAAAGCACGGCGGCCTTGGCGTGGGGTGACAGTCCGGAAGTCAGGTCGGAAGAGTGGGGCATTTCGGGTGTCCGGCAGCTGGAGATGATGGTGGCGGATTCTAGCCGTGCACTGCACAAACAAAAAGCGGACACCCTGGGGTGTCCGCTTCCGATGCAACGCCGGTCCGAATTACTGGATGGTCAGCTTGCGCGATGCAGCCACCACCTTTTTCGGCAAGGTCAGTTCCAGTACGCCGTCGCTGAAGCGGGCCTGGGCGTTCGCCTCGTCGATGTCCTGGCCGAGCTGGAAGCTGCGCGACACCTTTCCATAGTGACGTTCCGAGCGCAGTACGCGCTCGCCGTCCTTGTTCTCGACCGTGCGCTTCTTCTCCGCACTGATCGACACCACCGGCCCTTCGATGCTGACGTGTATGTCGCCCTTGGTCACGCCGGGCAGATCGGCATGCACCGTGTAGGCGTCCTTGTCTTCCTTCACGTCGACCTTCAGCGCCGGGACGTCCGGATTGCTGGCGAGATCGACCGGCTGCAGCACGAGGCCGCGGAAGTCCTTGAACAGGTTTTCGAACGGGTCCCAACGGGTCACTTGATTCATGGTTTTCCCTTTCATGTCTGGTGCGGGGAGCGCCCGCGTGCTTCTAAACTAGGGTCGGGAAAAAGTGATTTCAAGACCGCCGCAGCAACGCCTTGCGCTGGGTCAACATCCGTATCGCATCGCGATTGGTCCATGAAAACACCGCGTCAAGCGCCTCGCGACAGGGCAGCCAACGCCAGTCGCGGTGCTCGTCGGGGGCCAGCGTGATCAGCGTGTCGCGCGGCACGCACAGGCTGAACAGGTGTTCGGTGTTGTGGGTGACGCCGGGCGGATAGCGCTGGCGCCACATCGGGAAGATTTCGAAGCGGCTGCTGTGATGCCAGCGCTCGAAATCCGTTGCTGGCGCGACGATGCCGGTCTCTTCAGCCACTTCACGCTGCGCCGCTTCGGCCAGCGATTCGCCGGCTTCGACGCTGCCGGTGACCGATTGCCAGAACCCCGGGTGCTTCGCGCGCTCGATCAGCAGGATGTCGCCACAGTCACTGTGGATCAGCACCAGGACCGACTGCGGTCGCTTCATGCGCTGGCCATGAAAGGACGCGCCAGCGAATTCGGCTGGTCGATCAGCACCCAGAACGGCGTGCCGCGCGTGCGCCATTCCGCAGCGGCCTCGTCGAGCACGGCGACGATGGCATTGAAGTCGTCCTTGCAATGTTCGACCGGCTTCGCGCAGCCACTCAGATGCACCAGATATCCGCCAGCCGGTATCCATGACAGATCGCCGAGGCAGTCGCCCAGCGCGTCGAGGTTGTGGCCGAAGGTGGCTGGAAAGCCGAAGGTGTCGGCGAAGGCCTCGAACAGCGCAGCGCGGTCGCGCGCGTCCTTGAGATCGAGACCGATCAGCAGCAATCCGGCCTGATCGGCCACGCGCGCTGCGCGGGTGGCCGCGGTGGGCTGCGCGAAAAAAACGCCGCTGCGCGAGGCGTCGCGCAATCGGGCCTCCATCGACGTCGGTGGCGGCAGGGAAGACATGGTTACTCCTTGATTCGGCGGAAACTTCGGTAGTGATCGCCCGTGTAGTAATACTCGTCCGAAGTACGCACGTCGCGTCCGGTGCCCTCGCCAGCGACGATGCGCCGCGCGCCGCGGTGATTCAAACCGGGCGTGCGCACCGTGTATTCGCGGTAATAGCCGCGCTGGCGCGCCGGCAGCAGACGTTCGCGGTTCTGGAACACCACGCCGTCACGCGAGTACGGAAACGGCCCGCCCTGCTTGATCAGCATCAGCGTGCGCGCGGCCTCCGGTGGCAATCGGTCGAGGTCGACCTCGGGCAGACCGCCGGGCGGCGCGAAGCCGCTGAGCAACAGCCAGAGCAGTGCAAGCACCGCACTGCGGCCGGTCCTGCGAAAAAATCCCGAGGTCATCAGGCGTGCTTACTGCGCAGGGTCCGCCTTCGCGGTGTTGCGCAGGCGGATGTGCAGGTCGCGCAACTGGCGCTCGTCCACCGGGCTCGGCGCCTGTGTCAGCAGACACTGTGCGCGCTGGGTCTTCGGGAAGGCGATCACGTCGCGGATCGATTCGGCGCCGGTCATCATCGTGACGATGCGGTCCAGACCGAAAGCCAGGCCGCCGTGCGGCGGCGCGCCGTACTTCAGCGCGTCGAGCAGGAAGCCGAACTTGAGCTGCTGCTCTTCCGGGCCGATGTTGAGTGCCTCGAAGACCGTTTCCTGCACGTCTGCGCGATGGATACGCACCGAGCCGCCGCCGATTTCCCAGCCGTTGAGCGCGAGGTCGTAGGCCTTGGCCAGACACTTGCCCGGATCGGTCTTCAGCAGGCCGATATGATCGTCCTTCGGGCTGGTGAAGGGGTGGTGGCAGGCGTTCCAGCGCTTTTCGTCCTCGTCGTATTCGAACATCGGGAAGTCGATGACCCACAGCGGACGCCAGGCGTCGCCGGTGACGAACTTCTTTTCATGGCCGATCTTCAGGCGCAGCGCGCCCAGCGCGTCCGAAACCACCTTGCTCTTGTCGGCGCCGAAGAAAATCACGTCGCCGCTCTGCGCGCCGGTGCGCGCCATGATGGCGGCCAGCGATTCAGGGCTCAGGTTCTTGACGATGGGCGACTGCAGGCCTTCCTCGTTCAGCTTTGTGACGTCGTTGACCTTGATGTAGGCCAGACCGCGTGCGCCGTAGATCTTGACGAATTCGGTGTAGCTGTCGATCTCACCGCGCGACAGCGAGGCGCCGCCGGGCACGCGCAGCGCGGTGACGCGGCACGCCGGGTCGTTGGCCGGGCCCGAAAACACCTTGAAGGCGACGTCCTTGACCGCATCGGCGACATCGACCAGTTCGAGCGTGACGCGCAGATCCGGCTTGTCGGAACCGAAGCGGTCCATCGCTTCGGCGTAGGTCATGCGCGGGAACGGCGACGGCAGTTCGACCGCGAGTGCCTCCCTGAACACGTAACGGATCATCTCTTCCATCAGCGCGGTGATTTCGTGCTCGTCGAGGAAGCTGGTTTCGATATCGACCTGGGTGAATTCCGGCTGGCGGTCGGCGCGCAGGTCTTCATCGCGGAAGCACTTGGTCAATTGATAGTAGCGGTCGTAGCCGGCCACCATCAGCAGCTGTTTGAACAGCTGCGGCGACTGCGGCAGCGCGAAGAAATGACCATCGTGCACGCGGCTGGGCACCAGATAGTCGCGCGCGCCCTCCGGCGTACTCTTGGTGAGCATCGGCGTTTCGATGTCGATGAAGCCCTTTTCGTCGAGGAAGCGTCGGAACGCCATCGCCGTCTTGTAGCGCAGCATCATGTTCTTCTGCATCGCCGGCCGGCGCAGGTCGATCACGCGGTGCGTCAGGCGCACCGTTTCCGACAGGTTCTCGTCGTCGAGCGGGAAGGGCGGGGTGACCGATGGGTTCAGCACTTCGACTTCGTGCGCCAGCACTTCGATCTGGCCCGATACCAGATTGGCGTTGGTGGTGCCTTCCGGACGGCGGCGCACGCGGCCGGTCACCTTCAGACAGAACTCGTTGCGGACCGATTCGGCCACGGCAAAGGTGTGCGCGCGATCGGGGTCGCACACGATCTGCACCAGGCCTTCGCGGTCGCGCAGGTCGATGAAGATGACGCCGCCGTGATCACGCCGGCGGTGCGCCCAGCCGAACAGTGTGACGGTCTGATCAAGATAGCCCGCATCGAGCAGGCCGCAGTATTGCGTACGCATGGTGTATTTCCGGAAGAGAGAAGGGGCGCGGCCGCGCCCCGGTTTCAGTTATCGAGTGCGGGCACGACCGTCTTCTGTACCCTGGGTTTGCGGGCGGGCGGCACAACGCCCATCGACACGATGTATTTCAGCGCTTCGTCCACCGTCATGTCGAGTTCGATCGCCTCGCTGCGCGGCACCATCAGGAAGAAGCCCGAGGTCGGGTTGGGCGTGGTCGGCACATAGACGCTGATGTGGTCGGTCAGGTGGTTGGCCACGTCGCCGCCCGGCTGGCCGGTCATGAAGGCGATGGTCCAGCTGCCCTGGCGGGGGTACTGGATCAGCATCGCCTTGCGGAAGGCCTCGCCCGAGCTGGAAAACAGCGTGTCCGACACCTGCTTGACGCCGTTGTAGATCGACTTGACCACCGGAATGCGCGACAGCAGGCTTTCCCAGTAGCGCAGCAGGCGCTGGCCGATGATGTTGTGGCCTACAACGCCACTGATCAGGATGATCAGCACGGTCAGGATGACGCCCAGACCCGGAATGTCGAACCCGAAAAGCTGCTCCGGCCGCCATTTGTAGGGCACCAGAAGCATGGTTGAATCAAGCGTGCCGAGAATCCACGCGAGCACCCAGAGGGTGATCGCGAGCGGAATCCACATCAGCAGACCGGTGATGAAATAACGTTTCATCAATGGCAGGCGCACGGGCCGCCGCAAGCCTTCGGCGCGGCCGGACTGCTGTCGGTCGAAGCCGGTTCGGCAGAGGATCCCGATGACGCCTCCTTCGGGGCATCGGCGCTGGCTGCGGGGCTGGACGGCTTTGCGCCGCCGCCCTTGAAGTCGGTTGCATACCAGCCGCTGCCCTTGAGCTGGAAGCCGGCGGCGGAAAGCTGCTTGATGAAGGTCGATGCGCCGCAGGCCGGACAGACTGTCAGCTTCGCCTCGCTGATTTTCTGCATCACATCTTTTTCATGACCGCAGGACGAGCAGCGGTAACCGTAAATCGGCATGTCAGGCTCCGGAAAACGCAGAAGTATAGATTAAGGCATTGTTGCACATGCACATTTCAGTCCATGTGCGGCAATCGTGAGATGAGGGTTGGCGTGCCGGAATCAAGTCCGGGTCTGCCGTTCAGAAAGCACCGAGATAGGTCTGGTTGATCGACTGCCCGAAAAACAGGGCCAGCACACCGGCTGCCGCCAGATAGGGACCGAATGGAATGGGCACGTTGCGGCCGTGCGAGCGGAAGACAATCATCGCGATGCCGACGCCGGCACCGACCAGCGACGACAGCAGGATGACCACCGGCAGCATCTGCCAGCCGAGGAAGGCGCCGATCGCAGCCAGCAGCTTGAAGTCGCCGTAACCCATGCCTTCCTTGCCGGTAACCAGTTTGAAGGCCCAGTAGACCGACCACAACACCAGGTAGCCGACGATGGCGCCCGCCACCGCCGAGGACAGATCGGTGAAACCGCCGACCAGATTGAGCAGCAGCCCGGCCCAGACCAGAGGCAGCGTGATGCTGTCGGGCAGAAGCTGGGTATCGAGATCGATGAAGGTCAGGGCGATCAGTGACCACAGGAACACCAGTGCGCCAGCCAGCAGCAGCGTCGGGCCGAAACTGAGGGCGCAGACGGTACTGAGCAGGCCGGTCAGCAGTTCGACCAGCGGATAGCGCACGCTGATCGGCGTCCGGCAGGCGCTGCAGCGACCGCGCAGCAGCGCCCATGACAGCAGCGGGATGTTCTGCAGCGCGGTAATGGCGTGGCCGCAGGATGGACAGCGGGAACGCGGTGAAGAGAGGGTCAGTGGATCAGCCGGTGCAGGCGTCTGGCCGGCAAGTTCCGCGCACTGTGCCGCCCATTCGCGTTCCATCATCAGCGGCAGGCGATGGATCACCACGTTCAGGAAGCTGCCGACGGCCAGCCCGATGAGGCCGCACAGCAGCGCCAGCGGCCCGGACTGGGCCAGCAGGTCGATGTTCATGAAGTGACCTGCCTGCGCTCAGACCGACTGCGCGACCTTGAAGATCGGCAGATACATGGCCACCACCAGACCGCCGATCAACGTACCCAGTACCACCATGATGATCGGCTCCAGAAGACTGGACAGCGCCTCCACCGAGTCATCGACCTCCTGTTCGAAGAAGTCGGCCACCTTGGACAGCATGGCGTCGAGCTGCCCGGATTCCTCGCCGATCGACGCCATCTGGATCACCATCACCGGGAACACATTCGTGTTCTGCATCGCCACCGTGAGGCTGGTACCGGTACTCACCTCCGACTGGATCTGCTTGGTTGCCATGCGGTAGATGTGATTGCCGGCGGCGCCGCCGACCGAATCGAGCGCTTCGACCAGCGGTACGCCGGCCGCGAACATCGTCGACAGCGTGCGTGCCCAGCGCGCGATGGTGGCCTTGCGCACGATGTCGCCCATCACCGGCAAGCGGAGCAGCAGCCGGTCGACGGCAATCTGCAGTGGCAGCGAGCGCTTGAGCATGTACGCGAAGCTGACGAAGGCGCCGACGGCAACAAGCGCAATGAGCCAGGAATAGGCGACGAAGGCGTCCGAGATCGCAATGACAACCAGCGTTGGTGCCGGCAGGTCTGCACCGAAGCTCGAAAACACCTTCTTGAACTCCGGGATGACGAAAATCATGATCACCGCGGTGATGATGATTGCGATGCCCAGCACCGATGCCGGATAGAACATGGCCGACTTGATCTTGCCCTTGATGGCCAGGATCTTCTCGCGATAGGTCGCCAGCCGGTCGAGCAGGCTGTCGAGAATACCGGCCTGTTCGCCGGCCGACACCAGGTTGCAGAACAAGGGATCGAAGTGCTGCGGGTATTTGCGGAAGGCCTGGTTGAGGCTCGAGCCGGATTCCACTTCGAGTTTGATGTCGCCCAGCAGGCGCGACACGGCGCCATTCGCAGCGCCCTTGCCGACGATGTCGAAGGCCTGCAGCAGTGGTACGCCGGCTTTCATCATCGTCGCGAGTTGGCGCGTAAACAAGGTGATGTCCTTTTCGGTCACCTTGCCACCGCGCCCGAAGCTGCGTTTCTTGACCTTGGTGACCAGAATGCCCTGACGGCGGAGTGTGGCCTGGACCATGGCCTCGCCGCCGGCGCGCATTTCTCCGCGCACCTGCTTGCCACTCTTGTCCTTGCCTTCCCAGTTGAATACCTGGTCCTTGGAACCGCTGTCCTTGCGTACGGGTCGGGTTGCGGTGGCCAAATCAAGCTCCTAGCGCGGTATGTCCGCTCGTGCTGGCGCGGCGGGGGTGCCGCGACCGTTCATTCATTGGTGCAGGCAAGCACTTCCGCCAGCGAGGTCACTCCCTGCTTGACCTTCAGCAGACCCGACTGTCGCAAATCCTTGACGCCGTCGCGCCGGGCCTGCTGCGCGATGTCGATCGAGTTGCCATTGGTCATGATGATATGCGCAATCTCGTCCGAGATCGGCATCACCTGGTAGATGCCGACCCGGCCCTTGTAGCCGCTGTCCTTGCAACGCTCGCAGCCGACAGGGCCGTAGGGCTGCCAGCTGCCGTCGAGTTCTTCCTCTGTGAAACCGGCTTCGAGCAGGGCTTCGACCGGAATGTCCATCGGTTGCTTGCAGGAGCATAGGCGCCGCGCAAGGCGCTGTGCAGTGATCAATATGACGCTTGATGCAATATTGAAGGCGGCGATGCCCATGTTGCGCATGCGGTCGAGCGTGGTCGGGGCGTCGTTGGTGTGCAGCGTCGACAGCACAAGGTGGCCGGTCTGGGCGGCCTTGATCGAAATTTCGGCCGTTTCGAGGTCGCGGATTTCGCCCACCATGATCACGTCCGGATCCTGCCGCAGGAAGGATTTGAGCGCTGCAGCGAAGGTCAGGCCGGCCTTGTCGTTTACATTGACCTGATTGACGCCGGGCAGGTTGATTTCAGCCGGATCTTCGGCAGTCGAAATATTCACGCCGGCCTGGTTCAGGATGTTCAGGCAGGTATAGAGCGACACGGTCTTGCCCGAACCGGTCGGGCCGGTCACCAGAATCATGCCGTAAGGACGTCCGATCGCATTCATCAGCGCCGCGCGCTGCGGAGGCTCATAACCCAGCGCGTCGATGCCGAGCATGGCCGAGCTGGGATCGAGAATCCGCATGACGATCTTCTCGCCGTGCAGCGTCGGCAGCGTGCTGACCCGGAAGTCGATGGCGCGCGTCTTGGACAGCACGAATTTCATCCGGCCGTCCTGTGGCACCCGCTTTTCCGAAATGTCGAGCCGGGAAATGACCTTGATGCGCGACGCGATCTTCTCGCGCAGCACCAGCGGCGGCTGGGTGATTTCACGCAGCACGCCGTCGGTGCGGTAGCGGATGCGGTAATACTTTTCGTACGGCTCGAAGTGGACGTCGGACGCCCCCTCGTTGATCGCGTCGAGCAGGATTTTCTGGATGAAGCGCACCACCGGTGCGTCGTCGATCTCGACCGTGCCGGTGTCGTTGCTGGCGGCGTCCTCATCGGGCGCCATTTCACCGTCGAAGTCGAAGTCGGCCGAAGAGAGTGATTCCAGCGTCTTCTCGACCGATTCCGACAATTTGTCGACCAGCGCAAACAGCTTGTCCGTTTCCACCACAACCGGATCGACGGCCAGTCCGGTCTGGAAGCGGACCTCATCGATGGCGCGCAGATTGGAGGGGTCGGCGATCGCCACAGCCAGCCGGTTGGCGCGCTTCTTCAGCGCGAGCACGCGATGCGCGCGCATCAGCTTCTTGTCGATCGCGTCGGTCGCGAACTGGTCGGGGTCGTACTGCGTCAGGTCGAGCAGCGGATAGCCGAAGGTTTCCGATGCAAACACGGCCGCATCACGGGCGGTCATCTTGCCGCTCGCCACGAGCTGGGCGACGAAACCGGCCCCCGACTGATCGCCTTCACGGGTCAGCGTGCTGGCTTCCGTCTCGGTCAGGCGGCCGTGCTGGGCCAGCGCGCGCGCCAGACCTGACAGGGAGCTTTTTGCTGTAGCGGCCATGATCGGAGTCGGAGACGTGTGTGCGAAAGTTGATAAATCGCCTTTGATGATGACGATTCAGGCTTGATCTGTAAACGGTTTCTGGCGCTTCAGCGCCGTTTCAACGTTTCGATTCGTCGACCGGTTTGAACAGGCGCACGCTGCGCACCATTCGGTCTTCGGTATGCAGTATTTCCATCGTCACATTATCGATCCGTACCGAAAGCCCGGATTCAGGGATGTCCTGCAGGTGGTCAAGCAACAGCCCGTTCAGTGTTTTCGGCCCCTGAAGCGGGAGGTTGAGCCCGAGCTTGCCATTCAGTTCGCGCAGGCTGCGGCTGCCATCGACGATGACGCTGCCGTCCGCCCAGGCCAGCGAGAGGGCACTGCCCGGCTGGCCGGTGGTGAACTTGCCCACAATCTCCTCGATGATGTCCTCCAGGGTGACCAGTCCCTCGACCTCGCCGTATTCGTTCACCACCAGCGCCAGGCGCTGTCGGTTCTCCTGGAAGAACTGCAGCTGGCTATAAAGTGGTGTCGCCGACGGCACGAAGTAGGGCTTGGTCAGCAGCGCACGGATTTCATCCTTGTCGAGTTCGCCCGCTGACAGCGCGCTGACCACCCGCCGCTGCGGCAACACGCCGAGCACCCGGTCCAGTTCGCCGACATAGACCGGTACCCGGCCGTGGTGACTGGTTGCAATCTGGTGCTGGATGTCCGGCAGCGGCTGTTCGAGGTCGATCGCCTCGATCTGGTTGCGCGGGGTCATCACGTCCTCGACCGTCACGTCCTCCAGCTCGAACAGGTTGATCAGGATGCGCCGGTGAGCAGCGGGGATGAAATGGCCCGATTCGGTCATCAGCGCGCGCAGCTCGTCCGCCGACAGCGCATGACCTTCTTCCTGGTCGCCCGGGTTCAGGCGGGTGATGCGCAGGATGCCCGAAACGAGCAGATTGACCGACCAGATGACCGGATAGAACACCTTCAACAACGGCTTGAGCACGAACGCGACCACCGGGGCGATCGAATTGGCGTAGCCCGCGCCGACCACCTTGGGCGTGATCTCGGAAAAAACCAGGATGAGGAAGGTGATCAGCAGCGTGCCGATCGCGAGTGTCAACTCGCCTTCGCCGAACAGGCCGATCACGATCACCCCGGTCAGCGTGGCGGCCGCGGCATTGACCAGATTGTTGAACAGCAGGATGACGCCGAGCAGCTTGTCGGTCTGTGCCAGCAGGTCGAGCGCGTGCTGTGCGCCGCGCGAGCCACCTTGGGCCGCCGCCTTCAGCCGGTAGCGGTTGGACGCCATCATCGCGGTCTCGGCCATCGAGAAGAAGCCCGACAGCACCAGCAGCACGGCCAGCGCCACGAACTGGCTGGACAGGGGGATCGAATCCATCGCTCAGGTACGGCCGAGCACGACCTCGAGCACGAAGCGCGTACCGATATAGGCGAGCAGCAGCACGAAGAAGCCGCCCAGCGTCCAGCGCAGGGCGAGCCGGCCGCGCCAGCCGCGGAAGTGCCGCCCGGCCAGCAGGATGCCGAACAGCACCCAGGACAGGATCGCGAAGAAGGTCTTGTGATTGAAGGTGAGCGGCTTGCCGAATACCTGTTCCGAAAACACGATGCCGCTGACCAGCGTGGCACTCAGCAGCACGAAAGCGACCGTGATGAGCCTGAACAACAGCCCTTCCATCACCAGGAGCGGCGGCATGTTGTCGAGCAATCGGGTCAGCCGGCCCTTGTGCAGGCTGCGCTCGACCGCCGACATCAGCATCGCGTGCAGCGCGGCCAGGGTGAACAGGCTGTAAGCCGTCATCGCCATGACGAAATGAGTGCGGAACAGCAGGTTGTCGGCATTGCCGATCGCGTGACGGTCCGGCCAGATGACGGGAATCGCGGCGCACACCGCAGCGACCGGCAGCGCCAGCGTGTGCAGGCCATCCAGTCGCGACGACAGGCTTTCCACCCAGTAGAAAACGAGCGCCAGCCAGGTCATCACGGCCAGCGCGTCGGCCGCGCCGAACCGCATCTGGCCGTCCGGGAAAAGCTGGTGCGACAGCACCACGCCATGCACCACAAGCGCGAAGGCCAGCGCTGCGGTGCGCGTACTGCTGCCCGGCGCCGACAGTGCTTGGGCCAGCATGGCAGGGCGGGTAAGCCAAAGCGCCAGTGCGGCGTACAGGGCGGAAGGGAGCAGTTCGATTAGAATCATTCCTCCCAGTTTAACCCAAGGCGCAGGCCGCCCCGACATGCTAGACAACCTCACCCAACGGCTCGCCAAGGTCGTCAAGACGCTGCGCGGTCAGGCCCGCCTGACCGACGAGAACATTGCGGACATGCTGCGCGAGGTGCGCATGGCCCTGCTTGAAGCCGACGTCGCCCTCCCTGTCGTGAAAGACCTGGTCGCAAAGATCCGCGAAAAGGCGGTCGGTCAGGAAGTGGTCGGGTCACTCACGCCCGGCCAGGCGCTGATCGGCGTCGTGCATGACGAACTCACTGCGCTGATGGGCGGCGCGTCGGTCGGTCTGAACTTCGCTACCCAGCCACCTGCCATCGTGTTGATGGCCGGCCTGCAGGGTGCCGGCAAGACGACCACGGTCGGCAAGCTGGCCAAATGGTTGAAGGAGACGCAGAAGAAAAAGGTGCTGACGGTGTCGTGCGACATCTATCGCCCGGCCGCCATCGAGCAGTTGCGCACCGTCACCGGCCAGGCCGGCGCCGAGTTCTTTCCGTCGACGCCCGACCAGAAGCCGGTCGACATCGCGCGCGCGGCGGTCGAATTCGCGAAAACCCGTTACTTCGATGTGCTGCTGGTCGACACCGCGGGCCGGCTGGCGGTCGACCAGCCGATGATGGATGAAATCCGTGCGCTGCACGAGGCGATCAAACCGATCGAAACGCTGTTCGTTGTCGATGCCATGCTGGGTCAGGACGCGGTCAATACCGCCAAGGCGTTCAAGGATGCGCTGCCGCTGACCGGCGTCGTGCTGACCAAGCTCGATGGCGATGCGCGCGGTGGCGCAGCGCTGTCGGTGCGCCATGTGACCGGTGCGCCGCTGAAGTTCGCCGGCGTCGGCGAAAAGCTGACCGGACTGGAGGAGTTCCATCCGCAGCGCATGGCGTCGCGCATTCTCGGCATGGGTGACATCCTGGGTCTCGTCGAAGACGCGCGCCGTCAGGTCGACGAGGATCAGGCGCGCGATCTGGCGCAGAAACTCAAGAGCGGCAAGGGCTTCGATCTCAATGACTTCAAGCAGCAGATCGCGCAGATGCGCAAGATGGGCGGCCTGTCGGCGCTGATGGACAAACTGCCGGCGCAGTTCGCCGGTGCTGCCCAGCAGATGCAGGGTGGCCAGGACGACAAGGCCATCCGGCGCATCGAAGGCATCATCAATTCCATGACGCCGACCGAACGCACCAAGCCCGAACTGATCAAGGCGAGTCGCAAACGGCGCATCGCAGCGGGTTCCGGCACATCGGTGCAGGAGGTGAACCGGTTGCTGAACCAGTTCGAACAGACGCAGAAGATGATGAAGCAGTTCTCCAAGGGCGGCATGCAGAAAATGATGCGCAGCATGAAGGGCATGCTGCCGGGCATGCGCTGAGCGCGCGGAGCCGGTCGCCGTGGTCCGCGAGTTGGTATGCGTCGTCGATGACGACGAGCGTGCCCGCCGCGCGCTGGCGGAAGCGCTCGAGGGACCGGACATCGATGTGCAGGTGTTTGCCGGTGCCGGTTCGCTGCTGCAGAACCGCAGCGCCATCGCGCGCGCGGCCTGCCTGGTGGTCAGCGCGACCTTGCGGGACATCGGCGGCGTCGAGTTGCAGTCCAGTCTGCGCGCCATCGGCAGCCGCGCCCTGATCGTGTTCGTGTCCGGCCCCTGCGAGGTGAGTCAGGCGGTCCAGGCGGTGCGCGGCGGTGCGCTGGATTTCCTGCTGAAACCGGTCGATCCGGTGCAACTGCGCGAACGGGTGAATGAAGCGATCGGCATCCACAGTGCGCAGCGCGGCCGGCGCAGCCGCCTTCATGCGGTCGGACAACACCTGGGAACGCTGACCGCACGCGAGCGCGAAGTGCTCGAACGCGTCATGGATGGGCGTCAGAATGCGGAGATCGCAGTCGATCTCGGCATCAGCACGAAAACGGTTGAACAGCACCGCGCGCGGATGATGACCAAGATGAAGGTCGATTCGCTGGCCGAACTGGTGGTTCAGGTCACCGAATGGCGATTGCTCTCGGAGCCATTGCGCTGACCCGGTTCAGGGGTTGCTGGCACTCAAGCCGGGCCAGGACCAGTGACGCTCCCACGCACCGCGCACCAGATTCGGGTATTCGGCCTTGCCCAGGCTGCCGTTGTAGCGCCCGAGCGCCCTGAACAGGTTGCCCTTCTCGATGTCGAGATAGTGGCGCAGGATCGTGCAGCCGAAACGCAGGTTGGTGCGCAGGTGGAACAGGTTGCTTTCCTCGTTGCCGATCAGCTTCACCCAGAACGGCATGACCTGCATGTAGCCGCGCGCACCGGCGCTCGAAACCGCGTACTTGCGGAAGCCGCTTTCCACCTGGATCAGGCCGAGCACAAGCTGCGGGTCGAGCCCGGCCCGCGTCGCCTCGTAATGCACCGCCTTCAGGAATTCCATGCGCCCGGCTTCGTCCGGCATGCGTTTGGTCAGCCGCTCGGACATCGTGTTCAGCCAGAGCTGACGTTCGGCCGACGCGCCGCCGGCTGACTCCGGTGCCGGTCGGTCACTGATCGCCCGGTGCAGGGCCGCGCGCACGCTGTCGGCCAGCGGCTCGTACTGCTGAGACGCTTCCGCGCCGCCCGTCAGCGAAGCGAGCAGCAGGGCGAAGCAGGCGAGCCGAGCGCGTCTCATCAGTGTCCCGCAGGGGCGCCCAGAAGTCCGGCCACGGCGTCCGGCGCCACCTTGTGCACCACGCCCTCGCGCCGGTGCTGGTACTCGACCACCCCTTCTTTCAGGCCGCGCTCGCCGACCGTGATGCGATGCGGCACGCCGATCAGCTCCCAATCGGCAAACATCACGCCCGGGCGCTCGTCGCGATCGTCGAGGATGACGTCGAAGCCCTTCGCAACCAGTTCGCCGTACAGCGACTGCGCCGCGTCGCGCACGGCGTCGGACTTGCTCCAGCCAACCGGGCAGATCACGACTTCGAACGGCGCGATCGTCTGCGGCCAGATGATGCCGCGCTCGTCGTGGTTCTGTTCGATCGCTGCGCCGACCAGACGCGTCACGCCGATGCCGTAGCAACCCATCACCATGGTGCGCGGCTTGCCGGTTTCGTCGAGATAGGTGCAGTTCATCGCTTCCGAGTACTTGGTGCCGAGGAAGAACACATGGCCGACCTCGATGCCGCGCTGGATGGCCAGCACGCCCTTGCCGTCCGGTGACGGATCGCCTTCAACCACGTTGCGCAGGTCGGCGACCGCTTCGGGCTCCGGCAGGTCGCGGCCCCAGTTCACGCCGGTCAAGTGGGCGTCCGGCCGGTTGGCGCCGGTGACGAAGTCGTTCATGTTGGCGACCGTCAGGTCGGCCACGATGCGCACCGGCTTCTTCAGGCCGATCGGCCCGAGATAGCCCGGTACGCAGCCGAAGTGCTCGACGATCTCCGCTTCGGACGCAAAGCGGAATCCGTCCTTGAGACCCGCCAGCTTCGATGCCTTCACTTCATTCAGTTCGTGATCCCCGCGCAACATGAGCAGCCACAGTTCGGTCCTGCCTTCCTTTTCGGCCGCAAGCACGATGGACTTGACGGTCGACGCCAGCGGGATGCCCAGCAGCGCCGAAACATCCTCGCACCGCGTCGTGCCCGGCGTCGGTGTGACAGCCATCACCTGCGTCGCTGTTCCGCGTTGCGGGATCAGCGACACGGCCTGCGCCAGTTCTATATTGGCGGCGTAGTCGGACTCGGGGCACCAGGCGATCAGGTCTTCGCCGGTGTCGGCGATCACCTGGAATTCGTGGCTGCGCGAGCCGCCGATGGCGCCGGTGTCAGCGGCAACGGCGCGAAACTGCAGGCCGAGCCGGTTGAAGATGCGCAGATAGGCGTCGAACATGATGTCGTAGCTGCGGCCGGCAGCGTCATCGTCACGATCGAACGAGTAGGCGTCCTTCATCGTGAACTCGCGCCCGCGCATCACGCCGAAACGCGGCCGGCGCTCATCGCGGAATTTGGTCTGGATGTGATAGAAATTCTTCGGCAGCTGGCGCCAGCTGTGGATTTCGGCCCGCGCAATATCGGTCACCACTTCTTCCGACGTCGGCTGGATGATGAAGTCGCGGTCGTGTCTATCCTTCACGCGCAGCATTTCCGGACCCATCTTGTCCCAGCGCCCGGTCTCCTGCCACAGCTCGGCCGGCTGGATGAGCGGCATCAGCAGCTCGATCGCGCCGGCCTTGTTCATTTCGTCGCGGATGATGCCTTCGATCTTGCGGATGACCCGCAGACCCATCGGCATGTAGTTGTAGATGCCGCCGGCGAGCTTGCGGATCATGCCGGCGCGGGTCATCAGCTTGTGCGATACGACCTCGGCGTCCGAGGGGCCTTCCTTGAGTGTGGAAATGAAGAATTTGCTGGCGTGCATGAAGTTCGCGAACCCGGGAGTGGTGAAGTGGCCAACCTGCGATTCTAGCCGCTTGGCGCCAATAGGCTGAAGCGGAGGCCTTTGCTTCAATTCGGTGACGAATTGTGGAAGAATCCACAAAAATTTCATCAGGCAGGTTCAGTCATGCTCGACCGGGAAGGGTACCGCCCGAACGTCGGCATCATCCTCATCAACGGGCGCAATGAGGTCTTCTGGGGAAAGCGCATAGGCGAACACGCCTGGCAGTTTCCGCAAGGAGGCATCAACCACGGTGAATCGCCTGAGCAGGCGATGTACCGCGAGCTCTGGGAAGAGTTGGGGCTACGTCCGCAGCATGTGCGCATCGTCGGGCGAACCCGCGACTGGTTGCGCTATGACGTGCCGCGCAACTGGGTGCGGCGCGAGTGGCGCAGTGCGTATCGCGGCCAGAAGCAGATCTGGTACCTGTTGCGCATGGTGGGTCGCGACTGCGATGTCTGCCTGCGCGCCACCGATCATCCCGAGTTCGACGCTTGGCGATGGCACGATTACTGGATTCCGCTGGATTCGGTCATCGAGTTCAAGCGGCAGGTCTATCAGCAGGCGCTGACCGAACTGGCGCGGCTGGCCTTCCGGAACGCCCGCGCGAAAGGCTGCTCGAGTCATGGCGACGACGAGGAACACAAGGTTGCGCCGCTTCCGGACGATTCACGACCGGACTCTGTTTCCCCGGCGCCTTGAGCGCGTCGTATTTCGTCCGGGCTGGGCAGGTTCTGCAGCAAGCTGCGGAACCTGCTTCAACCAAGGACCCTCAACTGCTCATATGTCGATCAAACATTTTCCAGCCGCCGGACGTCGTGCTGCGGCTTTGTTGCTGTGCTTCTGGATGACCGGCGCAGGTGCGCAGATCACCGACTGGCAGAAGCCGGATCCCTATCGCGGAGAAGAAGCCGGGGAACCGGGCGAACTCAAGGAAGACGACTACGCGTTGCCCGATGTTGTACAGGCGACGGACTGGGTCGAATTTCATGTCGGTTCCGAGACGCGAAACCGCTACTTTGTAGCGCGCGCGAGTATCAGCGTGGGCAAGGACGAGGTGACGCGCTTCATCTCGCGTGTGCTGACGGCGGGTGGCGCAGAGACTGTGTCGGTCGAGGGCATCCGCTGCGCAACAGCGGAACGCCGTCTGTATGCCTATCTCAGGGCTGGGGCGGGCTGGGTGACTCCGCGTGGTGTGCGCTGGTCTCCGGTTTACACCGGCAATCGCTTCAACGCCTATCACTACGCTTTGTTCGATGGTTTGGTGTGTGCGGGCGATCGCCCGCAGACCCCATCTCAGGCGATCGAGCTGATGGCGGCCAGCTTCAAGCCGCGTGTGGGCACGCCACTTACGGGTTATCGCTGAATGTTCCTTGACCGCCTGATCATAGAGCTTGATCGCGCACTGCGGACGCTGGCAGCTCCTGCGCGCACGGCGCGCCCGATTCCGGGTTCCGAACTGCCGGAGCCGGATCTCGATGACAGCCAGCGTCGTCATGTTGGTGCGCTGATGCGCATCAACCATGTGGGCGAGATCTGTGCCCAGGCGCTTTATCAGGGGCAGGCGCTGACGTGTCGCGATCCGTCTGTTCGCGATGCGTTGCGTCAGGCGGCCATCGAGGAAACCGAACACCTGTGCTGGACTGCGTCACGCATCGGCGAACTCGGTGCGCGGACCAGTCTGCTGAATCCACTCTGGTACGGCGGTGCACTGCTTGCAGGCGTCTCCGCAGGATTGGTCGGCGACAAGTGGAATCTGGGTTTTCTGGCGGAAACGGAAAGGCAGGTCGAGACGCATCTGCAGGGGCATCTGGACCGCCTGCCGGCAGCTGACCAGAAATCCTGGCGGCTGCTCGAGCAGATGAGGCAGGACGAGCGACAGCACGCGCGCGTAGCGGAAAGGTTGGGCGCGGCAGAATTGCCGACGCCTGTCCGGGCAGTGATGCGCGCGTCGTCGTCGGTGATGACACGACTGGCCTACCACGTCTGACGGCGCCAGCCGATCAGTCAGATGTTTCGGTGATTTCCCAGGTGTGCTCGATACGTGCCGTCTGGCCGAGCATGATGGAAGCCGAACAGTACTTTTCAGCGGACAGATGGATCGCGCGCTCGATCACCTCGGGTTTGAGCTGCCGGCCGCTGATCTTGAAGTGGAACCCGATTCGGGTGAATACCTTTGGATCTTCAGGCGCGCGATCTGCCTTCAGTTCCACTTCGCAACCGGTGACCGCCTGGCGACTTTTCTTCAGTATGAGCATGACGTCGAAAGCGGTGCAGCCTCCCGTTCCGGCGAGCAGCAGCTCCATTGGCCGCGGTGCCATATTGCGGCCGCCGGCCTCTGGCGCGCCGTCCATATTCAGCATGTGGCCGGAGCCCGTCTCGGCCACGAAGCTCACACCGTCCAGCCACTTCACGACACATTCCATTGCGCCATCTCCTGTAAGAGCGCGTGATTGTAATGCTCAGAGGCGATCAATCGGCGAGCACCGAGATTGTTGCAATGCGTCACGAGGCGGGCGGCAATGCGAAGTAATCCGCATTTTCGAAGGGTTGATTTTCTGGCTTGCAAGAGAGTGGTCTGCAACTCAATGAAAATTTGAGTTTTTTATGGCACCAGGGCGGCGCTGGTACACATGTCGGATGTGCCGCGTCACTTGTGCGACGCAAAAATTTCTTGCTTACGCGGATCGGCTGGACAATAATCCAGTCAAGTTTTGAGAACGATCGTTCACGTGGCGCCTGCCGCCGGCTTTGCGGTCGTTTCTCCGCAGGTGTCTCCTCCACCCTCCTCCTTTGGTGTGGATTTAGCGCGACTCAATGAGTCGCGCTTTTTTTATTCGGGCGTCGAGCATTGACACGCCTGACTCCGCGGGCTATATTCGCCGGCTTTTGGGCGATCTGGCCCGAAATCATTGGGACGTTCGAGATGAAAACCTTTTCAGCCAAGCCGCACGAAGTCGAGCGCGACTGGTATGTCGTCGATGCCTCTGACAAGGTGCTCGGGCGCCTGGCCAGCGAAATCGCACGCCGTCTGCGCGGCAAGCATAAGCCTGTATTCACGCCCCACGTTGATACAGGTGATTACATCGTTGTCGTGAACGTCGAGAAGCTGCGCGTCACCGGCAACAAGGCAGAGGACAAGAAGTACTACCGCCATTCGGGTTACCCCGGCGGTATCTACGAAACGAATTTCACGAAGCTGCAGCAACGCTTCCCGGAGCGTGTTCTTGAGAAGGCCGTCAAGGGCATGCTTCCGAAGGGGCCGCTCGGCTACGCAATGCTTAAGAAGCTGAAATGCTACGCGGGAACGGATCATCCGCATACCGCGCAGCAACCCAAAGCGCTGAACATCTGAGGACGGTCCGGTCATGGCTTTCAATGTTGATTATTACTATGGCACGGGACGGCGCAAGACTGCGGTTGCCCGCGTGTTCCTCCGTCCGGGCAAGGGCGCGTTCGTTGTTAACGACAAGCCGGTTGACGAGTTCTTCTCGCGCGAAACAGGCCGCATGGTCGTGCGCCAGCCGCTCGAACTGACCGAACATGTCAGCACGTTTGACATCATGGTGAATGTGATCGGTGGCGGCGAATCGGGTCAGGCGGGCGCGGTTCGTCACGGCATTACCCGTGCGTTGATCGACTATGATGCAACGCTGAAGCCGGCGCTCAGCAAGGCTGGGTTCGTTACGCGCGACGCACGTGAAGTGGAACGCAAGAAGGTTGGCTTCCACAAGGCACGTCGTCGCAAGCAGTTCTCGAAGCGCTGATTCGTCAGCCGCCTCACCCGGAGAAGGCCGCCTCGACAGCGGCCTTTTTCGTTTCTGGCATGATGCGGCGGGTGCATGGAAGCTAAGTGCGCCCTGCGCTGCATCCATTCAAAGGGGAATAGACGTGGCAATCCGGGCTGGTATCGTCGGTGGAACGGGTTATACGGGCGTCGAATTGCTGCGATTGCTCGCTCGGCATCCAGACGTGGAGTTGAAGGTGATCACCTCTCGCGGCGATGCCGGCAAACCCGTGGCCGACATGTTTCCAAGCCTGCGTGGACACGTCGGTCTGCGTTTTGCCGACCCCGCTGAGGCGGGCCTGGAGGACTGCCATGTGGTCTTCTTCGCCACGCCGAACGGCATCGCCATGCAGCAGGTGCCAGCACTGCTGGCGGCAGGGGTGAAAGTGATCGACCTTGCTGCGGATTTTCGCTTGAAGGAAGAGGCCGTCTGGGAAAAATGGTACGGCATGCCGCACGCCTGTCCGCACATCCTTGCTGAAGCCGTTTATGGTTTGCCGGAAGTGAATCGGGCGCAGATTCGTTCCGCACGCATCGTCGCGAACCCTGGCTGCTACCCGACAGCGGTGCAACTTGGATTCATCCCGTTGATCGAAGCAGGTGTGATCGATCCCGCCAGTCTGATCGCCGACGCCAAGTCCGGCGTGTCCGGTGCGGGGCGCAAGGCAGAAGTGCATACGCTTTTCGCTGAATCATCGGATAATTTTAAGGCGTACGGGGTCCCTGGACACCGCCACCTCCCTGAAATCCGGCAGGGCCTTTCGAATGTGGCAGGCACCGAAATCGGTCTGACGTTCGTGCCGCATCTGACGCCTCTGATCCGCGGCATTCACGCCACCCTGTATGGCCGCCTGAAGAAGGAATGTGACCTGCAGGCGCTGTTTGAGGAGCGCTACGCTGACGAGCGTTTCATTGATGTCCTGCCAGCGGGCAGTCATCCCGAAACGCGATCGGTTCGAGCGTCCAACACTTGCCGCATCGCGGTTCATCGCCCGCAGGGAGGCGATACGGTGGTTGTCCTCAGCGTAATCGACAATCTGGTGAAGGGTGCAGCGGGGCAGGCGGTGCAGAACATGAACCTGATGTTCGGGTTCGATGAGTCGTGTGGACTAGAGCTCGTACCGGTCTTGCCGTAAAGGCGCGTCGCTGGCGTTCGCGCCACGGCATCGCAGCCCGTCAGGTTGCGGTGCGTTCGCACGCGCCCTGGTATCTCAAGGCGCTTGCGGTCACGGGTGTCGTGGCGATTGCGCTGGTCCTTGCACAAGTCATTTTCGATGCCGGACGCGGCTGGGTGGGGCTGGACGTTTCTGGAATGCAGTCGGAGGCGCGTTCGCTCCGGGAGCGCGTGTCGGTGCTTGAAGGCGAACTGGCGGGTATTCGTCAGCAAGCCGACGCAGCGCACAGCACGTTGCAGATCGAGCGAAGCGCGCAGGAACAGCTGACATCCCGTATTCGCTCCCTCGAAAGCGAAAACAGCCGCCTGCGCGAAGATATGCTGGTATTCGAAAGTCTGGCCGGTTCATCCGGCGCCGAGCAGGGCTTCAAGATCAACAGATTGGTGCTCGAACCCGATGGCGACGCCGGGCGCTATCGCTATCGCATGCTGATCATTCGCCAGGGCGGCAAGCCCGACCGGGACGCCCTTGGGGCCTACGAGATTGTTGCGACAATTGATCAACATGGGCACGATGCTAATATCACATTCCCGCCTAAACCCGGCGACGCCTCGCATCGGGTCGCCTTCAGGCACTTTCAGCGTGTAGATGGCGTAATTACCCTGCCTGATGGCGCGCGGCTGAAGTCGATAGAAGTCCGCTTTGTTCAGGACGGGCAGATCAGGGCGCGCGCGACCGCCGCGGTTTGACTCGACAATCCTTGGAGGACGGCATGTTCGGAAAGAAGTCGAAGAAGCCCAGCAACCGGATCGACAGCCTGATTGGCGCCGGCACCCGAGTGGTCGGTGACGTACATTTCAGGGGTGGTCTGCGCATTGACGGTGAAGTGGTGGGCAATGTCCGCGCTGATGGGGATGAATCCAGCACACTGGTGCTGAGCGAGCATGCGCGGATTGAAGGTGCCGTCTCGGTAACCCATGCCATGGTGAATGGCCTCGTCAACGGGCCCATCGTATCGTCCGAGTTTCTTGAGCTTCAGCCGCAGGCACGAATTTCCGGCGATGTGGTCTATAACAGGCTGGAGGTGCATCTTGGTGCTATCGTCAAGGGGCAGCTTGAACACCAGAACGCGGCCCCGCGTGCGATAGAGCTAAAATTGGCCAGTGGAAGTTGAGTTGAACGAACCTGTCTTGTAGTGCAGCAACCTTGGAGTGACGAAACATGAATGCAATGACCGAAATGCCGATGCCGCTGCTTTTTTCCGACAGCGCGGCAAACAAGGTCCAGGAGCTGATCCTCGAAGAGGGTAATCCTGACCTGAAGCTGCGCGTTTTCGTGTCGGGCGGTGGATGTTCCGGTTTCCAGTACGGCTTCACTTTCGACGAAGTTACCAACGAAGACGACACCGCGCTTGAAAAGAACGGTGTGACGCTGTTGATCGATCCGATGAGCTATCAGTACCTGGTTGGCGCAGAGATCGATTACACCGAGGGCCTCGAAGGTGCTCAGTTCGTGATCAAGAACCCGAACGCGACGTCGACCTGCGGTTGCGGCTCGTCCTTCTCGGTCTGATTCTGCAAGCTGATTTCTAGGCCGGCCACACGGCGCCCAGTATTCGGGGGCCGCGGGCGCCGGTGACGTTCGCTACGTTGCCGGCCTCGCCGCGCAAGGTGCGCCGCGCAAGCCACGCAAACGCGAGGGGCTCAACGCTGTCGGGCGCCACACCCCAGTGGGCGGTGCTGATGACCTGAGCTCGTGTATGGGCCTGCAGTCGGCGCACGAGATACGTGTTCAATGAGCCACCGCCGCACACGGCGATCTCATCAGCCCTGAAACCGGCGGACGCCAGCGCCTCGCATACCGATACTGCGGACAGTTCCGTCAGGGTGGCCTGAACGGCCTCGGCGCGCTCGCTACCCGACAACAGCGAATCCAGCCAATCGAGATTGAACTGCTCGCGCCCGCAGCTCTTTGGTGGCTGCCGCGCGAAGAACGGATGCGACAGCAACCGATCGAGCAGTGTCCGATCCACCTTCCCGGTTGCTGCCCACGCGCCATCGGCATCGTAGGGAAGCCCGCGCGCGCGCGCGATCCAGCCGTCCATCAGCACGTTGCCGGGGCCGCAGTCAAATCCACGTACCGGCTCGCCCGGCGCCAGAAGTGTCACGTTCGCCATGCCGCCGATGTTCAGTACCACGCGCGATCGCGTTGCATCTGAAAAAACGTGGGCGTGGAACGCCGGCACGAGCGGCGCACCTTGTCCGCCCGCCGCAATGTCGCGCGTGCGGAAATCGGCGACCACGGCAATCCCGGTCAGCTCGGCCAGCAGTGAGGGTGCGTTGATCTGCAACGTGTAACCATCGTCCGGCATGTGCCGGACGGTCTGGCCGTGGCAGCCGATGGCGCTGACATCTGCGGCAGACAGCCCGGCCGCGGCGAGCAGTCCGGAAACCAATTCGGCGCTGATATGAGCCAGTGCAATGGCTGCACGTTGCGATCGATGTATTTCGTCCGGTCCGCTCGCGCACAGCGCAGTCAGTTCATCGCGCAGCGTGATCGTGTAGGGCCGGTGTGCATGCGCCAGCAGGGCTGGCCGTTCAGCCGAAAAATCGACCAGCACCGCATCAATTCCGTCGAGGCTGGTGCCCGACATGATTCCGACGAACAGCTCCCTCATGAGCCTTCCCGTCGGCGCGGTCCCGCGCTTGCTATACCATCGCGCGATTTGCACGTCGGCCGGCCTGATCTGGGCGAGCCGGCGTTTCTGGATAGCCGGAGTACAGTCATGTCAGATGTCGAACAAGCGTTGCACTGGATAAAGCGTGGCGTGGAAGAGTTGTTGCCCGAGGCTGATCTGGTAGAGAAGTTGAAGTCCGGGCGCCCGCTGAGGGTCAAGGCCGGCTTCGATCCTACAGCACCGGACCTGCATCTTGGGCACACGGTATTGCTGAACAAGCTGAAGCACTTTCAGGATCTCGGTCACCACATCCTGTTCCTGATCGGTGACTTCACCGGCTCGATCGGTGACCCGACCGGCAAGAATGCGACCCGGCCCCCACTCAGCCGCGAACAGGTGCTTGCCAATGCGCGCACCTATCAGGATCAGGTCGGCAAGATCCTTGACCCGGGGCGCATGGAGGTTGTGTTCAATTCGACCTGGATGAACGACCTCGGCGCCGAGGGCATGATCCGCCTCGCTTCGCGCCATACGGTGGCCCGAATGCTCGAGCGCGACGACTTTGCAAAACGCTATGCCGGCAATCAGCCGATTGCCATCCACGAATTCCTTTACCCGCTTTGCCAGGGCTATGACTCGGTCGCATTGAAGGCCGATGTGGAACTCGGCGGGACCGATCAGAAGTTCAACCTGCTGATGGGGCGCGAGCTCCAGAAGCAATACGGACAGCCGCAGCAGGTTGTACTCATGATGCCGCTGCTTGAAGGGCTGGATGGCGTCAACAAGATGTCCAAGTCCCTCGGCAACTATATCGGTGTATCCGAGCCCCCCAACGAGATCTTCGGCAAAGTGATGTCGGTGTCCGATACGCTGATGTGGCGCTATTTCGAGCTGTTGTCGTTCCGCAGCAGTGCTGAGATCGAAGCGCTGCAGACAGAGACGCGGGCAGGCCGCAATCCGCGCGACGCGAAAGTGATGTTGGCGCAGGAGATCGTTGCGCGCTTCCATGGCGCGCCTGCGGCTGACGCTGCGCTGCGAGACTTCGAAACCCGGTTCCGGCAAGGCGGTGTGCCGGATGATTTGCCGGAGGTGATGCTTCAGGCGCCGCCATCCGGCTTGCCGATTGCCCAGGCGTTGAAGTCTGCTGGGCTCACGGGAACGACATCGGAGGCGCTGCGCATGATCGAACAAGGCGGTGTACGTCTCGACGGCGAGAAGGTATCCGATCGCGGTCTGTTGCTTGCAGCGGGGACAAACGTGGTGGCGCAGGTCGGCAAGCGAAAATTCTGCAGGATCATTCTCGGCCAGTGATGACCCGTTAGTCCGCTGATCGAACGGGGGATTTTTATACGTTTGTCGTGTTGCAGCGGATTGGCGTGGGTGCGATGCGAAAAATATTCAGGATTCTTTCGAAAAGGTATTGACGGCCTTTCGATTATCCGTAGAATGCGCACCTCTCGTTGCTCAGCAGCGAAGCTCTTTAAAAACACAAACAGCCGATAGGTGTGGGCACGGCATGGTTGTAACGGCGTGTGGATGTCGTTTCGGGGGAACCTGGGGTGATGGAAGCGCGCATGACAACTAAATTGAAGTGCTCATACGAATCAAAGGTTTTAAGCGAAAGCTTATACCTGTGAATTCTGTTGAGTTTTGGGAATTAAACTGAAGAGTTTGATCCTGGCTCAGATTGAACGCTGGCGGAATGCTTTACACATGCAAGTCGAGCGGCAGCGCGGGGCAACCTGGCGGCGAGCGGCGAACGGGTGAGTAACACATCGGAACATACCCAGTCGTGGGGGATAACACTTCGAAAGAAGTGCTAATACCGCATACGTCCTGAGGGAGAAAGCGGGGGATCTTCGGACCTCGCGCGATTGGAGTGGCCGATGTCAGATTAGCTAGTTGGTGGGGTAAAGGCCTAC
>NZ_JBHYCQ010000008.1:206557-235036 GCF_051861465.1 Methyloversatilis sp. | reverse complement strand
GTCAGCGTCCGGCCATCGGCCTGGATCGCCTGCGCCCACGCCGCCGGCGACATCAGCAGCGGCAGGCTCGCCATGCCGATCGCGAGCCCGTGCGGGCGGTGCAGATTGGCCACCAAGGTACGCAACCGGGGCAGGTTGCGACGACGTTGAGGGGTTTTCATGGTGTGACTCCCGGTTGCTGCCGCGACCGTGCTTTGCGATCGCTCGTAGGCATTATTCCTACATAATTGTAAGTCGATGTGACAGTGGTGGTGTTCGATGCGTCACAACCGATCGCGGTCGCGCCCGAAATGCCGCTGAAATCGGTCAATTTCTGCAAAAACCGCTGCGGCGTCGCCGCATCACGCACAGGAAACCGACCGCGAGCCCGGTCAGCGCCAGCGATCCCGGTTCGGGCACGGCAGAAACAAGCGGCCCGGACAGCTCGAAGGTCGCACGCACATCGCGAAAGTGGTACAGGGGCGTGTTGGCCAGAAACTGCACCGACTGGGTGCGAAGCGGGTCCGGTGTCACGGTGAGCACGCCGGTCGCGCCCAGGTCGAAGGTGAGCGTCGGCAGATCGAAGGCGTACAACTGGTACTGCCCATTGGCGATTTCCTGCATGCCGATGTCGACCTCGAACGATCGGGTGAGGCCCATGACGGTCATGCTCAGCGCGTGGGTCCGGTACTGGATGCCGCTCATGCCGGATTCGTCTGCGGGCCCGGTGCCCGCGAACAGCTTGAAGTAGTTGGCCAGCACGGGCGTGTCGCGCGTGAGATCGAGTGCGCCGCTCAGCCCGTCAAGGCGCGAACGCGCGCTCGCCAGCGGATGCCCCTCGAAATAGGTCTGTACGGACGATCCTGTCGTCTGGAAGGTGATCGGCACGGCGCACGCTGCACCCGCCCACAGGCACAGGGAAAACACGGCACCTCGCAGCGCACCGAAAGCGGAAATGGTCATCTGAACCTCCTTGTTGTGTCTCCCGGCGGGCGCCTGCCCGCTCGTGACTTCCGGACGATCACCGTTTCGAATCCCGTACCTGGAAAACGCTCGCAGGGCGGAATGCGGCAAACGCACAGCCGGAAATTTCAGGAGGGATTAGGCGCGTGGCCCGATGGACGGTAAATACGAACAAGCGCGTAGCCGGCGCCCTGAAATACGGGCGGGCAGGAACTGGATCACGGCCCGATCAAGCCAGGGGCAGGCGCTGGCGGATCGACCAGGCCACCAGCTCGGCCGCGTTGCGCAGACCGAGCTTGCGGGCGATGTTTTCGCGGTGCTTGCGCACCGTATGTTCGGAAATGCCCAGTTCGGCGCCGATCTGCTTGCTCGACAGGCCACGTCCGACACGGCTGGCAATATCCATTTCCCGGCCGGTCAGGCCTTCGTGCTCGGCCGCCGTGCCATGGCCGAACAAGGTCGCCAGTTCCGGGCTGACGTGGTAACCGCCGTCGCCCACGGTATGGATGGCCGACACCAGCGCGTCGGCGTCGTCGGTCTTCAGCATGTAGCCATGGGCACCGAAGGACAACGCGGCCTGAACGGTGGCGGCATCCTGACGCGCCGTCACGACCAGCACGCGCGTCGGCAGATGGGTCGCGGCGAGGGCCTGCATCACTTCGAGCCCGTCAAGCCGCGGCAGGCCGAGGTCGAGCAGCAGAACGTCCGGCTTGAGCTCACGGGCGAGCCGCAGCGCGCCTTCGCCATCGCCCGTTTCGCCCAGCCAGCGCACGCGCGGCGCACGCGACAGCATCAGACGCAGGCCCTGGCGCACCAGGGCGTGGTCTTCGGCAACGACGATGCTAATCTCGCGGGCTTCCATGCGCCGGAAAATACCATGGCGATGACGTCGATACCGCTCGACGCACACGACTGCACGGATGACAGCGCGGACGAGCGCGAGGCGGTCCGGCGTGACCTGCTGGGCGTGCTGTTCGGCCATACACCGACCATCGTTGCCGGCAACGTTGCCGTGGCCAGCACTGCCGCAGCAGTGCTGGTCAGCGCCGAGGGACACTCGGCGGTCTGGGTCTGGCTGGCCATCGTCTGCCTGCTGGTCGCGCTGCGCGCCCTCTACGTGCGCTGGATGCAACCGCAACTGGCCGGACTGGTCGGCCACCAGCTCGACCGCACCGAGCGCGTCTATACGGCGATCGCCGCGCTGACCGGCCTGGCCTGGGGGGTGCTGCCCTGGCTGGGTTACGAAGGGCGCGACCCGTTCATGGACTTCTTCAGCGTTGCCATGCTGGTCGGCATGGCCGGCGGCGCCGTCACCGCCACCACGGCGCTGCCGCGCGCGCTCAATCTGTATCTGGTGTGTGCACTGGTGCCGTTCGTCGTGAAGTCGTGGCTGATCGGCGGCGCCATCAGTATCGCCGGTGGCGTGACCATCGTGTTCTACCTCGCGGTACTCATTTCATTCGGCCGCAATGCGCACGCCACGATGCGCAATGCCCTGCTGCTGACCCGACAGAACGCCCGCCTGGCCGACACCCTGCGACGCGAGCGCGACGCCGTGCAGGCGGCGATGCGCGCCAAGAATCTGTTTCTCGCCGGCGTGACGCACGACCTGCGCCAGCCGGTGCATGCCGTCGGCCTGCACATGCGCTATCTGCGCTCGCTGCGCGACGACGAAGTGAGCCACGCGACAGTGAATGAAGCCTGCGCCGGCGTCGACGAGGCGGTGCGCGCGATGAGCAGCCAGCTGTCGCGACTGATCGAACTGTCGCGGCTGGAAGCCGGCGAGGCGCGTGTGCTGCGTCGTGCATTGCCGCTGGCCGAGGTGTTCGCGTCTTGCGCCGCCCAGTTCGGCCCGCTGGCGCGCGACAAGGGCATCGAACTGGTGGTCCGGCCCGGCCGGGCCATTGTGGACAGCGACCCGATGATGCTGCGCTCCATTCTCGACAATCTGGTGTCGAACGCGGTGCGCTACACCGACCGCGGCCGCGTGCTGGTCGCCGCCCGCCCGCGTGGGAACGAAATGGAATTGCAGGTGTGGGACACCGGGTCCGGCATCGCCGACGAACTGATCCCGCAGATCTTCATTCCGTACCGCCGCTTCGACGACCGCCAGACCCGGCACGATGAAGGTCAGGGTCTGGGCCTGGCACTGGCGCGCAAGCAGGCCGAACTGCTGGGGCACCCACTGACCGTGCGCTCGCGCGTCGGCCACGGCAGCGTGTTCGCGCTGAGGGTGCCGAAGGCGTAGCGCGCAGAGCCAGCGGGAAGGGTTCCTGTGTAAGCGGTGAGGCCGCCGCTCCCACAGGGGCCGCTCCCGCAAAGGCTCTTTCCACAGCCGGCCCGGCTTTCCGGGTCATGTTGCAGTGCAATCGCGCAGCGCGCCGTGGCCATCGACCGCAAGGCCAGACGGCAGGCGGACGACCGCCCGGCAGGCTGACTGTCAAGGCTGTTGCGGCGTGTCACCGAAGCGTAAAGTTCGGTGAAACGACGTCAGGAGACATCCATGCAACAGATCGATCTGGTCCCGCTGACCGAAGAAGAAAAAATCGCCTGCCTGCCGGAGCAGGAAATTTCCAGCGAAGTGCTGATAGAGAAATACGCCAAGGGCGGCGAAACGACAGTGGCCGAAGTGCGCCGCCGTGTGGCGAAGGCGCTTGCGCAGGCGGAGGCGGAAGACCGCCGCGCGCACTGGGAAGCGAAATTCCTCGACGCGCAGGAGAGGGGCTTCGTGCCCGCCGGACGCATCAGTTCCGCCGCCGGCACCCAGCTCACCGCCACATTGATCAACTGCTTCGTGCAGCCGGTCGGTGACTCGATCACCGAAATCGAAGACCAGCGCCCGGGTATCTACACGGCGCTGGCGCAGGCCGCTGAAACCATGCGCCGCGGCGGCGGCGTGGGCTATGACTTTTCCAGCATCCGCCCGGTCGGCGCCCGCGTGCGGGGCACGCAATCGCGTGCATCCGGCCCGGTCAGCTACATGCGGGTGTTCGACCGCTCGTGCGAAACGGTCGAATCGGCCGGCAGCCGTCGCGGCGCACAGATGGGCGTGCTGCGCTGCGATCACCCGGACATCGAACAATTCATCCACGCCAAGGACAGCGGCGACCTGACCAACTTCAACGTGTCGGTCGGCGTCACCGACACCTTCATGAAGGCGGTCGAAGCCGACGGCACGGTCGACCTGGTACACAAGGCCGAACCGGCTGCCGACATCAAGGCCGCCGGCGCCTACCAGCGCGAAGACGGCATGTGGGTCTATGCCAAGCCGCGGGCGCGCGAGCTGTGGGACCAGATCATGCGCTCGACCTACGACCATGCCGAGCCGGGCATCCTGTTCCTCGACCGCATCAACCGCGACAACAACCTGTACTACTGCGAAAGCATCGAGGCGACCAATCCGTGCGCCGAACAGCCGCTGCCGCCGTACGGCTGCTGCGATCTGGGGTCGATCAATCTGACCCGGTTCGTGACGAAGCCGTTCAGCGAAACGGCCGAGTTCGATTTCGATGGCTTCGCCGAAGTCTGCGCGGTGGCCATCCGCATGCTGGACAACGTGCTCGAAGTGACCCACTGGCCGTTGCCTCAGCAGCGCGACGAAGCCATGGCCAAGCGCCGGGTCGGCCTCGGCTTCACCGGCCTGGGCGACGCGCTGATCATGCTGCGCCAGCGTTACGACACGCAGGAAGCGCGGCTGATGGCGTCGCGCATTTCCGAGGTCATGCGTGACACGTCCTATCTCGCGTCGGTCGAACTGGCGAAGGAGCGCGGCAGCTTTCCGCTGTTCAACGCCGACATGTATCTGTCGGGCGGCAATTTCGCGTCGCGCCTGCCGGCCGAGGTGAAGGAGCAGATCCGCAAGCACGGCCTGCGCAATTCGCACCTGCTGTCGATCGCGCCCACCGGCACCATTTCGCTGGCCTTTGCCGACAACGCGAGCAACGGCATCGAGCCGCCGTTCTCCTGGACCTACACGCGCAAGAAGCGCATGGCCGACGGCACCTTCAAGGAATACGCGGTCGAGGACTACGCCTGGCGCATGTACCGGCACCTCGGCGGCGACGTGACGAAACTGCCGCCCTGGTTCGTCACGGCACTCGAAATTTCCGCCGCCGCGCACAAGGACATGGTCGCGGCGGTCGCCCCCTATGTTGATACGTCTATTTCCAAGACGGTGAACGTGCCGGCCGACTATCCGTACGCCGACTTCGAAGATCTGTACCTCGCCGCATGGAAGGCTGGCCTGAAGGGTCTCGCGACCTACCGGCCGAACAGCGTGCTGGGCAGCGTGCTGTCGGTCGACGCACCGAAGACGGAAGAGAAGAAGCAGCCGCACGACGTCGAAATCATCACCGGCACCAACCAGCGACTGTCGATCGGCGCGCTGCCGGCGCCGGTGCTGTCCAGCCTGCGCTGGCCCGGCCGGCCCGACATGCCGGACGGCAACCAGAGCTGGACCTACATGCTGAAGACGCCGGGCGGCGAATTCGCGCTGTTCGTCGGCCACATCGAAAACGAAGGTGCGGATGGCCGCATGCAGACCCTGCCGTTCGAGGTGTGGGTCAATGGCGCCGACCAGCCGCGTGGTCTGGGCGCCGTCGCGAAGACGCTGTCGATGGACATGCGTGCCAACGACCCGGGCTGGCTCAAGCTCAAGCTCGACGTGCTGGCGCGCACCGCCAGCGATCAGGGTTTCGACATGCCGCTGCCGCCCAGCGGCGAGCACCGCCGCATGCCCGGCGTGGTGGCCGCGTTCGCCAACGTGATCCGCTACCGCTGCGACAAGCTCGGTGCCCTCGAACGCGAAGCGCCGACGCCGGTGCTCGACACGCTGTTCGCGCTGCAGGAGCCGAAGACCGGCACCGACGGCACGCTGAGCTGGACGGTGGATATCAGCAACCCGGCCACCGGCGAGGATTTCGTGCTGGGCCTGAAGGAAATCACGCTGCCGGGCGGTGAAACGCGCCCGTACTCGGTGTGGCTGTCGGGCAATTACCCGCGCGCGCTCGACGGGCTCACCCGCATCCTCGCGCTCGACATGCGCGTGATGGACCCGGCCTGGATCGGCATGAAGCTGCGCAAGCTCATCAGCTATCCGGAACCGCTGGGCGACTTCATGGCTTTCGTGCCCGGCACCCGCCGCCAGCAGAACTGGCCGTCGACGGTCGCCTACGTCGCCCGGCTCATCATCCACCGCTACGCCATGCTGGGCATTCTCGACGAAGCCGGCTTCCCGATGCGCGAAATGGGCATCCTCGAATCGCCGCGCGGCGACGACGAACCCAGGTTGATGCAGGGTGCGCTGTGCGGCGAATGCGGCAATCAGTCGGTCATCCGCAAGGACGGCTGCGATTTCTGCACCGCCTGCGGCGCGGTGGGGAGCTGCGGCTGACGCAGCCCGCCCGGGCGGGCGGCGCGACGATGTCGCGCCGCGCTCTGCATCAATCCTCGCTAAAGATTGTCCTGCATCAGTCGAAACTGACAGAAGCGGATCACGATGAGTGTGTCCGCGTTCTTCGATGCAGGCCAAGAGGTGATGTCATGAGACACAGGCTGGGGCGCTTGTTCGCCGGGTTGTTTCTCGCCGTTTTCGTTACAGGCAGCAGTGCTGCAGATCTGGCGGACATCCGCGCACGGGGCGAGTTGCGCCACCTCGGCGTCCGCTACGCCAACTTCGTCACCGGTGCGGGCGACGGTTTCGACGTCGAACTCGTACAGGGCTTCGCGCGCCACATCGGCGTCCGGTACCGGCTGGTCTACAGCGACTTCTATTCGGTGATCCGCGACCTGCTGGGTCAGGACGTGGTGCGCGAAGGTAATTCGGTACGGCTGGCCGGCCAGCACCCGGTACGCGGCGACATGATTGCCACCGGACTGACGGTACTGCCCTGGCGCGAACAGGTGCTGCTGTTTTCGGCTCCGACCTTCCCCTCGCAGGTCATGCTCATCGCACGTGCGGATTCTCGCATCCGGCCGATCCGGGGCAGCGAGGACCTGCGCCGCGACATCGACGAGACGCGGGCACTGGCCGTGGGACACAGCCTGCTCGTGATGGAACGAACCTGTCTCGATCCGTCCAACTACGACCTCAAGGGCCGCAACATCGAACTGCGCGCCTGGACGCAGAGCACGAACATCAACGAAATGGTGCCAGCACTGCTGAATCGTGACGCGGATCTGTCGCTGCTCGACGTTCCGGACCTGCTGCTGGACATGAAGAAGTGGCCGGGCCAGTTCAAGGTGCTCGGCCCGATCTCGGACGTGCAGGATCTGGCCGCTGCCTTTCCGAAGGATGCCCCGGAGCTGCGCAAGGCTTTCGATGACTATCTGCGCATGGTCCGCGCGGACGGACGCTACGACCGGCTCGTCATCAAGTATTACCCGGGTGTGCAGCGCCACTTCCCGGATTTCTTTGCTCAACCCCATTGAACATTTCGGGATCGTCGCCCAAGTCATGAGCGCCTGGCTGACCTGGCAACGCATGGCGCAACTGGCGACCGCCCTCTTTTCGGTGTCAGTCGGCGCACTGCTGGTGCACTCGCACGACTCCCAGCAGAAACTGAAGTCGTCGGAGGAAGCCCGGCTGCTGGCCGACGCGCGCCAGACGTCCGGCCTGCTGACCGACTTTCTGGCCGAGCAGCGCCACTTCGTGCGCAACCTCGCCGACAGCAACGAAATCGATGTCTTCCTGACCAATCGCGCGCTGGGCATGTCCATGCGGTATGGCCTGGGCGCCAACCTGTACGAAGTCGACAGCAGCCTGCGACGTGCCATCGAGCGCCGACAGGCGCTGGGCAGCCCGGTCTATTCGCGGATCCGGTATGTCGATGAATCCGGCGAGGTACTGGCCGACACCTCGCCCGGCGCACTGGAGCTGCCGCCGGTCAAGACCTCCGGTCCGGATCCGGTGCTCGAAATCGATGCCGCACACCACCGCATCATCGCGTCAGCCGGGGTCGGCTACCGCGGCACGCCCGGTGGCACGGTCACGACAGTGACCGATCTGGCGCTGCTGTCGCGCTATCTGTCCTCACCGATCGATGACGAGGGGCCGCGGCAACTGCTGATCGACGAGCGCGGGCGGCCGCTGACTGCAAGCCTGCCCATGGCGCTGAAAGCGGAGCCGCTCCCTGCGCTGGCGACGCTGCCGGAAGGCCTGCCGACACCGGCCGGCCACTTGCCTGCGGACCTGCCCCTGCCGGTTCAGGCGGGCGATCTGGTACTGCGCACCGCCGTCGGAAACACCGGCCTGTCGCTGGTGACCCTGGTACCGGAATCCAGACTGCACGGGCCGCTCGCCGTCCGCATCTTTCCCTATGTAGCGGTGGCCGGACCGCTGTTGCTGCTGCTCGTGCTGCTGGCGACGCACGGCACACGGCAACGTGCCCGAAAACTGGAGGCGGATGTGCTCGAGTCCAACCGCGACCGCTCCGAGTTGAAGGACAAGAACGACGCGCTGGTTCGCGAAGTCTCGCGCCGGGAGGCGCTGGAGCGGGAACTGCGCGAGAGCGAGGAACGCTATCGCACCTATATAGAACACGCGCCGGAAGGTGTTTTCGTGACCGACGCGGAAGGTCTCTTCATCGACGCGAATCCGTCCGCATGCGCCATGGTCGGCTACACACGTGAAGAACTGCTGACCATGTCGGCGACCGATCTGGCGCCGTCCGGGCTTTCCGGCAAGCATGCTGAACTGCATCGGAGCATCCTCGGCGGCGGCAGCCAGAAGGCCGAAATCAACCTGCACCGCAAGGATGGGCAGGTGCTCGTCGCCGAGCTGCACGCCATCGCACTGCCGGGCGACCGGATGATGGGTTTCTGCGTCGACATCACCGAGCAGAAGCAGGCCGAAGAGCAGATCCTGCAACTTGCCTACTACGACCCGCTCACCGCCCTGCCCAATCGCCGCCTGCTGATGGACCGCCTCCAAAGGGCCATGGCAGTGAGCGGCCGAAGCCAGCAATTCGGCGCACTTTTCATCCTTGATCTCGATCACTTCAAGAACCTCAACGACACGCAGGGGCATGATCTCGGTGATCGATTGCTGATCGAGGTGGCCAAGCGGCTCACGTCAGCCCTGCGTCAGGAAGATACCGTGGCTCGCCTGGGCGGCGATGAATACGTGATGGTCATCGAAGGCCTTGGGCTGGATGCCGCCACCGCGACGAGACAGGCCGAAGCGGTCGCCGACAAGGTGCGCAGCGCACTCGCGCAGCCCTTCATCCTGCAGGCGGACCGGCCGCCTCATCACAGCACCACCAGCATCGGCGTGACACTTTTCCAGGCCCATGAGACGGCCGCGGAACTGCTGCTGAAGCAGGCGGACGTTGCGCTCTACCAGGCCAAGAACGCCGGTCGCAATACGTCGCGCTTCTTCAATCCGGACATGCAGGCCGCCATCGACGCCCGCGCCGCGATGGAAACGGCACTGCGACGTGGCATCGCACAGCACGAACTGACGCTCTACTGCCAGCCGCAGGTGGATGCAAATCAATGCGTGACGGGCGCCGAGGCGCTGCTGCGCTGGCTGCCGCCCGACTCACCGCCGATACCACCGCTGCAGTTCATTCCGCTGGCCGAGGAAACCGGTCTCATCGTCGAGATTGGCGAATGGGTGATCGAGCAGGCCTGCATCTGGCTGAAGAACTGGCAGAGCGATGCCACCATGGCCGCGCTTTGCCTGTCGGTGAACGTGAGTGCCCGGCAGTTCCACCAGCCAAACTTCGTCGATTACGTGCTGGACGCCGTTCGCCGCCACGGCATCGACGCCCGCCGCCTCACGCTGGAACTGACCGAGAGCGTGGTGCTGGACCGTGTCGAAGACGTGATCGAGCGCATGCTGCAGCTTAAGTCGGTCGGCATCCGCTTTTCGATCGACGATTTCGGTACCGGTTACTCGTCGCTGTCCTATCTCAAGCGCCTGCCCGTGGACGAGGTGAAGATCGACCGCACCTTCATCCGCGACATCACGCTCGACCAGAACGATCTGGCCATCGTGCGCGCCATCCTGGCCATGAGCCACTCGCTGGGCCTGTCGGTGATCGCCGAAGGCGTAGAGACCGGTGCCCAGCACGCGCTGCTGATGCAGCACGGTTGCGATGGCTTCCAGGGCTATCTTTTCGGCCGGCCCGAGCCGGTGGATGCGCTGGTCGCCCGCTCGCGCCAGGATGCACTCGGCACCATCACGGCGACTTAGCAAACGCTCGTTGGCGGCGACCTGTGAGTCGTCCATGGGCTGACGCGGATGCGCGCACCGGTATCCTTGTATCCGGTCCGTACTTCCTTCGATCCTGAAATGGCCGCTTCCCTGTTGCGCATGGGCGCCTGCGTGGGGCTCGCTCTCGCCGTGGCCGCCTTTGGCCCGGACAACCCTGCACTGCGCGCCGCGCTGGCGATCTTTGCGCTGGCCGGATCCCTGTGGATGACGCAGGCCCTGCCGCTGACGCTGACCGCGCTGCTGGTGCCGCTGCTGGCGGTGCTGTTTGCCGGTGTGCCGCCATCGAAGGCGCTGGCGTCGTTCGCGCACCCCATCATCTTCCTGTTCCTCGGCGGCTTTGCGCTGGCGGCGGCGCTCGCGCGGCACGGGCTGGATCGCTGGCTCGCCCGCCGGGTGCTCGCCCTGTCGGGCGGAAGCAGGGTGAGGTCGCTGGCCTTGCTGTTTGCGCTGACCGCACTGCTGTCGATGTGGATCAGCAACACCGCCACCGCAGCCATGATGCTGCCGCTGGCACTCGGTCTGCTCGGCCCCGATGCCGATTCGCGCGAACGCACCTTCATGCTGCTGGGCGTGGCCTACAGCGCCAGCATCGGCGGCATCGGTACGCTGGTCGGCAGCCCGCCGAACGCCATCGCCGCCGCCCAGGCCGGCATCGGCTTTGCGGAATGGCTGCGCTTCGGGCTGCCGCTGGTCTTCGTGCTGATGCCGCTGATGGCGGCGACGCTGTGGCTGACGCTGCGTCCGACGCTCGGCGGACGCATCGAACTGCCGGCAGAGGATGCGGACGACGGATGGACCCCCGGTCGCATCGCCACGGCATCGGTCTTTGCATTCGCCGTAGCAGGCTGGGTGTTCGGTGCGCCGCTGGCGCACGCGCTGGGCGTCGAACAGGACATCGACGCCGTGGTCGCACTGGCCGCGATCGCGCTGCTGGTGGCCAGCCGCGCCATCGACTGGCCGGACATCGAATCGCATACGCAGTGGGGCGTGCTGCTGCTGTTCGGCGGCGGCCTGGCGCTGAGCGCCCTGATGGGTTCGAGTGGCGCGAGCCGCTTTCTGGCCGACGCACTGACCGACCTGCTGCGCGGCACACCCGACTGGCTGGTGTTGCTCGGCATCATCGCCTTCGTGGTCATGCTGACCGAACTGGTCAGCAACACCGCCAGCGCCGCGCTGCTGGTTCCGGTGTTCGCCGTGCTGGCCCCCGACTTCGGCCTCGATCCGCGCGCGCTGTCGGCCGCCATTGCAATTTCGGCCTCGTGCGCCTTCATGCTCCCGGTCGCCACACCTCCGAACGCACTGGTATTCGGCACCGGCTACGTGTCGGCGGCCTCGATGATGCGCTGCGGGCTGTTGCTGAACGGGGTGTGCATCGTCGTCATCACGCTTTACGCACGGGTGATGTGAGCACAGCCGGGACGCCACATCTGTGCCGCCAGGGCAATTGACTGTTGGCGGAAGCGGTGAGATTCGAACTCACGGAAGGCTTTCACCTTCGCCGGTTTTCAAGACCGGTGCATTCAACCGCTCTGCCACGCTTCCGCTGCACTGCTCGCGATGAATATCGAGGTGTCCGACGCCGCAACACCACGTTTTCATTCGGGGCCGGATATTAACACGCGTCCAATGCGTTGAAACTTAACGACCTGTGCGATAGTCTTTAGTGTGTTAATCATCCTTCGGGGTCACGCCATGCAACCGCAATTCCAGACCATACAGACTGCCGGCACCGCAAGTGCCGGACAGAACCGCGTACTGCGGAACACCTACATGATGCTGGCCGCGTCGATGGTTCCGACACTGCTCGGCGCCGTAGCGGGCATCCAGATGAACTTCTCGTTCATGGCGGGCAGCCCGTTCATCGCGTTCGCATTGTTCATGGGCGTCGCCTGGGGCTTTATGTGGGCGATCGAGAAGAACAAGAACAGCGGACTGGGCGTCGCCCTGCTGCTCGGCTTCACCTTCTTCATGGGCCTGATGCTGAGCCGCATCCTGCAGGTCGCGCTGGGCTTTTCGAACGGCGGATCGCTGATCGCGATGGCCGCGGGCGGCACGGCGGTCACCTTCTTCACGCTGGCGTCGATCGCCAGCACGACGAAGCGCGACTTCTCGAACATGGGCAGCTTCCTGATGGTCGGCATGATCGTGCTGCTGCTCGCCATTGTCGCCAACATCTTCCTGAAGATGCCGGTGCTGTCGCTGGCGATCTCGGGTGGCATCGTGATGATTTCGGCGGCGTGGATGCTGTACGACGTGCAGCGCATCGTGCGCGGCGGCGAAACCAACTACGTGTCGGCGTCGCTGTCGGTGTATCTGAACCTGTACAACATGTTCGTCAGCCTGCTGCATCTGCTGATGGCCCTGACCGGTCAGCGCGACTGAACCCGGCAGTGCGGAATGAAAAAGGCGGCTCAGGCCGCCTTTTTCATGTCTGCCATCGCAGGCGACCGGGTCAGCGCTCGATCAGCGCGATCGACTCGACGTGCGAGGTCTGCGGAAACATGTTGGCGATGCCCGCGCCGCGGAAGCGATAACCTTTTTCGTTGATCAGCACCGCAACGTCGCGCGCCAGCGTAGCCGGGCTGCACGACACGTAAACGATGCGCTGCAGCGCCCCTGCGGCATCTGCCCGGGGCAGCGCCTTGACGAGATCGAAGGCACCTTCTCGCGGCGGATCGATCAGCATCTTGTCGAAGTGGCCGAGCTCAGCGAGGCTCTCGGGGGTCGCCTTGAACAGGTTGGCGACGCGAAAACTCGCGCGCGACGCCAGACCGTTCGCTTCGGCGTTGCGCGCGGCGCGCTGCACCAGCGCTTCGGCGCCCTCGATACCGACCACGTCGGCGCCGAGCGCCGCAATCGGCAGCGAAAAGTTGCCCAGGCCGCAGAACATGTCGGCGATGCGCTCGCCCCGCTGCGGCGCCAGCATCGACATCGAGCGGCGCAGCAGCGAACGGTTCATGCCGTGATTCACCTGCGTGAATTCGGACGGCGCGAACGCAAGGCGCACGCCAAAATCAGGCAGTTCGTACGCCAGCTCGGGCATCGGCAACGGCCAGAACGGCGCCAGCGTGTCCGGGCCACCCGGCTGCACATAGATGGACACCCGCTGCGTGTCGGCAAACGCACGCAGCGCAGTTTCGTCCTGCGCCGACAACGGCGCGAGCACACGAAACACCAGCACCGTCATCTGCTGCCGGCCTTCGCCGCCGATCGCCACCTCGACCTGCGGCACTCGATCGCAGATCGAAAGGCTGTTTATCAGCGCGCGTAGCGGCATCAGTAGCGCGGACGTGTGTGGCGGCAGCACCTCGCACGACGACATGTTGGTCACATGGCTCGACTTGCGTTCGCGAAAGCCCACCAGCACGCCACCCTTGCGCGACACGTGACGCACCGACAGGCGTGCACGGTAACGGTAACCCCAGCCTGGGCCGATCAGAGGCGTGAACACCGTCTCCGGCTTCACGCGGCCGATATGCCACAGCGCGTCTTCCAGCACGCGCTGCTTGACCGACGCCTGCGCGACCACGTCGAGGTGCTGCATGCTGCAGCCGCCGCAGGTGCCGAAGTAACGGCAGCGCGGCTGCACGCGCTGCGGGCTGTGCTTGAGGATGCGGCTGATCTGCGCCAGCTCGTACGACGGCTTGCGGACATAGGGCGAAAAATCGATCAGCTCGCCGGTCAGCGCGCCATCCACGAAAATCACCTTGCCTTCGAAGTGCGTGACGCCGCGACCTTCGTGGTCCATCGATTCGATACGGACGACCGGCATCGTTCAACCTTGCATGATTCTGGGGGGAGGCGGATTTTACCCGCTGCGCGCGCGCTTTCCGGCGCATCGGAGATAATCCGCACCATGGACAAGACATTGCTCGGCGGGCTGAGCCCGCGCACCTTCCTGCGTGATCACTGGCAGAAGAAGCCGCTGCTGGTGCGCGGCGCCATCCCCGGTTTCGACGGCCTGCTGAACCGCGACGCGCTGTTCGATCTGGCGCGCGACGAGGACGTCGAATCGCGCTTCATCGCCCATGGCACCACCGGCTGGCAATTCGAACGCGGCCCGCTGCCCGGGCGCCTGCTCAAACGGCCGAAGGCGCAGCCCTGGACGGTGCTGGTGCAGGGCCTGAATCTGGTGCTGCCGCAAGCCGATGCCCTGATGCGCCGCTTCGCCTTCATCCCTTACGCGCGGCTCGACGACGTCATGGTGAGCTATGCCACCGATGGCGGCGGCGTCGGGCCGCACTTCGATTCCTACGACGTGTTCCTGCTGCAGGGCAGTGGCCGGCGCCGCTGGCAGATCAGCGCGCAGAAGGACCTGACACTGGTCGAGGGGGCGCCGCTGCGCATCCTGCGCGACTTCGTGCCCGAGCAGGAATGGCTGCTCGAACCCGGCGATCTGCTCTACCTGCCGCCGCACTACGCGCACAACGGCGTGGCGGAAGGCGAGTGCACCACCTATTCGATCGGCTTCCGCGCCCCGTCGGCGCAGGAACTGGGCACCGCCTTCCTCGATCACCTGCGCGACCGGCTGTGCCTCGACGGCATGTACGCCGACCCGGATCTCGCGTTGCAGGATGACCCCGCCCGACTGCCGCCGGCGATGATCGATCGCGTTGCCGATATGCTCGGCGCCATCCGCTGGACGCGCAGTGACGTCGAACAGTTCCTCGGCAGCTATCTGTCGGAACCGAAGCAGCACGTGTTCTTCGATCCGCCGGACGACATGCTGAGTCCGAAACGCTTCGCACAGAGGGTGGCGAAGCACGGCGTGCGGCTCGACACCCGCACGCAGCTGCTGCGCAGCGGTCGCCATGTCTGGATCAACGGTGAAGCAATCGATGTACCGCCCGGCAGCGCCGATGCGCTCACTGCGCTGGCGCGCGAACGACGGCTGCCCTCCGTGTCCGACCACGCCGACACACTGGCACTGCTGCACGACTGGTATCGCGACGGCTTCCTTTATCCGGGTGCGCAGGGTGACTGACACAGCCGAGCCGCTGCGCTTCGCAGACCGCGCGGGCTATCAGGCCGCGGTGGCGCAGTGGCTCGACCAGATCCGGGTCGGTCTCGACATTTTCGACGTCGATCTGGTGGACACCGCGCTGGCAAGCTCACCACGCGTGGCACAGCTGTCGGACGCCCTGGCGCGCGACCCGGCGATGACCATGCGCATCGTGCTGCACGACGCCAATGCGCTGCAGCACCGCATGCCGCGACTGTGGAATTTGTGCACCGCGCAATCTCATCGGATACAGATACGGCAGACCCCGCGCAACCTGCGCCACCTGACTGAAACCTTCATGCTGAGCGCAGGCGGTTGCCTGTTGATTCGTACGCACAGCAAGCATTTCCGCGGCAAGCTGCTGATCGACGATGCGCTGGAAAACGCCGGCTACAAGCAGCGCTTCGGCGAACTGTGGGATGCCTGTTCATGTTGCATCAGCACAACAAAGTTCGGCCTGTAAGGTCATGTTTCCCGCGCGCTACCTTGATACATGACGCCCGTGCTACTATTTTGGGCTGATCGATGCTGTATGTTCGATCTTGTGAGACAGAATTTTTGTTGTCGCCCTCAGCCAAGGAAATCAAAATGAAACAGTCCCTCCTCGCCGCCGCCCTGCTCGCCCTGACCCTCGCCGCTTGCTCGAAGCCGGAAGAAGCACCGGCTCCGGTTGCCGAACCCGCTCCGGCTGCTGCCCCTGCTGACGCTGCTGCTGCCCCGGCCGCCGCCGCCGCTGATGCTGCCGCCACCACGGCCACCGATGCTGCCGCTACCGCGACCGACGCTGCTGCCACCGCAACCGACGCCGCTGGCGAAGCTGCCAAGGCTGCCGGCGAAGCCGTTGATGCTGCTGCCGATGCTGCCAAGGCTGCTGCTGAAGAAATGAAGAAGTAATTCTTCGCTTCGAAATGAAAAAAGCCGGCGCGATGCCGGCTTTTTTTCGTCTGTCTTTTTGTCTGTCGGTTTCAAAACTCGCAGCGATTCACGGTCCGGCCTGATCCTCGCGGATCGGCACGTAGTGACAGTTCCGTCCTGAAAGCTCAGTTCGCAGGCGTCTCCGCCGCATCCTGCAGGCTTTCGGTCAGCGGCTGGATCAACGGCGACTCGGGCGGCAGCAACTTCAGCAGTCGCTCCCAATGCTTGCGTGCGCCGGCCTTGTCGCCGCGCTGCATCGCGGCACTGCCGGCGAGCGCCAACGCCTTCGGATGGTCCGGATCGATGGCCAGCGCCTTCGCCAGCATAGCTTCCGGCTCGCCGGACAACTGTCGGCCCTTGCTCATCGCGAGCACATCGGCGTAGTCGGTCCATACCTGGGCGTCGCCGCTGACGATCTTCACCAGATTCGCATACGCCGCGCTCGCCTCGTCGAAGCGCTGCATGGCGCTGTACGAGCGCGCCAGCATCTGCCAGCCGTCGGCGTTGTCCGGCTCGCTCTTCATGCGCTCGGCGAGTTGATCCACCATCGCCCGGATGCGCTCCGGCGTAATTTCCTCCTGCCCCATGGCCTGCTGTTCGCTCGGGCTGCTGCGCGGTGCATCCACCGCGTCGGGCTTGCCGAGGGCCAGATAGACCGGCACGGCCAGCGCAGGCACGGCGATGGCCGACACGATGGCCACCCAGCGGCCGGAACTGCGTACCGACGTCGGTGCGGCACCCGCTTCGTCGAGCACCCGACGCTCCAGTTCCGCGCAGGAAATGCGGTACTGCGCATCGTCGATCAGGCCGGCCGCCAGATCGCGGTCGAGTTCGGCCAGGGCATCGCGGTGAATGGCCAGCGTGAGCGCACGCTGGGCTTCGGGGACTGCGCCGGAGCGCCCGCGCAACAACGGGGCAAGCACGAATGCGAGCGCCAGGGCGAGCATCAGCCCGGCGCCTATCATGAACTGCGTCAAACCTGTTTCTCCTCGCCAGCGAGCAGCGCGCGCGCGCGCTGCTGCTCATCGGCACTCAATGTATTGGCGGCAGCCGCCTGAACCGTGCGACGGCGCAGGCGACGGGCAAGCAGCAGCACGACCACCAGAAGCAGCACGAACGGCCCGGCCCAGAGCAGCACCGTCGTGGCTTTCAGCGGCGGGCGGTACAGCACGAAATCGCCGTAGCGCTCGACCATGTAGTCGAGAATTTCGCGGTCGCTGCGTCCGGCGGCGATCTGCTCGCGCACCTGTTTCTTCAGGTCCATCGCCAGATCGGCGTGCGAATCGGCGATGTTCTGGTTCTGGCAGACGAGGCAGCGCAATTCTTCGCCGAGATGCTGCACGCGCGCCTCGACCGCCGGGTCGTCGGCCAGCGTCGGCGCCTGATCGGCGTGCGCAGGCAGCAGCGCGCAGATCGACAGCGCGATCGGCAGGAACAGATGGCGCATGTCAGGAGGCCTCGAGTTGCCGGATGCGCGGCAGGATGTCGTCGCGCAGCAGCGCGGGCGTCAGCGGGCCGGTATGCTTGTGGCGGATCACGCCCTGGCGGTCGATGATGAAGGTTTCCGGCGTGCCATAGACGCCAAAGTCGATCGCAATGCGGCCGTCGCGGTCATGCGCCGACAGCAGGTAGGGATCGCCGTAGTCGGCCAGCCACTTCAGGCCGGCGTCGCGTTCGTCCTTGTAGTGCAGGCCGACCATCGTGACCGTGCCGGTCTTCGCGAGCTCGACCAGCAGCGGGTGCTCCTGCCGGCACGACACGCACCACGAGGCCCACACGTTCATCAGCCACACCTTGCCCTTCATGTCGGCCGGCGAGAAGCTCTTGTCCGGCGCCCCCAGCTGGGCGACGCTGAACGCCGGCACTGCGCGGCCGATCAGCGGGCTCGGCACCTCGCGCGGATTCAGGAACAGGCCTGCAAACAGGAAGCCGGCCAGCACGACGAACAGGCCGAGCGGCCACAGATAGCGACTCATGCGTGCTGTTCCTGCGCCGGCCCGTGTTTCACAGCGGGTGCCGGCGCTTCGGCCGGCTGCTTGCCATCCCGTTGCGCGAGCTTGCGGTAGCGACGGTCAGCCGCTGCGAGCGTACCGCCGAGGGCCATGATGAGCGCGCCGACCCAGATCCAGTTGATGAAGGGCTTGTAGAAGATGCGCACGATCCATGCGCTGCCGTCCGGCAGCGGCTCGCCCATCGACACATAGATGTCGCGCGTGATGCCCGAGTCGATCGCCGCTTCCGTCATCGGCATCTGCGACACGCGGTACATGCGCTTCTCCGGGTACATCATCGCGACCGACCGGCCGTCCCGCGTCATTTCGATGCGACCCCGAGCCGCGTCGTAATTCGGCCCCTCATGCGCGAAAGCGCCGTCGAAGCGGAAGGTGTAGCCGGCGAGCGTCGCCGTCTGTCCCGGCGCCATCTTGAGGTCGATATTCTGTTCGAAGCCCTTGACCAGCGTAATGCCGACGATGGTGACCGCGATGCCCAGATGGGCGAACCACATGCCCCACCAGCCGCCGGGCAGCGCCCTCGCGCGGGCGAACCAGTTGCCGTCACCGGTGCGGCCGCGCAGCCGCTCGACCAGGTGCTGCACGCTGGTGGCGACGATCCACACGACGATGAAGGTCCCCAGACCGAGCATCGGTGAAAACCCGCCGGACACGACCATCATGACGACCGTGCTGACCACGCTGACCGCGAATGCCCAGCGCAGGCGGGTCACCAGGCTTGGTGCGCCGTCCTTCTTCCAGCGTACGAAGGGCCCGATCGCCATCAGGAAGGCAACCGGCGTCATCAGCGGCACAAACACCGCGTCGAAATACGGCGCGCCGACCGAAATCTTGCCCATGCCCAGCGCATCGAGAAACAGCGGGTACAGCGTGCCCAGCAGCACCGCCGACGTGGCCACCGCCAGCAGCACATTGTTGCCGAGCAGCGCGGTTTCACGCGAAATGAGCGCGAAGCCGCCGCCCAGGCCGACCGACGGCGCACGGATCGCGAACAGCAGCAGCGACGTACCGATGACGAACACCAGCAACGCGAGGATGAACACGCCGCGTTCCGGGTCGGTGGCGAAGGCATGCACCGAGGTCAGCACGCCCGAGCGCACGAGGAAGGTGCCGAGCAGCGACAGCGAAAAGGCCGAGATCGCCAGCAGCACTGTCCAGCTCTTGAAGGCGCCGCGCTTTTCGGTCACCGCCAGCGAGTGGATGAGCGCCGTACCGACCAGCCAGGGCATGAAGGACGCGTTTTCGACCGGGTCCCAGAACCACCAGCCGCCCCAGCCGAGTTCGTAATACGCCCAGTAGCTGCCGAGCGCGATGCCCAGCGTCAGGAACACCCAGGCCACGGTGGTCCATGGCCTCGACCAGCGCGCCCAGGCCGCGTCCAGGCGACCGCCGATCAGCGCCGCGATCGCGAAGGCGAAGGCGACCGAGAAGCCGACGTAGCCCATGTAGAGCATCGGCGGGTGGAAGATCATGCCCGGATCCTGCAGCAGCGGATTCAGGTCTCGGCCATCGACCGCCGCCGGCAACAGGCGGTCGAACGGGTTCGAACTGGCCAGCATGAAGGCGAGAAAGCCGACCGTGATCAGGCCGAGCACAGCGAGCACGCGCGCCACCATGTCAGGCGGCAGGCGGCGCGAGAACACGCTGACCGCCAGCGCCCACCCCGCCAGCATGAACACCCACAGCAGCAGCGAGCCTTCGTGGCTGCCCCACGAGGCGGCGATGCGGTATTCCAGCGGCAGTGTGGAATTCGAGTTGGTCGCGACGTTCAGCACCGAAAAGTCATTCAGGATGAACGACTGGATCTGGCACACGAAGGCGAAGGCAACGAATACGAATACACCCTGGGTCAGCGGGCGCGCTGCCGCCATCAGCCGTGCGTCGCCGCGCTGCGCGCCGACCAGCGGCAGGATGCCCAGCAGCAGCGACAGCGCCAGCGCGATGGACAGCGAAAAATTACCTAATTCGGGATACATGCGTGCTCAACCCCTGAAACCGGCCCGCCAGGGCGCGCCGGTGTTGGACTTCACTGGACGACCGTGCCCTGCGCCTTCTTCGCCTGTTCGAGCGCGTGTGCCGCTTCCGGCGGCATGTAATTCTCGTCGTGCTTGGCCAGCACTTCGCTGGCAGCGAACACGCCGCCATCGTTCAGCTTGCCCTGTGCGACCACGCCCTTGCCCTCCTTGAACAGGTCGGGCAATGCGCCGGTGTAGGTCACCGGAATTTTGTTCACCGTGTCGGTCACCAGGAATTTCACCGACGTGCCATCCGCACCGCGCTCAAGACTGCCTTCCTCGACCATGCCGCCGATGCGGAAGGTTCGGCCCTGCGGCGCTTCGCGCGCCGCCACCTGGGTGGGCGTGAAGAAGAACACCATATTGTCCTCGAACGCGGTCAGCACGAGCGTGGCTGCACCGGCCAGCGCGATCACGCCGACCGCGATCAGGGCGAAGCGTTTCTGCCGTGGTTTCATGCGCGCCCCCGCCGATCGGCATCGATGCGTTCGATCGCCACGTCGCGCGCCGCGCCCGCGCGCGCCGCTCGCATGCGCCGCGCAACCAGCACCAGTTCGGCAGCGACCAGCAGCGCGGTCACCGCGTACGAGCCCCACACGAAAAATCCGTAACCGCCCATTGCCCAGAAATGGCTGGCGCTTTCCCAGTTCATGCCTTGGTGTCTCCTGCCTGTGCTGCGTTGCCGAGCTGACGCACCCAGTCGGTGTGCCGCTCGCGTTCGATCATGATGGCGCGCACGCGCACCAGCGCGACGCCTATCGTGTAAGCCCACGCCGCCAGCGCCATCAGCAGCATGCCGGTGAGCATGGTGCTGGCCATCGACGGTGACTGCGTCAGGCTTACAGACGCCCCCTGATGCAGGGTGTTCCACCACTTCACCGAAAAATAGATGATCGGCACGTTGATCGCACCGACGATGGCGATCAGCGCACCTGCGCGATCGGCCCGGCGCGGGTCGTCGATGGCCGCCTGCAGCGCCATGTAGCCGCAGTACAGGAAGAACAGGATGAGTTCGGACGTGAGTCGCGCGTCCCACACCCAGTAGGTGCCCCAGGTCGGCTTGCCCCACAGCGCACCGGTCCACAGCGCGATGAAGGCCCACATCGCACCGGTCGGCGCCAGCGCGCTCGACATCATGAAGGACAGCCGGGTGTTGAAGATGAGCCCGACGGCGCACCAGAAAGCCATCACCAGATAGACCACCATGGACATCCAGGCTGCCGGCACGTGGATGAAGATGATGCGGTAGCTGTCGCCCTGGGTGGCGTCGGTCGGTGCGATGAAGAAGCCGGTGTAGAGGCCGGCAATCGTCAGCACGACGGCGATGATCCAGGTCGGCCACAGCAGCTTGCCGGCAAGCGGGAAGAAGGTGTGCGGACTGGCGTAGTAAAACAGGCTGAAGCCGGACGACGGTGCGCGCGTTGCAGTAAGCGGTGAGTCAGACATCAGCGGTTTCGGGTTGATCCGGGTTCAGGTTGCCCGGTGGTGTCACCGGGGTGTTGCGGGGAGTGGCGGTCGCACGACGAAGGCCCGGTCATCCTTGAAAATGACCGCCTGCCACATCAGCGGCCGACAGTTTAACCGACTCGATGCTTTGGCCCGAATGCTGCAAAAACAGTTCAATCCTGAGCGATCCGCAGCGCGGTCGCACTGGCCAGCGGGCACACCGCCAGCGCCACCAGCAGCACCGCCGACAGCAGCGCCAGATGGGACTGTATGCCCAGCCCGGCCCGCCAGGCGTCGAGGGCGCCGGCGCCGAAGATCAGCACCGGCACGTACAGCGGCAGCACCAGCAGCGCGATCAGCGCACCACCGCCGCGCAGTCCCAGCGTCAGCGACGCACCGACTGCGCCGAGCAGAGACAGCGACGGCGTGCCGACCAGCAGCGTGGCGCACACGATCAGGGTTTCGTCGACTGACAGGTTGAACTGCAGGCCGATCAGCGGCGCAATCACCACCAGCGGCAGGCCGGTCAGCAGCCAGTAGGCGCACACCTTGCCCAGTACGATGACCGGCAGGGGCTCGACCGACAGCAGCATCTGTTCCAGCGTGCCGTCGGCTTCGTCCGATTCGAACAGCCGGCTGACCGACAGCAGCGTCGCCAGCAGCGCGGCGACCCACATGACACCGGCCGCGATATGACTCAACTGCTCCGGCTCAGGCCCGACGCCGAGCGGAAACAGGCTGGTCACCAGCAGGAAGAAGCCGAGCGCGGTCAGCACGTCGGAGCGCCGCCGCCAGGCCAGCAGCAGGTCGCGGCGCACCACCGACACGAACAGGCTCAGCATGCGTAGTCGTCCAGATTGAGTGTCTGACGGCGCTCGGCTTCGATGTCCACCGGCTGATGCGTGGTGTAGATCAGCGCGCCGCCGCGCCGCAGATGCGCCGCCATGGCCGCCGCGAGCACCGCGACGGCGCGCACGTCGAGCGCGGTGAAAGGTTCGTCGAGTATCCACAGCGCACTGCGTGTATCGGCCAGCAGGCGCGCCAGCGCCACGCGGCGGCGCTGGCCCTGCGACAGGCTGCGCGCCGGCACATCGAGACGCGCGGCCAGACCGATGTCGACCAGCGCTTCGAGCAGCACCGTGTCGGCGATGCGCTCGCCGGCGATGGCCGCACTCGCGTGCAGGTTCTCGAGTGGCGTGAAATCGTCCTTCACGCCGTTGCGGTGACCCAGATACAGCATGCCGCCACGCCAGTCGTCGCGCACCGACCGGGCCGGCTGGCCACGCCAGCGCACCTCCCCCGATTCCGGTTCGGACAGGCCGCACAGGATGCGCAGCAGGCTGGTCTTGCCGCTGCCGTTGGCACCGGCGACATGCAGCAGTTCACCCTCGCCGACCGTCAGGTCGAGTCCGGCGAACAGCCGCGCGCGACCGCGCACGCAGGTCAGGGCACGGGTTTCGAGCAGCGGGGCGGACGGTTCGGGCATCGATGTTTCGGACAGCGGGAACGGAGGCGTGACGACGGGTGGGCGGCCGCGAATTATCCGTTAAACCGGTGCGCGAAGGTCTGGTGATGTGAGCCGGCCGGATTGCCGGCATCACGTCGCGGCGTGCAGAGCGACAAGGGATGTCCGCGAGAACACGGAAAGGACAGCGAAGAACAAAGAAAAACGGCTCGCGAAGGAGTCGCGAGCCGCACAAAAGAACCGGTTCAGTCCGCTGGCAAACCGGCCTCCCCATTGCCCCCCTGCCACCGGCCACCGTCCGAGGAGCCGTCGGGCGGTGGCCACAGAGCTGGCATGGAAGTTCTAGCAGGGGATGTGCCAGTTCAAACCTAGATTTCAAGTCATTGATTTCATTATGTTCGCCCATCCAGCCCCGGAGTACGCATTCAGCGGACGTTGCACAATGCAGCGACCCGGGCTATTCATGGCTGCCCGATCGACGAAAACCCGCATGAAACCGACCGATGCGCCGTTCGCATTACCGTTGAAATCCGCAACGCAACGTTTCAACATGCAATTGATGAAATTGTTGCCCCGATCGCTGCACGGCAAGATCCTGCTCGGCTACATCGTACTCGGCGGCCTGTTCGTGCTGCTCGTGTTCGCCGCACTTGAACAGGTGCGCGACCTGCTTTCGCATGTCGACGACGAGTACAAGGTCACGCGCATGCACGACGTGGTGCGCGAGGCGCGCCGACTGGAGAAGAACTACCTGCTGTTCCGCAAGCCATCCGAACTGAAGGCGGCCGTCAGCAAGGCGGAAGAGGCGCTGGCGATGATCGGGCGCGACCGCCCGCTGATGCAGCGTGCCGCACCCGGTTTTGCGCTCGACGAACTGGAGCAGTCGCTGTCCGACTGGCGCGACCTGCTGGACGACCGCTTGCAGCGCCGCATCAAGCCGACCGACCCGATCTCGCCGCTGGAAGAGCGCATGGAGGCGGTCGGCAAACAGGTGTTCGACAGCAGCGAGCGCCTGTCCGACCAGGCGCGCGAAGCGATGCGCAGTGCGCTGACCGGTCAGGAATCGCGGCTGTACGTGATCATGTTCGCCGCCATCGTGCTGGTGCTGGGCATCGGGCAACTGGTGACACGGCGCGTCGTGGTGCCGCTGCGCGAGGTCGAAAGCGATCTGGCGCGCGTCGGTACCGGCAATCTGGCCCGCCTCACGCCACGCGATCACGACGACGAGATCGCGGCGCTGGTCGATGCCTTCAACCGCGCACTCGGCGACCTCGAAGAACGCCAGCTGGCCGTGCTGCGCACCGCGCGCCTGGCGTCGCTGGGCACCATGCTGTCCGGCGTGGCACACGAACTGAACAACCCGCTGTCCAATATTTCGCTCAACGCGCAGCTGCTGCTCGAAGAACCCGAGCACGGCGACGCCACCCCGCTCAATGCCTTCGTCGAACAGATCGATGATCAGGTGCAGCGTGCCCAGCGCATCGTGCGCACGCTGCTCGCCTTCGCGCGCGACAGCCACTTCGCACTGGTACGCCAGCCACTGCGGCCACTGGTCGAGGAAACCATCGCGCTGCTGCGCGCCGAACAGCCGGACGCCGGCGATGCGGTCACGCTGCACATCGACCCGGCGCTGGAAATCCACGCCGACGGCCAGCGCATCCAGCAGGCGCTGCTCAACCTGATCCGCAACGCGCTTGAAGCCTGTGACGAAACCGCGACCACGCCGCACATCGTGGTCAGCGGCACGCAGCGTGACGGCGGCACGGCGATCGACGTGTGCGACAACGGCCCCGGCATCGCGCCGGGAAATCTGCAGCGCGTGTTCGACCCGTTCTTCACGACCAAACCGGTCGGCAAGGGCTCCGGACTCGGGCTGTTCGTGGTGCATGAAATCGCGGCCGAACACGGCGGCCGGGTCAGCATCGCGCGCGAACCGGACGGCGGCGCCTGCGTCACGGTCTGGATACCGGCGGAGGAAGCATCATGAGTGGAGCACGCGTACTGCTGGTCGATGACGAGGCGGTCGCCCGCGAGGGACTGGCCACTGCACTGCGGCGCGACGGCTTCGACGTCATGACGGCCGACAACGGCGACAGCGCGCTGGCGCTGCTGCGCACGCGCGACTTCGAGGTGATGCTGACCGACGTGCGCATGCCCGGCATGGACGGCCTCGATCTGCTGCGCCGCGCGCGCGAGGCCTGGCCCGACATGGAGGTGCTGGTGGTGACCGGCTTCGCGACCACCGAATCGGCGGTCGAGGCGATGCGCACCGGTGCCTTCTATTACATTTCCAAGCCGTTCCGGCTGGGCGAGGTGCGCAAGCTGGTGCGCGAGGCGGCCGACAAGGCGCAGTTGCGCGCCGAAAACCACCGCCTGCGCCAGCTGGTCGAGCAGGCTGCCGAAGAACGCATCATCACGCGCGACGGCGGCATGCGCGCCATTCTCGACATCGCGCGCGGCGTCGCGCCGACCGACTGCAATGTGCTCATCGTCGGCGAAACCGGCACCGGCAAGGAGTTGCTGGCGCGCCACCTGCACGCGCACAGCCGGCGCGCCGGCGGACCGTTCGTCGCGGTCAATTGCGGCGCACTGACCGAAGAGCTGCTTGCCAACGAACTGTTCGGTCACGAAAAGGGCGCCTACACGGGTGCCCAGCACGCGCGCGGCGGCCTGGTCGAGGCGGCACAGTGCGGCACGCTGTTTCTCGACGAAGTGACGGAAATGTCGGCGGCGATGCAGGTCAAGCTGCTGCGCCTGCTGCAGGAGCGCGAATACATGCGGGTCGGCGGCACCGAACCGGTACGCGCCGACGTGCGCTTTCTCGCGGCCACCAATCGCGAGCCGCGCAGCGCGGTCGATGCCGGCACGTTCCGGCAGGACATCTATTTCCGGCTCAATGTGGTCACGCTGCAGTTGCCGCCGCTGCGCGCCCGGCGCGAGGACATCCCGCTGCTGGCGCAGCAGTTCCTGCGCCGCGCCGCCCTGGCGATGGGCAAGCCGGTGACCGCCATCGCCCCGTCGGCGATGCAGAAGCTGTGCGCCTACGACTACCCCGGCAATGTGCGCGAGCTTGAAAACCTGATCGAGCGCGGCGTGGCACTGGCCAGCGGCAGCATGCTGGGCGAGGCGGACCTGCCGTCCGGATTTGCCGCGTCGGCGGTTCATCGCGACGCGAGCAGCCGCGCGGGCGGTGAAATCCGCACGCTGGAAAGTGTCGAGCGCTCGCACATCCTCGACGTGCTGGCCGAAGTCGGCGGCAACCGCGCCATGGCGGCACGCCTGCTCGGCATCGACCGCGTGTCGTTATGGCGCAAGTTGCGCCGCTATGAAGAACTGGGGCTGATCGAAGCCGGCGACACCGACGGCGCACTGCGGGTGCGCGACGCGCCTGCCTGAATGCACCAGGCCAGTGCGCGCACCGTCTGCGTGCATCGGCCGATCGCAGGCAAACCCGCGCCGGTGCATGGAACACGGCCGGAGCACCGTTTGGCACGCTTGATGCAGGGCTGCCGCATCGCTTCATCGGGCGCGCGCCGTGTTCGCCAACCTCCACCACCTGTCGCATCACGCTGCCTGGCGGCATCAGCTCGAAATGCTGCTGGAGTCGGCCGGCGAAGGCATCTACGGCATCGACCAGCGCGGCCGCTGCATCTTCATCAATCGTGCCGGCGCCGAACTGATCGGCTTCGACGCCGACGAAGTGCTCGGCCGCAACATGCACTACCTGATCCATCACGCGCATTCCGACGGCCGCTGTTATGAGGTCGAAGACTGCCCGATCTTCCGTGCCTTCCAGGAAGGGCGGGGCGTGCGGGTCGAATCCGAAGTGCTGTGGCGGCGCGACGGCAGCGCCTTTCCGGCCGAGTACACCTCCTACCCGATCCGCGACGCCGGCCAGATCGTCGGCGCCGTGGTCACCTTCGCCGACATCAGCGAGCGCAAGCAGGCGGAGGCGGTGCTGCGCGCCAACCATGCCGAACTGGAACGGCGCGTGTCGGAACGCACCGCCGCGCTGTCGCAGGCCAACGCCCGGCTGCAGCAGTCGCACGGCGCGCTGCAGCGGCTGTCGGCGCACCTGCAGCAGGTGCGCGAGGACGAGCGCGCCCACATCGCACGCGAAATCCACGACGAACTGGGCGCGTCGCTGACCGCGCTGCAGTTCGACCTGAACTGGCTGCGCGCCAAGGTGGCGCGTGACGACACGATAGAGCGCAAGTTCGACGACATGGTCGGCGTGACCCAGCAGGCGCTGGGCGCGGTGCGGCGCATCCTGACCGACCTGCGACCCGGTGTGCTCGACCACCTCGGTCTGTGGGCGGCGATCGAATGGCAGTTGCAGGAAATGCAGGCGCGCAGCGACGTGCGCTGCACACTGAACGTGCGCGACACCGGGCCGGAACGCCGGCTCGGGCGCAGCGCCGAAGTGGCGGTGTATCGCATCGTGCAGGAGGTGCTGACCAATATCGCGCGCCATGCTGGCGCCACCGAAGTGCAGGTGGACGTGACCGGAGCGGCCAGCCACATCGAACTGCGCATCCGCGACAACGGCCGCGGCATGCAGGTGCCGGCGCAACCCACCTCGTTCGGCCTGCTCGGCATGTACGAACGCACGCGCGTGCTGGGGGGCGAATTGCAGATCGACAGCGCACCGGGCGCCGGCACGACGATCACGTTGCGCGTACCGGATTCGACCCGATGAATTCCTTCACGGACGCCAGCCGCCCCACGCGCGTCGCCATCGTCGATGACCACCTGATGCTGCGCCGGGGCATCGCGCAGATCCTCGGCGAAAACCCGGCCATCGCAGTCGTCGGCGAAGCGGCGGGCGGCCCGGACCTGATGCGTCTGTTGCGTACCGACGGCGCTGATGTGGTACTGCTCGACATCGCGCTGAATGACCGCGACGGCTTCGACGTGCTGAGGCAGCTGCGCAGCGAATTCCCGCAGGTCGCGGTGCTGATGCTGTCCACCTATCCCGAATCGCAGTTCGGCGTACGCGCACTCAAGAGTGGCGCTGCCGGATATCTGAACAAGGGCTGTTCGACCGAACAGCTGTTCGAAGCGATCGCCCGCGTCGCGCGCGGCGGCCTGTTCGTGACACCCGAACTGGCCGAGCGGCTGGCTTTCGGCGTGCGCAGCGACACCCCCGCCAGCCCGCTCGACAGCCTGTCCAACCGCGAAATGCAGGTGCTCAAGCTGCTCGCCGGCGGCCACAGCGTGGGCGACATCGCACGCGAACTGTCGCTGTCGGCCAACACCATCAGCACCTATCGGGCGCGATTGTTCGAAAAACTCGACATCAAGAACCCGGTCGAACTGGTGAGCTTCGCGGCCAGGCATCAACTGGTGACACTGTAATCTTTCGCGCCTGACCGGCAGGCAAAGGAAGCTTGCCGAGGCGCTGTGGGACGGGTGCCGTGCGAGCGGTGCTGTGGGAGCGGTGCTGTGGGAGCGGTGCTGTGGGA
>NZ_JBHYCQ010000008.1:0-206457 GCF_051861465.1 Methyloversatilis sp. | reverse complement strand
GCTGTCCCTGTGGGAGCTGTCCCTGTGGGAGCTGTCCCTGTGGGAGCTGTCCCTGTGGGAGCTGTCCCTGTGGGAGCTGTCCCTGTGGGAGCGGCGCCCTCGCCGCGATACGCACTCTGCACAACAATGGTCGCAGCACTGATCGCGGCGAGGCCGCCGCTCCCACAGGCCGTTGTTCCCACAGTCCGCCGCTCCAACAGTGGGGGGCGCTCCTTCAGGAGCCACTCCTTTGGCAGGCCGCAGCCCGGGGCTGTTCGCCTGTGCCCGCCATCACCGACTCATCCGGGAGACCTGCCATGCCACTGCCCGCCCATCCCAAGGCCCTGTTGATCGATCTGGCGGGCGTGCTGCATGTCGGCGACCAGATCATCCCCGGTTCGGTCGAAGCGCTGGCGCGGCTGCGCGCCGCCGGTCTGCCGCTGCTGTTCCTGACCAACACGACGCGCACGCCGCTGCGCACGCTGGTCGCGAAGATGAATGCGCTCGGTTTGGCCATGCAGGAGGACGAACTGGTGACCGCGCCGGGCGCGACCATGAATCTGGTGCGTTCGCGCGGGCTGCATCCGCACTGGGTCGTGCACCCCGACCTGCGCAGCGAGGTCGGGCCCGATGCCGCCGAGCCCGATGCGGTCGTGCTGGGCGATGCCGGCCCCTGCTTCGACTATGCAACCCTGAACATCGCCTTCCGCCTGATCCAGCGCGGACTGCCCTTCATCGCGATGGCACGCAACCGGACTTTCAAGGAGGAAGACGGCCTGTCGCTCGACATGGGCGCCTTCGTCGCTGCACTCGAGTACAGCACCGGCGTCACGGCGGAGATCGCCGGCAAACCTGCGGCGCCCTTTTTCCAGGCCGCGCTCGACCGCCTCGGCGTGGCGGCCGCCGACGCCCTCATGGTCGGCGACGACCTGCGCGACGACATCGGCGGTGCGCAGGCGCTGGGTATTGCCGGCGTGCTGGTGCGCACCGGCAAGTACTCACCCGCTGACGAAAATCACCCGGACATTCGCCCGGACGCCCTCCACGACGATTTCGCCCGCTTCGTCGCCTACCTTTCGTAGGCACGAACCCAAACCGCGATGCGTGCGTCGATCAGTCGCCGCGCGCCTTGCGGTCCCGCTCGCGCAGTGCGGCCAGTTTTTCAGCGATCTTCGCCTCCATGCCGCGATCGGTCGGCTGGTACCACTGCGGCTCAGGCATGCCGTCGGGCAGGTAGCGCTCGCCGGCCGCATAGCCGTCCTGCTCGCTGTGCGCATAGCGGTACTCGGCGCCGAAGCCCATGTTCTTCATCATCTTTGTCGGCGCGTTGCGCAGATGCATCGGCACCGGGCGCGAACCATCTTCGGCCACGAAGCGGCGGGCCGCGTTGTAGGCCATGTAGACCGCGTTCGACTTGGCGGCGCAGGCGAGAAAGATGACCGCCTGGGCGAGTGCGAGCTCGCCCTCGGGCGAACCGAGCCGCTCGTAGGTCTGACAGGCCTGCAGCGACAGTTCCAGCCCGCGCGGGTCGGCCAGACCGATGTCCTCGACCGCCATGCGCACGATGCGCCGGCCCAGGTAGAGCGGATCGGCACCGCCGTCGAGCATGCGCACGAACCAGTACAGCGCGGCATCGGGATTGGAGCCGCGCACCGACTTGTGCAGCGCTGAAATCTGGTCGTAGAAGGCGTCTCCACCCTTGTCGAAGCGGCGCAGATTGCGCGACAGCGTGCTGTCGACAAAGGCGGCGGTGACCGGATCGACTTTGGCGGTGCGCGCAGCGGTATCGAGCTGTTCCAGCAGATTCAGCAACTTGCGTGCGTCACCATCCGCGAAACCGATCAGTCGTGCCCGGGCGTCATCATCGAATGCGAGGCCCTTCAGGGCACCGGTGCGGGCGCGCTCGAACAGCGCCTGCAATTCGTCTTCGTTCAGGCTCTGCAATATGTATACCGCGGCGCGCGACAGCAGCGCGGAATTGACCTCGAAACTCGGGTTCTCGGTCGTCGCCCCGATGAAGGTGACGGTGCCCGATTCGACATACGGCAGGAAGGCGTCCTGCTGAGCCTTGTTGAAGCGATGCACCTCATCGACGAACAGGATGGTGCGACGACCGGTGCTGGCCGCGACCGCTTCGGCGCGCTGCATGGCTTCGCGGATGTCCTTCACGCCGGCAAACACCGCCGACAGCGCGGTGAACTCGGCGTCGAAGGCCGTCGCCATCAGGCGCGCCAGCGTGGTCTTGCCGACCCCCGGCGGGCCCCACAGGATCATCGAGTGCGGAATGCCGGATTCGAAGGCGAGGCGCAGCGGCTTGCCCGGCCCGAGCAGATGCTGCTGGCCGATGACCTCGTCCGGCGTGCCCGGGCGCAGCAGCTCGGCCAGCGGGGCATGGGCCGGACTTTTCGCTTCGCCCGGCGCAGCCGCTGCGCGCGCGGGCGGCACCGGCTCATCCGGCATACCGAAAAGATCAGCCATGCGCTCGGGTCACGACGGCAGGACTCACTTCTTCGCGTCGTCGCCGATCACATCGGCGCCGGCAGGTGGCGTGAAGCGGAACTGCGCGTCGTCGAGCTTCGGATTGCGTTCGAAGCTGTTGAAACGCAGCAAGGTGGTCTGACCGAAGCTGTCGCGCAGCACCATGCCGCGCAGCATGCCGTCGGCGAAGCCGATGCGTACCGATTCGAAACCGCCTTCGGCGGCATGGGGTTTGGCGTCCACCCAGGTCAGCCCGTCCTCGACGCCGCCTTCGCGCAGTTCGAAATTGCGTTCGAGTTCGTTGCGACCGGCCAGCAGTGCGGCGGGCGTCGACGCCAGGGCGTCGCCGAGTGTCTTCACGGTGACCTGATTGAGGTCGCGGTCATGCACCCACAGCTTGTCGCCGTCGCCCACCAGCAACTGGTAGTACGGCTTGTCATAGGTCCAGCGGAACTTGCCGGGGCGCGCAAACGCCATCGTGCCGCTCGCCTCCTGCGGCTTGCGACCGGACTTGGCGGTCACCCGCTGTTCGAAGCTCGCACGGCCCGACTGGGTCGCTTCGATGAACGACCGCAATTGCTCGATGCCGCTGGCGGCCGAAGCCGGCAACGACGCCAGCAGGCACAACGCGCCGACGACGGATGCCCTCCATGGATGCACCATGATCATTCCTCCCGCACCGGCGCCAGCACTTCGCGACCGCCGGTGGCATTCATGGGTGACACGAGCCCGGATTTCTCCATCTGCTCGATCAGGCGCGCGGCGCGGTTGTAGCCGATGCGCAGGTGACGCTGCACCAGCGAAATCGACGGCCGGCGCGTCTTGACGACCACTTCGACCGCCTGATCGTACAAAGGGTCCGCTTCGCCGCCGGCACCGCCACCCGCACCTTCGAGCTGCAGTTCGCCGCCGTCGTCGTCGGTCGCGCCGGTCAGCAGGCCTTCGATGTAATCGGGCGCGCCGGTGCTCTTCAGGTGGTCGACCACCTTGTGCACCTCGCCGTCGGCGACAAAGGCGCCGTGGACCCGCGTCGGCAGGCCGGTACCGGGCGCGAGGTAGAGCATGTCACCCTGGCCGAGCAGCGCCTCGGCGCCCATCTGGTCGAGGATGGTGCGCGAATCGATCTTGCTCGACACCTGGAAGGCGATGCGGGTCGGAATGTTCGCCTTGATCAGGCCGGTGATCACGTCGACGCTCGGCCGCTGCGTCGCGAGTATCAGGTGAATGCCGGCTGCGCGCGCCTTCTGCGCCAGCCGGGCGATCAGCTCTTCGATCTTCTTGCCGGCCACCATCATCAGGTCAGCCAGTTCGTCGATGACGACGACGATCATCGGCATCGTCTGCAGCGGTTCGGGCGTGTCCGGTGTGATCGAGAACGGATTGCTCAGCGGCACGCCGGCCTTCTCGGCTTCCAGCACGCGGGCGTTGAAGCCGGCCAGATTGCGCACGCCGAGCGTCGACATCAGCTTGTAGCGGCGGTCCATCTCGCCGACGCACCAGTTGAGCGCGTTTGCAGCATGGCGCATGTCGGTCACCACCGGCGCCAGCAGATGCGGAATGCCTTCGTAAACAGACAGTTCCAGCATTTTCGGGTCGATCATGATGAGCCGGATGCGGCTTGGGTCGGCCTTGTACAGCAGCGACAGGATCATCGCATTGATCGCCACCGACTTGCCCGAACCGGTCGTGCCGGCGACCAGCACGTGCGGCATGCGCGCCAGATCGGCCACCACAGGCAGGCCGCCGATGTCCTTGCCGAGCGCCATCGTCAGCGGGCTCGCCATGTCGTGATAGGCGACCGAACCGAGGATTTCCGACAGTCGCACGATCTGCCGGCGTGCGTTCGGAATTTCCAGCCCCATGCAGCTCTTGCCCGGAATGGTTTCGACCACGCGGATGCTGGTGACCGACAGCGCGCGCGCCAGATCCTTCACCAGACCGACGATCTGGCTGCCCTTGACGCCGGTCGCCGGCTCGATTTCGTAACGCGTGACGACCGGGCCCGGATAGGCCGCCAGCACCTTCACCTCGACATTGAAATCGGCCAGCTTGCGTTCGATCTGGCGCGAAATGAGTTCCAGCGTTTCCGGGCTGGGCGGTTCGATGTCCGGCTTCGCTTCGTCGAGCAGGGCCAGCGGCGGCAGCGAGCCGGGCAGGTTGGCGAACAGCGTCTGCTGGCGCTCCTGATTGACCCGTTCCGACTGCTGCACCTCGACTTCCGGCACTTCGATGCGGATCGGTTCGCGCCGGCGCGACGGCTTGCGCCGCTCGGCTTCGACCACCGCCTCGCGCTGTTCCGCCACCTGCTGGCCGACCCGGCGGTCGCGCCAGGTGGTGAAGGCGCGCACGCTGCCGAACCACACAAGTTCCAACGCCCTGCCGACCGCTTCGGCGGCACCGAGCCAGGTGACGCCGGTCATGCCGCTCAGACCGACGCCGAGCGACACCAGCAGCAGCAGCGTGCCGCCGGTGAAGCCGAAGCCGCTGCTCAGCAGTTGCCCGAGTTCGTTGCCCAGCATGCCGCCCGGCCCGACCGGCAGATCGGCGGACAGGCTGTGAAAGCGCACCGCTTCGAGCGCGCTGCTCGACAGCAGCACCAACAGGAAACCGCCGAGCGCGACGTAGAGCGGGCGGCGATCGAGCCGGCGCTCGCTCGCGCGCGACAGCCAGACGCAGCCGCCGATCAGCAGGGCCACCCACCACCAGGCCGACAGCCCGAACAGGAACAGCGCCAGATCGGCCAGCCAGGCACCGAAACGACCGGCCGGGTTGGCCAGGCCTTCGGACGCGGCGGCGTGTGACCAGCCCGGATCGGCGCGGTCGTAACCGCCCAGTGCCATGACGAGATAGAGCGCCAGCGCGGCAAGGACCAGCCAGCGGGCCTCGTGCAGCACGGCAGCGATGCGTTCGGGAAGGGGAAGTTGCTGAGCGTCTTTCGCCACAGGGGAGATGGCGCGGGGCCGGGGTTGAAACAGGCCCGATTATAAGACGCGGGCCGCATCAGCGGCCCGTGTCGGAAAGCGGCGACCTGGAAGCGTCAAACCGTTTCGAGGCGCTCGCGCAGGTGGATCTTGCCGTTGGCTTCTTCGATCAGGCCCTGCAGGTGCAGGTCCTTCATGACGCGCGACACCATCTCGCGCGACGCGCCGATCATCTTGGCGATGTCCTGCTTGGAAATCTTGCGGTTCACGACCTTCTGGCCATCCACCTCGTCGGCCATTTCGAGCAGCAGGCGCGCCACGCGGCCATAGACGTCCATCAGCGCGAGGCTTTCGATCTTGCGGTCGTCGGTACGCAGGCGCGCCACCAGATTGCGCATGATGAACATCGACACGTCGAAGTTCTCCTGCAGCACGCGCTTGAAGTCGCTCTTGGCGATGACGATCAGGTCACTCGGCACCACCGATACCACGGTGGCCGAACGCGGGTTGTCGTCCAGCACGCCCATCTCGCCGAACAACTCGCCCGGGCCGAGCATCGACAGGATGACTTCGCGGCCCTCCTCGTCGCTCACCAGCACCTTCAGGCTGCCCGACAGGATGAGGTAGACGAAGTCAGTCTTGTCACCGGCGCGGACAACAATGGAACCGCGCGGCACGCGCCGCATGTTGGACACCTTGGCGACCGGATCGAGCGAACTGTCGGGCAGCCCGCTGAACATCGAAAACGTGCGCAAAGCCGTAACTGAAACGGGGTGAGCCGTTACCATTTCAAGACCTCCTGATGCGAGCATGCCTGACAGGAACAGGCTGCGCCGCTTTGAATGGATCGTCGCGCCTGTGGTCATTCTCCGGGCCACTGCGTCGTCGCCGGAGGTGGGGTTGAGCCACAAACACTGATGCGGCCCTGATTATAGGGACTTTTCCACACTGGAAACAAATTGCCCCAATATCTGTCTTGTTTATCGGGCGGATGACACAAGAACTTGAGAGCGATTGTGTTCAGGCGCGATCGCTATAATCCGTCGCTTCCGCGTTCCGTCCATTCGGCAGCGCCCGGCCATTCCGGGCGCCAACGGTTGCCGGGCGCAGTCAGTTTTCAAGCTTCGTCGATCGTCCACCTCACCGGAATCAAGTCATGGCTTCACGGCACTCGCGTCTTCTCATTCTGGGCTCCGGCCCCGCCGGCTACACCGCTGCGGTGTATGCCGCGCGCGCCAATCTCAAACCCGTGCTGATCACCGGCATGGCCCAGGGCGGCCAGCTGATGACCACGACCGATGTCGACAACTGGCCGGCCGATGCCGAAGGCGTGCAGGGCCCGGACCTGATGGCGCGTTTCCAGCGCCACGCCGAACGCTTCGAAACCGAATTGCTGTTCGACCACATCCACACCGCCCACCTGACCGAAAAGCCGATCCGGCTGGTCGGCGACAACGGTGAGTACACCTGCGACGCGCTGATCATCGCGACCGGTGCGAGCGCCAAGTACCTCGGTCTGCCGTCAGAAGAGAAATTCGCCGGCAAGGGCGTGTCGGCCTGCGCGACCTGCGACGGCTTCTTCTACCGCAACCAGGATGTCGCGGTCATCGGCGGCGGCAACACCGCGGTCGAAGAGGCGCTGTACCTGTCCAACATCGCGCGCCACGTGACCGTGGTGCACCGTCGCGACAAGTTCAAGTCCGAGAAAATCCTGCAGGACAAGCTGTTCGACAAGCAGAAGCAGGGCAAGGTGACGATCCGCTGGCACAGTACGCTGGACGAGGTGCTGGGCGACAAGACCGGCGTGACCGGCATGCGCGTCAAATCGACGCTCGACGGCGCGACCGAAGACGTCCAGCTGTCCGGTGTATTCATCGCGATCGGCCACCAGCCGAACACCTCGCTGTTCGAAGGCCAGCTCGACATGGAAGGTGGCTACATCGTCACCAAGGCCGGCCGTCAGGGCGATTTCACGGCTACCAGCATCCCCGGCGTATTCGCCGCCGGCGACGTGCAGGACCACATCTACCGTCAGGCGGTCACCAGCGCCGGCACCGGCTGCATGGCTGCGCTCGATGCCGAGCGCTACCTCGACAGTCTCGGTCTGGCCTGATTCCGGTTGGACATGACGCGCGATGTCTTCGAACAAGAGGCGGCGCCACCCGGCGCCGGCGCTGCCCGACGCTGAAGACATCGCACTGTTCCGGCAGGCGGTGGAAGGCGTGCATCGTCTGCACACCGACCGCATCCTGCTCGAAACCCCGCCGCCGCGCGCCTGGCCGGTGCAGCGTGAAGCGGACGACCGGTCGGTGCTGGCCGAATCGATCCGCGGGCCGCTGTCGACCGACCTGCGGCTGGAGGGCGGCGAGGAGCCGTCTTTCCTGCGCGCCGGCCTGGGCAAGCAGGTGCTGCGCGACCTGAGACGCGGCCGCTGGGTGTCGCAGGGACAGATCGACCTGCACGGCGCCACGCGCGATGCCGCTCACGATCTGGTGGTCGGTTTCATGCACGACGCGCACCGGCGCGGCTTGCGCTGCGTGCGGGTGATCCACGGCAAGGGGCTGGGTTCGCCGGGGCGGGAACCGGTGCTGAAAGGATTGGTGCTGGGCTGGCTGATGCACCGCCAGGAGGTGTTGGCCTTTTGTCAGGCCCGGCCGCACGAAGGCGGCGCGGGGGCCCTGATGGTGTTGCTCAAGCCGATGTCCGGCCAGTAGGTCCGGAGTGCCCCGGACACCGGGCGCGCCATCAGATGGCTTCTTCGCCCGACTCGCCGGTCCGGATGCGGATGACCTGCTCGACCGACATGACGAAAATCTTGCCGTCACCGATCTTGCCCGTGCGGGCGGCCTTGATGATGGCCTCGACCGCGCGGTCGACGGTCTCGTCGGCCACGATGACTTCGATCTTGATCTTGGGCAGGAAATCGACGACGTACTCGGCGCCCCGGTACAGCTCGGTATGGCCCTTCTGCCGGCCGAAACCCTTCACTTCCGTCACCGTCAGACCGGTCACGCCCACTTCGGACAACCCTTCACGGACCTCGTCGAGCTTGAAGGGCTTGATGACGGCTTCGATTTTTTTCATGATGCGTTCTCCTCGCTAAGGCCGCGAAGTATAAAGGCTTCAGGCCTCACTGACAGCGCCGTTAACCGGGCATCGTCAGCGGTTGCGGGGAGATTCGACATGAAGGGCATGGTGTTCACCGAATTCATCGACATGGTCGAGGCGCGTTACTCGCCCGAACTGATGGATGAAGTCATCCAGGCGGCTGCGCCGCCGAATGGGGGCGCCTACACCGCCGTGGGTCAGTACGACCACCATGAGCTGGTGAAGATGGTGGCCGAACTGTCGGCACGCACCGGCAAGACCGTGCCCGAACTCGTGCGCACGTTCGGCGAATACCTGTTCGGCCGCTTCCACAAGGGCTATGGCCACCTGTTTTCCGGCATGGACGATGCATTCCACATGCTGTCGAGCATCGAATCCATCATTCACCCCGAAGTGCGCAAGCTCTATCCGGACGCGCGGCCACCGCGCTTCGACATCAGTGGCGACGGCATCAATACGCTGGAAATGACCTACCGCTCGGACCGCCATTTCGGCGACCTCGCCGAAGGCTTGATCACCGCCTGCATCGCGCACTTCAACGAGAACATCGGCATCCGCCGCGAAGACATTTCGGATGCGCCCGGCAGCGTCATCCGCTTCACGCTGACCCGCGGCACGGCATGAGCGAGCCGGGCAGCACCGCGCCGGACGACGGGCAGATCGCACTGTACGAGCGCCGGCTGGCGCGCGAGCGCGCAGCCCGGCACGCGGCGGAAAGGCTGCTCGAGGACAAGGCGCGCGAGCTGTTCGACAGCAACGAGGCGTTGCGCGCCCTCGCCGCCTCGCTTGAGTCACAGGTCGCGGAACGCACTGCACGCCTGTCCGACACGCTGGCACGGGCCGAACAGGCCGACCGCGCGAAGTCCGATTTCCTCGCCACCATGAGCCACGAAATCCGCACACCGATGAATGGCGTGATCGGCATGGCCCAGCTGCTGGCGGCATCTGACCTGGATGCGGAGCAGACGCAGTACGTCGACACCCTTCTCGAATGCGGTGATTCGCTGCTCGGCCTGATCAGCGACATCCTCGATTTCAGCAAGATCGAAGCGGGCAGTCTGGAGCTGGATATTCATGCCAGCACGCTGTCCGACCTGCACGACAGCGCGCTGTCGATCACCCGGCCGCAGGCGCGGGCGAAGTCGCTCTCACTCGAACTGGATTCTACGGTCGCACCGGACACCCACGCCATGATCGACGCGGGCCGGCTGCGTCAGGTGCTGGTCAATCTGGTCGGCAATGCCATCAAGTTCACCGCCGCCGGATCGGTCGTGCTGCGCGTGCGGCCGGCACCGATGGCGGACGGCACACCGGGTATCGAATGGGCCGTCATCGACACCGGCGTCGGCATCGCGGACGACAAGCGCACCCGACTGTTCCGCCCGTTCTCTCAGGTCGACACCTCCACCACCCGCCACTTCGGCGGCACCGGTCTGGGGCTGGCGATCAGCCAGCGGCTTGTGCAGGCCATGGGTGGCCTGATTGTCGTCGACAGCGCGCCCGGCGTCGGCAGTACCTTCAGCTTCGTGCTGCCCTTGACCGAAGCCGGCGCCAGCAGCCCCCCGGCCGCCGTGACGGCCGACGCCGCGCCACGCCTGCCCGCCGATCTGCGCGTGCTGGTGGCCGACGACAACCTGGTCAACCGCATACTGGTACAGCGCCTGCTGCAGCGTCTGGGAGTCGAACCCGATCTCGCACACGACGGCGCGGAGGCGCTCAGCCTGTGGTCGGAACGTGGCCACGACGTGATCCTCATGGACATGAGCATGCCGGTGATGGACGGCCTCGAAGCCACCCGCGCCATCCGCGCGCGCGCCGGCACGCAGCCGCGCATCATCGCGCTGACCGCCAACGCCTTCGACACCGACCGCCGCAAGTGCATCGACGCCGGCATGGACGACTTCCTCGCCAAGCCGATCAACTTTGCGCAGTTGATGGAAAAGCTGAAGGCATTCTGACCGAGCGCACGGCGCAGCGCTCCTTGATCTCGAGCACCGCGCGGCACAGGCGCACCCACGCATCACGAAATCATCACGTTTCGTACCTAGACTCCGTTGCATACCTTTGCGGAGCCGTCGCATGAGTGCCATGTCGCGATTTGTGGTGGTTCCCCATGTGCGCCCGTGGTGTCTTTCGCTCGTGCTGATCGCTTTCGCCGGTGCGGCGCAAGGTGTCGAAATGCAGCGCGCGCCGGCGGCTGATGCAACCCTGTTCGGCGACGAGCCGGGTCTGGCCAACGGTTCCGGTTCCCATCTGTTTATCGGCGCAACGGCGGCCGGTTTTCCACGACGCGCCCTGGTGCGCTTCGACCTCTCCGAGGTTCCGCCCGGATCGATCGTCCGGTCTGCTTCACTGCGTGTGGTGATCGACCGCATCGCCAATGGCGCGCCCGCCGACAGTGTTGCGAGCCTGCACCGGGTGCTCGCCTCGTGGGGTGAGGGCGCTTCGGGTTCAGGCGGCGGCGGCAACGGCGGCGGCGAGGTTGCGGTACCGGGCGACGTCACCTGGACGCAGCGCTACCATGCGGCTGCCCCGCCCCAGAGCTGGAGCACCCCGGGTGGCGACTTTGCGGTGGAAAGCGCATCGATCCCGATGGTTTCGACCGGCGCCTTCGTGTGGGCAGGCACGCCGGAAATGCTGGCCGACATTCAGGGATGGGTGAATGATCCTGCTTCGAACCACGGCTGGTTGATCCGCGGTTCCGAAGCGACGACGCGCTCCGCCAAGCGCCTGGTCAGTCGGGAAGGCGGGGTGAATGTGCCGCTGCTGACCCTCGAATACGATCCGCCGACCGCCGCGTCGGGTGATGTGCCTCTTCCCGCCTGGGCCCTGGGCGCGCTGGCTGCCTCACTGCTTGGCGCAGCGGTCCGGCCACGACTGCGCAAACGAGAATCGGAAACTTCGAAACCGTGACCGAGGGCAAGCCCGAAAATGACTCGGTCGGCACCATGGCGTTCTGGCGCGTCGGCCTATTCGCGCTGATTTTCGCCGCGCTGCAGTGGGGCTGGTCGGTGCAGCAGGACAGCGCGCTGTTCCGGCTGTGGGTCGAAGACCTCAATGTGCGCGCCGCCGTCGTGCTGATCGCCGCCGTTCAGCCGGACAGCGGCGCCGCGGCGGCCGGACCGCGCGTGCAGGCACCGGGTGGCGGCATCAATGTGCTGCAGGGGTGCGACGGTGCAGAGTTGCTGTGGCTGATGACAGCCGCCTTCGCCGTGGCGCCGCTCGCCTGGCGCTGGCGACTCGGTGGCTGGCTGGCCGGACTGCTGCTCGTGTGGCTGCTCAACGTCACACGCATCACGGCGCTGTTCTTCGCCTGGCGCAGTGATCCGCGCTGGTTCGACTGGCTGCACAACTATATCGGGCCTATCGTGCTGGTGGCGCTGCTGGCGCTGTATTTCCAGTGGATCATGCACCGCGCGCCCGTTGCCGAACCTGAACCGGACATCGGCTACCGATGAATCCGGGCCGTGTCGCGCTGCGCTTCATTGCAGCGCTGTGCCTCATCGGCGCGTTCGTGCTGTGGCAGGGCGAGGCGCTGATGCAGCGTCTGCTGCCCGCGATCGCGCTGACGATGGACCTGATCGATCGTCATCACAGCGTGCTGTCTCTCGGCATCACGCAAACCGGCGCCGACACGGTGATCCGCCTCGAAGCCGGCATCCGTCAGCTGATCCTGACCGGCACGCATGTGACCTATGCCGACCCGCGCGCCCGCGCCGTCATCACCACGCCGCTGGCGACCTTCTGGCTCGCACCCACGTTGTTCATTGCGCTGCTCGCCGCCTGGCCGGCACAGCGCTCCGCCGAATGGCCACTGCGCGCACTGGGCACACTGCCCGCGCTGGCCCTGCTGCTCGCGCTCGATGCACCCTTCGTGCTCGACGCATTGTTGTGGGGCCTGCATCGCGACGCGCACGACCCGGGTGGCAGCTCGCCGATACTGGTCTGGTCAGCCTTCCTCAAGTCCGGCGGACGATTCGTGCTGGCGGGACTTTTCGCAGGGGTGATCGTCGGACTGGCGGGGCGAGTGGCTTCCCGACGCGCATAGTCTTGCTGTATTCGAGATCTGCTTGTTGCGACTCGACCTTGAAGTCTCAAAAAAGAGTCGAGATGTCCCTTCGGAACGACTCCTAGACACGCATGTGAGCCGTATCGGCTCGACCTTGGGTCATGCTGACCGGGCTGAGCCCCTCAAACACGACTGCATGAGAGTCGTTACCCGTTTGCGCGCGAGAGCTTTGGGCCGATGGCAGCTCACATTACCCAAAAGTGGGGGCGTTCGAAACGTCAGCGCAGGCACGGCTTGATGACCACGCGCCCTGTTCGGATAAGGCGATGCCGGGCGAGGTACGCAATCGCGTTTTGACCAACGCGGCGCAAAAAGACGGTCTGCCCGAAGAGGGTCACGGCGTTTTTCTGCTATCTGGAAGCTCTCTTGCTCGAACCCGCCATCTGAGCGAGCAAACGTCAGACCTCGTCCCGATACCCACTCGTAATCGGATACCGCCAATCCTTCCCGAACCCCCGTTCCGTCACCCTCACCCCCGGCGGTGCCTGGCGCCGCTTGTATTCATTGCGCTTCAGCAACCCGATCACCCGCTTCACATCCGCCTCGGCAAAACCCTGCGCAATGATTTCGCGCGGTGACTCGTCGCGCTCCATGTAGGCCTGGATGATGGCGTCGAGCACCTCGTAGGGCGGCAGGCTGTCCTGGTCGGTCTGGCCGGGGCGCAGTTCGGCGGACGGGGCGCGGGTCAGGATGTTGTCGGGGATGTCATGGCGCTGGCTGTTGCGCCAGGCACACAGGCGATAGACGAAGGTTTTGTAGATGTCCTTGATCACCGCGAAGCCGCCGGCCAGGTCGCCGTACAGCGTCGAATAGCCGACGGCCATTTCGCTCTTGTTGCCGGTGGTGAGCACGATGGCGCCGGTCTTGTTCGACAGGGCCATCAGCATGATCATGCGGGCGCGCGCCTGTACGTTCTCTTCGGTGGTGTCGGCCCTGGCGTCGCCGAACAACGGCTTGAGCATCCGGTCGAAGGTCTCCATCGCGGGGGCGATCGACACTTCGTCGTAGCGCACGCCGAGATTGCGCACCAGCTCGCGCGAGTCGTCCAGGCTCATCTGCGCGGTGTAGGGCGAGGGCATCATGACGGCACGGACGTTCGCCGCGCCGATGGCATCGACGGCGATGCACAGCGTCAGTGCGGAATCGACGCCACCGGACAGGCCGATCAGCGCCTGCTTGAAGCCGTTCTTGCCGAGGTAGTCGCGCACACCCAGCACCAGCGTTTCGTAACAGTCCTGCTCGACCGGCGTGACCGGCGGCAGCGGCTGGGCGACGATGTCGCCGTCGCTGAACTCGACCGTGGCGAAGTGTTCGCGGCAATGCGGCGCGCACCAGGCGAGGCGGCCGAGCCGGTCGAGCGCGAACGAGGCGCCGTCGAACACCAGTTCGTCCTGACCACCGACCAGATTGCAATACACCGCGGGCATGCCCGTCGCGAGCACACGTTCGGCCAGCACCTGTTCGCGCGTGACCGGCTTGTCGACGTGGTAAGGCGAGGCGTTGAGCACGGCCAGCAGCTGGGCACCCGCTGCCGCAGCGGCTTCCGGCGCGCCAGCTTCCCATACGTCGGCGCAGATGTTCACGCCGACCTTCACGCCGGCGACATCGACCACCAGCGGGGCCGTGCCTTCGTCGAAATAGCGTTCTTCGTCGAACACTTCGTAATTGGGCAGGCGCTGCTTGAAATAGGTCGCTTCGACGCGGCCGCCTCGCACGACACTGGCGGCGTTGAACAGCTGCCCGCCCGCGGCATGCGGATGACCGACCAGCAGCGCAAGGCCGGCCGGCGCGTCGGCCGCCAGACGCGCCAGCGCGGCGGCACAGCCACGGATGAAGTCCGGCCGCAGCAGCAGGTCTTCAGGCGGATAACCGCACAGGGCCAGTTCGGGTGTCAGCAGCAGCTGGGCGCCCTGCTCGACCGCGCGCTGCGCCGCGTCGAGGATGAGTGCGGCGTTGTGGTCGAGGTCGCCGACCACGCAGTTGATCTGCGCAACCGCGATGCGGAGGGTGCTCATGACCTCACTCCATGCGCAGGAAGTGTTCGCGGTAGAACTTGAGCTCGTCGATCGATTCGTAGATGTCGGCCAGCGCTTCGTGCCGCTGCGCCTTCCTGAACTGCGCCGCCAGTTCGGGCCGCCAGCGCTTGCACAGCTCCTTCAGCGCCGACACATCGAGATTGCGGTAGTGGAACCAGGCTTCGAGCTGCGGCATGTGGCGGGCGAGGAAGCGGCGGTCCTGGCAGATCGAATTGCCGCAGATCGGGCTGGTGCGCTCGGGCAGGTACTGGCTCAGAAACGCGATCATTTCGGTTTCGGCAACCGCTTCGGTGACGGTCGAGGCGCGCACGCGCTCGGTCAGGCCGGACTTGCCGTGCGTGCTGGTATTCCATTTGTCCATGCCGGCGAGCACGTCGTCGGACTGGTGCACGACGATCACCGGCCCTTCGGCGACCACTTCCAGATGCGCGTCGGTGACCACGCAGGCCAGCTCGATGACGCGATCGCTGTCCGGATAGAGACCGGTCATTTCCATGTCCAGCCAGACGAGGTAGGTGGGGTCCTGTGCCATAATCGAGAAAATTTCCAAGCGGGATTAATGCGTTCGTCCGAACGCGGATCGGCCTGATTTTGTCACACTCAGGTGACCTGGACTCCGTCTAAATCGGAGTTCCGACAGGAACCGCATCCACCCGAGGCTCTCCATCATGCTGACCGAAATATTCGTCCTTGCACTCGTGCTGACCACCGGCGTGCGCCTGTGGCTCGCGACCCGCCACCGCGCGCACATCGCGGCGCATCGCGCCGAAGTGCCGCAGGCCTTCCGCGACAGCATTCCGCTGGACGCCCACCAAAAAGCGGCCGACTACACGATGGCGCGCGTGAGCCTTGCCCGCGCGGACGTGGTGGTGAGCGCACTGTGGCTGCTGGTGCTGACGCTGGGCGGCGGCCTGCAGTGGTTCTACGACCTCGCATCGAGTGTCGCCGGCGACGGCCTGCTGCGCGACCTGGTGTTCGTCGGCGTGCTGACCCTGGCATCCGGCGTGATCGATCTGCCCTTCACGCTGTACCGCACCTTCGTCGTCGAAGCCCGCTTCGGCTTCAACAAGATGACGCCCGCCATGTTCTTCGGCGACCTGATCAAGCACGGGCTGGTGGCGGCTGCCATCGGCGCGCCGGTGCTGGCCGCGGTGCTGTGGATCATGGACAGCCTGGGTAGCGCCTGGTGGGTGTACGCCTGGGCGTTCTGGCTGGCGTTCAGCCTGGCCGCCATGCTGCTGTACCCGACGCTGATCGCGCCGCTGTTCAACAAGTTCGAGCCGATGCCCGACGGCGAGCTGCGCAGCCGCATCGAAGGACTGCTCGAGCGCTGCGGCTTCCGCGCAGACGGCCTGTTCGTCATGGACGGCTCGCGCCGCTCGGCGCACGGCAACGCCTACTTCACCGGCTTCGGCAAGGGCAAGCGCATCGTGTTCTTCGACACCCTGCTCAACCGGCTCGGCGGCGACGAGATCGAAGCCGTGCTGGCGCACGAACTGGGCCACTACAAGCATCACCACATCTGGAAGCGCGTGGCGCTGATCGGCGGCGGCAGCCTGGCCTTCTTCGCCCTGCTCGGCTGGCTGATCGACCAGCCGTGGTTCTACGCGCAACTGGGGGTGACCAGCGAGGGCAATGTGATCGCGCTGATGCTGTTCGCGCTGGTGATGCCGGTGTTCTCCTTCCCGCTGTCGCCCATCATGTCGCTGATGTCGCGCAAGCATGAATTCGAAGCCGACGCCTACGCCGCGGCGCAGACCCGTTCCGGCTGGCTGGTGTCGGCGCTGGTCAAGCTGTACCGCGACAACGCCTCGACGCTGACGCCCGATCCGCTGTATTCCAGCTTCTATGATTCGCACCCGCCCGCCGCATTGCGCGTGGCGAAACTGCAGACGCTCTGACCGCCACGACCTTCATTCATGAACGCACACGAACTTGCCCAGCAGCACTGCACGCCGCAGAAAGGCGCGCACAAGAGACTGACCGGCGACACCCTGGCCACCCACCTGCACAGCGTGCCGGGCTGGATCGAGGCGGACAACCACATTTCCAAGGACTTCCAGTTCGCCGATTACGCGCAGGTGGTTGCGTTCGTGAACCAGGTGGCGGCACTGGCGGCAGCCGAAGATCATCACCCGGACATCATGTTCGGCTTCAACCGGGTGCGCGTGGTGTTCACGACGCACAGCGTGCGCGGCGTCTCGATCAATGACCTGATCTGCGCCGCCCGCATTGAAGCGATGCGCGACCTTTGAACACGCTGAGCGGTCGCGTCGTGTCCGCCCATGGCCGGCACTACATGGTCAGGTTGGACGACGGACAGGTGCTGCAGGCCTTTCCGCGCGGCAAACGTTCCGAAGTCGCCTGCGGTGACCGGGTCGAGCTGTCGCTGCAGGCGGATCAGGCGCGCATCGAAAGCATTCACGAACGGCGCAGCCTGCTCTACCGCAAGGACGCCTTCAAGCAGAAGACGGTCGCCGCCAACGTTGACCAGGTGGTGATCGTCACCGCGACCGAGCCCGGCTTCAACGCCGACCTGGTGGCGCGCATCCTGATCGCGATCGGGGCGCAGGACGTCGACGGGCTGATCGTGCTCAACAAGTGCGACCTCGCCGAAGGTCTTGCGGGCGCCCGCGCGCAACTCGCCGGCTTCGCCGCCATGGGCTACACGGTGCTCGAGCTGTCGGCGAAGCAGGACGTGTCGCTGCTCGCCAGCCACCTCAAGGGCCGGCTGAACGTGTTCATCGGCCAGTCGGGCATGGGCAAGTCGACACTCGTCAACGCGCTGATCCCCGGTGCCGCGGCGGCAACGCGCGAGATATCGGCTGCGCTCGATTCCGGCAAGCACACCACGACCTACGCCCGGCTGTACGAACTGCCGGGCGGCGGCGAACTGATCGACAGCCCGGGCCTGCAGGAATTCGGCCTGTCGCACCTCGACCTGCCGGCGCTGGAACACGCCTTCGTCGACTTCCGTCCCTGGCTCGGCAAGTGCCGCTTCCGCGACTGCGCGCACGACCGCGAGCCCGACTGCGCGCTGCGCGACCACGTCGCCCCCGGACGCATGTCGCTCTACCGCATCCTGCGGAACGAACTGCAGCGGCCGATGTATTGATCCATTCGGGATCCGTTTCCGACCTGAGCGCTGGCCCCTGTTCGGGAAATTTACCGCACCGGTGGCCGCCCGCAAACAGGTAGTCCCCGTCCTACAGCCTTGGGCACCCTGCACGTCTAGCATCCGGCCGGTCGCATCTATTCGATACCGGAGCCGCACCCATGCCCAGGATGAACGTCACTGTTTCATTGCGTTACGACGTCGGCACCGCGGGCAGTCTGGCGCTGCGCATCCTGCCCGCCGCAACACCCCAGCAAAAGGTGAGCGGCGAGTCGCTGGTGTCGTCGCTCGGCGCCCGCAGCCGCATCGTCAACGGCCGCCTCGGACAGCGCGTACTGCACGTGCAGGCGCCGCCCGGGCCGCTCGAAATCGACTATTCGGCGCGCGTGCTGACCACGCATCACATGGCTGACCCGGCCGCGCTGGCGGAGATCGGTGTCGCCGAACTGCCGTTCGATGTACTGCCCTTCCTGCACGAAAGCCCGTTCTGCCCGACGGAGCCGCTGACTCGTCTGGCCTTCCGCACCTTCGGCCGCATGAAGCCCGGCTATGCACGCGTCGCCACGCTGTGCGAGTGCGTGCGCGACCGTACCTGCTTCGACCCGGCACAGGCCGGCGCCGACAAGTCGGTCATGGACACCCTGCTCGACAAGAGCGGCGCAAGCGAACACTTCGCCCATCTCGCCATTTCGCTGTGCCGCGCACTCTATATTCCGGCCCGGCTGGTCAGCGTGACCGGGCCGGGCAGCAGTTCGGGGCAGGGGCTGTCCGGTCTGCACTGCTGCATCGAGGTATTCCTGGGTGATCGCTGGTATCTGTTCGACCCGACCGGCACGGCGCAGATAAGCCGTCTGATCCGCATCGGTACTGGGCGTGACGCCAGCGATCTGCCGGCCATCAGCCTGCAGGGCGAGGCGCAGCAGACCGGTGGCCGACTGCAGATCACGACGCTGTGCGACGCCAGCGACCTGCGGTCCGAAGCGGCGGACGCGCAGCAGGCGATCTCGACCGCCGCGCCCGATCTGACGCGCGGCGGATCGCAGGCCGAACAGGACGGACGGCGTCAGGCCTGATTTTCAGCCCCGTTGTTCAACCCGACGCCTCGGGTCTGACCCCACGTCCCGTGCCGGCGATCACTGCAGCATGAAGGTTTCGTATTCCAGCCGACCCAGCTTGCGGTCGAGCGCATACAGGCCGAACAGCAGCGTCAGCAGCACCGACAACGCATAGCCGTAGCCGTAGAAGCTGGCGCCCAGCTTGAAGAACAGCGCGGTGAACACGATGTTCGACACGCAGAAGAAGGCGCACAGGCCGAGGATGAGCCGGCGCTGGTCCAGGTAGAAGAACACGTTCAGCAGCGCCAGCAGGCCCACCTGCAGACTGGCCGCCAGTGTCTGGATGTACAGCAGCGGCAGGTAGAGTTCGGAAATCTCCAGCACGGCGAACACGGCTGGGCCCGCCACAATGGCCGCGAGCATGGCCAGCGTCTGGATCTTGCCGATCTCGGCCAGGCCCTGACGGATCGAATAGACCATTTCGTCGCGCATGTCCTCGATGTATTCGAGCGATCCGCCGGCGCGCACCGCATCGAAGAAGCGATCGTAGTACTCGACGAAATCGGTTTCAATGCGCACCAGGAACACTGCCATGCCGGGAATGATCGACAGGTAGGCCATGAACACCGGCAGATCGTAGATGACCGAGGCGCGCAGCGGCCCGATGATGGCGTCGGACGTTTCCGGCCAGCTCCAGAACATGAACTTGTCGGCCCACACGCCGAGGTTGTACAGCAGGCCGATCGCCATCAGCGTCGGATAGCGCGTGCTGCGGTCGGCGAATTCGTACGAGATGGTGACCGCCGAGCGGTAGTGCCACGACGTCATGATCCACATGCCGACCAGCAGCACGAAGTGACCGAGCACGAAGCCGCCGAGCAGGCCTTCCAGCCCCCACGGCCGGGCCAGCAACGCAGCCGTGACGGTGATCGCGTAACCCAGCGCGTACAGCAGCAGGATGGCGCGGTACATCTTCAGGCCGGACAGGAAGATCGTGGCCACCCAGATGCCGCACAGCAGCACGAAGCCCGACAGCATCAGCAGCCGGTAGGCGACCGACAGGCCGGAAAACAGCGTGACCGCCAGCGCCAGGCCGATGAGGCCGGACAGCGCGATCACCCACAGCAGCAAACCGTTGAAGTTCGACATGATGATGTCGTCGCGCTTCTCGAACAGGCGGTCCGACACGAAACGGGTGAACGCCAGCTGCACGAGGCCGGTCAGGATGAGCGAGGTGGCGATGAGATAGGTCACCGACACCTGGAACTGCGTGACCAGGAACTCGGGCACCACGACGGCGCGCGACAGCAGACCGACCATCAGGATGCCGACGATGGACAGCACCCACGGCCCGGAGCCGATCACGCCGGCGTAGCTGTAGGCCTGCGCCAGCCCGAGCAGGCTGTCCTTCTTCAGCAGTTTGCGCAGTTCGAAACCGATGCCGGCCATCAGCGCGCTCCGTGCCCGAACGGGCAACCACCGGCGTTGCGACCTTCGCGCGCCAGCGCCTGCGTGTAGACCTCGCGGTAGCGGTCGAACATCTGCGTGTCGCTGTAGTAGCGTTCGACACGCGCGATGCCGGCCTGCTGAGCGGACACCCAGGCGACCGGATCACCGAGCAACTCGAGCGCCGCGTCGGCCAGTGCCTGCGGGTCGGCAATGCCGACCACGCGACCGGCCGCTCCGAGCGCCTCGTCTTCCTCACCCAACCCGTACATCAGTTGCCGGCACGAACCCACATCGGTCGACACCGCCGGTACGCCCGCCGCAAAGCCTTCCAGCAGCACCAGCGGCAGCGCCTCGGAAATCGACGACAGCACGACCAGCCCGATCTTCGGCATCAATTCGTCGATCTTCTGCATGCCGAGAAAGCGCACGTTGTCGTTCAGGCCCAGACTGTCGACCAGGTTGCGGCACTCTTCGGCATAAGCCGGATCTTCTTCGGCCGGGCCGGCGATCCAGCCCTGCGCCTCGGGCATTCGATTCACGACGCGACGCATCGCCCGGATGAAGGTCTTGATGTCCTTGATCGGCACCACGCGGCCGATCAGGCACAGCACCGGCGGCACGCTTTCGGGCCGCTGCGCGCGCAGCGGCGCCAGCTTGTGGATCGCCACGCCATTCGGAATGTTGCGCGTGCGCGCGGCGTCGGCCCCGTCGGCGACCTGGCGCAGACGGTTGATTTCATACAGCGCGATAATGGGGTCGGCCGCGCCATAGGTCAGCCGGCCCAGCCATTCGAAAAAGCGTATCCACAGCTGGCGGAAGTAGCTCAGTTCGGACGCGTCCTTCTGGAACACGTTGCGGTTGTCCCGTATCCACTCGTTCTGGTACAGGTCGATCTTGCGTTCCTTGGTGTAGATGCCGTGCTCCGACAGCACCAGCGCCCGGCCGGTCGATTGCGCCAGCATGGCACCGAGGAAGCCGGCATATCCGGTCGATACGCTGTGATAGACCTTCGCCGGAATCAGCCCGTGCGCGACGCGCGCGAGCTGCCACAGCGGCTGGTGCATGATGCGCACGGTCCAGAAATAGTCCACGAAGCTGGGATCGCTGCAGTACTTGCGGTAACGGTCGGTCACGATGTCCCACGAGGCTTCGCTGCGCAGGAAGTCATCGAGGCTGACCCGGCCGCCCGGACTGATTTCGCGGCACGCCGCGCCGAACAGGTCGAGCGCGTCACCGCCACTGCGGAAGGTGTCGTGCAGGGCCGCCATGCGGGCGAAGCCTTCGGTGTCGCCCGCCATGCCGGTCTTGCGGTCGTGTGCGCTGGCGCTGCCCAGGTCGTCATGCAGGTAGTGGGTTTCGATGTGCTTCACGTTGTCCGGCAGCGTGTAGCGCATGTCGCCGTAATCGCTGCGCCGGCTGCCGATGAACACCACGGCGAACGTGAGGTCGGGGAAGGCGCGGATGATCTGGTTCACCCAGCTCGACACGCCACCCGACACGTACGGAAACGTGCCTTCGAGCAGCAGCGCCACATCGACGCCCGCCGGTTTGATCGGGTCTGTCATGCGTGCCCCCAGAAACGCAGTACCGGCTGCAGGCGCGAAAGGCCCTCCCAGTCCTGCATGCTCGCCAGCAGGGTTTTCACCCGCGCGTAGTCGCGCCGGGCGAACGCCAGCTCGGCCAGATAGGGCACCACGCGCGACGCCGGCAGACCCAGTTCGCGCGCGCGCCGGTAGGCGGTGTCGGCTTCGTCGAAGCGTTGCAGCTGCTGCAGCAGGCGACCGTGCTGGAGGTGCAGCGCCGGGTCATCGGTCAGCCCCTGCAGCGCGGTTTCGGTGTGGCGCAGCGCTTCACCGACCGCGTAGTCCAGCAGGTCGCCCTGCACCAGTCCCTGATAGATGAGTTCCCAGTACAGCGCGGCGAGCTGATGCGCCACCGTGCTGCGTTCCGCGACATCGCGGCTGGCCGCGAGGCGCTGGCGCGCATCGTGGATGGAGGCGTTGAGCTGCTTCTCGCGTCCGTCGAGCAGGCCATAGGCGAGCAGGCGCAGATCGTCTTCGGCATCGCCCAGCAGTTCGCGCAGCACCGGCGAGCCGATGCGCGACGGCGCGTGCGACAGCGCCACCATCGCTCGCAGGCGCTGCGGCACCGGCGCACGCTCGTTCTTCAGGAACTGGCGCACGCCGGCCTGTCGGAATCCGGCGGACGACTTTTCGCTGCTTTCGTGCGTGTCGAGATCGGGCAGGCGCACCGCGGTGAAGCGCTGCGGCGCGCGCAACCTGGGCAACAGGTGGCGCAGCAGCGCGCCGATGACCACACCGACGAAGCCGAGCAGCGGCACGAAGAAGATGCAGCTGAACAGCAGCGCCAGCACGCTGGCGCGTGGCTTCGACTGCCGCGCCGGGATCAGGGTGTAGACCGCCAGCGCAAGCAGGCCGCTGGCCGGCGCATGAATCGCCAGGTAGGCCAGCAATGCCTGATCGGCATGCTCGACCACAAGCAGGGCCTGCAGGGCGCCGAGCTCGGTCAGCAGGGCCATCAGGCCGAATTTGCTAGCGCCCATGGCGACCTTTCAGCAGCCGTTCGAGCAGCGTCAGCGGTTCCACGGTATCGATCAGGTGGATGCGGCTGCCCACGCCGCTCGCATCCAGTCCGCCGCTGCGGTGCTGCGCCAGCCAGGCATCGATGCGCGCCAGATAGCCTTCGACCGCCGCGCTGCCGGCAAGCGGCATCAGCGTGATCAATTGCGAACCGGTGTCGCTGCGCACCAGCCAGACCACGTCGAGCGAGCGCTGGATGCGGCTGACCTGCAGCGCCAGATCGTCTTCCGGCGCAGCAGCCGGAAAATCGAGCGTGACCAGCGCGCTGGCCACCCCGGATTCGACCCGCACGCGCCACATGCGCGCCAGTTCGAAGGCGAAGTCGGGCGGGCAGTCCGGGTGTACCGCGCGGATCGGTGCCGCCAGTTCGCTCGCCGACAGGCCGTCAGCGTAGTAGCCGAGCAGCAGGTTGAGCATCTGCAGCGTTTCGTCGTGCAGCGCGAAGAACGGCATGCCGTCGACCACCAGCAGCGCGCGCATGTCGCCGCTCATGTCGGTCAGCGGCGCCACGACCAGGTAGCGCGAGCCGCTCAGCGCGCGTTCGCCGTCGAGCGCGATGTGGGCAAGGCGGCGCCGTTCGCAGGCATAGCCGACCAGCGGATCCGCCATGTCGATGTCGAACGGCGCACCCAGATGAACCGGCGCAGCACCGACCGCATGGCCGTCCTGATCAATCTGCAGCAGCGCGGCGCGTTCGATCTGGCAATACTGGGACACCAGCCGCAGCAGTTCGGCCGCACCGGGCAGCGAAGTCCCCGCGGCCGCCGGCGCCGACGCCAGACCGCGCAGACTGACCAGCGCATCGCGCATCGACACCGGGCGCGAAATGAGGTCCTGCTCCAGCCGGTCATGCGACAGGCGCAGCAGATAGTGCTGGTGCGTCAGGTATTCGAGCCGCTGTTCGAGATACGCCTGCACGCTTTCGGCGCGTCGCACGCGGCCGCGCCACAGCGACGAAAACTCGCCGCAGATCATCACCGTGATCAGCCAGCCGAGGAAATATAGTTTGGGCAGTTCGCCCAGCGCCACGCCCAGCTCGCCGAATACGAACCAGGCGCCGAACACGATGGCGCTGCCGACCAGACCCGGGAGCGGTCCGTAGCGCAGCGCCACCAGCACCGGACCCAGCCACACCCAGGCGAACTGCGAGCGCAGGAAGAAGGGGTCGAGCGGATTCAGCCAGAACGCCAGTGCGACTGCCAGCACCGGCAGCACCAGGGTTTCGGTCAGCGCCGATGCGCCGGCCCCGGAACCGGTCGGCGTGAAGCGGTCGATGATGCGCCGGAGCAGCGGCTCATCGACGCGGCGGATGACCGGCTTCTCGCCGGGCGCGCGCGGATTCATTTACTTCAGGGCCGGCACGAGCAGCGACTTGATCAGTTCCTGCGCCACGCCGGACAGCGATTCGCGGCTCCAGCCGCTCTTGCCGCCGACGCCGCTCCACACCACCTTGCCGCCGTCGATCTCGACGATCTGCAGCGCCACGCCCACCGCCGGCTCGCCATCGACGCCGACCTTGTAGCGCCACTCGTCGACGGTGCCGGTGACCGCATAGCGCGCGCCCTGCTCCTTCGCCCAGTCCATCGCCTTGTCGGCGTCCTTCGGCTTGCCCGATTCGAACAGGTTGTCGTTCTGCAGGCTGGCCGGGTAGCGCTTCAGGTTGGCCACGCCGAGCGAACGCAGCAGGCCTTCGGTGACGCTTTCGGCGCGCTGGCCGGCGAACGGCGTTTCGGTCGCGTTGGCGAACGGCAGCACCACCCAGGCGGCGCTCTTGTCGGCGCCGGACGGCGGCGAGTGGTCGATGACGGCGCAGCCGCCGAGCAGCGTGACGACGGCCAGCAGGCCCAGAGTGCGGTGGATCAGGCGGGTCATGGTGTATCTCCCTGTTCTAGAAAGGCGGCCGTCAGAAGAACAGCCGGTAGTGAAGCGCAAATTCGGTGGTACGCGCGAACAGCCCGCCACCGCCCTTGTTCTGTCGCCAGGACAGCGAAAAATGATCGGTGCCGAGCACGCTGCCGGCCAGCCCGAGGGCCACGTCGTAACCGGCCCCCGACACGCTGTTGTTGAGCACGCCGACCGAGCCGAAAGGGCGCAGCGCCTTCGTGTAGTCGCGCGCCAGCCGCACGTTGTGGGTCAGTCGCACGCCGTGCAGGTTGAAACTTTGTGGCCGCAGCGCGGTGGCGTCGGACGCACTGGCGAAGAACAGCCGGTTCTTGATGTCTACGGCACGCGCATCGGCAAGATCAATGTCGGACGGATTGAAGCGGTAACCCGCCACATAGGCGCTGACTTCAAGATCGGGCAGTTCGGTACGGATCGAGTGCACATATTCCGCCTGCCACAGCCGGCCGCGGCCGATGTCGAGATCGTTCTGCGCCTGATAGCGGTAGCGCGACAGCTGCAGGCCGACGCGGTCGTAGCGCGACACGCGATAGGTGCCGCGCAGTTCGACCTGATCGCGCATGCCGGCGACGCGCAGACCCAGGTTTTCGGTGGCCGGCATGTTCAGGCCGATGCCCAGCGACCCGGACAGGCGACGGTCGATGCGCTGTTCGCGCTCGATGGCGAACGGATGAATCGTTTCGAAGCCGTCGCGCTGGCCGACGGTGATGCGGGTCACGCCATCGTCGTGCGCCCAGGCCAGCCGGCCGAGCAGGTATTCGCGTTCGTCGGGTACTGCCGAGTAGTCGACGTTGTCGCCGCGGCCGCGCGTGATCGAGCCGAATTCGACGCTGAACCGCAGGTCTGGCGCGACACCGATGTCGAGTGTGGCCGACTGCTGGCGTTCGTCGATGCCGGCCAGTTCGCGCTGGGCGATGTCGAGGTCGAAGCGGTCGGCGTAGTCGAGCAGGGCGTCGCTCAGCTGCAGGTGCAGCGGCGCGTCATCGCGCTGCGCGTCCATCGTTTCGAAGGCGGCCGTCTGGGCACGCCGCACATCACCGACCAGACGCGCGCTGTTGACGCGGTCGTAGCGCGGCAGGCGTTCGTCCCACTGCTCGAGCAGCGCGCCCACCGCCGCGACGTCGCCCTGACCGAGCGCGGCGGTGATGTCGGCCCACAGCGGACGGTTCAGCGCGCGACCGTACTGGTGCCACAGAAAGCCGCGCACCGCCTCGTACTCGCCGTGATCGATGAACCATGAAAGCGCCAGTTCCTTCGCCGCCGGCAGCCATTCGCCGTCGGGCGCGCGGTCGAGCCGCAGCACTTCGCGCAGCAGCGCATGCGACGCGTCGCCCGGTTGCTGGGCACGCGCGAGCCGCACACGCGCCAGCCGCTGCAGCTGTGCGATGTCGTCGGCGGCGAGCACCCGCAGCTTCGGCCGCTCGGCGCGCCACAGCTGCTCGCGCAGCCGCCAGGCGCGCTCGGTTTCCTGATTCTGTTCCAGCGCATCGGCGACATTCATCATCCACAGGAAGTCGCCGCGCTGCGCGCCGATGCGCGGCAGCAGATAGCGTTCGAGCGCAGTCTGCGGGCGCGACAGCGCCTGCCAGGACGCCGCCAGCGCGTCATGCAGCAAGGGCTCGCGCGCCCACGCCTGTTCGTGGCGCGCCAGCAGTTCGCGCAGCGCCAGCGTGTCGTTGCCGTCGATGAACAGCCACAGCAGCGCGGAGCGCACCTCGACCGAGCCCGGGTCGATCGCCAGCGCGGCGCTGAAGTCATCCAGCGCCTGTGCCTTGCGGCCGGCCGCCTGATGCCAGCGCGCGCGGATCTGCAGGAACAGCGGAAGCTGTTCGGCATCGCGCCGCTGGGTGTCCGACAGCTCGCCGATGATGCGGCCGATGTCCTGCGGCCGACCGGTGAATACATACAGATCCAGCGTGCGCATCAGCCACACGCGATCGCCATGGAGGCGCCAGCCGCGCTCGGCTTCGCGCGCCGCCTGCAGCGGTGCGACATCCAGCAGCAGTTCGACCAGATCCTGCAGCTCCGACACCTCGGCATCGTCGAAGCGCGTGATGCGGGCCAGCGCGTCGCGCGCCCGGTCATCGTCCTGCAGCAGCTGGGCCAGCGACCCATAGAGCCGCCAGTAATCGCGATCAGCTTCGGTGGCTGCCGGGCGAACCGCTTCGAGCGCCGCCATCGCTTCATCGAAGCGGTTGCGCGAAATCAGCAGCGCCGCCCGGCGCGACGTGCGGCGCACCTCCGGCGCGGCGGTGGCATCGATGCGCGCCAGCGTGGCCAGTGCGAGATCGATGTCGGCTGCGCGCTCCGCCAGATCGGCCAGCGCAACCAGCACCGGCTGCGGTGGGTTTGCCCCGCCCACACCCTGCAGGAATTCGATGCCCTCGCGCGGTTTGCCGAGCCGTTCATAGGTGGCGATGATGGCGCTCAGCAGGCGGCTGTCGCCGGGTTGTCGTGCGATGCGGTGACGCAGGCCGGCCAGCAGGGCTTCGTCGTCCAGCAGGCCGGGCGCGAGCCTCAGTACGGCGTCCCACGCGTCTTCGCGGCCGGTGCGCCGGGCGATGACCAGCCACTGATCCAGTCCCTCCTGTGGCTTGCCGGCCCACTCCGACGACGTGGCCAGACGCTCGCGCCAGACCAGGCTGTCGGGCGCCTGGCGCACCGCCGATGCGGCGACGCGTTGCGCGTCATCGAGCTGGCGGTTGCCGAGAAAGGCCTCGAAACCGAGCGTGTAGATGCGGTCATCGAACGGCAGATCGGGTACGCCATTCGTCGCCACCCGCCAGGGCCGCGCATCGAAGCCTGACTGCGCCAGCAGCGTGCGGCGCCATTGCTGCTGCAGCGACAGCTTCAACATGGCGCGCGCAAAGCGCGCTGCCGCGTCAGGACGGTTGGCGGCGCGCGCCAGCGTGACCAGGTAGTACAGCACTTCGGTGTCGCCCGACAGTTCGCCCAGTTCGCGTTCGGCCGTCTCGAGCGCGAGCGCCAGCAGATTGCCCGACTGCAGGATGCGGATGGCCTGCAGATAGAGCTGGCGGCGCGTTGCGGCGTCCGGTTCGGCGGCACGCAGCAGCAGCAGGATTTTCGCGGCGCTCCGGTACTCGCCGTGGCCGAGCAGTTCCTTCGCCGCCTCGCGATAGATGCGCGGGTCGGGCCGCACACCTTCGCGCGTGAAACCCGACAGCAGTTCCAGCGCCAGCACCGCCTGCCCCCAGGACAGCGCGCGTTCGACCAGCGCCATGCGGTTCTGGTCGGTCAGGCCATCGATCAGCACGGTGCGGCGCAATTTTTCGGGCAGGGCCGCCTCGAGTTCGGCGCGCCGCGCAGAACCCGGCAGGCTGGCCAGCAGCTCGCTTTCGAACACCGTCCATTCGACCCAGCGCGCCTCGGTGCCAGCGGCGCCGGCTGGCGTGCCGGACAGCAGCGGCGCCAGCGCAAGGCGCGCACCGTCGTAGTCGCGCCGCGCCAGCGCCTGTCGCACCAGCGCCAGGCGCAGTTCGGGATTGTCGGGATCGGTGCGCAGCAGATTGCGCAGATAGGCGATGGTCAGCGTGTCGCCACGGGTCGCGTTCAGCGTGTATTGCACCAGTTCGCGATACGGATAGAGCACGACCAGCAGCAGCGCCACCAGCAGCGCAATGCCCAGCAGCACATGCGGCGCGACCAGCCGCGGCCGCTCAAGCGAGGCGGCAGCGTAACTCGATCGTCGCAGCATGCGCGGTCAGTTTGAAGTGTGAAAGTGCTGCCTCACGACGGTAGGGCGTGAGCGCCTTGCCATCCGCGCTGGCGGTGCAGTGGTCGATGTTCGCGAGCACGAATTCAAGAGGAACGTGAGCCCGCAGGTCCAGCACCAGCCGGTCTGCATCGCGCGTCATGGCGGCGATGCGGCCGTTGCTGCTCGACAGTGCGGGGGCCACCGGCGCCGTCGGCTGCAGACCGAAGCTCGCCTGATCGGCGGCCAGATGCAGATAGCGGCCTTCCGGTCCGGCGTTGAAGCCCGCCACGCCGGACGCTGCGGCGAGATCCGGATAACCCAGTTCGGCCGGCAGGCGCAGCGTGCGCAGATGCGGCGCATTGCGCACCAGGTAGCGCTGCCCGTCCAGCGAGCGCGCCAGCACCAGGTCGTTGAAGTTCATCGCGATGCGCACGTACTCGCTCGGAAAGACCGGGTGGATCTGCTGCGCCAGCGCATGGCGATACACCTTGTGCAGCGCGTCGAGCGCCGCCCGCTTGCTGGCAGAGTACGTGTGGTAGTAGATGTTGATCGGCTTCAGGCGGCGCGGCGCGCCGGTGTAGTCGAAAGTTTCGATGACGCGCTCGAAGCCGTAGAACGGGCCGGTCCACAAGTTCGTGTAGACGTTCTCGTTCATGATCGGCGCATGCACGTGGAAGCGCCGCCCCTGCCAGGAGCCCAGCGCGGACACCGCAGCCAGACTGGCGTAGTTGCGGGTGGCCACCGTGTAGCCGCCATTCATCTGCACCATGCCGGCGGCGTCGACGATATCCAGCGCAGCTTCGGTCGGTGACGCATCGCCGGTCCACAACATCAACCCGACCGGTTTGCCAGGCGGTGCCAGACGGCTGCGGATGTATTCGCTCGAGCCCAGAATCTCGCGCTGCAGGCTCGGCACATAGCCCTTGGGCGCCAGTGAATAGCCCTGCAGCGACTCGCGCACTTCACCGCGCTCGACGCTGTCCCAGAAGAACGGGTGCGTGTAGCTGTGCGACGCGATTTCGACGTGCGGCAGCGCGAACATGCGACGCGCCACGTCTTCCATCAGCGGCGACTCTTTCGGGTACGCACCCTGCGGGCTGGTTTCGACCTCGATGACCGACATCGCATGCGGCACCGCATAGCGCTTGAGCACGTCGTCGAGCAGCACTTCCGCGGCCAGACGGCGGCCCGGCATTTCGGCGCGTGAAGGAAAGCCGTCGCCATCGATGTGGGCGAAGAACATGCGGCGGCCGGCGGCCGTCGTGGTGTCGGCAACCGGCAGCGCAGGCAGCGCCAGCGCCTGACGGATGAAGGCAAAGGGTTCGACGATCCAGCGCGACTGTTCGTCCTCGCCCGGGAGCACGCGCACGACAAAAGGATTCATTACATAGCCACCCCACGCGGTGAAGGCAGCCGCGTCGTAGTGCGTGCCGTTCGCATCCGACAGGCGCAGCAGCGTCCGTGCGCCGGGCGCCGACACCCGTATCGGCTCAACGCCCCGTCGCTCCGGAAGCGCCGGCGACTCGTAGCCGATCAGCGCATCGGCGGTGACGACCTTCAGCGCGCCTTTCGCTGGGGCCGCGTCGTCGAGCCCTGCTGCGCGAACGAAGCTGCCTGCCGGCTGGAACCCGAAACTGCCGAATACCGCAACCCGCGTGCCGTCGGCGATGCGCGCAGCCAGCCAGTTCGACAGCGCGCCGGTGCGATCCGGCGGAACATAGCCGTCGAACCAGGCGACGACGCCGGCGTAGTCGCCGGCGGAGACCCCCTCCGGCAGACTGCCGTTGACGTCGACATACTCCGCCACGTAACCCATGTGATTGACCGGCATTTCGGCGTAGCGGTGTGCATTCGACGCATTGATGCGGGTCGATTCACGGGCGTTGTAGAGAAACATCACCTTGCGCGGCAGCACTTCGATCAGGCCGACGCCGGTGGTTTCGAGCGCGGCATCGGTGACGTAGGGCACGATGCCGTGCGACAGGATGCGTTGGGCCGTCGCGCGCGCCAGCGCGCGGTCGGTCGGCGCCACGTAGTCGATCGCCAGCACCGTGGCGCCGTACTGGTCACGCGCCGCGGCCAACTGGCCCAGCAACCAGTCGCGATCCGCCTGCGACACCTCGACATAGCGCTTCTTCTTCGCGTCCCAGCCGCGATAGAGGGATTCGGCCGCCACGGCAAACACCTCGCCCCGCAGCGCGGGCAGCAGTTCGAAGCCGCGGTTCATGATGAGGCGGATGCCCGGAAAGCGCGTGCGCATCAGGCGGATCACCGCCACCAGACCGGCCTGCTGCGCCGCCACGTCAGCGTTCTTCACCAGGTGGTAGGAATCCAGCGTGTCCAGAAAGAAGCCGCGGTAGCCGCGCGCCCACAGGGGTGCAATGACCTGTTCGGCGAAAAAGGCCGGCCAGTCCGGCTGCGCCTGATCGATCACGATGGACTGCCAGTCGGTATTGCTGCCGATGCGCCATGGCGCCGGGATGCGCGAGGCGTAGCCGCGCGACGGATGCACTTCGCCAACGCTGACATAGGCGAACAGTTCGCTGCCGGCCCCTTCAGCCTTGCCGGCACGGTAGGCGACCGGGTCGAAACCGTGGTCAGGCTCGACCACCGCAATGTCGAACGCCTTCAGCGAAGCCAGAGGCGCCTGCTTGCCGTAGTGCAACGCGATGGAAGGGAGGTCAGCCGCGCGCGCTGCCGTCACGCATGCGAAGCCTGAAGCGATCAGACACAGCAGGACGTACAGAACACCTCGCAACCCCCGGGGCACCAGGGTGCGCGGCGTGACGCACACATCGGCTGCGCGTGCGCAATGCCAGTCGGCTCGAGCGAACATGCTCCGGACAGGTTCGTGGTTGGAATCCGGATTAACGACGGCCTTGCGGGAACCTTTAGCTTTGCGGGCGGACCGGCGAAAATGCCCGAAAGGACAACGGACCTGTACGGCGCAACGCGCGCCGCCACGCAGCGCACCGGGCCCCGAGCGCTATCAGCCCGGTATCCAGTCCGGCGAGGGCAGCGCGTGGAAGGCCTCGCGCAGGCTTTCGCCCCAGCGGCTGCGGATCATTTCGAAGTAGGCGTTGTCGGCGTCGATGCGCAGGCTGGAGCACACCTTGAGCCCGTCGCGCCGCAGCACCAGCAGGTCGAGCGGCAGTCCGACCGACAGGTTGGACCGTATGGTCGAATCCATCGAGATCAGCGCGCACTTGGCCGCATCGTCGAGCAAGGTTTCCGGGCGGATGACGCGATCGATGATGGGCTTTCCGTACTTGGCCTCGCCGATCTGGAAGTAAGGCGTGTCGCGTGTCGCCTCGATGAAATTGCCTGCAGAATAGATCTGGAACAGCCGCGGCACCTCACCCAGTATCTGACCGCCGAGGATGAAGGACGCGTTGAATTCGATGCCGAATTCCTGCAGGGCATCGGCGTCGCGGGCATATACCTCGCGCAGGCAGTCGCCGACATGGCGGGCCGCTTCGAACAGGTTCGCCACGGTGTGCAGGTTCGGGCCGTCGGTGGTCAGGCGCTCGCGCAACAGGCTCACCAGCGTCTGCGTGACCGCGAGATTGCCGGCGCTCATCAGCACGAGCACGCGTTCGCCCGCGCGCTCGAATACATTCATCTTGCGGAAGGTATTGATGTGATCGACCCCCGCATTGGTACGGGAATCGGACAGGCAGACCAGCCCGGCGTCGAGCAGCATGCCCACGCAGTAAGTCATGGCAGAAGTTCCGGCAGGTGTGGGAGAGGCATGTTATCCGTGTCGGCGGGCCTGTGCGCAGTGCGGCCCGAAAAGCCACAGCCGGGCGAACCTGCCCGCTCAGTGGCGGTGTACGGACACCCGCGTCACCGTCATCACGGCATGGTCAGCGGTGTCGCTCAGACGCACCGGGCAGGCGTCCAGATGATCGCGACCGACCGCCAGCCGGCAGTAGCCCTGCCCGGCCAGCGACCGTTCGAGCACATCGACACTGACCCAGCCGGCCTCGCCACCGGCAGCCGGGCCACTGGCCAGCCAGACATCGACCCAGGTGTGCGGCGCAGCCCATTCCCCGGCGGCATCGACCAGATAGCCGCTGACGAACCGCGCCGGCAGGCCGGCGGCACGACAGCAGGCGATGAAGGCATGCGCGATGTCGGCGCCGCAGCCGCGCCCGGCTTCGAATGCACTGGCGGCACCGGCCGGCGGCACGCATTCAGGTTGGTGGCGCACCGCCCCGCATACCGCGCCGCTCAGATCGAGCAGTTCGCCCACGGTGTCGCGTCGCGCGCGAAGATGGGTGGCCGCCATCGCATGCGCCTGCTCGTCGCTTTCGGTCAGTCGGCTGGTCGCCAGATAGGACAGGGGCGACAGCGTGCCCGCATCGCGCGGCATCCACGCCGCATCGTCGGTCATGCGAACCGTCCCGCTGACCAGAATGGACAACTCGCTGTGCGGGCGGTCCAGTGTCAGCAGGTGGCCGACATTGCCATGCGCATCGATCGAGCGGCGTGCGCTGCCCGGCGCCTGAACCTTCCAGGCCAGCGCCCGCTGGGTCGAATCCTCGCGCGGCGTCAGTCGCAGTTGCTGGATGCTGTACTGCACCGGCCGCGTGTAGCGCAGCGTGGTTTCGTGGCGGATGTCGAGCAGCATGGTTATCTCCTCTGATTTCAGCAGACAGGTCGTCGCCGGCCCGCCCCGGGACGACTTGGCCCCCTCGGAGGGCGGGACGGACGCAGGCCCGCCCCCCGAGAGGTGATCAACTTGACGACATCGGCACCAGGAAGTCTTCGGACACCCGGTTGCCCAGATCGATGACACGTACGATGAACTGCGTCAGGTATTCGTGCAGGCCACGCGCGAACACATCCTCGATGCGGCCGAACTTCAGGCTGGCCTGCAATTCGCCGGCACGTCTTTCGGTTTCGCTCGAACGGTAGTTCGACAGCGCATTCAGGTTTTCGAACACCTCGACCATGCTGGTGCGCAGCGAGCGCGGCATCTGGTCATTCAGGATCAGCAGTTCGGCGACCTTGACCGGCGTGATCAGATCGCGGTAGACCTTGCGATACACCTCGAATGCCGACACCGAGCGCAGCAGCGCGCTCCACTGGTAGTAATCGGCGGCGGTATCGGGCGGCGCCGCGCCGTCGACCAGCATGTGGTACTTCACGTCGATGAAGCGCGCGGTCGCGTCGGCCCGTTCGAGGAAGGTGCCAAGGCGGATGAAGTGAAACGCCTCGTCGCGCAGCATGGTGCCCAAGGTGACGCCGCGCGACAGGTGCGAGCGGAACTTGACCCACTCGAAGAATTCGCCGATTTCGCTGCCGGCGAGTTTCCAGCGCGGGTAGTCACGCATCTTGAGCCAGGTGTCGTTGGTGGTTTCCCACATTTCCGACGTGATGGTGCCGCGCACCGCGTGGGCGTTCTCGCGCGCCATGCGCAGGCAGCTCATGATCGACGACGAATTGGTGCCGTCGAACACCATGAATTCGAGCACCGATTCCATCGTGGCCGCACTGTGCTTGGCGCGGAAGGCGTCTTCCAGACCGGTGATCGACAGGGTCGCCCCCCAGCCGGCGTCGATGCCGCCTTCGGCCTGCGGCACCATGGACATGCGGTAATTCACGTCCAGCATGCGGGCGACGTTTTCGGCGCGCTCGATGTAGCGCGCCATCCAGTAGAGGTGATCTGCGGTACGGCTCAGCATGTCAGATTTCCAGTATCCAGGTGTCCTTGGTGCCGCCGCCCTGCGAGGAATTCACCACCAGCGATCCTTCGCGCAGTGCCACGCGGGTCAGGCCGCCCGGAACCATGTTGATGTCCTTGCCCGACAGCACGAACGGACGCAGGTCGATGTGGCGCGGCGCGATGCCGGCATCGACGAAGGTCGGGCACGCGGACAGCGCGAGCGTGGGCTGGGCGATGTAGCGATCCGGCGTGTCGATGATGAGCTGCCGGAAGCGTTCGATCTCCTCCTTCGTGGCACGCGGGCCGATCAGCATGCCGTAGCCGCCTGCGCCGTGCGTCTCCTTGACGACCAGTTCGTCCAGGTGGGACAGCACGTAAGCCAGATCGTCCGGCTTGCGGCACATGAAGGTCGGCACATTGTTCAGCAGCGGTTGTTCGCCAAGATAGAAGCGGATCATGTCCGGCACATAGGGATAGATCGACTTGTCGTCGGCCACGCCGGTACCGATCGCATTGGCCAGCGTGACATGTCCGTCGCGATAGACCTGAAGCAGCCCCGGCACGCCAAGCATGGAATCGGGCCGGAAGGCGAGCGGATCGAGGAAGTCGTCGTCGATGCGGCGATAGATCACATCCACCCGCTGCGGTCCCTGCGTGGTGCGCATGTACAGGTGCTCGTCACGCACGAACAGGTCCTGCCCCTCGACCAGTTCGACGCCCATCTGCTGGGCGAGGAAGGCGTGCTCGAAGTAGGCCGAATTGTAGGCGCCCGGTGTGAGCACGACGACCGTCGGATCGATGACCCCGGCCGGCGCGACCGCGCGCAGATTGGTCAGCAGCATGTCCGGATAGTGTTCGACCGGCGCCACGCGGTAGCGCGAGAACAGCTCCGGGAACAGCCGCATCATCATGCGCCGGTCTTCCAGCATGTAGGACACGCCGGAGGGCACGCGCAGATTGTCTTCCAGCACGTAGAACTCGCCTGCACCGGCACGCACCACGTCGACCCCGGCGATGTGGGCATAGATGCCGCCGGGCACATCGACGCCCTGCATTTCAGGGCGGTACTGACTGTTCGACAGGATCTGTTCGGCCGGCACGTGACCGGCCTTGATGATTTCCTGGTCGTGGTAGACGTCATTCAGGAACATGTTCAGCGCCTTGACCCGCTGGCGCAGGCCGGCCGCGAGCTGCTTCCACTCCTGCGCCGGAATGATGCGCGGCACGATGTCGAACGGGATCAGGCGTTCCTTGCCGGACTCTTCGCCATAGACGGCGAAGGTGATGCCGACGCGGTGAAAGACGAGGTCGGCTTCGGCACGCTTCTGGGCAATGCGCTCGGGGGGCGTTTCCGCAAGCCACTTCTTGTATCCGGCGTAGTGACTGCGCACCGTGCCGTCGGCACTGTTCATTTCGTCATAGATCGACGACGGATTTGCCATGATCATGTTGTCTCGGTGGTGATGTGGCGCTTGTGCTGACTTCATCCGGAGCACAGCGAGAAATGTGCCATGCCCCAAAGCCGCGTCGATACTTGAAAACCCCTGCCTCGAATGGGTTTTTGCACCACATCGGTGCGGCAACCGGATTCATCTGGTGCAGAGCTGCAAAACAAAACGCCCCGCAAGGTGCGGGGCGTTCCGGAGTGTTGAAGCCGCACGTGCTCAGATGCGTTCGATGATGCCGGCAATGCCCTGCCCGCCGCCGATGCACATCGTGATCAGGCCATAGCGACCGCCCGTGCGCTGCAGTTCGTACAGGCACTTGACGGTCAGGACGGCGCCGGTGGCACCGACCGGATGACCGAGACCCACTGCGCCGCCATTGACATTCACCTTGGCCGGATCGAGACCGAGTTCGCGCGTCACGCACATTGCCTGCACCGCAAAGGCCTCGTTCGATTCGATCACGTCGAGATCGGACGCCTTCAGGCCGGCGCGCGCGAGCGCCAGCTTGACTGCAGGAATCGGGCCTGTGCCCATGATGCTGGGCGCAACGCCGGCGACCGCATAGGACACCAGGCGGGCCAGCGGCCTGGCACCGGCGCGCGCCGCGGCACCCGCTTCCATCATGACGATGGCGGCCGCGCCGTCGTTGATGCCCGAGGCGTTGCCGGCCGTCACCGAGCCGTCCTTCTTGAACACCGGGCGCAGCTTGGCCATGCCTTCGATCGTGGCGTCACGACGGAAATGTTCGTCGGTGTCGATGACCGTCGTACCCTTCTTGGTCTGCACTTCAAGCGGCGCAATCTGCGACTTGAAATGGCCGGCATCAGTTGCGGCCGCCGCGCGGCGGTGCGATTCGACGGCGAACGCGTCCTGATCTTCGCGACCGAAACCGAACTGGCTGGCGATGTTCTCGGCCGTGATGCCCATGTGCGTCGTCTCGAAGGGATCGGTCAGTGCGCCGACCATCATGTCGATCATCTTGGTGTCGTTCATGCGGGCGCCCCAGCGCGCAGCCGGCATCAGGTAGCCGCCGCGGCTCATGGTTTCGACGCCACCGCCGACCGCACATTCGGCGTCGCCGAGCTGGATGGCATTGGCGGCCGACACGATGGCCTGGAAGCCGGAACCGCACAGGCGGTTGACGCCCATTGCGCAGGATTCCTGGGCCATGCCGGCATTGAGTGCGACGACGCGCGACACGTACATGTCACGCGCTTCGGTGTGGATCACGTTGCCGAACACCAGATGCTGCGCTTCCTTGGCATCGACACCGGCGCGCGCGAAGGCGGCCTTGACGACATGCGCGCCCAGATCACATGCCGTGAAATCCTTCAGCGAACCGCCGTAGGCACCGATCGGCGTACGCGCTGCACCCACGATCACCACTTCTCTCTTGTCAGCCATCGCCACAACCTCCCATGAAATCAGTTTCCGAACACGTTTCGAATCAGTTTCCGATATAGCCGGCCAGCGTCAGCAAGCCAAGCAGGATCAGACAGAACACCAGTGTGCGCCAGACGAGGCCAATCGCGCTTTGCATCAGATCAACATCGGCGTCGTTGCCCATGCCCAGTTCGGGCCGGTCAGCCACCTCGCCCAGCTCGAACAGCGGCGCACCGAGCTTGACGCCCAGTGCGCCTGCACCACTGGCCAGCAGGATGCCGGCCGCCTGTTCAGGCCACTTTGCCGCCTGCGTACGCCAGCAATGCACCGCATCCTCAAAATCGCCGACGATGGCGAACGTGGCGGCGGTCATGCGCACAGGTACCCAGTCCAGCCATTCGTACATGCGGCGCGCGAAGCGGCCGAACGCACCGAATTCGATGTTTTCCCGCCGCGCCCACGACCACGACAGGCGTTCGGTCAGGCGATACAGCAGCGGCCCGGTCGGCCCGGGCAGCAGGGCGAACAGCGCAAGCGGCGCCAGCACGTGCCGGTGCGCCGCGAGGATGCCCTGCTCGATGGACAGACGGGCGATTTCCTCGGTCTTCAGCCGGTCGGTATTGCGCTGCAGCCAGTCCGACAGCTCGCGCCGCGCAGTGTCCGGATCGTCGGCGCGCAGGGCGTCGGCAATCGCCTCGAAATGATGACTGAACTGGCGGAAACCCATGGTGGCGTAAAGCACCAGTACATTGAGTGCCCAACCGAGCAAGGGGTTGATCCACACCAGCACGAGGTACAGACACCACACCGCAAACACCGGCAGGCCGACTGCGAGCACCCAGGCGATCACGCCATGCCGCGCTTCACCGGCATTGAGCCGCTGTTCGAACCAGAAGGCGTAGCGGGCAAGCGGCCCCGCCACTACGCGTTCGTAGGACAGCGGTTTGTATTGCTCGATCAGGAGTGCGACGAAGAGGGACAGCCAAGTCATGAAGAAGCGTCAGTTACCGTGCCAGCCTGCGGACGATAGCACACCGCGGAATCCGGCGCCGGGCGGGCGTCCGCGGCCAGATGTCAACACAGCCCGTTGTCACCGTTGCAGTGGATGGTCGGCGAGCAGGTGCTCGGCGAAACTGATGATCATGCCGGCGGTCGCCCCCCAGATGTCGTAGCCCTGCCACGGCATGGCCCAGTATTCACGCATCACGCCTTCGTGCTCGATGCGGCCGCGCTTGCGGTTGGACGGATCGATCAGGAAGGACAGCGGCGTTTCGAAGGCTTCGGCGACCTCGAACGGATCGAGTCGCAGCGCAAGCGGCGCATGCAGAAGGCCGACCACCGGCGTCACCCGGAATCCGCTCGCCGTGATGAAGTAGTCGGGCAGGCGGCCGAGCAGCTCGACCTGTCCGGCTGCCAGACCGATTTCTTCCTGCGCTTCGCGCAGCGCGGTGGCTTCGGGCGACACATCACCCGGGTCGACCCGGCCACCCGGGAAGGCGATCTGGCCCGGGTGATCATAAAGATGGGCGCTGCGCCGGGTCAGCAGCAACGTCGGCTCGGCACCACCGATGACCACCGGCACCAGCACCGCGGCGGGCGTAAAGCCGGCGAAGCGCTCGTCGATCGGGCACGGCTGCAGCGCGCGCAGGCGACTGCGCAAACCATGCGGATCGAAACCGGCTGAAGAAAGCACGGGCGTATCCATCAGAAGCGCTGCCTCAGCGTCATGATCTGGCCCGTGCGCTGCATGTCCATCCGGTTCAGAAAGCTCATGCCCAGCAGCACGTGCGGCATGTCGGCTTCCATCACTGCCGCGTCGATATTGCTCAGCGTCACGCCACCCAGTTTGACGCTGGCCAGCTTGACCCGCCAGGCGCGCACCACGCCATTGGCGGTCTGCACCGTCATGACCGGGGCGGACGCGGTGCGGATGTTGGCGCGCAGCGCATCGCTGCGCCCGAGCGCGATGACCGTGGCGCCCGTATCCAGCAGGAAGCGCACAGGCGTGCCGTTGATCGCGCCATCGGACAGGAAGTGGCCCTGTGAATCGGCGTTCAGATGAATGGCGGCCGCGCCGGCATCGCTGCTGCGCGAGGAGGCGACATTTTCGCCGATGCGCAGCTGCACGCGCCGGCCCTCGACTTCAACCCATGCGCTGTCGCGGTCGACCGACAACAACCGGATGCCTTCCGGCGACCGCGCACCGACGGCCAGCGTACGCGGCGCGCCGCCATCGACCACCAGCACCGCCTTGCCGCCGAACACGCCGGCCAGCGACAGGTCGACCGCCTGCGCGGAACAGACCGCCAGCGACAGAAGCATCGCTAGAATGTACGCAGGAGGTCTATTGATGAAGCCCATTGCAGTTTTCCGTCACAGCCTGACCGAGGGGCCAGGACATATCGCAACATACATGAAAGGCATAGGCCGCGACATCAAGGTGATCGCCATCGACCGCGGAGATGTCGTTCCGCACGATCCGACCGCATTTGCCGGCCTGTGTTTCATGGGTGGCCCGATGAGTGTTAACGACCCGTTGCCCTGGATACCTGAGGTGCTGGCGCTGATCCGCCGCGCAATGGACGCCGACATCCCGGTCATCGGTCACTGTCTGGGCGGGCAGCTGATGTCGAAGGCGCTGGGTGGCACGGTGGGCGCCAATCCGGTCAAGGAGATCGGCTGGCGCGACGTGACGCTCAAAGGTACGGCTGCGCGCGAGTGGTTCGGCGACCGGGAGGGATTCCTGTCGTTTCACTGGCACGGTGAAACCTTTTCGCTGCCGGACGGTGCCACCCATCTGCTGGCGTCGGATGCCTGCACCCATCAGGCCTGGGCGATCGGCAAGCATCTGGCGATGCAGTGCCACATCGAAATGACCGAAGCGATGATCCGCGAGTGGTGTGTCGGCGGGCAGAAGGAAATCCGCGAAGCGTCGGCTCAGCCGACAGTGCAGTCGGCCGAAGGCATGCAACAGGACATCGAGGCGCGCGTGACGGCGCTGCACGCAGTGGCCGACTGCGCCTACGCCAAGTGGAGTGAAGGTCTGAAGGACTGAGCCGCGCCGCTGGCTGAGGGCGCGGGCGCGCGCCGCTCAGTCGCGGAAATTGCCGAACTGCAGCGGGATGTCGGTCACCTGCTTGCGCAGCAGTGCGATCGCGTCCTGCAGCACATCACGCTTGGCGCCGGTGACGCGCACTTCCTCGCCCTGGATGCTGCCCTGCACCTTGAGCTTGCTGTCCTTGAGGATGCGCACGATCTTCTTGGCCGATTCGCTCTCGATGCCGACCTTCAGCTTGAGCTCCTGCTTCGACTTGTTGCCGCTGATCTTCTGCGCGTCGCCACGCTCGATCGAACGTACGTCGATGTTGCGCTTGGCGAACTTGGTCAGCAGCACGTCGTAGACCTGGTCGAGCTTGAAGTCGTCGTCGGCGAACAGGGTCAGCAGCTTGTCACCCTGCTCGACGCGCGCATCCGACCCCTTGAAGTCGAAGCGGTTGGCAATTTCCTTGTTCGCCTGATCGACCGCATTGCGCAGTTCGACCATGTCGATTTCGGAACTGATGTCGAAGGAAGGCATGCGTCGGTTCCCGGAAGTGTCCGCTCAGCCGAAGTGGCAGACGTAGTGATAGGGCTCGCCGGTGACCTCGATGTCGAATGACGAGTTGCCCGGCACATCATAGGACTCGCCTGCGCCGTAGGTCTTCCACGCCGTCTCACCCTTCAGGCGCACACGGCAGCTGCCTGCCACGCCTTCCATGATCTCCGGTGCGCCGGTGTTGAAGGTGAGCGTGGCCGGCAGGATGACGCCGACCGACTTCTTCGTGCCGTCGGCGAACTGGATGCTGTGGCTGACGCACTTGCCGTCGAAATAGACGTTGGCCTTCTTGACGACATTCACGTTGTCGAACTGGGACATGCTTCCGTTCCTGTAAGTGGGTAGGCGACTGGAGACTTACTTGCCGCGCCTGATCGCCGCGTTGGCGGCAATGCGCATGCGCAGCGCGTTCAGCTTGATGAAACCGGCCGCGTCCTTCTGGTCGTACGCACCGGCGTCGTCCTCGAAGGTGGCGATGGTCGGATCGAACAGCGAATCGGTCTTCGAATCGCGCGCGACGACGACGACATTGCCCTTGTACAGCTTCAGCCGCACCCAGCCATTGACCGATTGCTGCGTGTGGTCGATCAGCGCCTGCAGCGCGCGGCGCTCCGGGCTCCACCAGTAGCCGGTGTAGATGATGCTGGCGTAGCGCGGCATCAGGTCGTCCTTCAGATGGGCGACTTCGCGGTCCAGCGTGATCGACTCGATGGCGCGGTGGGCGCGCAGCAGGATGGTGCCGCCCGGCGTTTCGTAGCAGCCGCGCGATTTCATGCCGACGTAGCGGTTCTCGACCAGGTCGAGGCGGCCGATGCCGTGCTTGCCACCGATCTGGTTCAGCGAAGCCAGAAGCTCGTGCGCCTTCATGCGCGTGCCGTTGATGCTGACCAGGTCGCCGCGCTCGAATTCGAGGTCGAGGTATTCGGCCGCGTCCGGTGCCGCTTCCGGCGACACCGTCCAGCGCCACATCGACTCTTCGGCCTCGGCGGACGGATCTTCCAGATGACGGCCTTCGTAGCTGATGTGCAGCAGATTGGCGTCCATCGAATACGGCGAGCCACCCTGCTTGTGCTTCATTTCGATCGGTATGCCGTGCGTTTCGGCGTAGGCGAGCAGCTTTTCGCGCGACAGCAGATCCCACTCGCGCCACGGTGCGATCACCTTCACGTTCGGCATCAAGGCGTAGGCACCCAGCTCGAAACGCACCTGGTCGTTGCCCTTGCCGGTCGCGCCGTGCGAAATGGCGGTGGCGCCCGTTTCGCGGGCGATGTCGATCAGGCGCTTGGCGATCAGCGGGCGCGCGATCGAGGTGCCAAGCAGGTATTCGCCCTCGTAGATCGTGTTGGCACGGAACATCGGAAACACGAAGTCGCGCACGAACTCCTCGCGCAGGTCGTCGATGTAGATGTTCTCCGGCTTGATGCCCAGCTTGATCGCCTTGGCGCGCGCCGGTTCGAGCTCTTCACCCTGGCCGAGATCGGCGGTGAAGGTCACGATTTCGCACTGGTACACATCCTGCAGCCACTTCAGGATGACCGAGGTGTCCAGGCCGCCCGAATAGGCCAGGACCACTTTCTTGATGTCGCCGCTACTCATCGTGCCACTCATCGTATTTCGTCTTTCGCTTTCAGTTGATTCGTCGATTCAGCTGCCGGACACGCGGCCCAGCAGCAGGAATTCCATCAGCGCCTTCTGCGCGTGCAGGCGGTTTTCGGCTTCTTCCCACACCACCGAATGCGGGCCGTCGATCACGTCTGCGCTGACCTCTTCGCCGCGATGTGCCGGCAGGCAGTGCATGAACAGCGAATCCGGCTTCGCGGCCTTCATCATGTCGGCGTCGACCTGCCAGTCGGCGAACGCCGCGGCGCGCGCCTCGTTCTCCGCTTCCCAGCCCATCGAGGTCCATACGTCGGTGGTGACCAGATCAGCGCCGCGCGCGGCGTCCATCGGGTCGGCGAAACATTCGTGATGATCGGTACCCACGCCGGCGCGCTCCGGTTCCACCTCGTAGCCGGGCGGCGTCGAAACATTGAGCTTGAAGTCGAACAGCTCGGCCGCCTGCATCCACGTGTGGCACATATTGTTCGAGTCACCGATCCAGGCCACCGTGCGGCCGGAAATCTCGCCGCGGTGCTCGATCCAGGTGTAGATGTCGGCCAGCACCTGACACGGGTGGTATTCGTTGGTCAGACCATTGATGACCGGCACCCGCGAGTTGGCGGCGAAACGCTCGATGATGGTCTGTTCGAAGGTACGGATCATGACCACGTCGCACATGCGCGAAATGACCTGCGCCGCGTCTTCCACCGGCTCACCGCGTCCAAGCTGCGAATCACGCGTGTTCAGGTAGATGGCGCTGCCCCCCATCTGGTGCATGCCGGCTTCGAACGACAGCCGCGTGCGCGTGCTCTGCTTTTCGAAAATCATCACCAGCGTGCGGTCCTGCAGCGGCCAGTACTGTTCGTAGCGCTTGAACTTGTCCTTGATCCAGCGCGTGCGGGCAAAGACATGGTCGAGTTCTTCGCGCGACAGGTCGGTCAGCTGAAGAAAGTGTCTGGGTCGGGTCATCGTCAGGCGGCGAGCTGGGCGCCCGCGAGAAAGTTGCGGATGAGGGGCGCCAGGCGCTGCACCAGTTCCTGGCTGTCGGCATCGGAATAGATCAGCGGCGGCACCAGACGGATCGTGCTCTCCGACGTGACGTTGATCAGCACGCCCGCTTCGAGCGCCTGCGCGACCAGCGCACCGCACGGCCGGTCGAGTTCGACACCGATCATCATGCCGACGCCACGAATGTCCTTCACGCCGGCGGTGTCAGCCAGTGCCGTGCTGAAGGCGGCGCGGATGGCATCGCCCTGACGTACGGCGTTTTCCCTCAAGCCATCGCGCTCGACCACATGCAGCGTGGTCAGCGCCGCGGCGCAGGCCAAGGGGTTGCCACCGAAGGTCGAGCCGTGCGTGCCGGGCTTGAACACACCGGCTGCCGGACCGCGCGCGAGGCAGGCGCCGATCGGCACACCCGAGCCAAGGCCCTTTGCCAGCGTCATCACGTCGGGCTCGATGCCTGCATGCTGAAAGGCGAACCAGCTGCCAGTCCGGCCAACGCCGCTCTGCACCTCGTCGACCATCATCAGCCATTGATGCTGGGTGCACAGTTCGCGCAGCTCGCGCACGTAGGCCAGATCGGCGGGATGAATGCCGCCCTCGCCCTGAACCGGCTCGAAAAGCACGGCCACCACATTGCGGTTGTGTTCGGCGATGGCCTTCACGGCGGCGATGTCACTGAACGGCACCCGGTAGAACCCCGGCGTCAGCGGCTCAAACCCGGCCTGCACCTTGCGGTTGCCGGTGGCCGACAATGTGGCCAGCGTGCGTCCGTGGAAGGCGTGTTCCATGACGATGATGCCCGGCAGTTCGACACCGCGCTGATGACCGTACAGGCGTGCCAGCTTGATGGCGGCCTCGTTGGCTTCGCAACCGGAATTGCAGAAGAACACCTCGTCCATGCCCGACAGCGCGGCCAGACGATCCGACAGGTCCTCCTGCGCGGTCACCCGGTAGAGGTTCGAACAATGGATCATTTGGGCCGCCTGGCGGGAAATCGCCTGCACCAGATCGGGGTGGCCATGGCCCAGCGTGTTGACCGCCACGCCCGCCATCGCGTCCAGATACTCGCGCCCGGCGTCGTCATACAGGCGCGCGCCCTTGCCGTGCGTGAAGGCGACCGGCTGCCGGCCGTAGGTATTCATCAGATGCGTCATCGAAAGCTCCGCGACCGCGTGGCGAGTGTGCCGTCAGGCGCACTACGGAAAACGAAAAAAGCACGGCGGCTCGCGCCGCCGTGCTTGATCAAGCCAAGATTTTAGTGCAAAGCCGTCACGCTGTGTAGCGCCAGACCTTCATGTGCGGCGCACATCGTCACTGCAGCGCAGCAACGAGCGCAGGCGACACACCGCTTCACGACCCGCCTGAAATGGACGACAGCATCGCTAGCGCCTTGATCCGAAACGGATCACCGGCAGATGTGACGCGCCGACCTCAGTCTGGCACAAAGCGTGCTAACACCGAGCAGCCCATGTAGATCTGTTTCAGCTTGCGCTCGGCATCGTCTGCCGACGTACCCGGAATGCTCAGGTTCTCCATCAACACGCCACTGCGTGTGCGAATGCTGAATCCGAACCGTGCTACTTGAGACCGCACCGTCGAAGGCTTCGTTGCCTTGTGAGCGCGCATGGGTGAATTAAGCATAAATCGCAATCTCGTCATGGAGATAGCGCGAGTATAGAAACTAGTTGGTAACTTTACAATTCGTTCCGATTGTTTTTTAAGGGATTTCTGGTTTGACTCGCTTTGCCTGCCGGCACACGCATCCGCGACCCGGGTCAAGAATTCCATTGCACAGGCCGTAAATCCGATATGAGCGCCGTACCGCATCTCGAAGCCGCAGCTTTATCGATTGCCGATTCACCGGCAAACGAAGTCCTGTCGACACGCCATGGCGATGACGCGTTGCGCGACGGGGGCCGCGCTCCGCGCAGTTTCACCATCATCGGCGCCACCGCGAATGGCAGGGCGTTCCGACCCAGCGACTGGTGCGACCGTCTGTGCGGCGTGATGTCGTCGTTCGGAAGCCAGCGCAAGATGCGCTACTCGCCATTTGTGCGGCCGGGGTGCTGGATCACCGGGGAAAAGTGTGTTTTCGTCGATGCGCGGCTGTATGAGCTCGAACCGCTGGCTTACAACTTCCTGATGCACTTCGCGCGCGACAACGGCTTGCGCGTCGACTACCAGGTCAGCGACACGCTGCCCTGACGGGCATGGCCGCAAGGGGCCTGCGTCGTCCGGAATGCGGACGGAGCGTGACCGCGGGAATCCACGACACGTATGAATTCCGGATTGATCATCCGGAGGACCCGCCCGACGCCTCAAACGGTTGCGCCGGAAATGCTGCCGGAGAAAACAAAAAAGCCGACCCGAAGGTCGGCTTTTTCATTCGTATCGAGTCTCAGGCGGCTGCGGCCATCGACTTGATCGCACCGGACAGGCGGCTCTTGTGGCGAGCGGCCTTGTTCTTGTGAATGATGTTCTTGTCGGCGATGCTGTCGATCGTCGTCTGAGCCTTCAGGAAGATCGCCTGCGCGGCCTGCTTGTCGCCGGCGAGAATCGCCTTGCGGACATTCTTGATCGCCGTGCGCAGTTCAGAGCGCTGGCTCGTGTTGTGGTCGCGACGAACGTTTGCCTGACGGGCGCGCTTGCGTGCTTGTGCTGAATTGGCCATGTTGCGAACTCGTGTTCGGGAAAACACGCGAATATACATAAGCACACAGTGCGGCGCAAGCCCCCGTTCGTGCTCCCGGCAGGCACGTTCGCGCTGCGCGCTCTGGTAAGGTGCGCGCTGACCCGGCATCGCCTTCTTTCGATGAATCTGCTCCGCGCACTCGCAACCGTCAGCAGCATGACACTGCTGTCGCGCATCCTCGGCTTCGTACGCGACTTCTTCATCGCACGTGCTTTCGGTGCGGGTGCCGCGACCGACGCCTTCTTCGTCGCCTTCCGTCTGCCCAACCTGTTGCGCCGCATGTTCGCCGAAGGTGCGTTTTCGCAGGCCTTCGTGCCCATTCTCGGCGAGTACCGCAACCGGCGCGGCACCGACGATACACGGGCGCTGATCGATCGGGTGGCGACCCTGCTGGCGCTGATCGTCACCGGCGTGACGCTGCTCGGCATCCTCGGCGCGCCGTGGCTGATCTACATATCCGCCCCGGGTTTCGCCGCCGACGCCGAGAAATTCGACCTGACGGTCATGCTGACCCGCATCACCTTTCCCTACATCCTTTTCATGTCGCTGGTGGCCATGGCCGGCGGCGTGCTGAACACCTTCAGCCGCTTCGCGATACCGGCATTCACACCGGTACTGCTGAATCTGAGCTTCATCGGCATGAGCCTGTTCGCGGCACCCTTCTTCGATCCGCCTGTGCTGGCGCTCGCCTGGGCGGTATTCATCGGTGGCGTATTGCAGCTGGCGCTGCAGGTGCCAGCACTGATGCGCATCGGCATGCTGCCGCGCATCAGGCTCGATCTGCAGGACCCCGGCGTGCGGCGTGTTTTCAAGTTGATGCTGCCGGCCATCCTCGGCGTGTCGGTGTCGCAGATTTCACTGCTGATCAACACCATCTTCGCGTCCTTCCTCGAAAGCGGATCGGTGTCGTGGCTGTATTACGCCGATCGCCTGATGGAATTTCCGGCCGGTCTGCTCGGCGTGGCGCTGGGTACCATCCTGCTGCCTTCGCTGTCGCGCAGCCATGCAGACGGCAATGCCGGCGAATTTTCAGGCCTGCTCGACTGGGGCCTGCGGCTGACCCTGATGCTCACGCTGCCGGCTGCACTGGCGCTCGCCCTGCTCGCCACGCCGCTGGTGGCCACGCTGTTCCACCACGGCCAGTTCACGGCGCACGATGTGCTGCAGACGCGCAACGCACTGGTCGCCTACAGTGTCGGCCTGACGGGGCTGATCCTCGTGAAAGTGCTCGCGCCAGGCTTCTATTCACGCCAGGATATCCGCACGCCTGTAAAAATCGCGCTCGGCGTGCTGGTGCTGACGCAACTGATGAACCTCGCCTTCATCAAACCGCTGGCGCACGCCGGGCTGGCGCTGTCGATCGGTCTCGCTTCGCTGGTCAACGCCGCACTGCTGTATCGCGGCCTGCGGCGCATCGGCGCCTACCTGCCGGCACCCGGATGGACCGCTTTCTGGCTGAAAATCCTGGTCGCGCTGGCCGTCATGGGCGGCGTGTTGTACGTCAGCGCCGATCTTGCCGGCGACTGGCTGCGCGCAGGTACGATGACGCGCATCCTGAACCTGACGTGGATCGTTCTGGCGGGCGCAGGTGCCTACTTCGCCACGCTGTTTGCACTGGGTTTCCGGCTGCGCGACTTTTCGCGGCGCGCAACATCCTGACTGGAGGGCAAGCATGAAACTGACGAGCAACAACTTCGCAGACAACAGCCGCATTCCGGGCGAAAACGCCTTCTGTATTCCGGCCGCCACCGGCCACGTCTGCCTGGGCGCGAACCGCAACCCGCATCTCGCCTGGTCCGGCCTGCCGACCGGCACCCGGTCGCTGGTACTGATCTGCAACGATCCGGACGTACCGACCCGGCCGGACGATGTGAATCAGGAAGGACGCACCGTGCCGGCCAGTCTGCCGCGCACCGATTTTTCGCACTGGGTGCTGGTGGATCTCGCCCCGTCAGGGGAAATCGCCGAAGGCGAGTTCTCGTCCGACGTGACGCCGTGCGGCAAGCCGGGACCGACCGGACCGCGCGGCACGCGCCAGGGCATCAATGACTACACGGCCTGGTTCGCCGGCGACGAGCAGATGAAGGGCGACTACTACGGCTACGACGGTCCCTGCCCGCCGTGGAATGACGAAATCCTGCATCACTACGTGTTCACGCTGTACGCGCTGGACATCGAGCGGCTGCCGGTCGACGGGCGTTTCACCGCCGCCGATGCACTCAAGGCCATGGCTGGCCGGGTACTCGGAGAAGCGAAGCTGACCGGGGTTTACTCGCTGAACCCGGCAGTCGCCGGCTGACGCACCCTCAGGCCTCGTCCGGCTCCGGATCATCGACCGCCGCGTCGCGCTGCGCGCGGATGCCGGCGATCACGTCGGCCGGCGCCGCAGCGGCGATGCGTGGCGTCGCGCATTCGACGTCGCCGCACTGCGCGCGGTGGCGCAGCGCATGGTCGATCAGCACCAGCGCCAGCATGGCTTCGGCTACCGGCGTCGCGCGGATGCCGACACACGGATCGTGACGGCCGTGCGTGTTGACGATGACCGGGTTGCCCGCCTTGTCGATCGAATGGCGGTCAAGCCGGATGCTCGAAGTCGGCTTGATGGCGATCGATACGCGCACATCCTGTCCGGTTGAAATGCCACCGAGCACACCGCCGGCATTGTTCGACAGATAGCCCTGCGGCGACATTTCGTCCGAATGTTCGGTACCGCGCTGCTCGACACTCGCAAAACCGGCGCCGATTTCGACACCCTTGACTGCATTGATGCCCATCATGGCGTGCGCGATATCGGCATCCAGCCGGTCGTACACCGGCTCGCCCCAGCCAACCGGCACACCGGATGCCATGACATCGATGCGCGCGCCGCAGGAATCTCCGGACTTGCGCAGCGTGTCCATGAAGGCCTCGAGTTCGGGCACGATGGCCGCGTCGGGGGCGAAGAAGGGGTTGTCCGCGATGGCGGCACGGTCACGGTAGCTGATGCGCAGCGGACCGAGCTGACTCATCCAGCCGTGGATGTCGATGCCGTGGCGCTCCTTCAGCCACTTGCGTGCGATCGCGCCGGCCGCCACGCGCACCGCGGTTTCGCGCGCCGACGAACGGCCGCCACCACGGTGGTCGCGGATGCCGTACTTCTGCCAGTAGGCGTAGTCGGCATGCCCCGGGCGGAAGGTTTCGGCTATGTTGCCGTAGTCCTTCGAACGCTGGTCCTGGTTGCGGATGAGCAGTGCGATCGGCGTGCCGGTCGTCACACCGTCGAACACCCCTGACAGGATTTCCACTTCGTCCGGCTCGCGCCGCTGCGTCACGTGACGCGATGTGCCGGGCTTGCGCCGATCAAGTTCATGCTGGATGTCGGCAGCGGTCAGCGCCAGCCCCGGCGGGCAGCCATCGACCACGCAGCCGATCGCCGGGCCGTGCGATTCACCGAAGGATGTGACACAGAACAGCGTGCCCAAAGTGTTGCCGGACATGGGAAAACCCGCGATTTTTCAAGGCCCGGAGTTTACCATGCGCCCCGGTCGCGCCTTTCCGCCGCACACCACCCGTGATTGCACCCGCCTCGCCATGACACAACGCTTCGCCCTCATCATCGTGCTCACCATCGTCGCTGGCCTGTGGCTCGACGGGCAGGCCTACGCCTGGGCACAGCCGGTGGTGTCCATCTGGACCTGGATGCTGTTCGGCCTGCTGTGCTGGCGCGCCGATACCGACCATCGCCGGCTGTGGCTGGTCTGCCTGGCGTGGGCGACCTTCGGCGAAATCGTGCTCGCGCTGGTCTGGGGGCTGTACGAATACCGGCTCGGCAATCTGCCGCTGTTCGTGCCGCCCGGCCATGTGCTGCTGTTCGCGCTCGGCATGTGGCTCACCGAGCGGCTGCCCGCTTCACTGCCGGACGCCGTTCCGGCACTGGGCGCCGGTCTGGTCCTGTCCTTCGCGTGGCTGGAGGCCGACACCATCAGCCTGCTGCTGTTCGCCTTCTTCCTGCTGTGCATCCGGTACGGTCCGTCACCCCGGCTGTACGGCACCATGTTCGCGCTTGCACTGCTGATGGAACTGTACGGCACGGCGATGGGCAACTGGACCTGGGCGCTGCTCGTTCCGGGGCTGCCGTTTACCGCCGCCAATCCGCCGATCGCGGCCGGTGCGTTCTACTGCGCGCTGGACTGGCTGGCGGGGCTCGCGATGCGTCGGGGCGACACCGCCGCGACGGTCGAGGTGCGCTGAGCCACGCGTCGTTGGGCGTCAAAGCCCGGTCATCCGCCGCACGGCGGCGAAATACATCCGGTAGGGCAGCAGTCGCAGCAGCAGCAGCCAGCGCGTGAAGCGGTGCGGAAAGTGGATGTGGAACTCGCCGCGGGCGAGGCCGTTCAGGATGTGCCCTGCCGCCTCGTCGGAGGAAATGAGGGCGGGCATCTTGAAGTCGTTCTGAGCGGTGAGCGGCGTTTCGACGAAGCCGGGGCAGACCAGATGCACGCCCAGCCCGCGCGGCCGCACGTCCATGAAGAGTGTTTCGGCGAAGTTGATCAGCGCAGCCTTGGTCGCACCGTAGATGATGGCCTTCGGCAGGCCGCGATAACCCGCCACGCTGGACAGGATGACCAGCGCACCCGACTGCGCGGCCAGCATGCCGGGCAGCACTGCGGCACAGCCCTTCATGACGGCGGCGACATTGGTGTTCAGCGTGGCGTCGATGTCCGCCGGATCCAGTTCCCAGGCACGCACGGCCTGATAGCGTGCGGCGACGAACAGCACGGCATCGATGCCGCCCCAGCGCGCGGTCAGCGTGGCGGCCGCACGCGTCAGTGCGTCGGGTTCGGCCACGTCGAGCGGCAGCACCACGGCCTGGGGAGACAGCGAACCCAGCTGCGCGAGCTTGTCCGCACTGCGCGCCGACAACGCCACCCGGGCGCCGTCGGCCATCAGCCGGCGCGCCAGCGCTTCGCCGATGCCGGACGATGCGCCGATGAGCCAGACGCGTTTGCCCGACCAGTCGGCCAGCGGCGGATTCAGCGGCGCGAACATCAGGGCGCGCCGCGGGTGAACGACAGCGTCACCTCGCCGAGGTGGATGCCGAATTTGCTCATTGCAGAGCGGTTGAGCATCACCTTGTCGTCGATCATGTACATCCAGTCGTCGAAGTCGACGTTGTAGACGCTGCCATCGACCGGCAGCGCCAGCACGTAACGCCAGCGCAGCGCACTGCCGCTTGCCTCACCGGTCGCTTCGCCGATGACGTCGTCGGCACGGCCGGTGTAGCGCCCGTTGCCCAGATCCCGGATGGTCCAGACGCGGCGGCTGGTCGTGCCGTCGCTCCATGAAAAGTGTTCATCCAGCGTGCCGGTGTCGCCTTCCCAGCGCGCCTCGATGCGCACCGTGAAGCGCTTGATCACCTCGCCGCCACGGTCCTGGAACATGCCCCAGCCATTGATCGTGCCGTTGAAGTAGGTGCGCAGGTCCATGGCGGGCTTCTGCCCTGCATAACGATCGACCGCCACGCCACCACACCCGGCCACCAGCACGGCGGCGCACAGCGCGCCGATGAAGTTCCGCATCCGCCACAACATCGATCTCACGATTTCAGTCCTCCGTATTCCGATTCGGTTGCCATGTCCGTTCCTGCTTCATTGTTCAATTCGGGTTCCACTTCCGGTTCCAGCCAGTCCGCATGACGCCACAGCAGCACGCAGGCGGCCGCCTTGAGCGCCAGCGGCACCAGCCCATAGACCGCGGCCAGTGCCAGTCGTGCATCGGCGTCGGTGGCGCCGGGCTGATAGCCGAGCACGCCCAGCAGCGGCAGCGCCAGACCGGCCGCCAGCGCCAGATTCATCTTGGTGACGAAGTTCCACACGCCGAAGCTGCCACCAGCCGACAGCGGCTCATCGCGCCGGCCGACCAGGCCGGCCACCAGCGCCGCCGGCAACGCGAGGTCAGCGCCGAGCGCAATGCCCGATGCTGCGCAGATCAGCATGAAGGCCACGTCATCGCCGGGGCCGAGCGTGAACGCCCAAGCGAAGACCGATATCGCGAGCACCATCGACGCAGCCCAGCTGCGCGCGCGACCGTAGCGGTCGGACAGGCGCGTCCACAATGGCAGTGCCAGCACGCCGGCGACGAAGTACAGCGCGAGAAACAGCCCTTCCCGCTCTGCCGCGCCCAGCACGTCGGCGATGAAAAACAGCACCAGGGTGGCCGGAATCGCCGACGCGATCCCGTTGAGCGCAAACACCGCGAGCAGGCGACGGAAGCGCCGGTTCCGCAGCACCTCGCCGAGCACGGCACGCAGCGGCTCGTGCCGCATCGGCTGCTCGCGGCTCGCCTCCGGCACGGCAAACAGCGTGATGATGGCACTCACCGCCAGCAACGGCAGCCAGTACAGCACCGCCTGCCACAGACCCTGTGCGGCATCCGGCGACAGCAAGCCGGGCGCGATGGATGCCGCGACGACACCGACCAGTGCACAGCCTTCGCGCACCGCGACCAGCCGGGTCCCCAGCGCAGGCTTCGCCGACAGTTCGGCGCCCCAGGCGTAATAGTTGATGCTGCTGATGCTGTAGCCGGCATAGACCAGCGCCAGCGCACCGATCAGCCAGAAGACCGGGTCGGTGCCTTCAGGCGGGCGCACCAGTGCGAGCAACCCGAGCGCCAGTGGCAGCAGACCCATCCACACCAGTCGGCGGCGACCCCGTGCGCGGTCACTGGCAGCACCGATCAGCGGGTCGACCAGCGCGTCGAGCAGGCGCGCCGCGAACAGTACGATGCCCAGTACCGTCAGCGACACACCGAAGCTGTCGGCGTACAGCTTCGGTATATGTACGTAGATGGGCAGTGCCGCGGCGGCAAGCGGCGCGCCGAGCACGCCATAGGCAAACAGTCGCGCCGGTCTCAACTGGACGGAGGCGACTCGGCAAGCAGGCGCGTGCGCAGCCTGGGCTCGCGCGTGCGGGCGTCAAGCCAGATGGCGAAGAAGGCATCGGACAGCGCCTTGTCTTCGATGGCCGGCAGTTCGACGCCCTGATGGAAGAAGCGCGCGCTGCCGTCCGGCATCTTCACGCCAGTCAGCACATCGCCTTCCTTCACGTCGGGAAACACGCCCGTCAGGATGTCCTTCCAGCGCGCCAGCCGCTTCTTGTCGCGTTCGCCCAGCCGCTTGATCTCGTCGATGCTGGCTTCGGCCAGCTTGTAGCCTTCGAACGAACGGGCATAGCGGATGCTCAGCGCAAAACCGCCGTCCGGCGAATAAGTGCCGCCACTGGCCCACAGCGAGGCGTCATACAGCTTGAAGCCGAACCAGCGCATTTCACCCTTGCCGAGCGGCTTCAGGTCGGGCAGAACGTCGCCAGCCCCCGCCAGAGGCTGGGCGGAAGCGATGCCGGCGACCATCAACAACAAGGCAAGAATTCGGCGCATCAGGTTTTCTCCAGATGAAATTGATGAACGTCGATCGAACCGGCACGGAAACCGGCTTCGCAATACGCCAGATAGAAGCGCCACAGCCGTTGGAAGCGACGATCGAAACCCAGCGCGCGCAAGGCGTCGGTGCGCGCTTCGAACGTGGCGCGCCAGCGTGCCAGCGTCAGGGCGTAATCAAGCCCGAAGCGGAAATCGTCGCGCACCTGCAAGCCGACTTTTTCCGCCTGCTGCACGAACACGCTGGGCGAGGGCAGCATGCCGCCCGGGAAAATATACTGCTGGATGAAGTCAGTTCCTTTACGGTAACGCGCAAACAGGTCATCAGCGATGCTGATCGTCTGGATCACCGCCTGCCCGCCGGACGCCAGCAGGCTGTCGAGCTTGGAGAAATAGGTCGGCCACCAGCGCTCGCCGACGGCTTCAAGCATTTCGATCGATACGATGTGCGACGCCTTGCCGCGCAGATCCCGATAATCACGCAATTCGCAGGTCGCGCGGTCGGCGTAGCCACCGCGCTCGGCGCGCTGTCGTGCCCACGCAAGCTGTGCGGGAGACAGGGTCACACCGTGCACGCGCGCCCCGGCACGCTGCGCCGCGACCTCGGCAAAACCACCCCAGCCGCAACCGATCTCGATCACGCTGTCGTCGGCCGACAAATCCATCACCCGCGCAATGCGCTGATACTTGGCGAGCTGCGCCGTTTCCAGGTCGCGCCGGGTATCGCCCTCATACAGCGCGCTCGAGTAGGTCATGCTGCCATCCAGCCACAGACCGTAGAACTCGTTGCCCAGATCGTAGTGAGCGACGATGTTCCGGCGGCTGCCTCGTCGTGTGTTCGCACGGCCAAGATGACGCATGCGCGCAAACACCAGTGCCAGCAGGTTGCCGTGCACCGCGCGCTGCAGGGCGTCGCGGTTCTGCGCGAACAGCGTCAATACGCGGCCGAGTTCGTCGGTGTCCCACAGGCCGTCGAACCAGGCTTCGCCGAGACCGATGTCGCCACGTGCGATCACGCGGTCGAACACGCCCCAGTCGAGAACGCGCATTTCGACCGGCTCGCCGCGGCCGCCGAAAGACACCATCTCTCCATCCGGCAGCGACATCATCAGCCAGCCGTGCTCGATACGCTCAAGCAGTTTGAATATATGGCGCGCGGCCGATGGAAGCTTTCCGTGTCGCGCGAGCGCGACCATGGCATCCGGTTGGTTCATCGGGTCAATTCCTGTACTGGAGGAGCCGGTTTTCTGAAAAAGGGCACATTCGCCCGCCACAGGTGAAAAGCCTGGATGTGTATGCGCGCAATCACACCCAGCGTCATCAGCGGGAAAGCCGCCAGCGCACGCCACGCGACAGCACGACTCATCGGCACCGCGCGCCCTGAGACACGGGTGCGCAGCTGCCGTTCCGCGCCTTCGAAATAATCGATCGCCACCGCATGTTGGGTACCGCGCTGGTCGAAACGGAAGCGGTAGCGACCGCTGACCGGAAAGAAGGGCGACACGTGAAACACCTTGCGTGTCTCCAGCCATTCGCCATTCAGGATGGGCCGGCGGTCGTCATGCGACACCAGGTAGGCATGGCGTTCGCCGAAGGTGTTGCTCACCTCGCACAGCACGGCGCGCAAGGCACCACCCGCGTCGTGACAGAACCAGAAGCTGACCGGGTTGAACACATAACCGAACAGCCGCGGCATGGTTTGCAGGACCACGTCCCCATCAACGCCGGCCAACCCCTCCTGCGCCAGCAATGCGCGTATCCACGGCAGCGGATGCGATCCGTCGCGGGCGCCGTGGTCACGGTAGTGCAACGACAACGGCGCCCATCGGTTCAGCGCCAGCATCGGAATTTTCGATGCGCCCAGCGTATCGAGACGAAAGCGCATGAAGAACAACTGATACGCGAAGCGGTGACGGACCCGTGCGGTCCGCTCATGCATCACCGCGCCGCGGCACAGGCTGACATCGCTGGCAGCCATCATGCAGCCAGCACCGGCTCGCTGCGTTGCCAGGGCACGTCGGCACCGAGTTGCCGCGCCACGCGCACCGCGGATGACAAGCCGTCCTCGTGAAAGCCGTAGCCCGTCCAGGCGCCGCAGTACCAGATGCGATCACGGCCCTGGATCTCCGGCAGCCGTTGCTGGGCATCGATCGCCGGGCCGTCGAACAGCGGGTGCGCGTATTCGATGCGCGCAATCACGCTGGCCGGATCGGGTTCGATGAACGGGTTCAGCGTCACCACGACCGGCTGACTGAAGGGCAGCGGCTGCAGTCGATTCATCAGGTAGGACACGCTGACCGGGCGCTCGTCGGGTGCGCCTTCGCCCGCGAGGTAATTCCATGCCGACCAGACGCGCCGGTTGCGCGGCAACAACCGTTGGTCGGTGTGCAGCACCGCCTGATTGGGCTGGTAGCGTATGGCGCCCAGCAGCCGCTGCTCGGCCGACGTCGCAGCGTCCCCCAGAAGGGCCAGCGACTCATCCGAGTGGCTGGCCATGACGACCTGATCGAAGCAGTGGGATGCACCTTCGGCATCGATCCAGACGCCGTCTTCCGCCCGGCGCACACGGGTGACGGCCGAACCGCGTCGCACGTCCGACAACAGCGCGGCGAGTTTCTTCACATACTCGCGCGAGCCGCCACGCACGGTGAGCCACTGCGGCCGGTCATTCACGCGCAGCAATCCGTGGTTATGGCAGAAGCGGGCGAACGTGGCGAGCGGGTAAGCCATCATCGTACGCGTCGGGCAGGACCAGATCGCCGCCGCCATCGGCAGCAGATACCAGTCCCGGAAGGCCTCGCTGTAGCGATGCTTCACCAGAAACTCTCCAAGCGACAGGTGCTCCGCGCTGCCATTGGCCGCCCGCTCGGTCACTTCGCTGTTGAAGCGCATGATGTCCTGCAGCATCCGCCAGAACCTCGGCCGGGCCAGATTCGCCGGCTGGGCGAACACCGTGGCCAGGCTGCTGCCGCTCCACTCGATGCCGGAGTCCTGCAGGCTGACGCCGAAACTCATTTCGCTGTCCGCAATATCGACGCCGAGATGTGCGAACAAACCGCACAGGTGCGGGTAGGTCGCCCGGTTGAACACGATGAAACCGGTGTCCACCGGGTGGCGTACGCCGTCCAGTTCGACATCCAGCGTGTTCGAGTGGCCGCCAAGACGATCGTGCTGTTCGAACAGCGTGACCTGGTGTTCGCGCGACAGCAGCCATGCGGCTGCGAGTCCGGAGATTCCGGAACCCACGACTGCAATCCTCATAATTCTCCTGGAAACCGCATCGGATGATGTGCGGCCGGACCATCCCGCCGCATCAAGCGTAACTTTACCTTGACACCACCCACGAACGGTAAATTGACACCTGAATCAACGCGCCAGCGCAGCTTCTATGGCGGCGATCATTTCGGGCGATTCCGGCGCCACGTTGCTCGGAAAAGAGGTGATCGTGCTGCCATCTCTCGCGATCAGGTACTTGTGGAAATTCCATCCAGGTTCGACGCCCGTCAGGCGCGTGAGGTCTGCGTAAAACGGATGACGCTGCGCCCCTTTCACGGCCGTTTTCGAGAACATCGGGAACTTGACGCCGTAGGTCATGCTGCAGAACTCCGCGATGTCCTTGTCGCTGCCCGGCTCCTGATTGCCGAAATCGTTCGACGGGAAACCGAGCACGGTGAGGCCGCGCGCACCGAAGCGTGACTGCAGTTTCTCCAGCCCATCGTACTGCCGGGTGAAACCACAACGGCTCGCGGTATTGACGACAAGCAGCACCCTGCCGCTGAATTCGCACAGCGATTTCGGCTTGCCGTCGAGCAGGCCGGGCAGCGAACGGTCAAGCAGGGTCGGGCAGGATTCGGCCATGGCAGCTCCGGTCGTCAATGTGAAGACGGCGGCGAACAGCCAGTCAGCGCGACGCACGGCTGGGCTCGCAACAGCGCACCGTCGTTTCGGAAAACGCCGGCGGCAGGAAATGAATGCCGGTCACCGCGCGATGCAGATGGATGAGCGTTTCATTGGGCGTCAGTTTGTGCGCGGCACCTGCCGGCACTGCCAGCGCAACCTGCGCAGGCTTTGCCGTGGCCGACGGCTCGTCTGCACCCGGCATGCGCGCCAGGCACGCACTGCTGAAGGCACCCATTCCGGCGAAAAACAGACCCGCGACAGCAGCGTGCTTCATGACTGACTCCCCAATTTTGTCCTGGACAAAACCCTCTATCGCTCTTAATCTAGGGCTCATTGAACGCCGTGTCAATGGTTTGTCCAGGACAATATGAAACATGACGCCAACAGTTTCGGTCGAATGACGATCAGCGCCGTCGAACGCGAAACAGGCCTTCCCAAAGACACGTTGCGCGTGTGGGAAAGGCGTTATGGATTTCCTCTGCCGGTCCGCGACGAATCGGGCGAGCGTCTGTATACGCCGGAAGACGTCAATCGGTTGCGCCTGATCCGCAGATTGATCGACCAGGGCTGGCGGCCGGGCAAGCTGCTGGCCGCCAGCGAGGCGGAGCTGCAGCGGATCGTCGAGGCGGAACGCGGCGCAGGCGCGCCGGTGACGCCGGATGGCGGCGTGCCGACCGATGAGGTACTTGCGGCGATACGGCGCCACGACGTGCCCGCACTGCGCGACCTGTTCCAGCGCAGTCTGCTCGAACGGGGACTGCAGGCCCTGGTGTCCGATCTGGTCGCGCCGCTCAACGTGGTCATCGGCGAAGCCTGGATACGCGGCGAACTGGGCGTTCCGGAAGAGCACTTCTATACCGAGCAGGTGCAAAGCTTCCTGCGCGGCACCCTCGCCAGTTACACCCGGCCGGCCGCGCCGCCGCGCGTCCTGCTCACCACCCTGCCGGAGGAGGAACATGGCCTCGGTTTGCTGATGGTGGAGGTGATGCTGGCGTCAGAAGGCGCGCAGTGCTGTTCGCTCGGGCCCCGCATGCCACTGACCGACATCCGCACATCGGCATTGACCTCGGCAGCCGACATCGTGGCACTCTCCTTCAGCGCCGCTTACCCGCTGCGCCAGGCACTCGCCGGCGTTCGTACCCTGCGCGAATCATTGCCGGACACGGTGGACATCTGGGTCGGCGGCGCGGGTGCGCACGAACGACTGGCCGGCATCCCGGGCGTATCCGTCATCGGTGCCATCCGCACCGTCCCCGACGCATTGGCCGAGTGGCGTGCGGCGCGGCTGCCGACTGCGTCGGTCGCCGCCCTCAACTGACGCGCGGACTCACCCGGCGGATGCCAACCGGCCGGGACTTTCTCCTGAAATATGCACCGGGCACGCCGCTCAGGCTCGATAGCGCCCCTTTCATCCGTCTATTTCATTTACCGGCAGCGGGCTGAACGTGGTTTGATCTGCCCGGTCGTACACGTACAGCATTCATCATGCTGACTTGTGCTCGCGTAAAATGGCGTTTTCCCGAGGAGCCCGCCCATGCTCTACCCCGAACTGTTCAAGTCACTCGAATCCGCCCGCTGGGACATGGACAAAGACGTGCCTTGGGACGGTTTCGATGCGTCGCTGCTGTCGGACGAACAGGCGCTGACCATCAAGATGAATGCCATCACCGAGTGGTCGGCGCTGCCGGCGACCGAAATGTTCCTGCGCGACAACCGCGACGACTCCGACTTCTGCGCCTTCATGTCGGTGTGGTTCTACGAGGAACAGAAGCATTCGCTGGTGCTGCTCGAATACCTGCGTCGCTTCCGGCCCGACCTGGCACCGACCGAGCAGGAACTGCACGAAGTGCGCTTCGAATTCGATCCCGCACCGGCACTGGAAACGCTGATGCTGCACTTCTGCGGCGAAGTGCGGCTGACCCAGTGGTACCGCCGTGCGTCTGAATGGCACACCGAGCCGGTCATCAAGCACATCTATGGCCTGCTGTCGCGCGATGAGGCGCGGCATGGCGGGGCCTATCTGAAGTACATGAAGCGTGCGATCGAGCGCACCGGCGACACCGCGCGTGCAGCGTTTTCCAAGATTGGCATGCTGATGGCGGCCAGCGGACGCGCCGGCAAGCCGCTGCATCCAACCAATCTGCACGTCAGCAAGTCACTGTATCCGCGCGATACCATCCAGTCCCGCCTGCCCGACCCTGACTGGCTGGAACACTGGCTCGACCAGCAGATCCGTTTCGACAAGGACTGCGAGGCGCGCGTCATCGGCGGCATTCTGCGCAATCTCAGTTCGCTGTTCGGCGAAAGTTTCAAGACCATCAGCGACCTGAACCGCTTCCGCAAGCAGTTCGCCACGGCCGCCTGATGCGGGGCGGCATCCCGGCTTTCGAGGCCAAACTGTGCGCGCCGGCCGACCTCCCGGCGCGTGCCGCCGATCTTCCCGGGCCGCGGGTATTCACCAATGGCTGCTTTGATATCCTCCATCGCGGTCACGTGACCTGCCTGGCACAGGCGCGCGCGCTTGGCAGCTCGCTGATCGTGGCATTGAACGCCGATGCCTCGGTACGCCGGCTCGGCAAGGGCGATGATCGTCCGGTCAATCCGCTGGAAGACCGCGCCGCCGTGATCGCGGCACTGGAATCGGTCAGTCTGGTCACCTGGTTCGACGCCGATACCCCGCTCGACCTCATTCTTGCCTGTCGTCCCGAAGTGCTGGCAAAGGGCGGCGACTGGCCGATCGACCGCATCGTCGGTGCGCGCGAAGTGCTGGCGTGGGGGGGCCGGGTCGAGTCCATCGCCTTCGAGCACGAGCGCTCGACCACCGGGGTGCTGCACAAGATCCGCCGCCTCTGATCGCGCCGACGGGCACACGGCATCGCACCATAACCGTGCATATCGGGGCGCGCCGCTTATCATCCGGCCTGACCGTCTCCCGTCTGCCCGCCCCGTCCGTTCCGATGAAACAACTGTTTGAACCCCGTCCTGTCCGTCTGCCGATACGGCGCCTGCTGCTCACCTGCTGCGCCGTGATGTCCTTTTCGGCACTTGCCGCGCCGGTCGTCGAAGACACGATGGCGCAGCGCGTACTCGCCTGTACCGGCTGTCACGGCGCCGAAGGTCGCGCCGGCCCGGACGGCTACTACCCGCGCATTGCCGGCAAGCCGGCCGGCTATCTGCACAACCAGCTGCTGAATTTCCGCGACGGTCGCCGTCAGTACCCCCTGATGTCCGAACTGCTGCAGACGCTGGGTGACGACTACCTGCGCGACATGGCCGATCACTTCGCCGCACTCGACCTGCCCTACCCGGCCGTGCGCGCGACCGGCCCCAGTACCGCACTCGGGCGCGGCGAAAAACTGGTGCGCGAAGGCGACGCCGCGCGTGACCTGCCGGCCTGCGCCAGCTGCCATGGCGACGCCCTGATGGGTGCCGCGCCCGCGATTCCGGGGCTGATCGGCCTGCCGCGCGACTATCTGGCCGCCCAGTTGAGCGCCTGGAAAAGCGGCATCCGACAGGCGCATGCACCGGACTGCATGGCACAGATCGTCAAGCAACTGAGCGCGGACGACATCGGCGCGGTATCGCAATGGCTGGCTGCGCAAACCGTGCCGGCCGGCGCCAAACCTGCTGCCATGCCGACGCGCGAGCTGCCGCTGCGCTGCGGTGGCGTGCCAGCCTCGCAGACGGCCGGGGGCGCCGCGCGATGAAGCGCGCCGCCCTGATCCTTCCGCTGCTCGCGCTGCTGGCGGCACTGGTCTGGTGGTCGACCGGTCACGACACCGGCGCCGACGCGCTGCCGGTCGCCGACGCCTCCCGCTCCGCCACTCCGCCGGCCGAACTCGTCGCACGCGGCGAGTATCTGGCGCGCGCCGGCAACTGCATGGCCTGCCACAGCGCGCGCGGCGGCACGCCATGGGCCGGCGGGCGCGCCATCGACACCGCGTTCGGCACCTTCTACACCAGCAATCTCACCCCCGACCCCGACACCGGCCTGGGCCGCTGGACGGCCGAGGATTTCTGGCGGGCGCTGCACGAAGGTCGCTCGCGCGACGGTCGGCTGCTCTATCCGGCCTTTCCCTACACGAGCTACACCCATGTCACGCGCGAAGATTCCGATGCGCTGTGGGCCTATCTGCGGACGCTGCCCGCGACCCGGCAAGCCAGCCGGCCGCACGTGCTGCGTTTCCCGTACGACTCGCAGGCCGCACTGGCCGCCTGGCGCACGCTGTATTTCAAGCCGGCCGTATTCCAGGCCGACGCGTCGCAGTCTGCGGCCTGGAACCGCGGGGCCTATCTGGTTCAGGGGCTCGGCCACTGCAGCGCGTGCCACGCGCCGCGCAACGCGCTGGGCGCCAGCGAGGACGCGGACAAGCTGGCCGGCGGGCTGATGGCCGGCCAGAACTGGTATGCGCCGTCGCTGGGCTCACCGCACGAGGCGGGCGTGCAGGACTGGAAACGCGACGAGGTCATCGCGCTGCTGCGCGACGGCATCTCGCGCAACGCGTCGGTCGCCGGACCGATGGCCGAGGTGGTATTCGGCAGCACGCAATATCTGTCCGCCAACGATCTGGACGCGATGGCGACCTATCTGCAGACGTTGCCTGCGACACCTCCGGTGGCAGTCGCCGGCAGGGTCGTCGCGCTCGACGACGCGCAGCGCGCCCGCGCTGCGCAGTTGTACGTTGACCACTGCGCGGGCTGCCATGGTGAAAATGGTAAAGGATCCGGCAACATCTACCCGGCGCTCGACGGCAACCGGGCGGTGACGCTGGACCCGCCGGCCAATCCGCTGCGCATCGTGCTGGGCGGCGGCTTTGCCCCGGCCACGAAAGGCAACCCGCGCCCCTTCGGCATGCCGCCATTCGCCGCCAGTCTCAGCGACGAGGACATTGCGCTGGTCGTGTCACACATCCGCGGTAGCTGGGGTAACGCCGCAAGCCCGGTCAGCGTGATCGACGTGCAGCGCTACCGCGGCAATCTGCGCTGAGCGCACCGACTCACGAAGCGTGAAGACGCACCCTGCCGGAGCGTTCGCCCCGTCTTCGGGATCCGCGCGGCGGTGTCGGGACAGAAGCTCGTGGGAGCTGTCCCTGTGGGAGCGGCGGCCTCGCCGCGATACGCACTCTGCACAACGATGATCTCAGCACTGCTTGCCGCCCGTTAAGCCGGCTGGCCATGCGAGGCCAGCCGTGGAGAGCCGCCGCGGCGACAGCCCCGGCAGCGATCAGCTGTTGCGGATGCGCGCGACCAGGGCGTCGGTGTACTGCTTCGTCGACGCCTTGCCACCCAGATCGCCGGTGCGCACATTATCGATGTTGAGCGTATCCGACACCGCCTTGCGGATGATGTCGCCCTTGTCCTGCAGCTTGACATGGTCGAGCATCAGCGCAGACGCCAGCACCAGGGCGGTCGGATTGGCGATGCCCTTGCCGGCGATGTCCGGCGCCGAGCCATGCACTGCTTCGAAGATCGCTGCGTCGGCGCCGATGTTGGAGCCCGGCGCCATGCCCAGGCCGCCGACCAGACCGGCGGTCAGGTCGGACAGGATGTCGCCGAACAGGTTGGTGGTGACCAGCACGTCGAACTGCCAGGGGTTCATCACCAGCTTCATGCAGCAGGCGTCGACGATGACCTGTTCGAACTGGATGCGGCCCTTGTAGCGCTCTTCGTACATCTGTTCGGCGGTCTCCAGGAAGATGCCGGTCAGCGCCTTCATGATGTTGGCCTTGTGCACCACGGTCACCTTCTTGCGGCCGAGGGCGATCGCGTGTTCGAACGCGTATTCGAGGATGTGGCGCGCGCCCTGGCGGGTGTTCACGCCGGTCGACATGGCCACCGCGTGCGGGTCGCCCTCGATCGGGATGAAGTGCTCGTAGCCCATGTACAGGCCTTCGAGATTTTCTCGGCAGACGATGAGGTCGATGTTGTCGTAGCGGCCGCCAGGGATCAGCGTGCGCGCCGGACGGATGTTGGCGTACAGCTTGAACGCCTCGCGCAGGCGTACGTTGATCGAGCGGAAGCCGCCGCCGACCGGCGTCTCCAGCGGGCCCTTCAGGCCGAGCCGGGTGCGGCGGATGCTTTCCAGCGTCGCCTCCGGCAACGGATCGCCATGCGTCTTGAGCGCGCCCATGCCGGCCGGCTGGGTATCCCATTCGAACGGCGCACCCACGGCGTCCAGCGCAGCCAGCGCGGCATCCATGATTTCGGGGCCGATACCGTCGCCGGGTATCAGGGTGGCGGGAATTTTCTGCGCACTCATTCGGGGTCTCCTGTCATGGTTATGCATCGCCGTACGTCAGCGCCGGGTTGGCGCAGCGTCCGGAAATGTGGGAAGGCCGAAGCAAGAAACCTGCCCCGGCAGGGTCTGGCGGCACGTACCGGCAGACCCCATGTTCATGCCGGCGTGACCGGCTCGATGGCGCGCCATACCGTGGCGCCGCCGCTCGCCTTGTCGATCTCCGCCAGCACGCGCTCGTGTTCCGAACGCTCGGCGTCACTCGCCTGCACGCGGCGCAATGCACCGGAAACGCGCGTCGGCGCGGCACTGCGCACCGCTGCGGCATCCGGCTCGAGATCGATGATCAGGCTTTCCTGACCACGCGTCATCGCCAGATAGACTTCCACCAGCAGTTCGGCATCGCGCAGCGCGCCATGGAATTCACGGTGCGTGTTGTCGATGCCGAAGCGCTCGCACAGTGCGTCGAGGTTGGCCCGCTTGCCGGGGAACATGTCGCGCGCCATGCGCACGGTATCGATCGGCGGGCCGAGGGTGATGTCACGCAGCGGCGACAGGCCGAGCATGTTGAGCTCGTTGTCGATGAAACCGACGTCGAAGGCGGCGTTGTGGATGACCAGTTCGGCATCGCGCACGAAATCGACAAACTCCGCCACCACATCGCGGAATTTCGGCTTGTCGGCCAGAAACTCGGTCGTGATGCCGTGGATCGCGACGGCGCCTTCGGGCACCTCGCGCTCCGGATTGACGAAGCGATGCAGCTGCCGGCCGGTGCGCTTGCGACCGACCATTTCGACGCAGCCGATTTCGATCAACCGGTCGCCGTTCTGCCATTCCAGTCCGGTCGTTTCGGTGTCGAGGATGATCTGGCGTTTCATGGAGGGGAAAGTCCGGGAACAGGTCGGGCCACTGCGCGGCGCATTCTACAGCCAGCCGTCGCGCTCACGCACCGCGCACGGGAATCGCGTCGCGCGCCAGACGGTCGACGCGCTCGTTTTCCGGGTGGCCGGCATGGCCCTTGACCCACTTCCACTCGACTTCATGCACCCGTGCCGCCGCATCAAGCGCCTGCCACAGGTCGACATTCTTGACCGGGTCGCCACCCGCCGTTTTCCAGCCCTTGCGCTTCCAGCCGTGTATCCACTCGCTGATGCCCTTCTGCACATACTGCGAATCGGTATAGACCACGGCGCGCACCGGCTTCTTCAATGCGTTGAGCGCCTCGATCACCGCCATCAGTTCCATGCGGTTGTTCGTGGTCGCGCGCTCACCGCCCGACAGTTCGCGTTCGACGGCGCCGCACTTGAGCAGCGCGCCCCAGCCGCCCGGGCCCGGGTTGCCGCTGCAGGCACCATCGGTATAGATGATCACGTCGTCCAAGACTTGCTCCAGGTTCAGGTGCCGAACTTACGGTCCGGCACGGTATTGCGATTCGCGCTGCCGACGCTGGCCACGGCCCGCGCGGCAGCGCGGCGATCGCTCCATTTCGGCGTGATGAGGCGCATGCCATGCACCCGCTTGACACCCTGCAGCACGTAGGTGCCGCCCAGGAAGGGCCACCAGCGGTCACCGGCGGATTCGATGAAACTCCAGCGCGCCAGCCATTTTTCGCTGCATACCGGCGGGCGGTAGCAACCGAAGCAGCCCGCCTGCGTGTCCAGGCTGAGCAGCTTGAACCAGTCGCGCAGGCGCGGCACCGACAGCCAGTCGCCATTCCACGGAAAGGGCTCGCGCTCCTGCAGGCGCCGCCGTGCGCCCCACAGGCTGAACGGGTTGAAGCCGGTCACGAGCACCTGACCTTCCGGTACCAGCACGCGCTCCACCTCGCGCAGAACGGCGTGCGGGTCGGCGGCAAATTCGAGCACATGCGGCAGCACCACCAGATCGACGCTGGTAGCCGGAAACGGCAGATGTACCGGATCGCACACCAGCGCCGGCATCGGCCCCGGTCGCGCATCGTCGCTGTACAGCTTGAACGGCATCCGGTTGGCGCGCAGATAGTCGTGCTGCAGCAGGCCGATCTGTACCGCGTTGTAACCGAACACGTCGGCCACCATCTGGTCCACCTGTGCGTGTTCCCACCGCTGGACGTAGTGTCCCTGGGGGGTATCGAGCCATTCGTGCAAACCGGGAATCGACATGTTTTACGGGGCGGTGGATCGTCACGCGTGAGACGGACGCATTGTCATTGCTTCAGCCTCACGCCAGAATCGGGCGGATGAAGATATATCCGATACCCGCGTTTGGCGACAATTATCTTTGGCTGGTCGCAAACGGAACACGCGCGCTGGCGGTCGACCCGGGTGACGCCACACCGGTACTCGCGGCACTCGAGCGGCACCGCCTGACGCTCGACACCATCCTGATCACGCACCATCACGGCGACCACATCGGCGGCGTCGCCGAACTGGTGCGTCGGACCGGCGCACGCGTCTACGGGCCCGCGGACGAGCGCATCGCCGAAGTGACCGATCCGGTGGCGGAGGGCCGGCGCATCGACCTGCCCTGGCTGGGCGTCGCCCTGACCGTGCTCGAAGTACCCGGCCACACGCGCAGCCACATCGCCTGGTACGGCAACGATGCACTTTTTTGCGGCGACACGCTGTTTGCCGCTGGCTGCGGCCGGCTGTTCGAAGGCACGGCGGAACAGATGTGGCACTCGCTGTCGCGCATTGCCTCGCTGCCGCTGCACACGCGCATCTACTGTGCGCACGAGTACACGGAATCCAATCTGCGCTTCGCACAGGCGGTCGAGCCGGACAACCAGGCACTGATCGCACGCGCCCGGGGCGTCGCGAAGCTCCGTGCCGCTGATCAGCCCAGCGTGCCGTTCGCGCTCGCCGAAGAACTCGCGACGAACCCCTTCCTGCGCGTGCGCGAGGCAGCCATCATCGGCGCCGCCGAAGCACACGCCGGTCGCAAACTGAAAAGCCCGGTCGAGGTGTTCACAGTCCTGCGGGAGTGGAAAAACGTCTTCTAGCAGCGTGCGGCATGGCCAAACCTGGCCAGATGGTCCAGCCGATGGCGCTGCGTCAGGGTGCAGACCAAATGGTCGCCAGCCAAATCACTGTCCTCGACGCAAAAAACCGCTTGTCTGAACCGATCAATTCGGATTAAGGCGGCGGATTCAGGCGGAAATCACCGGCTCCGCCGGGCGAACCCGGCGACCATCAGAAGCCCTGCTCCGTAAAGCCAGGCGGCAGGCGGCAGCGGTACCGGGGTCACTGCGTTGACATAGAACCTGCGACCGTCGGTTTCGCCTTCGATCACGGCCAGGTCGCTGAAGACATGGACCGTCAGCGGTGCAAGACCGACGAATGGCGGGTCGGCGACCAGCCATTCGAACACGTCGCCCTGATCGGGAACGAAGCCATCGATGAAGCGCAGGTTCACGATGCTGTCCAGCAGATTCGCCTGACCCAGCACGACCAGTTGGTCATACTCGATGCCCGCGAGGCGTCCGCCGATTTCAATGTCGAAAATCGTGCCGTTCGCATCGAGGTTGCCATCGATGGTGAGGATGCCGGGCGAGTTGCCCGGCCCGATCGTGACGGCACCCGTCGAAATCTGGCCGTTGAAACCGCCGGAGCCATAGCCAATCGTGCCGGTACCGCTGAGCGTACCGCCGAGGAATTCGATCTGATCCCCGGTCAGCCTGCCATTGACCACCGTATCACCCTCGAGCTGGCTGAAAGTTCCGACGCGAAGCTCACCATCCGCGTCGATCACCAGTTCAGGGGTATTGAAAAGCGTGGCGACGCCCTGCCGATTCTGGGTAAAGGTGTCGGCATCCACCACCGTCGCAAGCCCGGTGAGCGGGTCGACAATCCCGGGTACGCGCACGCGGCCGGCGTTCTCGAAGACGCCGATGGCGTTGTAATCGGAGGCGTTATCAGGAAAAAGCGGATCGTCTTCCGGCACCGGAAGAAAGGTCATTTCGCCCCCCCGCGCGTTGCGGACGTCGATCACGCAGGTGTCGCCGAATCGATCGTTCGAACAGGGGCCGGACTCGCGGCTGCCCAGCAGCACGCCCGTAAAAAAGCCTTCGTTGACCAGTTGGCCGCGGCCCGGATTGAGGAGCGGCGACGTCCCTGCACCCACCGCCACCAACGCACCACCACCCGCCGTCAACAGTGTTCCGGTGTTGTGCAGCGTCGCGTCGGGCCCGATCTCGATGCGGCTCTGAAACCCGTCGACGAGAAAAACTGCGCGCTGCCGCCACTCTGCGAAATCAAAGTTCCCGCCTCGCACCAGAGCGATGCGGCTGCGCTGGTTCAACAGCAGACCACCGGTCTCCGTCGTGGTGATACCGGTAAACACATGAGAGCCCGCGAAGGAAACACCGTACGTGCTCGTGTTGGAACCAAGCCCGTCGGCATAGAAGGTGGCGGTGTCGTGGTATCCACCGGCGGCCAGGTGAAGCGTGCCCGACCATGTCTCGAATTTGCCGCCATCGTGTTGCACCGGCAGCGCGAATACGCTCGTTCCCGTGCCGGACGCCTTGATGACCGACCCGCTCCGATTCACGAAGGACGACCGCGCAAGATCCGAAGAGCGCTCCATGCCCAGATCGTTCTGGATCCAGTAAGTCGAAAAAACATCATTGACGAAACGCGCACCGCCACCCAGGATCAGTTGCCCGTTACCCGTCTGAAAAAACTGTCCCTTGTTGATCGCATCGAGCGGAAACAGGTTTTCCGCGTCGCTGGCCGCGATGTGCATGCCGTCGGTCGGAAACGAGACGCCATAGCTTGCACCCGGGACGGCGGTGTCTCCTCGAAATTCGACCCGGGCCGAGTAACCCGCAGCGGCAATCCAGCCATTGGCAAGCACAGCGTTTGTTGCGGTTGAGGGTCCGAAAAAGCCGTCCCGAAAAATGATCGTGCCGCCCTCCATCGACAGCACGCCCAGATCGACCGCCCCGTACTTATCGACCTGCTGACCACTGGGCACGGTCGTCTGCGCCGTCGCCGACGCCCACGCCGCAGCGCCGCACACAAGCAGGGTCAAGGCTGCAGAACGTCCTGACCGCGGAGTGTGGTGACGGCGCTGTGACCGAACGGCTCGGTTCGAAAAGCAGGCATCCATGATTACCACTCCATGATCAAGTCACCCTCTGAACCGTAGCAGCCGCTGCGAACCGCAACCACCTCGCCCGCAGCACCCGCCGAGAAATATGTCATGGTGCCCCTGTGGATGAAGTTGCCCGTGCGTCGGCGACGGTTCAGCTTGACCTGCAATAGCGATGGTGCGGTGCCCCGAGACGGGCGCAACGTCCCCAATCACTCCACCGCGACTTCCGGCACCTTGAAGCCGACGCGGTCACGGCCGCCGGACTTGGCGGAATAGAGCGCAAAGTCGGCTTCTGCGAGCAGGCTTTGCGGACCGCCACCTTCCTGCCCGGGGGTCGTGCTGGCGACGCCGACACTGATGGTCAGCGTGCCGCCCGGTACCGCGCGATGTTCGATGCCGAGCGCGCGGATCGAGTCGCACAGCCCTTCGGCGACCCGGCGTGCGCCGCCCAGATCGGTTTCCGGCAGCACCAGCGCGAATTCCTCGCCGCCATAGCGCGCCACCAGATCGCTGGGTCGGCGCGACACCGCGAGCAAAGCATTGGCGACGTTTTTCAGGCATTCGTCGCCGGCGATGTGACCGTAGGTGTCGTTGTACTGCTTGAAATTGTCCACATCGACCAGCGCCAGCGCGATCGGCCGCTTGTAGCGTGCCGCGCGACGCCATTCGCGCATGATGGTTTCGTCGAGCTGGCGGCGGTTGGCCAGCCCGGTCAGTCCGTCGAGCGAACTCAGCCGCGTCAGTTCCTGGTTGGCGGCGTCGAGCTTGCGCGTCAGCACCACCAGCGAATAGCGCATCTGCAGGATGCGTTGCATGGCACGGACCTTGGCTGCCAGCACGACTTCACTGACCGGTTTGAACAGGTAGTCGTCACCGCCCGCGGTGATGCCCTGAACCAGGTCGGTATCCGCGGTACGGGCGGTCAGAAAGAGGATGGGTGTCCATTCGCCGGACTGTTCGATCGCGCGGATGCGCCGCGCGACCTCGTAGCCGTCGATGCCCGGCAGTACCACGTCGAGCAGCACGATGTCCGGATTGTGAGCACGGAAAGCGGCAATGCCGGATTCGCCGTCGGTAGCGGCAATGGGCAGTATGCCCATCCGTTCGAGATGCTGACTGATGACGGCGAGCCCCGTCTGGGAATCTTCAATGATCAGCGCTTTCATGGACATACCCTTTTTTCCGCATCATAAGCCACGTGCGCACCGCGCGTGCGGGTGTCTGAAGAAACGAAACTATGTGCGCCCCATGCGGTCCGTCCGGGGTCTCTTCATCGGTTCTTCAACGCCGGCAGCGTCCGCAATCAGGTTTGACGCTGCATGCTCCGGGTGGCTAGCATTCGGGGTTTGGCTCTTTCGCAGCAATGCCGCTTCTGATCGATTCCCTCCTGCGCCGCGCCGCACTCCTGCTGTCGGGCCTGCTGCTCGCCGGCTGCGCGGCCACCGGTGTGGTCAGCGAGAATGCCGGCGACGCGCCCGCTGCACGGTCATCCGTGAGCACGCCGGAACGCAGCCGTGCGACGAAAAAACCGGGCGACACCAGCCGCACACCGGGCATCAAACCGGGCAAGGCCGAACCGATCCCCTTTCCGGAACCGACCGAGATCGTCCGGGCACCGGAAGACGAAATCAAGCCGGTCGACCTCACCCTGCCGCCGGACGACCTCTGGGAACGCATCCGCAAGGGATTCGGCATGGCCGACCTCGACCATCCGCTGGTCGCCGAGCACCAGGCCTGGTATCTGAATCGACCCGACTACTTCCGCCGCATGTCCGAACGGGGCCGGCGCTACATGTTCCACATCGTCGAGGAGATCGAAAAGCGCGGGCTGCCGACAGAACTGGCGCTGTTGCCCATGGTGGAAAGCGCCTACAACCCCGAGGCACTGTCGGTCGCCAAGGCGTCCGGTCTGTGGCAGTTCATTCCGTCCACCGGCAAGCTGTACGGACTCGAACAGAACGCGCAGCGCGATGACCGGCGTGACATCGTCGCCTCAACCCAGGCCGCGCTCGAATACCTGCAGAAGATCTACGAAATGCATGGCGACTGGCATCTGGCGCTGGCCTCGTACAACTGGGGCGAAGGCGCGGTCGGGCGCGCCGTGCTGCGCAACCAGGCGGCCGGCCTGCCGACCGACTATGCCTCGCTGAACATGCCGGCCGAAACGCGCCACTACGTACCCAAGCTGCAGGCGCTGAAGAACATCATCGCGCAACCCGAACTGTTCGGCATCGAACTCGAATCGGTCGAAAACAAGCCCTACTTCGCCCAAGTGGCCGAAGCGCCGTCGATGGACCTGGCCACTGCCGCCCGGCTGGCCGACGTGCCATTGGCCGAAATCAAGGCACTCAACCCGCAGCACAAGCGGCCGGTGATCCGCACCGGCAAGGGCGGCGCGCAGCTGGTGTTGCCGGCGCACGCGGTCGATACCTTCATGGCCAATCTGGACAACCGCAACCCGTCCGCCGCGCCGACCGCCGGCGCGGCCTGGCGCACCTATACGCTGGGCCCGAAGGAAACGCTGGCCACGGTGATCCGCCGCTTCGGCGTCAGCGAATGGCGGCTACGCCGTTTCAACGGCCTGTCACCGACCGTGCGCATCGGCCCGGGCAGCACTTTGCTGGTGCCGGACGAGAACAGCAGCCTGTCGCTGGACGGAGGCAGCGCCGAAGAAGCGCCGCGCCTGGGCGTCGACAAGCCCAAGTACAAGCGCGTGAAGCGCAACGGTCGCTGGGTGAATGTGCCGGTCAGGCCGGCCTCCGGCAGCAAGGCCGTGAAGCCGGGTGTAGAGAAGAAGAAGGTCAGCGCGCCGCCGGCGCGGAAGAAGACGGTGATTCCGGCCGGAAAGTCAGCGACGGGAAAGTAGCGGTCGGGCGTGCGGCCTGTGTGGGCTGTCCCTGTGGGAGCGGCGGCCCCGCCGCGATCAGTGCCACGATGGTCGCATTGCAGCGTGCGGATCGCGGCGAGGGCGGAGCGGGGGTTCCGGCGAGCACCGCTCGGCGCCCGCAAAGCCGGCTGGCCATGCAGGGCCAGCAGTGGATCGCCGCTCCCACAAAACCTTCGCTCCGCTCCCCATAGCATCGCCGTGCAGTTCGCCGCACCGGGTTCAGTCCGCGAACCAGCACGCCACGGCCTGACGTCCGTCACGACTTTCGAGCACCGGCGCATCGGTCCGACAGCGCGCCTGCGCGCGCGGGCAGCGCGGGTGGAAATGGCAGCCTGACGGCGGATCGGCCGGCGACGGCAGATCGCCGGTGAGCTTCTGCGGCAGGGTTGCGGCGTCGAGGTCGGCACGCGGCACCGCCGACAGCAGCGCCTTCGTGTAGGGATGACGCGGCGCACCGAGCACCTGGTCAACGCTGCCGATCTCGACGATGCGCCCGAGGTACATCACCGCCACATCGTGGGCGAGGTGTTCGACCACCGCGATGTTGTGCGTGATGAACAGGTAGGCCAGCCCCATGTCGCGCTGCAGTCGGCCCAGCAGGTTCAGGATCTGCGCCTGCACCGACACGTCGAGCGCGGAAGTGGGCTCGTCGCACACGATCAGCGCGGGCTGTACCGCCAGCGAGCGCGCGATGGCGATGCGCTGACGCTGGCCGCCGGAAAACTCGTGCGGGTAGCGATCGGCCATGTCGGCGCGCAGGCCGACCTGTTCGAGCAGGCGCGCCACCGCCACGCCGTCACCGCCCTGTTGCAGCGCGCCCATGCCCTCGCCGATGATTTCTCCGACCCGCATGCGCGGGTTCAGTGAGCCGTACGGGTCCTGGAACACCATCTGCATGCGCGCGCGCAGGCTGCGCAGCGCGCTTCTCGACAGGCTGCCGACATCCTGGCCATCGAGGCTCACGGTGCCGCCGGTCGGTTCGATCAGGCGCAGGATGGCCTTGCCCACCGTGGTCTTGCCGCAGCCGGATTCGCCGACCAGCGCGAGCGTGCGACCCGGGCGGATGTCGAGCGACACGCCATCGACCGCCCGCACATGACCGACCACCCGCTGCAGCACACCGCGACGGATCGGGAAATGCACTTTCAGTTCGTGTACCGACAGCAAGGGCGCCTGCGCTGTGTCGATGCTGCCATCGGCCACGACTGGCGACGGCGCCGTCGCCAGCGGCGCAGCGCGCGCCGCCTCCGCCGGGTCGTACAGATGGCAGCGCACACGCTGCGCCTCGCCCGCCTCATGCCAGGCCGGTGCTTCGTCTTTGCAGCGCGACCAGGCCTGCGGACAGCGGTCGGCGAAGCGGCAGCCGATGAAGGCGGTGGTCAGCGGCGGCACCGAACCGGGGATGGTCGCCAGTTCGCCGCGGCCGTGGCGCGCGGCATCCGGCAGCGCATCGAACAGCAGCTTCGAATACGGATGCGCCGGCCGCGTGAAGAAGGCGGCACGCGGCGCCTGCTCGATGAGCTGGCCGGCGTACATGACACCGATCTGGTGCGCCATGCGCGCCACCACGCCGAGATCGTGCGTGATCAGCAGCACCGCCATGCCGCGCTCGCGCTGCAGCCGCGCCAGCAGGTCGAGCACCTGCGCCTGTATGGTCACGTCGAGCGCGGTGGTCGGCTCGTCGGCAATCAACAGGCGCGGCTCGCCGGCCAGCGCCATGGCGATCATCACGCGCTGCTTCATGCCGCCGGAAAACTGGAACGGGTATTCGTCGAGCCGCCGCGCCGCATCCGGAATGCCGACCGCGTTCAGCAGCTCGAGCGCCCGGGCGCGCGCCGGTGCGCCGCGCAGGCCGCGATGGGTGGCCAACACCTCGCCGATCTGCTGCAGCACGGTGAGCACCGGGTTCAGGCTGGTCGCCGGCTCCTGGAAGATCATCGCCATGTCGCTGCCGCGGCTTTCGCGCATCTGCGCTTCGGTCAGCGTGGTCAGTTCGCGCCCGGCCAGCTTCACCGAACCGCCGGCGATGTAGCCGACGTCGGGCAGCAGGCGCATCAGCGCACCGGCCGTCATCGACTTGCCGCAGCCGGATTCGCCGAGCAGCGCCATGGTTTCGCCGGCACGGACCTCGAAGTCGAGGCCGTCGACCGCGCGCGCGATGCCGGCCGGCGTATCCAGCTCGGCAATCAGGCCGCGCACGTCGAGCAGTGGCTCTACGGCGTGTCTCACGTCGGGTCCGCTCATGCTGCCACCTTCTTCAGGATGCGCCGCGCGCGCCACTGGAAGCGCGGATCGAAGGCGTCGCGAACCGCGTCGGCGAACAGGTTGGCCGCCAGCACCAGCGCCAGCATCAGCACGAAGGCGGCGGCCAGCGACCACCACACGACCGGTTCGCGCGACAGCTCGAGACGTGCTGCATTGATCATCGTGCCGAAGCTGTTCATCGAACTGTCGACGCCGATGCCGATGTAGGACAGCACGGCTTCGGACAGCACCAGGCCGGAGAAATCCATCACCAGCGCGATCAGCACGATGTGCATCAGATTGGGCAGGATGTGGCGCGCCATGATGCGCGCGTCGCCGACGCCGAAGGCGCGTGCCGCCTGAACGTAATCGAGTTCGCGCAGCTTCAGCGTCTCGGCGCGCAACAGCCGGCACAGGCCGGTCCATGAGGTGAGGCCGAGGATGAAGCACAGCGCCAGCAGCCGGGCGTCGGCGCGTTCGGCGGCGGTTTCGAACCATTCGGGGTGGGTGTCGATGATGACCTGCATCATCAGCACCATGGCGGCAATCAGCAGCACGCCGGGGATGGAGTTGAGCACGGTGTAGAGGTACTGGATCGCGTCGTCCCACCAGCCGCCGCGGAAACCGGCGATCAGGCCGAGCGCGACCGCCAGCGGCAGCGTTACCAGCGTGGTCAGCGTGCCGATCAGCAGCGCGGTGCGCACCGACTTGAGTGACAGATAGAGCACGTCCTGCCCGACCTTGTCGGTACCGAACACGTGGTAACCCGCGGACCAGGCTGCGGTGACGCCGCCGATCACGCACAGCACGGCCAGCGTCACGAACACCGCGCGCCAGGCGATCGGCCGGGTCGCCGCGGTGTCCGGCCGCCACACGGTGCGGCAAGTGGCGCCATAGGGGGCACCGCGCGCGAGCGCCATCCATCCGACCGCCACACCGACCACCACCGCCCACAGCAGCAGGCCGTATAGCGCACCGCTCGCGGCGCGGCGCGCGAGATCGCTGTCGCGTCCGGCCACATCTTCAAGGTGCGCGCCGCCCCACTTCAGCCGCGGGTAGTCGCGCGTCTGCACGCCGTCGCGCTCCATCGTTTCCTTCGCGAAGGCGTGCGTGGCCAGCGGCGCGGAGTAGGTCTTTTCCTTGTTCAGCCGCAGGTCGGCCACCAGCGCGTCGAGCGCCGACAGTACCTCGGGCGCGTACTGCACTTCGCTGCTGCCTTCCTGCGCCGGCAGCCGTGGCTGGTAGTGCAGGGAATCGAGCAGGCCGACACTGACGAAGGCCGCCAGTATCGTCGCCGACGCCATCGCCACGCCCGACTCACCGACCCGCCGCCAGGCGCGGCGCAGGTAATCCTGCCGACGACAATAGATGGCGAGCGCAATGCAGCCGGCCACCATCGCCCACAGCAGGATGTCGGACCACAGAAGGAGCGGTTTGAAATCCATGTCAGCCGTTCCTCGCAGCGGGCAACGAGTGCAGTGAACAGTAGGACATCAGTTCAGCCTCACCCGCGGATCGACCAGCGTGTAGGAAATGTCGGTCAGCAGCAGACCGACGATGTAGAGCACCGAGCCGATGAACACCATGGAGCGCACCACGGCGAAATCCTGCGAGCCGATGGCGTCGATGGTGTAGCTGCCCAGCCCCGGGATGCCGAAGAAACTTTCGAGCAGCAGCGAACCCATGAACAGCAGCGGAATGACCACCACCACGCCGGTCAGGATGGGAATCATCGCGTTCTTCAGCACATGCCGGAACAGCACGCGCAGTTCCGACAGGCCCTTGGCGCGCGCCGTGCGCACGTAGTCCTTGTTGATCTCTTCGAGGAACAACGTGCGGTACCAGCGTGCCGACGCGCCGATGCCGCCGACCACGCTGATCAGCACCGGCAGGATGAGGAACTTGCCGGCGTCGAGCCCGCCGCTGTAGCCGGAGATGGGCACCAGATTCCACACCTTGCTGACCAGATACTGTCCGCCGATGATGTAGAACAGCCCGGAAATGGACATCGCCGCCACGCACAGCACGACGCCGCCGACATCCAGCGCGGTGTTGCGGAAGAACACCAGCAGCAGCGCGAAGCTGACGGTGACGAAAAGGCCGAGGATGAAGGTCGGAATCGCGATGGCAAGGCTGGGCCCCATGCGGCTCCGGATTTCCAGCGCGATGTCGCGGCCGTCGTCGGCGCGGCCGAAGTCCAGCGCGAACATGCGTACCGACTTGTCGAACAGGATGGTGTCGGTCGCCTTCGCCACACCCGGCGCGGCGGCATTCCACACCAGCGGCTTGTCGTAGCCGCGCTCGGCCTTCCACTTTTCGATCGCCTCCGGCGTCACCCTCTTCGCACCGAGCTGCATGCGTGCGATGTCGTCGGGCGAATTGACGACGAAGAACAGCAGGAAGGTGATCAGGTTCACCCCGATCAGGATGGGAATGGCATAGAGCAGCCTGCGGATGATGTAGGCGATCATCGTGCGGCGCCTTCGAACGCGCGCCGGAAGCGCGCCTGATCAGCGACGTGCCTGAGGGACCGGTGATGGTGGGAGCTGTCCCTGTGGGAGCGGCGTCCTGTGGGAGCGGCACTGTGGGAGCGGCAGCCTGTGGGAGCGGCAGCCTCGCTGCGATACTCACTTCGCACAGCGACCATCAAGGCACTGATCGCGGCGGGGCCGCCGCTCCCACAACGCCGCGCCCACAGGGTCGGTGCCGATCGCGGCGAGGGCGGAGCGGGGGTTTCGGCGAGCACTGCTCGCCGCCCGCGAAGCCGGCTGGCCATGTAGGGCCAGCCGTGGAACGGAGCAAGTGTTTCGGCGAGCACTGCTCGCCGCCCGCAGAGCCGGCTGGCCATGCAGCGCCAGCCGTGGAGCGCCGCTCCCACAGGGGGCCATGCCACAGCCAGAACGAGGCAAGCCAGCGACCGCAGCACGTTCATGCCGCCGCCCCCACTGCGCGCGCCTGTTCTGAGCGCTTCCAGTGGCGCCAGGCGGGCCACACCAGTGCGAGCAGCAGCAGGGCGCCGGCGACCAGCGGCCAGCGGGCCGGACGGTTCCATTCGGCGCGCTTTGCTTCGCGCAGCGCTGGGTCGATGCGGGTGTATTTCATCGTGTTGTTGGCCACGGTCGATGGTTTGCGGTTGAACACCCAGCGGTGTTCCAGGCCGTAGCTCTTCGGGTGGAAGCCCCACACCCAGGGTGCGTCGTGCTGCAGGATGGCCAGCATGCGGTCGAGGATGGCCTGCCGCTCCGGGCTGTTGTCCATCGCCTTCATCTTCTCGAACAGACGGTCGAATTCGGCGTTTTCGTAGTTCGCCGCGTTCTCGCCCTGCACCTTCACCTTGGACTGCGGGCCGTAGAGCAGGAACAGGAAGTTTTCCGGGTCCGGATAGTCGGCGTTCCAGCCCCAGAAGAAAAGCTGCGCGGCGCCCTTGCGCACCTTTTCTTGGAAGCGGTTGTAATCGGTGCTGCGCACCACCAGTTGCACGCCGAGCTGATCGAACTGTTTGGTGAGCCAGTCGATGCGCGCCTTGCTGCCCAGACCGGTGCCCGTAGTGTCGAGATTGACCACCAGCGCCTCGCCGGTCTTCGCGTCACGACCGTTAGGCCAGCCCGCTTCGGCCAGCAGCCGCTTCGCATCGTCGATCGGCCGGCGCCGTGGCTCGTTGCCCACCCAGGTGTACATCTGCGGATTCATGCCTTCGCGACCGTCGCGGTAACCGAAGATGCCCGGCGGCAGCGGCGACTGGGCCGGCAGACCGCGGCCGTTCTGGAAGATGGAAATGAATTCCTCCTGGTCGAGCGCGATGCCGATGGCCTGACGCAGCTTGCGGCCGCGCTCCGCCATGCCGCCGACCACCGGGTCGAGCATGTTGAAGCCCATGTACATGGTGGACGTCGATACCGAGGTCTGCAGCCGGATGCCCTGCGCCTGCATGCCGTCGCTCAGGCTGACCTCGCCGGTCTGGCCGAACTGCACCGCCTGGTCGAAGGAATCGGAACTGATGCCGGACGCGTCGTAGTAGCCCTGCAGAAACTTGTTCCAGTAAGGGATCTGTTCCTTCTCGCGCGTGAATACGATCTGTTCGACCAGTGGCAGACGCTTGCCGCAGTCGGCCAGCAGACCGGCTGCACGATCGCCCTCCTCGCCTTCGCACGGGTAGGTTTCTTCGCGGAAGTTCGGGTTGCGCGTCAGCACCATGCGCGCGTTCGGATTGTTTTCGCTGAGCATGTACGGGCCGGTGCCGATCGGGTACCAGTCCAGCGTGAGGTTGCGCTCCGCCATGCCGGGCTGGGCGTGGAACAGATCGGCTTCCCACGGCACCGGCGCGAAGAAGGGCATGGCGAGCCAATACAGGAACTGCGGATACTTGCCCTTCAGGCGGATGCGATAGGTGTGGCGGTCGATCACCTCGACGCCCGGCAGCGCATGCTGGCGCAGGTCCAGCCAGGCGCCGGGCGGCAATGTCTTCGCGGCGTCCTTCAGCGTGTCGCCGAATTCCTTCAGGCCGACGATGTAGTCGCTCATCAGGCCGAAGATCGGCGAATGCAGACCCGGATGGGCCAGCCGCTTGATCTGGTAGGCGTAGTCGGCGGCTTCGAGCTCGCGCGAGCCGGTCTGTTCGAAGTCGTACAGCGTCAGGCGCGCGCCCGGGCCACCCGAGTGGTAGCGGTAATGGCCGGCTTCGTCGCGCGCCAGCGCCGGATGCGGCTGATAGCGGATGCCCGGCTTGATGCGGATGTCGTACACCGACTCGGCGATGTCGGCCGCCGGCGCATCGGCGGACAGCTCGCGGCCGTCGCGGTCGTAGAAGCGCGGCTGAGGCATCGCCTCGGCCGTGGCGGTGGTCAGTTCGAACGGTCGTTTGAGGTAGTGGTACTGCAGCGGCGCCTCGTAGATCTGCGCCGTGAAGGTGATTTCGTTTTCGCTGTACGACTGCACCGGATCGAGGTGCTTGGGCCGGTCGGTGAAGGCCGTGTAGAGAATGTTGCGACCGCTTTCCGCCGCCGGATACGGATTGTTCCAGACCTCGCCGCAGCCGCTGAGCAGCACGGAAGCCAGGGATGCGGCCAGCAGTCGGCACAGGGAGCGGTGCAGCGGTCGCAGTCGGATCATGGGCGGATTGTAGGCGGCGAGGTCCGCTCTGTGAGCGGGCAGGCGGAAAAAGGTTTCCCGTGATGCCCCGGCTGACAGGCCTGGCGATCCACTCGGCGAACCGACGGTGCGACGATCGGTCTAGGATGCAGATGATGTGTCCCCTTCCCGCCCGCCGATGAACCTGGTCCGTCCCCCTATCCGCTCCCTGAAGGCGCTGCTGCCCGCGCTCGCCGTCGCGCTCGCGCTCGCCGGCTGCAGCTTCGTGCAGATGGGCTACAACCAGCTCGACCGCCTGATCGCCTGGCGGCTCGACGACTACCTGCCGATGTATTCGGCGCAGCGTGCAGTGGTCGAGCCGGCGGTCTCGCGGCTCGTCGACTGGCACTGTGCGACCCAGCTTCCTGCATACTCGGCCTGGCTGCGCACGGTCGATGCCGACATGCGCAGCGGTCTGACCGTGGCGCGTGCGAATGCGCACATCGACCAGGCCATGGGGTTCGGCCACGACATCGCCCGCCGCGCGGCGCGTGAAGTCGGGCCGCTCATGGTGGGCGCCACGCCGGCGCAGATCGAGGCATTCAACAAGCGGATGAAGAAGAGCAACCGTGACTATGTTGAAGATTGGGTCGAACCACCGCGCGACGAACGGGTGCGCGAACGCGCCAAGCGCATGAAGAAGCGCAGCGAAGCCTGGCTGGGCAAACTCACGCCGACGCAGCTGACGCTGATCGACGACTGGGCACGCGACGTGCGCAGCAATGGCGAGGATGGCATGGAAAGCCGCCGCCGCTGGCAGGCGGCACTGGCCGACGTGCTGGCGCGCCGCAATGCCGAACGCGACGCCGTGATCAGCGACCTCGAAACCCTGTTCGTGTCGCCCGGCGCCCTCTTCACACCGGGCTACGCCGCTGCCTTTGACGCCAACCGCGCCCGCGCGGCCGAAGCACTGTCGGCGCTGTCGGCGTCGCTCACGCCAGCGCAGCGCAAGCACCTGCAGAACGAAGCCGCCTCGCTCATCGCCGATATCGAACAGATCGCCTGCCGCCGCAGCGAATCCAGCCTACAGGCCCGCTCATGACGACCTCACTCTCTCCCGACGCCATCCCCCTGTTTCCGCTCGGCGTCGTGCTGTTTCCGGACGGCATGCTGCCGTTGCGCATCTTCGAGGTGCGTTATCTGACGATGATCAAGCAGTGCCACAAGACCGGAAAGCCGTTCGGTGTGGTGGCCCTGACCCAGGGCCAGGACGTGCAGCGCCCCGGCCCGACGCCGGGCGAGCGCTTTCACGCCATCGGCACGCTGGCCGAAATCATCGACTATCAAACACCGCAGCCCGGGCTGATCGAAATCGTCACCCGCGGCACCTCGCGCTTCAAGGTGACGGCCAGCGAACAGACGCCGCATGGTCTGTGGATGGCCGACATCGACGTGCTGCCGGACGACCCGCATGTCAAGGTGCCGTCGGATCTGGCCTATGTCGCAGCCAATCTGGTGCGCATGCTCGAAGTGTTCGAATCGGCCGAGGTGTCGCCCATCCTCGAACCGCGCCGCTTCGACGCCGCCGGCTGGGTGGCCAACCGCTGGTGCGAACTGCTGCCGGTCCCGGCCGAGGATCGCCAGCGCATGATGGAAATGACCGATCCGCTGCTCCGCCTTGAACTGATCAGCGACCTGCTGGACATGACCGAATTCGGTCGCTGACCCGGCAGCCCGGCCAACCGGCTTCAGCGGTCGACGCACGCGCCCTGGTCGACAGCATGGCTGCGTTCCTCCGCGACTTCCGCCCCGGACGGGTCGCAAATGGATACACGATGGTGATCATCGCCGCCGGACTGGAGTGCTACGCTCGGCCCAATTCCGCATGACGCACTGCCGCACTTGACCCCCGCACCCCTGCCCCTGCTCGACCAGCTGATCCGGCGCCGCCGGCGCATTCCGGTGACGCTGACGCTGGTCGCGCTCAATGTCGGCGTGTTCGCGCTGATGCTGCTGTATGGCGCCGGCTTGTGGCATTCGTCGAGCGACGTGCAGTTCGCCTGGGGCGCCAATTTCGGTCCGGCGACCAAGGACGGCGAATGGTGGCGGCTGGGCAGCGCGCTGTTCCTGCACTTCGGGCTGTTCCATCTGGGCATGAACATGCTGTCGCTGTGGGACGGCGGCCGCCTGGTCGAACGCATGTTCGGCCCGGCGCGCTTCATCGCGATCTATCTGGCGAGCGGTCTGGCCGGCAATCTGCTGTCACTGATTTCGCAGGGCGACCGGGCGGTGTCGGGTGGCGCATCGGGCGCCATCTTCGGTGTCTATGGCGCGTTGCTGAGCTTTCTGTGGCAGCAGCGCGATACGCTGGACCGACGCGAATTCACCCGTCTGTTCTGGGGTGCCAGCCTGTTCGCGGCCATCACAATCTTCCTCGGCTTCCAGATACCCGGCATCGACAACGGTGCACACATCGGCGGCTTCATCGCAGGCCTGCTGGCCGGTGCGGCACTCGCGCAACCGCTGGGCGACAGCGCAAAGCCGCTGCTTGGCCGCTATCGCACACATACCGCCTCGGCCGGGCAATGGCTGGCAGGCTTCACGCTGGTCACCGCGCTGGTGCTGATGATCATCGGCATTCCGTCGCCGCGCTACCGCTGGAGCGAAGAAGTGATGGCGCGCGGCGAAATCCGCGAATTCATCGGCGAGGACAAACGCATCGCCGACCGCTGGACGCAGCTGCTCGGCGATGCGCAATCGTCCGGCGCGTCGTTCGACGAACTGGCCGGGCGCATCGAATCCGAAGTGGCCGACGCCTACCAGCAAAGTTTCGACGAACTGACCGGCCTGCGCCTCAGCCCTGAAGCACCGTCGGCGCCCACGCTGGAAAGCCTGCGTCGCTATGCCGAACGGCGGCTCGACGCCTCGCGCGCGCTGGTCGATGGCCTGCGCGCGCATGACATCGAGCGCGTGCGCGAGGCGCTGGAACAGGCCAGCCAGCCACCACCGCAGGTTGCGCCGCGAAGCGGCAAGCCGAATTGATCCGGCCGCCATGACCCGCCGCTGGATCGCCCATCTCGACATGGACGCCTTCTTCGCCTCGGTCGAACTGCTGCGCTACCCCGAGCTGCGCGGCCTGCCGATGGTGGTGGGCGGCGGTGCCCGCCATCAGCCCGAACGGCTGCCCGACGGCACGCGCCGCTTCGCCCGTCTGCGCGACTACGCCGGCCGCGGCGTCGCCACAACCGCCACCTACGAGGCGCGCGCCTTCGGCGTGCATTCCGGCATCGGCCTGATGAAAGCCGCCGCGCTGGCGCCGGATACCGTGCTGCTGCCGGTCGATTTCGAAGCCTACCGACACAATTCGCGGCTTTTCAAGGCAGCCGTAGCCGAGCATGCCCCGCTGATCGAGGACCGCGGCATCGACGAGATCTACATGGACATGACCGACCTGCCGGGCGCGCAGGACGCCATTGGCGACGACATGCACGGCGGTGTGCGCGCCATCGCGCTGCGCATCCAGCAGGCCGTGCACGCGGCGACCGGGCTCAGCTGCTCGCTCGGCATCACGCCGAACAAGCTGCTGTCCAAGCTGGCATCCGATCTGCACAAGCCGTGCGGCATCACGCTTCTGACCGAAGCCGATGTGCCATCCGTCATCTGGCCGCTGCCGGCCAGACGCATCAACGGCATCGGCCCGAAAGCCAGTGGGAAGCTCGAAGCGCTGGGCATCCGCAGCATCGGCGAACTGGCGGCCGCCGAACCGCACTGGCTGATCGAACAGTTCGGCCAGAGCTACGGCCGCTGGCTGACCGCCGCTGCGCACGGCCGCGACGACCGGCCGCTGGTGACCGAGCGCGAGGCGAAGTCGCTCAGCCGCGAAACCACCTTCGAGCGTGATCTGCATGCGCGCCATGACCGTGCCGAACTGGGCGAGATCTTCACCGGTCTGTGCGAGCGCCTGGCGGAAGACCTTCAGCGCAAGGGCTATGTCGCGAAATCCATCGGAGCGAAGATGCGGCTCGATGACTTCAGCATCCTGACACGCGAACTGACGCTGCCTGTATACATATGCGATGCGCCTGCGATCCGTCATCACGCAGGACTTTGCGTCAAGCGCATGCCACTCGACCGGCGCTTCCGCCTGCTCGGGGTGCGGGCCGGCCACCTGATGCGTGCCGACGCACTGCCCCCGCCAGGTGCTGCGCCCGACAAGGAGGAAGGGCAGCTCGCGCTGCCCTTCTGAACGTAAGGTGCGGGAAGACGAGACGGCGACGTGTTCCTGAGGGAGCAGCGGCCTGTGGGAGCGGCGGCCTCGCGGCGATCAATTCCGCGATGGCCATTGATCAGAGTGCGTATCGCGGCGAGGCCGCCGCTCCCACAAGAACTTCACTGCTCGCCGTCCGCGCGCGCGATCAACCCTTCTGCGTACGCCGGCGCGCGGCCAGCGTGATCAGGCCCAGGCCGGCCAGCAGCATGGCGTAGGTTTCGGGCTCGGGCACGGCGGCGACCGGGCTGGTCAGTGCGAAGCCAACCTGGGCACCTCCGAGGTCGGGGATGCCCAGAAAGGCCGCCAGCGCGTCGCCGGCCGGGTCGGTCACCACCAGGTTCAGGCCGGACAGCGAAAACAGCGGCGCAAGCGGGATGAAGGTTGCACCTGACGTGACGCTGCCGAAAATGGTATCAACCGCAAGCGTGGTGTCGATCAGGAAGTTCTGCAGATCGACATCGACGCCGCCGCGCGACAGGCGCAAGCCGCTGCCGACATGTTCCACGGTGGCGTTCGAAAGATCGGGGTCGAGCAGCCCCCCGGTGATCGGAAACAGACCGACCAGATTGCCCGACGCATCGCTTGTCAGCGAAGCCAGGCCGAGAGCACTCACCGACACACCTGCACCGACCAGCGTGGGGGTGGCGGTAAATACGGTTACCGTGGGTCCGATGGGTTCGATCGGCAACGCCGCGCTGACCGTCATCGGGGAAGCGGCCAGGGCCGCGAGTGCTGCAGTTGCTGCAATCTTTCTGATCATCATGGGTACGCTCCTGAATGGATAGAAGGGTCATGGGCCGGTGGGCCGGCCGCGTGTCGATGTTGTGTCGATCCTGCGTCTATCCTCCCTGCGCACGCGGACCGGATGCGTTGCATCACGCGCACGGCTCCGTCCAGGGACGAAGCAGCGGGTAGAAGCTTCGTGTGCTATGAAGTTCCCCATGTCACGCGAACATCACGCAATCGTCACGCCGGTGCCGCGGGCGCCCGGAACCGCATGGGGTCACGCCCGGTCACTGGATCGCCATGTCACGCAACCCGGACTCGACCCCACAGGACGGCGGCCGCACGCGCCTGCGTGAAGACACGCCCTGCCCGCTGTGCGGGCGACCGATGCGCGCCGGATCCGTGGTGGATCAGCACCATCTGGTGCCGAAGTCGAAGGGCGGGCGTGTCACGGTTCTGATGCATCGCATCTGCCACCGCAAGCTGCACACCGTACTGAGCGAGGACGAACTGGCGCATGACTTCGCCACGCCGGAGCGATTGCGCGAACACCCCGACATCGCCGCCTTCATCCGCTGGATACGCCGCCGACCGCCGGAATTCGATGACCGACACCGGCGGCCGCGACGCGCGTGATCGAAGGGTGAATCGCGGCCGGCGAGCGATGCCTGAATCAAGGGTGCCCTCCGGACGGGCGACACGCGCGAGGGCGCCAGCACACCCAACCAGACCTGCCGATACATCGCAGGCCGAACGTCAGCACCGTCACGCGGAGGCGCCGGCGGCGTCCGGCCCTTGCCGGCCGCGGTTCCTGTTGCATCTGTTGGCGCAGTTTCGCGAACCCGAGGCCTGATTGAAGCGCATCACCCATGAAATCTGATTGACGGAATCGACGCCCGGCAACTCGCATTGATTATTGAAGCGGTTCTAAAGAAAATAACGACGGTCACCCGCGGGGCATCGACGAAACTCGGCCGACAGCGCATCGTTGGCAAGCGGGAACGGGTTGCGCCATGAGGAAATCAACCGACCGGGGCAGGCCGTACCGAACTTTCAGGTGCAGTTGTTGATCTGTTTCGATTCATCCATTTCAAGAAGCGCCCGACACGTCGATTCGGGCTGTTTGCATGACCTCTACCGGAGCGAACGTACCGGGGTCACTACCCAAGGAGAGCACGATGAATGCAAGAGACGAGCGCGCCGGAAAGTGTCCGGTCATGCATGGCGGCGCCACGACCCGCGACATATCGGTGACCGAGTGGTGGCCCAAGTCGCTGAACCTCGACATCCTGCACCAGCACGACCGCAAGACGAATCCGATGGGCGAATCGTTCAACTATCGGGAAGCGGTGAAGACGCTCGATTTTGCAGCGCTCAAGAAGGACGTCACCGCGCTGATGACAGACAGCCAGGACTGGTGGCCGGCCGACTGGGGTCATTACGGCGGCCTGATGATCCGCATGGCCTGGCACGCAGCCGGCACCTACCGCACGGCTGACGGCCGCGGCGGCGGCGGCACCGGCAACCAGCGCTTCGCCCCGCTCAACTCCTGGCCGGACAACGGCAACCTGGACAAGGCGCGCCGCCTGCTGTGGCCGATCAAGAAGAAATACGGCAGCAAGCTGTCATGGGCCGACCTCATGCTGTACGCCGGCACGGTGGCTTACGAATCCATGGGGCTCAAGATCTTCGGCTTCGGCTTCGGCCGCGCCGACATCTGGCACCCGGAAAAGGACATCTACTGGGGTTCGGAAAAGGAATGGCTGGCCCCGACCGACAATCCGAACAGCCGCTACTCGGGCCAGCGCGAACTGGACAACCCGCTCGCCGCCGTCACGATGGGGCTGATCTACGTGAATCCGGAAGGCGTAGACGGTCAGCCCGATCCATTGAAGACCGCGCATGACGTGCGCATCACCTTCGCCCGCATGGCGATGGACGACGAGGAAACCTGCGCGCTGACCGCCGGCGGCCACACCGTCGGCAAGGCGCATGGCAATGGCGACGCAGCGCTGCTCGGCCCGAGCCCGGAAGGCGCACCGATCGAGGAACAGGGCTTCGGCTGGATGAACCACACGTCGCGCAGCGTCGGCAGCAACGCCGTCACCAGTGGTCTGGAAGGCGCATGGACCACGCACCCGACGAAGTGGGACAACGGCTATTTCAAGCTGCTGCTCGGCTACGACTGGGAACTCAGGCGGAGCCCGGCCGGCGCCTGGCAGTGGGAACCCGTCGACATCCGCGAAGAGGACATGCCGGTCGACTCGGAAAACCCGGCCATCCGCCGCAACCCCATCATGACCGACGCCGACATGGCGATGAAGATGGACCCGGCCTACCGCAAGATTTCCGAACGCTTCCATGCCGACCCGGCCTATTTCTCGGAAGTGTTTGCACGTGCCTGGTTCAAGCTGACCCACCGCGACATGGGTGCGAAGGCCCGCTACATCGGCCCGGAAGTGCCGCAGGAAGACCTGATCTGGCAAGACCCCGTGCCCGCCGGACGCAAGGACTACGACGTGGCTGCGGTCAAGGCGAAGATCGCGGCCAGCGGCCTGCCGATCGGCGACATGGTGGCCACCGCGTGGGACAGTGCCCGCACCTTCCGCGGCTCGGACCTGCGCGGCGGCGCCAACGGCGCGCGCATCCGCCTCGCGCCGCAGAAGGACTGGGAGGGCAACGAGCCGGCGCGCCTTGCCCGCGTGCTCGGCGTGCTCGAACCCATCGCGTCGGCCGCTGGCGCCAGCCTGGCCGACGTGATCGTGCTGGCCGGCAATGTCGCCATCGAACAGGCCATCAAGGCGGCCGGCTTCGGCATCCCGGTGCCGTTCGCGCCGGGTCGCGGCGACGCCACCCAGGCGCAGACCGACGTCGAATCCTTCGAAGTGATGGAACCGGTGGCCGACGGTTACCGCAACTGGCAGAAGCGCGACTATGACGTCACGCCGGAGGAACTGCTGCTCGACCGCACCCAGCTCATGGGGCTCACCGCACCGGAAATGACCGTGCTGATCGGCGGCATGCGGGTGCTCGGCACCAACCACGGCGGCACCCTGCACGGCGTATTCACCGACCGTGTCGGCGCGCTGACGAACGACTTCTTCGTCAATCTCACCGACATGGCGTACATGTGGAAACCGGCCGGCAGCAACCTGTACGAAATCCGTGACCGCAAGACCGGCCAGGTGAAATGGACCGCCACCCGGGTTGATCTGGTGTTCGGCTCCAACTCCATCCTGCGCGCCTGCGCTGAGGTCTATGCGCAGGACGACAGCAAGGAAAAGTTCGTGCGCGACTTCGTCGCCGCCTGGACCAAGGTGATGAACGCCGACCGCTTCGATCTGCCCTGAAACAAGCCGCCGCGACCGCAAGGGTTTGCGCGGTCGCGGCGGCCGCCCCGGTCACGGGCCAGACCCGTTGATCGGAGCGGCGTTCTCTGTGTGGGAGCTTGTCCCTGTGGGAGCGGCGGCCCCGCCGCGATACGCACTCTGCACGACGATGGTCGCGGCACAATCGCGGCGGGGGCGGCGCGGCGGTTTCGGCGAGCACAGCTCGAAGCCCGCAGAGCCGGCTGGCCATGCAGGGCCAGCAGTGGATCGCCGCTCCCACAGTCCGTCACTCCCACAGGGGACGCCGCGCCTGCAATCGCCGATCGCGGGCAGTTCTCCCGCACAGCGTATCCAGCCACTTGAGCCGCCGGCTCAAGTGGCCAGCAGATGCGCCTTGAACGCGCGCGCCAGCGGCGACAGTTTCTTGCCGCCCGGATGCACGATGTGCCAGTTCGACAGCACCGGAAATCCGTCGACGTCGATCACGCTCACGCCGTGCTCGCCATCCAGACCGTGCAGCGCATGGCGCGACAGCACGGCGATGCCGAGACCGCCGGCGACGGCTTCCTTGATCGCCTCGTTGCTGCCCAGTTCGAGCCGGATGTCGGGCCGGAAGCGGTGGCTGCGGAAATGCTGGTCGGCCGCCATGCGGGTGCCGGAGCCGCGCTCGCGCAGGATGAAGCGGTGGCTGCGCAGCGCGTCCAGCGGTACCGATGACCGGCTGGCGAGCGCATCGTCGGCCGATCCCACGACGACGATGGGATTGGTCATGAAGATGTCGTCGCTCAGGTCCATGTCGGCCGGCGGCATCGACATGATGTAGAGGTCGTCCATGTTTTCGCGCAGGCGCTGCACGACGCCGTCGCGGTTGAGCACTTCGAGCGACACGTCGATTGCCGGATGCAGCGCGCAGAAACTGCCGAGCAGGCGCGGCATGAAGTACTGCGCGGTGCTGACGACCGCCACCCTGAGCTTGCCTCGCGTGAGCCCGCGGGCACCGTCGGCCTCCTGCTCGAAGGCGTCCCAGGACTGCGCGATGGCCCGCGCGGTCTTGGCCAGTTCCTGACCGATATCGGTCAGATACACCTTCTTCGCCACCACTTCGTAGAGCGGCAGCCCCACGGCTTCGCTCATGTCCTTCAGCTGCATGGATGCGGTGGGCTGCGTCACGTGCACCGCCCGCGCCGCGCCGCTCACGCTGCCGGTTTCGGCCAGTGCCAAAAAGAGTCGCAACTGCCTGAAGGTGATGTTCATAGGGTTTTACCTATGTTGCGAGACACAAAAATCGATTTTACCCGATGAACCGAACACCCTAGCATCCAGGGCGAAAGGAGATACCCCCATGCATACACTGCTCGATCCCGCGATCCTGTTCTTCGTGTTCGGCGTTCTGGCCGGCGCACTGCGCTCTAATCTCGACATTCCGGAGCCGATCAAGAAATTCCTTTCGCTCTATCTGCTGATGGCGCTCGGATTGAAGGGTGGCTTCGCCCTGGCGCAATCCGGCATGAATCCCGGCGTGGCAGCCGGCCTGGCTGCCGCTGTCTTCATGGCCTTTCTGGTGCCATCGATCGGCTATCTGCTGCTGCGCCGGGTGGCGTCGCGCTTCGACGCAGCGGCCGTGGCCGCATCCTACGGCTCGGTCAGCGCAGTCACCTTCGTCACCGCCACGCAATATCTGGACAATGCCGGTACCGACTTCGGCGGCCACATGACCGCAGCCATGGTGCTGATGGAATCACCCGCCATCATCATGGCCGTGCTGCTGGCGAATGCGGCGCGTCAGGCCGTGAGCGCACCCGCCGTGGTGGCCTCCGGCGGCGGCGCGGCGGTGATGACGGCAGGCGCTGGCGCATCGGGGACACCGATCGGCCGCATCCTGCACGAGTCCTTCACCGACGGCGCGCAGCTGCTGCTGATCGGCGCGATGTTCATCGGCTACTTCAGCGGAGAAGCCGGCAAGGCCGTGATGCAGCCCTTCGCGGGCGACCTGTTCAAGGGCATGTTGGCCTTCTTCCTGCTCGACATGGGTCTGATGGTGGCGCGCAATTTCGACCTGGCGCGCAAGGCCTCACGCTGGCTGCTGGTCTATGCCACCGTGGCGCCGGTCGTGCATGCATCCATTGCCTTGGCGCTCGCTGCCGCGCTGGGCATGGGCGCAGGCGACGCCACCCTGCTCATGGTGCTGTCGGCCAGCGCGTCCTACATCGTGGTGCCTGCGGTGCTGCGTACCGCGATACCGGAAGCCAACCCGGCCCTCTATTTCGGACTCAGCCTGGGCGTCACCTTCCCGCTCAACCTGCTGATAGGCATACCCGTGTATGCCGCGGCGGCGGCGCGAGTCCTGGGCTAGCGCCTGCGTGGCCGCCGCCGCCCGGGCACGGGCGCCGGTTTGTCCGGCAGGCCGAGCGCGGCGCGCGACAGGCGATCGGCGTCGCGGTTGCGGTGGCGCGGTACCCATTCCAGGCTGACCGATTCGAAGCGGGCGAGCAGCGCTTCGGTGCGCATGACCAGTTCGAGCAGCGGCGCGATGGCGGTGCGCTGTTCGCCGCGCAGGTGACGGACGACGAAATCGCTGTCGCCGCGTATATATATATGGCGGGCGCCGAGACCACCGGCATGTTCGAGTGCGGCGCACAGTGCAATCAGCTCGGCCTCGTTGCTGCAGCCGCTGCGCCCGGCCGGGCTGGACAGCTCGATGCGGTTGCCCCGGGGCGACACCAGCAGCGCGCCCAGACCGATGCGGCCCGGGTTGGGCAGCGCGCAGCCATCGAACCAGATCTGCCAGATCGATGACGGCACGGGGCCAACCGGACGTTCCGGCGAAAGTTCGGGCGAGAGAGCGGCGGAGGTCGGCACCGGCAGATGGTGCCATGCGGCACTTGCGTGCGCGCGCCATCCCCTATAATCCGCCCTCCCCCAACCGGCGCGACGCCGGATCTCTGGAGACGCACATGGGCTTTCTCGCCGGCAAGAAAATATTGATCACCGGACTGTTGTCCAACCGCTCGATCGCCTACGGCATCGCCCAGGCCTGTCACCGCGAAGGCGCGGAGCTGGCGTTCACCTATCAGAACGAGCGCTTCACCGATCGCGTCACCAAGATGGCGGGGGATTTCGGCTCGTCGCTGGTGTTTGCCTGCGACGTGGCGGACGACGCGCAGATCGCCGCACTGTTCGAACAACTGGGCTCGGCATGGGACGGACTGGACGGCCTGGTGCATTCGATCGCCTTCGCCCCCGGCGAGGCGCTCGATGGCGACTTTCTCGACGGCCTGTCGCGCGAAGCCTTCCGCACGGCGCATGAAGTCAGCGCCTACAGCTTCCCGGCGCTGTGCAAGGCGGCGCGCCCGATGATGCAGGGGCGCAATGGCTCCGTGCTGACGCTGTCCTACCTTGGCGCCGTGCGTGCACTGCCCAATTACAACGTGATGGGGCTGGCCAAAGCCAGCCTGGAAGCATCCGTGCGCTACCTCGCTGCCAGCCTCGGCCCACAGGGCATCCGCGCGAACGCCGTGTCGGCCGGTCCGATCAAGACGCTGGCGGCCTCGGGCATCGGCAATTTCGGCAAGCTGCTGGCCTACAACGAAAGGAACGCACCGCTGCGCCGCAACGTGACGATCCAGGAAGTGGGCAATGTCGCCGCCTTCCTGCTGTCGGATCTCGCCAGCGGCGTGACCGGCGAGATCACTTATGTAGACGGCGGTTTCAGCCAGACCGCGCTGAGCGCCGTCGACTGAGTCCCCGCCCCCGTGCCGGTTCGCCGACCCGCCGCCCGTGCGTGATCAACGCGCGCATCGCGGGCAGGGCCCGCTCCGACGAAGGGCAAACACCGTCGCGGTTTTCGTAGGAGCGGACCCTGTCCGCGATCACCCTCTCGACCGAGCCACCGTCACATCCAGGCTGTATCCTGCTTGCATCCGGGGCATTCGCCCCCAACTACCGTGATATTCAATCGATTCCGGAGGCAGGCTATGCGCAAGTTGTGGATGTCATTGTTGGCTCTTGTCACCGTCACGCTGCTGTCGGGCTGCGGCTACAACACCCTGCAGTCGGGCGACGAGCAGGTGAAGGCGGCGTGGTCGGAGGTGCTGAACCAGTATCAGCGCCGCGCCGATCTCATCCCGAATCTGGTCAATACGGTCAAGGGCTTCGCCGAACAGGAAAAGGACATCCTGATCCGCGTGACCGAAGCACGTGCAAAGGTGGGGGCCATCCAGGCCACGCCGGAGCTGATCAACGACCCGCAGGCATTCGCGAAATTCCAGGCCGCCCAGGGCGAAATGGGCAGCGCGCTGTCGCGCCTGCTGGTGGTCGCTGAAAACTACCCGCAGCTCAAGTCGGATGCCAACTTCCGTGACCTGCAGGCGCAGCTCGAAGGCACGGAGAACCGCATCACCGTGGCGCGCAACCGCTACATCAAATCGGTGCAGGACTACAACGTGACGGTGCGTTCCTTCCCGAGCAACCTGACGGCGATGGTGTTCGGGCATGACGTGAAGCCGAACTTCACGGTCGAGAACGAGGCCGAGATTGCCCGCCCGCCGACGGTGGATTTCGGCACCGCACCGGCGAAACCGGCGGGCGCCACGCAGTGAGCCCGCAGTGAACCTGTTGTCCGGCCTGCGCGCCGCATGCGGCGCGCTGCTGCTGTTCGCCGCACTGGCCTTCGCGCAGCTGGCGGTACCGCCGCTGACTGCGCGCGTCACCGATCAGACCGGCACGCTGAGCGCGGCCACGACGGCCGCGCTTGAACAGTCTCTGGCGGCCTTCGAGGCGCGCAAGGGCAGCCAGATCGCGGTGCTCGTCGTGCCGACGACCGCGCCGGAAACGATCGAGCAGTACGCACTGCGCGTCGCCGAAGCCTGGAAGCTCGGCCGCCAGGGCGTCGATGATGGCGCGCTTTTGCTGGTGGCCAAGGACGATCGCGCGCTGCGCATCGAGGTCGGTTACGGGCTGGAAGGCGCGCTGAGCGACATCACGGCCAAGCGGATCATCGCCGAAATCATCACGCCGCGCTTTCGCGAAGGCGACTTCGACGGCGGCGTGCGTGCCGGCGTCGAACGCATGGTGTCGGTGATCGACGGTGAGCCACTGCCTGCGGTATCCCCGAAATCCGGTCAATCGGCCGGCGACATCGAAGGCTATGTGCCGGTGCTGTTCGTCATTGCGCTGGCCATGGGCGGCATCCTGCGCTCGGTGCTCGGCCGTCTGCCCGGCGCACTGGTAACCGGCGGCGCGGTGGGCTTCGTTGCCTGGCTGATGGTGGGTGGGCTGGGCATCGCCATCGCCGCCGCCATCATTGCACTGCTGGTCACGCTGTTCGGTGGTGGCGGGCGCGGCATCGGCGGTCTGGGCGGCGGACGTGGCGGCGGTTTCGGAGGGGGCGGCGGCTTCGGCGGTGGCGGCGGGGGTTTTGGCGGCGGTGGCGCGTCGGGCCGATGGTGAGCAAACGAATGAACGAGCGAACGAACGAGCAGGTTAGCGGAGTTAGGACATGACCGTGCTGCGCATGCTCAAGCATGCCTTCCATCTGCCGTGGCAGATGCGCCGCGCCTTTCCGGCGGAGACGCTGCGCGACATCGAACAGGCGATCACGGCCAGCGAAACGCGCCACGCGGGTGAGCTGCGTTTCGTGGTCGAGGGCGCGCAGGCGCCGCTGGCGGTGTGGCGCGGTCAGACCGCACGCGAGCGGGCGATCGAGGTGTTCTCGCTGTTGCGCATCTGGGACACGGCGCACAACAACGGCGTGCTGGTCTACCTGCAGATGGCCGACCACGACATCGAAATCGTCGCCGACCGCGGCATCCGCGCCCGCGTCGGCGACGCCGAATGGGCGGTGCTGTGCCAGCAGCTCGAAGCGCGCTTCGCGCGCGGCGAATTCCGCGCCGGCGCGCTGGAGTGCGTCGAGGCGGTCACGCAGGCACTGGCGCGCCATTTCCCGCCCGACGGCCACCCGCACAACGAGCTGCCGGACCGGGTGGTGCTGCTGTAGAAGCCGGCCGGCATCCGCCGGCGCAACCAACCCGCCGTTCCGTTGCCCAAGCGCGGACTGTCACGACCGGCCGGGTAAAATCCGCCCATCGGGCCTGTACGGCGCACCCTTGCAGTCCCTCTCGGAGAAAGATTTGCTGAGCTATTTCGAACAACGGGTCGATCCGTATCCGGACGGCACGCCCCCTTCGCCACCCAAAGGACTGTTCGCCTTCCTGTGGAGCGGCACCGAGGGCATGCGCGGGCTGATCCTGCTGATGACCGCGTGTACTGCGCTGATCGGCGTGTTCGAAGCCATGCTGTTCGCCATGCTGGGCAACATCGTCGACTGGCTGGGCAAGATCGAGCCGGCACAGCTGTGGGTGGAGGAGCGCACCCACCTGCTGATGCTGGGCGGCATCCTGCTGGCCAGCCCGCTGCTGATCGCCTTGCAGACGCTGATCAAGCACCAGTCGCTGGCGGGCAACTTCCCGATGCGGCTGCGCTGGAACTTCCACCGGCACATGCTCGACCAGAGCATGAGTTTCTACCAGGACGAATTCGCCGGCCGCATCGCCGCCAAGGTGATGCAGACCGCGCTCGCCGTGCGCGACACCTGGATGATCGTGGCCGACATCCTGGTGTTCGTCGTCATCTACTTCGTCACCATGGTGGCGGTGGTCGGCAGTTTCGACCTGTGGCTGCTGCTGCCTTTCGCCGGCTGGCTGTCGCTGTACGTGGCGGCCATGGTCTACTTCGTGCCGCGGCTGGGCAAGGTGGCGCAGTCGCAGGCGGACGCCCGCTCGCTGATGACCGGGCGCATCACCGACGCCTATACCAATATCGCGACCGTCAAGCTGTTTTCGCATTCGGCGCGCGAAGCGCTGTTCGCGCGCGACGCCATGCGCGAATTCATGGTGCCGGTGTACGCACAGAGCCGGCTGGTCACCGGCTTCGAAATCGTCAACCACATCCTGAGCATGGGACTGATCGCGAGCACTGCCGGCACCACGCTGTGGCTGTGGATGCAGGGCCAGGTCGGGGTCGGCGCGGTGGCCGCGGCAACCGCCATGGCGCTGCGCCTGAACGGCATTTCGCACTGGGTGATGTGGGAACTGGCGTCGCTGTTCGAACAGATCGGTACCGTGCGCGACGGCATCAACACGCTGTCGCGGCCGCGGCTGGTGAATGACCGTGCCGACGCGCAGCCGCTGCATGTGACGCGCGGCGACATCCGCTTCGAGCATGTCACTTTCGACTATGGCAACGGCCATGGCAGCGGCGAGCGGGTGATCGACGACCTTTCGCTGCACATCCGGCCGGGCGAAAAGATCGGTCTGGTCGGCCGCTCGGGCGCCGGCAAGTCGACGCTGATCAACCTGCTGCTGCGCTTTCACGACGTCGAGGGCGGCCGCATCCTGATCGACGGTCAGGACGTGTCGCTCGGCACCCAGGACAGCCTGCGCGCGCAGATCGGCATGGTCACGCAGGACACCTCGCTGCTGCACCGCTCGGTGCGCGACAACATCCTTTACGGCCGTCCGGACGCCGACGATGCCGACATGATCGCCGCCGCCGAACGCGCGGAAGCGGACGAATTCATCGCCGATCTGGTCGATCCGAAGGGCCGGCGCGGCTACGATGCCCACGTCGGCGAACGCGGCGTGAAGCTGTCGGGCGGGCAGCGGCAGCGGGTGGCGATCGCCCGCGTCATGCTGAAGGATGCTCCCATCCTGCTGCTCGACGAGGCGACCAGTGCGCTTGATTCGGAAGTGGAGGCCGCGATCCAGGCCAGCCTGTACCGGCTGATGACCGGCAAGACCGTGGTCGCGATCGCGCACCGGTTATCGACCATCGCCGCGATGGACCGCCTGATCGTGCTCGATCGCGGCCGCATCGTCGAGGAAGGCGACCACGCGACACTGCTCGCCCGGGGCGGGCTGTACGCGCGGCTGTGGGCGCACCAGAGCGGCGGCTTCCTCGGCGAGGATGTCGACGACCGCGTGGAAGCGGCCGCCGCCGTGGCCTGAACAGACGACAACGACCCCACCGGGGCTGCGGTCGAGGCGTCAGCCGGCGGAGCGGCGATCCGGAAAGTCGATGAGCACGCGGTTGCGGCGACGGTCGACCATCGGCGCGGCCGCCCCTTCATTCATCGGCTGCAATCCGACCAGACTGGCCATGCCGGCGCGCGCGAGATCGAGCGCTGCCACGTAGTCGCGCGCCAGTCGCAGAATGCGTGCGCTGTTCGGCGCGCCCAGCGGGCGGCGCACCACCGAGCGCGCAGGGGCGGCATCGCCATCGTCGGACGGCGTGCGCCGCTCGCGCATTTCTCCGCGCGCCACGTCGGTCACCTCGCTCTGCATGCGGAACAGCCGCTCGCGCAGGGACACGAGCGAGGTCGTCAGGCGGACCACGGTGGCCATGGTTGGCGGTTCGTTCGCGGCATCCGGACCGGCCGCGCGCGATGCATTCGATGTGCTGCGCAAACGTGTGAAACGCGTCTCCCACACGCAGGCATCCCACTCGCTGTCGACATTGCCGCCGGCCGCCTGCCAGGCGGCGACGACATCGAGTTCGCGTTCCCACGGCATGCCGAAACCGGCCTTCTCCGCCTGCAGCACGTCAACGGGCGGGAGGAATTCGGCTGCGATGTCCTCCCCCGTTCCGGCGCCGGACCTGAACTGGCTTTCGGTGCTCATGTAAGGTCCGGAGTCGGGGCTCTTTCCTGCACGTTTCATGACGGTCTCCTCCATCGTTGGTCGACGCTTCGTCCTGCGCGGCGCGTGGCCGCACGCGCGAAGCTTTCCTGGATCGCCGCTTGCAGGGCGCGGGCCTCGGGCGGTGCCGGGGTTTCATCGTCTGCCGGCCGCTCATTCGAATGTTCTTGGGTGGCGCAGCGGCAGGGCCTGCAATCGGCACACAATACCCACCCGCAGCGGGGCAGGCGCGCGTACCGTTTCAGCGTAGAGGTTTTCGCGCAGGTTTCCCGCTGCACTGCAGCGACGTCGCCCTGACCCCATTCAAGAAAGCGCACCGCATGTCCGAACCACCCGATGATGCAGACCTGATCACCCGCTCCACGCTGGGCCACTACGATCGCCATGCCGAGGACTACTGGCAGGGGACGCGCGACCACGACGTGAGCCAGAACATCTCCGCCCTGCTGTCATTCATCGAAGCCGAGCCGCCATTCGAGCTGCTGGATTTCGGCTGCGGACCCGGCCGCGACCTGAAGGCGCTGAAGGACATGGGCCACCGCCCGACCGGGCTCGAAGGCGCCGCGCGCCCCGCCGCGATGGCACGCGATTTCAGCGGCTGCACGGTCCTGGAACAGAATTTCCTCGAGCTCGACCTGCCGCCGGCGCGTTTCGACGGCGTCTTCGCCAATGCCTCGCTGTTCCATGTCCCGTCGCGTCTGCTGCCCGAGGTGCTGGGCAAGCTGTTCGCCACACTCAAGCCCGGCGGCGTGCTGTTCAGTTCGAATCCGCGTGGCAACGGACAGGAGGGGTGGAATGGCGAACGCTACGGCAGCTACCACGACCTCGACGGCTGGCGCCGCTATCTGTGCGACGCCGGCTTCGTCGAACTGACCCACTACTACCGTCCGCCCGGCCTGCCGCGCGAACAGCAGAACTGGCTGGCCAGCGTGTGGCGCCGACCGCCCGACTGAGCGGGCCGCACGCAGCGTCGCGGGAGCCGTGCCTGTGGGAGCGGCGGTCTGTGGGAGCGCTGAAGGTTTTGTGGGAGCGGCGATCCACTGCTGGCCCTGCATGGCCAGCCGGCTCTGCGGGCGGCGAGCAGTGCTCGCCGAAACCCCCGCTCCGCCCTCGCCGCGATACGCACTTCGCACAACGACGGTCGCGGCACGATCGCGGCGGGGCCGCCGCTCCCACAGGCCGCTCCCACAAAACCCTCGCCGCTCCCGCTGAGCGGCGGCGTCAGCGCGACCAGGCCTGCATCGCGCGACCTTCCGGCAACTCGGTTTCGCCGGCCGGATTCAGCGGCCAGTGCCAGGTGTCGTGCTGCAGCCAGCCGGACGCGGCAAGGCGCGCCGGCAGATCGGGCAGCAGGAGCATGTCGGCGGGCCCGGGCGGCGGATGCGTCTGTGCGTATTCGATGATCAGGCAGGCGTGCGCCGCCTGCTGCAGCGCATCGACATGCGCCTGCTGGATGGCACGGCCGCGCCGCTCGACCTCGGGTTCGGCCATGCCCTGCCGCAACCACGCGCCGCAGGGCAGCAGCGGCAACTGGCTCAGCAGGTTGACCGATGCGCACCAGGCATCACCGGGCAGCGGCGGCATCGCAGCGCGTGGGTCGCGCGCGGGGTCGGCAATCAGTCCGGTCACGTCCTGCATCACGCAGGCGACGCGCCCGGGGTAACGGCGCACCGCGTCACGCGCTGCCGGCGCGAAGGCGACGTCGACCAGATCGATGCGTTCGAAGCAGTCGAGCAGGTCGTCGAGCGGCACGTCGTGCAGCAACCCGGCGCCCATGACCCAACCCCTTTTCGGCGCATCCAGCGCCTCGGCCGCCTGCCGCGCCGATACCAGCAGCGCGGCGCGCGTGCGGGCCAGGTGATCGGCCCAGTGCCGACGCAGGCGCCGGTGGCGCACGACGAGCGCCGCCGCTTCGCGCCGGTAACCCAGGCGCCCGGCCGCGGGCAGACAGTCGATGCGCCACCAGGCGAACAGTTCGGCGATCACGGAAGGACCGGGCCCCCGGGGGCGTGCAGCGCACGGGCGCGCGGCGCCGGATCCTGCCGGTAGAACAGCGCCAGTTGTGCGTAGAGATCCGGCCATACGTCCTGGATCAGATCGGGAATCTCGAAGAAGCATTCCGACATGACAGCGAAGAATTCGGCCGGGCTTTCCGCGGCGTAGTCGTCGATGCCGGTTTCGACACCGGCTTCGATGTCGGCGCAGAAGCGCTGGTACGCGTCCGACCAAACCCCGGCCCAGCGCGCCACGCTCATGCCTTCGTGCAGCGGCGGCAGGCCGTCGGCATCGCCGTTTCGCATGTCGAGCTTGTGCGCGAATTCGTGGATGACGACATTCACGCCGTCGGCCGCGTGATCGTCCGGCTGCCAGGACAGCAGCACCGGGCCGCCGGCCCACGCTTCGCCGATCAGCGGCTCCGAGTACTCATGCACCACGCCGGCGTCGTCCACGCTTTGCCGCGGCACCAGGAAGTCACCCGGGTAGAGCACCACGCCCACCCAGTCGTCGTACCAGTCCAGCCCCAGCCTGAGGATGGGCAGACAGGCCTGCAGCGCGATCTCGAGCAGCTGGTCGTCGTGCAGCACCATGTCGTGCGCGCCGTGGAATTGCCTGCTCGCGATGAACTGACGCGCCAGCTCGCGCAGCGCCGGCCGGTCGGCCGGATCGAGATAGGCGAGAAAGGGCAGCCGTGCCTCGATGCGCGCCCAGGCATCTGGCGTCACCTCGGGCAAGTCGGCGTCGGCTGGCGCAAGCGCGCGTCTGAGCCAATGAAACATTTGGCAATGGTCCTTGCTTGCGTAAGGTCAGGGGCGCGCCTATCGTACTGGCTCCGCAACCATGAAAGGAGGTGATCCGTGATGAAACGTCTCGCGATCCTGTTGGGGCTGGCGATGTTTGCGTCGTCCAGCGTTGTCATTGCATGCCCGGGCGAAAAGCACGGCGACGCCAAACCCCAGAGCTCCCAACCGGACAAGCCGAAGACCTGATTCGGGCAACTGTCGTGAGACAGGTGTCTGCGGGGCGACCGAGCGATCGGTCGCCCCTTTTCGTTTCTGTGCCTCACGTGTCGGTGGCATCCGTCCATGCTGCTGCGCCGCAAGCCCCCGCGTCCCTGATCAGCGATAATCCCGAATATGGTTTCCGTCGTCCATTCCCTCGTCAGCGCAGATACTGCCCGCACCACGCTTGAGCTGCTGGTCGACGGTCTGGGTGACGCCGAGGCCGCCACGCTGCGCGCCGCCCACGACCGCGTAGCGACGCTGTACGCCGGCCGCACGCTCGGCACCGGCGAGCCGATGCACGAACACGTGGTGGGTCAGGCGCTGATCTGCGCCTCGCTGCGGCTCGACCTCGAAACCCGTCTGGCGGCGTTGCTGTTCCCTCTGCACGAAGTCATCGACGACGCCGATCAGCAGATTGCCGAACAGTACGGCCAGTCGGTCAGCGAGCTGGTATCCGGCCTGCAGCGGCTCGACCATCTGCGCCTGATCACCCGCTCGCACGCCACCAAGAGCACCACGGGTGCCGAGATCGGCAACCAGGCCGAGGTGCTGCGCAAGATGGTGCTGGCCATGGTGGCGGATGTTCGCGTCGTCATGCTGCGACTGGCGTCGCGCGTGCAGAGCCTGCGCTGGCTCACCGTCAATCCGAACGAGCAGCGCATCGACATGGCGCGCGAATCGCTCGACATCTATGCGCCGCTCGCCAACCGGCTCGGCGTGTGGCAGTTGAAGTGGGAACTGGAAGACCTGTCCTTCCGCTTTCTCGAACCGGAAACCTACAAGCGCATCGCCAGGCAGCTCGACGAGAAGCGCGTCGAACGGGAAGCCTTCATCGCCGATTCGATGGCGCGGCTGCGCGCCGAACTGGCCGGCGCGGGCATCAAGGCGGAAATCCAGGGCCGGCCGAAACACATCTACAGCATCTGGAACAAGATGCGCGCCAAGCGCATCGAGTTCGCCGAGGTGTACGACGTGCGCGCGCTGCGCGTGCTGGTCGACGAGGTGCGCGACTGCTACGCCGCGCTGGGCGTGGTGCACCAGCTGTGGCAACCGCTGCCGCGTGAATTCGACGACTATATCGCGCACCCGAAGGGCAACAATTACCGCTCGCTGCACACCGCCGTCGTGGCGCCGGACGGCCGCTCGCTAGAGGTGCAGATCCGCACGCGCGAGATGCACCAGCACGCCGAGATGGGCGTGGCGGCGCACTGGCGCTACAAGGAAGGCTCGGGCCAGGACAAGGACTACGACGACAAGATCGCCTGGCTGCGACAGCTGCTGTCGTGGCGCGACGAAATCGCCGACCACTCGGAGTGGGTGGAGCAGTTCAAGCGTGCCGCGCTCGACGACACGCTGTACGTGCTCACGCCGCAGGGCAAGGTGATCGACCTGCCGCAGGGTGCAACGCCGATCGACTTCGCCTACCGGCTGCACACCGATCTGGGCCACCGCTGCCGCGGTGCGCGTGTGAACGGCCAGCTGGTACCGCTGAATACGCCGCTCGACAACGGACAGCGGGTCGAAATCATCGCCGCCAAGCAGGGCGGGCCGTCGCGCGACTGGTTGAACCCGCAGCAGGGCTATCTCGCGACCCATCAGGCACGTGTGAAGGTGCGCCGCTGGTTCGCCCAGATCGAGGAAGGCGAAACGCTGGCGCAGGGCCGCAACTGGCTCACGCGCGAGCTGTCGCGCGAAGGCGCGACGCAGACCAATCTGGACGAACTGGCACAGAAGCTGGGTTACAACAGCGTGGACGCCATGCTGATCGCGTGCGCGCACGGCGAGGTCGGACCGCGCGCGATTCATGTTGCACTCAAGGGTGAAGAGCCGCTCCCGGACGAACCGCTGATCAAGCCACGCGCACCGCGTGCGGTGGGCGAACGCGGCGTGCTGGTGGAAGGGGTCGGCAAGCTGCTGACCCAGCTCGGCCGCTGCTGCAAGCCGGCCCCGCCGGATCCGATATCGGGCTTCGTCACGCGCGGGCGCGGTGTCGCCGTCCATCGCAGCGACTGCCCGAACTACATCAACATGGTGGCGCGCAACCCGGAACGCGTGGTCGACGCGCAGTGGGGCGAAATCGCCAGCCAGGATCCGGAATCGCGCTTCGCCGCCGACCTGCTGGTCGAAGCGCATGACCGGCAGGGTTTGCTGCGCGACATTTCCGAACTGCTGTCGCGCGAGCGCATCAATGTGACGGCGGTGAGCACACTGTCGAAGGCCGACATGGCGCGCATGAGCTTCACGGTCGAAATCGCCAGCGTCGGCCAGATCCAGAAGATACTCACCCTGCTGCGCGACGTCGACGGCGTGGTCGAGGCGCGGCGCGGCTGAGCCGCCCGCCCCCGCACACACCGACCACGCTCAGAAAAGTTCGACTTCGCCGGTCGACATGGCCGTCTGGCTGACCGCATTCAGGCTCATCACCTGCGTGGCGGCGTCGGCTTCGGCCAGCAGGCGCGACAGCACCTCGTTGCGCTGGGTCACCCGCGACACGCCGTCGCGCTGCTCGACGTCTCGGTGCGCGTCGAATACGCCATTCACGTAGTGCGCCATCAGTTGTGACTGTTCGCGCACCCGCGCCAGCACCTGGTTCACCATGTCTTCGAACTGCATCGACACGATGCTCTGCATCACCGTGTCGTGGATGGCACCCGACAGCTCGTTCACGCGCTCGGCCTGCAGGGCGGCGTGACGGTTGATGTCCTCCATCCGGCGCCGCAGCTGTTCCGCGTTTGCCTCGGCCGCGCGCGCCGAACCGATGTCGGTGCTCGCCGACTGCGTCACCACCTGACCCGTTTCAACGATGGATTCGTTCACGTGCTTGAGCAGCGCACCGATTTCGTGGCTGAAGGATTCCGTGCGTTGCGCGAGCTTGCGCACTTCGTCGGCCACCACCGCGAAACCACGCCCCGCCTCGCCGGCACGCGCCGCTTCGATTGCCGCGTTCAGCGCGAGCAGTGAGGTCTGGCGGTTGATCTCGTTGACCTGGCCGATCAGGCCACGCACCTGATCGAGCTGGCCGCGCACGCCCTGAAACCGTTCGGCGATGACGGTGCTGTCGGCGCCGAGCTTTTCCGCGGTGGCAACGAACGCAGAGAGCGCGGTCTGGGTGTCCTGTGCAAACTGCTCGATGTCAGTGCGACGCCGGGCCTGTTCTTCGTCTGCGGCCAGTGCCTGCAGTTGTTCGACCATCGCACGCAGCGTGTCCTGCCCGCTGCTTTCGCGCAGCCGGCTCGCAGCGCCCGACACGATGCCCTGGCTGTGTTCGAGCGAACCCTGCAAGCGCTGGAACTGTTCGCGGCTGCCGGTGGCGAGGGCCGAACACAGTTCGTCATAGCGACCGACGCTGTGGTCGATCTCCGCCATGCGGGCAGCCTGACGGGCCGCATGATGCCAACGTGCCCGCCGGCTGAGCACCTGCGACGCGATCAGGCTGGCGATCGCTGCCGCCAGCAAAGCGTGGATCCATCCTGTCGCCAGCCCGCTTGCCGACAAACCTGCCGCGGTGCCGCTCAACACCAGTCCTGCCCATACCGCGACGTCGTCGCCCCGCATCGACCGCATGCCCATGATTGCCCGTGTCCTGTCTGTTGGAATTGTTCGACGTGAGCTTAATCGGTCGATCTGGACAGGGTCTTGAATCGGCGGTCGTGAGAATTGACCGGGTTCGGCAGGAATGGCGGGCGCGCGGACAAGGCGGAGGGGCGGGGGCGGGCGGTGCTGGTGGCCCCAACAGGAATCGAACCTGTACCTACCCCTTAGGAGGGGGTTGTTGTATCCATTCAACTATGGAGCCGGCGGCCGCGATTGTACCCGGGTGACCGGCTTGCTGCGGTGCGGCGATATACTGCTGCGCCGCTCCACTTTCCGTGTTCCCCATGCCACTGATCACCCTCGATGACGCCTGCCTTGCTTTCGGCGACGTGCCGCTGCTCGACCACACCGCGCTGGTGGTCGAACCCGGCGAGCGGCTGGCACTGATCGGACGCAATGGCACCGGTAAATCCAGCCTGCTGAAGATTCTCGCCGGCGACGCCGCGCTCGATGACGGCACGTTCTGGCGCCAGCCCGGCATGAAGCTGGCCTATGTGTCGCAGGAACCGAAATTCGAACCCGGCGCACGCGTTTTCGACGCGATCGCGCAGGGACTGGGCGAACTGGCGCAACTGCTGATCGATTATCACGACGTGGCCGACGCGATGGCGCACGGCGACGAAACCGTGTTCGACCGCATGTCGGAACTGCAGGATGCGCTCGAACACCATCAGGCCTGGCGCTTCGAACAGCGCATCGAACAGGCGCTGGAGCGGCTGGCGCTGCCGGGCGACGCGAAGGTGGAATCGCTGTCCGGCGGCATGCTCAAGCGCGTGGCGCTGGCGCGCGCGCTGGTGGCCGAACCGGACATGCTGCTGCTCGACGAGCCGACCAACCACCTCGACCTCGACGGCATTGCGTGGCTGGAAACGCTGCTGAACGATTTCCGTGGCGCCAGTCTGGTGATCACTCACGACCGGCGCTTCCTCGACAGCTTCGCCAGCCGCATCCTCGAACTGGACCGCGGCCAGCTGCGCAGCTACCCCGGCCGCTACGCCGAATATGTGGCGCGCAAGGCCGACGAACTGTCGGCCGAGGCGCTCGAATCGGCGCGCGCCGACAAGATGCTGGCGCAGGAAGAGGTATGGATACGCAAGGGTGTCGAGGCGCGGCGCACGCGGGCGCAATTCCGCGTCAAGCGACTCGACGAGTTGCGCGCCCGGCGCGAGGCGCGCCGTGACCAGATGGGCCGGGCGCGCATCGAGGTCGATCGCGGCGAAGCGTCGGGCCAGCTGGTGGCCGAACTGGAAGACGTCAGCAAGCGCTTCGGCGACAAGGTGGTCGTACGCAACTTCACGGCGCGCATCGTGCGCGGCGACAAGGTCGGCTTCATCGGCCCGAACGGTGCCGGCAAGACCACGCTGCTCAAGCTCATCCTCGGTCAGCTGCAGGCCGACAGTGGTGTGGTGCGCAACGGCACGCGCATCGAGGTCGCTTATTTCGATCAGTTCCGCAGCCAACTCGACGATTCGGCCACGCTGGCCGAGGTGATCAGCCCGGGTTCGGACTTCGTCGAGATCGCCGGCAAGCGCACGCATGTGATCGGCTATCTCGGCGACTTCCTGTTCCCGCCGCAGCGCGCGCGTGCCAAGGTCGAGTCGCTGTCCGGCGGCGAGCGCAACCGCCTGCTGCTGGCGCGGCTGTTCGCCCGCCCGGCCAATGTGCTGGTGCTCGACGAGCCGACCAACGATCTCGACATGGAAACGCTGGACCTGCTCGAACAACTGCTGCAGGACTACGACGGCACCGTGCTGCTGGTGTCGCACGACCGCGCCTTCCTCGACGCCGTGGTCACGCAGACCGTTGCCTACGAAGGCGACGGACGCTGGCGCGAATACATCGGCGGCTACACCGACTGGGTGGCGCAGCGCGCCACGGTGCAGGCGGCCGCCAGTGCGGCAGCGAAAGTCGCCGGCGCGCCGGCTGTGAAAGGCGACAAGCCGGTGGCCGCCGCCGCTGCGAAGTCGAAGCTCAGTTTCAAGGAACAGAAGGAACTGGACGGACTGCCCGACCTGATCGCCACGCTGGAAGCGGAACAGACAACGCTCACCGATCGCCTGTCGGCCGGCACGGGTACCGATGCGGCGAAAGTATCGGCGCGCCTGGGCGAACTGGCCACGCTGATCGATCAGGCGATGGTCCGCTGGGAGGCGCTGGAGGCGCGCCGCTGAACCGGATCAGGCCTTCAGGACCGTTCAGGCTCGTCCGGCAACGCCGGTGTGGGGGGCGGTGATCCATCCATCGGCAGGCCAAGCCGGCCGAGCAGGGTTTCGTGGCTGACGCGCAGCAAGGCCTCGATCGCCGCAAAATCGTCCGGCAACGCCGGATCGTCCCAACCCTTGGCGCTGTGGCGCGCCAGATCGATGGCCAGCGACACGTTGCGGGTGCGCGGCGTCGCCGCATGGCTGCCATCCATCAGTTCGACCAGCAGCGAAGGCAGCTTCCAGGCCCGCACCAGCGCGAGCTGGAGTTCATGCGCGGTCACGTTGAACACCGCCTTTTGCGCGGCCGCCGTGCGCATGCCGGGGTTGGCGCGCAGCAGGTCACGCAGGTCCAGCGACAGTTTGGGCGCAAACACCCAGCACAGCACTTCAGCGACGTCATGCAGGAGCGTGGCGACGGTGATTTCGTCCACGTCCATGTCGTGCCGCATGAGCGCCCACTCGCGCGCCCAGCTGGTCGCGCGGCGCGCGCGTGCAATCACGCGCATGACGCCGAGCAGCGCCTGCGGATGGCCGTGCAGATGATCTTCCAGCGTCGGCAGGCCGTCGAAATGATTGAAGAAGGGCGAAATGCCGATCATCATCAGTGCCCGCTCGATGGTCGTGATGTCGTGATGCTGGCTGTGGCGATTGCGTGCTTCGATGAAGGCGAGCACCCGCAAGGTCATCAGCGGGTCGTGCAGCACGACCTGTGCGATGCTGCGTGCGCTGACCGAGTTCTCCTTTTCCCGCAGCACCGCAAGTTCACGCACGGTGCGAGCAAGAACCGGCAGAGGCTTGTCCCCCATGTACGCCACCCAGCCATCAAGGGTGGCGATCGAAACATCACGCATGATTCAGGTCCTTCGTTCAGATGACCTGTTTACGGCCGGGATGGGCGCCGGCTGAATGGTGGCTGCGATGCGTGGTTCAGTCCTCGTCGTCGATCGCCGCGTCGCCGGCCCAGTCATCATTGTCGGCCTCGCCATCAGCTTCGGCAACCAGCGCCATCGCATTGATCTGGGCGATCTGGTCGAGCAGGCTCGGCATCGGCGGGATGTCTTCGCCGGCCTGAAGGGTGCGGTGGGTGTGGCGAAAACCGAGTGCTTCGGACGTCGGACGCTGCATGGGCATGACTGGACTCCTTGAGCGGGCAGGTAATGACGGATGATGTCGAATACTTCTCCCTTTACGACGAACGGATTCAGGACTTGAAGGCATGTCGCACCCTGTCACGCAAGATTCATCACGGAAGTTGTCGCTGACCGGGCGCAGCGCCGACCTGTTCTGCCGCGTCATCGACAACTTCGGCGATATCGGCGTGTGCTGGCGGCTTGCGCGCTGCCTGGCGCGCGACCAGGGCTGGCATGTCAGGCTGTGGGTCGATGTGCCGGATGCGCTGGCGCGCATCAAGCCGCGCGGCGCTGCGGAGCCGGGCATCGAGGTCAGGCAATGGAATGACGACACCACGACCTGTGTACCGGCCGGCTGCGTCATCGAGGCCTTTGCCTGTGACCTGCCGCCGGCTTTCGTGACGGCCATGGCGGCGCAGCACCCGCCGCCAGACTGGATCAACCTGGAATATCTCAGTGCCGAAGCCTGGGTGGAAGGCTGCCATGGACTGCCGTCGCACGACGCGGCGAGCGGACTGACCAAGCGCTTCTTCTTTCCCGGTTTCACGGCGCGCACCGGTGGCCTGCTGCGCGAGCGTGATCTGCCGGCACAGCGCGACGTCTGGCTGGCCGATGCCGCGGCCCGGAAACACGATCTGGCGCGTCTCGGCATGGCCGTCGATGCCGGGGCGCTGCAGCTTTCCCTGTTCGGCTACGAAAGCCGATCGATCGCGACGCTGATCGAAGCCCTCGCGGCGCATGTGCAACCGGTGCAGCTGTGGGTACCGGAAAGCCGGTCGCTGACGGTGGCGGCCGAGGCACTCGGTCGGCCATTGCGCGCCGGGGACGTCGTACGGCGCGGCGCGCTCTCGCTGCACGTACTCGCCTTCATGGACCAGGATGACTACGACCGGCTGTTGTGGCAGTGCGACCTGAACATCGTGCGTGGCGAGGATTCATTCGTGCGCGCCCAGTGGGCCGCGCGGCCCATGCTGTGGCACATCTACCCTCAGGATGGTGGCGCCCACCTGCGCAAGCTGGACGCCTTCCTCGACCGGCATGCGGAGGGGCTGGCCGCCGAGGTGGCGACGCGCCTGCGCGCGCTTCATCATGGCTGGAACAGCGCGAACGCGGTCCCGGTGCAAGACTGGCAGGCCCTGCTCGGTGACCTGCCGCATCTGGCGTCGCACGCACGCCAGCGAGCCGTCGCACTGGCGTCCCAGGACGACCTCGCGACACAGCTTGTGATGTTTAATCAACCACCTATATAATGCTGGGTTTGCCGCGGCGAGCGTTGCAACAGGGGTTGCAAAGGTTCGAGCTGTACATCGGCGGCTTTCAATCACAACCCTCCCCACAGGAACGAACCCTGCATGAAAACCGCTCAGGAACTGCGCGCCGGCAACGTCGTGAAAATCGGCAACGAAGCCATGGTCGTGCTCAAGGCCGACTACAACAAATCCGGCCGCAACTCGGCTGTCGTCAAGCTGAAGATGAAGAACCTGCTGACCGGTTCCGGTCAGGAAACGGTCTACAAGGCGGATGACAAGTTCGACGTGGTCATCCTCGAGCGCCGCGAAGTCACCTTCTCGTACTTCGCCGACCCGATGTACACCTTCATGGATGGTGACTACAACCAGTATGAAGTCGACGCCGAGAACATGGGCGACGCACTGAACTACGTCGAAGACGGCATGGCGTGCGAAGTGGTGTTCTACGAAGGCCGCGCGATTTCGGTCGAACTGCCGAACTCGGTGGTGCGCGAAATCACCTACACCGAACCGGGCGTCAAGGGCGACACCTCAGGCAAGGTGCTCAAGCCGGCCAAGATCAACACCGGCTATGAAGTGTCGGTGCCGCTGTTCTGCGAGATCGGCGACAAGATCGAAATCGACACCCGTACCGGCGAATACAAGAACCGCGTGAAGTAAGCCGTTGCATCGCCGTTGTTCCGGAAAGCCCCGCCCGGTGCGGGGCTTTTCTTTTGCAGCGTACCGCGTGCGAGCGGCGAAGGTCTTGTGGGAGCGGCGGCCTCGCCGCGATGCGCACTCTGCACAACGACCATCGGGGCACTGCTCGCCGCCCGCAGGGCCGTCAGGGAATCGCCGCTTCCACCGCGGTGGCGCCGACAGTCCATGCAAGCCGTGAAGTCCGGGCGACCGGCGGGGTACACTTGCACAATGTCCCTGCACATTGTTCTGCCCGGCCTGCTTTGGCCTTCATCCCCGCACCACCCACCCGCCCTGCAGTCGTTGAAGACGCCGGCACTGTCGCGTCTGGCCGGTTGCGGCAGCACCTTGAGGCGGCCGGCGCTGGCGGCCGAATTCCTGCTGGCGTCGCTGTTCGGGCTCGACGAGCGGGCACCGTTCGGCGCGCTGCGCCGTGCCGGCCAGGGCGAGGCGGTCAACAGCCGGCAATGGCTGGCAGCCGACGCCGTACATCTGCGCTTCGCGCGCGATGCCCTGCTGCTGACCGATGCACCCGATGTGGCACCCGACGCGGAAGAAGCCGCCGCGCTGTGCGCGTCGTGGAACGCGCATTTCGCCAATGTCGGCTGGCTTTACATGGGCGCGGGCGGTCACGGCCATCTGGCGCTGCATGAACCCGTCACCGTCGACACCACGCCGCCGGGCGGCGCGCTCGGACGCAAGATCGACGTACGCCTGCCATCCGGTCCGGATGGCGCGAAGGTGCGTCAGTGGATGAACGAAACCCAGATGCTGTTTCACAGCCACCCGGTGAATGCCGCGCGCGAAGAGGCCGGGCGCCCTGCCATCAACAGCCTGTGGTTCTGGGGCGCCGGCGTGGCGGTCGCACGCGCGCAGGCGCGACCGATCCAGGTATGGTCCGACAACGCGCTGGCACGCGGCATGGCACTGACGGCCGGCGTGCGCACGGCGCCGCTGCCGGCACAGGTCAACGTGGCGTTGTTGCCGGACAATCTCGTGGTGCTCGACGCCGCGCTGGCCCCTTCGCTCTACCTCGACGCCGAAGCCTGGGCGCAGGCCGCGGTCACCATCGAGCAACACTGGATCGTGCCGGCACTGGCAGCGCTCCGGCGTGGCGATGTACAGACGCTCACGCTGACGCTGAGCGGCGACGACGGCCGCGTCGATGTCACCGTGCAGCGGCGCGACCTGATGAAATTCTGGCGCCGTCCCTTTTCCGTCGTTGCGTCGCCCTGATGCGCAGCCCCTGCCTGCCGGAATTCCGATGACCTGCATCAAGCACCGCCCCGTCCCGCTGCGCAGCAGCGAAATGCTCGCCCAGCAGGGCGTGCACCCGCTGCTGGCCCGCCTGTACGCCGCGCGCGGCGTACAGGACCGCAGCCAGATCGACTACTCGCTCAAGGCGCTGCTGCCGCCGGATTCGATGCGCGGGCTGGCCGACGCCGCGGTCATGCTGGCCGATGCGATCGAAGCCGACGCCCGCCTGCTGATCGTCGCCGACTACGACTGCGATGGCGCCACCGCGTGCGCCATCGGCATCCGTGCGCTGCGCGCTATGGGCGCCAACGTGAGCTATCTGGTACCGAACCGCTTCGAATACGGCTACGGCCTGACGCCGGAAATCGTCGATCTGGCGGCGCACGCCGAACCGGACATGCTGATCACCGTGGACAACGGCATCGCCAGCGTCGAGGGCGTGGCACGGGCGAACGAGCTGGGCATGTCGGTGCTGGTGACCGATCACCATCTGCCGGGCGACGAACTGCCGGCGGCGGACGTCATCGTGAATCCGAACCAGCCGGGCTGCACATTCCCGAGCAAGGCCATCGCCGGCTGCGGCGTCATGTTCTACGTCATGCTGGCGCTGCGCGCCGAACTGCGCAACCGCGGCGCGTTCGACGGCCGGGAAGCACCGAATCTGGGCAATCTGCTCGATCTGGTGGCACTCGGCACCGTGGCCGACGTGGTGAAACTGGACCACAACAACCGTATTCTGGTCACCCAGGGCATGCAGCGCATCCGTGCCGGGAACATGGTGCCCGGTCTGCGCGCGCTGTTCGCCGCGGCCGGGCGCGAGCCGTCGCAGGCACAGTCCTTCGACCTGGGCTTCGCGCTCGGGCCGCGGCTGAACGCGGCCGGACGGCTGTCGGACATGTCGCTCGGCATCGAATGCCTGATCACCGACGACTTCGCGCGCGCGCTCGGTCTGGCGCAGCAGCTCGACGCGATCAACCGCGAGCGGCGCGAAATCGAACAGGGCATGCAGGAAGACGCCGAGGCGCAACTGGCCGGCATCGATATCGGCGAGTCGAAGTCCTTGTCGCTGTTCCACCCGGATTGGCACCAGGGCGTCATCGGCATCGTCGCCTCGCGCATCAAGGAGCGCGCGCACCGCCCGACCATCGCCTTCGCGCGCGGCCACGAGGGTGAAATCAAGGGCTCGGGCCGCTCGATTTCCGGCCTGCACCTGCGCGACGCACTCGATCTGGTGTCCAAGCGCGAACCCGGCCTCATCATCCGCTTCGGCGGGCACGCCATGGCAGCCGGCCTGACGCTGCTCGAACACGACCTCGACCGCTTTCGAACCGCCTTCGAACGGGCGGTCGCCGACATGGTGGAACCTTCCGCGCTGACCCGCACCATAGAAACCGATGGTGCGCTGGAAGCGTCCCTGATGAACCTCAATGCGGCGACGCTGATCGAAGCTGAAACATGGGGCCAGGGGTTTCCACCGCCGGTTTTTTCCGACCGCTTCGAAGTGCGCAACCAGCGCCTGCTGAAGGACAAGCACCTGAAGCTCGCGCTGGTGAAGGACGGTGCAAGCTTCGACGCCATCTGGTTCAACCGCGCGGAACCGCTGCCGGCGCGCGTGACCGCCGCCTACCGGCTGGACATCAACGAATACCAGGGCGTACGCCGGATACAACTGATGGTCGAGCACGCCGAACCACTCTGAAAGCGGCGCCCGACCTTGCGCCTGGAAGCTTGATCTTGAATCTGAAGCGAAGTGTCGTCAGCGCCATGTCGCATCGAACCGTTGTGGTGTCCGCGCAGACTGATGATCGAAAGGACCGAAACACATGTCACATGACCGCTACTTCCGCCGCGAAATGTCGCGCCGCGACTTCCTCTGGTTGTCCGGCATCGCCGGCGCCGCGGTAACGCTGCCTCAGCTGACCGGCTGTGCGACCGACCCGATCACCGGCAAGCAGGTCGTCGTCGGAATGTCCGAGGAAGGCGAACTGGGCATCGACCGCCAGCATTCGCCGAAGCAGTTCTCGGCCGACTACGGCGCGGTACAGGACAACGCCCTGAACCGCTACGTGAACAACCTCGAACTGTCGCTGGCGAAGAACACGCATCGGCCGGAGGTGCCGTACAACGCACGCGTCGTGAACGCCAATTACATCAACGCCTACACCTTCCCCGGCGGCAGCATGGCGGTCACGCGCGGCATCATGCTCGACATGGACAGCGAGGACGAACTGGCCGCCCTGCTCGGCCACGAGACGGGCCACGTCAATGCCCGTCACAGTGCCAAGCAGGCCGGCCGTTCGATGATTGCCCAGGCCGGCGCCACGGCGGTGAATGTCGCGGTGGCGATGTCCGACTACCGGGGCGCCGCACCGCTGGCCAATATCGCGACCCAGGTCGGCGCCAGTGCGCTGCTGGCCGGCTACTCGCGCAGCGACGAGCGCCAGGCGGATGCGCTGGGCCTGGAATACATGACCAAGGCCGGCTACAACCCGGACGGCATGGTGAATCTGATGGACATGCTGCGCAGCCAGAACAAGGCCAAGCCCAGCCTGCTGCAGACCATGTTCTCGTCGCACCCGATGTCCGACGAGCGCTATGCCACCGCCGAACGCGAGGCGCAGGGCACTTATGGTTCGCTGCGCAACAAGAAGCTGTCGCGCGAACGCTACATGGACAACACGGCGTCGCTGCGTCGCATTGCGCCCGCCATCAAGGCGCAGCAGGACGGTGAGTCGCTGATGGCGAAGAAATCGATCGAAGAGGCGGAGGGCAACTTCGCGAAGGCATTGAAGGTCGCGCCGGACGACTACTGCGGCAATGTGCTGATGGGCAAGTGCCTGATTGCGCAGAAACAGTATGAAGATGCCGACCGCCATTTCGCACGCGCTGCGGAGGTCTATCCCGGCGAAGGCCAGGCGCTTTACCAGCGCGGCGTGTCCAGGCTGGCGCTGAACCGGCCGCAGGAAGCGCTGGCATCGTTCAATGCCTACGACCGCATCCTGCCGGGCAACCCGTCGACGCTGTTCCTGAAGGGTGTTGCCTACGAATCGATGCAGGACAAGCGCAACGCCAGCCAGCACTACGCGGCCTACATCCGCAGCGGCAACAAGGACGCGCAGGCGCAGTTCGCCTTTCAGCGATTGCAGAACTGGGGCCTGGTGAAGTAAGGAAACCGTAAGGCAGAAAATATACGGTGCGCGCGCCTGCGCAGCGACGCTGCACTGCGCCTTGTGGTGGCCGGTACGCCGGGGTTAGCATCACCGGGCGTCGTAGCTGTACGGCACACGGCGAGCATTGCACCGCACAGCAGGATGCGGTCACAACAACGACGATGAGGAGAGCAAGACATGTCCGAACAGAACAAACCCCAATCAGCCCGCAGAAATTTCCTGGCCAGAGCCGCCGGCACCGCAGCCGGTACGGCGGCAGTCGCCTTCCCGAGCATTTCGGTCGCCCAGTCGCCGATCACACTGCGCTTTCAGTCCACCTGGCCGGCAAAAGACATCTTTCACGAATTCGCCCAGGACTACGCCAAGCTGGTCAATGAAATGTCGGGTGGCCGCCTGAAGATCGACGTGCTGCCCGCCGGCTCGGTGGTGAAGGCGTTCGACCTGCTGGATGCGGTCAACAAGGGCACGCTCGATGGCGGCCACGGCGTGATCGCCTACTGGTACGGCAAGAATTCCGCGCTTGCGCTGTGGGGCTCCGGCCCGGCCTTCGGCATGGACGCCAACATGTTGCTGGCGTGGCACGAATTCGGTGGCGGCAAGGCGCTGCTGGAAGAAATCTACAAGAGCCTCAACATGGACGTCGTGTCCTACATGTACGGCCCCATGCCGACCCAGCCGCTCGGCTGGTTCAAGAAGCCGGTGTCCAAGGCGGAAGACATGAAGGGCCTGAAGTTCCGTACCGTCGGCCTGTCGATCGACGTGTTCACCGACATGGGCGTGTCGGTCAATGCATTGCCTGGCGGCGAAATCGTGCCGGCGATGGACCGCGGCCTGCTCGATGCGGCCGAGTTCAACAACGCGTCCAGCGACCAGGTGCTCGGCTTCCCCGATGTGGCCAAGGTGTGCATGCTGCAGAGCTTCCACCAGGCGTCGGAACAGTTCGAAATCCTGTTCAACAAGAAGCGCCTGGAGGCGCTGGCGCCCGACCTGCGCGCCATCATCGCGTCGGCCGTTCCGGCTGCTTCGGCCGAAATGTCCTGGAAGGCGATCGACCGCTACTCGACCGCCTACCAGGAAATGCGCGACAAGCAGGGCGTGAAGTTCTACAAGACGCCGGACCCGATCCTGAAGGCGCAGCTGGCCGCATGGGACAAGGTGACCGAGAAGAAGGCGTCGGAAAATCCGCTGTTCGCCAAGGTGCTCGAATCGCAGCGTACGTTTGCGAAGCGCGCCGCGGCCTGGCAGAACGACACCACCGTCAATTTCCGCATGGCGTACGACCACTTCTTCTCGAAGAAGGGCTGAGCCCCGGCGATAGCCAACAGACCGGCGCTACCGAACGGGGCGCCGGTTTTTTCATTTCGGGCATCGATGCGCGTGCCTGCCGGATCAGGAAACCGCCATGCAACAACTGCTGCTGCGCATAGATCGATTCAACACCCTGGTCGGACACGCCTTTGCGTGGACCGTGGTGCTGCTGACGCTGGTCATCACCTGGGAAGTGTTTTCCCGCTACGTGCTGAATTCGCCGCACGCCTGGGTGTTCGACGCCACCTACATGCTGTACGGCACACTGTTCATGATGGCCGGCGCCTACACGCTGGCGGCGAGCGGTCACGTGCGCGGCGACGTGCTGTACGGCTTCTTCCGGCCGCGCACCCAGGCCACGCTGGACCTCATCCTGTACTTCGTGTTCTTCATTCCGGGCGTGCTGGCGCTGTGCTGGGCCGGCTGGGACTTCGCGTCCGAATCCTGGGTGATCAACGAACATTCTTCGGTGTCGGCCGACGGCCCGCCGATCTACCCGTTCAAGGCCATCATTCCGCTGGCCGGTGCCTCGCTGATGCTGCAGGGCGTGGTCGAAATCCTGCGCTGCATCATCTGCATCCGCCAGGGTGAATGGCCGTCGCGCGTGCGCGACGTGGAGGAGGTCGACGTCGAAAAGCTGCGCCACATGGTGCACGCCGATCTGCCTGAAGAGGCGCCGGCCGGGAGCGCAAAATGAGAAAGGAACTGCGTTTCGGCTTCGGCCTGATGGCGATCATCATCGCCGCCACGGCCATCCTGATGCCCGCGCCGTCGGAATGGACGACCGGCCACCTCGGCCTGCTGATGCTGGCGCTGGTCGTGGTGGCCATCATGCTGGGCTTTCCGACCGCGTTCACGCTGATGGGCATGGGCGTCATCTTCGCCTGGCTCGCCTACCGCTCGCAGAACCCGGACATCGCAACCCAGCAGACGCTGGACCTGATGGTGCAGCGCGCGTTTTCGGTCATGACCAACGACGTGCTGATCTCGATTCCGCTGTTCGTGTTCATGGGCTATCTGGTCGAGCGCGCCAACCTGATCGAAAAGCTGTTCAAGAGCCTGCATTTGGCGATGTCCCGCCTGCCCGGATCGCTGGCGATCGCCACGCTGGTGACCTGTGCCATCTTCGCCACCGCCACCGGCATCGTCGGCGCGGTGGTCACGCTGATGGGTCTGCTGGCGCTGCCGGCCATGCTGCGCGCCGGCTACGACGTGCGCCTGTCGGCCGGCGTCATCACGGCCGGTGGCTGCCTCGGCATCCTGATTCCACCGTCGGTCATGCTGATCGTCTACGGCGCGACGGCTGGCGTGTCAGTGGTCAAGCTGTATGCCGGGGCCTTCTTCCCCGGCCTGATGCTGGCTGGTCTGTACATGGTGTACGTGATCATCATGGCCAAGCTGCGCCCCGACTGGGCGCCGCCGCTGCCCGAGGCCGAACGCCACGTTCCGCTGCCGGCACTTGCGTCGCAGGTGGCGCGCCAGTACGGCTCGCGTGCCCTGCCCTCGCTGCTGGCTGCGTTGAAAGGCCCACGCAACGCCGATGTGCCGATGGGCAATCTGCTCGGCCAGCTCGGACTCGCGCTGCTGCCGCTGATCGCGGTGACGGTATCGCTGTTCGCCATCCACGGCTCGATGACGGCGGTGAAGGTGATCGACGAAGTGCCGGCCGGTCTTGAATCGTTCGAAAGCAGCTATTCATCGTCAACACTGGCCGAACCGGACAGCGATGGCGGGCTGGCAGAGCCGCCGGCCGAAGGCGGACTGGGCGAACCACCGCTGGAATCGGGACTGTCCGAGCCGCCCGAGGCGGGCGTATCCGAGCCACCGCAGGAAGCAGGTCTCGCGGAACCGCCCGGAGCGGCGCCCATGGCCGCCGAAGCGCCGGCTCCCTCACTGGCCGAACCGGGTGCCGAAACGCCCGCTGCGAACGACGCCGTCGCCGCGCCGACCGCCCCATCGAGCTTCTGGATTGCCTGCGCCATCTGCGCCGTGCTGCTGATTGCGTTCTACGCCATCCTCAGTTTCGAGCGGCTGGAAATCTTCAAGATGCTGCTGTCGTCCTTCTTTCCGCTGGCCGTGCTCATCCTGGCGGTGCTCGGTTCCATCGTGTTCGGACTGGCGACACCGACCGAGGCGGCGGCGATCGGCGCCTTCGGCGGCGCGCTGCTGGCGGCGGCCTACGGCCAGCTGAATTTCGGGGTCATCAAGGAGTCGGTCTTCCTGACCGCCAAGACCTCGGCCATGGTGTGCTGGCTGTTCGTCGGCAGCGCCATCTTCTCGGCCGCGTTCGCGCTGCTGGGCGGACAGGAGCTGGTGGAGAATTTCGTGCTGTCGATGGATCTGACCCCGATCCAGTTCATGATCCTCGCGCAGTGCATCATCTTCATCCTCGGCTGGCCGCTCGAATGGACCGAAATCATCGTCATCTTCATGCCGATCTTCGTGCCGCTGCTGGCGCACTTCAACATCGACCCGCTGTTCTTCGGCCTGCTGGTGGCGATCAACCTGCAGACCGCCTTCCTGTCACCACCGGTGGCGATGTCGGCCTTCTACCTGAAGGGCGTCGCGCCGTCGCACGTGACCCTGAACCAGATCTTCGCCGGCATGCTGCCCTTCATGGGCATCCAGGTGATCATGCTGATCCTGCTCTACATGTTCCCCGGCATCGGCCTGTGGCTGCCGAACTATCTGTACAACTGACGTAACCGTCACAGCACGCTGCGGAGGTGCCGATGCACCTCCGCATTCCTGCTGCGCCACGTAAAATCCGATCGATGCCTCCTGCAGAACCGAATCGACTGCTGGTCCGCCTGCGCTGGACCGCCTTCCTGCTGCTCGCCTGCTCCTATGTGCTGGTGTTCTTCCATCGCACCGCGCCGGCCGCCATCGCGGGCGAGCTGACGCGCGACTTCGCGGTGGGCCCGGCGTCTCTGGGCATCCTGGCCGCCAGCTACTTCTGGATCTACACGGTGATGCAGATCCCGACCGGCGTGCTGATGGATACGCTCGGGCCGCGTCGCATCGTGGCGTTCGGGGGCGTCATCGCCGGCATTGGTTCGATCATCTTCGCCCAGGCGGATTCGCTGTTCGTCGCCGTGGTCGGCCGCGCACTTGTGGGGCTGGGCGTGTCCTTTCCATTTCTGGCACTGCTCAAGATCAACGCCGCCTGGTTTCCGGAAAGCCGCTTCGCCACGATGAGCGGGCTGACCCAGTTCATCGGCAACCTCGGGGCGGCCGTCGCGGCGACGCCCTTGGCCTGGCTGGTGGGCGTGGTGTCGTGGCGCTCCGTGTTCGTGTCGCTGGGCCTGCTGTCGATGCTGCTGGCGGTGCTGACCTGGCTGCATGTGCGTGACCGGCCGGAAGACGCCGGCCTGCCGTCATTGCGCGAGCTGTCCGGCAAGCCGGCGCATGCGCCACTGGCCGACGACTGGAAAGCCGGACTGCGGCGCGTCGCCGGGAACCGTTCAACCTGGCCCGGGCTGTTCGTCAATCTGGGCATCGCCGGCAGCTTCTTTTCATTCGCCGGCCTGTGGTGTGTGCCCTGGCTGATGAAGGTTCAGGGCATGGATCGCGCGCTGGCGGCGCAGCACGCCACCCTGATGCTGGTCGCCTTTGCCGTCGGCGCGCTGTTCATCGGTCGCCTCTCCGACCGGCTGCGCCGGCGCAAGAGCGTCATGCTGGTAGTCGGCACCGTCTATCTGCTGTGCTGGCAGCCACTGACCCAGGGCATACCGCTGACACCGCTGGCCAGCCATGCGCTGTTCGCGCTGCTCGGCATGTCGGCCGCCGCCTTCACACTGAGCTGGGCCAGCGCAAAGGAGGTGAATCCGCCGGCGCTGTCGGGCATGGCCACCAGCGTGGTCAACGTCGGCTGCTTTCTCGGCGCCGCCATCCAGCAGCCGCTGGTCGGCTGGGTGATCGAACGCGAGATCGGCGGCCCGGGCGAGCCGACCGCTGCCGCCATGGCGTCCGGCATGTCGGTGTTCGTCGTCGCTGCGCTGATCGGTCTGGCCGGTGCGGCCCTGGTGACCGAAACGCGCGGCCGCAATCTGACCGAGGTGCAGGCGTGACGCTGGGCAGCACTCTGCTCGGCCTGATGGTGCAGGTCATGCTGCCGCTGTCGCTGCTGGTCGCGGCCGGTGGCTGGTGGGCGATGCGCATGGGCGAGGGTCACGATGCAGGCGTGCTGCGCGCACAGCTGAACCGGCTGGTGCTCTACCTGTTCTATCCGGCCATCCTGTTCGCGGTCGCCGCCAGCACGCCGATCAGCTTCGAGTTGCTGACGGTGCCGCTGCTGGTCGGCATCGGCACGCTGGCCAATGGCGCGCTGCTCTATGTATTGCTGTGGAAGACACGGCTGGGCGCCGGATTGCACGACACAACGCGCGCGTCGCTGATGCTCGGCGGCATGTTCGGCAACACCTTCAACGTCGGCGCCCCGGTGCTGGAGTTCTTCTTCGGCGCCGGCGCCATGCGCTACGCCATCTTCAACGACATGTTCATGACCATGCCGGTCGTGTGGACGCTGGGCGTGTGGATCGCCACCCGGCTCGGTTCGCATGCCGACGGCGAACGCCCGGACGTGCTGCGCACCGTGTTGATGATGCCGCCGATCTGGGCTTTCGCGCTCGGACTGGGCGCGCAGTACAGCGGACTGGCCTACCCGCCGCTGATCGAGGCGGCGCGCTTCATCGGTCAGGCGGCCATCCCGGTCATCGTGTTCGTGCTCGGCATGACCATTCCCTGGCGCCGGCTGGTGCCGCGCACCGAAGTGCTGGTCGCCGCATCGGTCAAGCTGCTGGTCGCACCGCTGCTGATCTGGGCCATCGTGCTGCTGTGGTCCGACGCGCCGACCGAAGCGCAGCGCGCCTCGCTGGTCGAATGCGCCACCCCGACCTTCATGACCTCGCTGCTACTGGCCGAGCGCTTCAAGATCGATGCCGCCGCCTCGGCACTGCTGATCGGCTGGAGTACGCTGCTGTTCTGGCTGTCGCTGCCGCTGCTGATGGCGCTCGGGCTGTTCGGGTGAGAATCGGATGCAAGCTGCAAGATTCAAGCAGCAAGCATAAAGCGGTTGGGCCTTTCCTGTCGTGGCAGCCTCCAACTTGAGTCTTGCATCTTGAATCTTGTATCTGCGCTGCTTCGCAGCGCCAACCTGATCGACGGCCAGTGGATCGCGGCCGACGAAGGCGCCACGCTGACCGTGCGCAATCCGGCGACCGGCGAATGGCTGGCCGACGTGCCCCGCTGTGGCGCTGCGGAAACCGCCCGGGCGATCGACGCGGCTGCACGCGCCCTGCCCGGCTGGCGCGCACGTACCGCCGCGGCACGCGCCGGCGTGCTGCGTGACTGGTTCGCACTGATCCTGGCGCACGAAAAGGCGCTCGCGGCACTGATCACGGCCGAGGGCGGCAAGCCACTGGCCGAGTCGCGCGGCGAGGTCAAGTACGGCGCCTCCTTCGTCGAGTGGTTTGCCGAAGAAGGCAAGCGCGTCTATGGCGACACCATTCCTTCGCCGGCGTCCAACACCCGGCTGCTGACGCTGCGCCAGCCGGTCGGCGTGTGCGCCGCCATCACGCCGTGGAATTTCCCGCTGGCGATGATCACGCGCAAGGTTGCACCGGCGCTGGCGGCCGGCTGCACGGTCGTCGTGAAGCCGTCGGAACTGACGCCACTGACGGCGTTTGCGCTGGCTGAACTGGCCATGCGCGCCGGTGTGCCGCCGGGCGTGCTCAACGTGATCACCGGCGATCCGGCACGGATCGGCGACGCCCTGTGCGCAGATCCGGCGGTACGCAAGCTGTCCTTCACTGGCTCTACGGCGGTCGGCCGGCGGCTGATGGCGCAGTGCGCACCGACCTTGAAACGGCTGTCGCTCGAACTGGGCGGCAACGCACCCTTCATCGTGTTCGACGACGCCGATGTCGATACCGCAGTGCAGGGCGCGCTGGCAGCCAAGTACCGAAACAGCGGCCAGACCTGCGTGTGCGCCAATCGCTTCTTCGTGCAGTCCGGCGTACATGAAGCCTTCGTCGCCGGCCTGGCCGACGCGTCGGCGCGGCTGGTGGTCGGCGACGGCGCCGATCCGGGTGTCGAACAGGGGCCGCTGATCAACATGGCCGGACTCGAGAAGGTCGAGGCGCTGATCGCCGATGCGAAGGCGAAGGGTGCGCGGGTGCTGTGCGGCGGACGCCGCCATGCGCTCGGTGGCACCTTCTTCGAACCGACCGTGCTGGCCGATGTGACCCCTGCGATGCACATCGCACGCGAAGAGGTGTTCGGCCCGGTGGCGCCGGTGTTCCGTTTCGATTCCGAAGCGCAAGCCATCGCGCTGGCCAACGACACCGAATCCGGACTCGCCGCCTATTTGTATACACGCGATATCGGCCGCGGCTGGCGCGTCGCCGAAGCACTGGACTTCGGCATGGTCGGCCTGAACACCGGACGCATATCGAACGAAGTCGCCCCGTTCGGTGGCATCAAGCAGTCCGGCTTCGGGCGCGAAGGGTCGAAACACGGCATCGAGGACTATCTCGACATCAAGTATCTGTGCGTCGACATCGGCCACGCACCTGCCGCGTAACCGTCGAACCATGACTGCCACGTTCGCCGATCATTTCGCCACGCTGGCCAGCCAGTACGCCAGCAGCCGCCCGACCTATCCGCCGGCACTGTTCGACTGGCTGGCCGACCGGTGCGCCGCGCGCGACTGCGTGTGGGACTGCGGCACCGGCACCGGTCAGGCGGCGGTCGATCTCGGCCGCGTGTTCGAGCGGGTCATCGCGACCGACGCCAGCGCCGCCCAGATCGCCGAAGCCACCCCGCATGCACGCGTCGACTACCGGGTTGCACCCGCCGAGGCGTCGGGGCTGGACGATGCATCGGTGGATCTGGTCGTCGTCGCCCAGGCGCTGCACTGGTTCGATCTCGACCGCTTCTACCCTGAAGTGCGGCGGGTACTGAAGCCGGGTGGCGTGATCGCGGCATGGTGTTACGGCGTGCTGCATGTCGGCGACGAAGGCGACGCAGTGGCCCCCCTCGTGCAGCACTTCTATCGCGATGAGGTCGGCCCCTGGTGGCCCGCCGAACGACATCATGTCGAAACGGGATACCGCGATCTGCCTTTCCCGTTTCCGCTGCTGCCCGCACCGGACTTCGCGCTGTCGGCGCGCTGGACGCCGGCGCAGCTGCTCGGCTACCTGCGCAGCTGGTCGGCCACCGCGCGCTTCAAGGCCGCGCATGGCTTCGATCCGGTGGAACGGCTGTCGGTCGCGCTGCACGCCGCCTGGGGCGACCCGGACATGGCGCGGACGATCAGCTGGCCGCTGTCGCTGCGCGTCGGCGTACGTTAGGGACTGTTGCCATTGAATCGCGCGCCGCGTTTGCAGCCGCCACTCAGCGACGCGCGAAGCGGGCGCTCACGGCAGGCGCCCAGCTCGACGCAATCACGGCACCGGCGAGCATGAATTCGAGATTGACGAACAGGTATTCCAGCGGCGGGTAGGCGGTCGCGCCATCCCACGGCACGCAGCCCGCCAGCGCGACAACGGCGAACAACGGGCGCGCCCAGCGCCGGAACAGCAGCAGGCCGGCCGTCGAGATCGATGCCAGCGCCAGATAGACCATGCCGCCGGTGCCGGTCATCCAGCTGGTTTCGTCCTGCGCCGCAATGTACCCGCGGAGCGGCTCGGGCAGATCAGCTGCGGTGGCGATATGCGACACGACCGCCAGTACCACGCACAGCAGGTAGAGCGCGATCAGCAGGCGGAAAAGTCCGGGCGTCACGGCGTGTCGGTGCAGTGCATGAAGAGCGACGGACGCCGGCACGGCGCAGCACGACGCGGCATGGGGTGTCCGGCCGTGCTCATTCGTCGCCGCCCCGCCGACCGGCCTTGATCGCCGAGCGGTGCGTCTTGCCCGCCAGCCTTCGTTCGATCGCCGCGCGGCCGGGCCGCGTCGGACGGCGTGTCTTTGCGACATGGGCGGCTGTGCCGATCAGTTCGTCCAGGCGGCGCAGGGCCTCGGCACGGTTCTTCTCCAGACTGCGGAAGGTCTGCGCCTTGATCACCACGACGCCTTCATGGGTGATGCGCTGATCGCCGAGCACGAGCAGGCGCGCCTTCAGTTCGTCCGGCAGCGACGAGGCGCCGATGTCGAAGCGCAGATGCGCCGCGCTCGATACCTTGTTGACGTTCTGACCGCCGGCACCCTGGGCGCGAATGGCGGTGAATTCGATCTCATCCGGCAGCAGGGTGTAGGGCATGCGCATGAGGCAGGGCAAGCGTTCGGCAATGCTGGATTGTGCCCCGGACCCGTGCGTCGTACACCACCGGGGCATCGACCGGACGGTCCGGGGCGGCGTATCAGTTCCTGCGCTTGCGCGCCGGCAACAGACGGTCGTACTCCTCCTTCACGACGCCGTAGCACTCGCACACGCGCTTTTCCATCTTCGAGCGCTTGACGACGGTGATGAGGCCGCGCGAGCGCTCGATCAGGCCTTCCTTCTCCAGCAACCCCAAGGTCTGCGTCACGCTTTCGCGCCGCACGCCGAGCAACTTGGCGACCCGCTCCTGTGTGACGGCCAGCTCGCAGCCGTCGAGCCGGTCGATGCTCATCAACAGCCAGCGGCACATCTGCTGGGCCAGTTCATGGTGCTGGTTGCACACTGCGTTCTGCGCCGTCTGGCTGATCATCGCCTGCGTGAACAGCAGCGCCAAAGCCTGCAGATGACCGCCGAGCCCGAATTCGTTCTGCATCACCTTGCGACTGAGACGGTAGGCCTGACCGGCGCTCTGCACTTCGGTACTGGTCGGCATGCTCTCGCCGCCCATGAAGATCGAAATGCCGACCATGCCCTCCTTGCCGACCAGCGCGGTTTCGCTGGAAGAACCGTCTTCCAGCGAATAGAGCAGCGACACGATGCCGGCGACCGGAAAGTGCAGGAAATTCACGTGATCGCCGGATTCCGACAGGGTCCAGCCTATCGGCATCTCGACAAGTTCAAGATCGGGCAGCAGGCGCGCGAGGTCCTTGTCAGGCAGTGATGCAAGTATCCGGTTCGCCGTCGGATCGGGCGGCGATGCACTTTCGGAATCTTTTTTCGACATGGCCTGTCCCTTCCAGGGTGGGTTGGAGTGTGTAGACGTTCGGAAAACAGCGCGAATGGAAGGCGTGTCGCACTGCACCGCAGGCCGCTCAAGGCGACGCATCGGGGATGATCCGCGCCGAGGCCCGTCATGCGTATAGCCCTAATCGGGCCGGGTGACAACCCGCGGATTCCCCGGGCCGGTTGTCGGCTCATGAAGGACGTCCGCCGCGAACCGGTCTTTGGCCAGCGCAGCGAACGTGCGCCGGGCATTCGATACATAAAAAACCGCGTGCCGCTTGCGCGGACACGCGGTTTCACGGGGTGCCGGCCGATCAGCTCAGCGACTTCACGTGGCCGATCATTTCCGACACGACACCCTGCGCCGAGCCATAGCACAGGCGGCAGTTCTCTTCGAAGAACAGCGCGTTCTCGATGCCGGAATAGCCGGCGCCCTTGCCGCGCTTGATCACGATGACGTTCTGCGCCTTGTCGGCGTTCAGGATGGGCATGCCGTAGATCGGGCTGGTCTTGTCGGTGCGGGCCACCGGATTCACGACGTCGTTGGCGCCGATGACCAGTGCCACGTCGGCCTGCGAGAACTCTTCGTTGATTTCTTCCAGGTCGAAGATCTGCTCGTAGGGCACGCCGGCTTCGGCCAGCAGCACGTTCATGTGGCCCGGCATGCGGCCCGCCACCGGGTGGATGGCGAACTTCACCTCGACGCCCGCCTCTTCCAGCAGCTTGGTCATTTCATAGACCTTGTGCTGCGCGCCGGCCACCGCCATGCCGTAGCCGGGCACGATGATGACCTTCTGCGCGTAGCGCATCATCGAGGCGGCATCCATCGACGAGCATTCCTTCATCGTGCCGGTCGGGCCCGAGCCCGCCTGCGCTTCGCCGGTGATCGGCGAGAACAGGATGTTGGTGATCGGGCGGTTCATCGCCTTGGCCATCAGCTGTGTCAGCAGCGTACCGGCGGCACCCACGACGATGCCTGCGATGATCAGCGCCGGAATGCCCAGCACATAGCCTTCGAAGCCCACGGCCAGACCGGTGAAGGCATTGAACAGCGAAATGACCACCGGCATGTCGGCGCCACCGATCGGCAGCGTGATGATGACGCCCAGCACCAGCGACAGCACGAAGAACGTGATGATCTGGGTCGGCGTCGGGTCGCCGCTGACCACGATGCCGACGCCCACCAGAATGGTGACCAGTGCCAGCACGATGTTGACGGCGTTCTGCGCCGGCAGCCGCCACGCCTTGTTCATCAGACCCTGCAGCTTGGCGAACGCCACGCAGGAACCCGAGAACGACACGGCGCCGATCAGCGCGCCCAATGTGGCCAGCGTCGTGAACACCACGCCATGCACGCCCCCGCGCGCAAATTCGAGCGCGGCGATCGCTGCGGCGGCACCGCCACCCATGCCGTTGTAGATGGCGACCATCTGCGGCATGTCGGTCATCTTCACCACCTTGCCCGACCACCAGGCTGCGACGCCGCCGATGACGATGGCGAGGATGATGAGCCCGAAGTTCTGCATGCCGGGCGTGAAGAAGGTGACCAGGGTGGCCACCACCATGCCGATGCCTGCCCACACGATGCCCTTGCGAGCGGTCACTGGCGAGGCCATGGCCTTGAGGCCGAGGATGAACAGTACGGCGACGACGAAATAGGAGGCGTCGACCAGGAGTTTTGCAGTCACGTTGTCGGCTCCCTCAGTTCTTCTTGGTGAACATGGCGAGCATGCGCTCGGTCACGACATAGCCGCCGGCAGCATTCGCCGCGCCCAGCACCACGGCGATGAAGCCGATGGCGAGCTGCAGCGGATCTTCCGGATCGGCATGGCCGAGCACGACCATGGCACCGACGAGCACGACGCCGTGCACGAAGTTGGAACCCGACATCAGGGGGGTGTGCAGGATGACCGGCACACGGGCAATCACCTCATAACCGGTGAAGGCGGCGAGCATGAAGATATAGAGCGCTTCCATCATTCGATCCTTTCTTTTTTGGGCGGGCTCAGAGGCCGAACACCTTCTTCACCATCGTGTGACGCACCTCACCACCGTGGGTGAGCGCGGTACCGGAGATCACATCGTCGTCCCAGTCCGGCGCGAACTGACCGTCCTTGACGAAAGGTGACAGCAGGTTGAAAAGATTCTTGGCATACATGTCCGACGAATGCACCGGCATGCGCGACGTGATGTTCGTCGGGCCGATGACCAGGGCGTTGCCCACATGCACCGACTGGCCGGCGATCGTGCCGTCGACGTTGCCGCCCGATTCGCACGCCATGTCGACCACGATGGCGCCGGCCTTCATGCCCTGCACCATGTCGAGCGTGATGATGCGCGGCGCACGCTTGCCCGGGATGGCTGCGGTCGTGATGAGCACGTCGGCGTTGGCCACCGCCTTGCCCAGCTTCACGGCCTGCTGCGCCTTTTCCTCTTCGGTCAGTTCGCGCGCGTAGCCGCCCGCACCGGCTGCCGACACGCCGGTATCGACGAACTTGGCACCGAGCGACTCGATCTGTTCCTTCGTTTCCGGCCGCACGTCATAGGCTTCGACGATGGCACCGAGCCGCTTTGCCGTGGCGATGGCCTGCAGGCCGGCCACACCGGCACCGATCACCAGTGCGCGAGCCGGACGGATCGTGCCCGCAGCGTAGGTCAGCATCGGAAAGAACTTCGGGCACTGCCCGGCAGCGATCAGCACGCATTGATAGCCGGCCACGGCGGCCTGCGACGACAGCGCGTCCATGCTCTGGGCGCGCGAAATGCGCGGCACCAGTTCGACCGCAAAACTCGTGATGTTGCGCTCGGCCAGCCGCACGGCGCGCGCGCGGTCGGCATAGGGCTGCAGGAAGCCGGTCAATACGGCACCCGGCTTCAGCGACTCGATCTGCATATTGGTCGGCACGCCGACCCGCAGCACGATATCGGACTGCGTGTGGATCGCTTCGCTGCTGTCCACGATGGTTGCGCCCGCGGCGACGTAGTCCTCGTCGCTGTAATGGCTGCTTGCACCTGCGCCGGTCTGTATCTGTATCGCGGCGCCCAGTGCGGCAAACTTCTTGACCACTTCGGGCGTCAGCGCCACGCGCTGTTCGCCCTCGGCCGACTCCTTCGGCACACCAATGGTGACTGCCATGTACCCTCCCCCGTAATGAACTTCCTGCGCTGAACATCGTGCTGACGGGCCGCGTCGATGGCGCGGCGGTGCCGATGTTTCTGGATGCCCGGGCGGTCGCCGAAAGCGGCCCCCCGGCCGGCTTCGCATACTATCCTCAGGCAGCGCAGTGCGCAGGGGGGTATACCAAAATAAAGGTTTACTTATGAATCGACAAACCACGCCGAAACGAGCCCGCGGCGCGTCACGCCGGTCCAGCAAACGCGGCCTGGCACCGGGCTCGGTGGTGTTCATCGGCGCGACGCGCGAACAGGCGGCCGGCATCTCGCTGATCGAGTACGGACCGGACGCGTTGCAGGAAACCCGCTTCACGTCGCTCGAACAGTCGCGTCAGCATGAGGCCACGCTGCCGCTGCGCTGGCTGAACGTCTATGGCGTGCACGACACCCGCGTGCTGGCCGAAATCGGCCAGCGTTTCGGGCTGCATCCGCTGGTGCTGGAAGACATCGCCAACACCGAACAGCGGCCCAAGGTGGAAGACTACGGCGACCAGCTGTTCATCGTCGCGCGCGTGCTTCAGCTGTCGGATGACGGTCACACGCTGTCATCGGAACAGTTCAGTCTGGTGCTCGGCACTGATTTCCTGCTCAGCTTCCAGGAACGTCCGACCGGCAGTTTCGAACCGGTGCGCGAGCGGCTGCGCAAATCGCTGGGCAGCCTGCGCAACAGCGGCATCGACCTGCTGGCCTACAGCCTGATCGATGCCGTGGTGGACAACTATTTCGGCGTGATCGAGCGCATCGACGACCGGCTTGATCGACTGGAAGAAGCGCTGTTCGAACACCCGGCGAGTGCACAGATCGCCACGCTGCACGAGGCGAGGCGCGACACCATGGCGCTGCGACGCGCGCTGTGGCCGTTGCGCGAAGTGATCAGCAGCCTGCAGCGCGGCGACCATCCGCTGGTGACGCCGGAAACGCGTGTCTATCTGCGCGACGTGCAGGACCACCTGACATTCCTGATCGAATCGGTCGATGCGATGCGCGAAACGCTGTCCGGTCTGCTGGATGTGTACCTGTCGGCGATGAGCCAGCGGGTGAATCAGGAGGTGCGCATCCTGACCGTGATCACCACGCTGTTCATGCCGGCGGCGCTGGTGGCCGGTGTGTTCGGCATGAATTTCCGCCACATGCCCTGGCTGGATTCACCGCATGGCTTCCTGCTGGCACTGGCGCTCATGACCGGCATTGCGGCGCTGCTCGGCATGCTGTTCTGGCGCCGGCACTGGATGGACTGAGCCGTTGCGGCCAGGCGGCCGCGCTCAGTCCTTCATGCCGCCGAGCTTGCGCCGGGCCGAATCCAGCCGTTCGCGTTCGGCCTTCTCGCGCGCTTCGACGTCGATCAGCTTGATGAGGATGAGCGACACATTGTCACCGGTCGGCCGGCCCCTGTCCCGCGCGCGCTTGATCAGCGTTTCGGCCGCCTCGCGAGCCGAAAAGACGGACAGCACACCGCCGATTTCCTCGTCGGAAAAATAGGCCCAGAGGCCGTCCGAACAGATCAGGAAGCTGTCGCCGTCGGCCAGGTCGGTGGCGCCGCCGTAGTCGATCATCGGCTCCTTCTGCGCACCAAGGCAGTGCAGCAGCAGATTGCGCTGCGGATGCGTCTTGGCCCCTTCCTCGTCGAGCCGGCCCTGGCGGATCAGTTCGCCGACCAGTGAGTGGTCCTGACTGATGGCGACACGCTTGTCATGGCGGAAATGGTAGATGCGCGAATCACCGCAGTGCGCCCAGTCCACGCGACCCGACTGCATCAACAGCACGCAGGCGGTGGAATGCGGATCCTGTTCGGTCGTGAAACGGGTGAGCTTGATCACCACGTGCGCTTCCTCGACCACGCTGCGCAGCAGGTCTTCCGGCGTTTCGACCGCGGGCGCGTAGGCCTCGAAGTTGTCGCGTGCCTTCATCACGACCTGCTCGGCCGCCATCGCACCGCCGCTGTGCCCGCCCATGCCGTCGGCGAGCACCGCCATCAGCATGCCCTTGTGGCGGCTGTGCGGGAAGACTGCGGCGCGGTCCTGCTGTTCCTTGCGGTCACCGATGTGCTGCGCAACGCAACTGTCTAATTTTAGTGCCATGAAGGTTTCCGGGTACGTCCCCTGATTCTAGCCGTGCAGGCGGGTCCGCTGCGACCCGCGTCACCCGGCGTCACAAACACCGGAAGATTGTGACGAATATTCACACCGCCAGACTGACGTGCCGTTCATTGATTTCATCGATGTATTCGTCCAGCGCCGCAGCGTGGATACCGAGTTCGGACAGGATTTCCGGCCCGCGCACCGCCCAGGACGGGTCGCCCAGCCCCTTGTTGCGCAGGTAGATGTGGGTGGCGAGCGCGACGATGCCGATCGTGCTGCGCAGGCCGAACGTGTCATCGTCCGGCATGACGTGATGGTGCTGGATCGCCTGCACGATCAGTTCCGGCAGACCCCAGTTGCGGGCAACCCAGTAGCCCACCGTCGCGTGATCCAGCCGATAGCTCGTGTTTTCGAGCGCGAGATCGACCCAGACAGTGTCGTCATCGAGATTGAGCCGCTTCCAGTACTCCGGAAAGCGGGTGCACAGCAGCGGCACACCACAATCGTGGAACATTGCGGCCAGATAGGCCTGGTCCGGGAACACATTGCACACCGCGACGCGCTCGCTGGCGATCTGCGAGGCGATCGCGGCAATCTCGTCGCACCGCGACCAGAAGTGCGACATCTGCGGACCGGCTCCGCTCGCCACCTGACGGATCGAAATGCCTCGCACGAGATTCACGGTCTGCGACAGACCGACCAGCATCAGCACCTGCTCGGCGTTACTCGGCGCGCGGCCGCGGCTGTAGGCCGGTGATCGGCACAGCTTGAACAGCGCCGACAGCACGCCTGGATCGCGCGAAATGGATTCGGCCAGATCGCCCACCTCGAAATCCGGCGCTCGCATCAGGTTGTCGATTTCCATCAGCAGATGCGGCTTTGCCGGCAGCAATACGGCGGTGGAATCGAGCAGGGCATCTGCGGTATCGGGAATCTTGCTGCGCGCTTTTTGCATGGCGGGGGTTCTCTTCCGGATCTATTGCGGGTTACGTCAAGTAACGGCAGGAATTGCCGCAACTTGAACCGCAAGCGATGCGCTCATGCAGCCGTTGTCAGCGCCTCCTCCAACCATTCGATCCAGTGCCGTACCGGCGTTCCGGTGCCGGTCTGCAGGTGTGCGATACAGCCGACATTGGCACTGGCGATCCCCTTCACCGGCGCCGCCTGCAGCGCGTGCAGCTTGTTGTCGCGCAGCGTGCGGGACAACTGCGGCTGCAACAGCGAATAGCTGCCGGCCGAACCACAGCACAGGTGGCTGTCGGTGACCGGTGCAAGTTCGTAGCCGGCGGCACTCAGCAGACCTTCGGCGAGACCGCGCACCTGCTGGCCGTGCTGCAGCGAACAGGGCGGATGATAGGCAAGCGCGGTCGGCACCGGCGGCTGCGCCGCGAACAGGCCTTCGATCTGCACCCGCTCGGCGTGCAGGATTTCCGACAGATCCTTCGTCATCGCACCGACGCGTGCGGCGCGCTGTGCGTACTGCGGGTCATCGGCCAGAAGGTGGCCGTACTCGCGCACCGTGGTGCCGCAGCCGGACGCAGTCATCACGATGGCTTCGATCTCGCCGCTGTCGATGGCCGGCCACCAGGCGTCGATCAGCGCGCGCATGTCGCGTCGTCCGCCGTCCTGGTCGTTCAGGTGAAAGCGCAAGGCGCCACAACAACCGGCACGCGCTGCCTCGACCAGCGAAATGCCGACCAGATCAAGCACCCGCGCGGCGGCGGCATTCACGTCCGGCATCAGCGCCGGCTGCACGCAGCCGGCCAGCACGAGCATGCGTCGTGCGTGACGCACCGGCGGCCAGCTGCCGGCATCGCGTCGAGGCGCCACCTTGGCGGCCAGCGAGGCCGGCAGCAACGGTCGGGCGAGCCGGCCGAGCGCCAGTGCCGTGTTGAACACACCCGATCGCGACAGTCCTTCCCGCAGCACCCAGCGCGCCGCGCGCGCGGCCAGCGGCCGTTGCGTGCGACGCTCCGCCACGGCACGGCCGATATCGACCAACTCGCTGTAGCGCACACCGGACGGACAGGTGGATTCGCAATTCCGACAGGTCAGACAACGGTCGAGGTGCGGCAGCACGGTTTCGGCCGGTACGGCGCCCTCGAACATCTGCTTCATCAGGTAGATGCGGCCGCGCGGACCGTCGAGTTCGTCGCCGAGCAGCTGATAGGTCGGGCAGGTGGCGTTACAGAAACCGCAATGCACGCACTTGCGCAGCACTGCCTCGGCCGCGTCGCCCTCCGGCGTGCTGCGGATGAAATCGGCCAGTCCGGTCTGCATCGGGATCGCTCTTAAAGTTCGGAGTACAGCCGTCCGGGGCTGAACACGCCGGACGGGTCGAAAGCCTGCTTCAGGCGCTGGCTGACTGCCATCACCTCGGGCTTGAGCGGTTCGAACACGCCGAGCGCCCGGTCCACGGTCCGGCCGCCGCGGAACAGGGTGGCATGTCCGCCCAGCGCACCGACCACGTGACGCAGCGCATCGGCGTCGGTGTCGCTGCGCAACCAGCGCTGCAGGCCGTTCCATTCGGTCAGGCTGTCGCCATCGAGCGCCAGATGCGGCGCCGTCGGCGGCAGCGCGACGCGCCACAGCGGCGCATCGCCATCGAAGAAGGCGTGCGTGTGATTGCGTACCGACTGCCACAGCGCGGCCGCTTCGACGGCGTCGACCGCCTCGCCGCCGATCAGCTGTGCCGCGGCATCGAGCGCCGCCTGGGCGCCCGACAGCCTGACGTGCAGCCGGCCGCCATGCCAGCAGGTGGCGGAAATCGGCAGTGGCTGCGCGCCCCACTCGCGCAGGCGCTGCAGCGCCATCGCATCGTCGAGTTCGAGCAGGCAGGTCTGTTCGGCCTGGGGCACCGGCAGCACCTTCAACGTCACGTCGAGAATGAGGCCCAGCGTGCCGAAACTGCCGGCGATCAGACGCGATACGTCAAAGCCCGCAACATTCTTCATCACCTGGCCGCCGAAGCGCAGCACGCGCCCCTGGCCGTCCATCACGGTGACGCCGAGCACGAAGTCGCGCAGGCTGCCCGCAGCCATGCGGCGCGGGCCGGACAGGCCGCTCGCCACCATGCCGCCCACGGTGACGCCGGGGCCGAACAGCGGCGGCTCGAACGCCAGCATCTGCTGGCGCGCGGCCAGCAGCGCTTCGATGTCCGCCACGCGTGTGCCGGCGTGCGCCGTGATGTAGAGCTCGGACGGCTCGTAGGCGATGACACCCTGGGCACCGCGCATGTCGAGCGGCGCGCCAGCGAGCTGCTGCGCGAGAAAATCCTTCGAGCCGCTGCCGTGCGGGCGCAGTGTGCGGCCTTGCGCGGCCGCATCCAGCACCAGCTCGTGCAACGTCGAATGGAAAGGATGGGTCATGGTCAGAAGCGCGGCAGGTCGGGGTGCGGCAGTTCGCCGTGATGCACGTGCATGCCCCCCATTTCGGCGCAGCGGTGCAGCGTCGGCACCGCCTTGCCCGGATTCATCAGACCGGCAGGATCGAAGGCCGCCTTCACGCGATGGAACATGTCGAGCTCACCGGGTGCGAACTGCACGCACATCTGGTTGATCTTCTCCAGCCCGACGCCATGCTCGCCGGTGATGGTGCCACCCAGCGCGACCGACAGTTCGAGGATTTCGATGCCGAAGGCCTCGGCGCGGTGCAGCGAATCCGCATCGTTCGAATCGAACAGGATCAACGGATGCAGATTGCCGTCGCCCGCGTGGAACACGTTCAGGCAGCGCAGGCCGTACTTGTCCGACATCGCATTCATCGCTTCCAGCATGTCGGCCAGCTTGCGCCGCGGAATGGTGCCGTCCATGCAGTAGTAGTCGGGCGAAATGCGGCCGGCCGCCGGGAAAGCCGCCTTGCGGCCGGCCCAGAAACGCAGCCTTTCGGCTTCGCCGTCGGACACGCGGACTTCGGTAGCACCGGCTGTGTCGAGCAGCGCGCGCACACGGGCAATCTCGTCCTCCACTTCTTCTGCCGTGCCATCGGACTCACACAGCAGGATGGCCGCGGCATCCAGCGGGTAACCGGCATGCACGAACGCTTCGACCGCCACCGTCGTTGCCTGGTCCATCATTTCCAGGCCCGCCGGGATGATGCCGGCCGCGATGATGTCGGCCACCGCCTGACCGGCACGGCGCACGTCGTCGAAGGCCGCGAGCACGCAGCGCGCCACGCGTGGCCGGGGCACCAGCTTCACGGTCACTTCGGTGACGACGCCGAGCAGGCCTTCCGAACCGATGGTGACGGCCAGCAGGTCATAGCCCGGACTGTCCGGCGCGGCACTGCCCACCTCCATCACGTCGCCGGCCATGCTGACCATGCGCACGCGCAACACGTTGTGCACGGTCAGGCCGTACTTCAGGCAATGCACGCCGCCGGAGTTCTCCGCCACATTGCCGCCGATGCTGCAGGCGATCTGCGACGATGGATCCGGTGCGTAATACAGGCCGTGCGGCGCCGCCGCTTCGGACACCGCAAGATTACGCACGCCCGGCTGGACCACCGCCTGCTGCGCCAGCCGGTCGACCGACACGATGCGGTTCATGCGCGCCGTCGACAGCACGACGCCCTGCTTGTGCGGCGTGGCACCGCCGGACAGTCCGGTGCCGGCGCCGCGCGGCACCACCGGCACACCGAGCCGGTGACAGGTGCGCAGCACGGCGACCACCTGCGCCTCGGTCGTCGGCAGCGCGACGGCAAGCGGCATTTCGCGCATCAGCATCAGACCGTCGCATTCGTAGGCACGCAGGCGACCGGCGTCCGTGATCAGGCAGTCGGCCGGCAGCACGCGCGACAGTTCGGCAATCAGGACAGCCGGGGCGATCGCCGCGGGTGCAGCGGCAGCGGAACGGGTGTGGGCGGTTTCGGCGTGGGCCTGCGGCAATGCGCTCATGGCTCGTTTTCGGGTGCAATCATGCGGTCGATGATACCCGCAGACATCCGCGACGGCGGACGGTTGCGACGAAGCGATCCGGCGACACCGAAACGTGCCGACTTGAACGACGGCTGGCCGGGCATGACCCGCCGCGGGTGGAGCGGGTGCTGTGGGAGCGGCGATCCCACAGGGGCGCCGCCTGCTGACGCTTTCCGCTGAAAGCGAATGCGCGTCAGGCCTTCTTCTCGACGTAGATGGCGCGGAAGTCGTTCACATTGGTCAGCGTCGGTCCGGTCACGATGAGGTCCTCGATGCCGTGGAAGAAGCCGTACGCGTCGTGCACATCGAGCATGTGGCGGGCGTCGATGCCGGCGGCGCGCGCGCGGGCGAGCGTGTCGTCAGTGACCAGGGCGCCTGCGTTGTCCTCGCTGCCGTCGATACCGTCGGTATCGCCGGATACCGCATGGATGCCGGGCATGCCGTCGAGCGCAATCGCCAGCGACAGCAGGAATTCCGAATTGCGGCCGCCGCGCGGCTTCTGCCCCGGCTTGATCTGGCCCAGCGTCACCGTGGTCTCGCCGCCGGACAACAGCACGCAAGGCGGCGCCAGCGGCGTGCCGTTGATCGCGCACGCCTTGGCGATGCCGGCCAGCACCTTGCCGGCATCGGCCGACTCGCCTTCGATCATGTCACCCAGCACCAGCGGCGTCACGCCGTGCGCGCGGGCCACCTCGGCGGCCGCCAGGAGCGAGGCCTGGGCGGTCGAAATGGTGCGCGTTTCGCAACGCGCCAGACGCGGGTCATCCGCCTTCGGCGTTTCGGATTCGGGGCGCGACAGCCAGTTCATGACCGCGGTCGGCACTTCGATGTTGTAGCGGCGGATGATGGCCAGCGCATCCTCGCGCGTCGTGGTGTCGGGCACCGTCGGGCCGGACGCGACCACCGCCGGATCGTCGCCCGGTACGTCCGAAATGACCAGCGTGAACACGCGCGCCGGATAGCAGGCCTGCGCCAGTCGGCCGCCCTTCATCGACGACAGGTGCTTGCGCACGCAATTCATTTCCTGGATCGCCGCGCCGCTGGTCAGCAGCGCGCGGTTGACCGCCTGCTTGTCCTCCAGCGTCAGCCCTTCGGCCGGCGCGGACAGCAGCGCCGAGCCGCCGCCGGATATCAGCGCGATCACCAGGTCGTCTTCGGTCAGTCCCTGCACCGACTGCAGGATGCGCTTCGCCGCCTGCTGACCGGCCGCATCGGGCACCGGATGCGATGCCTCGACCACTTCGATGCGTCGGCACGGCGCGCCGTGGCCGTAACGGGTCACCACCAGCCCGGACAGTTCGCCCGGCCAGTTTTTCTCGACCGCCAGCGCCATCGACGCGGCCGCCTTGCCGGCGCCGACCACCAGCGTGCGCCCCTTGGGCGGCGGCGGCAGGTTGGCCGGCACGCACAGATCCGGGTTGGCGGCGTCGAACGCCGCCTGGAACAGCTTGCGCAGGAAGTCTTTGGGGTCGATTGTCTGGGTCATGCTTGCGGCAGCTCCATGTTTTGCATCCGGTCAGCACGCAACGCACGTGACCATGGGAATATATGAAGAATTCTAACTGGTACGGCCTTATATATAAGCCGACTTATAATCAATAGCTCTTATCCATCTCATCACGAGCAGCCATGGCCAACCGACTTTCAAAAATTACGACACGCACCGGTGACGGTGGCGAGACCGGCCTGGGCGATGGTACGCGGGTGTCGAAATGCAGTGCCCGCGTGCACGCGCTGGGCGACGTCGACGAACTGAACAGCGCGCTCGGCGTCCTGCTGTGCGAAGCGCTGCCGCCCGACCTTGCCGCGCTGCTGACCGACGTCCAGCACGATCTGTTCGACCTCGGTGGCGAACTGGCCGTGCCGGGCTACAACCTGGTCAAGCCCGAACAGGTGGCACGGCTGGAAACCGAACTGGAACGACTGAACGCCGAACTCAAGCCACTGAAGGAATTCATCCTGCCGGGCGGCACACGCGCGGCTGCGCTGTCGCACCTCGCGCGCACGATCTGCCGGCGCGCCGAACGCGCGGTGATCGCCGCCGCCGCCGAAGGCCAGGTGCCGGACGCCAGCCGGCAATACCTCAACCGTCTGTCCGACCTGCTGTTCGTCATCGGCCGCACCTTCAACCGGCTCGATGGCCGCGGCGACGTACTGTGGCAACGTGGCCGGGCGCACGACGGCGAGACGGGCTGAGCAGACCGCGTGCGGATGAGCGCCGAAGATGCGGGCCAAGGCAGCTGGATCCGGAACAATCACGATATCGCGATGACGCTGCGTTCTTCAGGCACGACCACGACCGGAGGGCCATCGTGACGCCGGCGAGCAGTGCCCCGACAGGCGTCTTCGACTCCGGCCTCGGCGGCCTGTCGGTGCTGCGCCACGCGCGGTCGCGCCTGCCCGCCGAAGACTTCCTGTATGTCGCCGATTCGGGCCACGCGCCGTATGGCGAACGCAGCGCCGACTGGATCCGTGCGCGCAGTCTGAGCATGGGCGAATTCCTGCTCGGCCGCGGTGCGAAAGCGCTGCTGATTGCCTGCAATACGGCCACCGCGGCTGCGGCGCACGCCCTGCGCGACCGTTGGCCGGAGGTGCCGGTGATCGGCATGGAACCGGCCGTCAAACCCGCCGCCGCCGCCACGCGCTCGGGTGTGGTCGGCCTGCTTGCCACCACGGGCACGCTGGCCAGCGCTCGCTTTGCTGCATTGCTCGACACCTTCGGCCGCGATGTCCGCGTGATCACCCGGCCCGGCACCGGCCTCGTCGAGGCGGTCGAACGTGGCGAACTGGACACGCCGGCCACCCGCGCGCTGGTCGCGTCGCATGTCGAACCGCTGCTGGCCGGCGGTGCCGACGTGATCGTGCTTGGCTGCACGCACTACCCCTTCCTGCGCGGCTTGATCGAGCAGCAGGTCGGGCCGTCGGTACAGGTGATCGACACCGGCGATTCGGTGGCCCGTCAGCTGGCGCACCGACTCAACGACGCCGGACTTCTGCGCAGCGGCAACCCTGGGGGAACCGAAAGCTTCTGGTCCTCGGCCGCCTCGGACACCGCGGAGCGGGTGCTGCAGCGGTTGTGGCATCCGGATGCGCGACTTGCAGCCTTGCCGGGATAAAAAAATCCCGCACACTCGTCGGATTCTTTTACGAATCAGACAGGTGGGCGGGTAAGACCGAAGGGTTGGCCAAGGGAAGCGGTATCCGGGGCGGTGAGCTGCCCCGGACGAGTCCCTGCGGCGTCAGCCAGTGAGCCGCAGCGGGTTGTCGGGTTGAAGGGATGCCATCTGTCGTGAGTGGGACGAGCCGTTGTGACGATCCGCCCGGTGACTGCGATCACCGCCTGCGGCGCCCGGTATGAAGCCGGCCAGAGCGAGCCGGAAGCGAACCGCGTCGTCCATGCACAGGATTCCGAACATCTTCGCGTGCCCCAGCGCTGTCAGACGTGAAGTGCGCCACCCGTGTTTGGGCAGAGAAGCAAGCGGGCTGGGCGCGAGGGTGATGGACACGGATGATTCGGGTTGCAATGAATGATGCGAGATGCTAAAAACTTTGATCCATTAGTACAAATATTATTTTTTTCTTGATTCGATAATAAAAAGGTTATGAATATTACGCTCCGGCAGTTGCAGGTGTTTGCGAAAGTGGCTGAAACCGGCAGCTTCACGCGCGCGTCGGAGCAGCTCTTCCTGACCCAGCCGGCAGTGTCCCAGCAGGTACGGCAGCTGACCGAAACAGTCGGCGAACCCTTGTTCGACACCATAGGCCGGCGCACCTTCCTGACCCCGGCCGGGGAGGAACTGCTGTCGGCGTGGAAGGGCATACAGCTTCAGTGGCAGCAATTCGAGGAAAACCTTCAGGCGACCCGCAGCCTGCACCGAGGCACACTCAGGCTGGCCGCGGTCAGTACCGCGAAGTACTTCGTGCCGCGGGTGCTCGGGCCCTACTGCGCGCAGCACCCGGGCATCGATGTGAAGCTGGAAGTGGCGAACCGGGACCGCCTGATCGAGCGCATGCAGGCCAATCTCGACGATATGTACGTCATGACGAAGCCGCCAGAGGACATGGATCTCACCTGCGACTCCTTCCTCGACAATCCGCTGGTCGCAATTGCGCCAGCGTCGCACCCGCTGGCCAACGCCGGCTTGCTGAAGCTGCAGGATCTCGCCAAAGAGCGCTTCATCATGCGCGAACAGGGTTCGGGCACGCGCATCGCGATCGAGAACTATCTGTCGCAGCAGGGCGCAACACTGAATGTACGGATGGAACTGGGCAGCAATGAGGCCATCAAGCAGGCGGTGGCGGGCGGACTGGGCTTGTCCATCCTGTCTCGCCACACGCTGCATCGCGACCCGCTGCTCGAGGATGAAGTGGTCATCCTCCAGGTAGAGGGGTTTCCGCTGATGTCACGCTGGCAGGTGGTCCGGCTGCAGCAGCGTCGCCTGTCGCGGGCTGCCGAAGCCTTTCTCGAATTGCTGCAGGCCTGGATACCCGCCTATCTGGGCACCAAGGGCATGGGAATCTGACGGCCTGGCTGCCGGACTGACGGAGCAGCTGCGGCGCCCTTCGCCGTGCAGCGGGCAATATGCCGTTCAGAAATCGGGGGATTTTACCGGCGGAATGCGGGAGGTACTCCCGCATTCCCGGGACAGGCCGTCGATCGTGCGTCGCGACAGCCTGCGGACGCCGTGCGATCAGCGCAGCAGGAAAACCGTAACCGCCAGCCAGCCAGCCATTGCGACGATCAGGTGCGGGTCGCGGAACAGGTCATACGACGGATCACCGCCACCACCGCGGCGGTGCAGCATGTACAGGTAGCGGAACAAGCCGTACAGCACGAACGGCAAGGTGTAGATGAGATCCGCCGTACCGTGGATGCGCACCGTGTCCTCATCGACCGTGTACAGCGAATACGCCACCACGGCGCAGGCGCCGGTAATTGTGATGAACTGGTCGAGCAGTGCGGGCGAATACAGATCGAGCACCTTGCGGTGCGCCCCGCCCGACTCGTCCATCAACATCATTTCCGCCCGCCGCTTGGAAAAGCCGAGGAAGAGGGTCAGCAGCAGGCCGCACATCAGCAGCCAGTTCGACGGGGGAATATCCAGACCGGTTGTACCGGCCAGCAGGCGCAGCATGAAGCCGGCGCTGATCAGGAACACGTCGAGCACCACGACGCGCTTGAGGCCATAGCTGTAGCCGAAGTTGATCAGCCCGTAGACACACAGCAGATAGACCAGCGTGTCACCGACCTGCCAGGCCAGCAGCAGCGAGCCGATCGAGCAGGCCGACATCAGCAGGATGGCCACCGACGGCGACAGCGCGCCGGATGCCAGCGGCCGCTGCCGCTTCGCCGGATGCAGCCTGTCCTGCTCGATGTCGCGCAGATCATTCAGCGCATACACCGCGCTCGACATCAGGCAGAAGGCGAGGAAGGCCACGATGGCCGCCTGCACCGTGGCCGCGTTGTGCCAGGCGTGACCGAACAGCAGGCCGAAGAACACGAAGCCGTTCTTCACCCACTGGTGGGGTCGCAGCAACTTGAGCGCGGCGGCAATCATGATCGGTGGCCGGATGGCAAACCTGCAGGCATTCAGCGGAAGTAACGCTCTTCGAAATAGCAGCCCTGCTGCGGCAGCCAGCCCGGAATCGCGTACCAGTAGCGGCGCGCCGGTTCGAGCACGCCGGCATGATAGGCCGCGAAATCGAAGCCGTGTCCGCGGATGCGCCAGAACTTCGCGCCGCGCACCGTGAGCAGGTCGACCTGCACGTCGCGGAAATACGGCGTGTAGTCGGTCAGCTCCGGCGCTTCCTTGCTGAGCACCAGCACATCGCGACCGTCGAGGCGGCGGAAATCGGTCAGCATGTCATCGTGGCGCGCATGGCTCGACGCCGGACCGAACACCGGCCAATAACGTCGGTGGTTGTAGCCGACGGTGACCGACGGCGAGTAGCCGTCGGTCATCAGCTCGTAGCGATTCACGTCGTCGCCGAGCGCGGCGATCACCTCATCGGTCTTGACCGTCTGCACCACGCCGGCGTACTTGCGTTCGCCCAGCAGCGAGGCCCAGCGCTCGACCGGCTGGCTGGCCACCGCCAGCACGGCCGCCACATGCACGGCAGCGATCACGGCAGCGAACCTGATCGTCCGCTGCAGCGTCACATCGGACACGCTGCGGCCATACAGCAGGAACACCAGCGGCACGAAGGAAAACACCCAGTGCAGGCCGATCGTCTTGACCAGCGACAGCAGGCCGAAAATCGACAGCGGCACGACGACCAGCCAGGGCAGCGCCGCCTGGCGCAGCCAGGCGCCCGGCGCGCGCAGCAGGCCCCAAACGACCATGGGCGTCAGCAGCCACACCATCATCGCGCCGTAGAGCAGCGGCGTTTCCCAGGACAGGTGGGCGTTGCCATGCCGGTTGAACACGTTGAACATCACGTTCGCCCAGCAGTGCTGACTGTTCCACCAGGCGTTGTACAGCCCGGCCGGCAATGCGCACAGCACGAGCAGCGCCAACGCCTTCCATTTCCAGACGGCCGGCCGCCACAGTGCCCAGCCGATGTAGGCAAAGCCGAGCAGCACGGCGAAGTACTTCGACAGGAAGGCGCCGCCCAGCAGCAGGCCGCTCAGCGCGAACAGCCCGAATGTGCGGCTGCGCACGGCACTCAGGAACACCAGCGCCGACGCGACGCTGAAATACACCAGCGGAATGTCGGTCGTGATGAGGACGTCGAGCACGCTGGCCGGCGCGAGCAACACCAGTGTGGCCACACCCCAGCGCGTGGCGTGCGGGTCGTCGCGCAGAAAGGCGAGCAGCATGAAGGACAGCAGCGCAGGCTGCAGGATGGCCGGCAGGCGCAGCCACCACTCCGCTTCCGACACGGCGATCAGCCCGGCGAGCCACCAGCCGACCATGGGCGGGTGGTCGTAAAAGCCCCCGGCGGGAATCCTGCCCCACCAGTAGAAATACGCCTCGTCGCCGGTGAAGGGCAGCGCTGCACCCAGCCAGCCGCGGAACAGCAGCGTGAGCAGCAGCGCCACAAAGTAGAAACGGCGCCAGTTGTGGGCTGGCGCCGTTGCGGAGAACAGGCTCACCGATCAGTCGCGGTCGGCAATGGCACGACGGCGCGCGCGCACGGCTTCGGCCAGCGTGTCGAGCAGCTCCACGCTCTTGTCCCAGCCGAGGCAGGCGTCGGTGATGCTCATGCCGTACTCCGGCTCCTTGCCGGCGACCAGGTCCTGACGGCCTTCCTTCAGGTGCGATTCCACCATGACGCCGAAAATGCGCTCTTCGCCACAGGCGAGCTGGGCCGCAACGTCGCGCGCCACGTCCATCTGCAGCGCGCATTGCTTGCGGCTGTTGGCGTGCGAGAAGTCGATCATCACCTTGGCCGGCACACCGGCAGCGGCCAGTTCGCGGCACACCTTGTCGACCGCCTCGGCGTCGTAGTTCGGCTCCTTGCCGCCGCGCAGGATGACGTGACAGTCTTCGTTGCCCCCGGTCGTGACGATGGCGGAGTGGCCTGCCTTGGTCACCGACAGGAAGACGTGCGGCGCCTGCGCCGACTTGATCGCATCGGACGCGATGCGCACATTGCCGTCGGTACCGTTCTTGAAGCCGACCGGGCAGGACAGGCCGGAAGCCAGTTCGCGGTGCACCTGGCTTTCCGTCGTGCGCGCGCCGATCGCGCCCCAGGCGACCAGGTCGCCGGTGTACTGCGGCGTGATGGTGTCGAGGAATTCGGTGCCGGCCGGCAGGCCCAGTTCGTTCACTTCGAGCAGGATGCGGCGCGCCAGGCGCAGGCCGTCATTGATCTGGAAGCTGTTGTCCAGATACGGATCGTTGATCAGACCCTTCCAGCCCACCGTGGTGCGCGGCTTTTCGAAATAGACGCGCATGACGATTTCGAGGTCGGCCGACAGACGCTCGCGCTGCTTCATCAGCAGCTTCGCGTATTCCATGCCCGCCTTGTAGTCATGGATCGAACACGGACCGATGACGACCAGCAGCCGGTCGTCGGCGCCGCGCAGGATGCGGTGGATCGCCTGACGCGCGCCGAACGTGCTTTGCGCAGCGACATCGCTGGCCGGCAGGTCTTCGAGCAGCTTCATCGGCGGGATGAGTTCGCGGATATCCTTGATGCGGACGTCGTCGGTGATCATTTGCATGTGAGCGTTCATGGCCTTCAGTTCGGGGACCGCGCAGGCACGGGAGCCGGTAAAAAGTTCGAGATTCTAACCCGGCGCGCGCGTTCGTTCGATGACGGCGCGCCGCCGGGGTCAGCGCGGGCTGTCGTGCTTCGAGTGGGGCTCGGAATGGGCCTCGGAATGCGGTTTCGAATCGCGCCACAGCAGATGGACCGCAAGATAGCCGACGATCGCTCCGGTGCACGCCATGATGAACAGCCCGGTAACCAGCGGCATGCCGGCCGCACCGAGCCAGATCCAGAACCCTTCCAGCCAGCCGGTCGCCAGTTCGCCGATCTTTTCGGCCGACTGTTCGATGTTCTGCACCTCGCGGTCGGAACCCGGCCGGTCGAGCACGAAACTGCCCAGTTCGTAGGCCGCCCAGTAGATCGGCGGGAACGTGAATGGATTGGTGATCAGCGTACACCCTGCGCTGATGGCCACGTTTGCCCGCATCGCGAATGCCGTCGCGATTGCGAACAGGAATTGCGCGAACGGAATCATCAAGCCGAAGAACAGGCCGATCGACACGGCCTTGGCGACACTTTGCCGGTCGGCGTGCCACAGCCGGTCGTCGGACAGGTAGCGGGCAAACGGCGCCAGCCAGCGTATCGCGAGCAATTGTTCGCGGGTGGGCATCCAGCGGGCGAGAAAGGGAGGCATGGGGTAGGCGCCGCAATCCGGGGGATGCGGCGGCAATCAGTCAGTGATCGGGCTGTCGCTCAGGCGGTGCCGCCCACGGTCAGTCCATCGATGCGCAAAGTGGGCTGGCCGACACCGACGGGAACACTCTGGCCTTCCTTGCCGCAGGTGCCGACACCGCTGTCCAGCGCCATGTCGTTGCCGATCATCGACACGCGGGTCAGTGCGTCCGGGCCGTTGCCGATCAGCGTTGCTCCCTTGATCGGGTAGGTCACCTTGCCATTTTCGATCATGTACACCTCCGCCCCCGAAAACACGAACTTGCCGCTGGTGATATCGACCTGGCCACCGCCGAAATTGACGGCGTAGAGACCTTTTTTCACCGAGCGGATGATTTCTTCCGGCTCGCGGTCACCATTGAGCATGTAAGTGTTGGTCATGCGTGGCATCGGCAGATGCGCAAAGCTTTCGCGCCGGCCGTTGCCGGTGGGCGCCACGCCCATCAGGCGCGCGTTCAGGCTGTCCTGCATGTAGCCGACCAGAATGCCGTCCTCGATCAGGGTCGTGCAGCGGGTCGGATTGCCTTCGTCGTCTATCGTCAGCGAACCGCGGCGATCCGGCAGCGTACCGTCGTCAACCACGGTTACACCGCGCGACGCCACCTGCTGACCGATGCGCCCGGCGAAGGCGGAACTGCCCTTGCGGTTGAAATCGCCCTCCAGACCATGGCCGATCGCTTCGTGCAGCAGGATGCCCGGCCAGCCCGGGCCGAGCACCACGCTCATCGTGCCGGCCGGCGCCGGACGTGCGTCGAGATTCACCCGTGCCTGATGGACCGCACGCGCCGCGTAGTCGCGCAGCACCGCGTCGGTGAAATAGCCGTAGTCGAAACGACCGCCGCCGCCGCTGGAGCCCTGCTCCCGGCGCGTGCCATCCTGCATGATGACGGTGACCGACACGCGCACCAGCGGTCGCACATCAGCGGCCATGTGACCATCGTTGCGCATCACCAGTACAGTTTCGTGCGTGCCCGCGATGTGCGCCATCACCTGCGTGACGCGGCTGTCTTCCGCACGGGCATAGCTTTCGAGCCGCTCAAGCAGTTGCACCTTCGCGGTGTCGCTGAGCGAGGCGTGCGGGTTGGCGGCCGAATACAGCGGCCGTGGCAGCTTCGACTTGCTGGTCAGCGTGCGCGCACTCAGGCTCTGGCCCTGCGATGCGATCGCGCGCGTCGCACGTGCTGCGGCTTCCAGCGCCGGCGCGCTGATTTCGTCCGAGTAGGCGAACGCAGTCTTTTCGCCCTGGATCGCGCGCACGCCCACGCCCTGCTCGATATTGAAGCTGCCCGACTTGACGATGCCCTCTTCCAGGCTCCAGGCCTCGCTGCACTGGTGCTGGAAATACAGGTCGGCATAGTCGATGCGGTGCGAGGCGAGCAGGCCGAACACCCGGTCGAGGTCATGACGCGCCAGATCGAAGGGCGCAAGCAGCGTCGATCGCGCGGTATCCATCATGTCGAGGCCGGGTACGGCTGCCTGGATGCCGGTCGTGCGGGTGGAACCTGTCATGGGTCAGTGCATCCTCTGTCAATTTGGGGGGCTGGACCGTGTCGAACCTAGCGTCCCAGCCTGTCCGCGATGGCATCTTCTTCCTGTCGCGGGAAAAAATACTTGTACATCGATTTCTCTTCCTTCAGATCGCGCCAGCGCCCGCCCAGTTCATCGACCCGGCTGCGATACATTTCGCGCGTCAGCCTGAGCAGCACCGCAGGTGCGCCGACACGGCTGCACATGCGTTCCTCGGCGGCCGGCACGAAGGACAGATATTTCTCGTAGAACACGCGGTGGCGCGGGTTCACCTCGATCAGCACGTCGTCGCAGTGCTGCAGGCGGAACGCGTAGATGCACATCAGGTGGAACAAGGTGCCCATCAGGCGTTTCGACTTGACCGACTGTTCCACCGCAAACTTGCCGAATTCGCACACGCGACGCCCGTCTCCGCGCAGCGCCGCCATCACGTCGGGGTAGGTCTCGTCGGCCGACAGTCCCGTGTCGGAATCGAGATTGACGGTAATCGTTCCATAGATGTGGCCATCGAACTCGGCCACAAGGGTGATGCGGTTCGGTACCTCGTCGATCTGCTTCTTCGTGTGATAGCCGCGCCACGAATACATCTTCTCGATCAGCAGGCTGGTGCCTTCGCGTTTCTCGTTGTCGCTGCTCAGCAGACGCACCCGGAACTTGTCTTTCTGTTGCGCCATTTCGCGCGTGCCGGCAATGTCTTCCTGCTCGATGCACATGGAACGCAGCCGGTCGACGTCCATGACCGTGACTTCAGCCAGCGTGTGCGGAAACTGCGAATGTGGGCGGGTGGGTTGATCAGCCATGATGACCTCAGCAACAAATGTTCAGCATGAAAGGCGTCGGTGTCCCAGAGCTGGAAGATTCTGCCGGATTTCAACGAGATAGTCCTCGTTCAGATCGCCAAGTACCACGCCCGGTCCACGCGCAAGACGATTCAGCACCTGACCCCACGGGTCGATCAGCATCGAATCGCCGAAGGTACGCCGCCCCGACGGGTGCACGCCCCCCTGCGCCGACGCCAGCACATAACACTGGTTTTCGACCGCGCGCGCGCGCAGCAGCAGCTCCCAGTGTGCGCGACCGGTCGTTTCGGTGAAGGCCGCACCCAGCACCAGCAGCTTCATGGTGCCGAGCGCGCGGAAAAACTCCGGGAACCGCAGGTCGTAACAGATCGACAGCCCGACCCGCCCGAACGGCGCCTCGAAGGCGACCGGCGTGCTGCCCGCCTCTATCGTGCGCGCCTCGTCGTAGTTTTCCGCGCCGCGGTTGAAGGCAAACAGGTGGATCTTGTCGTAGCGTGCCACCTGGAGGCCATCCGGGCCGTAGGCAAGGCAGGTATTGCGCACCTTGTCGGGACGATCGGCCACCAGCGGCACCGAACCGCCGACCAGCCAGACGCCGTGCCGCCGCGCCGCCTCCGCCATGAAGTGCTGGATCGGGCCGTCGCCCTCGTTTTCGCGGATCGCCACCTTGTCGGCTTCGTCACCTGAAATCAGCGCGAAATACTCGGGCAACGCCACCAGCTTCGCACCCTGGCGGGCTGCTTCGGCGATCCAGTGCCCGGCTTCGTCGAGGTTTTCGGCGACGTTCGGGCCGGACACCATCTGCACGGCAGCAACGCGGGTCAGGGCAGAAGTATTCATGGCGAGCCTTTCAGTTTGATGATGCGCCGCCGCGGCGCGATTCGGCAACCGGCACCTCCGACAAGCGGATCGCGATCCGTGCGCATCAATTTTCGGCCTGCTTGCCCGCGGGCGGCGGCACCGCGAGCTTGGCCACGACCGGATCGTCCCAGGAACCGGTCACACCGTACTGGAAGGCGAAAATCTGGCCGAGCGGATCGCGCAGCACCTTCTGGGCGAGGTAGGTGGCTACGCCGACCGCCGGATTGGCGATCAGCACGCCGACCGATACGCTGTCGCTGAGCGCCGGCTGCACGCGCACGACCAGATTCTGCGTTTCGGCCGCGATGTCGGCACTGCCGCTGATGCGCACGCGCGCCGCCGGGCCGGCCAGTTCGAAGTCGTCGGTTTTCATGATGCCACGCTCGACCGCGACATTGCCTTCGATCAGGTCGAACGCGAAACCTTCGCTGAACACGTCCCGGAAATCCAGCGTGATGCGGCGCGGCAGCGCCTGCAGGCTGAGGATGCCGAGCAGGCGCCCGGCACCGGGGTTGATCTTGCTGAACTGCCCCTTGCTGACCGACAGCTTGAAGGCACCGGACAGCGACGGGTAGTCGATCGACAGCGGATTGCCGTTCCAGCGCAGGCTGCCCTGCATGTCGGCGGTGCCCCGACGCAACGCATCGGCGTGACCGAGCCGGTCGAGCAGCTTGCCGGCGTCGTCCGCCCTGATCGAGAAATCGAGCCGCGTCTCGCGCACGCCGCCGGGCGCACCGAGCGGCTTGCCCCAGGCGCCGCTGGCATCGAAACTGCCCTCCGGCAGTTCGAGTGCCAGACGGTCGATCAGCCAGGCGCGCCGCTCGTTGCTGGCCTGCAGCGCCAGCTTGCCCAGCATCTTGCCGTCGAGCACGAAGCGCGCGGCTTCGATATCCAGCGCAGGCAGATCTTCGAGCACGTCGGCCGCGTCCGCCTCCGCATCGGGCAACGCCTGCACGCCCGGCTCGCCCGCCGTATTGATCAGCAACTGGTCGAAACGCGCCTGCAGGCGGCCTTTGCCCTGACCGGACCAGTTGATGCGGCCGCGCGCCTGCGTACTCGCCAGATCGATGTCCCAGGCGTCGCCCTGACGCTGCGCGTCGGCCTTGACCACATCGAGCCAGTGGTCCATCAGGCGCACATGCTTCGCGTCCAGCCGCACCCGGGCAAGCGGCAGGTCGTCGCCGCCGCTGTCCGCCGCACCGACCGTTCCTTCGGCGGCCGGCCGCGGCGCGAACGCGCGGCGCAAGGCGTCGAGGTCAAGCGTGTCGGCACGCAGCGACAGCGCAAGCCCGCGCTCCGGCATCGCCGGCTGTTGCGGCAGCCCGATCGCGCCCCGGTCGATCACCCAGCCGGTCGGCGTCGCGCGCCGCACGATGTCGGCGCTGGCCAGTTCGCCGAGCGTGATGTGCAGCAATTCGCGGTCCGGACCGATGGCGGGCAGGCCGCGCCGGGCGGATTCGCGCGGGTCGAGCGTGCCGATGCGTTCGATGCGCAGCGCCATCGGCTCGCCGGCCGCCTTGCCCAATGGCGCCGGCAGCGTCGAGGTCAGTTGGGCGAGATCGGCATCCAGCGTGATGTCCATGCCGTTGCGGCGCACGCCCAGGCGGGCCTGCCAGGCGGCCGTGCCGGCGAGCGCCGCCAGCCACGGCTGGCCCAGCTGGGTGCGCAGCGCGTCCATCGATGCGCGTCCGCTGGCGGTCACGTTCACCACGCCGCCGCCCGCCGAAGCGACGTCGAGCGTCATCGGAAAGCCGAGGGCCGTCGCCTGTGCGCCGCGCACGGTGAGCGCGCTTTCGGTGAATGCGATCTTGCCGGCCGCATCGGTCAGCGGCGGCACTCCGTCATCGATGAGCAGCCGGTTGCCGGAGAAGGTGAAATCGCCTTCGATCTTCGCGTCCTGCGAGTGGCGCAGCGGTATGGCCAGCGACACATTGAGGCGTCCATTGCCCTCGGCGCGGATGCCGCGGGTGAATCCGTCGATGCGCCCAGCCACCGGACTGATGTCGATGTAGCGCAGGAATTCCGATGTGACGCCGCTGGCTGAGCCGCGCACCAGCAGCATTTCCTCGGCTGCTTCGAGGTCGGGGATCTCGGCCGTCGTGGTGCCCAGTTTCGTGTTCAGGATGCGGCCGTCGCGCGACGTGATCAGCATGCGCTTGCCTTCGAACAGCACGTCGGCGTCGAGGCCGGTGATGGCCGGCCAGGTGCCGCCGAAGGCGACGGTCACATCTTCGGCCTTCACCTTCACCAGGAAGACGCCGGGTTGCCCGCGATCGAACGGGAAATCGTCGAGCTTGCCGCGCAGCTTCAGCGTCGCGTCGGGCGAACCGCCCGCCACCAGCGCATCGCGCAGCCAGTCGCGCGTGTCCGCACCGATGGTCAGCGGCAGGTAGCGCCAGATGGCACGCGCGTCGCTGCGCTGGAGGCGCCCGTCCAGATCGAGCTCGCCGGCGGTATTGGCCAGCGTGCGGTAGCGGCCGGTGAATTCGCCTTCGGTATCCGCGTTCTGGAACACCACGGATTCGAGCGCGACAGTGGTTTCGCCGTCGCTGCGCGACCAGCCGGCACGCAGCTTGAAGCGGGCGAAGGTGATCTGCGGCTCGGCGAACACCGTCGGCAGGTCGAAGGTCAATCCGGGCGCGTCGACCACCACGCTGCCGCGCGCATCGCTGCCTTCGAGCTTGCCGCTCAGACCGGCCACGCCGGGCACGTCGCCACGCGCATTGAAGCCGATGCGGTCGAGCCCGGCGCTGACGCGAAAGCCGAGCGGCGCCGACAGCTCACCGCTCCAACCGGCATCGAGGTCGGTCAGACGGCCGTGCGGCGCATGATCGCGCAAGCGCTCGCGCAGCGTGTCGGGCAGCGGCATGAAGTCGGACAGCCGGGTCAGCGCGGCGAGGTCGAGCACGCTGGCCGACACCTCGCCCTGCCCGGCACGGCCGTCGGCGGCAGCCTGCCATTTCAGGTCGATGCTGGTGGGCCGCACGCGCACGCCGTCGCGCGTCAGCAATTGCAGCTGGCGCGCATTGGCGGTGACCCGCGTGCGGCTCAGATGCTCGGCACTGATGCGGCCGGACAGGCTCACCAGATCGAGCTGCGGCAGATCGGGCAGCAGGCGCAGCTTCACGTCCGACAGCGCCAGTTCGCCGGTGACCGCATTCAGCGTGGCGCCGTCGAAATTCGCCCAGGCGCGCACGGCACCGCGCCCCTGGGGCAGATCGACCGGGTAGTCGACCCAGCGCTGCCAGATGGCGAGATCGGCGTTGTCCAGCGACACGTACAGTTCGCCCGACGCGCCGGCTGGCAGGGCGATATCGGGCAGTTCCACGTCGCCACGCAGCTCCAGCTGCCGGGCCAGTTCCGCCGGCGGCGTGGCAAGCAGTCCGAAGCGGTGCCGGTCGCCCGCATTGTCCAGTCGCAGATTGACCTGGGTCAGCGTCAGCGGCGGCGCACCCGCGCGGGTTTCGTCATGCCATTCGAGCCGTGCATCGCGGATGTTGATCTGCCCCTGCGCCAGCAGCCACGGCAGAAAACCACCCCGTGTGCCGTCCTGCCGCAGCGCAAGCCCGGCGACATGCAGCACGCCTGCCGTGTCGCGCCGGATCTGGAGCTCCGGGCTGTTGATGTCGAGCCGATGCAGATGCATGCGCCCGCGCACCAGCGACGAAAACCCGAGCGCGGCATCGACCTGTTCCAGCCGCAGCGCCGGCTGACCGGCTTCGTCGAGCAGGGTGACGCCACGCAGCGCAAGATGCGGGTGCAGACCGCTCCAGTCGGCACGGATGCTGTCGATGCGCACCTCCCGGGCCAGCGCCTCGCCCAGTACGGCTTCGATCTGCGTACGGTAGGCATCCACCTGCGGCAGCAGCAGATGACGCGCGCCGAGCACGACCAGGGCCACGACAATCCAGGCGACCAGCAGCACGTCGACTGCGCGGCCGGACAGTCGCCCCCAGGACGGCCGCGCCGGGTGTGGGTCTGCGGACCGGTGGGTGACGTCGGCGGAGGAGGAATCGGACAAGATCAGGGCCTGCAGTCAAAAGGAGGATGACTGCGTTTGTGGGACGATGCGGGAGTTTACCCGCAACGTCGCACCCGGCGCGTTTTGTAGGGAGTCCTTACAACAGGCGCGTAAGGCGCCGGGCGGGCCGATGCACCGGGCCCGGCGCGTGCGCCGACCCCGGCCTTATCATGACCGACCGCAGAGACAACACATGGACGCACCCACCGCCATTGCCCACGCCCGACGGCACAGTCGCTACCTCGATCGCCTGCTCGATGCCCGACCGGCGCTGATCGACGCGCTGACCGACACCCTGCAGGCGCATGCCAGTGCGGCTGTGCTCGAAGACTGGCTGGCGCAGACGCCGTTCGAGCCGGCCGACGAAGCCGGCATCAAGCACGCGCTGCGTCACCTGCGTGCCCGCACGATGGCCCATCTGATCGTGCGCGATCTGGCGGGCCTGGCCGACCTCGACGAAGTGACCGAGGGCATGACGCTGCTGGCCGAACTGACGGTGCGCGTGGCGGCCGATCAGGCGCGCATCCCGCTCGTTGCGCGTTTCGGTGAGCCGCGCGGCGAAACGGAAGACGGCAGCCCCGGCACCGTGCAGCCCTTCATCTGCATCGGCATGGGTAAACTGGGCGGGCGCGAGTTGAACGTCAGTTCCGACGTCGATTTCATCTTCGTCTATCCGGAAAGCGGTGAGACCGATGCCGACACGCCCAACGGGCTCGGCAAGCACATCGACAATTTCGATTTCTTCACGCGGCTGAGCCGCAAGGTGATCGAACTGCTGTCCGAAGTGACCGCCGACGGCTTCGTGTTCCGGGTCGACATGCGGCTGCGCCAGAATGGCGACAGCGGCCCGCTGGCGGTCAGTTTCGACATGCTCGAAAACTACTTCTTCACCCAGGGCCGCGAGTGGGAACGCTATGCCTGGATCAAGGCGCGCGCGCTGACCGGCAGCCGGCACGACGAACTGGAGTCGCTGCGCAAGCCGTTCGTGTTCCGCAAATACCTCGATTTCGGCGCGATCAACGCGATGCGCGACCTGCACGCGCAGATCCGCCGCGAAGTGGCGCGGCGCGACATGGCCGACAACGTGAAACTCGGCCCGGGCGGCATCCGCGAGATCGAATTCATCGCCCAGGTGTTCCAGTTGATCCGCGGCGGCCGCGAAAGCGCGCTGCAGATCCGTCCGACCCAGAAAGTGCTCGACCGGCTGGCGATGCGCGGCGTGATGACCGAAGAGGCGGTGGACGAACTGCACGCCGCCTACGTGTTCCTGCGCCGGCTGGAACACCGGCTGCAGTACCTCGACGACGCGCAGACGCACAAGCTGCCGGCCGACGCCGCCGACCAGGCACTGATCGCCAGCGCGATGGGGTTCGACGACTACGCGGGCCTGCTGGCCGAACTCGATATGCACCGCGGCCGGGTCAGCCGGCATTTCGACGCCGTGTTCGGCGCCCAGGAATCGGACACCTCCGCGCCGCGTGCGCTTTGGCAGGACGCCGATCAGGGCGACGACTGCCGCAGTGCGCTGGCCACGCTGGGTTTCAGCGAGCCGGACGAACTGTCGAACCGGCTGGCGGCGTTCAAGTCAGGCAGCCGCTACCGCCAGCTGCCCGACACATCGCGCAGCCGGGTGGACGCGCTGGTGCCCAAACTGCTCGAAGCATGCCGCGAAACACCGCACCCCACGGCCACCGCGCTGCGCGGACTCGATCTGCTCGAAGCGATCAGCCGACGCGCCGCCTACCTTGCCCTGCTGGCCGAGTTTCCGCAGGCACTCGGCCAGGTGGCGCGCCTGATCGGCGCATCGAGCTGGGCCGCCGGCTATCTGGTGCGCCACCCCATCCTGCTCGACGAACTGCTGGATGCCCGGCTGCTGACCGCCGAACCGGAGTGGCCGGGCTTCGAAGCCGCGTTGCGCGTGCAGCTCGAGGAACTGGGCGACGACACCGAGCGCCAGATGGACACCATGCGCGATGCGCATCACGCCCAGGTATTCCGGTTGCTGGCGCGCGACCTGGCGGGCGAGCTGTCGGTCGAACGGCTGTCCGACCACCTGTCTGCGCTGGCCGACGTGATGCTGCGCGTCACACTTGATCTGTGCTGGCGCAAGCTCGCGCGACGCCATCGCGACACTCCGCGCTTCGCGGTCATCAGCTACGGCAAGCTGGGCGGCAAGGAGCTGGGTTACGCGTCCGATCTGGACGTGATCTTCCTGTTCGACGACGATCACGAATCGGCCCCCGAAATCTACGCCCGTCTGGCGCAACGCCTGCTGACCTGGCTGTCCAGCCACACCAGTGCCGGCATGCTGTTCGAAACCGACACCCGTCTGCGACCGAATGGTGAATCCGGCCTACTGGTCAGTTCGGTCGAAGCCTTCCGCGACTACCAGCAGAAATCCGCCTGGGTGTGGGAGCACCAGGCACTGACCCGCGCCCGCTTCTCGGCCGGGGACGTGCAGGTCGGCGAGCAGTTCGAAGCCATCCGCAACGAGGTGCTGACGCGCGTGCGCGACCTCGCGACGCTGCGTGGCGAGGTGTTGGACATGCGGCGCAAGATGCGCGAAGGCCACGCCAACAAGTCCGATCTGTTCGACATCAAGCACGATCCGGGCGGCCTGATCGACCTCGAATTCGCGGTGCAGTACCTCGTGCTGGCCTACGCGTCGCGTTACCCCGAACTGACCGGAAACCTCGGCAACATCGCGCTGCTGCGCATCGCTTCGCAGGTCGGCCTGCTGCCGGCGCTGGACGCGGTCGCCGCCGGCAACGCCTACCGCCGCCTGCGGCATCTGCAGCATGGCCTGCGCCTGAATGACGCGCCGAAGGCGCGCGTCGACCCGGCACAGGTGGTCGTCGAGCGGGCAGCCATCACTGCGGTCTGGACGCGGCTGTTTCCGGATGCCGCGAACTTGCCCCCCCCGCCCTGACTCAAACGATCATGAAACGATGCCGGAGCACCCGCCATGCCCATTAGCCGCTGGATACTTTTCGCCCTGCTTGCCGTGACGCTGGGTGGCTGCGCGACCTCCCCGCCGCGCCCGCCGGCACCGACCACCGACGAGATCGTGCAGATGTCGAAGGACGGACTGACGCCAGCCGAAATCATCCAGCGCATCGACGAAAGCGGCGGCCTGTATGCGCTGAAGGCATCGGAACTGGCCAATCTGCGCGAACAGGGTGTGTCCGACGAGGTGATCGACCACATGCAGCTCACGCTGATCGAAGCCACCCGTGCGCGCGAAGCGATGCGCGAGCGCGAACGCATGTGGATGTTCGGCTACCCCGGCTATCCAGGTTATCCGTGGGGTTACTGGCGGCGGCCGTTCTACTGAGTTCAAATACATTCCAGAACTATCTTTAGAACCAAATATCACTTTTTGAGATAAGTATTGCTGGCTAGACTGCGCCCTCCCCAAGGAGTGCCGTGCAGTGAAAATCCGCCACATCGACACCCGTCCGACCGCCGTCGGGCAAGCCCACGAAGCGCTCGGCCTGCCGCCGGTCGAACAGGTGATCGACCGCGCGCAGGCGCACCCGCTGGTCACCGTCGCCACCTGGCTGATCGGCTTCACCTTGTTCGGCCTGGCCACGGTATTGCTGGTGCGCGGCCTGCCGGTCGGCGATCCGGCCGCAGCGCTGGCCATCGTCATCGAGGTCGTCACATCGGAGGAATTCCTCACGGCCGCAGCCGTCGGCTTCGTGGCGCAGAGCATCGACGGCGCACTCGGGATGGCCTACGGCATATCCGCCACCACCTTCCTGCTCGGCACCGGGGCGTCCCCCGCGGTGGCCAGCGCCAGCGTACACATCGCTGAAATCTTCACCACCGGATTGTCCGGCCTGTCGCACCTGCGCCTGGGAAATGTCGATCGCAAGCTGATGCTGCGTCTGCTGGTGCCCGGCGTGATCGGCGGCGTGCTGGGCGCGCTTTTCGTCACCCAGCTCGACGGTGCGGCGCTCAAGCCCTGGATTTCCGGCTACCTGCTGCTGATGGGCGTCTACGTGCTGACCAAGGCCTGGCGCCATCGGCGCAAGCCGGCGCAGGAACCGAAGCATGTCGCCAAACTGGCGCTGTTCGGCGGTTTTGTCGATGCAGCGGGCGGCGGCGGCTGGGGCCCGGTGGTCACGACCAGCCTGGTCGGCGCCGGTCAGGACCCGCGACGCACCATCGGTTCGGTGAACTTCGCCGAATTCTTCATCGCCATTGCCAGTGCCGGCGCCTTCGTGCTGTTCATCGACGCGGCGCCCTGGGCCACCGTTGCCGGGCTGGTCGCCGGCGGCATGTTCGCCGCGCCCCTGGCCGCCTTCCTGTGCCGCGCCCTGCCGGCGCGCGCGCTGCTCGTGCTGGTCGGCACGCTGATCAGCGCGCTGAGTGCCTACAATCTGCTGAAGGCGCTTGGATGAGCGCAGTTGCAAGACGAGAGTTTCAGGTTGCAAGGGTGGAATCGGCGCGTTGCAACGTGAGCGCAACCATGATCGCCGCAGCAAGGAGCATCCGGGAGACGCGCACCCGGCCAACCCATGAATCACTCGAGATTCGGCTCAGACCGCAACACCGAACCAGGATCCGACCAGCGCAGTCAGTGCCATGGCCGCAGCGCCCCAGAACGTGACGCGGAGCGCACCGCGCAGCGGTGACGCGCCGCCCACGCGCGCCGCAACCGCACCGAGCAGCATCAGCGAAACCAGTGACGTGACGGTCACCACCGTGGTCAGGGTGTCTTCCGCGGCCAGCACGACGGCGAGCAGAGGAATGCCGGCGCCCGCCGCAAAGGCCAGCGCCGAGGTCAGCGCAGCCTGCAGCGGACGCGCCTGACCATCGACCGGAATCCCCAGTTCGTCTCGCGCATGCGCTTGCAGCGCGTCACGCTTCATCAGCTGTCGCGCCACTTCGTCGGCGGTCGACGGATCGAGCCCTCGACCGACGTAGATGGCGGCGAGTTCGCTCATTTCATGCACCGGATCATTCTCCTGTTCGCGCCGCTCCTGCTCGATGTCCGCCCGTTCCGTGTCCGCCTGAGAATGAACCGACACGTATTCGCCGGCCGCCATTGACATGGCACCGGCCACCAGCCCGGCCACGCCGGTCAGCAGCACGACCTGCGGTGTCGCGTGCGCGGCCGCCACGCCGGCGATCAGGCTGGCGGTCGACACCACGCCGTCGTTCGCCCCCAGAACGGCGGCGCGCAGCCAGCCGCTGCGGTGGCTGCGGTGCATTTCCTTGCGCGAGGCACGAGTCATCAAGGTTCAGCCTTCAATTTTGTGTCCAGACCACACGGTATACTTTCCGACCGTCCTGATTGAGTCACTCATGACCCGTTTCGCCAATATTGCCGCCTATCGCTTCATACGACTGGACGAGCGCGATGCGCTGCGTACGCGCATCCACGATGCCGCGCACGCTCGCGGCCTGCTGGGGACGGTGCTGCTGGCGACCGAAGGCATCAATCTCTTTCTCGCGGGCGCGGCAGACAGCCTGCGCGCCTTCCTGGCCGAACTGGCGGAAGACCCGCGGCTTGCCGGGCTTGACGCGAAATGGAGCTATTCCGACACGGTGCCTTTCAAGCGCCTGCGCGTGCGCCTGAAGAAGGAGATCGTCACCGTTGGCGCTCCGGATTTCGATCCGGCCGAGACGCCGGCGCCCTACCTGCCGCCGGCAGAACTGAAGCGCTGGTACGACGAAGGCCGCCGTTTCGTCATCATCGACACGCGCAACCGCTGGGAAGTGGAACAGGGCAGTTTCGACCAGGCACTCGACCCGGGTGTGGACAGCTTCGGCCAGTTCCCGGCGGCGCTCGAGCAGTATGCCGACCTGAAGGACACGCCCATCGTCACCTTCTGCACCGGCGGCATCCGCTGCGAAAAGGCCGCACCGCTGATGAAGAAGGCCGGCTTCACACAGGTGTATCAGCTTGAGGGCGGGATCCTGCGCTACTTCGAAGAGGTGGGCGGCGCGCACTGGCACGGCCACTGCGTCGTGTTCGACGACCGCGGCGCACTGAAACCCGATCTCAGTCCGGCGAGCTGAGCGCGCGAGCGCTGTCCGCAAGAACAGACCGTTATGCGCCCCTGGCGCCGCGCAGCTTCTTCACGCCCAGCACGACGGCCAGCGTAAGCGCGCCGGCGACGATGCCGGTCAGCGCGTCGGCAATGAAAGGCAGCAGCACGCCGGCCACCGTGCCCGCAGACTGCGCTACCGCTTCGGTCAGGCGGCCGATTGCGTCGTGCAGCGGCGCAATGCCGTGCGTCAGGATGCCACCGCCGACCAGGAACATGGCCGCCGTGCCGGCGACCGACAGGAACTTCATCAGCCACGGCGCGGCCGTCAGGATGCCGCGGCCGAAGGCGCGCAGCGGTGCAGAGCCTGAACGACTGAGGTAAAGCCCGCCGTCGTCCAGCTTCACGATACCCGCCACGAGACCGTACACGCCGACCGTCATGATGGCGGCGATGCCCGCCACCACGGCGACCTGGGTGCCGAATGGCGCATCGGCAACGGTGCCGAGCGTGATCGCGATGATTTCCGCCGACAGGATGAAGTCGGTCCGGATCGCGCCCTTGATCTTGTCCTTTTCCAGCGCGACCAGATCGATGTCCGCATCGGCCAGCGCCGCCAGGTGTTCCTTGCGCTGGGCCAGGTCCTCGTCCGGGCTGTGCAGGAACTTGTGCGCCAGCTTTTCGAAGCCTTCGTAACAGAGGAACACCCCGCCCACCATCAGCAGCGGCGTGACCGCCGCCGGCACGAAGGCGCTGATGGCCAGTGCCGCCGGCACGAGAATGAGCTTGTTGCGTGCAGAACCGACGGCCACCGCCCACACCACGGGCAGTTCACGATCGGCCTTGACGCCCGCCACCTGCTGCGCGTTCAGTGCCAGATCGTCGCCCAGCACGCCGGCGGTCTTCTTCGCGGCAATCTTGGTCAGCACGGATACGTCGTCCAGCACGCTGGCGATGTCGTCGATCAGTGCAAGAAGGCTGGCGCCAGCCATATCGATATTCCGTTGTGAAGGTTTGCCGCGCGGATCCGTTCGGCATGCGACGCGCCGCATCCTACCCGAAGACAGGTTCCACCGGCGCCCGAGCATCCTTGTAGGACGGGGCCGACAGCCGGTGCGCCGGATGCTGACTGGCCCCCCGCGGCGCCCCTCTTAAGCTCTGGTCACGGCTTCATGCCATCCAATTTTGCCACCCGATTGAATACAGACCGGAGAAATCGATGTCAGCAGCCCAACTTCTGATGTGCGCATTGATGCTGATCGCCACGGTTGCGCTGATCGTGACCGGCCCGGACGACGGGCCCGTCGAGCAGGCCGCCGCAGCGGCCAGCGAAAGCCTGTTGTCGCTGACCCGGGTCCTGAATCACTGAACCTGACCACGAGACCGACCATCATGAAACAGAACACCAGAAAAATCGCCGGCACCGCCGGCCTGATCAGTTGTTGCTTCATGCTCGCCGCGTGCGATCCGCAATCCACCTTCCCGATCGGCCCGCAATCAGGCGCCGCGGAGTCGGAGAAGCAGGAGCGAGCGGCCACGGACACCCGGAAGTCGGCTGAACCCCGAACGGCCGCCGCAACGCCGGCACCGGCCGTACGCGCCGATCTGGGTGAAGTGATCGCAGTGGAGCCCATCGTGGCCGAAGGTGAAGCCAGCGGTGTCGGGGCAGCCGTGGGCGGTGTGGTGGGCGGCCTGCTCGGCAACCAGATCGGCAGCGGCAGCGGCCGCAAGGTCGCCACGGCCGTCGGCGCAGTCGGTGGTGCGGTCGCCGGCCACACGATCGAAAAGAACCGCAACGAACATGTATCTGGCTACCGCATCAGCGTGCGCATGGATACCGGCGAGCAGCGCAGCTTCACCGAAAGCGCCGATACCGCTGTGCGCGCCGGAGACCGGGTGCGCGTGGTCGACGGCAACCTGCAGCGCACCTGACGTCCGCATCAATCGTCAGTTCGCAGGCGCCGCGGAGATCAGTCGTCACGCCAGCCCGGGACCGACCAGCCGGTCAGCACCGCCAGCAGGCGCAGACCGGCGATCAGCACCACTGCGACACCGAGCGACACCAGCGGCGTGACCGCGAGCGCATTCATGCCCAGGTAGGCCCAGGCGCCGACGAAGGCGCACAGCGCATACGGCCGATGGTCGCGGAACACGTAAGGTACTTCGTTGCAGATCACGTCCCGCATGACGCCGCCGAAGACGCCGGTGATGACGCCCATCATCGCCGACACGAACACCGGCATGCCCGCCTCGTAAGCCAGGCCGACGCCGGTCACGGTGAACAGCCCCAATCCGAGCGCGTCCGGAATCACGATGGCGCGTTCGGTGAAATGGTGATGGCGCGCGCGCAGCCAGGGCACGGCCGCCAGCGACAGCAGGAAGATCAGCCACACATGGGCCTGGTGTTCGACCCAGAAGAAGGGGCGGCGGTCGAGCAGCACGTCGCGCACCGTCCCGCCGCCGAACGCCGTGATGAAGGCCACCGCGAACACCCCGACCACGTCCATCCGACGGCGCGCCGCTTCGATGAAACCGGACAGGGCAAACGCAAGGGTGGCCGCGAATTCGATCGCGGCGATCAGGAGCTGGAATCTGGGCATCGCGCGATTCTAGGGTCTGTAGACGTTGAATAGCGGGCCGCGCGCGCCGCCCTCTCCACGCTCAGGGTGCGGGCGGGTCGGGAAGCTCCCGGATCGCCCGCGCCGCCCGCAGTCAGCAGATACGTTCCCACAGGCTGGTTTCGTCGCCCAGACGCTCGAATTCCACGCCGTTGAAGTCGCCGCGCGACACCACGCCGAGAATGCGCCCGTCCTCGACCACCGGCAGATGACGGTAGCCGCCGTCACTCATCGCGCGCAACGCGTCGAGCGAGGTTTCGCCCGGACCGATGGTGCGCGGATCCGGCGTCATCGCGACCGCCAGCCGGGTGTCCGGGCCATCGTGCGCCTCGGCCAGGATGCGCACTGCATCCCGGCCGGTGAAGATTCCGGCCAGCGCCCCCTGGTCATCGACGACCAGCACGGCGCCGACGCGGCGTTCCCACATGCCGCGGCAGGCGTCGCCGACCGTCTGTACGGTGGTCAGCAGCAACGGGTCCTGATCCTTGATGACAAGTTCGATGCAACGTTTCTTCATGTCTGCTCCCGCTTGAATCGGAGCCCACGCTCCATGATCCAACCATAGTCCTGATTGCGATCCGCATCTTGAGCCTGATCAGCTTCCGGCCCTGCCGGGTGCCGGCTCGGCTAAGCTCTCGTCCGCCCGTCCCCTCCGATACACCATGAGTGCCACTGAAGTCTCCCCGTCAGCCCGCCTGGGCGGCTATCTCGCCGCCGCCGGCACCGTCGCCATCTGGACCGGCTTCATCCTCGTGTCACGCATGGGTGGAAAAAGTGCGCTGACGCCCTACGACACGCTGGCGCTGCGTCTGGGCACGGCCGCCTTGATCCTGCTGCCTTTCGCCGGCAGCCTGCCGCGCGGCGCCTGGCGCGACGCCAGGCTGTGGGCGCTGGCCATGATGGGCGGGCTGCTGTACGGCGTGCTCGCCTTCGCGGCGTTCAAGTTCGCCCCGGCCGCCCATGGCGCCATCCTGCTGCCCGGCATGCAGCCCTTCCTGATCGCCGCCGTCGCCTGGGCAATCAGCGGCGCACGGCCCGGCGGTGCCAGCGTCGCCGGGCTGGTATTCATCGCCATGGGCATCGCCTGCGTGGCGCGACACGAACTGGTCGGCCACGGCAGCTGGACACCCGAACTGCTGATCGGCGACGCACTGCTGCTCGGCAGTTCGCTCGCCTGGGCCATCTACTCGGTGCTGGCCAGGAAATGGGCCTACGACCCGTGGACGCTGACCCGCTTCGTCGCACTGGCGTCCGCGCTCGTGTTCCTGCCGGTCTATCTGCTGTGGTTGCCGAAAGCGCTCGACGCCGTACCGCCGTCGATGCTCGCGCTGCAGGGCCTTTACCAGGGCGTGGCCGTCACGATCGTCGCCATGGTGCTGTTCCTGAAGGCGGTGGCGGTACTGGGGGCACAGCGCACCGGCGCACTGGTGGCACTGGTGCCTGTGCTGGCCGGCGTGATGGCCGCGCCGCTGCTGGGCGAGGCGCTGTCCGGCTGGCTGATCGCCGGCCTGCTGTTCGTGTCGGCCGGCGCCTTCGTGGCGGTCAGACCCGGGCGCAGAAAGACAAACGGCGCGCCCTGAGGCGCGCCGTCGCGGGCGTCAGACGCGCCGGATCAGAACGGGATATCGTCGTCCATGCCGCCGAAGCCGCCCGAACTGCTGGCCGGGGCGGACTGCGGAGCGGGCTTCTGCGGCGCGCGCGCAGCGGGCGCCTGGCGCGGCGACTGATCGAAATCGTCGCTCCCGCCGCTGCCGCCCGCACCGCCGCTGTAGCCTTCGTTGCCGGCACCACCGCCGCCCATGCCCTGGCGGCTGCCCAGCATCTGCATCTGGTCGGCGCGGATTTCGGTCGTGTAGCGGTCGTTGCCGTCCTTGTCCTGCCACTTGCGGGTGCGCAGGCTGCCTTCGACATACACCGCCGAACCCTTGCGCAGGTACTGGCCGGCGATTTCGGCCAGCCGGCCGAAGAAGGCAACGCGGTGCCACTCGGTCATTTCCTTCTTTTCGCCGGTCGCCTTGTCCTTCCAGCTGTCAGTCGTCGCGACGGTGATGTTGCAGATCGCGTCGCCATTCGGCGCGTAGCGGGTTTCCGGGTCCTTCCCGAGATTGCCGACCAGAATGACCTTGTTCACTGAAGCCATGATTTCTCTCCCGGAGTGTCTTTGAACGTGCGCCTCGACGAGGCCCACGGACTGCATGATCAAAACGGCGCTGCGCGCCGCATCTTGCTACGCGTCGGGCAGATTACGCCCTTTGCATAATTTCAGGTACCGGCGACCGGCTGGTCGAGCAGCCTGCGCACGACGTCTTCGTCCCACAGTTCCAGATTGACCTTCAGGAAAGCCATGCGACGCTCGGCCTCGATGCGCACCTCGCGCAGGCCGGGCAGGTCGTTGATCTGGTCGCGCAGGCGGTCCAGATCGACATGGTCGCCGATCGCATACTCGCGCAGCGCGACCACCGGCGGCGGCTTCATGCTGCGCGCCCACAGCAGCCACACGACTGCGAGCGCGGTGCAGAACAGATAGACGCCATCTTCGCCGAAGCGCAGCGCAATGGCACCGCCGACCGCGCTGCCGGTGGCCGCGCCGAAGGACTGCGCGGTGTTGAATACGCCCAGCGCCGCACCCTTGGCGTCCGGCGGCGCGATGCGCGACACCAGCGACGGCAGCGTGGCTTCGAGCAGGTTGAACGCCACGAAAAACACGAACAGGCCGCCGATCAGCACCCAGGCGAGGTCGAGATGCAGCAGGAACATCACCTGCGACACGATCAACGTGACGATGGACGCAAGGAAAACGGTCTTCACGCGCGACTTGCGTTCGGCCCAGATGATGGCCGGAATCATGCAGATGAAGCTGGCGATCACGATCGGGAAGTACAGGGTCCAGTGTTCGGCAACCGGCAGGTCCATCACCTGCACGAGGGCGAGCGGCACCATCAGGAACATGGCCATCTGCACCATGTGCACGACGAACATGCCGAAATTGAGGCGCATCAGCTGGCGGTCGCCCAGGACGCGCGCGAACGGCGCCGGCTTCACGACCGGCGCGTGTTCCGGGTCCGGCACGACGAACAGCAGCAGCGGTATGCCGGCCAGCGCCAGGCCGCCGATCAGCAGGAAGATGCCTTCCATGCCGATCCAGCCGTACAGCGCAGGCGCCAGCACCAGCGAGCCCGCAAACACCAGGCCGATCGACGTTCCGATGACCGCCATGATCTTGGTGCGATGCTCGTCGCGCACCAGATCGGCCACCAGCGCGGTCGCCGCGGCCGAAATGGCACCGCTGCCCTGCAGGATGCGGGCGGCGATCATCCAGTTGATGTCGGGTGCCCACGCGGCCATCGCGCTGCCGGCGGCGTACAGCAGCAGGCCGATCACGATGATGCGCTTGCGGCCGAAGCGGTCCGAGGCGGCGCCGAGCGGAATCTGCATCACGCCCTGCGCCAGACCGAACATGCCGAACGCCAGGCCGACCCAGAAAATGTTGTCGCCGCCCGGCAGCGTGCGTGCGAACACCGCGAACACGGGCAGCACGAGGAACAGCCCCAGCATGCGCAGGGAAATGATGAAGGCCAGCGCAGCCCCCGCGCGCAGTTCCGTGCGGGTCATGCGGTCTTTTGTCGGGGGAGTCATGTGAGGCAGGAAAACGGTCAGCCGGGATTCTAGCAAGCCGGCAAGGTCTGATGCGCCCGACCCGACTCTTTTCTGCGCACGCGACGCCCGCGCACGGACAACCCGTTCACGTGACGCCCCTTGCCCCTTGCCCCTTGAATCCTGAATCTTGAATCTGGATAGCTGCCCTCCTCGCCTTTCCCGGCAAAATGGGTTCTCATAGCCGGTTGCATGAAACCGGGCGGGCTGATGGACTGGATACGCATTCGTGGGGCGCGCACCCACAATCTGAAGAACATCAATATAGACATCCCGCGCGACCGGTTGACCGTGATCACCGGGCTGTCGGGCTCCGGCAAGAGCTCGCTGGCGTTCGACACGCTGTACGCCGAGGGCCAGCGCCGCTACGTGGAGTCGCTGTCCGCCTACGCGCGGCAATTCCTGCAGCTGATGGAAAAGCCGGATGTGGACCTGATCGAAGGGCTGTCGCCGGCGATTTCGATCGAACAGAAGGCGACCAGTCACAATCCGCGCTCCACCGTGGGCACGGTGACCGAAATACACGACTACCTGCGCCTGCTGTTCGCACGGGTCGGCACGCCCCACTGCCCCGAGCATGGCGCACCGCTGGCCGCGCAGAGCGTGTCGCAGATGGTCGATGCGGTGCTCGCGATGCCGGAAGAGAGCAAGGTGGCCATCCTTGCGCCGGTGGTGAGCGAGCGCAAGGGCGAACAGGTCGAGCTGATTTCCGAGCTGCGTTCGCGCGGCTTCGTGCGGGTGCGGCTCGACGGCAGGATGATGGACATCGACGCGCTGCCCAAGCTCGACAAGAACATCAAGCACACGATAGACGTCGTCGTCGACCGGCTGAAGGTGCGCCCCGACATGCGCCAGCGCCTCGCCGAATCGATCGAAACCGCGCTGCAGCAGGCCGAAGGCCGCGCCATCGCGCTGGACATGGACAGCGACGCCGAACAGCTGTTTTCGGCCCGGTTCGCCTGCCCGGTGTGCGGCCACAGCGTGTCTGAACTCGAGCCGCGCTTCTTCTCGTTCAACAATCCGGCCGGCGCCTGCACCAGTTGCGACGGTCTGGGCATGGTCACCTTCTTCGACCCGGCGCGCATCGTCGCCCATCCGCACCTGTCGCTCGCCTCCGGCGCCATCCGCGGCTGGGACCGGCGCAACCAGTTCTACTTCCAGCTGCTGTCCAGTCTGGCCGGTTTCTACAAGTTCGACATCGACACCCCGTTCGACGAACTGGACGCGGTGCTGCAGGCCATCGTGCTCGACGGTTCGGGCAAGGTCCGCATTCCGTTCCGCTACCTGTCGGAATCGGGCCGCGCGACGATACGCGAGCACGTATTCGAAGGCGTGGTGCCGAATCTGGAACGGCGCTACCGCGAAACCGATTCGGTCGCCGTGCGCGAAGAGCTGGGCAAGTACCGCAACACCAAGGTGTGCCCGGACTGCAAGGGCACGCGGCTGCGCAGCGACGCGCGCCATGTGAAGGTGGCCGATCACACGCTGCCGGAACTGGCCGGGCTGCCGCTGCGCGCCTGCAAGGCCATTTTCGACGGCATGGAACTGGATGGCGCGCGCGCTGCGATCGCCGCCCGCATCATGCGCGAGGTGGCCGCCCGGCTCGGCTTCCTGATCGACGTCGGACTGGACTACCTGAGCCTCGATCGCTCGGCCGAATCGCTGTCCGGCGGCGAGGCGCAGCGCATCCGGCTGGCCAGCCAGATCGGTTCCGGCCTGACCGGCGTCATGTACGTGCTCGACGAGCCGTCGATCGGCCTGCACCAGCGCGACAACGCGCGCCTGCTCGGCACGCTGTCGCGGCTGCGCGACCTCGGCAACACGGTCGTCGTGGTGGAACACGATCAGGAAGCGATCGAAATGGCCGACCACGTGGTCGACATGGGCCCCGGCGCCGGCCAGCACGGGGGCGAGGTGATCGCCCAGGGCACGCCGGCCGACATCGAAGCCTGTGAAGCCAGCCTGACCGGTGCCTATCTGTCGGGCCGCAAGCAGATCGCGGTGCCGCAAACCCGCACGCCGGCGAAGGACGACTGGTTGCACATCCGCGGTGCACGTGGCAACAACCTGCACGGCACCGACGCGGCGATCCCGGTCGGGCTGCTGACCTGCGTGACCGGCGTGTCCGGCTCCGGCAAGTCCACCTTGATCAACGACACGCTGTACGCCGCAGCCGCCCACCATCTGTATGGTTCGGCCGCGCTGCCGGCTGCGCACGATGCGATTGAAGGGCTGGACCTGTTCGACAAGGTGATCAATGTCGACCAGTCGCCGATCGGCCGCACGCCGCGCTCCAATCCGGCCACCTACACCGGTCTGCTGACGCCGATCCGCGAACTGTTCGCCGGCGTGCCGGAAGCGCGTTCGCGCGGCTACGGCCCGGGCCGCTTTTCATTCAACGTGAAGGGCGGCCGCTGCGAAGCCTGCCAGGGCGACGGTCTGGTGCGCGTCGAAATGCACTTCCTGCCCGACGTGTTCGTGCCGTGCGACGTGTGCAACGGGCGCCGCTACAACCGCGAGACGCTGGACATCCGCTACAAGGGCAAGACCATCCACGACGTGCTGTCGATGAAGGTGACCGAAGCGCGCGACTTCTTCGATGCCGTGCCGACGGTGGCACGCAAGCTGGAAACGCTGTGCGAGGTCGGGCTGGGCTACATCGGCCTCGGCCAGAGTGCGACCACGCTGTCCGGCGGCGAGGCGCAGCGCGTGAAACTGGCGCTGGAACTGTCCAAGCGCGACACCGGCCGCACGCTGTACATCCTCGACGAGCCGACCACGGGCCTGCATTTCCACGACGTGGACATGCTGCTCGGCGTGCTCGGCCGCCTGCGCGACGCCGGCAACACCATCGTCGTCATCGAGCACAACCTCGACGTGATCAAGACCGCCGACTGGATCATCGATCTCGGCCCGGAAGGCGGTGCCGGCGGCGGACGCATCGTCGCCACCGGCACGCCCGAACAGGTCGCCGCCGAGCCGGTGTCGCACACCGGACGGTATCTGGCGCCGCTGCTCGACAAGGACGCGCGGCGCCAGCCACATCCGGCCGGCGCCGGAACCGGACGCTGACGCTGACGCCCGAATCCGCGTCGCCGCGGCGTCCGGTCCGGCGACAGAGCCGGTCACCGCCGCAGCGGCTTCCAACAAAGTGCCGGGTGGCGTCAGTCGATGCGTCGGGCAGGTGAGCGCGGCGTGTTGGGCATCGCTGCGCTCACCCAACCTGCAGAGCCGGATGATGCGTAGGTTGAGGTGAGCGCAGCGATGCCCAATGATCGAGCTTCGACCGTGATCGTGATCCGAGCCAACAAGTCCGGTCCGGCTTTGCTGCGGAAAGCTTCTGGCCGCGTCCTGGCCTTACTCAGTCGATCAGCTTGAGCTGCCGCGCCGCGTGCATCAGTTCGATGTCGGTCGACACGCCCAGCTTGGACTTGATCTGGTAATGGATGTTGAACACCGTCTTCACGCTGATGTGCAGCGTGTCGGCGATGTCCTCGCGCGATTTCGCGGCGACCAGCATGCGCAGGATTTCGAATTCGCGTGCGCTCAGCGCAGCCAGCGGGTTCTTCGCGCCGCTGCCGGCGCGGCGCAGCGCCGCCAGTTCCGCCTGAACGTCGGGACTCAGCGTCTGCCGGCGGTGATACACCGCGCAGATCGCCTCGACCAGCAGGTCCGGCGGCGAACTCTTGGTGACGTAGCCGAGCGCACCCGATTCGAGCGCCTTTTCGACGAAGGTGGCGTCGCGGTGCATGGTGAAGATGAGCACGCGCGCATCGCGGTCGCGCTGCAGGATGTGCTGCAGCGTCTGGATGCCGCTGGCGCCCGGCAGCGTGATGTCCATCACCACCACGTCCGGCGCCAGTTCGACGTAAAGCCTGTAAGCCTCTTCGCCTGAGCCGGCTTCGGCCGCGATGGTCAGCGGCGGATGCCGCTCGATCAGTCGCCGGTAGCCTTCGCGCACCACCGCGTGGTCGTCGACCAGCAGCACGCTGACCGGTGTGTCCGTCATGGTGCGATTCCCCCATCGGTCAGTTGCCACGGCACGACGATGTCGACCGCCAGCCCCTGCGGTTCGCGCGCCGACCACTGCACGCGACCACCGAGCGCGATCACCCTTTCCTTCACGCCGATCAGGCCGAAGCCGCCGGATGCGCCATGCGGCGCCGGCAGGTCGGGTCCGCGCACGACGCCGTCGTCGCTGACGCGCAGCCGGATGTCGTCGCTCGCCGCACGTCGTTCCAGTTGCACGTCGACGGCCGTCGCGTCGGAATGCTTGGCCGCATTGGTCAGACATTCCTGCACGATGCGGTAGAGATTGATCGCGATGTCATCCGGCACGTCCGCGAAATCGCCGCTCACGTCGAGCCGGTAACTGCAGCGGCCGCGTGCCTGGGCGTCCCACATGCGCACCAGCCTGTCGAGGCCGGCGATCAGCCCGTACTCGTCCAGTCCGACCGGCCGCAGGTCGCGCAGGATGCCGTGCAGCGACTCCATCATGCTGCCGACCGTGCGCAATACCGTCTGTCCGCTGGCGCGCAGCGCAGTCGGCTCGGGTTGCGGCCGCGCGGCTTCGTCCACGACACAGGCCGCCTCGGCGCTGATCGACGCCAGGCTCTGCCCGAACTCGTCGTGCAGTTCGCGCGCCAGCCGCCGGCGCTCGCCTTCCTGCACGGTGAGCAGCCTCTGCGCCAGCTGCTGCTGTTCCTGCGTCTTCTGTTTCAGATTGCCGGCCATCGCGTTGAACACGGACCCGATGCGGTCGAACTCGTTCAGTTCGAAGGCGGGCAGCCGCGCATCCAGATCGCCGCGTTCGAGCTTGCCCAGACCATCGAGCACTGCCCCGGCCGGGCGCAGCGCGCGGCTGATGCTGACGTAGATCAGCACATTGAACGCGAGCAGCGCGAGCGCTGCCCACATCAGCAGTCGCGTGATCTCGTTCCAGACGGCCGCGCTTTCGCGGTCGGCGTCGACGCGGATGAGCACTTCGCCCATCTTCAGGCCGGGTGCGCGCCCGACGTCGAGACCGACGCCGTAGGGCTGGTACCAGAGCACGCGCCGCCCGACCTTGACACCGGGCGATTCGCCGCCGTCGGCGGCCGATTCGGCGCCGCGATCGATGCGCCGGTTCAGCATGTAGCGGATCAACTCGCTGAACCAGACCGGTGCCTGCGTCGCGTCGCGTGGCGGCGGGGCTTCCTGCTGGCAACTGTTGGCCGACAGCAGGCCGTCGAGGTCGAAGTACTGCACGCACAGCCGTGTCACTTCGGAAAACTCGGCAAAGCGCGCGAGGTCAGGCTTGCCGATATTCAGTTCAAGCCCGCTCAACTGGCGCGACATCTGGTCGGAAATGAGCCGCGACACCAGGTCGGCATTGCGCACCGCCTCGGCCTGCAGCCGCGTCGTGGTGCGCCAGATCAGGCCGGCCGACGCCAGCGCGCCGATCGCCACGGCGAGCAGCGTGATGCGCAGCATCAGCGTGAGTTTCAGATTGGTGCCGCGCTTCATCACCGGAGTTTAGCCGCACCGACAGCGGGCATCTTGCCCGCGCGGCGACCGACCTTCAGTCGGCAATGCCCCCGCGCAACACGAAAAGCCGTTGCGCGATGCGCGCCGCCACCGCTTCGAGCCGCGCGCGGCAGGCAGCGCGGCCGGCATCGTCCAGCCAGGCGCTGATGAAGGTGGTGCCGATGCCGGCCACCGGGTAGCCGCCGGCATCGCAGATCGGCACGCCCATGCCGCTGGTGCTGCGATCCAGCACCATGCCGTCGAACGCACTGTAGCCATGCGCCAGCGCGAATTCGATCGCCGCCCGGTGGCGCGTTTCGTCGTAGCGTTCGACCCGGTGAAAGCGCGACAGGTTGATGCGCACCACCTCCCACACCTCCGCTTCCGGCAGGCGAGACATCATGGCGATACAGCTTTGCGTGACGCCGAACGCGGTGCGCAGACCGACGTCGCCGCGCCCGACCTGTACCTGCGACCGTGTGTCGTAGCGGCCGATGCACACGCTGTCCAGCCCGCTGCGGATGTTCAGGAACACCACCTGGTCCAGTTCTTCGGCCAGCGCGCTCAGTTCGGTCGCCGCCGCACGTTCGACCGGCTGGCGGCTGATCGCCGAATAGCCCAGCGCGGCCAGATCGCGTCCGAGGTTGAAGCGCAGCGTGACCGGATCGCGCTCGACCCAGCCCATGTCGATCAGCATGTCGAGCACGCGGTGGATGGTCGGCCGCGGCAGCCCGGTGCGTGCGACCAGTTCGGTCAGCAGGCTGCCGCGGCGGGAGCCGCGCGCAATCGTCGTCACCAGCAGGCGTGCGCGGTGCAGGCTGCCTGCCGGCACTTCGTCCGCGTCGCTGCGCGGCGCAGAAGTTCGCGCGTTCATCCGGTCGCCCGCCTCCTGTTCGTCGGTTCGCAAAGACAATGTCCGATATGCGGACACCTATGTTCCGCTCGCCGCTTGCGGCATGCAAATGCGAACACTAGCATCGGCCTCACACAACAAGAACCCGAATAACCGGTTTGTCCGTTCATCGGACAGCTTTCCTGATCCAGGAGGAGACATGGCCCCGCTCTACGGCGCGCAGCACCGCGCGCTGCAGGATGAATTCGACATGCGGCCGCTGGCCGACCGCGTGCAGCAGTTCATCGTGCATCCGGAGATCCAGCCCGAACACCGGGGCTTCATCGAGTCGCGCGACTTCTTCTTCCTCACCACCATCGACCACCGCGGCTACCCGACCGTGTCGCACAAGGGCGGCCGCCCCGGCGTCGCCAAGGTGGTCGACGGCACGACGCTGGCCTTTCCGAGCTTCGACGGCAACGGCATGTTCCTGTCGATGGGCAACATCACCGTCCACCCGAAGGTCGGCCTGCTGTTCATCGACTTCGAAACACCGCATCGCATCCGCCTGCACGGCGACGCCACCGTCAGCCGCGACGACCCGCTGCTGCACGAGAACCTGCCGGCCTTCCACGGCGCGGAGTTCGTCGTGCGCGTGACACTGGCGGAAATCTTCGTCAATTGCCCGCGCTACATCCACCGCTACCAGCGTGTGGCCAGTGCGCGTCACGTGCCGCAGCCGGGCTGCGAAACGCCACCGGCCACATGGAAGCGCATCGACGGGCTGCAGGACGTGCTGCCCGTGCGCGATCGCCACATCGGCGAACAACGCGGGCTGATCAGCCCGGACGAGTACGCCGAACGGGTGCAGCAGGGACGCACGTGAGCGCCGCGGCCCCGGCCGCCTTCCCTTCACGCCTGACCGCATGCAGCCCGCACGCTGCAGGGACCGGGCTTGCCCATCGCCACGCATCTGCCGTCCGGAGACTGCCATGAAACCACTCGCCGCCCTCACCTGCGCCAACGTCATCCTCGCCGTCGTCATGACCTTCTCGATGCAGTCCTTCACGCTGCCGCTGTGGTCCATGGTGATCGCCTGGGCCGGCTTCTTCCATCTTGGAGGGAGCGATCACCCGCCCACGGCGCTGGCGGCGGTGCTGGCGCACGCGGTGTTCGGCGTATTCGCCGGCTGGCTGGCGGCGCTGGCCATCCTGTTCAACCCGACCGGACTGTCCGGCACGGTGTGGGTGCCGCTGGTCGTCGGTGCGGCGGTCGGCGTCATGAGCCTGGCCTCCGGCTGGCCCCGGCTCGCGGTGCTGCCGGTCTGCGTCTATGGCTTCGCGGCGAACTGGGCCTACCTCGATGTGCCCGGTCGCTTTGATCCGGCGGTACTCACTGCGCTGCGCGCCGACAACGTCATCGTCGCGCTGCCGCTGGCACTGCTGATCGGCGGCCTGTTCGGCTGGGCGAACGCGAAGCTGATCGCGCAGCTGAGCACACCGGCCGCACGACCGCTTCCGTAGTCGCTCGATCACGCTGGGCAATTTGCCCGCCACCTCCTGCCTAGACTGCGGCGCTGTCGGTGCATGGGCAGCGCCCCGCCTCCACTTTCGATTCCGCATCCGGGAGACAGCATGATCAGAGAAGAACACCTGCAGGACTGGCGCGAGGCCGCGCTGCGCGTCGAAACCGAAGTCCGCAAGGCCGTGATCGGCCAGGACACCGTGGTGCGGCTGATCAATGTGGCGCTGTTCGCGCGCGGCCACGTGTTGCTGGAGGGCGACGTCGGCGTCGGCAAGACGACCGTGCTGCGCGCCTTTGCCCGCGCCATCGGCGGCGACTTCGAACGGGTCGAGGGCACGGTCGACCTGATGCCCAACGACCTCGTCTATCACACCTACGTCGACAACGAGGGCAAGCCGCGCATCGAACCCGGTCCGCTGCTCCGCCACGGCGAGCGCCTGACGACCTTCTTCTTCAACGAAATCAACCGCGCCCGCCCGCAGGTGCAGTCGCTGCTGCTGCGCGCGATGGCCGAGCGCACGGTGTCGGCCTTCAACCGCGAGTACAGCTTTCCGCACATGACGGTGTTCGCCGACCGCAACAAGGTCGAGAAGGAAGAAACCTTCGAACTGGCGTCGGCTGCGCGCGACCGCTTCATGTTTGAACTGCGCATGGAAACGCCGCGCGACCCGGCGGTGCGTCGCGCACTGGTGTTCGACACCGCCTTCCACGACGTCGACGCGCTGATCGACCAGGTCGCGCCGGGCATCCTCGACTGGCAGTCGCTGAACTCGATGGCGGCGGCGATCCAGCGCAGCGTGAGCGCGAGCGAAGCACTCGAACGCTATGTGATGGACCTGTGGGACGCGAGCCAGAATCCGGCCGCCTTCGACGTGCGCATCGACGGCGTCGACATGAAGAAGCTCATCCTGGCCGGCGCCAGCCCGCGCGGCATGAGCGCCCTGCTGCGCGCCGCGCGTGTGGTCGCCTGGATGGCCGGCCGCACCCACCTGGTGCCGGACGACGTGCAGGCCATCCTGCCGTCGACGCTGGGCCACCGCGTGTTCTTCACTCCGGTCTATGAAATGCGTCGCGCGCAGATCGCCGACGCGCTGGTGGCGCAGATCATCGAGAAGGTCGCCACGCCGCGATGAGCGACGCCGACGAAATGCATGAATTCCACTACCGGCTGCCGCATCGCGCGGCGGGTCCGCGTCCCGGTTCGCACCCGGGCAGCAGTCTGGGCGCCGGTCAGGAATTCGTGTCGCACATGAGTCTGTACGACCGGCCGGACCCGCGCCGGCTCGACCTGCGTGCCAGCCTGCGCAGCACCACCGGAGACTGGCTGGTGCGTGTCAATCGCCAGCGCGTCGGCGTCGCCGTGCAGCTGCTGGTGGACGTGTCCGCCTCGATGGGCTTCGGCGCCCGGCGGCGCAAGCTCGACGTCGCGGCCGATTTCGTCGAATCACTGGCGCGCAGTGCGTTCCGCATCGGCGATGCGCTGGGCATGCTGGCCTTCGATCACCGCGAGCGCGCCGACCTGTGCGTGCCGGCGACACTGAGCCGCGGCCTCGGCAGCGTGATGGCCGACAGTCTTCGTCAGTGCGAACCGGCCCCCGGCGGCATCGAAGGTCTCGAGGATGCGCTGCAGCAGATGGCCGGCCGCGAGGCGCTGGTGTTTCTGGTCAGCGATTTCCACTGGCCGCTCGACCGTCTGGGTGCCGCACTCGACCTGCTGTCGCATGCCTTCGTCGTGCCGGTCATCGTGTGGGACCCGGCTGAAACCGAACCGCCGTCGCACGACGCCATCGCACCGATGCGCGATGCCGAAAGCGGCATCCGCCGCACGCTGTTCCTGCGCCCGAAACTGCGCACGCAGTGGCGTGACGCAGTGGCCGCGCGGCGCGCCGAGCTGGATGCCTTCTTCTCCGCGCGCGACCTGCGCCCCTTCTTCATCCACGGCGCCTTCGACGCCGAGGCGATGTCCGATTACTTCTTCGAGGCCACCGCATGACGCCCTTGATCCGAGCGTCCCTGATCGCGAGTCTGCTGCTTGCACAAGGCGCGTTCGCGCAGACACCCACCGTTGCTGCGCCGGAGGCGCCGGCAGCGGCCAGCGAAGTCAGCCCTGCGCCGCAGGAAACGCCGGGCGCAGACGCACCCGAAAGCGGCGCTGACGTCGCTGCCACGCCCACGCCGGACGCTACCGCCCCGGCATCCGCTGCGCCACCCCTGCCGCAAGGCGCGCCCGCCCGCGTCGAGCAGCCGCGCGCCTTCGGCCACACGCTGGGCGATCTGCTGACGCAGCGCGTGCGGCTCGCCATCGACGGCAAGCCGGTCGAACTCACCAAGCCCCCGGCACCGGGCCGCGTCGGCGTGTGGCTGGAACGCCGCCCGACCCGCGTCGAACGCGACGCCGACGGACGGCGCTGGCTGGTGATCGAACATCAACTGATCAACGCACCGCAGGCGCTGACCGCGCTGACCCTGCCCGCGCTCGACCTCCCGACCTCCGGCGGCCTGCTCGGCGTGCCGGCCTGGCCGTTCAGCGCAGCGCCGCTGACGCCGCGCAACGCCTTCGCCCGGGGCGCGCTTGACGCGCTGCAGCCTGATCGCTCCGCGCCCGCGGTCGACACCGCGTCGATCCGCCGGCAGATCGCGCTGTGGGGTGGCCTGTGCGTCGCCACATTGCTGGCCTGGGGCGGCTGGCTGGGCTGGCGCAGCTGGCGCGCCGACCGGCAGCAACCCTTCGCCCGCGCGCTGCGCGAACTGAACGGTCTGCGCGACCGCAGCGACGACGCGCCGGAAGCCTGGCAGGCGCTGCACCGCGCCTTCGACCGCACTGCCGGACGCAGTCTGCAGCCGGCCTCGCTGGCGCGCCTGTTCGAACGCGCACCGCAGTACGCTCCGTTGCGCGACGACATCGAACGCTTCTACGCGCAGTCGGCCGTGCTGTTCTTCGGCGTCGGCGGGACGAACGACGCGCTGCCGCTGCGCAGCTTCGCACGCCGGCTGCGCAGCATCGAAAAGCGGCACGAAGCATGACATTCGGTGCCATCGACTTCGCCCAACCCTGGGCGCTGCTGCTGTTGCCGCTGGCGGCACTGCCGCTGCTGCGCCGGCGGCGCGACACGCTGCTGTTCCCGACGCTGGACTGGCTGCCGCGTGACCGCGCCGGTCGCATCGCCGGGTTCGCCTGGCGGGCGCTGGCAGTGTTCGCGCTGGCCGGCATCGTGATCGCGCTGGCGGGCCCCGGCACGCCGGAAAGCACGGTGACGCGCACCGGGCGCGGCGCGGAAATCCTGATCCTGATGGACCGCAGCCGCAGCATGGACGCCAAGATGAAACCTGCGGACTGGCGCACCATCGATCCGCATTCCATGCTGTATCAGGTCGAATCGCGCGGTGAGCCGAAGTCGGCGGTGGCGCGCGACCTGCTGTCGAAATTCGTCGAGCAGCGACCGGACGACCGCTTCGCGCTGATGTTCTTCAGCGCCGGACCGATGAACGTCGTGCCGTTCACCCAGCACGACGCCGTCGTACAGGCCGGCATCAAGGCGGGCGGTCTGGGCCGCGGCCTGTCCGACACCGATGTCGGCCGTGCGCTGACCGCCGCGATCGACACCTTCAATGCCCGCGCCTATACCGGCAGCCGCATCATCCTGCTGGTGACCGACGGCGGCGCCCACCTCGACGAACCGACGCGCAAGCGTGTTCGTGAAGGGCTGCAGGCCAACCGCATCGCGCTGCACTGGCTGTATCTGCGCACGCTGAATGCACCGGAGCTGGACGCCGAAGCGAGCGCTCCACCGCCGCAAGCCGACGGCGACGACCCGGCCGCGATCGAAACCCGCAATGCCTACTACGCGCAGGAGTCGATCGCCGAGGTGTCGCTGCACCGCTTCTTCCAGTCGCTGCCGGTGACCTACCGGCTGTATCAGGCGGACAGCCCGGAAGATCTTGCGAAGGCGGTGGCCGAGGTCGGTCGGCAACAGAACTTCCCGCTCGACTTCGACGAGCGCGTGCCGCGGCAGGACCACAGCCGTCTCCTCTTTTCGCTGGCGGCGCTGTGCTGCGCGCTGCTGCTCGTCTATCGATCCCTTCTTCTGCGGAGCTGGCTGTGAAACGACGCACCGTCCATCTGATCTTCGGCACCACGGCACTGCTCACCGGAGTCGCCGCCGGCTGGCAGACCACGCAGCTGTGGCAGGCCGAACGCGTGAATGCCGCCATCGCCGCCGCAGGCAACATCGATGTCGACCTGCCGGAGGCGCAGTTCGCGCAGGCGCAGGCGCTGAGCCGCGGCGCGGACAGCGAAGCCGCGACCCGCGCATGGAAGGGGCTGATCGCCGGCGAGCGCGAGGACCTGCGCGAGGGCGCGCGCTACAACCTCGGCAACCTGCATCTGCGCGAGGCGCTGGCGCGCGGCGAGGCCGACGTCGCCAACGCACTGCCGCTGGTCGAGCTGGCCAAGCAGCGCTACCGCGACGCGCTGCGCGAACGCCCGGACGACTGGGACGCGCGCTACAACCTCGAACGCGCGCTGTGGCTCGCCCCCGAAATCGAGCAGGCCGCCGTCGCAGCCGACGACGGCCCGGCGCCGCCGAAGGAGCGCGTGGTCACCACGCTGCAGGGCGTGCGGCTGGACCTGCCGTGAAGGCGCGCGCATGAGAACCCGCGCCTTCCTGCGCAATCTGCTGACCAGCCTGCGCGAGCGCGACGCGCGTTCGCTGATCGCCGCGCTCGCGCTGCTGGTGTTCGCCGCCGCGCTGCCGCCGGTGAATCTGCCGCGCGACAGCTGGGACACCATCGTCGTGTTCGACCTGACGCAGAGCATGAATGTGGAGGACTACGAGCAGGATGGCGTTCCGGTCAGCCGGCTCGCCTATGCACGGGAGTCGGCGAAGCGCGCGCTGCGCGAGTTGCCGTGCGGCTCGCGCGTCGGCTGGGCCGGCTTTGCCGAGTACCGCACGCTGCTGCTGCTGGCGCCGATCGAGGTGTGTGCCCACTACGGCGACCTGATCGCCTCGCTCGACCAGATCGACGGCCGCATGCGCTGGGGCAATTCGAGCGAGGTGGCGAAGGGTGTGTTCTGGTCGGTGCGGGCTGCCAAGGAGATCGGCGACACGCCCAGCATCGTGTTCGTCAGCGACGGGCAGGAAGCGCCGCCGCTGCGCGACGGCGACAAGCCGGGCTTCGACGACATCAAGCCGGGCGACATCCGCGGCTGGATCATCGGCGCCGGCGGCGAGGCGGCGCGGCCGATTCCGAAGAGCGACGACGACGGCCGTCCGGTCGGCTACTGGAAGGCGGGCGAGGTCATCCAGCGCGAGCTGCGCACCGCCGACGGCAAGCGCGTGCCGGGCACCGAACACCTGTCGGCCCTGCGCGAGACGCACCTGCGCGCCATCGCGCAGCAGGTCGGCTTCGACTACGCCACGCTGACCGACGCCGACACCCTGACCCGTGCCATGAAGAACGCCGACGCGGCGGTCTCCCGCCCGGTGCCGACCGACCTGTCATGGCTGCCGGCGGCGCTCGCCCTGATCGTCCTGATCGCGCGCTTCCGCCCGGAAGCCCGCGGCCCGCGCTGACGGCACCCGCCCGCCTGTCGCAAAACCCTGCACGCCGGATGACGGCCGCCTCGACCGACCGCGCGTCGGCGTGCAGCGGGCCGAGCGCTGACGCGCATTCGTGCAACCCTTCGAAAGGGTGGGGAATGGCTGCGCAGCGGCGCGGTCTGAGTCGTCAAACCCAGCGACCGTCACACCATGAATCCGCTGCATCCGAAAAAGCTGCTGCTCACCAAATGGACCGCCGTTGCGCCGGTCGGCCGCAACCTGCACTTCCTGGTCTGCAAGGTGATCGAGCCCGACCCGCCTGAAACAGCGATCCGCTGGATAGACATCGAGGCGGTCCATTCGAAATCGGTGCAGCGCATCGAATGGCGCGAGCTGAAGGATGCGACACGCTGGCGGCAGGGCTGGGTCTGACCGCTCTCCGGAGATCGCCTGTCAGCCGGCTGACTGCTCCGCCCGCCAGGCATCGACCACTTCCTGCGCCGCCCTGAAGGCATCGACCGACGCCGGCACACCCGCATACACCGCGCAGTGCAGCAGCGTTTCGCGGATTTCCTCCACCGTGCAGCCATTGTTGAGCGCGCCGCGCACATGGCCCTTGAGCTCGTTCGGGCACTTCAGCGCGGTCAGCGCCGACAGCGTGATCAGACTGCGCGTGCGCCGGTCCAGACCGTCGCGTGTCCAAACGCCGCCCCACGCATGCTCATTGATGAAGGCCTGCAGCGGCTGCGTGAAGTCGGTCGCGTTGCCCAGTGCGCGATCCACAAAGGCATCGCTCATCACTTCGCGGCGTACCGCTTCCCCGCGCTTCGCGCCATCGCTCATGATCATTTCTCCGGTTGCATTCGTGTCGAGCGGCGGATTCTACGGATTCCGCAGCACGCTGAACCAGCCGGCTGCGCGGTGCAGGACCTGTCGTTGTGCCGTCGCCACGGCTGATCGGAGTAGCATCGCCCTGCCCGCAATTGGCGCATCGGATCGTGCGACGCATCAATGCAGGGCGGGCCGGATCGGGGATTCATGTCACGCATGGCGTTGCGACGCCATTTGCGAGGCGCACCCACGAATCCGGTCACTGGCACGGGTGATGCATGAGAGGGTCGCCGGTCGGGATGGCCGGCGTGGAAGTCTTTCATCAGGATGGCGCCATGTTCAGTGTGGGCGAATTCAGCGACGCGGTACTCGATCTGCAGTCGCTGGCGCAGGCAAAGGCGATAGACGATTTCCAGCAGGCGGCGCTCGAACGGGTGCAACCGCTGGTCGGCTTCGACAAGGCCTGGTGGGGCATCATGTCGCCGGCTGCCGGCAGCTTCGCGCTGCACAGCTCGCAGCCCTTCAATCTCGACGACGGCTTCGTGCCGCTGTGGGAAGAAACCAAGTACGACGATGCGTTGGCCAAGGCGGTTAAGGCCAAGCCGCGGGAAACCGTGTACTTCGATCAGCGCAGGTTCAACGAGGCGCCCGGGCTGGCGACACTGATGGGTGAGCACGGTGTCGGCCAGGCCTTCTGCACCTCGGTCTATCTGCCGTCCGAAACCGCTTTCGTGTTCCTGTCGCTGTACCGCACGGTCGGTGACGCCCGTTTCACGCGGGGCGACCAGCAGATGGCGCAATTCCTGATGCCGCACCTGTGTTCGGCGTGGACATCGAATCGCATCTTCCAGATGGAATATCTGAAGGCCAGCATGGCGAACGATCAGGTCGCCATGGCCATCCTCGACCGTCAGGGCCAGTTGCTGAATGCCGAGCCGCAGTTCGTCGAGGCGCTGCGCTGCGAGTGGCCGGACATCGGCGACGGCTGCCTGCCGGACACGATAGGCCTGTGGCTGAAGACCGACGACTTCCGGCTCAAGCTGCGCACCGTCGTGCTGCAGCGTCACCTGCTGGGCGACTTCACCTTGCTGGTGGTGCGCGGCCGCTCGCGTCTCGACGTGCTCACGCCGCGCGAAACCGCGGTGGCCGAAGCCTTCGGGCGCGGCAGCAGCTACAAGGAAATCGCGCGCCAGCTCGACCTGTCACCGGCCACGATCCGCTTCTATCTGCGCACCATCTACGAAAAGCTGCAGGTGCGCGACAAGGGCGAACTGGCGTCGCTGCTGCGCCAGGAAGAACTGCACATCGACGGCGCCACGCTGGCGGTGCGCTACCGCCAGCTGCATCAGGCGCGTTTCATCTGACGGCGCGCCCGACCCCCGGGCGAGCGGTCAGCGCCCCCGTGCGTTCAGTGGCGTCACGTCAGCGCCATTGCTTCTCGTCGGCGATCCATGCCCAGCCCGGCAGCGGGCCATCCTTCAGGCAGGCGTCGACCACGTTCTTCGTGATGCGCGAAACATTGTTGTCGAAGTCGTTGCTGGGCAGCGCGCTGCTCCACGCAATCGAGCCGGTGCAGAACACCGCGCCGTGATTGGGCGCCGTGAACCAGGTCATGTCGGCGCGCACCTTGGGTTCCTGCGTGCCGCCGAAGCCTGGGTGCATGTAGACGATCTCTTCCACGACCAGCATGTAGTTGTCACTGTGGCCGCCTGACGACGCGAGGATGCGCGTGTGCGGCGGCGTGCCCAGCGCGAGGTCGTAGCGGTCGAGCTCGACGCCGGCAGCACCGCCGCGTGCCAGACCGAAGTCGCCGATGATGTCGCCCTCGACGCCCTCCATGATCCACGACACGGTGCGGTGGTAGCTGTCCGGCATGCGACGGTAGGACTTCGACTCTTCGAAGCCTTCCGCGGTGAAGCCCACCCCGGTGAGTTTCTGCGGCGGACGACCGCGGTTCTTCCACAGACCGCTCTTCTCGCCAGTGGTGCACAGATAGTGCTCGCCGGGTCGCGCCTCCCAGGCGCGCGAACCGGAGTCGAGCTTGCGCACTTCCATGATCCACGGTTCGTCGTCGCGGAAGCCGACGCACCAGTAGTAGCCGTTGCCGCCCATGTACAGCAGGCGACCACCGCCGCTGACATAGTCTTCGGTCGCATCCAGCATGCGTTCAGAGTAGTACTCCGGATGCGAGCCGCTCAGCACCACCTTGTAGGGCTCGAGCGCAGCCAGCCCGTCGCGGTGCAGGTCTTCGTCGGTCAGGATTTCGTAGTCATAGCCGAGCTTTTCCAGCCAGGCGACGATGGACAGGTCGGCCGGGAACTGCCAGGTCAGCCCCATGCTGGACATGCGGTACTTCGGCCTCATGTTCACCACCGGCCGGCGGTAGGAACTGTAGGACACGCCCAGCCCGTCGAGGAAGTGGTCGTAGGTGGACAGACCGAATTCGTGGTTCTTGTACATTTCGATGTCGACCTCACTGACGATGGGCGGCTGGCCGGCCATCGGCTGGATGATCTGTGCATCGAAGCTGAGCTTTTCGTTGGCGTACGCGAGATAGCTGGCGGTGGGCATCAGCAGCGCCACCGGCGCCTTCGGCACGGCCGCACGCAGGAAGAACACCACGTGGTCCTCGGCCAGCCCGGCACCGTCGCCGACGCGCAGGCGCACCGCATACACACCGCTGCGCAGCGACGCCGGAATCGTGAACGACAGCGTTTCGTCCCAGTTCGAGTCGATCATCGCATCGACGTGGAACTCGATGCCGCCGTACTGTTGCGGCGCGAGCCGGAAACAGTCGTCGCGGCCATTCCAGTTCCAGCCGGTCTGGGCACGGATCGGGCGGTTGTAGCCCTCGGCATGCAGGTGGTACGGGCCGGTGTCGAACACGGTGTCGCCGATGCCGCGGTCGGTGTAGCCGTGCGTGGTATCCCAGTACGCGAGCAGGCCGTTGGCGTGCGGTGCTCCGCCGGCGGCCAGCGCCTCCAGTTCGACGCGCGTCAGTGCGCGGTCATACATGCCGTGACGATCGATCTTGCCGCAGAAACACTGCGCGACGAAATGCCCGCGCAGTTCATGCCAGTCCTGCGCGCCGGCCACCAGAAAGGGGGCATCGGCGCTGACCGGCTTCACGCGCAGCGTTTCATGCACGTGCGAACCGTAGTCCATCGGCGCGACCGGCGACAGCAGACTGTTGTAGCGGTTGAGCACCGACTGCTGATGGATCGTCGCGCGGCCGGTCGACGCGTCGTAGCTGACCGCGATGAAGTACCACACGCGCGCCACCAGCGGCACCTCCGCCGCCACGTAATCGACCGCCTGGCCGTCGCCGACCCAGAACTCCAGATAGCCTTTCTGGTTGATGCCCAGGCAGTAGCCTTCGTTGCGATCGATCGACCATCGGCCCAGCAGCGCCTGGCGAACGCCGATGTCCGGCAGCGTCGAATTGATGAAGGCATGCAAGGTGAAGCTGCCGACGGCGGCAAGCCGATGGTCCGGGTCGTGCACGCGCAGGAAGGAGCCGACCTGGGTGTATTGCTTCTTCGCCGGCCAGTCGTGGTTGATCGGGCTGTCGATCGCCTCCTCGACAAAGCCCGGGCCATCCGGGTGCGCGTCGCCATGGATGAGCCGCACCAGTTGCGCGGTCACGCTGTCGGCGCCATCGACGCTGGCTTTCACGCTGAGCGTGTCGCCCGCCTTGACCGTGAGCTGGTCGCAATAACCGAAAACCTTGATCTGTGCCATGTCCTGAAACGCCTGATGAAATGGATTACGACTCGAGCAGATCCTGTACGCGACGCAGGAACACGCCGTGATAGGCCTCGTCCTCGGTCGCATACACCTTGTCGTCGACCACGCGCGGCGCCACGCCGCGGAAGCCGGACAACGCGATCACGCGGTACTCCTTGAAGGGCACGGTGGCGACGATGGCGTACTTGTCGTTCTGCACGCCGCGGCGGAAGTACACCAGCAGGCGTTCCAGCTGTTCGCTGTGCTGGCCGAGCGGCTTCGCGCGGTGTTCCTCGATCACGTCGTCGGTCACCAGCGTCTTCAGGAAATCGCGCTGCTGCTTGTCGAAGCGACGGGCGAAGATCTGGTCCTTGTCGCGGGTTTCGGTGGCTTCTTCGGGCAGCATTTCGCCTCCTTTTTCAGCGCGGGTTGAACGGCGTTCGCTTTTCTTCTTGTTCCGCCAGGCGCGGAACTGCTGCTTCATGCCGAACAGGCCGCCGCGCAGGAACAGCACGACGCCGAGCATGATCAGACCGATCAGGATGAGCCGGGCCGGCCCCCAGTCGATCAGGTACTTTTCGATGAAGATGACGATCAGCGTGCCGACCACCGCCCCTTCGGCCCGACCCAGCCCGCCGATGACGATCATCGCCAGCATCATCAGCACCAGGTCGAAGGAGAACAGCGTCGGCGAGGCGCCGCGGAAGTGGGTGGCGTAGAAGCCGCCGATGACACCGAGCGCGATCGATGAAATCAGGAACACGCGCACCCGCGCCGAACGGAAGTCGATGCCGGTCGCTTCGGCGAAAGCCTCCTTCTTCTCGGGTGCTGCGCGCAGGATGCGGCCCAGACGCGTGCCATTGACGAAGCGGTACAGGCACAGCGCGGCAATCATCAGCACCAGGCAGGCATAGACGCCCAGCCTGAGCTGGCTGGTTTCGTCCCAGCCCTCCGGCATATAGGACGGCGCGCCGTACAGACCACCGGTGGCCGAGCCGAACACGCGCGACTGCACGACATAGACGCGGCACAGTTCGTTGATGCCCAGCGTCAGCAACGCGTAGTAGAAGCCGTCGAGGCGGGTCGCCGGTATCGCGATGATGGCGCCGAAGATCAGCCCGATGCCGCTGCCGATGAAGGGCAGGGTCCACCAGGGCAGGCCGTATTCGATGGCCAGCCATGAGGAGCCGTAGGCCGCGGCACCGACCACCGCCGGGCTGGCCAGCGAAAAGATGCCGGCAGTGCCGATGGTGAGCATCCAGCACAGATTGATCGCGGCATAGATGCAGAACACGGCGCCCGCCGCCAGCAATGCGCCGGAATCGACAAAGGGAGGCAGCAGCGCCAGCAGCGCGAGGCCGAGCGTCCAGTAGATCGGCCGGCGATCGACGATGGTGCGCTCGGCGCGCAGCGTCTTCGGGTTGTAGACACCGCGCGTGCGCAGCACGGTGCGCCGCGTGAATGGGTAGCGAAGACGCCACAGCGCACTGCCCTGCGCCGGTCCCTTCCAGTACCAGCGCAGCCGGCCGACCGGCAGCATGCGCGGTTTCCAGCGCGGCGCATCGGGCGCCCAGCTGTCCTGCGGGTTCTTCCAGCCGACCGATTTCGTGACCTTGAACATCATGCCTCCCGCGCCTTGTCCAGCATGCCGGCGATGCCGCGCGGGCGGATCAGCAGGATGATGATGATGACGATGAACTGGGTGATCAGCACATACTGCCCGCCCAGGTACGCGGTGGTCAGCGCTTCGACCAGGCCGAGGATGCAGGCGGCGATCAGCGCGCCGGACACGCTGCCGAGCCCGCCGCACAGGGCCACGCTGACACCCTTGATCATCGGCGTCAGGCCGGAGAACGGGCTGACGAAATAGGTCTGGCACAGCAGCACCGCGCCGAGCCCGGCCAGCGCACCGGTGATCGCCATCACGTAGATGCCGGTGCTGCGCACGCCGATGCCGCAGATCGCTGCGCCATACGGATTCATCATCATGGCGCGGATTTCCAGCCCGCGCCGGCTGCCCTTCATCCACGCCAGCGTGAGGCCGAGCAGCAGCAGCGAAGACACCAGCGTACCCACCTGATCGGCGGTCAGGATCAACTCTTCGGACAATTCCCACTGCCACTCGCCGAACAGCGGTGGCAGTGTCTTGGCCTGCGGACCGAAGGTCATCAGCAGCAGCTGGGTGCCGATCAGGCTCAGCGCCAGCGTGGCGATCAGGCCGCGCACATTGAAGTTGGGCTTGTCGTGGATGGGGATGAAGGCGATCAGGCACACGATGACGCCGATCAGCGCGCCGGTGACGATGCCGGCCAGGATGACCAGCACACCGGCTTCGCTGAAGTGCTCGGCCATCAGCCAGCCGCCGTAGCCGGAGGCGGCGAAGGTCAGGCCGTAAGCCATGTTCACCATGCCCAGACTGGACCAGGTGATGGAAATGCCGATCGCCAGCAGGCCGTAGATGGCCGCCAGCGTGATGCCCGACAACAGGATGGACGGCCACTCCACGAATCAGACCTCCGGACGGGATCGGGACGCCGCGGATGCTTCGCCCTTGAGTTTTCCGACATGCATGCCGATCAGGCGCGACACGCGCCCTTCCAGCAGCGACACGTTCTGTTCTGCAATCACCATCGCCGCGTCATTCAGTTCGACGCTCATCAAGGCATTGATGACGCTCTTGCTGATCTTCGGCGCGAGGCCCAGCGACGGTTCGTCGACCAGGAACAGCGATGCTTCGGCCATCAATCCGCGACCGAGCGACACCATGCGCCGCTCGCCGCCGGACAGCCGGCCGACCGGCGTCTTCATCAGCTTTTCGAGTGGTGGAAAGATCTCGAGCACACGCCGTTTGCGCGCGGCGCGCTCGCGCCAGGCGCGCGGCGTGAAGGCCCCGCTGTCGAGATGTTCCTCGACCGTCAAACCCTGGAAGATTTCATCGCCCTGCGGCATCAGCGCCAGACCGAGCTTGACCACGCGATGCGTGTAGCGACCCGGACCCTGGCTGCGCGTGCCGCCGACTTCGACGCCGTTGAGCTTGATCGAACCGCGCTGCCAGCCGGTCAGGCCGGCGATGGCGAGGAACAGCGTGGACTTGCCGTGACCGTTCAGGCCGACGATACCGACCCGCTCGCCGGCATGCACCGACAGGTCGAGGTCGTGCAGCACGCGCAGCGGGCCGTAGCCGGCGGACAGGCCTTCCACCTTCAGGATTTCGCGCCCGACGTCGGCCGGTGGCGTGACGGTGGCGCTCATGCATGCACCTCGCCGATGCTGTCGAAGTAGGCGGCGCGCACCCGGGCGTCGCCGAGGATGTGCTGCAGGCTGCCTTCGGCGATCACCTCGCCGACGTCCATCACCATGACGCGGTCGGCAATCGCGTCGAGCAGTTCGATGCGGTGCTCGACGATCAGGATGGCCAGGTTCAGCTCCTTGGCCAGCAGGCGCACCAGATGGTCGATCTCGTCGACTTCGGAATTGATCAGCCCGGCGGCCGGCTCGTCCATCAGCAGCAGCGGCGGGCGGCGCATCAGCAGACAGGCCAGCAGCAGCTTGCGCCGGTTCAGGGTTTCGAGCCGGCCGGCGATCAGGTCTTCATCGACCGTCAGACCGAGCAGCTCGCACGCCCACTCGGCGTGGTGCCGCGTCAGATAGGGCGTGTAGGCCTGGCGCGCCGATTTCAACACTTCGGCCACGGTCAGTTCCTCCGGCACCACCGGGGTCTGGTAGGTGCGGCCCAGACCGAGCCGGGCGCGCTCGTGCAGGCGCAGCGCGGTCACGTCCCGACCCTTGAAGGTCACCGTGCCCGACTTCGGCCGGATGCGCCCGGACAGCACTTCGAGCAGGCTGGTCTTGCCGGCGCCGTTGGGCCCGATCATGCCGAGCACCTCGCCGCGCCGGATCGACAGCGACACGCCGCGCAGGATTTCGCGCCCGCCCAGATCGAGGCGGATGTCGTCGCAGGCGAACAGCGGGTCCCCTGCCTGAGCCATGGCCACGTCGATTACATCCAGGACGCGGGCTTGAACGGCGTTTCGATCAGCTTGTTTGGATAGATGATCTTGTGCTCGCCGTTCTGCACCTGGAAGTAGAGCTGGGCCATGCCCTTTTCCAGATCGTCGGTGCCGACCGGGTAATGCACGCCTTCCTGCCGCGCATTGTTCAGGTAGGACCAGCCGCACACGCCGCGGAACGGCGTCTTGCGGATGTAGTCATTCACCGCATCGAACTTGTCCGGGTCGCCGACCGCCGTCCACGCCTGGGCGAGGAAATTGACGATGTCGTAGCCGCTGCCGGTGTAGCACAGGCCCATCACCTTGGCCGGGAAGCGCTTCTTGTACTTTTCGCGGAAGGCGCGGCCCTTTTCGTCGGCATACACGCCGAGCACCGTGCTCCACACGAAGCCCTCTGCGTTCTTGCCCGCGAGCTGCAGGAATTCGGGCTGCGACGGTCCGTACTGCAGATACACCAGCGCGCCCTTGAGCGGGTTGGCGCGGAATTGCTTGACGAAGGCGGCGTACTCGGCGGCCACCCAGTGGTCGATCATCACCGCGCCGGCGCCGGTCTTCTTGATGTCGCGGATGACCGCGCCCCAGTCCTGCACCGGATACTGGATGTCGGTCACCTTGGCCAGTTCGAAGCGGCTCGTCTTCAGCGCTTCCTGGCAGGCGCGGGAAATCGTCTGGTTGTAGGCGATCTGCTCCTGGACGATGTGCACCTTGTTGTTGATCGGTTTCCAGCCTCCCTTGTCCTGCATGTCCTCGAGGAACTTCGGGAAGGTGTAGCCGTAATACACCTCCGACGGATCCATCTGGAAAATGTGGCCGTACTTCTGCGGATTGGCGGCGACGAGGTCGGTCGCCGCGCGCTGCGTGTTGCCGTTCAGATAGGGACACTTGTAGCCGACCGACGCATCCATGGCCGGAATCGGCACGAACAGGAAGGGCGATGAAATGGCATGCACCTTCATGTCGACCAGCTTGCGCACCACGGCCTGACAGCTTTCCGGCGACAGCAGATCGACGTCGACCGGCCGCAGTTCGAGCGGCCGGCCGAGGATGCCGCCATTGGCATTGATCTCTTCCATCGCGAGGATGGAACCGTTCAGGTGGTCGCCGTGATCCGCCACGCCGGCCGCCGCGGTCTGCGAAATGGTCAGGCCGAGCACGATGGGCTTGCCGGTGGGTTTCTTCTGCGCCTGCGCCGGCAGGGAGAACGGCAGCGCAGCCGACGCGGCCAGCGCGCCCATGCTCTTGATGACGTTGCGACGATCGACAGGGTGAGTCATCTGGAGCGCTCCTTCAAGGTCGGATGGGAGGACAGCTGCTTGCTGCACTGCGATGGACCTGAGCTTAGGCCGACCCGCCGCGGGCCGGTACCCGTACAGATGTACGGTGCCGCACCAGGGTGGGTGCTGAGGCAGGTACGCTGAAACCCGCTTGCTCAGAGGTGTCGAGCCAGGCTGCGTGCCCTTGAAGGTGTCATGACACGACACCCTTACCGACCCCCGTGGCCTGCGTGGAAGGCGTCGTCGCCTTGCTCTATCCTTCGGCGTCCTGTCCGCGCGACCGTCAAGCCGTGCACCCGACTGTTTACGACTGGAGTTGCACGCAATGTCCGGCCACTTTCCTTACACGCGCGACCTGCGCATCGATTTCTTCCGCGGCATCGCGCTGGTCTGCATGTTCTGGGACCACATACCCGGCAACCCGCTGGGTTACCTGACGCTGCGCAACTTCGGTCTGAGCGATGCGGCCGAGCTGTTCGTCTTCCTTGCCGGCTACGGCGCGATGCTCGCCTACGGCCGGGTGTACGTGCGCGATGGATATTTTCCGGCTGCGCTGAAGGCGCTGCGCCGTGCGTGGGTACTTTACGTGGCGCACGTCTTCCTGCTGGCGCAGTTGCTGGCGGTCGTGTTCGTTGCCAATGCGCGGGTCGAAACGCGTGACTTCATCAGCGAAATGGGGTTGGGCTACTTCCTGAACGAGCCCGAGGCGGCACTGGTCGGCGGCGTGTTGCTGCAGTTCAAGCCCGTGCTGATGGACCCGCTCCCGCTGTACGTGATCCTGATGGCGGTGCTGGCCGGTGTGCTGCCGCTGCTGGTGCGCCATCCGTGGTGGGTGTTGGTGCCGTCGGCGCTGCTCTGGCTGCTCGAAAAACACGTCGGGCTCAACCTGCCGGCGGCGCCGGAAGGCGTGTGGTTCTTCAACCCGCTGGCCTGGCAGTTCCTGTTCTTTCTCGGTGCCTGCTGCGCGCGGCCGCGGCCGCTGATCCGCCAGCGCGCGATCGACCGCCGCGCCGTAGACCGGCTGCTGCTGCCGCTCTCGTGCGCCTTTCTGCTGGGTTCCTTCGTGCTGTCGCTGTCCTGGCGGGCACCGGAGCTGCATGACGCGGTGATGCCATTGACCGTGGCGCAGTGGATCTACCCGATCAGCAAGACCGACCTCGACCTGCTGCGCGTGCTGCACTTCCTCGCGCTTGCCTGGGTCGCCGCGCGCTACGTCCGGCCGGGTGCATGGCTGCAACGTGGTGTCGCGACCATCCTGTGCCTGATGGGCCGATACTCGCTGGAGGTGTTCTGCCTGAGCGTGCTGCTGGCTCCGCTGGCCGATGCGGCCGGCGCACTGTCCGGCGATTCACCCGGCATGCAGGTGCTGGCCGGCATGAGCGGCGTCGCACTGATGGCCGCCCTGGCCGCCTGGCTCGACATGCTGCGCCGACCACGGAACCTGCTTGGCCCGGCCGCCGCGGACGCGGAGGCCGGGCTTCTGCCGCAGGGGACTCAGGGCAAGGGCATCCTGTAGCCGCAGACTCAGCCGAGCTGCAGCCTGCGCCGGCGCGCCAGCCAGCCGATCAGGCCCAGACCGGTGAGCAGCAGGGCCGCCTGCTCCGGTTCGGGTATCGGTTGCGACACGTCGAGCAGGATGGGCGTCTCGGGTGACGCAAGCTGCATCAGTACGCGTGCGTCGCCCTTCACCCCGTTCAGGTCCCAGTTCGCCTTGATAGGGGAGAGGAGCTTTCCGTCCTTGTCCTGAGGAATGTAGGCGAGCTCGATGCCCGTGTAACTCAGACTGAGCGATGCGAGCGGATCGCCGCCCGACGCCCCCGACAGGCTCAGCGAGGTCAGCCTGACGTCCTCGAAGGTCATCGTGAAGAAGCGATACGGTCGCTCCTCGCCCTGCTCGACGAAGCTGAGCACCACCTCGTCGAAGGCTCTGCCGCCAGCCACCCCGGCAAACAGATCGGGGATGCTCTGATTCACCGCCTGCGTCCATTCCAGATCACCGAACACCGGCCGCGACGTCGTGCCACCGCTGCCGGAACCGGGCTGCACGGTGTTGAACACATTCCAGCTGAAAGACATCACTTCGATCTGGTCTTCGAAGTTTGCGACGACCGAACCGCCATCGATGTCCGGTATCTCCAGGTAGAAATCAGCGGCCAGCGCCGGCGCGGCGGCGAAGCACAAAGTCGAAGCGGTGATCCATGAGGCGGCAAGTCTGCGTTTCATCGGTTTCTCCCGGAAAATGAAGGACATCCATCTGCCGGTTCGGGCCTTGGCGACCGTGCCGGCGCAAGCGTTGCACCGGAACACTATCAAGGACGCCTCAGTCCGCACAGCCTTGAAGACCGTGTTTCCCCTGCTATTCGTGGCGTGCCGTGACGCAGTTCAGAATGCGCCCTTCACCGTACCGCCATCGACCCGCACGGCCGCCCCGGTGGTCGCCGATGCCAGCGGACTGGCCAGATAGACGACCATCGCGGCGACTTCTTCCGGCGCGGCGAAGCGCTTGATCAGCGAGGTCGGGCGCACCTTCTCGAAGAACTCCTTTTCGAAGGCCTCGAAGCTCTGGCCGCTTTCATTGGCCAGCGTCTGCACGAAGTCCTCGACGCCGCGCGAGCGGGTCGGACCCGGCAGCACGCTGTTGACGGTAATGCCGGTGCCGGCGACCGACTCGGCCAGACCGCGCGCAATCGCGATCTGCGCCGATTTGGTCATGCCGTAGTGGATCATTTCAGCCGGAATCTGGATGCCGCTCTCACTCGATATGAACAGGATGCGGCCCCAGTTACGTCGCTTCATGCCGGGCAGTACCTGGCGCGACAGCCGCACGCCGCTCAGCACGTTCACATCGAAGAAGCGCGTCCAGTCCGCGTCGGGAATGTCCTCGAAAGCTTTCGGCTCGAAGATGCCGAGGTTGTTCACCAGGATGTCGATGTCGGCGTGCGCCTTCGCCAGTGCATCGGCGCCGGCTGCGCTGGCAAGATCGCCGGCAAAGCCGATCGCGCCGACACCCAGCTTCGCGACGGCGGCGTCGACCGCCGCCGGTGTGCGGCCATTGACGATGACGCGCGCCCCTTCGCGCAGCAGCGCTTCGGCAATGGCGTAGCCGATGCCGGCGGTGCTGCCGGACACCAGTGCGAGACGGTTCTTCAGTTGCAGGTCCATGGACACTCCGTTTCAGAGCGGCGCCCGATGGGCGCCTTCAAGGTTCAAGATGCAAGATTCAAGATTAAAGATTCAAGGAGCAAGGGTCAGGCGCGCGGCGCGAACAGGATGATGGCCATGCCGGCCAGCGCGACCGTCGCGCCCACGACGTCCCACAGATGCGGCCGCTCGCCGTCGACCAGCCACAACCACGCGATGGCCACGCAGACATACACACCCCCGTATGCTGCATAGACGCGCCCGGTGGCAGTCGGATGCAGCGTCAGCAGCCAGACAAACAACGCCAGCGACAGCGCCGCCGGCAGCAGCACCCAGACCGGCGCGCGGTCCTTCAGCCACAGCCAGGGCAGATAGCAGCCGACGATCTCCGCCAGTGCGGTGGCGACGAAAAGCGCCGTGGTTGAAAGCAGATTCAAGATGCAAGTCTCAAGATGCAAGGGGCAAGGGGCAAGGGGCAAGGGGCAAGGGGCAAGGTACAAGGTGCAAGGTTCAAGGGGCAAGAAGACAGCGATGCAATTGAGCGGCACAGTGAACTTCGCGCGGCGGCGCATTTCCTTGTACCTTGCATCTTGAACCTTGCATCTGCCTTTTCCCATGCCCTCCGCCCTGTCTGCCGTGCTGTGTGCCGCCCTGCTGTTGATGGTCACGATGGGCGTGCGCCAATCGTCCGGCCTGTTCATTTCGCCGATCAACACGTCCACCGGTCTGGGCATCGTCAGCCTGAGCCTGGCGCTGGCGATCGGCCAGTTCGTCTGGGGCGCGATACAGCCGGTGGCCGGCGCGGTGGCCGATCGCTACGGGCCGGGCCGTGTATTGGCCACCGGGCTGATCGTGCTGGCGCTGGGCTGCGCGCTCACGCCCTTCATGGACAGCAGCTTCGGCATGATGATGGCGCTCGGCGTGCTGTCGGCGGCCGGCTCCGGCGCCGGCAGTTTTTCGGTGCTGATCGGCGCCGCCTCGCGCAAGCTCGATTCGGCGAAACGCGGCCAGGCCGCCGGCATCATCAACGCCGGCGGCTCGCTCGGCCAGTTCGTGTTTGCGCCACTGGCGCAGAAGCTGATCACCACCGTGGGCTGGATGGGGGCGATGTATGCGCTGGCCATCGCAGCACTGGCCGCGCTGCCGCTGGCGCGCGCCCTGCGCGCACGCGAGCCGGTGGTCAGTCACGCCGCGTCCGATGGCAGCGGCGGCCTGCGCCATGCGGTGCGCGATGCGCTGCGTGACCGCAGCTACCTGCTGCTGCACGCTGGCTTCTTCACCTGCGGTTTTCACATTGCCTTCCTGATCACCCACCTGCCGGGCGAGGTCGGGTTGTGCGGCCTGCCGGCCGAAGTGGCGAGCACTGCACTGGCGCTGATCGGGCTGGCCAACATCGCCGGCAGCCTGCTGGCCGGCTGGGCGGTCGGCCGCTGGCGCAGCAAGATGATCCTGTTCTGGATGTACGCGTCGCGTGCGGTACTGGTGTTGATCTACCTGGCGTCGCCGCAGACCGAATGGACCTTCTACCTGTTCGCCATCGGTCTCGGCGTGACCTGGCTGGCCACCGTACCGCCGACCGCCGGCGTGGTCGGCAAGCTGTTCGGCACGCGCTATCTTGCGACGTTGTTCGGCCTCACGCTGCTGTCGCACCAGATCGGCGGCTTCTTCGGCGCCTGGCTGGGCGGGCTGGCGCTCGCGCACACCGGCAACTACCTGTGGATGTGGTATGCCGATGCGCTGCTGGCGGCGATCGCAGCGCTGGTCAACCTGCCGATCCGCGAGGCGCGCATGCATTCGGCGGCCGCGGCGTAGGCGGATGCCGATGGCGGGATGGCCGGTCATGCACGACAATGGTGCGATGACGAAAAAGGGAGAACACGGATGAAACTGCTCGGCGCACTTGGAATACTGGTGATGGGCCTGCTCGCCGCCTTCGTGATCGCCAACTGGAGCGTGCTGGTCATGCCGGTCGAGGTGTCGCTGCTGGTGGCGACGATCAACGCACCGGCCGGCATCATCCTGCTCGGTGCCACGACCTTGCTGCTGGTGCTGCTCGGCGCCTATACGCTGACGCTGCACACGTCCACCCTGCTCGAAGCACGCCGTCATGCCAAGGAACTGCGCGAGCAGCGCTTGCTGGCGGATCAGGCCGAGGCGTCGCGCTTCACCGAACTGAACGCCGCGATGCAGAAGGAATTCGCCGAACTGCGCGCGGCCATGCAGCAGACGACGGCCGAATCGGTGAATTCGCTTGCGGCGGCCATCGGTGAGGTCGAAGACAAGCTGGACCGCAGCCTGGGCGAACGTCGCACCTGACGCCGCACGCCACCCGCTCAGGCGTGGCCGTGCTGGTACAGCGTGAAGCCGTTGCGGCCCGACTGCTTGGTGCGGTACATCGCGGTGTCTGCGCGCTGCAGCACGTCTTCAAGTTCAACGCCGTGATCGGGAAAAAGTGCAATCCCGATGCTCGGCGTGATGGTCAGCGTCAGTTCCGTCACGTCCATCGGCACCGACAGTGCGTGCACGATCTTGCGGGCGGATTCGCAGGCGGCTTCTGCGTCGTCGACCTCTTCGAGCAGCACGACGAACTCGTCACCGCCCAATCGCGCCGCCGTATCGGTGCCGCGCACGGTCGCCAGCAAACGCCCGGCGACCATGCGCAACACTGCATCGCCAGCGTGATGGCCGAGATTGTCGTTGATGTCCTTGAAACGATCGAGGTCGATCATGAGCAATGCGGTTCGCAATCCGCTGCGCTTTGACCGTTCGACCGAGCGCTCGAAGCGTTCGGTCAGCAGCAGTCGGTTCGGCAGTCCGGTCAGGGTGTCGTGGTGCGCCAGTCGGCGGACATACGATTCGGTGCGCCGGCGCTCGGTGATGTCGTAGGCGAAACCGATGTAGCCATGAATGTCACCGAGCGCATCGCGCAATGCATTGATTGCCAGATTGACGGGGACTTGTGTACCGTCCTTGCGCACATAGGTCCATTCCCGCTCATCCACATCGCCTTCGCGCACCGGCAGCACGAACACCTCGAAACCGCGCACCGGCACTCCCTTTTCGGCCGTCAGCTGCGCGCTGCGCTGATGTATTTCGGTGTCCAGATGCAGCAATTCCGGCGTGGCAACGCCCACCAGTTCGTGACGCGCATAACCCAGCAGCCGCTCGCCAGCCGGATTGATCGACTGGATGACGCCCGTCGTGTCGGTGGCGATCACGCAAAAAGGTGCGTGCTCCAGAATAGCCTGATTGAGCAGGTCGGATTCGCGCGCCGCACGCTGCGCGTCGAGCAGTTCCGTCAGGTCGGTCGCCATGATGATGAGGCGCAGGCCTTCGGATTGCTCTTCTGTTGACGTGATCGCCAGCTCTATCGTGCGAGCGCCAACGGTTGCATGCACGGCGCTTACGTTGCAGCGAAGAAGCCGCCGGTCGCCATGACGGATGTCGCGCAGCTGCCGTTCCAGCGTCACGTCGCCGTGACTCGAAAAGAGCTGTGTCAGTGGCATGCCTTGCAGCAAACCGGCTTCGATGCCGAGCATGTCGCCGATGGCCGGGTTCGCACTGAGCACACGCGACGCCGATGTGGCGTCGCAGATCAGGATACCTTCCGCGCTCGCCTCGATGACCGAGCGCATGCGCGCTTCGCTTTCGCGATGGGCGACCGACATGCGATGTGCCAGATTTTCGGCCCGGCTGCGCAGACCGAGTAGCGCCGCCAGCGTGCTGCACAACAGCACGGTCAGTCCCAGACCGGCGGCCGCGGCCAGATTGGCCTTGCTCGCCGGCGCGGCCACGTCAAACGCCGGCAGGGTCGAAAAGCGCAAGGTCCAGCGGTGCATGCCAACTTCGATCGGGCGCGTCTCGACGAAGCTCGGCGTGTAGGCCGCAAGATTCTTGAGCACGGCCCGACGACGCTCGAACAGCAGTGCCGATTCATCAGTGGCCCTGCCATCGAACAGCTCGACCACCATGTCGGCGGCGCGGTCACCGAGCGCCGCCTGAACCAGATCATTCATGCGGAATGGCGAATAGACGAAACCGCGCAGCGCCGCCCGATGTGCCTCGACCGTATGCAAGCCGCGCGACGTTCGATAAACAGGCACATACATCAGCGCCCCTGGCCGGGGTGCTGCGCTGTCCTGCACCAGCGTGACCGCCCCCGACAGTGCGGCCTTGCCGCTGTCAGCCGCACGATCCATCGCCGCACGACGCACCGGCTCCGAATACATGTCGTAACCGATCGCATCGAGATTGGTGCCCACCTCCGGTTCGAGGTACACGATGGAGGTCAGCATGTCGCGATCGCCGGGCGGCCGGATGGCATAGCCGGGTCGCCCCGTTTCACGCAGCGCCGCTTCGTGCGCGACGCGCTCCGCAGGGGTCAGCATCTGTGCAAAACCGAAACCCTTGAGCCCGGGAAAGCGGGTATCGAGTTGCACGCTGTCGGCAAATGCCCGCCAATCTTCGCGCGTGACATCCGACGAGGCGGAAAACAGCGCAGCCCCTGCCCACAACAATTGTTCGTAGTCGGCCATGGCTTCGGTCAGCGCCCGTTCCGCCTCAGCCGCGCTGCGATCAAAACGGGTTTGCGCCTGCGCCTGTTCCTGCGCATGCAGGGTGTGCCACGCCATCCACGATAGCGTCGCGCCAGTGATGCCGGTCAGCAGCAGCACCGTAAGGGTGGACGAGCGCAACCCGCGGGCAGGAGAAGAGAAATTCATCTAGCGGTCAATCCGGAGCCAGCACTCAGCACTGATTTAAACCAAAAAACATAACACTTTGGTTTACGTGCGTCGATCACCAGACTTTAGTCACGCATCAAACAATTGATGGTTATCGGCTTCGATGTACCGTCTCGGCCGCAGTGCGGAAAACGGTCACTTGAAGGAAAAAACGTAGCGCACATCGACCGCCTGCTCGGTGCCGGTGCTGCCGATCAGCGCGAGATGGCGCGTCAGTGTCCAGGTCAGCTTGACCACGCTGGTCGCGCCGGCCACACCCTGTTCGTACGACAGCAGCGCATTGTTGGTCAGCCGCTTGCCGACGCTGACCACCTGGCCGCCGACCGTCGTGCTGCTGCGCTGCGAACTGCTGACCACCTGACTGCGCGGACCGCTGGCGATCGAACTCTGGGTCAGGGCGATCTGGTCCAGACCGAGCGCCTGGGCCAGCGATCCGGTGATGCCTTCGCCCTCGCCGCCCAGCAGCGCGCCGGCGGCGGTCGCCAGCATCGACAAATCGGAGCCGCGGGCGGTTTCCTGGCCGCGGCCGAGCACGATCCACGACAGTTTTTCGGAGTCCGGCATCGCACTGTCGGATACCAGCCGCACGCGCGGCCGCTGCACCGTGCCGCTCACTTCCACGCCGGCCTGCACCGGCAGGTTCGGGCGGATGGCGCGCACGTTCAGCCCCGGATTCGCCAGCGAGCCCTGAAAGCTGACGACGCCGCGTTCGATGTCGAGGTTCTGACCATAGGCGCGATAGCGCCCACCCACCGTGCGGATGTTGCCGGTGGCGCTGATGCCGCGCCCCTGATCGCGCAGCGCCAGCTGGCCGGCCAGCCGCGTATCGAGCCCGCGCCCCTTGAAATAGAGCCGCTCGCCCAGATCGACGTCGATCTGAAGCGCCAGCGGCGGGCCGCTTGCGGCGCCGCCGTTGCGACCTTTCATCACGACGTCGTCGCCGAGCGTCGGCGGCGACTCCTCCGGCACGGTGAACAGCCCGGCATCGGCCGTCAGCGACAGTTGCAGCGCAATGCCGACCTTGGCCGACCCGCGCACGCTGCCATCACCGGACAGCATGAGCCACTGCTCGCCGCCTTGCAGCGGCACGAAGCGGCGCACCTCGATCGCGATGTCGGCTGCCGCCGTGGCCAGATCGACCGTGCCGCGCGCAGCGAGGCGGCCCGGCACCTTCGTCAACGCCGCGGCATTCAGGCGTGGATCGGCCGGCGCGCGCGCATTGGCGCTTTCGAAGCTCAGGCTGTCGAGATTCAGCCGGTCACCGGCGAATTGCGCGCGCAGGCTGCCACGCTCCAGCCGCAGGCCTTCGTCGGCCAACCGGAAGGTCAGGCCGTCGCCGTCGATGCGCCCCGACAGCTCCGGCGCCCGCAGCCGGCCCGCCATCTTCACATTGGCCTTCAGGCTGCCGGCGGTTGTCATGTCGAGCCGCAGCGCGCGACCGATCCAGTTCAGTGTCGGCACCTCAAGCGTGGCCTCGCCGGTGGTCTGCTCATCGAGGTCAGGCAGCCACAGGCTGCCGTCGCGGCGCAGCGGCACGCGCACCGCAGCCTGCAGCTGGCCGACGTCGGGGCCGGCGATGCGTGCCGTGACGGCGGCCGACTGGCCGGCAAAATCGATCTGCGCGCGCGCCTCATCGAAGGCAAGTTCAACCCGGCCTTCACCCGAAATGACCGCGTTGCCGCTTTCGCGGAACACGGCGACCCGGCCGCTCAACCCTTCGCCGCCGGTCAGCGCGGCACCGACCGCCCAGTCGGCACCCAGCTTCAGTGGCGCACGGACTGCGATGCCGGCGTCGCGGTCGCGCCAGACAAGGCGCAGCGGAAAGCCGCGCATGCGGCCGCTGGCATCGAGGTGCTCCGGCGTCCACAGCGTGCGCGCGAGCACCACTTCGCCGCCGCCGGTCAGCGCCAGCGTCGCGTCATCGAGGGCCACGCGCTGCGCCGACGCCGACAGCGACGCCGGGCGAACCAGCGTGGCACTCAGTTCGGGCGACAGCACCAGCGCCAGCTGATCGATGCGCCCGGTCCAGGACGGGCCGTCACCGGATGACACCAGTGCGCCCTGCGCCGCAAGGTCGAGCGACTGGCGCAGCGGCGCATCGCCACGTTCCGCCGGCTGATCGGCGAGTTTCACGCTGACCGACAGGCGGTGTGCCGCGCGCGTGCCATCGATGTCCAGCCGTACCGCCTCGATGGGCGCCGGTGCGGACGGGCTGCGCAGATCGCTCGCCACCAGCTTCAAGGTCATGCGCCCGTCGGCACCGGGCGCAAGTTCGGCACTGACGTCGGCGCTGGCCACGCTGCCCAGCTCACCCAGCTTGAGTGCGCGCGCAGCCAGTGTCAGCGTGCCGAAAGGCGCGTCCAGCGTACCGGCGAGGCGCCCGCTGCCGGAGAGGCGACCAGCCAGTTCCAGCCCGGTGAGCGCACGCAGCGGCGCCAGACGCTGGGCGTCCAGCGACCAGTCGAGCACATCGTCTGCCTTGCCGGCCCGGCCGCCGAAGGCGCCCTGCGCCGCCAGCCGGTTGCCCGCCCAGTCGAGTGCGATGTCGATCCCGGACAGCCGCCGGCCCTGCAGCCGGCCCTTGACCGCACCCGCCAGCGCCTCGCCCATCAGCGTGCTGGGCGCGAAGTCGAGCGCCAGCTGCGCATCGATCTGTGGCTTGATCTGTCCGTCGGCGGAGAATTTCGCCGACAGACGGGCCGCCGGCACGCGCGCGAATGCCGACGGGTCGAATTTCTGCAATTCGCCGGCCAGCCGGAAGGCGAGCGTGTCGTCCAGCTTCAAGGTGCCGGCCAGCGTGGATTCGGCACCGCGCGCCGACACCCGGGCCCGCTCCAGCGTGAGCAGCTGCTGCGCCACATCGCCGCGCGCATCGAGCGCGATGCGGCTGGCGCCGCGATCAGTCAGCGCAATGTCGAATTGCTGGCGCTCGCCCGACGCGCTGATGTCGATGCGACCGCCCAGCTTCGTCGCCAGCCCCTGCCCATGCAGCGCGGCGGCATCCACATCGCGCAGCACCAGCGCCGCGTGCACCGGCAGATCGCCTTCGGCGCGCCAGCCGGCTTCGCCGCGGATGTCGCCGCCGCCGGACATTTCAATCAGCAGGTCGCGCAGATCGACCTGTGTCGGGCTCGCTTCGACCTGTGCCGACAACGCGCTCACCGGCACCCGGTTCTGGTCGATGCGACCGGGTTCACGATTGCGCGCGGTCAGCGGTCCGGTCAGGGAAAGCGCCGCGCCGTCGCGCGACTGCAGATCCGCCTCGACCGTCCAGCGACCGGCCGGAGCGGCGGCGTTCAGGCGCTGCGGATCGAATTCGTCGAGCGCCAGCTTGAGTGCGGTCAGCGGCTGTTCGACGAAGGGCCGGGCAATCACATCGGCCTGACCGGACAGCCCGAAACCTTCGGCGCGCAGCGCGGCGGTGGCGCCGTCGACCAGCGTGCCGCCCAGCGCGGCAGTCGCCGCGTAGTCCGGCCCGGTGAAGGCAAGTTCGCCGGACAGCGCGAACGGCGCGTCGCCGACCAGCGCGAGCGCACCGGCCAGCGCACCCCACGGCGTGGTCACGGCGACCTCGTCCAGTCGGTGCGTCACGCCATCCGAATCGATGGCCGCCGTCACGTTGGTCAGTACGATGCCGTCGACGCTCGGCGTCGCGTAGTCGGCCAGCACGATGCGCGCGATGTCCAGCCTTGCCTTCAGCGCGAGTGGCAACGCGAGACTGGACGGCGTGGTCGGCGGCGCGTCGCTGGATGCGGTGGCAACGCGCACATCCCCGGCCGACAGACGCGCGATGTCGAGCCGGCGATCGAACAGCGCCGCAGCCGGCGCCCAGTCGAGCGCCAGCGATGTGATCTCGGCGCGAAGCGTGCCGTCGTCGTAGATCACTTCAGCCAGCCGCGGCGCCGTCCACAGGCTGCCGGATTCGACCTTGACCGATTGCAGTGCCGGCACCGCCCACTGCGCGCCGGCCGCGATGGTGCGCAGGCCGCCCGCAGTCGTCAGCAGCCAGTACAGCAGCAGAAAGGGCAGCGCGATCAGCGCGACGTCGGTCAGTGCGATGCCGGTGCCGCGCACGCGGCTGCGCGCGCGCAGGCTGCGGCGCGGCGTCACGGGTTGCGGGGCTTGATCGGGCGCGTTCATCAGAAGGCAATCGCCAACGAAAAGTGAGGTCGCCAGCTCTGTTCGCGTTCACCGTAGGCGATGTCGAACGCGATCGGGCCGGCCGGCGAACGCCAGCGCACACCTGCACCAGCGCCGTAGGCGAAGTCGAAATCCTTGCGGCTGTCGGTGGCGTCGCCCGCGTCGACAAACACCGCGCTGCCCCACTGATGCGACCACCAGTGCACGTACTCGGCACTGAGCACGCCGAGCACGCGGCCACCCACGATGGCGTTGCCTTCGCGCACGCCGAGCTTCAGGTAGTCGTAGCCGCGCACCGAATTCGAGCCGCCGGCCCGGAACAGGAAATCCTGCGGCAGCGCGTCGGCCTTGCCGCTGGTCAGGCCGGCTTCGCCGCGCAGGATGATCTGGTCGCGTTCGCCGACCGGTATGAACCACTGCCCTTTCATATAGGTACGCAGGAAATTGGTGTCGGACAGCAGTCCTTCGACACCGCCACCGATCTGCGCGTTGAGCACCCAGCCACTGCGCGGATCGAACAGGTCATCGACCTCGCGCCAGGTCCAGGAGGTGTTCAGTGCCAGCGACTTCTGCGTACGGGTGACCAGACCGTCGATTTCGCGCTGTTCACGCTGCAGGCTGATCGAATGGCGGATTTCGATGTTGCCGCGAATGCGCGCGCGTACCGCGCCGATGCCAACGCGCTTGGTCACCAGGTCCTGGATGTCGGCGTTCTCGGCCAACGCGCCGAAACTGTCACGGTAGCCATCGGCGGCCGGCGGCAGCAGCACGTCGGCGAAGGCGATCTGGCGCAACTGTTCGAGACGCACGGCGGTATTGAACAGCCAGGAGCGTTTGAACAGATTGTTGTCCGACCAGCCCACCTCGGCGCGATAGCCGGTGTTGCTGCTCAGGCCGGCACCGAACGACAGACGGCGCGAACTGGCTTCGGCCACGGCGATGCGCACCGGTGTGGCCGCGGCCGCGGCCGGATCACGATCGACGCTGATCTGCGCCGAACCGAAGTAGGGCGACGACAGCAAAGCGCGTTCGAACGCCAGCAGGGCGTCGGTGGAATACGGGTCGCCGGCCCGCACGGTCGAATAGCGGCGCACCAGATCAAGGTCATGCAACGCCAGCCCGGTCGCCTCGATATCACCGAAACGGAAAGCCGGACCACTGTCGAGCCGCAGCCGCAAGTCGACCCGGGCGGCGACGGCATCCACCTCGGCCTGGCTTTCGATGAGCGCGCCCGCGGCATAGTCACGCGAGGTCAGCGCGTCGAGCAGGTTCTGCTTGGCCGATGACCAGTCGGACTGGCGGAACGGCTGCCCCTCGGCCAGGCGCCAGCTGCGGCGCAGTTCGTCGCGTCGCTCGGCGCGTTCGGCTTCGGCATCGGCCACCGCCCCCTCGAACTCGATGTCGACACGGCCGATGACCGCGCGCGGCCCCGGTTCGATGACCAGTGCGGGCGGGTCGCCGTCGATCTCGACCGACGGCGTGAAATAGCCTTCGGTCGACAGCAGTTCGGTCACCTCGCGCCGCACCCGGCGCAGCAGCCGGCGCTGCGCACGTTCGTCGGTCAGCGCCTCGCGCAGCACCAGCGAGCGCGCGTGACGTTCGAGCATGTCGTTCACGTCGTCGGGCAGTGCGTTCGGACGCAACGGCAGGCGACCGAAAGCCGCTGCGGGCGAGTCGTCGTCCGGCAGCCGCTCCCGCATGTCATCGACCACCGCGGCATCGTCAACAGCCGGCTCGGCGGCACCGACCGGAGACAGGCAGGCGAACAGGCAAAAAAAGGCGGCCAGCGGCCAGCGCGTGAACCGGCCGCGCAGTTGCAGGAGCCTGTGCAATCAGCCCGCGCTCAACAGCTCGACCTCAAAAACTAGGGTGGCATTCGGCGGAATGACACCGCCGGCACCGCGCGCGCCGTAGCCCAGATGCGGGGGAATGGTCAGCTTGCGCACGCCGCCTTCCTTCATGCCCGCCACGCCTTCATCCCAGCCGCCGATGACCTGGCCGGCGCCCAGATTGAAACCGAAGGGCTGCTTGCGGTCCTTGCTCGAGTCGAACTTCTTGCCGTCCGTCAGCCAGCCCGTGTAATGCACGCTGACCCGCTGGCCGGCAACCGCTTCGGCGCCGCTGCCCGGGGTGATGTCTTCGATGATGAGACCGCTTTCGGTGGTGATGGCAGACATTTTTCGTTCCGTTGGTTGAATTGAAAGGTCGCAGTTTACCCGGCTGACGCGCCGGTCACCGCTGTCGGGGACTGTTGGCACGCAATCGCGCGCCGCCGACTGCGATCGACGGTCAGCAGACCCGTGTCTTGACGCGCGTCGCGAACAACCGGCGCAACCGGTCGATCTTCGGTGCCACCACGGCCATGCAGTAGGGCTGCATCGGATTGTGGTCGTAGTAACCGACATGCCAGAGCTCGGCCGGCCAGAACGTGACGTCGCCTTCGACCCGGGTGACAATGGGCGCAGCAAAGCGCTGCGCGTCGGTCAGCTGCGCGATGACGTTCCGGGCGGTCGCCGCCTGCACGCCGTCGCGGCAGAAGATCACCGATCGGTACTGGGTGCCGATATCGTTGCCCTGCCGGTCTTCGGTGGTCGGATCGTGCAGCGCGAAAAACACCTCGAGCAACTCGGCAAAGCCGATGATCGACGTATCGAACGCAATGCGCAGCACTTCGGCGTGACCGGTCCGTCCGCCGCACACCTGTTCGTAAGTCGGATTCGGCACCGGACCTCCGGCATACCCCGGTTCGACTTCGATCACGCCTTCGACACGGTTGAACACCGCCTCCAGGCACCAGAAACAGCCGCCGCCCAGCAGGGCGGTTTCGGTCGGTACGGCATTCATCAGCAGGTCCTCCACGGACGGAGCCGCCGGTCGCTCCCGGCTTCTGAAGACGCGCTGCAGCCCGCGGCTGCATTCGCCCATCCATGGATCGACCCGTGACGGAGGCCGAGGTTCATCCGGGCCGCGCAGCGGTCGGTATCTGCATGTATCAGGAGGTCCCACGCCGTTTGCGAAGCACTTGTCCGGCGCGCTGCAACATGCGTCTCACCGGCAAACCTTGTATCGTTCGGGGCAAATCACCCGTCCATAAACGTCGCCGGAACCCAAGTTGATGCTCTCCCAGGAAGCCTTGCAGGACTGGCGCGGCCTTGCGCTGCGCGTTGAAGAAGAGGTGCGTCGCGCCATCGTCGGCCAGGACGACACCCTGCGTCTGATCAATGTGGCGCTGTTCGCCCGCGGCCACGTGCTGCTCGAAGGCGATGTCGGCGTCGGCAAGACGACGGTGCTGCGCGCCTTCGCCCGCGCCATCGGCGGCGACTTCGAGCGCGTCGAAGGCACGGTCGACCTGATGCCCAACGACCTCGTCTATCACACCTATGTAGACAACGAGGGCAAACCGCGCATCGAGCCGGGCCCGCTGCTCCGGCACGGCGAGCGACTCACGACGTTTTTCTTCAATGAAATCAACCGCGCCCGCCCGCAGGTGCAGTCGCTGCTGTTGCGCGCGATGGCCGAACGCACGCTGTCGGCGTTCAATCGCGAATACAGCTTTCCGCACATGACCGTATTCGCCGACCGCAACCGGGTCGAGAAGGAAGAAACCTTCGAACTGGCCTCGGCCGCGCGCGACCGCTTCATGTTCGAACTGCGCATGCTGACGCCGTCGGACGACGACACGCGGCGCGCGCTGGTGTTCGACCCGCGCTTCCACGACACCGATGCGCTGATCGACACGGTGACGCCCGGCGTCGTCGACTGGATGCAGATGAACACCATCGGTGCGGCGATCCAGCGTTCGGTCAGCGCGACCGACGCGCTGCAGCGCTACGCGATGGACATCTGGGCCGCCACCAGCGACCCGGTGAAGTACGGCCTGCAGATCGACGGCGTCGACATGTCGCGCCTGATCCTGGCGGGCGCCAGCCCGCGCGGCATGGGCATGCTGATGCGTGCCGCACGCGTGGTGGCCTGGATGGACGGCCGCGACTACCTGACACCGGAAGACATGCGCGCCGTGCTGCCGTCTACATTGGTGCACCGCGTGTTCTTCACGCCGGTCTATGAACTGCGCCGCGCCGAACTGGCCGATGCGCTGGTATCGCAGATGCTGGAACGGGTTGCCACGCCCTGATCGGGCAACGGGCAAGACCGTCACCATGAACGCTCCGAAAGACTTCCACTACCGCATGCCGCGACGCGTCGGCGGCCAGCGGCCAGGTGCGCATCGCAGCGTGACGGCGGGCAGCGGGCAGGAATTCATCGCCCACCAGACGCTGTTCGACCGGCCGGACCCGCGCCGCCTTGACCTGCGTGCCAGCGTACGCGATCCGGAACAGCGCTGGCTGGTCCGGGTGACGCGCCAGCGCGCCGGCATCCCGGTCTATCTGGTGGCCGACGTATCGGCGTCGATGGCGTTCGGCTCGACCGCCACCAAGCTGGAACGGCTGGCCGAGTTCGCCCGCTCGCTCGGCGATTCTAGTTTTCGCATGGGCGACGCCGTCGGCCTGCTGGCGTTCGACCGCACCGAACGCACCGACCTGATGCTGGCGCCGATGCGCTCGCGCGGCGCCGGCCTGATGATTGCCGATGCGCTGCTGCGCACCCGTGCCGATCAGCCGTCGAGCGCCGGTCTGGCCGAAGCCTGCATGCGCATCGCCGGCCGGCAGGCACTGGTGTTCGTGGCATCCGACTTCCACGCGCCGCTGCCGGAACTGGGCAAGGCGCTCGACCTGCTGTCGCACGCACACGTCGTGCCGCTGGTCATCTGGGACGAAGTGGAGCCGCGTGCACCGGACGGCGACGGCCTGCTTGCGTTGCGCGACATCGAAACAGGTCGCCGTCGCGGACTGTGGTTGCGCCCGGTCATCCGCCGGCGCTGGAAGGACGCTTTCGCACAGCGTCGTGCCGATCTGCAGAAGCTGTTCGCCGACCGCGGCATGCGACCCTTCTACATGACCGGCGCGTTCGATGCGGACGCGCTGTCGCGCTATTTCTTCGAGGCTGTCTGACATGCAACCCACCTACTGGAGACTGCGCCTGCTCAGCCTTGGCGCAGCACTGGCCCTGCTGACGTTCGGCCCCTGTCATGCGCAGGACGCTGCTGCGCCAGCTCAGGCAGCGGCTCGGGAGACCGTGCAGGACGCTCCGCCGGCAGCTCCCCAGGCCGCGGCACTGTCGATCGCGCCCGATGTGCAGCCGCTGCGGCCGTTCGGCCACGTCATCGGCGACGTCATCACCCAGCGCGTCGCGCTCGACCACGAAGGTCGCCAGCTGGATCCCGAAGCGTTGCCCGAGCTGGAACGGGTCGGCAACTGGTTCCAGCGGCGCGATGTGCGCATCGAACGCGATGCGGCCGGCCGGCGCTGGCTGGTCATCGACTACCAGATCATCAATGTGCCGGACGAATTGCGGGCGCTCGACCTGCCGGCGCTCGACCTGCCGACGAAAACGCCCGGCGTGCGCCTGGAAACAGGCGTGCTGCCGGTGACCGTCGCGCCGCTGACGCCGGCTGTCGTGCTGGCACGTGCCGGCCTGGAAGAAATGCGGCCGGACGCCGAGGCGCCGCGCATCGACACCGCGTCGCTGGAGCGGCGACTGCATTTCGCGCTGTACGCCGCCGCTGCGCTGGCGGCCGCCTGGCTCGCGCTGTACGTGCTGCGCCAGCTGCGCGCGCGCAACAGCCTGCCGTTCACCCGTGCAGCGCGCGACATGCGTCACCTCGACCCGGGATCGACCGCGATCTGGCAACGCCTGCACCGCGCGCTCGACGAAACGGCCGGTCATGTGGTGCGCGGTCACAACCTGGCGTCACTGCTGGCCCGCGCGCCATGGCTGGCGCCGCTGCAGTCCGAGCTCGAACGCTTTTTCGAGGCCTCGCAGAAGCGCTTCTTTGCCGACCACCCGGTCGATGGCCAGGAACCGGCTGCACTGTGTGCGCGCGTGGCCAGGCTCGAACGGCAGGCGCTGGCATGAACGATGCGGTGAATGGTCTGCTTGGTGGCCTTTTTGGCGGACTCGAATTCGCGTCGCCGCTGTGGCTGCTCGCGCTGCCGCTGGCCCTGCTGCCGCTGTGGCCGCGGCGTCGCCATACGCTCGATTACGCCTGCATCGACTGGCTGCCACGCGATCGCCTGGGCGATGCGCTGCTGCGCGGCGGGCGCATTGCGGCGGCGCTCGCCATGCTGGCCGCCATCATCGGTGTGGCCGGCATCGGCCAGCCGGCCACCGAGCTGCAGCGCACCGGTCGCGGCGCCGAAATCGCCATCGTGCTCGACCGCAGCCGCAGCATGGATGAACCCCTGGTGCCCAAGGGCCGGCAGCCGGTCATCGACTCGTCGCACGAATCCAAGGGCAAGGTGGCGCGCCGGCTGCTCAGCGATTTCGCGCAACGGCGACCGGAAGACCGCTACGCGCTGCTGCTGTTCAGCTCGACGCCGATGGCAGTGGTGTCGTTCACACAGCACGGCGACGTGGTGCAGGCGGCGATCGAAGCCGGCGGCATCGGCCGCGGCCTGTCGGAAACCGACATCGGTCGCGCCCTGCTGGCAGGGGCCGAACAGTTCGAGCGGCGCGCCTACTCGGGCAGCCGCATCCTGCTGCTGGTATCGGACGGCGCTGCCCAGGTCGATCCCGACATGCGCGAACGCATCACCCGCGCGCTGAACAAGAACCGGGTCGCGGTGTACTGGGTATTCATCCGCTCCGCCCTCAGCCAGGGACTGAACGGCGACCCGGACGACGGCAACATGCCGGAGGCAGCGCTGCACGCCTTCCTGAAATCGACCGGCGTGCCCTATCAGGCTTTCGAAGCCGAAGACCCCGAAGCGGTCAAGCAGGCGGTGGCCGAGGTCGACCGCCAGCAGAACCTGCCACTCGACTACGCAGAACGCATTCCGCGCCGCGACTTCTCGGCCTGGTTCTTCGCGCTGGCACTGCTGGCCGGCGCCCTCGCGCTGGCCAGTCGCCTGCTGACGAGACCGGCCTGGACACAGGACCTTCCATCATGAAACTTCGCCAGGCGGGCACGCCGCTCGTCATCCTGCTCGTGTTGAGCCTGCTGTTTTCGGCCTACGAAGCCTACCGGCTGTCGCAGGCGCGCGACTTCAACCGTCTGCTCACCACGGCCGTCGATGCCGCGGCCATGCAGACCACGCCGGAAGCGGAATTCGCCCGCGCCCTGTCACTGGCCGCGCGCAACGACTACGAAGGTGCCGTACGTGCCTACAAGACGCTGTCGCGCGCGACCGAGGGTGCGCTGCTGGAGGCGGTGCTGTACAACCTCGGCAACCTGCATCTGCGCGAGGCGCTGAAGTACGGCCCGGAGGAAATCGGCCGTTCGCTGCCGCTGGCTGAACTGGCCAAGACCAGCTATCGCGAACTGCTGCAGCGCAATCCGCACCACTGGGACGCGAAGTACAACCTCGAACGCACGCTGCGTCTCGCCCCCGAGCGCGAGGAGGTGCTGACGGAAGCGCCGCCGCTGCCGCAGAACAGCGAGCGCGCGGTGACGACGATGAAGGCCTTCACGCTGGGGCTGCCATGATGTTTTCGCCTGCGGTGCTGCTGGCCCGCGCGCGCAGCGCGCACGCGCTGCCGCTCAGTCTGGCGGCGCTGCTGTTTGCGGTCGCCGTCGCGCTGCCGCCGCTGCCGCTGCCCGGTCGCAGCTATCACCACATGGTCGTGATGGACATCACGCAGAGCATGAATACGCGGGATTACGAACTCGACGGCAAACCGGTCAGCCGGCTCGACTACGCCAAGCACAGTCTCGGCCAGTCGTTGCGCACCCTGCCCTGCGGTTCGCGCATCGGCTGGGGGGTGTTTTCGGAGTACCGCCTGCTGGCGCTGATGACGCCGGTCGAAGTGTGCGGCAACTATCACGAACTGCTGGCGACGCTGGCCAATATAGATGGCCAGATGTCGTGGGCCGGCGCCAGCGAGGTGTCGAAGGGCCTGTTCTCGTCGATTCGTGCGCTGCGCGACATGGAACAGCCGCCGTCGCTGGTGTTCGTGACCGATGGGCATGAAGCGCCACCGCTGAATCCGAAGATGCGCCCGTCCTTCGACGGCGAACCGGGGTTGGTGAAGGGCTTGATCGTCGGTACCGGTGGCGCCACGCTGAGCCCGATTCCGAAGCTGGACCTCGATGGCCGGCCGCTCGGCTACTGGAAGGCCGACGAGGTGGTGCAGAGCAATACGGCCTCGCGCGGGCGCAGCGGCAGCGCGGCGCAGGAGACCATGGTCGACGAGTCCGGTCAGGCAATCGAAAGCACGCGGGCCAGCGGCACCGAGCACCTGTCGAACCTGAAGGGCGCACACCTGCGCGATCTGGCCACCCAGACCGGCATGCGCTACGAGGCACTCGCTTCGCCCGACGAACTGGCCGGTGCGCTGGTCGATCCGGCGTTCGCGCGTCAGCAATCGGTGCCCACGGAACTGGGCTGGGTGCCGGCGCTGCTCGGACTGCTGTGCCTCGCCTGGGCCTACCGACCCGACCTCCGTCCGCCACGCCCTGCGGCGTGACGCAGCGATTCGCTGCGCTGTCGGGCGGCGATGCATCATGCAACAGTCCGTCTCGCGGGTCCGGCTGAACGCGACTTTTTGCCCCCGCCCGGACCAACCCGGGAAAACGCTATCTATTTGACGGGGAAGACTTCCCAATCGACGGGAGATGGTTCACCTACCCCGGGGAGAATCTCCTGCCGTTGCAGTTTGCCATGCTATAAAACCCATAACCCGATTGAGGCGAGTCACTTATGACCTCTCGGGCCGGCGGTTGCGTTTCACCCTGCAAAACGCCCCGGTTAATAGATAGCAACAAGGAGAAGCCAATGTCCAACAAGTTCAAGCAAGTGCCGCTGTGGGTGGCCGCGCTCGCAATTCCGGGGACCGCCCTGGCCAACGCCGATGTCGCCAAGCTGATCAAGGACCCGAAGAACTGGGCCATGCAGGCCGGCAACTTCGAGAACCAGCGTTACAGCACGCTGAACCAGATCAACAAGAAGAATGTGAAGGACCTGAAGGTTGCCTGGACCTTCTCGACCGGCGTGCTGCGCGGTCACGAAGGTGGTCCGCTGGTCATCGGCGGCATGCTGTTCGTGCATTCGCCCTTCCCCAACAAGGTGTTCGCGATCGATCTGGAAACCCAGAAGATCGTCTGGAAACACGAGCCGAAACAGGATCCGTCGGTGATTCCGGTGATGTGCTGCGACACGGTCAATCGCGGTCTCGCCTACGCCGAAGGCAAGGTGTTCCTGCAGCAGGCCGACACGACGCTCGTCGCACTCGATGCCAAGACCGGCAAGGTGCTGTGGTCGATCAAGAACGGCAACCCGAAGATCGGCGAAACGAATACCCAGGCGCCGCATGTGTTCAAGGACAAGGTGATCACCGGCATTTCCGGCGGTGAATTCGGTGTCCGTGGCTTCGTGGCGGCCTACGACATCAACACCGGCAAGATGGTCTGGAAGGGTTACAGCACCGGCCCCGACGCCGAAATGCTGATGGACCCGGAAAAGACGATGACCTTCACCAACGGCAAGATGGCGCCGGTGGGCAAGGATTCGTCGCTGAAGAGCTGGCAGGGCGACCAGTGGAAGATCGGTGGCGGTTCGACCTGGGGCTGGTACTCCTATGATCAGGCCGAAAATCTGATGTACTACGGCTCGGGCAACCCCTCGACCTGGAACCCGTCGCAGCGCCCGGGCGACAACAAGTGGTCGATGACCATCTGGGCACGCGATGTCGATACCGGCTGGGTGCGTTGGGCCTACCAGATGACCCCGCACGACGAGTGGGACTTCGACGGCGTGAACGAAATGATCCTTGCCGATATCGACGTGAAGGGCAAGAAGCGCAAGGCGCTCGTGCACTTCGACCGCAACGGCTTCGGCTACACGCTCGACCGCGTGACCGGCGAACTGCTCGTGGCCGAGAAATTCGACCCGAAGGTGAACTGGGCCACGCACGTCGACATGAAGACCGGCCGCCCGCAGGTCGTGGCCAAGTATTCGACGCGGCTGAACGGCGAAGATGTGAACAGCAAGGGCATCTGCCCGGCCGCGCTGGGTTCGAAGGACCAGCAGCCGGCTTCGTTCAACCCGAAGAATGGCCTGTTCTACGTGCCGACGAACCACGTCTGCATGGATTACGAGCCATTCCGTGTTGAATACACCGCCGGTCAGCCGTACGTCGGCGCCACCCTGTCGATGTACCCGGCCCCGGGCAGCCACGGCGGCATGGGCAACTTCATCACCTGGGACGCGGGCAAGGGCAAGATCGTCCAGTCCAAGCCGGA
>NZ_JBHYCQ010000007.1:0-255639 GCF_051861465.1 Methyloversatilis sp. | reverse complement strand
GCTCCGTCGAAGCGATGACCGATCATAACCACGGCATGTAAACGGACGATGAAGCGGGTTTTTCTACAGCCTCAACGAACATGGTGGCGCCCGACCTTACTCGCAGGTCGGCTGCTGGTGTCGTCTGACACCGGCTTTTCTGCACGCCGCACTTCCTACCTGTTGACGACCATCCAGAATTGATCCACTCGCGGGGGTAAATTGCATCGAAATCCGACCAATTCTTATATGGCTACCTGCTGCATTTTTAGGCAGGGAGATCGACGCGCGCATAAACTGGTGGATCAGATTTAGATGAAATCGCCGGGTCAGTTTTACGTGGAAATCAACAGTCCGCACAGTACGAGCACACGATGATCATCATGAAGGGTGCGCCCATCGTCGTCACGCTGCACTGACGGCGTGCGAAGCCCCAATCCGCTGGTCTTGCCTCGAGTCCCCGCGGGTCAGTAGCGGCCTGCTTCAGAGCCGGGCGGGTCCTCGTGGGGTCCGGGTGGTGGGAGTCGGGGCTGCTGGGTCTGATGGGAGAGTCGCTGTCAGCGACTGCTCTCGGTCTCGGCGGACAACCGACCCGATGCCCGGCGGTTGCCAGTCCACATCGGGTTCGGTGCATCGACCTGCGATGGGTGCCGTCACCGGGTCCGTGCGACCTTCCGGTCCAGGAAGTCCAGGATTACCGGGCCGATCTCGTTCACGTGGGTCTCCAGCGCAAAGTGCCCGGTGTCGAAGAAGCGGACCTCCGCGTCAGGTACATCGCGCTTGAAGGCCTCGGCGCCTTCGTTCAGGAAGAACGGATCGTTCTTGCCCCAAACCGCGAGGACCGGCGGGCGGTGCTTGCGGAAGTAGGCCTGGAACTGCGGGTACTGGGCCACGTTGTCGGCGTAATCGAGGAACAGATCCAGCTGGATGTCTACATTTCCCGGGCGCGCTGTCAGCGCTGCATCCAGCAGGTAGCTGTCGGGCGCGACACGGCTCAGGTCCTTGACGCCGTGCGTGTACTGCCACTTGATCGCTTCCGGTGTCACGAACTGGCGCACCGCTTCACGGTTGGCGGGGGAGGGATCCTTCCAGTACCTCTGGATCGGGATCCATCCTTCGGCCAGGCCCACCTCATAGGCGTTGCCGTTCTGTGAAATCAGCGCGGTCACGCGTTCAGGACGGGCGGCGGCAAGACGCCAGCCGACCGGCGCGCCGTAGTCGAAGACCTGGAGCGCATAGCGCTCGAGGCCGAGCACGTTGGTGAAACCTTCCATCGTCTTCGCGAGCTGGTCGAAGGTGTACGTGTACTTGCCTTGCTCGGGTGCCTGGGTGAGACCGAAGCCAGGCATGTCCGGCGCGATCACGTGGTAGCGCTTCGCCAGCATCGGGATCAGGTCGCGGTACATGAACGACGAGGTGGGGAAGCCGTGCAGCAGCAGCACAGTGGGCGCGGCCGGATTGCCAGCCTGGCGGTAGAACACCTTGACGTTGTCGACCTGGGCGTAGTGGAACGTGACCGGCGGTGCGGCGGCGGCGCGATAGTCAGCGGCCTGGACGGCGCCGGTCGCGATGGCGCCTGCGGCGCCCGCTGCGGCGATGAGATGGTTGAGCTGCATGGCAATGATCCTCAGAGTGGGGAAGAAGGGCGGGGTCAAAAGGCACGACCCTTTGTACTTACGTTGTAACCTTAAAAACCGCAAATCAAGGTTACATCCTATGTTGTAACCTGTCAAATGTTGATTTGCAAGTTACACTCATCCTGAGTCCAAGCTGAGACCTGCCATGAGCGAACACAACATCGAAGAGACGGCACCGCGTCTGGTTGGCGATAACCTGGCGCTGGACTTCATCAACACGGAGTACGGGCTGGGGCCACTGCACCGTGAGGTGCTCTCAAGCGACCAGAGCGTGGTGGATTGGCTCAGGACCGTCGGGGCCTTGCCCGTAGAGCCGGAGCGGGTACCCCGGGGTCTGCTGGCGCTTGCGCGCGAGCTACGTGCAAGCGCGCGGGCCCTGGTGGAGGCTCGCCGAGTCGGCCGGTGGGCTGACCCGGCCGTCGTGAACCAGGTGCTGGCGCGCGGCCAGCGGCCCGCGGAGTTGCGGTGGGATGCGAGCGCCAAGGACTTCCGGATCGAAAGGCAAGCTGGAGCGCTCGATGCGCCCGGCTTGCTGCTCCCGGTGGCGGAAGCGCTCGCCCGGCTGCTAGTGGATGTCGATCCCACCCTCGTGCGTCAGTGCGAGGGTCACAACTGCACGCTGCTGTTCCAGGACATCACGAAGTCGCACCGACGACGCTGGTGCAGCATGGCCGTGTGCGGAAACCGGATGAAGGTTGCCGCTTTCAGAACTCGTCGTCATGCCGGGTGACGTCTCGACGGTTGAAGCCTCGAGCGATTCGAGGGCGTGTTGACGACCATCCAGAATTGACCCATTTGTGGGGGTGAATTGCATCGAAATCTGACCCACCCTTGATTGACTATCCTGCTGCATTTTTAGGCAGGGAGATCGACGCGCGCATAAACCGGTGGGTCAGATTTAGATGAAACCGCCGGGTCAGTTTTACGTGGTAATCAACAGTGGGCACATAAATTCAGTGCCTGCGCCAGAGTGGCCTGCGTGGGGCCGCCCAGTTGAGGTTCGTGCGCCGAGTCGGCGTTGGCGCGTTGCTCGGCAAGCCAGCGCACGGCTTCGTCGTGCTGGCCGAGGGCGAAATCGCGCGTGACACGCCCCCCGTTTTCCAGCGTAAGTTTCGCGCGCCACTTGCCGCGGTACTTGAAAGGTTTTGCTGTCTTAGCCACGGCGTCCTCCCGGTGTCTTTTGGGAGCGCGAGGCAGGGTAGATGCCTTTGAATTTTCGAAGGCAGGGTGCAGCGAAGGTGGGTGGTGCAGACACTGTCAGATTCCTCATCGCGGGTGGTTGATGAGGGGTCTTAGCCACAGCAGTTATATCTTCCGTGAGGCAGGCGGATGAATTCCTGTCGCACGGGTCGTTTTGGGAACTTGGTGGGTGCGATTTCTGCGGGAGACGATCGCTACCCGCTGCGCTACCAACATCGCTACCAAAGTGGGCCTGAAGCCGTAAACGACAAAGGCCTTCTTGCGAAGGCCTTCATTTTCAGCTGTGTGTTCTGGCTCCCCGACCTGGGCTCGAACCAGGGACCTACGGATTAACAGTCCGGCGCTCTACCGACTGAGCTATCGGGGAACAAAGAGGGCGCGATAATAGGTTGTGAGCCCGCGCGCGTCAAGCGATTGATACGTGACTTTCTTCGCGATGACTGGCCGCCACTTCGGTGCGCTATCGATTTATGATCGCGTCACCTGAAGGTCACATCAGCCTTCGCCGGAATTCCGACTTACCGCTCGCCCCAGGGCACGAGGCCAGCCTGCCAGCGCAGATCAATGAACGAAAACGCGGTATTCATCAAGACTGAGGCGGGCGAGGATGCGGTGTCGAAACGCACGATCGTCCAGCGCAACCTGCGTTCGGTGCTCATCATGATCGACGGGCGGACGCCGGTCGGCAATCTGGCCCAGCAATTCGGCGATTCGCTGATCGTTGAAGGTCTGGTCGGCGAGCTTGAACATCGGGGTCTGGTGCGCCGGGTGGACAACGCCCAGGTCGCGGAAGACGCGGACCGTTCCGAACTGTCGTCGATCATGGTCGATATCGAAGATCTGGTCAGTCAGCCGATCACGCCGGTCGCAGAGGACATCAGGCGGGCGCACGACCGGTCGTCGGCAAAGGAATCGCCGGTGCTGGATGAATTCGCGATGGCGATCCCCGAGCTGACGGCTCCAGCCGCGGTGGCTGCGGCGCCTGCGCCTCCGCCGCCGGCCGACAGCGATGACGTACGCGGCGCGATCCGACGCGCCATGATGACCGCCGGGGCGGATGCGGGTGTCGGCGACCGCGCGCCCGGGCCGGTGAGGCGGCTGTTCGACCTGTTCGCGGGACGGGTCAGCGGTGCCGACCGCAAGGGCCCGCCGAGTTCGCTCGCAAAGCGGCTTGTGGTCGGAAGCCTCTTGCTGGTCGTGCTGCTGGTCGGTTTGTTCTTCCTCTATCCGTACAGCAGGCATCTGCCGCACATGGAACAACTGGCAAGTGATTTGCTCGGTCAGCCGGTGCGCATCGCATCGGTGTCGCCCAGCATCTTTCCCGAACCTTCCATCGCGCTCGAAGGCCTGCGTGTCGGGGACAGCGGGCAACTGGATGTCGCGACCGTCAAACTCATCCCCCGGGTGTCGACGCTGCTGTCCGAACGCAAGGTCATGCGCGAAGTGCGCATCGAACGCGCGGGACTGAACATCGCCTTCCTGCCCGAACTGTCGAAGCGGCAGGACATCAACTGGGCATCGCGCTGGCTCAAGGTCGAGCACATCAGTGTCATCGATTCCAGCCTGCTGCTGCTCGACGGATCCATCGGCGACCTGAATGGCGCGCTGGACATCAACGAGGACGGCGCATTGACCCGGCTGTCCCTGGCCAGCGCGGACGGCCGACTCAAGATGCAGGGCAGCATCGAATCCGGTGCGTGGAATGTCGCGCTCACGGCCCTGGGCTGGCGTACGCCCGGCCAGCCGTCACTGCTGCTCGACGTTCTCGAAGCGACCGGCACGCTGAACAGCCAGCGTCTGCAGTTCGACAAGGTGGACGTCAAGCTTTATGGCGGTTACGCGGTGGGCAGCCTGTCCGTCGGGCTGGTCAGCCCGGCCGCCGTCGAAGCTGAAATGACCACGTCGCGCCTGGCCATCGCGGATTTGCTCAAGGTGTTTGCGCCCACGCTGCTGCTGACCGGAGACCTGTCTGCCGCGATCGCCATCCGAGGCGAGGGGGAAACGCTGGAAGGCCTGCGCCGTACGCTGCGTGCGTCGGGCAAGCTGGGCGTGCAGCGTGGGCAGATCGAACGCGTCGATCTCGTGCAGGCGGTGCGCATTCCGCGTGCGGATGGCGTGCGCGGTGGCAGCACGCGTTTCGATGAGCTCGAAGGCGACGTCGTGGCGGATGCCTCCGGCCTCAGCCTGACCGGTGCGACGATGTCGTCTGGATTGGTCGGTGCCCAGGGAGATCTCCGGCTGGCCGACGGCCTCATCAACGGCCGTCTGGACGTCAGCCTGCGCGGCAGCGCCACCACGGTACGCGCGCCGGTCAGCATCGAGGGCAAGTACGCCGATCCGATCGTGCGCCTGCGGCGGTGACGGATTCGTAGTCCGTTCGTGGCCCGTTTCGTCCTCGCGTCGCCCCCGATCGGCCGGCGCAGACGTGTACCGGGGTTTGCGTTCGATCAATCAACGCCGGTACCGGTGCCACAACCCTCGCTCCGGCTGCTATCGTGTGCAGGTGATGTGCCGTTTCAACAGATTCCTGCTGACCGTCCTGCTCGTGGTCGCGCTGCCGTTGCAAGGTGGCGTCGCCGCGGCAATGATGTGCTGCGTGCCGGTTCAGGCGCATGCGACGGCGACCGGGCACGACGCTTCGCCCGACGCACACGCGCTGCCTGCGCACTGCGTCGAATCGGCTGCCCTCGATGAGGGCGCTTCGCTGTCTCCCCAGCCTTGTTCCAATTGCGCCGCCTGCTGCATCGCAGGCGCGCTGACACCTGCCGCGCTCCCGCTGTGCGCAGACACCGCGTTCCACGAACGGCCATTGGCTGACCTCAGCGGCCCGTCGTCCTTCATCGCCGAAAGCGCGGAGCACCCACCCAGATCCGCCTCCGTCTGACGAAACCCTGAAGCCCGCATCCGGTGCGGGCATCGATTCACGTCCTGCGCGAGGCCATCATGTTTCACCCTTTTCCCATGGCGCTGCTCGTTTGTGCAGCGCTCGTTCCGACCGCCGCATGGCCGGCCGATCCAGCCGATCCGGCCGCACCCGTGCCGTCCGTCGGCTATCGCTCGACGATGGACAACTATCGCAGTCATGCCGCGGAACCGGTGGGTCCATGGCGTGACGCCAACGACCGGGTCGGACGGCAAGGCGGCGCACATGCACAGGGTGCGCACGTCGATCAGCCCGATCAGCCGGCAGATCGGCCCGCCGGCGATCCGCATGCGGGACATGCGGCGGCTGCCGGCGCCCCCGCAGACGCCGCGCCGTCGCACGACCACGGCACCCAAGACCAGGGGACGCATGACCATCGCGCCCACCCACCGGGGGCGCACGATCACCGCATGCATCAACGCAGGCCTTCAGCCGGTGCGGCCGGGAAGGGGCCGCGCACCTGCATGCACCACGACACCGCCGGGGGCGACGGCATGAAGCACCGGCACGATGCCTGTCCGATGAAGAAGGAGAGCGGCCATGCGCACCACTGATCCATCGCGCTGGCGCCTTCTGGCGCTCGCATCCTCTGCGCTGACGCTGCTCGCCGGGTGCGCCGGCTTCAGCCCCGACGGCGGCTTCGGCGCGGTTGAACAAACCGCGCGCGAACGACTGGGCAAGGAAGTGAAGTGGGCGCGCAGCGACGCGGACCGCGCCGAAGTTGCCGAACGCGTGGCCAGCCTGCTGGGCAAGCCGCTGACGGCGGACGATGCGGTGCAGCTTGCGCTGCTGAACAATCGTGGGCTGCAGGCGGGTTTCCACGATCTGGGCATCAGCGAAGCCGAGCTGGTGCGCGCCGGCAACCTGCCGAACCCGCATTTCTCGATGTTTCACGCCAGCAAGAAGGAAAACGGCGTGCGCGACTACAAGATCGAGCAGGCCATCACCTTCAACCTGTTTTCGCTGCTCACCGTGCCGAAGGCGCTCGAGGTCAACAGACGTCAGTTCGAACAGACCCAGCGCGCGGTATCGCTGCAGGTGCTGCGGCTGGCGGCCGATGTGCGGCGTGCGTGGACGCAGGCGGTCGCTGCCGGCGAAACGCTGCGCTACATGGAACAGGTGATGGATGCGGCCGACGCCGGTGCCGAACTGGCGCGCCGCATGCAGGCCGCAGGCAATTTCAGCGCACTGGCGCGGGCGCGCGAGCAGGGCTTCTACGCCGATGCCGCGCTGAATCTTGCCCGTGCGCAGCAGGCGCATCAGGCGGCGCGCGAGCGGCTGACCCGTCTGCTCGGGCTGTGGGGCGAGCAGACCGCGTTCAAGCTGCCCGAACGTCTGCCCGATCTGCCGACAGCGGCCCTTGATGCCCCCGATATCGAGCGTCAGGCGATGGCGTCGCGCATCGATCTGCAGATCGCGAAGCTCGACGCCGAAGCGACCGCGCGCAATCTCGGCCTGACGAAGACGACGCGTTTCATCGACGTACTCGAGATCGGCCCGGCGCGGGTGCTCGAGGGCCGGCGCGGCGAGTCGTACAAGAAGGGCTACGAGATCAGCTTCGAGTTGCCGCTGTTCGACTGGGGCAGCTCGCGCGTGGCACGCGCCGAGCATATTTATATGCAATCGCTCGAGCGGGTCGCCGACGCAGCCATCAACGCGCGCTCCGAAGTGCGCGAAGCCTATGGCGGCTATCGCTCCGCCTTCGACATTGCGCGCCACTATCGCGACGAAGTGGTGCCGCTCAGGAAGCGCATATCCGACGAAAACCTGCTGCGCTACAACGGCATGCTGATCGGTGTGTTCGAACTGCTGGCCGATGCCCGGTCGCAGGTCGCCAGCGTCAATGGCTACATCGAGGCCCTGCGCGACTTCTGGATCGCCCAGGCCGATCTCGACATGGCCCTGATCGGCAAGCCCGACCTTGCGGCGCCCGCATCATCCATCGCCGCCACAGCCGCCGGAGCCGGCCATTGAGCCCCGGGGCAGCGGCGTCACTGCGCGAGCGGCGAGAGTTTTGTGGGAGCGGCATCCTGTGGGAGCGGCGATCCACTGCTGGCCCTGCATGGCCAGCCGGCTCTGCGGGCGGCGAGCAGTGCTCGCCGAAACCCCCGCGCCGCCCTCGCCGCGATCGTGCCGCGATGGTCACATTTCAGCGTGCTGATCGCGGCGAGGCCGCCGCTCCCACAGGGCAGGTCCCACAGGAGTGCTCAAACAAGGTCCGCTCCACGGAGCCGCTTTCCGTTGCATCGAATTCGAAAGACACGACATGACTTCCCGCAGAGACTTCTTCATGAATGCAGGCATCGCAGGCGCCGCGGTGGCGGCCGCCTCGGTCAGCCGCGCGGCGCTTGCAGCGGTACCCGAACCGGTGATCGAAACGTCGGCCGACACTCGCGGCCCTCTGGCACCGCCCAACGGTCGCCCCTACAACCCGGTCGTCACGCTCAACGGCTGGACGCTGCCCTGGCGCATGAATGCCGGCGTCAAGGAATTCCACCTGGTGGCCGAACCGGTGGTGCGCGAAATGGCGCCCGGCTTCAAGGCCCATCTGTGGGGTTACAACGGCCAGTCGCCCGGCCCGACGATAGAAGTGGTCGAAGGCGACCGGGTGCGCATCTTCGTGACCAACCGCCTGCCCGAGCGCACCAGCGTGCACTGGCACGGCCAGCGCCTGCCCAACGGCATGGATGGCGTCAGCGGCCTGACCCAGCCGGCGATCCCGCCCGGCAAGACCTTTGTGTATGAATTCACCGCGCGCCGCCCCGGCACCTTCATGTACCACCCGCACGCCGACGAAATGACGCAGATGGCGATGGGCATGATGGGCTTCTGGGTGACGCACCCCAAAGGCCGTCATCCGCACATCGCCACGGTCGATCGCGACTACGTGTTCCTGCTCAACGCCTACGACGTCGACCCCGGCAGCTACACGCCGAAAACCATGACCATGCTCGATTTCAACCTGTGGTCGTGGAACAGCCGCATCTTCCCGGGCATCGCGCCGCTGGTGGCGCGGAAGAATGACCGCGTGCGCATCCGCATCGGCAACCTGACGATGACCAATCACCCGATCCACATCCACGGCCACGAATTCGAGGTGACCGGCACCGACGGCGGCCCGGTGCCGAAGTCGGCGCGCTGGCCGGAAGTGACCACCGATGTGGCGGTCGGGCAGATGCGGCAGATCGAATTCATCGCCGACGAGGAGGGCGACTGGGCGTTTCACTGCCACAAGAGCCATCACACGATGAATGCCATGGGCCACGACATCCCGAACCTGATCGGCGTCGATCACGAAGGGCTGGCGAACCGCATTTCGAATCTGGTGCCGGGTTACATGGCGATGGGCGAGCGCGGCATGGCCGACATGGCGGACATGAAGATGCCACTGCCGGAGAACACGGTGCCGATGATGACCGGCGACGGCCCGTTCGGATCGGTCGAAATGGGCGGCATGTTTTCGGTGTTCAAGGTCCGGCGCGACCAGAAGCCGGGCGATTACAGCGATCCGGGCTGGTATGCCCATCCGGCCGGCACGGTCGCGCACGAGGCAGGCGCCGGGACGCCGGCCGCGCCCAAGCCTGCTGGCGGACACGACCACGGCGCCTCGTCGATGCCGCTGCAACAGCCGCCGGCGAAGGACATCGAAGTCCAGGTGCGCAAGCCCGCGGGCGGCGCACACGACCACCACTGAAGGAGACATTCATGAATGCGACACGTCGCACACTGCTGAACGCACTCGGTCTGGCCGCATGGCTGCCTCTGGGCGCCCGGGCCGGCGACATCGACAAGCCCATGGTTGAAGTGTGGAAAAGTCCCACTTGCGGCTGCTGCAAGGACTGGGTGGCCCATCTGGAGGACAACGGCTTCATCGTGAAGACCGTCGACACCGGCAATCACGACATGCGCGCCCGGCTGGGCATGCCTGTGAAGTACGGTTCGTGCCATACGGCGCTCGCAGAAGGCTATGTGCTCGAAGGTCATGTGCCGGCGAGCGAAGTACGTCGCTTGCTGAAGGAAAGACCGCAGGCACTCGGACTGGCCGTGCCGGCCATGCCCATCGGATCGCCCGGCATGGACGGACCGGAATACAAGGGCCGCAAGGACCCCTACGACGTGCTGCTGGTGCAGCGCGACGGTGCTGCAAGCGTCTATCGCAGCTACCGTTGATGTGGGGCGAGCAGGTCAGTCCGGCGGGTAATCGGCGTCGGCCAGTGCTTCGCGGAACAGCGCTTCGTCCTGCACTGACTCGATGCGTACCAGCTTGCGTGCGATATCGATGTCTACGGTTGCCTTGACGTCGACTTCGGCAACCGCACTGCGGATGCGGCCGGCGCAGTGACCGCAGGTCATGTCCGGAACTGTGAATTCGATCATCTGAAACCCCCTGGAGCGAAATGAAAACCCCTGATGATGGACCTTTCCGGCACGGTCAGGTCAAGCGATGGCACCGCCGATGAAAAGCGCTTGACCTTGCCACCGTGTGAGGCTTGACACTGCCCGGCGTGATGGACTGGAGGAATCGAGGCAAGACATGGGCAAACCCGAAGGCGTGATGCCGCTGGAAACGGATCGGCCGTCATGGACGGTCGGCATCGAAGGCATGACGTGCGCGTCGTGCGCCACACGCGTCGAGAAGGCGATTGCGCGCGTGGCGGGCGTGGCATCTGCCAGCGTCAATCTGGCGACCGAGCAGCTGGCGGTGACCGGAGACGCATCGGTCACGCCGGAAGCGCTGCGTGACGCGGTGGCCAAGGCGGGCTATGCGGTGACGCAACAGCGCGTGCGGCTGAACATTGCCGGCATGACCTGCGCGTCCTGCGTCGCCCGGGTCGAAAAGGCGCTCGTGCGTGTGCCGGGGGTGCTTTCGGCCACCGTCAATCTGGCGACCGAGTCGGCCGAGGTGATCAGTCTTGCGCCGGATGTCGCCGCGTTTCAGGCAGCGGTCGCCCGTGCCGGCTATGAGGCGTCGCTGCCGACCGAGCACCCTGCGGCGGACGACCTCCCGACGCGCCTTCTTCCCGAGTGGTGGCCGGTCGCGCTGGCCATCGCGCTGTCGCTGCCGCTCGCGTTGCCGATGGTCGGCATGCTGTGGGGTGCGCACTGGATGCTGCCAGGCGGCCTGCAGTGGCTGCTCGCCACACCGGTGCAGTTCTGGCTCGGTGCCCGCTTCTACAGCGCCGGCGCACGGGCCCTGCGTGCCGGCAGCGGAAACATGGATCTGCTGGTCGCGCTGGGGACCTCGGCGGCCTACGGTCTGAGCGTCTACCTCTGGCTGACGGCGGAAGACGGCGCGATGCCGCATCTCTATTTCGAAGCGTCGGCCGTGGTGATCACGCTGGTGCTGCTGGGCAAGTGGCTGGAGACACGCGCCAAGCGGCAGACCACCGAGGCCATCCGCGCGCTCAACGCGCTGCGGCCCGATGTCGCGCGCGTGCGACGCGACGGCCGGGAGCTGGAGTTGCCACTCGCGCAGGTACGCGTCGACGACTGTGTCGTGATCCGGCCCGGCGAGCGTGTGCCGGTCGACGGCGAAGTGACCGAAGGCGCAAGTCAGGTGGACGAATCGCTGATCACCGGCGAAAGCCTTCCCGTGGCCAAACAGGTCGGCGACCCTGTCACCGGCGGTGCGGTCAATGGCGAAGGCCTGCTGATCGTGCGCACCGTGGCGATCGGCGCCGAAACCGTGCTGGCGCGCATCGTGCGCCTGGTCGAAAGTGCGCAGGCGAAGAAGGCACCGATACAGCGCCTGGTCGACCGGGTCAGCGCGGTGTTCGTGCCGGTCGTCATCGCGCTGGCCGCGCTGACTTTTGCCGGATGGATGCTGGCCGGCGCCGGCGTGCCGACTTCGCTGCTCAATGCCGTGGCCGTGCTGGTGATCGCGTGCCCGTGCGCGCTCGGGCTGGCGACGCCCACGGCCATCATGGTGGGCACCGGTGCGGCGGCGCGCCGCGGCATCCTGATCAAGGACGCCGAGGCGCTGGAGATCGCGCACCGCATCACCGTCGTCGCTTTCGACAAGACCGGCACGCTGACCGAAGGCCGTCCGGAACTGGTCGCCGTCGAACCGGCGTCCGGTACGCGTGAAGACCTGCTGTCGCTGGCTGCGTCGATACAGGCGGGCAGCGAACATCCGCTGGCGCGCGCCGTGCTGGCGGCCGCACAGCGAGACGGGGTCGTGCCGGACACGGCGGCGGGTGTGGCGGCGGTGGTCGGGCGCGGCATCGAAGCGCAGGTCGGCGGACGCGCCTTGCGTCTGGGCAGTACCCGATTCATGAATGAATTGCAGGTCGATACCGCGAAGCTGGCTGCGCGCGCCGCACAATTGCAGTCGCGGGGCTACACCGTGTCCTGGCTGGCCGATGTGGGTGACGCACCGCAGCTGATCGGTCTGCTCGCCTTCGGCGACACGGTGAAACCGTCGGCGCAGGCCGCGGTGCGCCGGCTGCAGGCGGCCGGCGTGCGCACCGTGCTGGTCAGCGGCGACAACCGTGGCGCGGCTGCCGCCGTGGCCGCGGCGCTCGGCATCGACGAGGTGCATGCCGAGGTGCTGCCGGAGCACAAGGCGGACGTGATGGCCGAACTGAGGCAGGGCGGCGCCGTGGTCGCCATGGTGGGTGACGGCATCAACGATGCGCCGGCCCTGGCGGCGGCCGATGTCGGCATCGCGATGTCCACCGGCACCGATGTGGCGATGGCCGCGGCCGGCATCACGCTGATGCATGGCGACCCCGCGCGCGTCGCGGACGCCATCGACATCTCGCGCCGCACCTGGGCGAAGATCCGGCAGAACCTCTTCTGGGCCTTCGCGTACAACGTGGTCGGCATTCCGCTCGCCGCGTTCGGGCTGCTCAATCCGGTCATTGCCGGCGCCGCCATGGCGTTCAGCAGCGCCAGCGTGGTCGGCAATGCGTTGCTGTTGCGGCGCTGGAAAGGCGGTGCTTCATGAGTGGCACGTTCAACATCGGCGAGGTGGCGGCGCGCTCCGGGGTGTCCGCCCGGATGGTGCGGCACTACGAGGCGCTCGGCCTGCTGCCGGCGGTCGCCCGTTCCGAGACCGGATACCGCAAGTACGGCGAACGCGAGGTGCATCTGCTGCGCTTCATCCGACGCGCGCGCGACCTGGGCTTCAGCATGAAGGAGATCGCGGATCTGCTGGCGCTCTGGCTGGCGCCGGACCGCGCCAGCGCCGATGTGAAGCAGATCGCGCTGACGCATGTGGCCGATCTCGAACGCCGCATTTCGGAAATGACTGCAATGAAAGGAGCGCTGACGCTGCTGGCAGATTGTTGTCGAGGCGATGACCGGCCGGATTGCCCCATCCTCGACGGCCTCGCCGGTTAGATCTGGCGGCATCGCGTGCTCGCGCGTGCCGATCAGGTCACCCGCGCTGCCGATGCGGAACACCTTCCGGTGTCGGCAGGCCTCGACTTGAGCGCCATCAAGCGGCTGAGGTCGGCCTGCGTCATACTTTGCGATTTCGCCGACGCTCAACCCGCAAAGGTCCTCGCACGATGTCCGACAGCCAGGCGCTTCTCGAATCACGCCATTTCCTGACCCGATCCGTTCCGCTGTTCAGCCCGCTCAACTGGCTGGTTGCCGGCTGGCGCGATTTCCTGCGCTGTCCGCTGCCCGGCCTGCTGCACGGCGTTCTGGTGGCCGTATTCGGCGCCTCGCTGTGCTGGTGGATTCCGGATCGCTTCTGGCTGCTCGGTGGCGCCTTCACCGGCTTCCTGCTGGTGGCGCCGGTCATCGCGACCGGGCTGTATGCCATCAGTCGTGCGCTGGAGCGGGGCGAGTCGGCGGATCTGTCCACGGCGCTGACGGTGTGGAAGCCGCGTGATGGGCGCATGGTGACTTTCGGCCTTCTGCTTGCGCTCGCCGGCACCGGCTGGGTGCTGACGTCGGCTGCGCTGATCTGGTCATTCGCGGCTGCGCCGGTGGTCACCCCGGAAGACTTCCTGCATGTCGTCGTGCTTGCAGAGCACGGCTGGCTGTTCGAAGCCTGGCTGCTGCTGGGTGGTCTGCTCGCCGCGCCGCTGTTCGCCTCCAGCGTGGTGGCGATCCCGCTGCTGCTCGACCGGCAGATCGGCGTGCTCGGCGCGGTGCTGACCAGCTGGCGCGTGGTAATGGCCAATCCGGCACCGCTGGCGCTGTGGGGAGCGGCGATCGCGTTCTTCACGCTGTTCGGCATGGCGACCGGCCTGCTGGCGATGCCGGTGGTCATCCCGCTGCTCGGGCACGCAAGCTGGCATGCCTACCGCGAACTGGTGGGCAGTGTCGTGTCGCCTGCGGGCTGAAGGGCGATCCGATCATGTCCGGCATCACCGAAGAACAATTCGCGCAGTTCGGGCTGACCTTCGGCATCACGGCGTTCATGCTGTACATGCTGTTCATCCTGCTGCAACTGGCGCGGGAATCGAAGGCAGGGCGCTTCGGCACCTTCGTCATCCTGCTGGGCCTCGGCCTGGGCATGATGGGATTCGTCGCCAAGTTCGTCATCAAGTGGATTCTCGACAGCTGATCACCGGTACCTGCCAGCCATGAATGACGCGTCGGCCTCGTCCGGCCTGAGCGAAGCGGAAGTGGCGGTGCGCCGCGCGCGGGACGGCTGGAACGAGCTCGCAGCCGACCGCACGCGCGGCATTCCGGACATCGTGCTCGAAGTGGCCCGCGAACCGATGTTCCTGCTGATGCTCGGTGCCGGCGCGCTCTACCTGCTGATCGGCGACCCGCAGGAAGCGCTCGTGCTGCTCGGCTTCGTACTGGTCATCATCGCGGTGACGGTGGTGCAGCAGCGGCGCACCGAAACCGCACTGGCGGCCCTGCGCGACCTGTCGAGCCCACGAGCGCTGGTGCTGCGCGGCGGCAAGGTGATGCGGGTGGCCGGGCGCGAAGTGGTGGTGGGTGACCGCATGCTGCTGAACGAGGGCGACCGCGTGCCGGCCGACGGTGTCGTGCTGTCGGCGCACGACTTCACGCTCGATGAATCGATGCTGACCGGCGAGTCGGTGGCGGTGGCCAGGCTGCCGGTCGCGGGCGGCCCGGCGTTGCCGGTGTTCGCCGGCACGCTGGTGGTCAGCGGTCAGGCGACGGTCGAAGTGAGCGCCATCGGCAATGCGACCGAATTGGGCAAGATAGGCAAGTCGCTCGGCGCGATCAGCAGTGGCGCGTCGCCCTTGCAGATCGAACTGGCGAAGCTCGCGCGCAGGCTGGCGGTGATCGGCGGTGTGCTGTGCGTGCTGCTCGCACTGCTCTACGCCATGCTGCGCGGCGGCTGGCTCGACGGCCTGCTGGCCGGCATCACGCTCGCCATGGGCGTGCTGCCGCAGGAGTTTCCGGTCATCCTCATCGTGTTCCTCGCCTTCGGTGCCCGCCGCATCGCTGCGCACGGCGTGCTGACGCGGCGTCTCCCGGCGATCGAAACGCTGGGCCAGACCACGGTGCTGTGCGTCGACAAGACCGGCACCTTGACGCGCAACCGCATGGCGGTGGCTGCACTGGTCGCCGGTGACGATACGCTGCATCTCGATGCCGGCCAGCCGCTGGCCGAACTGCCGGAAACGTTTCACCGGCTGCTCGAATACGCGGTCCTGGCGAGCGAAACCGATCCGCACGATCCGATGGAAAAAGCCTTTCTGAGCCTTGCCGACGCGCATCTGTCGAATACCGAACATCTGCACCCGGACTGGCGCCTGGCGCGCGAGTACGAGTTGTCGCCCGATCTGCTGGCGATGTCGCATCTGTGGCAGGTGCCGGACAGCGCACGCAGCGAGGTCGCCTCGAAGGGCGCGCCCGAGGCGATCGCCGACCTGTGCCACCTGTCGCCCGAGGCGCGCGCACACGTGTCGCAGCAGGCCGGCGCGCTGGCCGACCGCGGGCTGCGCGTGCTGGCGGTGGCGCATGCACTGCATCCGGGCAGCGAGGCGCCGGCGATCCAGCACGATTTCGAGTTCCGCTTCATCGGCCTGATCGGGCTGGCCGATCCGCTGCGCGACGGCGTGCCCGCAGCGGTGGCCGAATGCCGCGCGGCGGGCGTGCGTGTCGTCATGATCACCGGCGACCACCCGCGCACCGCGCAGGCCATCGCCGCTCAGGCCGGCATCGAAGGTTCGCGTGTGCTGACCGGTCCGGAACTGGCGGCCATGGACGACGCTGCCTTTGCCGCAGCGGCGGCGCAGGGCGGCGTGTTCGCGCGCGTCAGTCCGCAGCAGAAGCTGGCCCTGGTCGAGGCGCTGAAGGCGCGCGGCGACATCGTCGCGATGACGGGCGACGGCGTGAATGACGCGCCGGCGCTGAAGGCGGCGCACATTGGCATCGCGATGGGCCGGCGCGGGACCGACGTGGCGCGCGAGGCGGCCGATCTGGTGCTGGTGGAAGACGACTTCGCCGCACTGGTGCACGCCATCCGGCTTGGCCGGCGCATCTTCCGCAACCTGCGACATGCAATGACTTACACCCTGGCGGTGCATGTGCCCATCATCGCGCTGGCCACCGCGCCGGTGCTGTTCGGCTGGCCGCTGGTGCTGGCACCGGCCCACATCGCCTTCCTCGAACTGGTGATCGACCCCTCGTGTTCGGTGGTGTTCGAATCCGACGAGGCGGATGCAGGCGTGATGCACGAGCCGCCGCGTCCGGGCAGTGACCCGTTGCTGCCGTCCGCCCGCCTCTGGACCAGCCTGCTGCTCGGCGCCGTGACGTCAGCGGTCGTGCTCGCGGTGCACGCGTTTGCGCGCGCGCAGGGCTTCGACCCGTCCGTGGTCCGCACCTGGGTATTCATCGCGCTGGTGAGCAGCGGCATCGCGCTCATCTTCTGCGCCCGCACCCACGGTGGCGCCTGGCTGGATGCGCTGCGCGGCACCGCACCGGTGGCGCGCGGCATCATCGCCGCCACGGTGCTTGCGCTGCTCGCCGTGACCAGCGTGCCGTGGCTGGCGGCGCAGTTCGGCTTCACGCCGCTGGCGCCGGCCCACTGGCTGGCCGCCTGCGCACTCGGTCTTGCGAGTTTCGTGCCGCTGCAAGTTGTGAAGCGCGTGATGCCGGGCGAAAAAAAACCCGGCACAACGGCCGGGTTTTGAACAACGAGGGTCAGGCAGACGCCTATGACATGCGGCGGCGAGCAGCCATGCAGATCAGGCCCAGACCGGCCAGCAGCAGCGCGTAGGTTTCGGGTTCCGGCACCGGCGTGGCGACAGCCAGGTTGTCGAGCACCACGGCATTGCCCTTGAACGAAATCGAGCGGATGTCGGCTATGTCGCGCGTGATGCCGACGAACTGGCCTTCGTTGTAGCCGAATTCGTCGGTGTCGATGCTCAGCGTGTACGACTCGATGATCTGGTTGTTGTCGCCGTAGGCCGACACCACGATGCCGAACGGCAGCACGTCGTCAGCGTAGTGACTGACAAATGCGCCCGCGCCGGCGGTCAGGTCAGCGAAGGTGAAGCGCAGTTCGCCGATGAAGCCGCTGGCGGCGAAGAAGTTGCCGACGCCCCAGAGGCCGTTGGTGCCGAGCACGGCGATGTTGGCGCCCAGTTGCGAGCCGTCGTCACCGGTGAAGGTGATGCCGGGGGCAACCATTTCCGGGCCGCTGGTCAGAAAGCCGTCGTAGCTCTCGAAATCGACGGACAGCGGGTTGTACAGGTCAGCCACGTCATTGGTCAGTGCAGCGTGTGCCGGCAGCATGGCGAACGAAGCCAGCGCGGCAGCGATGAAAGTCAGTTTCATGATGAATCCTTTGGTTGGGGTCACGGTGGCAAAGCTGACCTGCCAGCGTGACGCCCTTGTGAAAGCGATGTGTCTATCCGTTAATCGGCACCCGATCAGGTACCGCTCAGGTACCGATCACGCCGCCGTCGTCCTTGGTGATGATCACCGTGGCCGATCGCGGCTTGCTCGCACCGTTGGCGCTTTGCGTCGTCGGGCCGTTGATGCCGCTGTCCGGCCAGGTGCTGCGCGACGTGAAGCTGCCCGACCAGCTCTCGCCCGGGTGCTGGATGTTGACGAACATGGTCTTGTTGTCCGGCGTGGTGACCACACCGGTCACTTCGCAACGGATCGGACTGGTCAGGAAGCGGGTGATCTGGCGCGTGGCCGGATCGGCGCAGTACATCGCATTGCCGCCGATGTTGACGTAGTTGCCGGTCGCGTCGCCGGCCTGGTCGGTCTGGATCCACAGGCGACCGTCGGAATCGAACCACAGGCCATCCGGCGAACCGAGGTCGTCGCCGATGATGTTGCCCTGACGCGCCGGGTTGCTCGACAGCTTGTCGCCGCACTCAGCGAAGATGTCCCACTGGAAGCCGGTGGCTGCAACATCGCCGCCGTTTTCGTTGAAGCGGATGATGTGACCATGCACGTTGTTGGCGCGCGGGTTGGCGGCATCGGTGACGGTGCGGCCGCTGTTGTTGGTCAGCGTGAAGTACACCTCGCGCGTGGTCGGATGCACGGCGACCCATTCCGGGCGGTCCATTTTGGTGGCGCCGACGAGGTCAGCCGCCTGGCGGCACATGATGACAACGTCGCCCTGGCTGTTGAAGCCGTTCGCCGACGTCAGACCATTCTGGCCATGGACCAGCGGCAGCCATACACCCGTGCCGTCGGCGTTGAACCTGGCGACATACAGCGTGCCGGTGTCGAGCAGATCGCGGTTGGCAGCGCGGTTCTTCGTGTTCAGCTTCTTCGCGCAGACGAACTTGTAGATGTAGTCGTTGATTTCATCGTCGCCCAAGTAGACCGCAACGCTGTTGTCGCTGCCCACCACGCTCCATGCGCCTTCGTGCTTGAAGCGACCGAGCGCGGTGCGCTTGACCGGCATCGAATTCGGGTTCCACGGGTCGATTTCGACCACCCAGCCATGACGGTTCAGTTCATTCGGGTTTTCGCGGAAGTCGAAGCGCGGATCGGCTTCGTGCCAGCGGTAGCCGAAGCCACCCTGGCTGACGCCGTAGCGGGCTTCGTGCGGCGTACGCGGCTGCGCGGCCAGCTTGGCGGCCGTGGTGCCGAAATAGCCATTGAAGTTCTCTTCGCAGGCGAGGTAGGTGCCCCACGGGGTGTAGCCGTGCGCGCAATTGTTCAGCGTGCCGAGCACGGTCATGCCGGCCGGGTCGGCTGCGGTGCGCAGCATCGGGTGACCGGCAGCCGGGCCCGACACCTTACAGGGGGTCGCGCCGGTGATGCGACGGGCGAAGGCGGACGGGCGCTGCACCTTCATCTCGCCGCCGATCTTGCGCACCTCGACCACGCCGACACCGTGTGCCGCGATCTGCGCGTCGACCATGTCCTGCGTGATGACATCGGTACCGTAGGTCAGGGTGTTGTTCACCAGACCCGGGTCGACGTATTCGAAATTGGATACGAGCAGGCCGCGGTCATTGCTCAGACCGCTGGCACCGACGGCCGGGAACGGGAACAGGTGCATGCCGTCGTTGTGCGAGCCCCAGGTCGTGAGCTGACGCTCCGTGGTCATCGCGGTCGACGGATTCCAGTTCGTATTGGCATGCGGGCCGGCCTTGCCGATGGCATCGCCCCAGGAGATGAAGATCTTTGCGGTGTAGCCGTTCGGCACGGTGATGCCGTCGGTCATCGGCGCGATGTTGGCCGGCACGCCGGTGAAGCCGATGCCGCCGTTGGTCGGCGTCGGGCTGGGCACATAGCCGGCGGCGAGGGCTTCGAGGCTGAAGCCACCCATCGACGCGAGCACGGCCGTGCCGATCGAGCCTTTCATGAAATTGCGGCGGCCGGTGAATGCGGCCAGGACGTCACGGATCGACTCGTTGTCGGTCGGGTTGATCGTGACGTTGTTGTCGGGGTGCAGGTGAGCAGACATGCGTTCTCCTCGGCTATATCGGGAATGGTGGGTCGGACGTTCTTCCAGGCGCACGGATCGGTGCGCTGCGTGGACGAGCCAGCGGAGTGTGTGGTGCGTGTTTGACAGGAATAAGACGCCGCATCGTCCGTCCGATGATCCGAACGGCTCATTGCTGCCGGTCGTGGGGATGTCGCCCGTTCCGGCAGGCAGCAAGGGATCGGTCATCTGCAAAAGAAAGGGCGGCATCCGGACCGGATACCGCCCCTGACGGGCGGGTCGAGCGCAGCAGGCTTAACTGCCCGAACGCAGCCTGCGACGGGCCACCCCGCCGACCGCAAACAGACCGGCCAGCATCAGCGCCCAGCTTGCAGGCTCCGGCACTGCAGGGGTGATGGTCACGCGGTAGGCGAGGAACATGGTGTCGATGTCCTTGCCGTCGTTGTACGCGCTGCCGACCTGGAAACCGTCGGTGGTGGCGAAGTCGTTGTCGTTGGCGACGAACAGGAAGTAGTCGTTCGGGCGGCCTTCCTCGAGCGTCGGCAGCAGCACCAGGCCTTCCCATTTCTCGGACAGGTTGTCCAGACCGGGTTGCACGCCATTCACCAGACCGAAGCGCGCCAGTTCAGCGTTGTCGTTGATGTCCAGGAAGGGCGTGTAGAGCGCCGGCGTGATGGCCGGGTTCAGCACGCCGCCCGGCGCGATGACTGCCTCGAAGCTCTGGCCGAGCAGGTTGGTCGCGTCACTGATGTCGATCACATCGACGCGACGCAGATTCGATTCCTGCGTGCCGACGAGATAACCGTTGCTGTCGCGCGGCAGGATGAGCAGCTGCGTGTCGGACACGGCAAGGATTTCGCTCTGCGCGGCCACCAGCGTGCTTGCGCCCTGCTGGAATTTCGGCAACTGCACCGCGTATTCACCGGTGAGCGTGATCTGGTCCAGATCGCTGACGTCGTAGGTGAATAGCCGCGTGTTGTTCCGCGTGGAAGCGTTGGCAAGGTCCTGACGCGCGGCGCTCTGCAGGGCAACAAACAGCGTCTTGCCGTCCGGCGACAGCGACAGGCCTTCGAAACCCTGGTTGTTCGCGCGGCCGGCTGTCGGATTGGCCGGCGTCGGGCCGGACTGACCTTCCGTGGGATTGTTCGAGCTGTAGTCGGTCACGCCGTTGCGTATCGGGCGCACCGACGGCGCCACCGGCAGCGCGCCGATGAATTCGCCTGCAGCCGAGAATCGGTAAATCGACGGGCCGTACTCGTCGCTGATGAGGCGCGAGCCGTCGGCCAGGATGACGATGCCCTCGGCGTCGAGCGACAGCTTGCCGTTGTAGCCCTGCGGCAGTTCCGGCAGCATGGAAGTGGCAGGACGCGCACCGCCGGTGGCAACGCCACCCGGTACCGGGTCGATGCCGCTGAATGGCCGCGTGCCGCCGCCGGCCAATGATTCATACAGCAGCGTCGATTGCGTCAGGGCGAGGCCGATCTGGTTCTGGCCCAGGCCGGTGCTGCCTGCTGCGGCGGGCGTGAAGTCGACCGCGATGCGGTTGATGCGCGCCGTGTAGTCGATCGTGCCCGCCACGTTGTAGCCGCGGTCGGGTGAGGCGTAAAAGATGCCGGTGTAACGGTCGCCGGTGCGTGACCAGGTCGACGCATCGGCCACCAGGCCCGAGATCGAACCGAAGGTTTCACCGTGCTCGTCGCGCAGATTGGCGGCCAGCCGGCCGACGCCGACCAGTTCGTGCAGCGTGAACGAGGTGCCATTCACGAGGGTTTGCGAAAACGAAACCTGTGCGCCGCCGAGCAGTAATACGCCGGCGAACGTCAGGCGGGACAGGTGAAGCAGGGATTTTTTCATGTGACCTCCGGCGGGCTGCGCCCATTGTTGTTGTGAATGATCACCCTGGAGTTTGAGCAGCCTGCGTGACAGCTTGGTGACACCCTGGCGACGGAATCGACTGTGCAGCGCGACAGCCGCCGGAACGGCGTGACACACTGTCGATCATCTCTGTATCAGGCGTCCGGGCATCGTGATCATCATCGAGGTGTTGCTGTGTATTGCGGCGCTGGGCGTCAGCGTGGCGCTGCGTCCGTGGCGCATGTTGCGCGGCCCGCTCGGGGCGCCGTGGGTGGCGTCATGGGTGCTGCTGTCGCTGCTGTGGGTGCTGCCGCAGAACCTGCCGGCCGGCATTTCGATCCAGTTGTCGGGCGCCTGCCTGCTGGTGCTGATGTTCGGCTGGCCGCTGGCGGTCATCGAACTGCTGCTGGTTGCGCTCGCGGTGTGGCTGTTCGGTCAGCTGGGGTGGGCCGCGGTGCTGTCGCAGCTGGTATGGGTCGGCCTGGTGCCGGCAACGCTGGCACTGGCGCTGGGCGAGGTGTTGCGACGCGCGCTGCCGCCGCATCCTTTCATTTACGTGCTGGGACGCGCCTTCATCGGCACCGCGCTCTGCCTGTTCCTTGCCGGGGTGGCCTACGAGTTCGCACACCACCTGATCGACGGCGTCGCGATGGAACAGGCGCTGGTCGCGCGCTGGTTGATGGCCTGGGGCGATGCCTTCATCACCGGCATGCTGGTGTCGATCTTCGTGGCCTTCGTGCCTGAATGGCTGGCAACCTGGTCTGACCGTCGCTACCTGGGGCCCGGCGGACCCTGACCACGCGGCCGCCGCGGACGGTCGTCAGGCCGTCGGCGGCCTGCCCATCTGTAACGCGCGTTCGGCGCGCAATGCGTTCGCCAGCGACTGCTGGCCGCCGCGTGCCGCCGCCTCGATCAGCGTCAGGTCGATCACGTCGCGCTGGGCGTGACTGCCGCCGAAGCGGTGCGAGATGTGGCGGATCGGCCGCAACAGCTCGACCGTCTGCGCATAGTCGCCGTCGGCGAACGCCGCCATCGCGGCTGTAGCGGCACGGCCGACCTCGGCGGTGAACCGCATGTTGTCCGTCCCGTGGTGGCCGTCGCTTTCGATGACGGCCTGCTGCGCGTCGGCAATCGCCCGGATCAGCTCAGTGCGACCTGCCGCCGCAAAGGCCATCGTGGCATGCATGTCATTGAATGCGTAGCGGCCGGTGGTGGCAATCGGTGCCCAGCGGTCGGCCAGCGCCTGCCAGCGCGTCCCGATATCGATGCCGCGCAGATGCAGCCGCCACAGCAGCGCAGACTGGTCGACCAGGTCGAACACCAGGCCCGGCGCGTCGGCGCATACCGGGCCGTCGTACAGCGCCAGCACCGCGTCGATGTCGTCCAGTCCGAGATGGAACAGCGCGAGATGCCAGTGATTGTGCACCGACAGGAAGCTGTCCTGCGCCCAGGCCTGGGGTGCGGCGCGCATCCATGCGACGCCGTCGTGCCGCCGGTTCTGCATTTCCATCACATGCGCAACGGCATGCTGCGCCCAGCCGTCCTGCGGCTGGCGCTCGACCGCCTGCCGGCCGTAGTGCTCGGCACGTGCATAGTCGCCGGTTTCTTCCAGCCCGAACGCCAGCATGCCGGCGACCGCGTGCCAGGCCGGCATGTCGGTGTGCCACGCGGGCAAGGCGCGCGCGATGCGGTCGCGCAGCATGCGCGAATCGCCGAGCAGGAAGTCGGTCTGGTGGCCGGCCTGCAGCGCCAGCGCGTCGAGCGGATGATCAATGGCGAGGTCTTCGAGCACGCGCGCAGCGGCGCGCCAGCGGCCACCGACCAGCAGGCCGACCGCCCTGACATGACGCGCTTCGCGCTCATTGGCGGGCAAACCTTCTGCACTTCTGCACGCGGCGGCGGCAACCGGAAGCCCGGCAGGTTCGGTGCCGAGCAGCATCAGGTAGGCCAGCAGCACATGGCCCATGACCATGTCCGGGCTGTCCTCGAGGGCTGCGCTGACGGTGGCGACCGGGTCGCCGATGAAGCAGCGGAACTGGTGTTCCGCCCGTTCGAGCAGTTCAAGACTGCGTGGGCTGGCGCCACTGACGGCCAGGCCTGTGGGGGTGCGCAAGCTCATGGTCAAACTCCCGTGCGTTCGGGCGATACCGTCTTCCGTCAGCGAACTGCGCGCCCGTCGCAGCTCACCCCGGTCATTGACTACTGATGGTAGGCAATTTCGATGTCAGTATCGAGTTCGGTCACGCAGTCGAGCACCTGGCTGGTCAGGGTCTGGTCATCGTCGCTCCACAGCGCTTCCGGGTCGTCCTCGCGCGTGGACAGCGGCGTGATGTCGAAGTCGATGAACTGGTCGCCGACCTTGAGCACGGTGACGCCCGAGGCGTGGTCCACCAGGGTCCAGTCGTCGGGCACCTGCAGTTCGGCGGTGAGGTGTACGGTCAATGTCTTCATTGCATTCTCCAGTTGGGATGGCCGCACTGTAACGCGCCGGTCGGGTGGTGGGGCGATTGATCTGCAGCGGATCCATGCCGCCTGACCGGCCGGCGCGCAGGCGCGTTCGGTACGATGCGCATCCGGGGCGCGCTTTCGGTTCAGCGATTGCCCGGTCCTCGAAAACGATTTTCCGGAGCTGGAACATGGCGGTGAACCTGATCGAACTTGAATCCGGCCCTGCGCCGACCGCAACCCTCATCGTGCTGCACGGCCTGGGTGCCGACGGCAACGACTTCGTGCCGGTGTGCCGCGCACTGGATCTCGATGCCGTCGGTCCGGTGCGCTTCGTGCTGCCCGACGCGCCGGAACGCCCGGTCACGCGCAATGGCGGCTACATCATGCGCGCCTGGTTCGACGTGTTCGCGCCGGGCTCCGGTATTGATGACGAAGCGGGCATCCGCGCGTCGCAACAGATCGTCGAGGTGCTGATCGCACGCGAAACCGCACGCGGCATGCCGGCGTCGCGCATCGTGCTGATGGGGTTTTCGCAGGGCTGCGCGATGGCGTTGGTGGCCGGCCTGCGCCAGACCGAGCGTCTCGCCGGCATCGCCGGGCTGTCGGGCTATCTGCCGCTGGCCGGCAAGACCGCCGCCGAGCGCAGCGTCGCCAACCGCGATGTGCCGGTTTTTCTGGCGCACGGGCTGAACGACAGCGTGGTCGACATCGACCGCGCGCTGGCAGCGCGCGCCGTGCTCGACGATCTGTCGGTGTCGTACGACTGGCACACCTATGATATGGATCACGAGGTCAGCCCGGACGAAATCGCCGATCTGAACCGCTGGCTGCTGAGGGTGCTGGCCTGATGCCCGGATGACGCCTCACCCCGGCTTCGGCTGACGGGCGGCCAGCAGCTGCGCCAGCTCGACCGCCGAGCGCACGCCCATCTTGTCGAAGATGCGCGCCCGATGCACTTCGACCGTGCGCATCGTCACCCCGAGATCCATCGCGATCACCTTGTTCATCTGGCCGGCCAGCACGCGCTCCATCACTTCCAGCTCGCGGCTGGTGAGCTGGGCGAGGCGCTCATCGATCTCGCGCGCCGCCGCCTGACGGCTCGACCGCTGATGGTGAATGTCGAGTGCGGCCAGCGCACGGTCGACCAGTTCGTTGTCGTTGAACGGCTTTTCGACGAAATCGAAGGCACCTTTTTTCAGTGCGGCGACCGCCATCGGCACGTCGCCGTGCCCGGTCAGGAAGATGACCGGGATGTCGTGGCCGTTTTCGCGCAGCCATCCGAACAATTCGAGCCCGCTCATGCCGTCCATCCGGATGTCGAGCAGCAGGCAGCCGCAGCGCCCGATCTCGCCACCGGCGATCAGCGCCTCGGCCGATGACCACAGCCGCGCGACATGGCCACGCGAGCGGAACAGCCAGCCGAGCGCATCGCGGATGGCGTCGTCGTCGTCGACGATGAATATCTGGCTCGTGCTCATGTCGACAGTGCCTCGGCGTCGGCCGCCGGCAACTTGAGGATGAACACCGTGCCGCCGCCTTCGGCCGCTTCGAACCACAGCCGGCCGTGATGCAGCTCGACGATGGAGCGGCAGATGTTCAGTCCCATGCCCATGCCGTCCGGCTTGGTGGTGAAGAAGGGTGCGAAAAGTTTCTCCGCGATGTCGGGCGGAATGCCGGCGCCGCTGTCGCGCACCGCCACCTGCACGTCCTCGCCGTCGGCCCGGGTATCGATCTGCAGCCGCCGCTTCTCCGCCGAACTGCCGGCCATGGCGTCCATGCCGTTGCGGATCAGGTTCAGCAGTACCTGTTCGATCATCACGCGGTCGGCCAGCACGTCGGCCAGATCCGGTGCCCGAGACGTGGTGATGTGGATGTTGCGCTTGCGGGCATCGGCTTCGATCAGCGCCACCGCGTCATCGACGATGTCGTTCAGCGTGCAGCGCACGCGCTGCGGTTCGGATCGGCGCACGAATTCGTGTACGCGGCGGATGATGGTGCCGGCGCGCCGTGCCTGCGTATTCATTTTCGACAGCGGTTCCCTGAAGTCGGACAGATGGCCCTGGCCGGTTTCGATCATGTTCAGGCAGGCCGTGCTGTAGCTGGAGATGGCAGAAAGCGGCTGGTTCAGTTCATGCGCCAGCGTGGACGCCATTTCGCCCATCGTGATGAGTCGGCCGGTGAATTGCAGCTGCTCCTGCTGCTGCCGGTACAGCGCCTCGGCCTGCTTGCTTTCGGTGACGTCAAGCACCGAACTCATCCAGCCGACGTGCCGACCCTCGGCATCGACCAGCGGTGCCTCGGAAATCAGCACGTCGAAGCGTTCGCCGTCGCGCCGCATGAAGGTCAATTCGATCGCTTCTCGTTTTTCGGCATTGCCGGCCAGGATGCCGTCGTGCAGCGCGCGGATCTGTTCTGCGTGTTCGGGCGCCCAGTAGGGCATCGGCGGGCGCATCGCCATCAACTCGTCGGCGCTCCACCCGACCATGCGGCAGAACGCCGGATTCACGTGTGTGATGCGGCCTTCGAGATCGCGCGCGCGCAGCCCGATGATCAGCGAGTTTTCCATCGCGGTGCGAAACGCATGTTCTTCGCGCAGAGCATGTTCAGCGGCGAGCCGGCGATTGAGGTGGCGGCGCAGCGCCCACAGGCTCCACAGCATGGTCAGTGCGAGGCCGACCAGGGTGACCACCAGCAGCGCCGGCAGCAGGCGGGTTTCGCTGCGGTAGGCGGCGACACGCAGTCGCAACCCGTGGCCGGGCGGCTCGAAAGCGAGTGAGTAGCCCAGGTCGCTGTTGCCGGACGTCACCTTCGACTTGCTGGCCAGTACGTGTTCGGTGTTGTCGATCACCTCGACTGCGTAGCGCTCGGCAAACCACCAGGGCACCGATCGCACGAGCATCTGCGCCAGCGAGTAGCGGCCGCGCATCCAGCCCCGGCCGGCACCCAGCGGCACCAGTACGTCGAACTGCACTTCGCCGTCCTGCAGGATTCTCGGCGGCAGATAGACCGCCTGTCCGATTCGCTCGGCCAGTCGGGCCGGTGCGGCAAGTGCCTCATCGGCCGCGTCGACCGCAACCAGGCGCTCGACGCTCAGCAGCCCCTGGCCGTTGCTCACGAGGCTGCGCGCACGCAGTTCCAGCGCCGCTGCGTCGAAACCCTTTTCAGCTGCTTCGCGACCCAGTTGCCCGATCAGTTCGGCATTGCGATCGAGGTGAAAGCGAAGGTCCTGTTCCATCCACAGCACGTCGCTGATCATCGCGGCGCGTTGGTCCTCCTGATCCTTGCTGTGCAGAAGCCAGACCAGTGCCGCGATGGCTGCGAGGAACAGCACCAGGGCGACGCGTGGCAATACCCAGTACCAGCCCGGTGCGCTGGTGGGCGGTAGGCTGGATGCCGGCATGCGGAGTAGTGAGTCCACGAGGATGGGGTTCTTCTGCGTGTGAGAAGGGAAGCGGCTTGTGCGCAACGAACAGTTCGTATCATAAGTCGCGCATCTGACGCGCTGCAGATCGGATATCCACAACGCGTGCTGCCGATGCATCGTTGCGGATATCCACAATGGCACGTGGCGGTGCCTGGCTCCACACTGCGGTCATCACTCGGCGTCCGCATGTCGTGTGTCCATAACAGGAGGAGATTCCATGAAACTGCATTCCATGCTGTTCGGCCTGATCGCGCTCGGCCTGACCCCGTTTGCCGCTGCGCAACAGCCCATCGTGATCAAGTTCAGTCACGTCGTGGCGACCGAAACCCCGAAGGGCAAGGCGGCGGACTATTTCAAGAAGCGCGCCGAGGAACTGACCGGCGGCAAGGTGAAGGTCGAGGTCTATCCGAACAGCCAGCTGTACAAGGACAAGGAAGAGATGGAGGCGCTGCAGCTGGGTGCCGTGCAGATGCTGGCACCGTCGCTGGCCAAGTTCGGCCCGCTGGGCGTCAAGGAATTCGAGGTGTTCGACCTGCCGTTCATCTTCGATGGCTACGCCGACCTGCACAAGGTGACCAAGGGCCCGATCGGCGCAGGCATCCTGAAGAAGCTCGATTCCAAGGGCATCATCGGTCTGGCGTTCTGGGACAACGGGTTCAAGTCCTTCTCGGCCAACACGCCGATCAGGACGCCGGCTGACCTGAAGGCGAAGAAGTTGCGCATCCAGTCGTCCAAGGTGCTTGAAGAGCAGATGCGCAGCATTGGCGCGCTGCCGCAGGTGATGGCGTTCTCCGAGGCCTATCAGGCGCTGCAGACCGGCGTGGTCGATGGCACCGAGAACCCGCACTCCAATATGTATACGCAGAAGATGCACGAAGTGCAGAAGCACATGGCGGTGACCGACCATGGCTACCTTGGCTACGCGGTCATCGTGAACAAGAAGTTCTGGGACGGTCTGCCGGCCGACGTGCGCGGCCAGCTTGATACGGCAATGAAGGAATCGACCGAGTACGCGAACAAGATCGCCAAGGAAGAAAACGACGCCTCGCTCGAAGGCATCCGCAAGAGCGGCAAGACCGCAGTCTATGTGCCGACCGCCGAGGAGCGCCTGGCGTTCAAGCGCGTCATGGTGCCGGTTCACAAGAAAATGGAAGGTCGCATCGGTCGCGAACTGATCGATGCCATCTACAAGGAAACGGCATTCGATCCGTCGAAGCTGTAATCCGCCTGCTCCGTTCGCGGCCCGATCGGGCTGCAAACGGCTGATCCGCCGGGCGCAGGGCTCTCTGCGCGCCTTTCAAATTTTCGGGGAGACTGCCGTGCTCCGCTTGCTCGACCATATCGAGGAGTGGCTGATCACGCTGCTGATTGGCGTCGCCACCATCGTCATTTTCGTCGCGGTCGTCCATCGCTACGCCACGGGATTCAGCATCCCCGGCCTGCAGGACTGGCTGCTGTCACTGAACCTCAGCTGGGCGCAGGAGCTGTGCATCATCCTGTTCGTGTGGATGGCCAAGTTCGGCGCCGCCTACGGCGTGCGCACCGGCATCCACGTCGGCGTGGATGTGCTGATCAACCAGTTGCAACCCGCGCTGCGCAACAAGTTTGTCATTTTCGGGCTGGCGGCGGGCGCGTTGTTTACCGGCATCGTCTGCGTGCTGGGCAGTCATTTCGTGTGGGAGAATGGCGCCGCCTACGCCGTACGCAGCACGATCGGCCTGGACATCGGCGATCTGTACGAAGGGCCGACCACGCCCGACCTGGAGTGGCCGACCTGGATGGTCTATATGGCGATCCCGCTGGGCTCCGGTCTGATGTGTTTCCGCTTCCTGCAGGTGATGACGACCTTCATCCGCACCGGTGAGTTGCCGCATCACGATCATGCGCACGTCGAAGGCATGGACGAGGTGAAGCCCATTCTGGTGGGCGAAGCGGTCGAGAACGCTGAAGAGACCGAGCACGCGAAGGGAGGCCGCAAATGAGCGCCGCCATCATCTTCGTCATGCTGCTGGTGCTGATGCTGACCGGCATGCCGGTTTCGATCTCGCTCGGTCTGACCGTACTGACCTTCCTGTTCGCGATGACTGACGTGCCGGTCGAGTCGGTCGCACTGAAGCTGTTCACCGGTATCGAGAAGTTCGAAATCATGGCGATTCCGTTCTTCATCCTGGCCGGCAACTTCCTGACCCATGGCGGCGTGGCGAAACGCATGATCAATTTCGCCACCTCGCTGGTCGGCCACTTCCACGGGGGTCTGGGCATGGGGGGCGTGGTGGCCTGCGGCCTGTTCGCCGCAGTGTCGGGTTCCAGCCCGGCGACCGTGGCGGCGATCGGCGCCATCCTGCTGCCGGCGATGGTGAAGCAGGGCTTTCCGATGAAGTTCGGCGCCGGCATTGTCGCCAGCTCGGGCGCGCTGGGCATCCTGATTCCGCCGTCGATCGTCATGGTGATGTACGCGGTATCGACCAATTCGTCGATCGGTGCGCTGTTCATGGCAGGCGTGATTCCGGGTGCGGTGCTGCTGTTCATGCTGGGCTTCACCACCTGGTGGTATGCGAAGAAGAACAACTATCCGCGCATGCCCAAGGCGCCGGTGGCCGACCGTCTCAAGGCCTTCCGCGAATCCTTCTGGGGCCTGATGCTGATCGTGGTCGTGATGGGCGGCATCTATACGGGCATCTTCACGCCGACCGAAGCGGCGGCGATGAGTGCGGTGTACGCCTTCATCGTGGCGGTGTTCGTCTATCGCGATCTGCCTTTGAAGCGCATCCCGAAGGTGCTGCTCGATTCGGCAAACATGAGCGCGATGCTGCTCTACATCATCACCAACGCCATCCTGTTCTCCTTCCTGCTCACGTCGGAACAGATTCCGCAGGCGGTGGCGGCCTGGCTGGTGGACAGCGGATTGGGCGCGCTGGGCTTCCTGCTGGTGGTGAACATCCTGCTGCTGCTGGCCGGCAACATCATGGAACCGTCGTCGATCATCCTGATCACGGCGCCCATCCTGTTCCCGGTGGCCATGGCGCTGGGCATCGATCCGGTGCACTTCGGCATCATCATCACGGTCAATATGGAAATCGGCATGATCACGCCGCCGGTCGGTCTCAATCTCTATGTCGGCAGCGGCATTGCGAAGCTGGGCATGACCGACATGACCAAGGCGGTCACGCCCTGGCTCATCACCATGCTCGTGTTCCTGATGATCGTCACCTACTGGCCGTCGCTGTCGCTCTGGCTCCCGCGCACGCTGGGCATGATGAGTTAGCCGGCATCCCGTTGTTCCATGTTGCAACACAGGCAAAACGCCGCACCACCCTGGTGCGGCGTTTTGCTTTCTCATTATTGATTCAAGCCCGGCGCTCTACCGGTCGTTATCTGCAGAACGAGCCGGACGGCGCACCGCAACGAGACGTCAAAACTACACAAGCGCCGCTTCATTTTTGGCCATCAATCTTGCTTCCGAGGAGGAATACATGAGAAATCAGCTCAGCGTTCGAAAGGCGTTCATATTTCATTCACTGCTGGCGGCTGTCGTCTGCATTACGGCAGCGGCCGTACAGGAAGTCTTCTTCCCCGGCATCACGGGCCTCATCGTAAGTGGCGTTCTCTGCACGACGGTCATCGTCAGCGTGGGTCTGTGGTTCGGCAACGGTTTCGGCCGGCGTGCCGAAATGGTCGTCAACGCCTTGCACAGCCTCGCCGAGGGCAAGCTGAACCACAAGCTCAACCTGTCCGGCAAGGATGATTTCGCCTGGCTGGGCTACGAATACAACCAGGCATGCAAGTCCTTCCGCAAGCTGATCGAGAAGATGACGGTGCTTTCATCGACGCTGACGCAGTCGGCCGAGGAACTGTCGCAACTGACCATCACGGCGAACCAGAACGGTACCAAGCAGGCGGACCGTATCCGCACGGTCGCTGAGGCGATGGAGGAAATGACGGCGTCGGCGCGTCAGGTCGCTGCCCTGTCAGCGGACATGGACAGCATCGTGCGCAGTACGGGTGACAGCACGCGCAGCGGCAAGACCGACCTCGAGCATTCGATGGAAGGCGTCAGTCGCATTGCGGTCGAGATGGAAGAGTCGCTGACCGTGATCGAACGGCTGGTGAAGGATTCCGAGGAGATCGCCAAGATCAACGATGTGGTGAAGGAAATTTCGGACCAGACCAATCTGCTGGCGCTGAACGCCGCGATCGAAGCCGCTCGTGCCGGTGAACAGGGGCGCGGTTTTGCCGTGGTGGCCGACGAGGTGCGCAAGCTGGCACAGCGCACCCAGGGCTCGACTGCCGACATCGAACACATCGTTGCCAAGATCCGTCACGACGCGAAGGAAACCGTGGAACGCGTCGGACAGGCCAGCGAACGGGTCAGCGGTGCGGTCAAGACCTCGCGCGGCGCGGTCGACACCTTCACCGACATCCTGCAGCGCATGGATGAACTGGTCAGCAAGTCCGGCGAAGTTGCACTGAGCATGCAGGAACAGGACACCACTGCGCACGCCATCCTGCGCAATGCGGGCGAACTTTCGGCGCTGTCGGAAGACAACGCACGCGGCGTATCGCTGACCGCCACGCAGGGCGAATCGCTGGCCGCGTCGGCACGCGAACTCGAAGGCAGCCTGCGTACCTTCCAGGTCTGACCCGCGCCCGCCAGACACAAAGGCCCGTCGGAGCATACCGGCGGGCCTTTTTTCTTTTCGGAGCCGCTTTGACGGGGCCGCTCAGCGGCTGCGCAAATCGACGTAGGTCTTGATGGCCCACACGGCTTCCTGCTTCAGGATGCCGTCCCATGCGGGCATGTGTTCAACACCCAGAATGTATTTGCCCTGCTTCACCGTGGTCACGAAGTAGTGATCGACATCGGCCAGGCAGCGTGTCTTCAGCGCGGCGTCCTGCACCTTCCGGCAGTAGCGCTGCAGCCGGCGCAGCGGCGGGGCAGGGTGGCCCTTGGCGTTCATGTCCGGGCCATGGCATTTCGAACAGGTTTCGTTGTACAGCGTGCGCCCTACCGCGGCGATCGTCTCGTCGTCACGATAGGGGTTGGCATCGCGCCAGACATCGCCCAGCACGGGCAGGGATGAGGTGTCGGTCAGCGGCGCCGGAGGCCGCTCGGCGAATGCAGTGCCCGCCAGTACGAACAGGGCAGTGGCGAGCAGCGGGGCGAACAGTCGGTGTGTCATGTCGGGTCTCGGTATCGTTGATCGGGCTTACCAGTCCACCGGACAGCCGTCGCAGCCTTCGAAGCTCACGTCGAGGAACACGGCAAAGCGGGTGAAGCAGTTCTTCATGACAGCATTGCGAAAGTCGGCTTCCTGGAACTTGGTTTCCTGCATGTTCACGTCGATCAGCCGGGCGCCGTTCAGCCGCACGTGGGTGGCGCGGGCGGCTTCCATGTTCGCCATCGACAGGTCGGCATTGCTGAGGTCGGCGCGGAACATGCGCGCGAACTCGAGATCGGTGGCAATGAGCCTGGCGCCGCGCAGCGACGCGGCCGGGATGTTCGCCTTCTGTACCTTCGCGGCGCTCAGATCGGCACCATCCAGCATGGCGCCCGCCAGATTGGCGCTGCGCAGGTCGGCACGCACCAGTTTTGCACCCGTCAGATCGGCGCCCGCGAGATCGCGCAGCGACAGGTCGGCGTGACTGAGATCCACGCCGGGGCAGCGGGTGTAGGGCCAGATGGGGCAGCCATTGATGACCAGCACTTCTTCATGCAAGTCCTGGGCGGGCGATGCATCCACGGCATGGGTCGGGGCCGTCAGGCTGCCAAGCAGCACACAGAAGGCGAAGATGCGCGAAAGCTTCATGGGTAGATCCGGAAAAGAAACCTGATCGTCACGGTCCCGGGCGCGACGAGTGGTGCCCGGGTAGCTTCGGCGGGGAGACCAGCGGAGGAGTGACCGCTGTTTTTCCATGCTCGGTCGCGACGACCAGGAATAAAGGAACGGACCGCCGAATGACGTGACGGCCCGCCTGAGGAGGACACAACGGGGCGCAGCGGCCCCGCTACATCAACGCTTCGGCAGCTTGAAGGCCCAGAACGAGCCGCCCTGATTCACCTGTTTGGTCAGCTCCGCCATGTCGCCACCCCACAGCGGCACGGCGCCGCCGTAACCGGACGCGATACCGACGTACTGTTCGCCGTCCTGTTCCCACGTGATGGGGACCGATACGACGCCGGAACCGGTCTGGAATTTCCACATTTCCTTGCCGGTCTTCGCGTCGAAGGCCTTCACATAGCCGTCCGACGTACCCGTGAACAACAGGCCGCCGGCGGTGGTCAGCGTACCGGCCCACAGCGGGAACTGCTCCTTGTGTTCCCAGGCGATCTTGCCGGTCTTCGGATCGATCGCGCGCAGGATGCCCACATGGTCGTCGAACAGCTTCTTGATGCGGAAGCCCTGGCCGAGGTAGGCCGCACCCGCCTTGTAGGTGACGTTTTCCGCCCAGTAGTCCATCGCCCAGTGGTTGCCCGGAATGTAGAACAACTCGGTCGCAGGGCTGTACGACATGGGCATCCAGTTGGTGCCGCCGAGAAAGGGCGGTGACACGAAAATGCTTTCGCCCTTTTCTTCACCGGCCTTCGGCTTCGGCGGATACTGGCTTTCGACCACATTGGGCATGCCGGTCTTCAGGTCGAATCCCTTGGTCCAGGTGATGCCATCGACGAACGGCCAGGCGCCGATCAGCGCCGTCTGCTTCCACGGGTAGCCGGCACCGGTCGCGAGCTTTTCGCGGTCGGTCACGAAGAAGTAGCCGTTGCGATCGGCGTGTGCCGATGCCTTGATCTGCTTGCCGGTCTTCGGGTCCTTGTATTCGAACAGCAGCACCGAATTGTTGCCCGAGAAGTCCCAGGCATCATTCGGCGTGTGCGAGAAGAAGCCTTTCAGTTCGCCGCTCGATGCATCGACATAGGCCTGGCCGGACGTGAACAGGCTGGGCCACTTGCTCGGGCTGTCGCCTTCCTTGGTGCGCTTCCAGGTGTTCCACGGTGCCGGGTTGCCGGTACCGATCACGACCATGTTCTGTTCGACGTCGAACGAGGCGGTCTGCCAGGGGGCTCCACCGCCATGACTCCAGGCTTCGACCTTGCCGGTCGGCGAGCTGGGGTCATCCGGCCAGCTGGGTGCCTTGGCGTCGCCCGTCGGCGTGCTGTCCTTGCCGTTCAGACGGCCCATGTGGCCTTCGACCATCGGGCGTGCCCAGATTTCCTCGCCGGTATCGACGTCGCGGGCGAACAGATAGCCGATCACGCCGAATTCGTCACCCGACGAGCCATGCACCAGCATCACGCGACCGCTCTTCTGGTCCTTCACGACAAACGGCGCGCCGGTCATCGTGTAGCCGATCTTGTGGTCGCCCCACTTCTTCGACCAGACGACCTTGCCGGTGTCCTTGTTCAGCGCGACCATGCCGGCGTCCAGCGTGCCGAAGTACACCTTGTCGCCGTAGATGGCGGCGCCGCGATTGACCACGTCGCAGCACGGGCGGATGTCGTCGGGCAGGCGGTGCTCATAGGTCCACAGCCGCTTGCCGGTCCTGGCTTCGACGGCATACATGCGCGAGTAGGAACCGGTGATGTAGATGACGCCGTCGTGCACCAGCGCCTGCCCTTGCTGGCCGCGCTGCTTTTCGCCGCCGAAGGAGTAGGACCAGGCGGGGGAGAGCGCCGATACGGTTTTCGTGTTGATCTGCTTCAGCGGGCTGTGACGCTGGGCCTTCATGCCCAGGCCGTAGGTCAGCACGTCGCCGGTCGTCTTGTCGTCGTTGACGATGTCTTCCCAGCTCACCGTCTTTGCGGCGTGGGCCGGGCTGGCCAGCAGCGCGCCGAGCGCGATGCAAAGTGCCGGGTTCTTCAGTGAAAACGTTTTCATCCTGACTCCTCTTTCAGTGTGATGTGTCGTGTCGGCGTCGCGGCTCGCCATGGCATCCGGGTGACAGGCTGCGACACGCACTGTAGCGTAGGCAGGCCGGTCGCAAGCTGTTGGTAGAAAATGCCCGCTGAAGCAGGGAGTCGGTCCCGGTGTCTGTGGGTGTCCCACGGTTGGACACCTTGATGTCGCGCCCTGAGACAGCCGCATGGCGTTAAGCTCGCGCCTCGGATACCGGCGGTTGAAGGGTCAGGGTGTCTATTGCGGTCGATGGCCCTCGACTTGCTTGCAGGATGATGGCGTTGCACTGACACAAAGATCGAAAACGAGGAGTGGATCCCGATGAAGCAGTTATTGATGGCCTTCGCGCTGGCGCTGGGGCTTTGCGCAGCCGCGGGTGCAGCCGACCCGCTGGGTTCCTCGCGCTGGCCCGACCTGCAGCGCGAATATGCCGGCAATGCGCCGGTCACCTTCGATTCTCGGATCGAGGTGCTGGCGCCCAAGGTGGCCGAGGATTCGATGAACGTGCCAGTCACGATCAAGTTCCGGAACCTGCCCGATGTGAAGCGCGTGCTGGTCATTGCCGACTTCAACCCCATCGTCAAGGTGCTGGACTACCAGCCGCTGCTGGCGCAACCCGGCCTGTCCTTCCGCATCAAGCTGCAGCAGGCCAGCCCGATCCGCGCGCTGGTGCAGACGGGTGACGGCAAGTGGTATGCGGGCGGTGTGTGGGTCGATGCGGCGGGCGGCGGCTGCACGGCGCCCAGCACGGGTCGCAGCGCGCCGGACTGGGCCAGCACGCTGAACCAGGTGCAGGCGCGTGTCTTCCACGACGGCCAGAACCAGCGTGTGCGGCTGCGCATCATGCATCCGATGGATACCGGCCTCGCGCCGGGTATTCCGGCCTTCTACATTGAACAGCTGGCGGTCGAGGATGCCAGTGGCGAGGCCATGCTGCGCATGGAAACCTTCGAACCGCTGAGCGAAAACCCGGTGTTCTCGTTCGACCTGCCGGATACCGGCAAGGCGGCGTTGCGCGTGGTCGGTCGCGACAACAACGGCAACCGCATCGACGCGATGGTGCAGCCATGATCGGGCGCTGCCTGCTCGCCCTGGTGCTGGCCTGTGGCACGCCGCTGGTGCACGCGGCCGATCAAACTGCCGCGGACCGTTACGACTACGGCCTCGTGCCGCAGAAGATCGCCGATAACAGCTGGGCTTTCGTCGGCCGGACCGAGGACATCACCCGCACCAACGGCGGCAATATCGTCAATACCGCCTTCGTCGTGACGGCCGACGGCGTCGTGGTGATCGACACCGGTCCGTCGCGCCGCTACGGCGAGCAGATGCGGGCGGCCATCGCCCGCGTGACCGATCGTCCGATCATCCGGGTGTTCAACACCCATCAGCACCCGGATCACTTCCTCGGCAACCAGGCATTCGCCGGCGTGCCCACCGCGGCGCTGCCGGCTGCGCAGGCCGGCATGCGGGAGCAGGGCGGGGCGTTCGCTGACAACATGTACCGCATGGCCGGTGATTGGCTTTCCGGTACCGAAGTCACTGTGGCGGACCAGGCGGCGCAAGCGGGACGACAGACCATTGGCGGCCACGACTTCGAGTTGATCGCGCTGGAAGGGCATACCGGCGGCGATCTGGCGGTTTTTGACCGCACCACCGGCGTGCTGTACGCCGGAGACCTGATCTTCCTCGACCGCGCACCCACCACGCCGCACGCCTCGCTCAGCCATTGGCGCACGGCGCTCGATACGCTGGCCGCACTCCCGGTGAAGCGCACACTGCCCGGGCATGGCCCGGTGCATGACGACCGGCGCGGCGTCGGCCAGACGCGCGACTGGCTCGACTGGCTCGACGACACACTCAATCGCGCGGCGACCAGCGGGATGGACATGGCGGAGGTGATGGTGCTGCCGCTGCCGGAACGTTTTGCGGGGATGCCGCTGGCGCGCAGCGAATTCGAACGTTCGGTGACGCACCTGTACAGCCGCTACGAACAGCAGACACTGAACACTGCTGCACCGTCCCGATTGAAACAAAAATGAACACCTGACCTGTTTCGCGCCGCTCGCAAGGCGGCGCGACCGTATTTCCCCCTCGTTTGTACTTGGCCCGCTTCTTGCGATCTCTCGTCGCCGATCCAGGGAAAGCATCCCGGCAATCAAGAGACAAACTCACCACTGAGGAGGAAGTATGAAAGGTTTGCGTACCACGACGCTGTCCGGCGTCCTGCTGTCTGCATTCGCTGCGCTGGCTGCACCGCAGGTCATGGCCGGCGTCACCGACAAGGACATCGAAGCCGACGGCAAAACCACGACCAGCGTTCTGTCGTGGGGCATGGGCACGGAAGGCCAGCGCTACAGCCCGCTCGACAAGATCAACGTCGGCAACGTCAAGAACCTGGTTCCGGCCTGGTCCTTCTCCTTCGGTGGGGAAAAGCAGCGCGGTCAGGAATCGCAGCCGCTTATCGTCGACGGCAAAATGTTCGTGACCGGTTCGTACTCGCGCCTGTACGCGCTGGACGCCAAGACCGGCGCCAAGTTGTGGCAGTACGAACATCGCCTGCCGGACGGCATCATGCCATGTTGTGACGTAGTGAATCGCGGTGCAGCGGTGTACGACAATCTGGTCATTTTCAGCACGCTGGACGCGCAGCTCGTTGCGCTTGACCAGAACACCGGCAAGGTCGTGTGGAAGGAAAAGATCGACGACTATCAGGCCGGCTACTCGAGTACGGCTGCTCCGATCATTGCCAAGGGCCTGCTGCTGACCGGCATGTCCGGCGGTGAATTCGGCGTCGTCGGCCGCGTGGAGGCTCGCGATCCGAAGACAGGCAAGATGGTGTGGTCGCGCCCGACCGTAGAAGGTCACATGGGCTACAAGTACGACGCGGCAGGCAAGAAGATCGAAAACGGCATCAGCGGAACGACCAACGCAACCTGGCCAGGTGACCTTTGGAAGACCGGCGGTGCCTCGACCTGGATGGGCGGCAGCTATGATGCCAGGACGGGTCTGGCCTACTTCGGGACCGGCAATCCGGCACCGTGGAACAGCCATCTGCGCCCCGGCGACAATCTTTATTCGTGTTCGACGGTTGCGATTGATGTGGCTACCGGACAGATCAAATGGCACTTCCAGAATACGCCCAACGACGGCTGGGACTACGACGGCTCGAACGAATTCGTCACCTTCGACATGGGCGGCAAGCGCATGGGCGGCAAGGCTGACCGCAACGGGTTCTTCTACGTTCTGGATGCCAACACCGGCAAGTTCGAGCGCGGCTTCCCGTTCGTGAACAAGATCACCTGGGCCAAGGGTCTTGACGCCAACGGCAGGCCGATCTTCGATCCGGCCAACCGCCCCGGCGACCCGGCCAAGGGCGCCGACGGCAAGAAGGGGGAATCCGTGTTCTCGGCGCCGTCCTTCCTCGGCGGCAAGAACCAGATGCCGATGGCCTACAGCCCGGACACCGGTCTGTTCTACGTGCCGGCCAATGAGTGGGGCATGGAAATCTGGAACGAACCGATCACCTACAAGAAGGGTGCGGCCTATCTGGGTGCCGGCTTCACGATCAAGACCATCGAGGACAAGTACATCGGCGCCCTGCGCGCGGTGGATCCGAAGACCGGCAAGATCGTATGGGAAGTCACCAACAACGCGCCGCTGTGGGGCGGTGCGATGACCACCAAGGGCGGCCTGGTGTTCTGGGGTACCCCGGAAGGCTTCCTGAAGGCGGCCGATGCAAAGACGGGCAAGGAAGTGTGGTCCTTCCAGACCGGAACCGGCATCGTCGCTCCCCCGATCACGTGGGAACAGGACGGCGAGCAGTACGTCGCGGTCGCTACCGGCTGGGGCGGCGCAGTGCCGCTGTGGGGTGGCGATGTCGCCAAGAAGGTGAACTACCTGAATCAGGGTGGTTCGATGTGGGTGTTCAAGCTGCACAAGTAATTCGCAGAATGGACCAATGCAGGCACGACGCTTGCATTGGCTCCTGTGCCGTGTCTGTTTCAGTGTTTTCAGGCACGGCATCTCTTCAGCAGGACATGGCTCTTTAGCCGGCTCACAAGGCCGGCTTTTTTTTGCCCCTCGATTTCTCGCCCGGCCTCCCCGTCAACCTTCCTTGAGCTTGCGGTAGAGCGTGGTGCGGCTGATCCCGAGTTCGCGCGCCGTCGCCGCGACGTTACCGTCGTTGCGCGACAGCGACTCGCGGATTGCGCGCAGGGTCAGGCTGTCCAGATCGCACGGCGCGGCGACGCCCGGCGCGCCTTCGGGTGCGAGCCCGCTGCCGACAGGCTGATGATCCAGTTCGTCGATGAAGTCGTCCGGCAGATGAGGCCGGCCGATCACGCCATCGTCGGCCGCCATGACGCCGGCGGTGCGCAGCAGATTGGCCAACTGACGCATATTGCCGGGCCACGGATGGCGTTCGAACAGCGCGAGCACCTCGTCATCGATGCTCAGGCCGCGCGGAATCGACGACTCGCTGTCGAGGATGCGCTGCACCAGCGCGCGCAGATCGCTGCGTTCGCGCAGCGGCGGCAGCATGACGGTCAGCCCGTTGAGCCGGTAGTAGAGGTCGGCGCGGAACATGCCCTGAGCGACCAGATCACGCAGCTTGCGGTGGGTGGCACAGATGATGGACAGGTCGACCGGGGTGGCTCGGCCGCTGCCCAGCGGCACCACATTGCGTTCCTGCAGCACGCGCAGCAGGCGTGCCTGCAGCGCGAGTGGCATGTCGCCGATCTCGTCCAGGAACAGCGTGCCGCCATCGGCCTGCATGATGCGGCCCGCGTAGCCCTTGCGCCGGGCACCGGTGAACGCGCCATCTTCGTAACCGAACAGTTCGGATTCGATCAGGCCATCCGGAATCGCGGCGCAATTGACCGCGACAAAATTCTGGTCGCGACGCGGGCCTTCGTCGTGAATGGCGCGTGCCAGCAGTTCCTTGCCGGTGCCGGTCTCGCCCTGGATCAGCACCGGAATGTCGCGGCCGAGCACACGCTTCACCTTTTCCACGACGGCATTCATCTGCGCGTCGCCGGTGCTCAGTCGCTCCAGCCCGCGGTTGGCGTCTGCCGGCAGGCGCAGCGCAGTGGCGGCGTCGTGGCGAGGAACGTCCATGCTGAACACGCGTGCCGGCGGGCGTGCCTGCACACCCGGCCGCGGCCGGCCGAACAGTGTGCGGCCGCCGAACAATCGCAATTCGATGATGTCGGTGCCCCGCATCAGCGGGTCGTACAGTGCGCTCAGCGACTTGTCGAACATCGACGAAAAGCTGTGATTCATCAATTCCGCGTGGCTGCGACCGATCAGCCGACAGGCGCTGCGATTGGCCGACAGCACACGACCTTCCTGGTCAAACGCAAGCAGGGCCTCGAATACTGTGCCGATCAGTTCGTGCTGAACATGGCAGTGCAGCAGAAAGCCCTCCGGAAAAGCATGCGCGAACAGCTGATTCTCGATCGTCTGAACCGCCAGGTTGATCAGCGCCAGGCTGTGGTGCGACGGCGTGCGCGAATCGCCGGTCACATCGAGCACGCCCAGCATGCGGCTGCACGGATCGAAAATCGGCGATGCCGAGCAACTCAGGAAGTGATTGGCCGAAAAGAAATGCTGCGAGCCGTGCACCGACACCGGCGCCTGTTCGACCAGCGCAGTGCCGATCGCATTGGTGCCCTTGCTTTCTTCCGACCACTCGACGCCCGGCGACAGCGCGACTTTCGATGCTCGGTCGAGAAAGCTCTGGTCGCCGACCGAATGGATGATGAAGCCGGACGCGTTGGTCAGCACGATCATGCTGCCGGAGCGGGCGATCTGTGCATACAGGCCGTTCATGACTGGAGCGGCATGCTTGAGCAGGCATTCGTTTCGCTCCCGCTCGGTCAGCAGGACGTCGCGACGCGCGCGCTCGACCTCCTTGTTGCAGCTGTCGGCATCGAGGCCGCGACTGATGCATCGGCTCCAGGACGTTTCGATCAGGGCCGGCAGCACGCCCGCGGGGACTTCGCCCTCGCTGCGCATGATTTCGTGGGCCTGCGCACTGCGCACGCCGTCGGTCGTTGTCAAATCCATGCTCTCCTCCGAACCCTGAACCACGCGCGATGGCCGGTGATGCCGGCTCTGGCGTGTGACGCGAAGGGCAATCGATAGTGCCCCACAAACCGTCCATGCGAGATAGTAAGGCCTGAAGCGCCGCTGCACCTAGGGCGTACGCGCATCCGCGCTCCTGGGGCATCATGTTGTCCGGCTGTATGCGGACCTGCCGCGCTGCGCGTTGTCGTCGTTGCCGCACCAGGGTATTGCCGGACGGTAAGCCTTCAAGTCTAACGTGGCACGCATCCTGCTATCGATCTGGGGTCGCATATTGTGTTGCAGTAACGGATATTTACGGAGGAGTGATGAAAGCAGGTAACCGGATTTTCAAGGCAACGCTGGTCTGTACCGCGTTGATTACGTTGGGCGCGGCGACCACGATGCGCGTCGAAGCACACGGCGACGTGGTGCCGCAGTCGGTCGACGTGAGCGCGCTCAAGCCGCTCGGCGCGGAATGGAAGAAGGAAAACCCGTACCGTGGCGACAAGGAAGCCATCCGCGTCGGTACTTCGGCCTACAACCAGAACTGTGCGCGTTGCCATGGACTGGAAGCCATCAGCGGCGGTATCGCACCGGATCTCCGGATGTTGCCGCTCGACGCCGAAACGGACGATTACTTCATCAACACGGTCCGCCGCGGACGCGTGCGCAACGGCGCTGTATACATGCCGCCGTTCGAAGGCACGATGGCGCAGGAAGCCATGTGGGCCATTCGCAGCTATCTCGATACGCGCTACGAACCGTAAGCGTCAACGCGGCGCTCTCTGCGTCGCAAGTGTCCAGATGTCCAGATTCTGGACATCTGGACGCATTGAACACACCCGCCGCACTCAATCCCCGCGCTGACCCGCCGAAAGGCTCCCCGCGGGGAAAATCCGGGCGCTAAAATATGAAGCGTTTTTCATAGCCGGCGCACCCGTGCGTCGAACCACACAAAGATTCGCCCAGAATGTGGAGGAGCGACTGAACATGCAGAAATCACTACACATAGACCCCTCGAAATGCACCAGCTGCCTGCAGTGCGAAATGGCCTGTTCATTCGAGAACTACGGGGTCTTCAACAATTCGTTGTCGCGCATCAAGGTGTTCGAGTTCCACCACACCGGCGCCAAGGTGCCTTACACCTGTACGCAGTGTGACGAAGCCTGGTGCATGCACGCCTGTCCGGTCGAGGCGATCAAGCTCGACAAGACCAATGGCGCCAAGGTCGTGCTCGAGGATGTCTGTGTGGGCTGCAAGGTGTGCACGATCGCCTGTCCGTTCGGCACCGTGAATTACGTCGCCGAAACCGGCAAGGTCCAGAAGTGCGATCTGTGCGGTGGTGACCCGGCCTGTGCCGAAGCCTGTCCGACCGGTGCCATCACCTATGTCGATGCAAACTGGACCGGGCTGGAGCGCATGCGCCAGTGGGCCGACAAGCTCGGCAATCCGTCTGCCTGACCACCGAAAGGGATACTGACATGGCATGGACACGTAAAATACTCCGCGTAAATCTGACCGACCGCACCTGTACGAGCGAGCCGCTCAACATGGAGTGGGCGCACGACTATCTGGGTCAGCGCGGACTGGCGACGAAATACCTGGCGTCGGAAATCGATCCGAAGGTCGATCCGCTGTCGCCGGACAACAAGATCATCTGGGCGACCGGCCCGCTGACCGGCACGATGGCCTCCACCGGCGGCCGCTATTCGGTCGTCACCAAGGGCCCGCTGACCGGCGCGATCGCCTGTTCGAACTCGGGCGGCTACTTCGGCGCCGAACTGAAGTTCGCCGGTTGGGACATGGTCATCATCGAGGGCCGTGCATCAAGCCCGGTCTATCTGTCGATCGAGAACGACAAGGTCGAGTTGCGCGATGCCTCTCATCTGTGGGGCAAGACCGTGTGGGAAACCGAAGGTCAGATCAAGTCGGAACACCAGGACCCGCAGATCCGCGTGTCCTGCATCGGCCGCACGGGCGAGAACGGTGTGCTGTACGCCGCCATCGTCAATGACCTGCATCGTGCCGCCGGCCGCTCAGGCGTCGGCGCCGTCGCCGGTTCGAAGAACCTGAAGGCGATCGCGGTGCGCGGCACGCTCGGCGTGGGCAACATTGCCAATCCGAAGGAGTTCATGAAGGTCACCTTCGAGAAGAAGAAGATCCTCAAGGACAACGCGGTCACCGGTCAGGGCCTGCCGACCTACGGCACGCAGGTGCTGATGAACGTGATCAACGAAATCGGCGCCATGCCTACGCGCAACCACAAGGACGTGCAGTTCGAAGGCGCGCGCAAGATTTCGGCCGAAGCGATGCACGAGCCGCGCGAAAGCGACGGCAAGGCGCAATTGATCAACAACCAGGCCTGTTTCGGCTGCACCATCGCCTGTGGCCGCATCTCCAAGATCGACGCCACGCACTACACCGTGGTCAACAGCCCGAAGTACTGGGGCGCATCCGGTGGTCTGGAATACGAAGCCGCGTGGGCGCTGGGCTGTGCCAATGGCGTCGATGATCTCGATGCGCTGCAGTACGCCACCATGCTCTGCAATGAAGACGGTTTCGACCCGATTTCCTTCGGCGCGACCATCGGCGCCGTGATGGAACTGTACGAAATGGGCGTGCTGACGAAGGAAGAAATCGGCATCGAAGCGCCTTTCGGTTCCGCCAAGGCACTGACCTACCTGACCGAAATCACTGCGCGCGGCGAAGGCTTCGGCAAGATCATCGGCCTCGGTTCCAAGCGTCTGTGTGAAAAGTACGGCCATCCGGAGCTGTCGATGTCGGTCAAGGGCCAGGAATTCCCGGCCTACGACGCGCGCGCGGTACAGGGCATGGGCCTGACCTACGCAACTTCGAACCGCGGTGCCTGCCACCTGCGTTCGTACACGATTTCGTCGGAAGTGCTGGGCATTCCGGTCAAGACCGATCCGCTGACCACCGAAGGCAAGCCGGCGCTGGTCAAGGCGTTCCAGGACGCGACAGCAGTGGTCGATTCGACCGGCCTGTGCGTATTCACGACCTTCGCCTGGGCGCTTTCGGACATCCAGCCGCAGTTGCAGGCGGCGTGCGAAGGCGATTGGTCGATGGAAAAGCTGGACCTGATGGGCGAGCGTATCTGGAACATGGAGCGCCAGTTCAACAACGCAGCCGGCTTCACCCGCAAGGATGACGACCTGCCGGCCCGTCTGAAGACGGAAGCGGCCAAGGTCGGTCCGGCCAAGGGCCTGGTATCGGGTATCGACAAGATGATTCCCGAGTACTACGACCTGCGTGGCTGGGATCCGGAAGGTCGTCCGACCGCCGAGACCGTCGCCCGCCTGGGCCTGTGATCGGGCGCGACCCCTGACCTCGCCGCGCCCTTCGGGGCGCGGCGCATTTCGACAGGAACAAACATGAAACACGTGATCATCGGCAACGGCCCGGCCGGCGTGGTGGCCGCAGAGGCCCTGCGCCGCGCGGATGCGTCGGCCGACATCGTCATGATCGGCGATGAACCTGAGCGGCCGTATTCGCGCATGGCCATTCCCTATCTGCTGGTCGGCAACATCGAAGAGAAGGGCACCTGGCTGCGCAAGACCGACGGCCACTTCGAATCGCTGCGCATTCGCGAAGTGCTCGGGCGCGCGAAGTCGCTCGACACCGCCAGCCGCACGGTACATCTCGAGGACGGTACCGCACTGCCGTATGACAGGCTGCTGATCTGCACCGGTTCGCACCCGCTGCGCCTGCCCGTACCGGGTATCGATTCGCCCAATGTTCACAGTTGCTGGACGCTTGAAGATGCGCGCCACATCGCCGCCAAGGCAAAGAAGGGTGCGCGCGTGCTGCAGATCGGCGCCGGCTTCATCGGCTGCATCATCATGAAGGCGCTGGCCTCGCGCGGCGTGAAGCTCGATATCGTCGAAATGGGCGACCGCATGGTGCCGCGCATGATGACGTCGAAGGCGGGCAGCATGATCGCGCGCTGGGTCGAACAGAAGGGTGTGACCGTCCATACGAAGGCGCGTGTCACGGCGATCCGTCAGGACGGCGATGCCCTGGTCGCCACGCTCGGCGACGGCAAGGAAGTGGTGGCCGACCTGATCATCGCTGCCGCCGGCGTCAAGCCCAATGTCGCCTTTCTCGAAGGCAGCGGCGTTGCCTGCGCGACCGGCATCCTGATCGACGAACGATGCGAAACCAATGTGCCGGGCGTGTTCGCGGCGGGGGACGTGGCCGAAGCGATCGATTTCTCGACCGGCGAACGCCTGGTCAACGCCATTCAGCCGAATGCGGTTGATCAGGGCCGCATCGCGGCCATGAACATGGCCGGCCGCAGCACGCAATCGCAGGGCACCATGGCGATCAACGTACTCGACACGCTGGGTCTGATCTCCGCGTCGTTCGGCCAGTGGTGGGGCGCCGACGGTGGCGATGCGGTCGAAATGATCGACGACAAGCGCTTCCGCTACATCAGCCTGCAGTTCAAGGACGATGTGCTCGTCGGCGCGACCTCGATCGGCCTGACCGACCATGTCGGTGTGCTGCGCGGCCTGATCCAGACGCGCACGCCGCTCGGCACCTGGAAGGAACGCCTGATGCAGGACCCGCTGCGCGTCATGGAAGCCTATCTGTCGAGCGCCCAGGCGCAGAGCGCTGCGCCGATCGCCGGGGTTGCGCACTGACGATGCGGGTGACGCTGAAGCTCTATGCCTCGCTGTCGGATCATCTGCCGGACGAGGCGAAGCGCACCAACGAGTGGCCGATGGAGGTCGCCGACGGCACCACCGTCGGCGACCTGATCGATCGCCATCAGCTGCCCAAGCGCCTGGTCCATCTGGTGCTGGTGAATGGTCACTACATTCCGCCGGCCAGCCGCGAAGCGCATCCGCTGGTCGAGAATGACGTGCTGGCCATCTGGCCGCCGGTGGCCGGCGGGTGAGCATGGCGTTTCCGCTGAAGCCGGCCGAACTGGAATCGGGGCGCGTCGAGCGCGTCATGAGCATCGGTCGCGCCGAATTCTTCGACATGCTGCCCGGCGCGGTCGGACTGCCACTGGTGCATCGTGGCGAGCAGGTCAGCGGCAAGACCTGGCAACTGACGGCCGAGGAACTGCCTGCGCTGAACATCGGCCTGCTCAGTCTTCCCAGGCTGCGCGTGCAGATCGAGTTTCCGTCCCGTGATGGCGCCGTGATGCAGGATTTCATGGCGCGCTTCGATCGCCACTTCCAGCGCGGCGGCGGCTAATTTGCCGCCGGTGTCGCCCAAGCCGGGCGGCTCGGGGTATCATTCGGCGTGGCGGGTCTCCCCGCATCGTGGCGCGGTGAATCTGGTCAGGTCCGGAAGGAAGCAGCCACAGCTGCTCACCATGAGTGCCGGGGGTTAGGCTCGCCACCCCTCCTTTTTTGCTGGATCCGTCTCCCGGGTTTCCATCCTTCCCCTCCCGCCAGCGTTCCGATGAGTTATCAGGTTCTAGCGCGCAAGTGGCGTCCCCGCAGCTTCGACACGCTGATCGGTCAGGACCACGTCGTGCGCGCACTGACCCATGCCCTGGAACAGCAACGCCTGCATCACGCCTATCTGTTCACCGGCACACGCGGCGTCGGCAAGACGACGATCGCCCGCATCCTCGCCAAGAGCCTGAACTGCGACACCGGCATCACGGCGAAGCCTTGCGGCATCTGTGCCGCCTGTACCGAGATCGACGCCGGGCGCTTCGTTGACTACGTCGAGATGGACGCTGCGTCCAACCGCAGCGTCGACGACATGGCGGCCCTGCTCGAAAAGGCGGCTTATGCCCCGGCGCGCGGCCGCTACAAGGTCTACATGATCGACGAAGTCCACATGCTGACCGGCCACGCCTTCAACGCGATGCTGAAGACGCTCGAAGAGCCGCCCGAGCATGTGAAATTCATCCTTGCGACGACCGATCCGCAGAAAATTCCGGTCACGGTGCTGAGCCGCTGCCTGCAGTTCAACCTGAAGCAGATGCAGCCGGACGCCATCGTGCGTCATCTGTCCGCCGTGCTCGACGCCGAACAGGTCGAGTACGAGCCGGCGGCACTGCGGCCGATTTCCAAGGGCGCCGCGGGATCGATGCGCGATGCGCTGTCGTTGCTCGATCAGGCGATCGCCCACGGCGCCGGGCGGCTGATCGAACAGGATGTGCTCGACATGCTGGGCACCGTCGGTGACGAACACCTCTACCTCGTGCTCGATGCGCTCATCGCCGGCGACGGCGCCGCGCTGATGGCGCTGACCGAACAGATGCGCGCGCGCAGCGTCGATTTCGATCAGGCGCTGCGCGAACTGGCCGTGCTGCTGCACCGCGTCGCCATGGCGCAGCGGGTACCCGACGCCATCACCGACGACGTCGAGCGACTGCGCCTGGCGCCCTACGTCGAGGCAATGGATGCCGAATCGGTGCAACTGGCCTACCAGATCGTCGTGCAGGGCTGCAATGATCTGCCGATGGCGCCCGATGAGGTGACCGGCTTTTCGATGACCTTGCTGCGCCTGCTGGCGTTCCGTCCCGACACGCCGCCGCCGCTGGCGGCCACACCGCGCGGGCAAAGTGCCGCGCTGCAGGCGCCACCGCGCGTGGCCCGCGCCAGCGCGCCGCTGCCGCTGGTCGTTACGCCCGCGCCAGCCGTCGCGCCCGTGCCGGTCGAGCGCGAACCGCTCGCGCAGGTATCCGCGTCGCCGCATATTGAGGCACCTTCCGCGTTTGCGTCCGATGTGGTGCCTTCGCCCACGCCCGCAGAAGTCCAGGCCGTCGGTGCCGTGCTGCATTCCAACGATGACTGGCACGCACTGGTCGACCGGCTCGACATCGTTGCACTGACGCGCCAGCTCGCGCACCAGTGCGAATGGCTGGGCAGCGACGGCGGACGCATCCGCCTGCGCCTGCCGCGCGAGATGGCACATCTGGTCAGCAGCGCGCAGGACAAGTTGCGCGCCGCCGTGCAGGCTGCGCTCGGCGTGCCCGTGCAACTGCAGTTCGAACACGGCGCCCCGGTGTCGCAGACCGTGGCGCAGCGACTGTCCGCCGAACAGCAGGCGCGCGAGCAGCAGGCGCGCGAGGCGATGCGGAACGACCCCTTCGTTCAGCAGGTCATTGAACAGTTCGATGCCCGGCTGATCGAAGACTCGATAAAACCACTTTGAGGATCGCACCATGATGAAAGGTGGCATCGGTGGCCTGATGAAACAGGCCCAGCAGATGCAGGAAAACATGAAGAAGATGCAGGACCAGCTCGCGACCGTCGAGGTCGAGGGCCAGTCCGGCGCCGGCATGGTGAAGGTCGTCATGACCTGCAAGCACGACGTGCGTCGCGTCAGCATCGACCCGTCGGTCATGGATGACCGCGAAATGCTCGAAGACCTGCTCGCCGCCGCGGTGAACGACGCAGTGCGTCGGGTCGAGGCGACCACGGCAGAGAAGATGGCCGGCTTCACGTCCGGCCTGAACCTGCCGCCCGGCTTCAAGCTGCCGTTCTGATTCCCGTGCTGCGCGGATGACGCCGGGGGTACTCGACGAGCTGGTGAACGCGCTGCGCTGCCTGCCCTCGGTCGGCCCGAAAAGTGCGCAGCGCATGGCGTTCCATCTGCTGCAGCGCGATCGGCAGGGCGCCGAAAAGCTGGCCCGCGCGCTCGGCCAGGCGCTGACCCGGCTGCACAATTGCGTGCGCTGCAATACCTTCACCGAGCTCGAGGTGTGCGAGCGCTGTGCCTCGCCGCGCCGCGATGCGTCGCTGCTGTGCGTCGTCGAAAGCCCGGCCGACATGCTGATGATGGAGCAGACGCAGAGCTATGCCGGCCTGTATTACTGCCTGATGGGGCGCATCGCGCCGCTGGAGGGTGTCGGCCCGCGCGAACTGCGTCTCGAGCGCCTGCTGGAACGCGCGGCCGATCCGCAGGTGACCGAAGTCATTCTGGCCACCAATTTCACCAACGAAGGCGAAGCCACCGCGCACTACCTGGGCGAAATGCTGCGCGCGCGCGGCCTTGCGGTGAGCCGCATCGCGCGTGGCCTGCCGGTCGGTGGCGAACTGGAACACACCGACATCGGCACCATCGCCCAGGCGCTGTCGGAGCGCCGGCCCGCATGAATGATCCGGCTGTCAGACCGCTGTCCGGCCTGAAAGTGGTCGAACTGGGCACCTTGATCGCCGGCCCGTTCGCGTCGCGCATCCTGGCCGAATTCGGCGCCGAAGTGGTTAAGATCGAGTCGCCCGATGGCGGCGATCCGCTGCGCAAGTGGCGCCTGCTCTATGAAGGCACGTCGCTGTGGTGGTTCGTGCAGGCGCGCAACAAGAAATCGGTCACGCTCAACCTGAAGCACCCGGACGGTCTCGAGGTGCTGCGTCGCCTGCTGGCCGACGCAGACGTACTGGTCGAAAACTTCCGCCCCGGCGTGCTCGACAAGCTCGGCCTGCCGGAAGCCGTGCTGCGCGAACTCAATCCTTCGCTGGTCATCGTCCGTCTGTCGGGATTCGGCCAGACCGGCCCGATGGCCGAACAGCCCGGTTTTGGCGCCATCGGCGAATCGATGGGCGGCCTGCGCTACATCACCGGTTTCCCGGACCGACCGCCGGTCAAGGTCGGCATTTCGATCGGAGATTCGATCGCGGCGCTGTGGGGCGTCATTGGCGCGCTGATGGCCCTGCGCCACCGCGACGCCACCGGCGGGCGCGGCGCGGGGCAGGGCCAGACCGTTGACGTCGCCCTGTACGAAGCCGTTTTCGCGATGATGGAAAGCATGTTGCCGGAGTTCGACGTGTTCGGCTTCATCCGCGGCCGTACCGGCAACATCATGCCCGGCATCACGCCCTCGAACACCCACACTGCACGTGACGGCCGCCACATCATCATCGGCGGCAACGGCGATGCGATCTTCAGGCGCCTGATGGGGGCCGTCGGTCGCGCCGATCTCGCCGCCGACCCCTCGCTCGCCGACAACGCCGGTCGCGACGCGCGACGTGACGAAATCTATGCACTGATCGACGCCTGGGTGGCCGAGCGCGATGGCGACGAGGTCCTGCGCGTGCTGGGCGAGGCCGACGTACCGGTCAGCCGCGTGTATTCGATCGAGGACATCGTCGCCGATCCGCAGTATCTCGCGCGCGCAATGTTCGAAACGCTGGAACTGCCGGACGGACGACCATTCAAAGCGCCAGCGGTGGTGCCGCGGCTGTCGGAAACCCCCGGGGGTACCGACTGGATCGGTCCGGAGCTCGGCGCGCACACCGACGAGGTGCTCGCCGGACTCGGCATTGACCCGATGCGCATTGCGCGCATGCGCGAACAGGGCGCGCTGTGAGCCGATACGCCGCACGACGGGCTTGCATCGCACTGTTCCATGGCATCGGAAGGCAGTCAGGGGTTTAAAGCAGTGGTCGCTTGGGGGTATAATCGCAGGTTGCGCAGAATCAATTGTTTCGACGGGGTGAAGCATGAGTGGCAATGAGAAAAAAATGGATTGCGGGCGCCGCAATCTGCTCGTGGCAACCGCCTGTGCGGGTGGCGTCGCAGGACTTGCAGTCGCAGTTCCCTTTCTGACCAGTCTGGCGCCTTCGGAACGCGCGAAAGCTGCCGGCGCTCCGGTCGAGGTGGATGTGTCCAAACTCGCTCCGGGCGAAATGACCACCGTCGAGTGGCAGGGCAAACCGGTCTGGATCCTGCGTCGCACGCCGGAACAGCTTGAAGCCCTCACGAAGATCGAGGAAAAGCTGGCGGATCCCAAATCGGAACGCAACCCGTCCGAATTCACGCCCGAATACGCCCGCAACGTGCAGCGCGCCCGCGAAGATCGCGCCGAGTTCGCGGTGCTCGTGGCGATCTGTACCCATCTCGGCTGTTCGCCTTCGGGCCCGTTCGCATCGGGTTCGAACGCACAGCTCGGCGACGTCGCCGGATTCGTGTGCCCCTGCCACGGCTCCAGCTTCGACCTCGCAGGTCGCGTATTCAAGGCAATGCCGGCGCCGGACAACCTCGCGGTGCCGCCGTACATGTTCCTGTCCGACAGCCGAATCCTGGTCGGCCAGGACACCAAGGAGGGTTGAGCGATGGCAGGCGAAAAGGTTGTAACGACTACCGGCCTGCTGGGCTGGATCGACCAGCGTTTCCCGCTGACGTCGATGTACAAGGAACATCTGGCGGAGTACTACGCGCCGAAAAACTTCAACTTCTGGTACTTCTTCGGTTCGCTCGCACTGCTCGTGCTGGTGATCCAGGTCGTCACGGGCATCTTCCTGGTGATGCACTTCAAACCGGACGCGTCACTGAATGCGTCGGGTGTTCCGGTCGCCTTCGCCAGTGTCGAATACATCATGCGCGACGTGCCATGGGGCTGGATGATCCGCTACATGCACTCGACCGGTGCTTCGGCGTTCTTCGTCGTGGTCTACCTGCACATGTTCCGCGGGCTGATGTATGGCTCGTACCGCAAGCCGCGCGAACTGGTGTGGATCTTCGGTTGCGCCATCTTCCTGCTGCTGATGGCAGAGGCCTTCATGGGCTACCTGCTGCCTTGGGGACAGATGTCGTACTGGGGCGCCCAGGTCATCATCAACCTGTTCTCGGCCATCCCGGTCATCGGCAACGACCTGTCGATCTGGCTGCGTGGCGACTACGTGATCGGTGATGCGACGCTGAACCGCTTCTTCTCGTTCCATGTGATCGCCGTGCCGCTGGTGCTGATCGGTCTCGTTGCCGCGCACATCATTGCGCTGCACGAAGTCGGTTCGAACAACCCGGATGGTGTGGACATCAAGAAGCACAAGGACCCCAAGACAGGCATTCCGCTCGACGGCATTCCGTTCCACCCGTACTACACGGTGAAGGACATCGTCGGTGTCGTGGTCTTCCTGATCTGCTTCTCTGCGGTCGTGTTCTTCGCGCCCGAGTTCGGCGGCTACTTCCTGGAATACAACAACTTCATTCCGGCCGACCCGCTGAAGACACCGTCGCACATTGCGCCCGTCTGGTACTTCACGCCGTTCTATTCGATCCTGCGCGCCAACACGGTGAATTTCTTCTGGGTCGATGCGAAGTTGTGGGGCGTGATCTTCATGGGCCTGTCCGTGATGATCTTCTTCCTGCTGCCCTGGCTCGATCGCTCGCCGGTGAAGTCGATCCGCTATCGCGGTCCGATCTACAAGGCAGCGCTGACCATCTTCATCATTGCCTTCCTGATCCTGGGTTATCTGGGCGTGCAGGCACCGACGCCGATGGGCACGCTGGTGTCGCAGATCTGCACGATCATCTACTTCCTTTTCTTCATCGCGATGCCCTGGTACACCGCGATCGACAAGACGAAGCCCGTACCTGATCGCGTGACCGGACACTGAAAGCCAGACAGATCATGAAACAACTCAAAAACCTGTTTCTGGGCGCCCTGTTCGCCCCCTTGGTTGCGATGGCCGCAGGCGGCCACGTACAGCTCGATCGCGCACCGACCGAGAAATTCCGTGATGCCCTCGCGATCCAGCGCGGCGCGCAGATGTTCGTCAATTACTGCCTGAACTGCCACTCGGCCTCGTACATGCGCTACAACCGCCTGAACGACGTCGGTCTGACAGACGAGCAGATCAAGGACAACCTGCTGTTCGCCGCGGACAAGGTCGGTGAAACGATGCGCGTCGGCATGACGCGCGCCGACGGCATCAAGTGGTTCGGTGCAGCACCGCCCGACCTGAGCGTGGTCGCACGTTCGCGCGCTTCGGGTGATGGCAGTGGCGCAGACTGGCTGTACACCTACCTGCGCGGCTTCTACCGCGACGACGCCCGCCCGACCGGCTGGAACAACACGGCCTTCGCCAACGTCGGCATGCCGCACGTCCTGTACGAACTGCAGGGCGAGCAGACTGCGAAGCACGTGAAGGTGTCCGATGGTCACGGCGGCGAAGTCGATTCGCTGCAGATCGAACTCACGAAGCCGGGCAAACTCAGCAAGACCGAGTACGATTCGGCGATCGGCGATCTGGTTGCCTACCTTGTTTTCATGGCCGAACCCGGTGCCGAAAAGCGTCGCCAGACCGGCCTGCTCGTCATCCTCGGTCTTTCCGTCCTGCTCACGCTGGCATACCTGCTCAAGCGCGAGTACTGGAAAGACGTCCATTAATCAAATACGCCCGAAAGTCATGCAAGCTCTCGGTCATCGCGAAGCGACCCCATCACGCGTACGTCGCGTGGTGCGGGATGCCGAGTACTCCTGGGGTGTCAACACGATGATGAATCTGTACTCGGGGACCACCGATCCCTTTTCCCATCGCTGCCGTATTGTCCTCTACGAAAAAGGCATGGATTTCCAGGTCATCGATGTCGACCTGTACAACAAGCCTGAAGACATTGCGGTCATCAATCCATACAACCGCGTGCCGGTGCTGGTTGATCGCGACCTCATCCTGTACGACTCCAATATCATCAACGAATACATCGACGAGCGCTTTCCGCACCCGCAACTGATGCCGCCGGACCCGATCATGCGGGCTCGCGCGCGTCAGCTACTGCACACGGTCGAGAACGAACTGTTCTCGCACATCGAGCCGCTGGAAAAGAACGCACGTACGGCTGACAAGTCGCGCGTGCACTTGCGTGATCGTCTCACCGAGCTAACGGCGATCTTCGCCAAGCAGAAGTACATGCTGGGCGAGGAATTTTCCATGCTGGACGTTGCCATTGCTCCATTACTATGGCGACTTGATCACTACGGTATCGAACTTCCCAAGTCTGCCGCGCCTCTGATGAAGTACGCTGAACGTATCTTTTCCCGTCAAGGGTTCATCGATGCGCTCACGCCTTCCGAAAAAGTGATGCGTCGTTAGTCTGTCAGGAGTCTTCGTTCAAACTGCATGGATGTGATGAGTTCCGTTTCGACCAAACCCTATCTGCTCCGTGCGCTGTTCGACTGGTGTGCGGACCAGGGGCTCACGCCTTATATCGCGGTCGTCGTCGACGAGCGCGCGGGCGTCCCGCGCCAGTACGTGAAGGATGGCCAGATCATCCTGAACATCGGGCGTGAAGCGGTACATCAACTTGTCATGGGCAACGAATTGATCACCTGCTCGGCCCGTTTCGGCGGTGTCGCGCAGGAATTGACCATCCCGGTCGACTGCGTGGCGGCGATCTATGCGCGCGAGAACGGTCATGGCATGGCATTCGAAGTCACGCCGGGGCAGACCGTGCGCGCAGACGTGGCGCCGGCGGCGGCTTCCGAACGCAGCGAGCAGCCCGTGCTGACCACACCGGACAAGCCGGTCGGCCGCTCGCACCTGCGCCGCATCAAGTAGAGCGCCTCCTGCGCCGCGGTTGCGTGGCGCTCGCGACACCCCGCATCCCCCTCTGTCGAGCACCTGGCTCCGGGAAGCGCATTGCCGACCGAACAGGCGGCGTACGCGGTAAAATCCTGTTCCTCTCCGTTTCAGCCACCTCCGCCGATGAAAACCACCTTTCTCGATTTTGAACAGCCGATCGCCGAACTTGAGGCGAAAATCGAGGAGTTGCGTTTCGTGCAGGACGATTCGGCGGTCGATATCTCGGAAGAGATCGCCCGCCTGGAAGCAAAGAGCCAGTCGCTCACCAAGGACATCTACGCCAAGCTCACGCCGTGGCAGATCGCCCAGGTGGCGCGCCATCCCCAGCGTCCGTACTCGCTCGATTACTTCCGCCTGATGTTCACCGAGTTCCAGGAACTGCATGGTGACCGTTCGTTCGCCGATGACCACGCCATCGTCGGTGGCATCGCCCGCTTCAACGGCCACGCCTGCATGGTGATCGGTCACCAGAAGGGGCGCGACACGAAGGAAAAGATCCTCCGCAACTTCGGCATGCCGCGTCCCGAGGGTTATCGCAAGGCGCTGCGCCTGATGAAGCTGGCCGAAAAATTCGGCATGCCGGTGTTCACCTTCATCGACACGCCGGGCGCCTACCCCGGCATCGACGCCGAAGAGCGCGGCCAGTCCGAAGCCATCGGCCACAACCTGTATGCCATGGCCGAACTGCGCGTGCCCATCATCGCCACCATCATCGGCGAGGGGGGCTCGGGCGGCGCACTGGCGATCGCCGTGGCCGACACCTTGCTGATGTTGCAGTACTCGACCTATTCGGTCATTTCCCCGGAAGGCTGTGCGTCCATTCTGTGGAAAAGCGCCGACAAGGCGGCCGACGCCGCAGAAATCATGGGCATCACCGCGTCGCGCCTGAAAACCCTGGGGCTGATCGACAAGGTCGTCAACGAACCCGCAGGTGGCGGACATCGCGACCACGCCACGGTTGCCGCGTCGCTCAAGCGCGCACTGGCCGAAGCGCAGCGGCAACTTGCCGATCTCACCCCGACCCAGCTGGTGGAGCGCCGCATCGAGCGACTGATGTCCTATGGCAAATTCAAGGAGCAGGCCGTCGCCTGACCTGTCCGGCCCGATTGCCACCGCGCTCGCGGCGCAGTGCACCGACGGCAGCCGCCTGTTACTCGGCTACAGCGGCGGACTCGATTCAACCGTACTGCTGCACGGCTTGGCGTTGTTGCGTGCGCAGCACGGCTGGCGGCTCGAATGTGCCCATGTCCACCACGGCCTCAGTCCGAACGCGGATCGCTGGGCGGATTTCTGCGCCGCGCAGTGCCAGGTGCTCGATCTGCCGTTCAGCGTGCTGCGTGTCGACGTGTCGCGTGTCTCGCCCGACGGACTCGAATGTGCCGCGCGCGACGCGCGCTATGCGGCGCTGCACGCGCATGCGCGTGACCGCGGCCTCGACACGCTGCTGACCGCCCACCATGCCGACGATCAGGCGGAAACGCTGCTGCACAACATGGTGCGCGGCGCCGGCCTGCTCGGGCTGGCCGGCATGCCCGCATGGCGCGCCGCCGATGACGATCGCGTCGCCACGCTGCGGCCGCTGCTCGGCGTGCCGCGCAGCGCGCTCGAAGCCCATGCACAGGCACACGGCCTGAACTGGATCGACGACGAATCCAATGCCGACACCCGCTACGCACGCAATTACCTGCGTCGCGAGGTGCTCCCCGTGCTGGCTGCGCGCTGGCCGCGCGCCGCCGAATCGATGGCAGGGGTCGCGCGACGCCTGGCCGAAGCGCAGACCCTGCTCGACGAGCTTGCCGCGCGCGACGCCGAAGCCCTCGCGGAGGCCACGCAGTGGGGCCACTGCTACCGACTCGATGGGCTGATCGCGCTCGATGCCGCGCGCCAGCGCAATCTGCTGCGCTGGCTGCTTCGGCAGCACGGCGCGCGCACATTGCCCAACGAACCCTGGCTGGACGAATGGCGCCGTCAACTCGCCGTGGCGCAGGCCACCTCGGCCTGTCCGGTGGCGCACGCCGGTGTGGCGGGCATCAGCCATCGCGGCGCACTGTGGCTGATGCCCGACTTCGATCCGCCTGCCGAGCGGAGGTGGTCGGGGGAGCCGCTGCAGGCATGGGGTGCCGGGCAGATCCGTTTCGAACCGGTCAGCGGGCAGGGGCTTGCAGCGTCGGTCGTTGCGCAGGCGCATGTCACCGTGCGTGCCCGGGCGCCCGGCGACCGTCTGCCGCGGGGTCCGGGACGGCCGCGTGCCGGCATCAAGCAGATCGCGCAGGAATGCGGCCTGCCGCCCTGGTTGCGCGATCGCGTCCCCATCGTGTGCGTCGACGGGCGTCCGGTCTGGATGCCCGGTTGCGACATCGCGCCGCCCTTCGTTGCGGCGGCCGACGAGGCCGGGTGGTTGCCGCGCTGGCACCCGGCCGACTGAACGACGTTCCGATATCGGCCGACCGTGCTGCGCTGCCATGTGTCTGTCGCACGGCGGCCTTATCATTCGCTGTCCCGAAACAGGCCTGTCGCGTCATCCTTCCGACATGAGTTCCACGATCACACCGCGCCGTGCCGCGCTGGCGCGCATCCTGCCGTTCGCGCTCTACATCCTGTTCCTCATCATCGCCGCACCGCTCGCCGGGGCGCTCGGCGTCGACGCGCGCTGGATGTATGCGCTGCAGATCGCCTGCGTGCTCGCTGCACTGACGGTGTTCAGCCGCGACTACATCGAGCTGCGCCCCGCTGCGACTGCTGCACCGTCAGCGCTGTCCGGCGTGTCCGCGTGGCTGGCCGCCGTGGCGCTGGGCGTCGCGGTCTGGGCGCTGTGGATCTGGCTCGATTTCCCGCCGTTCGCATTCAAGCCGGGCGACGGGTACCGGCCGCTCGACGACGCCGGCGCGCTGATCATCACGCTGGTCGTCATCCGCATTTTCGGTGCCGCGGTCGTCGTGCCCATCATGGAAGAGCTGTTCTGGCGTTCCTTCATCATGCGCTGGCTCGACAGCCCGAACTTCCTGACCGTCTTGGCACAGTCGGTTACGCTGCGCAGCGTGCTGTTCAGTTCGATCGCGTTCGGATTCGAGCACGGCCAGTGGGCGGCCGGCATCATCGCCGGCCTCGTCTATGGCGGGCTGTATCGCGCCACCGGACGCCTCTGGCTGTCCATCGTTTCGCACGGCGTGACCAACCTGCTGCTCGGTCTGTGGGTCATCCATTCCGGCCAGTGGCAGTTCTGGTGACGCGCGCCGGGTCAAGCCGGGCGGGCCTGCGACCGTTAAAGGAGAACTGTCCCTGGATGTTCCCGGATGCCTGCCACCACAAACCCGTCGATATTGCTGCCCCGCCGCCTGCTTCGCGCGCGCGGCTGGGTCGCGTGCGCGCTCGTGGCGGTCTTGGCCGTCGGTGCGGCGCAGGCCGCCGCCTTCTCCTATCAGGGTTATCTGCTGGCCGTGCGCGCTGAGCTGCAACAGCGCATGGACGCGCGATTCGGCAGCAAGGCCGGGCCGCGCATGGCCGAACTGGCGGACTCGCTCAACGCCGCCAGCCACATCGCCGACGAGGCGCTGCGCGTCGAGCGCATCAACCAGATTGCCAACCGCGCGCGTTACGTGACCGATCCGGTGCTCTGGAAATCGGAAGACTACTGGGCCACGCCGGTCGAATTCTCCGCGGTCGCCGCCGGCGATTGCGAAGACTACGCACTGGCCAAGTACTTCGCGCTGCGCGAATTGGGCATGCCGGCCGACAAGCTGCGCATCACCTACGTGCGTCTGCTGCGCGAGGGCCGGCTGGAAAACCACATGGTGCTCGCCTACTACCCGGACCCCGGCGCCGAGCCGTGGGTGATGGACAACCTCGAAAAGCGCTTCATGCCGGCGCGCGAGCGGCCCGACCTGACGCCGGTCTACAGCTTCAACGATGACCGCGTCTGGAAGGTGCAGGGCGGCGGCGACCGCGAACTGGGTTCGCCACAGCAACTGCGCAAGTGGCGCGAACTGCTCGACCGCGTGCGTGCGGAGGTGAAGTGATGAACAGCCTGCGCGTGCGTCTGCTGGCGGCATTGCTCGGCGTTGGTGTGGCGGCTTTCGTCGCGGCACTGCTGACGGCGCTGTGGGTGTCGCGCGATCGCGTCGAGGCGCAGATGGCCAGTCAGGCGCAATCGATCGCGCTGTCGCTGACCGTCGCGCTGACCGCCGGGGGCGAGCCGTCGCTGCAGAACGCCGAAAGTCTGGTCGAGCCGGTGTTCGACCAGAGCTATCTGCGGCGCATCGCCGTGCGTGACGCGCAGCAGCGCATCGTGGCCAGTCGCGAAGCGCCTGCCCGGCTTGCCGGTGGCGCGCCGCAGTGGTTCGTCGACCTGCTGCCGCTGGCGTCCGGCGCCCAGACGGCCGACATCATGGCCGGCTGGCGCATCGCCGGCAGCGTGCTGGTCGAACCTCATCCGCACTGGGCCTACCTTCAGTTGTGGACGGTCGCGCAAACACTGCTGGTCTGGATGGGCGGCGGGCTGGCGGCGGCCGGTGCGCTCGGTCTGGCTGCATTGCGCTGGGGACTCAGGCCGTTGCGTCGCGTGCAGCGCTCGGCCGTGGCGGCCGCTTCGCGCAAATTCGTTCCGATCGACGAAGCCCGCGTGCCGACCGAACTGCAGCCGCTGGTCGGCGCCTTCAACCGCATGCTGGGTGCGCTGGCACAGGCGCTCGACGCCGAATCGTCCCGCGCCGAACGCTTCCGCGACCAGGCGCTGGTCGATGAACTGACCGGGCTGGCCAACCGTCGCGGCTTCCGTGCGGCACTCGAAGCCCGCATCGAAGCCGGTCAGCGCGGCGGCTGGCTCGCGCTGCTGCGCATCGACGGACTTGAAGATCTGAATCATCAATACGGTCGGCAGACGGTTGATGATCTGCTGACCGAATCCGCAAATTACATCCGTGACGCTGCCAATGGCGGCCTGTGCGGTCGGGTCGAAGGCGCCTGTTTTGCGATGCTTGTCGATACCACCGAAGCGCCGGCGCGGCAGGTGCTTGCGGCACTGCGCGCGCGGCTGAATGGGCTGGCGCGTGCCGCCGGCACCTCTGATCCCGACGCCTGGCGCGGCGGCGCTGCCGATTGCGGCAGCGACTGTGACGCCGCGCGCTGGCTGGCCGCGGCTGACCGCGCGCTGCACCTGTGGCTGCCGGGCGACACGCAGGAGTTTCCGCTGGCGCACACGCAGGACATCGAATCGGCCGGCGGTGCGGTACGCGGCACCGTGCGGGATCTGATCGGGCAGGGGCGCATCGCCTTCGCGTCGCAGGCCACACGCGGGCTCGATGCCAGCGGCGTCGCCGGCGCGCTGCATGTCGAGCTGCGTGCCGCGCTCGACGCCGGCGACCGGTTGATCCGCGCCGCCGAGTACATGACCTACGCCGGCGAAGCCCGCGTATCGGCTGCGCTCGACAGCGCCTGTCTGATGCGCGCGCTCGAACATGCGCAGGCGCGACGCGACGGTCTGGCGACGGTGGTGAATGTGAGCGCCGCGGCGCTCGGCGATCCGGACATCCTGCGCTGGGTCGGCGGTTACCGGCACGACGCACGTCGCGGCAGTTTCATCCTCGAGTTTTCCGAAGTCGCCCTGCTGGGTGACCCGGACGCAGCAGAAGCGTTTGCCCAGCTGGCGCAGTCGCGCGGGCTGGCGATCGGCATCAAGCACTTCGGCCTGCATGCCAACGCACTGAGTCTGTTGCGCCGCCTGCGGCCGCAACACGTGAAGTTCTCGGTCACGCTGACGCGCGAAGCCCTGCTCAATCCGGATTCGGGCGCCTACGTGTCCTCGCTGACCGGCATCGCCTCCGCGCTGTCCATCCTGCCGGTCGCGGTCGCGGTGGAACATGCCGAAACGCTGCCTGCACTGCACGCACTGGGCTTCCGGGGCGTTCAGGGCGAGGCGGTGGCGGCGGAAATCCTGCCGCTGCGCTGACCGTCCTTTTCCGGCGTGCGGTCGGCTGCGCGACTCAGTGCAGTGCCAGTCCGGGGCGGCTGGCGGAATCGGCCGCCACCAGGTTCAGATGCAGCAGCCGTGCCGGCGCGCCGACCCGTTCGCAGCGGCGTTCGGCCCCGAACGCACGGAAGCCGAATGCGCGCTGGTAGTAGCGCACATGACGCGGATTCACCTCGATCACGGCATCGGTCGCCTCCAGCGACACGCGGCCCAGCCGCAGCGCACGGCGTATCAATTCGAACGCAAGATCGATGTCCTGTCCGGCATGCATCAGCGCATCACGATCGATGGCAAAGCGCGTGTATTCGATCAGCCGGCAGCCCTGTTCGCGCAACGCGCCGACGTGTTCCGCAAAGCCGGTTTCGGCGTGCAGGCGCTGCGTCACGCCGCAGCGTACCGTCACCGTACCCACCAGGCGGCCGGCCCAGCGCGCCAGCAAGGTCGTTTCACCGTGGGTCGATTCAGGCCGCTGCGCCGGATAACCGCGCCGGCCATAGCAACGCTCGACCAGCGTGGCGGCTGCGGCCAGATCAGCCTCAGTGCCGGCGAGCGGGAATTCGAAGTCGGCGAAAGGCGCGCGATGGGCGATGGGCGCACATGCCGTCGGCGCTGCAGACGCGCGCTGGATCAGGGTCAGCCGGGGCGCCGGGCGGGCGAACGGAAACGGATGGAAGCGGGTGTCGTTGGCAGCGTGGTGCAGAACTCGGGGTGTCATCCTGGGGCCTTGTGCAGTGCGACCCGCGCTGTCGCGGGACTGTGTCATTCGGCAAACCGGTCCGCATCCGTGATGCGTGACCTTGCCGAGCCGCAAAGCTAGAGGATCCCCGTTGCAATCGCTTGATCGTCAGGTGACGGTTTTCTTGCCGTGACGAATGGTTCCGCAATGATCCGGTGCCACAGTGTCCGCCGCCCCATGTGCTGCCCCGTATGTGCCGCCGGACGTCCGCTAATGCAGCGTCGCCGCCACGTCCATCCACACAGCACCGTCGTCGCCCGTGCGGGCATGCAGGCCCATGCTGCCGAGCACGGCGATGATGCGCGTCGCCAGCATGCCCATCTGCAGCGCACGCGCTTCGCCCTCGCCGGCGGCTGCGCCCGCGAGCAGGGCCGCGATGCGCGGCCATTCGCGGCCGATCAGCGACGCGTCGAGCCCGGTTTTCAACTCGGGTGCGATGTCCGCCGCACTGCGCTGCAGCCCGGCGAGATAGCCGAGGCTGAACGCCACCGTCTGCATCAGATGGGTCAGCCGCGCCATCGCCAGGCCGGTCAGCGTGTCCAGATCGCCGTCGGCACGGTAGTCGGCGAGCGCACGCCGACTGGCCTCGGGCAGTTCGTCGAGCAGGCGCAGCAGATGCGGCAACAGCAGATCGGCGCCGGCCGGCAGCGACCAGGCGCTGGCACGGTTGGCGCGGTACTCGTCCAGCATCAGTCGGGCGATCGGCGCGAACTGCGCGGCGAGTGCGTCGCCGGCGGCTTCGCCTGCGGGCGTCAGCGCCAGCTCGCCACGCCACAGTTCGCGATGCAGCGCATGCACCAGCTGCAGCACGTGTTCCGGTTCACCCGCCAGCGACTGTTCGACGAACGGTGCCGACAAGGTGATCGTGAATCCACCCGCTTCGTCCTCGCGCGACAAAGGGGGTGCGGTACCGGCCGGACCTGCCGTGTCCTCGCGCAGCACCAGCACCCGCAGATGCGCCGCATCGAGACCGCGGTCGCGTTCGTACAGACGGGCGAGCAGCACCGACAGGCTGGTGCGCAGCGTTTCCGCACTCGTTTCGGGGCGAGCGCAGTGCAGTTCGATCAGGGGCATGGCTGAAAGCAATTGATTTGCGGGCGAAAAATCATAGCTGCAGGTCACACAGGCGTCCAATCCGACAGGCACCTTGCACGATGAAGTTCGCAGCACGAGCGCAACATCTTGGGGAGAGGTCCCTGTTGGAGTGGCGGCCTTTGGCATCCGCGGCCTCGCCGCGATCAGTGCCGCGAGGATCGCATTGCAGAGTGCGTATCGCGGCGAGGCCGCCGCGCCCACAGGAACAGCTCCCACAATTTCGCACCCACACCTTCGCATGATCATCGTACGGATCGCGGATAATCGCGGCGGGCGATGACAGACGGAACGGGCATGGTCATGAAGGCAGGCGGCAAGCTTTGGGCGGGAGTGTTCGTGCTGGTGGCTGCGGTCGCGGCGACACTTTGGTGGCAGACGACGCGCAGTCCGGACGCGCCGATCGCCGCCCTCGGCGACGATCCCGATACGCCGTTCGCAGTGCTGCGATGCGACGCGCGCAGCCGTGAAGCGGGACCGGCGCTGGCGGTCACCTTCAGCCGGCCGCTGGCGCGCAAGCTGCCGCTGGGCGAACTGATGACAGTCACCGATCTGGGCGACAGCGAAACACGAGAAGCCGGCGGCAAGGTGGTCGGCAACTGGTACCTGGGCGACAACCCGCGCATCGCCTATTTCTCCGGTGTGCTCCCGAAGCGGCGTTATCGCATCGACGTGGCGGTCGGCGTTGCGTCACGCGCCGGCGATCAACTCGCAGGCACCCACCAGTGCGAAACGCTGGTCGAAGACATGCCGCCGGCGTTCTTCTTCGCCAGTCGTGGCACGGTGTTGCCGGCCGGGCAAAACGGTGGCCTGCCGGTCGTCACCATCAACACGCCCGAGGTCGACGTGCAGTTCCTGCGCGTCGAGCCGGCCCAGCTGCCCGCCTTCCTCGACAAGGTGTACGGCATCCGCCGCAGCGCCGAACAGGACGCGGCGCAGGGCGAAGGCGCGTACGAGGGCGAGTACGAAGGCGAGTACTACGACGGCGGCACCGTCGACCTTCGCGGCCGCACCTCCGGGTGGTACATCGACCAGTTGAAGGACCTGTCGTCCAGCGTGTATCTGGGCCGCTTTCAGACCGACGACAAGCGCGACCGCCGGCACGTGAGCTTCCTGCCGGTCGAACACATCAAGGAACTGCGCGAGCCCGGTGTGTATGTCGCGGTGATGAATGTGCCGGGCAGTTTTTCCGGTGACTACCAGACCACCTATTTCTACGTCAGCGACATCGGCCTGCACCTGCACCGCAACGGCGGCCGGGTCGATGCCTTTGCCACCTCGCTGCGTTCGGGCGCGGCGCTCGACGGCGTAGAATTCGAGGTGCTGGACGGCGATGGCAAGCGCGTCGCGTCGGTCAAGGCCGAAGGCGACGGCCGCGCCACTTTCGACGCCGTGCCGGCCGACGCCCGGCTGGTGATCGCGCGGCGCGGACGCGAGCTGTCGGTCGTGTCGCTGGGTGAAGCCGCGCTTGACCTGTCCGAATTCGACACCGCGGGCCTGCTGCCGACGAACAACAAGCTGTTCGTGTGGAGCGGGCGCGACCTGTACCGGCCGGGCGAAAGCTTCGACGTGTCGGTGCTGGCGCGCGACGCCGATGGCAAACCGGTGGCTGCGCAGCCCCTCAGCGTACTGCTCAAGCGCCCCGACGGGCGCACCGTCAGTCAGCGCGTGTGGCCGCCCTCGGGCGAGCAGCCCGGTTACTTCCGGCACACGCTGGCGATACCCGGTGATGCCCAGACCGGCGCCTGGACGCTGGAACTGCGCGCCGATCCGGGTGCCAAGCGGCCGGACGCGGTGATGCGCTTCAAGGTCGAAGAATTCCTGCCCGAACGCATGAGGCTTGCACTGACCAGTGCCGAGAGCGTGCTGACCGACGGCGCGCCGTTCGACATCACGGTGCAGGGCGACTACCTGTTCGGCGCGCCGGCCGCCGGCAACCGCCTGCTGGGCGCGCTCGCCACCGAGCGCCTGCGCTTCGCGCTGCCGCAGAAGCCCGGCTTCATCTTCGGCGACTTCGCCGATGACGCGCTCAAGGGCCGGCGCGAGCTGGAAGAAACCGCACTCGACGACAGCGGCGCCGCACAGCTGGCGGTGCCGTACGACCCGGGCACCGCACGCTCGCCGCTGCGCCTGCGCACCAGCCTGAGCCTGCTCGAATCCGGTGGCCGGCCGGTGGTGCGCTCGCTGGAGCGCGCCTGGTGGCCGGCGCCCGCGCTGATCGGGGTGCGTCCGCTGTTCGAGGCCGACGTGGCGCGCGAATCGTCGCTGGCCGAATTCGAGGTCGGCCGCTTCCTGCCCGACGGCACGCCGGCCGCGCTCGACAAGGCCAACGTGCGGCTGTTCAAGGAAGAGCGGCAGTACTACTGGCGCTTCGACGACCAGCGCGGCTGGCACTCCGGCTTCAGCGATGCCGACGAATTGGTCGACAGCCGCACCATTGCCCTGAAGACGCAGGGCAAGCTCAGCTTCCCGGTCACCTGGGGCAGTTACCGGCTGGAAATCGACGACCCGCAGCACGGCCTGACGATGCGCTACCGTTTCTACGCCGGCTGGGGCGCGCAGGGCGACGAGGCGCTTGGCAACCGGCCCGACCGCGTGCAGATCCGTCTGGAAGGTGCGCCGTTCCGCGCCGGCGACACGGTCAAGGCGCACCTCACGCCGCCGCATGACGGCGAGGCGCTGGTGCTGATCGAGGGCGACCGCGTGCTGTGGGCCAGACGCGTCAAGGTGAGCGCCGCCGGCACCGCCATCAATCTGCCGCTCGATGCGAGCTGGAATCGCCACGACCTCTATGTCTCCGTACTGGCGTTCCGGCCGGGCAGCGAAGGCAGCCGCGTGACACCGGCGCGCGCGCTCGGGCTCGCCCATATTCCGCTGGCACGTGAAGACCGCCGGCTGAAGGTGGCGCTGGAGGCGCCGGCCAAGGTCGAGCCGGAAACGAAGACGACGGTGAGGGTGAAGGTCGACGGCGCGACCGGCCAGCAGGCCTGGGTGACGCTGTCGGCGGTCGATCAGGGCATTCTGAACATCACGCAGTTCGCCACGCCCGACCCGCATGGCTATTTCTTCGGCAAGCAGCGCTACGCCCCGGATCTGCTCGACATCTATGGCCGGCTGATCGAAAAGATGGATGGCACGCGCGGCAAGCTCAAATGGGGCGGCGACGCCGGCATGCGCGATTCGCAGAGCATGCCCAAAAAGGTGAAGCTGGTCGATCTGTTCTCCGGCCCGGTGAAGCTCGACGACCAGGGCGAGGCAGACATCGCGCTCATGCTGCCTGACTTCAACGGCAGCCTGCGTCTGATGGCGGTCGCCTCCACGCCGGATCGCTTCGGCCGCGGCGAACGCGAGCTGGTCGTCGCCGCGCCCATCGTGGCCGAACTGTCCACGCCGCGCTTCATCGCGCCGGGTGACCGCGCCACCGTGGCGCTCGAAGTCACCAATCTGACCGACACGTCGCAGCAGATCCGCCTCGTGCTGGCGGCCGAGTCGCCCGCGCGCATCGCCGACGGCACCCGCACGCTGACGCTGGCGCCCAAGCAGCGCGACACGCTGCGCTTCGCCGCCGAGGCGGTCGAAGCCGAAGGGCTTGCGCGACTGACGCTGACGCTCGACGCCACCGGCGGTGTCAAACCCCTCCACATCGAGCGCGAAGCCGCGCTTCAGGTCACGCCGCCGGTCGCCCTGCAGCGTCAGGTGCGGCGCGTGAAGATCGACGCCGGTGCGCGTCACGTCGTCGACGCGTCGGTGCTCGACACCTTCTGGCCGGCGTCCGCCTCGCTCAACGTGACCGCCGCGTCCAGCCCGCCGCTGAACATCCGCGAACAGGTGCGCGGCCTGCTGCGCTATCCCTACGGCTGCGCCGAACAGACGGTCAGTGCCGCCTGGCCGCACGTCATCATCGACGAAGCCTATGCCGCCGAACTGGGCCTGAAGCCACATACCCGCGCCGAGCGCGCCGCGCTGGTCGAGGCGGCGATCGGCCGCCTGGCCGGCATGCAGGGCACGCAGGGCGGCATGACGATGTGGGGCAGTGGCGGCGAATACGAGTACTGGATCACCGCCTATGTCGCCGGCTTCCTGATCGACGCGCGCGAAGGCGGCTTCACCGTGCCGGAAAGCTTCGCCCGGCGCATGCAGGACTGGATGCTGAAGGAATTCCAGCTCGCCCCGTCGCAGATGCCGCGCCTGCCTGTGCGCACGCTGGCGCAGCTTGCCCAGCCCGCTCAGCCAGGTGAAGCCGATCTGGTGCGCGGCGCGCACACCCGCTTCGCCAATGCCGCCCACCTGGGCTATGTGCTGGCGCGCGAACAGCGCGCGCCACTCGCGACGTTGCGCCTGTTGCACGACGAACACCGGCAGCTGGCGAAGTCGCCGCTCGCGCTGGCCCACCTGGGTCTGGCGCTGAAGCTCATGGGCGACGAGGCGCGTTCGCGCGTCGCGCTCGACGAAGCGCTCGGTCGGCCCTACGGCCTGAGCGGCAACGACAACGAGTACGAATGGCTGGGTGACTACGGCAGTCCGCTGCGCGACCGCGCCATGCTGTACGCGCTGCTGTCGCGTCACGACGTGAAGCTCGAGCGCGCCGCCAACCTGCTGTTCGAACTGTCGGCCGACAGCGCGCAGCGGCACTGGCTGTCCACGCAGGAACAGATCGCGCTCGTCATGGCTGGCCGCGCCGCGGGGCTGGGCGCCGGCAAACCCTGGGCACTGCAGGTCGAAGGCGGCGAGCGCTACGGCGGCGCCCGGCCGATGATGCTGCCGGTCGACGCCCCGGCCGCGCGGCGCGGCGTCACGCTGGTCAACACCGGTGACGCCCCGCTGTACGTCGAAGTCGAATCCAGCGGCTACCCGAAGGTCACGCCGCCGCCCGAAAACCGGCTCGGCAGCGTGCAGCGCAGCTGGTTCGACGCCGATGGCCGGCCGTGGGACGGCCGCGCGCTGAAGGTGGGGGATCTCATGCTGGTGCGCGTCGAAGTGAAACCGACGCGCCGCGCCGATGACGCCCTGCTGGTCGACCGCCTGCCCGCCGGGCTCGAGATCGAGAACCAGAACCTGTCGCAGGGCCCGCAGGCATCCGAGTTTTCGCTGCAGCTGCCGAACGGCCAGTCGATGCGCATCGCCGACACGATGACCGACAACCGCGTGAAGCACCGCGAGTTCCGCGACGACCGCTTCGTCGCCGCCCTCAAGCTCGACAGCGCGCCGATCAACCTTGTCTATATGGTGAGAGTCGTCAGCCCGGGCCGCTACACCGTGCCCGGCACCTTCATGGAAGACATGTACCGGCCGGAACTGCGTACGGTCGGCGAGCCGGGGCAGGCGGTGGAAGTGGTGGACGTGGCGCCGGTTGGCGGGCGCCGGAGCGAATGAACATGACCGGCGGGCACTGCGCGCCGGTCAGCCGGCCGGGTCAATCGAGCGACTTCAGCGCCAGATCGTAGTTGTCGCGCAATTCTTCCTCGTTGCCTGCTTCCATGCGCAGGTCGCGCACCAGGCCGTCCTTGAGGCCGTAGATCCAGCCGTGTACGCGCACTTCCTGGCCGCGCGCCCAGGCGTCGCGGATCACCGTGGTTTCACAGACGTTCACCGCCTGTTCGATCACGTTCAGCTCGCACAGGCGGTTTTCCTGCAGTTCGCCTTCGGCCACTGCGTCGAGCAGGGCGCGGTGGTGGTTGCGCACGTCCTGCACATTGCGCAGCCAGTTGTCGATCAGGCCGAAACGCATGTCGTGCAGCGCGGCGCGCACGCCGCCGCAGCCGTAGTGGCCGACCACCAGGATGTCCTTCACCTTCAGCACGTCGACCGCGTACTGCATGACCGACAGGCAGTTCAGGTCGGTCTGCACGACCAGGTTGGCAACATTGCGATGCACGAACACTTCGCCCGGGATCAGCCCGACGATCTGGTTCGCCGGCACGCGGCTGTCGGAACAGCCGATCCACAGGTATTCAGGGCTTTGCAGGGTGGCCAGATGTTCGAAGAACTGCGGATCATCGGCCTGCATCTTCGCCGCCCACTTGCGGTTGGCTGCGAATAATTGATCAGTTTTCTTCATGGTGTGCGCTCCCGGGTATCAGCGCGAATTATATCGTCGGCCCGGAAGGTGCAAGGATCCGACGGGCTGTGGCCGCCCGCAAGAGGCTGCGCCAGCCATTCACGGCGCACAGTGTCACCTGTTGCCTGCGCGGCGCGACATGACGAGGGTGCCATTCCGCGAGACGGCTTCCGGGTCGGCGCCCTCGGCAAGCACGCAGATCGAAGATTTATCGAAACACTTATTGTTTGATTGACAACGTACGGGTGCTATGCTGCCATTTCCATCCCGATCCGACAGGAGCCGCCCATGGGCGCCGTTGCAGACAAGGGTGTCAGCGCTTCCGAAGACCGCGGCGCGCTGGCCCGCATGGTCATGACCTTGCTTGATCACTGGAAACTATCCACCGAAGATCAGGCCGCGCTGCTCGGCATTGCCGCCAGCAACCGCGCCGCACTGGCGCGTTACCGGCGCGGCGAGCCGATCGGCACCAGCCGCGACCAGTACGAGCGGGTCGGTCATCTGCTCGGCATCCACAAGAATCTTCGTCTGCTGTTTCCGCAGAACCGCGACCTCGTCTATCGCTGGATCAGCACCCGCAACCGCGCCTTCGACAATCTGAGTCCGGTCGAGGTGATCCGGGAATGGGGCTTTGCCGGTCTGCTGATGGTGCGTGCCTATCTCGACCGGGCACGCGGGCAGTGAGTCTCGGCGACCTGTTCGCCCGCCTCGCACTGGCCGAGGTGCAGCGCGACGTGTTCCGCAACATCGTGTCGCTGCGCACCTCGCAGGATCTGTTCGACGACCTCACCGACGACCCGGCCGAATGGGCGCTGGCGCAGAAGGTCGAAGGCGACGCCAAGCCGCCGCCCTATCGCTCGCCCACGCCGGTGCTGCACCGTCCGTTCGAAGACGCCGAGTGGTTCAACGCCATCGCCTGGCCGTTCCAGAACTGGCAGGCCAGCCGCTATTCCGACGGGCGCCACGGCGTGTGGTACGGCTCGGAATCGGTCGACACGACGGTGTACGAATCGGCCTGGCACTGGCGCCAGGGTCTGCTGGCCGACGCCGGCTTCGAGCGCGAATCGGTGGTGGCCGAGCGCAAGGTGTATGTCGTGGGCTGTGCCGCCGCGCTGCTCGATTTCCGGCCGCTCACCGGCGACTGGCCGGCGCTGCTGCATCCGGCCGATTACAGCTTTCCGCAGTCGGTCGGCGCGCGCATCCACCGCGAAGGTCATCCGGGCCTGCTGGTGCAGTCGGTGCGCCGGCCCGAGGGCGAGAACTTCGCCGTATTCAATCCGGCCGTGCTGTCCGCCCCGCGCCACCATCTGCAACTGAGCTACCGGCTCGACGGCGACTGCATCGTCGTCGAAAAGACGCCGGGCCTGGCCTGGTTCGGCATCGAAGCGGGGGATTTCGGGCGGTGTGTTACCGGCTGAGCTCAGGTTTGCCTGCGCTGCAATGCAATGCAATGCAATGCGTTGCTCAAGCGCCTTCGATGCAGCCACGCGGAGGATGCGGCGGTAAGTCGGGTTTTCCCTATCGCGCGGTGCCGGACACGCGGCGGCATGCTTGAGGCCGTCAAGCAGCGCGTTCAGCGCTGTCGCCTGGCGCGGTGCCGCCGAGCATCTCTTCGTGACTACTGCCGAGCGCGCAGCCACATCGTTGTTGCCCGCACTGCCGGTACGCCGCCCGGCCAGGTCGCCTTCGCGGATCGTACTCATGTGAGCGAAGCGCTGGAGCGCAGCGGCTGGCAGGAAGTCGACATCCCGCCTCTGTATGTCGAATGTACGCTGCCGACGGCCGATCTCGAACGCTGTTTCACCGTGCTCGGCACGGTTGGAATTGCACTGCAATAGGTCGATATGGCCCTCCGTGCACGGGTGGTCGAAACTCTGCATGAGGCCTTTCGGCCCCATGTGCAGGATGCCTTCGTGCATTTCACGGCGGCTTGCTGGCAGATCGATGCAAGACATGCGGATCGCCGATGAAGCGCAAAACATCGTCGCATCGGGCCGCAACCGTATCGATCAGTTCCCGCGGTGTCCTTAGCGGTCTGACGCCAGCATCCCGGCGCACGCATCGCAACTGGAGGCCTGCCCCTCGTCCAGCAACGCCAGTTCGCAACGGAGTTCAAGTTCTTGAACTGACCGCCGATATCGAAAATTGACCATTCGATTTCCATTCAACAATAACTGTTCACTGCTTCCAAGGCCTCCCATGAAACTGAATTCCACCATGACAGTACGCGGGCAACTGACGTTGCTTGCTGTGGTCAGCTGCGGTCTTTTTGTCGTCGCGCTGGCCGGCGCGCTGTGGCAGATGCAGGCGGGAGGCGAACGCTTGACCGGCTTCATCGACAATGAACTCGCTGCCGAGCGCGACGTGACACGGGCATACGCTCAAGGCCTGCAAATGGGCCAGGCGCTGCGCAACATTCTGCTCGACCCGGAAAACAAGAAGGCATACGACAACCTGGCGCAGGCGAAGAAGCTGTTCGACGAAACCCTGCCGCGCATCGCCGCACAGGCCGAGACGCTGGACGGCGGCGCTGCGGCGGCCGAGCGGATCGCCGCAGCGGTGCAGCGCTGGGCTCCGCAGCAGGCAAAGGTGGTTGATCTCGTACGGACCGGCGACACGGTCGCTGCGCAGGCCTTGCTGGTGAGCAACGAAACACCTGCATGGCGCGAGACGCGCGGAGAACTGTTGAAGCAGATCGAACATCTCGAAAAAGTCGCCGCAACCATGCGCGCCGAATCGGAAGCTGCGCTTGACCGCAGCCGCCTCATCGTTGCCTTGCTCGGTGCGGTGGCGCTGCTGATGTGCGTGCTTGCGTCGGTACTCGTGGTACGCGGTGTGCTGCGTCAGCTCGGCGGCGAACCCGCCTATGCAGCAGCCGTGGCGCGCCGGATCGCAGATGGCGATCTGCAGCAGACCATTGTCGTCGGGCCAAATGACAAAGGCAGTCTGCTCGCTGCCATGGAAAGCATGCAGGCCGGCCTGCAGGACAGCATCCGTTCGATACGCGCCGATGCCGACCGGCTCGTCGGGGCAGCGGATGTCCTGCGTAACAACGAGCGCAGGGTAGCTGAGGCATCAATGTCGCAGAGCGACGCCGCACAGACCATTGCCGCCTCGGTCGAGGAAATGAGTACCAGTATCTCCATGGTTGCCGATCATGCAAGCGATGCTGATCGGTTGAGCAGTTGCGCCGCCGAAGAGGTGCGCTCGAGCGTCACTGTCATCCATCAGGCGGTCGGCGTCATCGGTCGTGTTTCCGAACGCATGGCTTCTTCAGCGGCGGTCGTGAGTGAGCTGGGTACCAGCGCGGAGAGCATTTCCAGCATCGCAAAGGTGATCCAGGAAATCGCCGAACAGACCAATCTGCTTGCGCTCAACGCGGCAATCGAGGCCGCCCGTGCGGGCGAACAGGGGCGGGGTTTTGCGGTGGTGGCGGATGAAGTACGCAAGCTGGCCGAGCGCACAAGCCAATCGACCCACCAGATCAATGACATGATTCAGCGCGTGCAGGCCAACGCACGGCTGGCGATCGGCGCAATCGAAGATGGCCGCGATCTCGCGATCCATGGCACGCAAAGCGCAGAATTGGCACGGGATGCCGTTTCGGAACTGGAGAACGGTGCGCGGCTCGTGAAGGAGGCGGTCGGCTCGATCAGCCTCGCACTTGGCGAGCAGCGACAGGCAAGCACCGATATTGCCCAGGGTATAGAGAAGATTGCGCAAATGAGCGACGAAACGCGAGAAGCGACCAGCGATTCTCTGCAGCGCGCCGAAGAATTGAGCCGGCTGGCCGGAGCACTCGAAGGGGCCGTCAGCCGGTTCCGCATCAATTCGTGACGGGCGGGCGGTGCTGCACCGCTAAGGTCACCCGGGCGCCTCAGGCGCAGCCGGTCCGGTGGCCGGAAGGCAAGCACTTTTCCGTGCTCAATCCGGCCGCGCTGCCCTGCCCGCGCCATCACCGGCAAACCAGCGACCGGCAGGACGACGACTGCATCGTGGACGAATGGACGCCTGTCCTGGTTCGGCATCGATGCTCAGGGTTTCGGGCGGCGCGCTGAGGGCTGAGGTCAGTCTTTCGTCCGCGGCGACGCGATGTGTCGCTTGATCCAGATTGGCTCGGATTGGAAACGCATACCCTGCACGCACACAAAGGTCGCCGGCCTGTCAGATGCGTGGGTCACGCGCGCTGCTTGATTGTCGGCGGCGATATCGGGTCACCCGAGCCTGAAGGGCAGACTGTATGTGACGCGTTGCCTGTAAAGATGCGCGACGATGATCATGGACGGGGAAGGCGGAACGATGCAGGGCATTCGCGAGCGGTGTGAAATCAGGTTCAGGCCCGAAGAGCCCGAGCCGGCCGTGCCGAAGGCGTAGCGGGCGCAAGCCATGTGTGCAAACTTCACCCCCGCCCGACAAGCCGCCTGGGACCGTGCCATCAAGGCCGTCTACCCGCCGGGCGAATTCAAGCCCGAAGCCTTTCCGGGTCATGTTGCGCCGATCCGCACCAACGAGCCGCGCGACGACGGTGTGCTCGCCACCTTCGGCCTGCTGCCGCACTGGGCCAGGCCCGAGCTGGTACGCAGCACCTACAACGCGCGCAGCGAAACGGCGGCGACGAAGCCGAGTTTTCGCAACGCCTGGAAGCAGGGGCAGTTCTGCATCATCCTGGCCGACGGCATCTTCGAGCCCTGTTACGACAGTGGTCGCGCGGTACGCTGGCGCATCACTCACCGCGACGGCGCGCCGCTCGGCATCGCCGGGCTGTGGGAATCGCGACCGATCGGCGACGGCGTGCAGTACTCGTTTTCGATGCTGACGATCAGCGCCGCCGGTCACCCCATCATGCAGCACATGCACAAGCCCGAAGACGAGAAACGCATGGTCGTCATCCTCGATCCCGACGACTACGCCGACTGGCTCGCCACGCCGCCCGAGCGCGCGCTCGGCTGGATGCGCCAGTACCCGGCTCAGTGGCTGTCCGCCGAGCCGGCGCCGCGCGGCGGGGCGGCACAGCTGGCGCTGATCTGAAAGGTCGGGGCGAGCCCGCTACGACGCCTGACGTGCCCCGGCATTGAACACGGCGCAGCGGCGAGCCCGCCCGCCGCAGCAAGACCGGCGAAGTCCGCGATTGCGGCCGCGCTCTCCATTCCTGTTCGAACTGAATGCCGTCCGCTTGATCCTCGCCAACGTCGCGGCCCGGCGGCGGCACGCTTCCTGCGGTTCGAGGGTTCCACCCCTCAAACAGGAGTACTCACGTGGCAAACGTTACATTTACCTCGCCGGCCATGCCGTGCGACATCACCGTCTATGCCGTCGCAGGCGACCGCGGCACGCTGCTCGCCTTCGCCAAATCGCACAAGATCCCGATCCCGTTCGACCGTCAGGACGGCGACTGCGCGTCCTGCATCGTCGAGGTCAGTCACATCGACAAGCGCGTGCGCTATGGCGTTGCGCTGACCGAGAAGGAAAAGGAAGTGCTGCGCCAGATGGGCAAGATCAGCAAGGAAGAAATCATGGACGCCGAAGTCAACGACATGCCGCCGCAGCATCGGCTGGCCTGCCAGTGCTTCGTCCGCAACGAAGACATCATTGTGTCGTTTGAAGGAGATACGACGATCCCCGGCAAGGGCCTGGCGCTCTCGATTGCCGCCGCGATCTACAAGGGCGGCGTGCAGATCCGCTCGCTGGACGAGTTCCTGAGCTATTCGGTGAAGGTCGAAAACGATGCGGTGGTGCATTACGACCCGCTCGCCGAATCGATGGCCGCCTGCGGCAACGCCGATGTCGCCTCGCTGTTCACCCAGCTGGCCAGGTACTCGCGCATGCATCTCGAAGAAGCCAAGGCCAAGTGCGCCCGCTACGACGTCGCCGTGCAACTGCCCGCCAGTTCGTCCTGGCCGGACAACTCGTCGCCGGAAATGACTGCGCTGTGGGCCGGCGCCCCGGCACTGACGCGGCTGGACGGACTGAAGGCCGCACTGCAGGGCGAACGTCGCGGCTTCGAGTTCTACGACGCCGTCGCGAACACCACCGAAGACCCGGACATCCGCAAGGTCGCCAAGGAGTTCGTGCGCGAAGAAACCGAGCACGTCGAAACGCTCAAGCTGTGGATCGAAAAGGAAGAAGACGCGATGCGTGCCAAGGTCAGATAAGCGGCGTCGTCATGCCGCGCACTCTTGGCGGGGCACCCCGGCAACGGCCGGGGTGCCCCGTTTTGCATCGAGTGGGGTATCGCCCGCCCACCCATCGCCCTTGTGCGCCAGCCGACAGACAGTCGGCCCGCCTGCGCCCAGCATCCACACAGCGCCTCATCGACGCGATGAACCGCCCGCCAGGCAGTGAGCTCACGGTGCAGTGGGCGCAGGTCGGGCGGTGTTCGTTGTGCGACAGCCGGCGGTGCCGCACGGATGGCACGCGTGGCCGGTGAGGAAGCCCATCAACCAGCGAAGGAAACAGGCGATGACAGACCCACGCGATATTGCGCACGACAAGAAGGTGCGCCAGGAAAAGAAGAAACACGGCGAAGACATCGCCCCCGACGCCGACAAGACGCCGCAGCCGGGGAAAAAGACGCACAAGGTGCATCACAACTCGGACACGCCGAAGGCGCCGGATGAAGCGGCTCCGGTGCCGACGGGGGAAAAGTCGCTCGAATAGCAATAGCCTGGAGGAAGGAGATGGGAATAGATACGGCGTGCTCGGAGTGTAGAAACCGTGGTCTATTCCCTACCTTTGCTCTTTCCGGTCGAAAGGAAGTGCTTGAAAAAAAATCGGCACGTGCCCAATTTTTTCGGTAATGGATTTAGAGCTCAAAGAACAAACAACAAGACCATGATTTATAACCATCCTCTCTAAATTGGCGTCTTGTCTGGATGTCCCAGGCATCCGTAATACGTCTCCAGCCGAAACTTGGATTCCTGTAGTTTGCTGACCTCTTTTGCACGCAACAGCAATCCGTCGGTAATCAATTTTGCTCTCCCACTAGCCCCCATCTTTGTATAAACGGATTCCATTGGCTCGCCAGAGTCCCGATAACTGAAAGCGATCAGCAAAAACTGGCTCTGCTGGTAACAAAGGGTTGCGATGTGCGCTGCCTCGGGTTCGAACTGATCGCCCAGACATCTGCCATACAACTCACGTCCATACTCGATTCGATTACCTGCTTGTGGATTATCCTCGGCGACAATCGGCAGCAGATCGTAAATCAACCGAAGCCAACCCGTGTCGCTGATCGCTGTGTAGTGCTTTATGATTTGCTCGTCGCTTTTGCCTTCGGCACGCAACTCCACGATCTTTGTCGCCGAATCGCCTGCCAGGTGGCAATTGAGGAAGGCACGTCTCTGATCGACATTGATGGAGCCAATCCCCGCGGTTCCATAATCAGTTGTCTTGACAGGATTTTTTGTGGTGCATGCAATGAGCCCTGCTGAGCACGCGGCGAGAATTGCCGCTGTACGAAGTCTTTTCCAATGCATCCAGTTTCCTTCATGGGTTTGAGGTGGGAGTTCCATTCAGGCGATCTCGGCTTTGCTTTTGTCGCACTGATCAAAGGATCCTGCGCGGTGCTTTATCGCGCAGCGTTCAGCGACCGAAGGGAGCGAGCCTGAGCGCCGGATAGGGCTCCTTTAGGCTATGCATTTTCTTTCTCCCATTTTTCACGAATCGTAGCGATGTCTCGTTGGCCTCGCTCCAGCGCAAACTCGCGCGCCCCCGTATTTTCCATGGTCTTGCCGGTGTATTTGATTTTGTGATCGATGCCGGAGTGAAGAAGGCACTCAACTATCTCAAGATGCCCGCCATAGACGGCTGCAAACAGTGGTTTTCTTTCTGGTTCGCTAACGTCAAGCAAGCTCGGCGCCCCGGCTCAAAAGATATTCAACAATTTGGAGATGGCCTCTGGACGAAGCGTCGTTAATGGACGCTCCGCCAAAAGTACCGCTTCTATGGTCAATGCTTGCGCCAAGATTCACTAATGCCTGAACAATCTCGAGGTGATCGACGGACGATGCAACGTGGAGTCAAGAACTGAATGCCTTGTCATATGTTGGGCGTCGCTGTCTCGCAGGAATGCATTGCGGACCCTAGCCCAGCGAGGAAATGGTTGGATTGAAGACGACTTCCCAAATATGACCGTCCGGGTCTTTGAAGTAGCCGGCATAGCCACCGTAGAACGTGGCTTGGGCTGGTTTGACGATCGCGGCTCCAGCTTTGGTGGCTTGGTCCATGACTTCATCTACTTCGACTTGCGAACCTACGTTGTGGCCAATGGTGAAATCTGTAGAGGAGGGCGGGTTCCTTGTGAGGCCAGTATCTGCGGCAATGCTGCTGCGAGGCCAAAGAGCCAACTTCAGGCCGGCTTGTAGATTGAAGAAGGCAACTGCTCCTTTTTCAAACTCTGCGCCTATGATTCCCTCTGTATTGAAGCCTAGACCTCCTTGGTAGAACGCTACTGAACGTTCGAGGTCATCAACTCCGAGCGTGAGGAGTGTGATGTGTGGTTTCAAGCTATTCCCCAAAGACGCGCAATGCGATGCCTAACTTTGATCTCTGCAACAGTTTTGACGGATGTACAGTCGATCCATCCCCATTTCACTGTCACGCATCTATTCGTTTCCCTTTCGCCATCAACTGCGTGTGCTGCGCTGCGCTGCATAACTTCCGAATGAAATCCGGCGTCAGAAAGCTCCCCCTGTTCCTTGGCCCGCAGCACCCCCTTCGAACTTTACCTGTTCATGCCCCTGTCCTCTACTTTGGTGACGTGAAGTCTTTGTTGCAAGCGGGCGTACGGATGGCGCAGCACTCGGAAAATTCATATGCATATACCTCGTGTCCCTGCGCCGCGGCCACCTGAACGCGAAAAAGCCCGCTCTGGGCGGGCCTTCATTCAACGCTTGGTCATCGAGTCATCGCGCCGTTCAGCGCATCCGCCCTGGGTCAGGCCGGTTTCACGATGACCTGATTCAGGATTCCGATCACCCCGTCTATCGTCACGGCCAGTTCGGCGGCGCGGGCGCGCAGGGCTTCGGAGGGGGCGGTGCCGCTGAGGATGACCTTGCCGTCCAGGGTGGCGACGTCGATGTCGAGTGCAGCCAGTTCGGCGTCCTTCTCGATCAATGCTTCGATGCGGGCGGTGATGATGGCGTCGTCGACGGGCGGGGTGGTGTCGGCGGGTTGTCCTGCGGCGGTGGGCGGCAGGTCGTTGGCGGCCATCGGGACCGATTGCGGGTCGGGCGACGAGCCGGGCGGCAATTCAGGCGACGAGTCTGGCTGCGACTGAGGCGACGAGTCGCCCTCTGCCGCTTCGCGCGCGGCGTCGGCGCGGGCAAGTTGCGCATCGCGCCGGATGGCGGCGCGGCGTTCGGCCGCGGCGTCGATGTCGGCTTCGTATGCAACGCGTCCGGCTTGTGCCTTGATGTCTTCAGCGACCTGTTCGGTCTGATTCAGCACGATCGCCAGTTCCTTGTCGACCGTGGGTTCGCTGAGGGTGACTGCCTCTTCCTTCGGTCCGCAGGCGCTGAGCATCAGACCCAACAGCACGGCGCCGGCTCCGCGCGCGATCGGCAAACGCGATGTGCGGATTCGAGTGGCGGCCGCCTGGCCGCGGGACTGAAAGTTCGGCATGTCATCTCTCCTCGAGAAAGAAAGTGGGTCAGGACGTCGTTTCGGCCGCGACCGGGGCGGTGCCGCCGGGTCTGCGCACGACTGGCGATCTGTCGCGGTGTCAGCCGGCGGTCACGACCAGCTGGTTGTCGATGCCCTGTACGCCCTTGACCGAAATGGCCAGTTCGGCGGCGCGGGCGCGGGCGGCTTCGGTCGGTGCGGGGCCGCTCAGCGTGACCTTGCCGTCGCGGGTGTCGACGTCGATCTTGATGGCGCTCAGGTCCGGGTCGCCGGCGAGGCGGGCCGACACGGCGGCCGTGATGGCGGCGTCGTCGATGAAGTCGCCCATCTGGGCAGTGGTTTCACCGGCTGATACGCGTGCGTCGCGCGTCGCTTCTGCGGCATTGGCCTGCGCCCGGTCGGCGGTGGCTTCGGCGCGTTCGCCCAGTTCGTCGGCCTTCTTTTCGGTGGCGGCAATGGCGGTGTCGAGCTTCTGGCCGATGGTCGCGTCCTGTTCGGGCTGACCGCAGGCGGCGAGCGTCAGCGCGAGGGCGGCGGCGGTGGCGAGGCGGAAGGCCGGCGTCATCAGGGTGCGGCGTTGCGGGTGTTCGGGCAGTTGATCGATAGCGTTGTTCATGAACAGTCTCCTTGCAGTGAATCGGGGTGGCGTGTGCTTCAACCGTGGTGTCACTGTAAGCGGGGTGCGCGGCGTTGAATGTCGGTGCAGCCGACACCCCGTGTAGGACGATGCGGACCTGGTCCGCACCGGGGTTGAATCGGATTCGCTGCGCTGCGGTGACGCGACAGGCCGGCGCTGTGGTCAAATCGCAGCTGTTTCCACGTCAGCCATCCGACATGAGCGCCGTCCGCTACCGCATTACGCCCAGCCATCCCGAAGCCCACCTGTTCGAGGTCGAGATCGATATCGCCAGGCCGGCGCCCGACGGCCAACGGCTGTCGTTGCCGGCCTGGATTCCCGGCAGTTACATGATTCGCGAATTCGCGCGCCACATCGTGCGCATCGAGGCGCGCGACGGCATTCGCGCGGTGCCGCTGACCAAGATCGACAAGCACACCTGGCAAGCCGCGCCGTGCGAAGGCGTGCTGCGCGTGCGCTACGAGGTGTATGCGTGGGATCTTTCGGTGCGCGCTGCGCATCTCGACACCACGCATGGCTTCTTCAACGGCTCCAGCGTGTTCCTGATGGTGCAGGGCGCCGAGCAGCAGCCATGCGAGGTGGACATCCGTCCGCCGGCCGGGCGCACCTACAAGGAATGGCGGGTGGCGACGACGCTGCCCGAGGCGGGTGGGCGCGCCGGTGCCAGGCGGCATGGCTTTGGGCTGTACCGCGCGGCGAGTTACGACGAGCTGATCGATCATCCGGTCGAAATGGGCAGCTTCGCGCTGCACACCTTCAAGGCTTGCGGCGTGCCGCACGAGGTGGCGATCACCGGCCACCACGACATCGACGCCGCGCGCCTGTGCGAAGACCTGCGCCGCATCTGCGAGTGGCAGATCCGGCTGTTCGGCGAGCCGGCGCCGTTCGAGCGCTATGTGTTTCTGGTCATGGCGGTCGGCGACGGCTACGGCGGGCTGGAGCACCGGTCGAGCACCGCGCTGCTGTGTTCGCGCAACGACCTGCCGGCGCCCGGCGCCAGCGCGATGTCGGACGCGTATCGCGGCTTTCTCGGCCTGTGCAGCCACGAGTATTTCCACGCATGGAACATCAAGCGCATCAAGCCGGCCGCGTTCGAGCCCTATGACCTCTCGCGCGAAAACTACACGCGCCTGCTGTGGGCCTTCGAAGGCTTCACTTCGTACTACGACGATCTGGCGCTGGTGCGCTCGGGCGTCATCACACAGGACGACTACTTCAAGCTGCTGGCCAAGACGGTCACCCAGGTGATGCGCGGCGGCGGCCGGCTCAAGCAGAGCCTCGCCGATTCGTCGTTCGACGCCTGGGTGAAGTACTACCGGCAGGACGAGAACGCGCCGAATGCCATCGTCAGCTACTACACCAAGGGCGCGCTGGTCGCGCTGGCGCTCGATCTCACGCTGCGCAGCAAGACGCGCGGCGCCGTATCGCTCGACGACGTGATGCGCCGCCTGTGGCTCGAACACGGCCAGGCCGGTATCGGCGTGCCGGAAGACGGCGTGCGCCGCGCCGCCGAAGCGGTCAGCGGGCTGAAGCTGAAGAAGTTCTTCGCCGAGGCGACCGAAGGCACCGAAGACCTGCCGTTGGACGACCTGCTGCGCGCGGTCGGCGTCGAGCTCGGCTATGAGGCCGCTGGCAGCACGCCGGTGCTGGGCGCGAAGACCGCCAACGAAGGCGACACCGTGAAGCTTACCCAGGTGCTCGACCATGGCGCCGCCCAGCGCGCCGGTTTGTCAGCCGGCGACGTGCTCGTCGCGCTCGACAACCTGCGCATCACCGCCAGTTCGCTCGACGCCCTGCTCAAGCGCCGCCAGCCGGGCGACGAGGTCAAGATCAACGCTTTCCGCCGCGACGAACTGATGAAATTCCGCGTCCGCCTGGACGCCGCCCCTGCCGATCAGGCGAAGATCGCCATCGCCCCCCGCGTCAGCGCCCCGGCCAAGGCCTTGTTGAAACAGTGGCTCGGCCGGGGTTGATGGCGGGATAGCGGCGGTGTCCTCGACACGCTGCGATCTGCGCGGTGATCACGCGATGGCGCGTGTTTGTGGGCTGGATCGCCTGCGGGGCAGGCCCCTACGAAAAGCGGCAAGGCATCGGCCAACGTCGACGTTTTTCGTAGGAGCGGACCCTGTCCGCGATGGCTGATCGGCGCCCACTAAAGCCAGACAGCGTCCCAGTGCGGATAGTCGCCCACTCGCTCGACCAGACCGCGTCGCACCGGGTTGGCGATGATGTAACGCGCGGCGACGACGCAGTCTTCGTCGGACCGCAGGGCGTGGTCGTGGAAGCTGCGCTGCCAGACAGGTTGACCGACCCGGTGGGCGCTGACGGATTTGAACGCATGCACCACGCGGTGCAAGGGTCGGTGTGGTCCGAGCATCATCAACCAATGCAGGTGCTCCGGCATCAGCACATAGGCCAGCGTCTCCGCATCGCCGAGGTCCGACGCGGCGCGCAGCGTCAGCACCGTTGTGCGCGCATTCCGGAGATCAGCGAAGAAGGCAATGCGGTCGCGGGTCACGATCGTCACGTGATAGACCTGCCCCGCGATGGAGTGGCGACCGATCCGAAGGCGGCTTTGATGCGGTGAGTTCAGCATCCATAAAGCATATTTTACCTGCGCGAGATCGGCGATGTTTTTCGCAGGAGCGGACCCTGTCCGCGATTCGCGTGTCGATCACGCGACGTCGTATTTCGAAGACCGGGATCGCCTGCAGGGCAAGCTCCTACGAAAACCGGGACGGGGTTGCCCTTCGTAGGAGCGGACCTTTCCGCGATCGGTGCGTCGATCACGCGACGTCGCTGTTTCGGAGACGGGATTCGCCTGCGGGGGCGGCGCGGGGGTTTCGGCGAGCATCGCTCGCCGCCCGCAGAGCCGGCCGGCCATGCAAGGCCGGCCGTGGATGGCTCCTACGAAAGCGCGACGGGGTTGCCTTTCGTAGGAGCGGACCCCGTCCGCGATCGACGCGTTGACGACACGGATTGGCGAGTTTGCGGGTCAGGCGGCCTTTCCCGCATCGTTTCGCGCTGTTCAGCGGCCCAGCTTGCGCGCGGCGCTGACGCCGATCAGACCGATGCCGGCGAGCATCAGCATCCATTCGCGCGGCTCCGGCACGGCGGGGGTGGTGGCGAGGTCGAGGGTGAAGCGGTCGCCTGCGGACAGGCCGGAGAAGCCGATGCGCCAGTCGACCAGGCCGTCTTCGAGGAAGGGGTTGCCGAAGTAGAACTCGGCCACCGGTGCGCCGGCGAAGTAGTCGCTGGACAGCAGATCACCGTTCACCGTGGTGGCGAGCAACGAACCGGTCACCACCGAGATCGGTGCGCCACCGGTCGTCAGCGTGAAGGATCCGATGCCGAAGCCGCTGACGTCGCGCAGGATGGCGTTCACATCGACGCCGCCGGCCGTGATGTCGTCGGCGTCGAGCACGAAGCTGAAGCTCAGCGGATCGCTGTTCAGCAGCGAAATGTCGAGTGCGATCAGCGACGGCGTGCTGAACGACGCGTCAAGCAGATTGCCGTTCAGTGTGGCGCTTTCGAGCGTGACGGCGTGGGCGGGCAGGGCGATCGAGAAGGCAGCGCAGAGCGCCAGCAGGACTTTGTTCATCGGGCGTGTTCCGGAAGGTGACGAGATTGCCGCCGACGATAGAGCGCGCGTGTGACAGCGGCGTGTCGCCTGGCTGAAGCTGTCGTCAACAATCCGTCATCGGTGTGTCACCGGCGCTCACCACACTCGCGGCCATTCATCGCCCGGAGTGCTCCCATGCCCAGCAATATGTTTTCCCGCCGCGACTTCATGCGCGGCGTCGGTGCCGGCGCGCTCGCCGGTTCGGCCGTCGTCCGCTCGGCCAGTGCGCTGGCCGCACCCGGCAGCCTGTTCCAGCACGGTGTGGCGAGCGGTGATCCGCTGACCGACCGCGTCATCATCTGGACCCGCGTCACGCCGACCCGTCCGGGCACGGTCGCCGTGCTGTGGGAAGTGGCGCTCGACGCCGCCTTCGCGCGCATCATCCGCCGCGGCCGCGTGCTGACCGGCGCCGACATCGACTACACGGTGAAGGCCGACGTGCTGGGCCTGCCGGCGAATGCCCGCCTGCACTACCGCTTCCGCGCCGACGGCCAGCTGTCGCCGGCCGGGCGCACGCGCACGCTGCCGGCCGGCGCCATCGACCAGATCAAGCTGGCCGTGCTGTCCTGTTCCAACTTCCCGGCCGGCTACTTCAACGTATATGCCGAAGTGGCGAAGCTGAACGATCTGCACGCGGCCGTGCATCTGGGCGACTACATCTACGAATACGCGCGCAGCGGTTACGCCTCGCAGGACGCCGCCGCGCTGGGCCGCGTGTCCGAGCCGGCCGACGAAATCATCACGCTGGACGACTACCGCATCCGTCACGCGCAGTACCGCACAGACGTCGATCTGCAGGCGCTGCACGCCGCGCTGCCGGTCATCGCGGTGTGGGACGACCACGAAATCACCAACGACACCTGGCGCGAAGGCGCGGAAAACCACACCGAAGGCGTCGAGGGTGCGTTCGCCGATCGTCGCGCCGCGGCCATCCGCGCGTATCACGAGTGGATGCCGACCCGCCTGCCGGATCCGGCGCGCCCGGACCGCATCTACCGCAGCTTCCGCTTCGGCAACCTGCTGTCGCTGCACATGCTGGACACCCGCGTCATCGGTCGCGACCAGCAGATGGATTACGCGAATTACTTCGGCACCAGCGGCTTCGACACCGCGCGCTTCACCGCCGATCTGACCGACCCGAACCGCACGCTGCTCGGCGCCGAACAGGGCGACTGGCTGGGCCTGCAACTGGCGCAGTCGGACACCACGTGGGACATGCTCGGCCAGCAGGTGCTGATGGGCCGCATGAACATTCCGGCGCCGCTGGTGCTGGGCCAGATCAGCTTCACGGACTACAGCGCGCTCGTGTTCAAGGCGCAGACCGCGCCCGCCACGCTGACGCCGCAGGAGCAATTCGTGCTCGCGCAGCCGGCGATTCCGTACAACCTCGACGCCTGGGACGGTTACGCCATCGCCCGCGAAACCCTGCTCGGCACTGCCCGCGCGCTGGACAAGAATCTGGTCGTCCTGGCCGGCGACACGCACAACGCCTGGGCCAGCGATCTGACCGATTTCGCCGGCAATCGCGTCGGCGTCGAATTCGCCACGTCGTCGGTCACCTCGCCCGGCTTCGAAGAATACTTCCCGGCCGAAAATCCGCTCGCCGTGGCCGCCGGGCTGACCCAGATCATCGGCCCGCTGCAGTACGCCGACACGGCGCGCCGCGGCTTCATGCTGGTCACCGTCACCGCGCAGTCCTGCCGCGCCGAATGGCGCTATGTCAGCACGGTGAAGAGCCGCACCTACACTGTGGCAAACGGCCCCGCGCTGCGCATGTTGCCCGGCGCAGCCAACCGGAAGCTGGTGCCGGGCTGAACCGGTTCCATCTGCTGTGGGGGCGGCACCTGTGGGGAGTCGCCCCTCCCACAGCCAGAGCCAGCATCCCACAGCCAGAGCCAGCATCCCACAGCCAAAGCCAGCACCCCTCAGCTCAAGCTGGCTCCCCACTCCAACTTCACCCCGGCAGCGGAATCCATTCCTGATTGTCGTGCGGCGGCAAGGCGATACGCCCGGCCTGCCAGTCGGCCTTGGCCTGTTCGATGCGCGCCTTGCGCGACGACACGAAGTTCCACCAGATGTGCCGCGGGCCGACCGGTTCACCGCCGAGCAGCGTGACGGTCGAAGGCTCGATCGCCTGCAGCGTGCAGTCGGCGTCGTGCGCGAAAACGGCCATCTGGCCGGCGGTGAAGGTGTGGCCGGCGATGTCGATGCTGCCCGACACGACATAGAGGGCCCGCTCGGCGTGCGCGTCAGGCAGCGCCAGACGCGCGCCCGGCTGCAGCGCGGCATGCGCGTAGAACAGCGGTGAATGCGTCCTGACCGGGCTGCGCAAGCCGTACGCCTCGCCCGCGATGAGGCGCATCCAGACGCCGTTCTCGTCAGCCACCGGCAGCGCGTCGGCCGGATAGGTGTCGAACGCCGGGTCGCACTCTTCGTCGGCCTCCGGCAGCGCCACCCACGACTGCAGCAGTTCCAGGCCGCCGCCGGCGAACGACGCCGGGTGCTCGAAGCGCTCCGAATGCGAAATGCCGCGCCCGGCCGTCATCCAGTTCACCTCGCCCGGGCGGATCACCTGCGTGACGCCCAGACTGTCGCGATGCGTCATCTGGCCGCCGAGCAGATAGCTCACCGTCGACAGGCCGATGTGCGGATGCGGCCGCACGTCGGCGGCGCGCACGGCGTCGGCGGCGATGGTCAGCGGCCCTGCGTGGTCGAGGAAGATGAAGGGCCCGACCATGCGCCGCTTCGAAAACGGCAGCACGCGGCGCACCACGAGGCCATTGCCCAGGTCGGCGTGGCGCGCGGCGATGACAAGTTCGATCGGGCTGTCGTTCATGGCGGTGTTCCGTAAGCGGTGTCCAAAGGTGGATGGTAGGTCCAATGGAAGGCCCTTGAGCTGGCAACGCGTTACATCCCGACATGCTTCAGTGGGAAATCAAGTGAAGCATCCCGGGTCAATCGTCGACATTCAAACAAAAACGGGAGGACTTCCGATGAACACATGGACAAAGGGCGCGCTGGTTGTCGTGGTACTGGCCGGCGCGGCTGCGCTGTATACATATATGCAGAAGGAATCGCCGCCTGCCGATGCACCGTCGGTGGCGGTCGCGCCGCCGGCGGAACCTGCGCCGGCCGAAACGCCGGTCGAGGTTCCGAACTATCCGATCGCACCGCCGCCCGACGTTGCTCCGGCGTCACCCGATGCCGCCCCGGTCGACAGCGACGTCGTGATGCGCGACGGACTGGCCGGCCTGTTCGGCGCCTCGTTCGACAAGTATTTCAGTTCGACCGACATCGTGCGCCGCATCGTCGTCACCATCGACAACCTGCCGCGCGAACGGGTGACGCGGCGGCTGATGCCGGTCAAGCCGGTGCCGGGCGCGCCTGTGACCGCCGGCAGCGGCGACACGCTGACGCTCGACGCCACCAACGGCGCACGCTATGACGTGTATGTGCAGCTGGCCGACATGGTGCCCACTACGCACCTGGTCGATCTGTACGTGCGCCACTACCCGATGTTCCAGCAGCAGTACGTCGAGTTGGGCTACCCGAATGGCTATTTCAACAATCGCCTGGTCGAAGTGATCGACCACCTGCTCGCCACGCCGGTCGTGCCCACACCGATCCGGTTGAAGCAGCCCAAGGTGCTCTACACCTTTGCCGACCCGGAACTGGAAAAGCTGTCGGAGGGGCAGAAAATCATGCTGCGCATGGGGGAAGCCAACGCGGAACGCGTCCGTGCCAAGCTCACCGACATCCGCGCCGCCGTGACGCGCCAGCCCTGAGCGGTTCGTAGGGGAGCGCGGCCCCTGTGCGCGGTCCCGGTGGGAGCAGCGCCCGTGTGGGACAGGCGCCCCGTGGAAGAAGCGCCCTGTGGGAGCGGCGGCCCCGCCGCGATCAGTGCCGCGACCGTCGTTGTGCAGAGTGCGTATCGCGGCGAGGGCGGAGCGGGGGTTTCGGCGAGCACTGCTCGCCGCCCGCAGAGCCGGCTGGCCATGCAGGGCCAGCAGTGGATCGCCGCTCCCACAGCCAATGCCAGCACCCCTCAGCCAGAACGGGCACCCCTCAGACCCACCCGCACCAGCTTATTGCAGTGAAGGCGCCGCCGTCGGCACTTCGTTAAGCTGCACCTTTTGAATCTGGCTGGAGACGGCGATGCATGACGTGAAGGCGCTGGTGTTCGATGTGTTCGGCACGCTGGTCGACTGGCGCACGGCGATCGCGCGCGAGGCGGAGATGCTGCTCGGGCAGGCCGGCATCGACGTGGACGGGCCGGCGCTGGCGGATGCCTGGCGCGCGGAATACCAGCCGGCGATGGAAGAGGTCAGGGCGGGCCGGTTGCCCTTCATGAAGCTCGACGCGCTGCACCGGCGCAATCTCGATATCGTGCTGACCGCGTTCGGCGCCGGGCGCGCCGACGAGGCCACGCGACATGCACTCACGCTCGCCTGGCACCGGCTCGACGCCTGGCCCGATGTGGCCGCCGGGCTCGCCGCACTGCGCCCGCATTACCGGCTCGCGCCGTGTTCCAACGGCCACATCGCGCTGATGGTCGATCTCGCGCGACGCAACGACTTTCCGTGGGACGCCATCACCGGTGCCGAACTGGCGCGCGACTACAAGCCCAAGGCCATCGTCTACCGCTCGGCCGCCGACGCCTTCGACCTCGCTCCCGGACAGACGATGATGGTTGCCGCCCATTCGTCCGACCTGGCCGGCGCCGCGGCCGCCGGGTTGCGCACCGCCTTCATCGCCCGCCCGGACGAGCACGGCCCGGGACGTGGCGAATCGAAACCCGGGGTGCCGGTGGATATCGCGGTCGACAGCGTCATCGAACTCGCACACGCGCTGCAAGACGCCGTCAGGTCGCGCTGACCGCGGCCGCTGCATCATCCCGACGCATGCCGAGGCGCTGACGGCAGCGCGGATAGGCAGTGCAGCCCCAGAAATCAGGACGCCCCTCGCGCCCCGCGACTGCCTTCATCTTCTGTCCGCATTTGGGGCAGGTCGGCGTGCCGTAGTCGCCGGCGGTGGCAAAGCGCAGCAGCGCTTCGGCAGAGGCGGCGGGCAGACGATTGATCATCATCAGGAACATGTCGCCATCGATCAGCGTGATGCGGTTGCTGCGCGCGAACGCCTTTGCGTCGTCGGAAAACCGGCTGCTCGTCATGAAGAAGGCCTTGGCGACCTTTTCATGCGTCATGACACCGAGCAATTCGCGCACCGGCTTCACGCCGACGAAACGTTCGCCCCACGCCTTGCACTGCACGATCGAGGTGGCGCGGTCCGAGGCGTCCTGGAACAGGCGGACGTCGATGCCGCCGTCCGGGCCGAGCGGCGTGGTGACGCTCCGGATGCCCTTGATTTCATAAAACTTCTGGCACAGGTCTTCGAAGCGCTTCCATTCGATGGCGCGCATCAGTTCGATCGACCACGCCTCGGCAGAGGGAGAAATGGAAGGTAAGGGCGAGGATGCGGGTGCGGGCGACGCCGCTGCACCTGGCGCAGCCGCGCGGGCGCCCGGCGCACCGACCCCCTCCGTCCCCGACACGGATCCGGAGCGGTTCGAGGCCACGCCATCGGGCGCCCGCCTCGGCCGCGACGCCCGGGTCCCCCGGTCTGCCGGTTCGGGCGCCGGCGCCGCGCCGGCGCGCATCACGACCGTCTTCACGAATACGAGCGCGCCCAGCAGGAAGCAGATGCCGGCAAGCAGCCAGGCCATGTTCGACAGCGCCGTCGCAACGGTCGTGAGGATGGGGTTGTCCTTCCACATCGAAGGCAGGATCTGCTTGAAGCCGACGAGGATGGCGACGCCGAAGATCACGCTGACATACCACGGTGAATCGAGCAACAGCGCGACCAGCCCTGTGTCCTTGTTCCTGCGGCGGCGTTGGCTGGCCATTTATGTCCTTTCGTGTTCGGTGAGAAAACCGGGTGGAATACTACATCGTCAAGCTGATGCCGCCGGGGGATGACTGCCCGCATGCGGTCATGCCGTGGCCAGTGTCGCGCGACAGCCGACCGGACCACAGTGGGGCGCACCGGCCCGCGGCGCTGCAGCATGCGGGGCTTTTTCGCTGCGCTACACTGCGCCGGGCAGTCAATTCGAGCGGAGCGCGGCACGCATGAGGCGATTCGGAGGTTTGCACCTGAAGGCGGCGCGATGACGACGGCACCGCTGTCCCACCACGACATCCTCGCGCTGGTCGAACCCTTCGTCCGGCGCGGGCGGCCGGTCGATCTGCCGGCGAGCGACCGGCTCAGGCGGCAGTTGGTGTTCCGGCCGGTCACGCATGGCGCCGAGGCGCCGGGCGGTGCGTCGCTGGTCGAGGTGCTGCAGCTCGACCAGCCGGCGGCCGATCGCTACCGGCTGACCCGTACGCTCACGCATGCGTCGGGCGTGGCGGCCCGGCTGGTCGCGGAGGGTGCGCCGCCGGGCGAGCTGCTGGCGCGCGTCGAGGCGATCGACGTGCAGCGGCAGTTCCGCACGATCGGATGTTTCGTCATCGGGTTGTCGTACCGGCTGGGCGGCGGTGACGGGCTGTGGCGCGACGACACGGCCGTCGACGCGCCGGTGCTGACCGACGCCGATGCGCGCGGTGCAGGCATCTTGCTGACGATGGAGGTGTCGTCGGTCAAGGGCGTGCCGGCCGAACTGAAACTGGTCGAGGGTGGCGAGGGCACGGTCGAGCTGCCGGATGATCTGCTGGCAGTGCTCGGCCGCGACTGGGACTGCTTTCGCCGCAGCCTGACCGACGAGGGCGGCTGGCGCGGCACGGTGCGCCTGCGCGGACGGGGGGTGGCGCGCAGCGCCGATGCCGAACGCAAGCTTGACCAGACCGTCGCCCATCTCGACCGCACGCTGTCGCGACCGCCCGATGCCTTCCATGCCGACTGGCGCGCGGCGCGCTGGGGCGTGTTCCTGCGCCGCACGATTCCGGTGGCGACCTGCATCGGCCTGATCCTCGCGGCTGCAGCGGTACCGTATTTCGGCATTTCGGAAGATTCGGTCATCCACATGCTGCTGTTCAATTCGCCGCCGCTGCTGCTGGTGCTGTTTTTCAGCATGCGCGAAATGCCGCGCATCGAACTGCCGCCGCTGCCGCGCCGTCTGAGTGCTGCGGCCTGGCGTGCGCCATTGCCTGATACGGGCGCACCGACGCTGCAAACGGGCTGATCCGTCAGCAGCCCGGCCATTCAATTCACACGCGAGGTTCGATGTCTGCCAATCCGATGAACATTCCGCCGGTGTCGGTGGCCGCCGCCAGGGCGGCGCTGATCGAACAGTTCGCCGACCCGGTGCTGCGCCGGCGCGCGACCATGCTGTGGGGCTCGCGCGGCGTCGGCAAGTCGTCGGTGGTGCGTCAGGTGGCGGCGCACTACGGCGTGCCGCTGGTTGATCTGCGTCTGACCACGATCGAACCGGTGGATATCCGCGGCGCCATCTATGCCGACGAGGTGCAGGGCAAGACGGTGTGGTTTCCGCCCGAGTTCCTGCCCGCCGCCGACGCGCCCGACGGCATCCTGTTTCTCGACGAGCTGACCGCGGCCGACCAGCGGCTGCAGATTTCCGCCTATTCGCTCATTCTCGACCGGCGCGTCGGCAACTACCGGCTGCCCGATGGCTGGCAGGTGATCGCCGCCGGCAATGCGAGCTTTCACGGCGCCGTGTGCCATGACATGGGCACCGCACTGGCCGACCGCATGTTTCACTTCAACGTGCAGACGGTGATCGACGCCTTCCTGTCGCACGCGCTGGCCATGGGTTTCGCGCCGGAGGTGATGGCCTATCTGAAGGTGCGGCCGGACAAGCTCGACGACACGCAGGCCCAGCTTGCGAACGACTACCTGATCGGCGCCAGCCCGCGCGGCTGGGAAGACATTTCGAATGTGCTGAAGTCGGGCGTGTCCGAAGCGGCGCAGCGGCTGTTCGTGCAGGGCCGCATCGGCGCGGCCAACGCGGCCGAATTCTTCGGCGTGCTGCGCGAACTGCGGGCCGGTGCCGACGTGATGCGCCTGCTCGACACGCCGCGCGGCCCGGCCACCGCCGCCTTGCTGCCGCAGACGCTCGACGGCCTGTACGGCCTGATCTACGGTTTGCTCGCCGCCTGTACCGATGCGCCGCGCATGACGCGCGGGCTCGACATCATCGACCAGCTGCCGGACATCCGGGGCACGGTGCCGCTGCCGATCCGCGAGGCGCAGACGCTGGCGATGGAACTGCTGATGCAGAAGGCGCTGGAAGGCGATCTGGCGGCAGCCATTCTCGACAGCCCGGCCTACCTGCGCTACGTCGACCAGCGCCGCGATGCCTGACGGCACCCCGTCGGCGAGCCACTCGCTGTACATCCATCGCGGCACGCGCGCGGTGCAGCGCATGGTCGAATTCGCCCCGGCCACCGGCGGGCTGGCGCTGTGGGTGCGCCATCGCGATCTGCCGGCCGACGCCGACATCACGCCGGCGCCGCTCACCACCGACGGCCACACCATCTGCTACAGCGCCGCCTTCGAGCGACTGCCGATCGAGGAACAGGCCGCTCGCGTGGCGCACGAGGTGCTGCACATCGCGCTGCGCCACCCGCAGCGCTTCGTCGAACTGCAGCAGGTGCTGGGCGACGCCGACCTGCAGCTGTTCAATCTGTGTGCCGACGCGCTGATCAACAGCGCGCTGTCCCACCTCGAATGGCTGCGTCAGCCGGCCACTGCCGTGCAGCTCGACCGCCTGCTGACGACCGTGCTGGGCATCGACCAGCCGGTCGAGAAATCGCTGCTGGAATGGGATGTCGAACGCCTGTACCGCGCCATCGACGATCGCCGGCCGCCGCCATCGGGCGGGCGCAGCCGTACGCCGCGCCAGCACGGTGGCCAGGACGCCGATACGGCGGGCGGTGCGACCACCCCCACGCCGCAGGCCGACGGCACGCAGGCCGTTGCGCGACCCGATGGCCCGAAGTCGGGCCGGGTCAGGGTGCTCGGCTGCGAATCGGAACGCGACCTGGTGCCCGGCCCCGACACGCGCGGCCCGCCGGAGGCGGAAGCGGAGCAGGCGCGCGAGTGGAGCGAGCGGCTGATCCGCGGCCACGCCAACGATGGCGCGCATTCGATGCTGCGCACGTTGATCGCCGATCTGCCGCGCAGCCGCACGCCGTGGGAACAGGTGCTGCGCACCCAGCTCGCGCGCAGCCTGTCGCCGAAGCGCGACCTGTCGTGGTCGCGGCCGTCGCGTTCCTATATCGCCAATCAGGGCCGCGCCGGCCCGCGCCACCGCATGCCGTGGGAACCGGGCTTCAGCGCGGCGAAGACCGTGCCGCGGCTGGCGCTGATCGTCGATGTGTCCGGCTCGATCGACGACGCGCTGATGGCCCGCTTCACGCGCGAGATCGAAGCCATCAGCCGCCGGCTCGAAGCCGGGCTGATACTCATCATCGGTGACGACCGGGTGCAGCGCGTCGAACAGTTCGCCGCCGGGCGCGCCGATCTGGGGGGGCTCACCTTCACAGGGGGGGGCGGCACCGACTTCACGCCGCTGCTCGAAGAAGCCGATCGTCATCGGCCGGACATCGCCGTCGTGCTGACCGACCTCGACGGCCCGGCGCGCTTCCGGCCGCGCTGGCCCGTGCTGTGGGCGGTACCGGAAGCCGCGCGGCGCGCGCACGTGCCCTTCGGCCGCCTGCTGCAACTCGACTGATCGCCGATTGGTGGGTATGGGGCGGCCTTGGGCGTTCAGCCCGTCGCGTCGGACTTTTTCAGGCAGGGGATGCGCGACCAGTCGAACCCGGGCAGGAAGGCGAGCAACTGCCCGACGGCGCCGGAGTGCGGGCGGTCGCTCAACACCATGGCGCGCACTTCGCGCACGAACCGCGCGTCCGGCACGTGCGTGAATGACAGGCCGCCCGAGACCGCGGTCGATTCGGCCATGAAGGCGATGCCGACACCGGCCCGGACCATGGTCTGCACCCAGTCTTCGCGCGGTGTCTGCTGCACGACCTTCACGTCGACGCCACGTTCGGCCATCACGCGCTCGATGTAGAGGCTGTACTCGCACAGGCTGCGCTGGCAGTAGGCCTCGTCCTGCAGATCGGTGAGCGACAGGGCAGCCCGCTGGCCGAAGCGGTGCGCCGGCCCGTGCGCCACCACGAAATCCTCCGTGTACAGCACCGGTCCGCTGAAGCGCCGGGCGATGGCAAACGGTGACGCGAGCAGCGCGACATCGATGTCGCCCTTGTCGAGCGCGTCGATCAGCGCCTCCATCGAACCTTCGCGGAACTCGATGTCGGCCTTGGGGAAGGCCTGCTGGAACGCGAGGAAGGCCGGGAAGATGGCGTTCAGATCTATCGTGCAGATGATGCCGACGCGCACCACTTCCGAGCGATCCTGCTGCAGGCGGCGTGCCAGCTCGCGCGTCTGGCTGGTCGCGGCATAGATCTGCTGCAGGCTGGGCAGCATCGAGCGCCCGAAATCCGTCAGGCTGACCGCCACCTTGCTGCGGTCGAACAACAGTCCGCCCAATGCGTCTTCCAGCTTCTGTATGGCCTTGGTGAGTGCCGGTTGCGACACGAAGCAGCGTTCTGCCGCGCGCGTGAAGTTCAAGGTTTCGGCCACGGCGAGGCAGTAGCGGATCTGATAAAGCTCCACGTTTCACTCCTGAAGAGGGCCTTCGGGCGATAAGCATGGTTTATCGCCCGATGAAAACTTGTCATTTCCGGGGGCGGCACGGGCTGACGACAATGACCGGTGTGTCGTTGCGGAATGCCCCTCGCACAGTATGCCCATCCACCTTGACAGTTTGACGGCCTGCGCAGCGGCGCGGCACGCCGATCGCCACCCCGGCGCGGGCGGCACACGATGACGCGCACCGCCGACAACGGACTGGAAGGGCTGCGGCGGGCCGTGGCGGCGCGGTCGCTGGGCATCGAAGCGGACGCCGGGCTGACCGATGCGCTGCTCGCGCGCTACTGGCGGGCACTCGAGCATCGGATCACCGACGCATTGCGCCGGCGTTTTCCGTGCAGTGCCGACATGCTCGGCCGCCGATGTTTCCGAGCGCTGGTGCGGCGCCTGGTCGTCGAACGTCGTGGTGTCATCACGCTGCGGCAGGCCGAACAGATCGTGTCCGGCGGCGGGTTCGCGCAGCAGCAGTCGCTGCAGTCGCTGCCCTGGCTGGGCGAACTGGTTCGGCTGGAAGCCGCGCTCGCCGACATGACGGCCGCACCCATAACGCGGCGCAGCCTGCCCGTGAAGCTGCTGCATTTCCGTTCGGACTGGGATGTGGTCCGGATCTACGACTGGTGGCGCAGAGGCTGCCGCGGTGCCGTGCCCGCGGCCGGTGCGCGTGTTGCGGCGATCATCGTGAGTCGCCCGGGGCGCATGCGCATCGTCCGGCTGCCCTGCGTCCAGCCCTTGCGCGTCTCGGCGACGCACGCCGGTCTCGTGACCACCCCGCCCGGCGGTTAGCCGGGCGGGGTGATCGCGGGAAAGTCTGGCCAACCGATCAGCCGTTGCCGCCGCCGTAATGCTTTTCGCCCATCCATTCCTTCGCGTCGAGCATGCCGTCGCCGTTCTTGTCCATCTTGCCGAAGCTCATTTCCATCGTTTTCATGAATTCGGCCTTGCTGACCATCTTGTCGCCATCGCTGTCCATCTTCTTCATGACCTCCATCGTGCGCATCTTTCCGGAGAAATCCATGAAGTAGACGGATGTCTCGTCCGGGCCGGCCTGAACGGTGCCGGCGGCGATCGACAACAGCAGGGTGAGCGACGCGCTGCGCAGCGTCTCTTTGAGCGTATTCATCGGGTGACTCCTTGGTTGACGGGCGGTGACGACCCGAACCGGGAGACTGCGCGGGTCATCGGAACGAGTATCCGAAGTGCCGCGAAGGCTGTGAAATACCAAGTTTCGATGACCCGATAACCACCACCTATCAGGCGGCCCAGAGCGCCCACACCAGCGCGATCAGGATGATGACGTTCAGCCCGACGCTGACGCCGTGCAGCAGGCCGAAGCGGCGACGGTCGCCGCGGTCGGTGGCGGCATTCACGGCCGGCGTGACGCCCCACAGCGAAATGGCGAACAGCGCGGTGCTGACGGCCGCCGCCATGCGCACCGCCGGCGGCGCGTCGATCACGGTGGCGATCAGGCAGGCGGCGCCGAGCACGGCGTAGTACTTCGGGAAGAAATTGCGCACATACACACTGGCCCACTGCTGCGGCAACACCTTGAAGATGCCTGGTGCGACCGCCACCGTGAAGAACAGCATCACGCCCACCACACCCGCCACGATCAGTTCGCTCAGCATTGCGCCGCCTCCGGTTTGCATGTCAGGGCTAAAGACCCTGCATGCCTGCGGCACAGACAGGCCGATGCGCCGCAGGTTCTGCCGATCCGGCACTTGCGCACAAAGTGCGGGCAGTGAATGCTGCGATCAGGCGCGGAGCAGGGAACGCCCTGGATCGCGCGAACCATGAGGGCTGAACATGTCATCCGGAACGCCCGTACGGGCCGCTGAACGCGCGGCTGGCATGACCAGCGCCGTGCGGCTGATCGCCGCGCTGCTGCTGACGACGGTGACCGGCGCCTTCGTGCTGGCCACCAACCGCAACCTGCAGATGTCGTGCACACCGCACGGCATGCTCAGCCTGCAGTTCGCGGGCTCGGCCGACTGTGCCCGGCTGATCGTCCGGAGCTGGGGCGCCCAGTGTGCAGACACCGCGGCGCAGCGCGTGCAGCAAGGGTGTACTGCGACCGCCGGTTCGCCGGACGCGGCGCAGCAGCGCGTCGAAGCGCGCCCGCCCGAGGCGCGCCTGAAAACCGCGCGGCAGACGCTGTGGGCCGATTTCGCCTTCATGGCGGCGTACTCGATCTTCCTGTGGATGCTTTGCACACGCGCCGCAGCGTCGCTCGGCGGCATGCCGCGCCGCGTCGGTCAGGCGGCCACGTTCGCGGCCCCGCTGGCCGGGCTCGCCGATGTCAGCGAAAACATGGCGCATCTGATGTTTCTGGCAGCGGGTGCCGACGGCCCCGGCGAGGCGTTGTTTGCCTTGGGGCATTACAGCGTGCTGCTGAAGTGGGGGCTGATCAGCCTGATCGCGGCGTTTCTGGCTGCAGCGGCGCTGCACCGGCTGGTCAGGTGGGCGCAGCCGGCCGAAGCGCGGCGTTGATCCGCTGTTTCGCCATCCGGGCGAGGCAGTCGGCCTGGCCCCTCCCACAGAGGGGTCAGGCGGCGGTCAGGCGCCGTCCGGTCGCACGTTCGCTACGCTGCCGTCCGAACGACCTTTCAGATACGCATACAGGTCATCGATCTTGTCGGCCAGGAAGGGGTGACCGGGCATGCCGAGCGCGATGCGCCCTTCGAGCACGGCCTTCTTGAAGTCGTCTTTCGACAGTGTCTTCAGCGACGCGATCAATGAAGGTCCGACCATGCCTTCCTGCGCCGGGCCGTGGCAGCGTTCGCACGCCGCCGCCCGCCAGGCCTTCCAGCCCTTCACGACATCACCGCCGGTGGCCATGGCGGCGACCTCGGTTGCTGCGGCCGGCGCGGCTGCGGCAGGAGCAGGCGCGGCCGCAGCGGGTGCCGGTTCAGCGACGGGGGCGGTCGCGGCGGCCATCGGTTCCGCCACGTTCCCGGCGGCGGGCTCAGGCGTCGCCGTAACTTCGGCGACCGGCGCCGGGCTGACTTCGGTCGTCGGAGCGGTCGCCGCAGCCGGCGGCGCTGCGACAGGTTCGGGTTCGGCCGGTTGACCGCACGCGCCCAGCAACAGCGCGAGCAGACTCGCAGTGACAAGTTGAGCAGTATTCATGGCAGTTCTCCCCGTGAGTCGTTGTGCGTAAAGGGTACTGCGATCCGTGCCGGTGCGCCGCCCCGTGTCGGCGACGTCTGACGGCGCGCGCCGCGCCGGGCGCATGCGCAGTCCGGCAGAACAGACGATGCCGGTGCGCGCCATTCCGGTCATCGTCCGTCCGGTTTTGCCCGGTTCGACGACATGTAGGCGATCAGTGCCATGCGCATCGCCTCTTCGACCGACATGTCCACCTGCGTCACCCAGGCGCGCGGCACGAACACGGTGTAGCCGCCGATCATGTAGCCCATGGGCAGATAAACCGCGACCTGATCTTCCAGTTCGCCCAGGCCGGCAGGCAGACCGGCCATCGACTGCCGGGTCACCAGACCGGCGATGCCCAGTTCGTTGCCGGGCATCCGCAGCAGCACCACCTGTTGCGCCGATTCCGGATGCGGAGCGAAGTAGTCGGCGAAGTTCTTCAGCGAGGAATAGATGCTCTTCACCACCGGCAGATTGGTGAACGGCAATTCCACCCAGGACAGCAGGCGCCCGGTGAAACGCTGAGACACCAGCGCGCCGAGGGCCAGAATCATGAGCGCGCCGATGGCGATGCCCAGTCCCGGCAGGTAGAAGTCGCCGATGATCGGCCGGATGATCGACATCGCGAGCCGCTCGGTCCAGGTGACGAACAGCACCAGCACGTAAACGGTGAGCGCCACCGGCAGGAAGGTGATCAGGCCGCGGAAGAAATATTGGTAGAGGCGATTCATGGCGGGCAGTCAGGACGGGGTGCGGCGCAGCATACCGCGCGCCGGGAAACCGGGGGCGAGGCCCCGCGCCAGGTGTCGGGGCATACGCCCTCGCGGGGTGACGCGCCCGTTGCAGGTGTACGACGGTCGCGATGCCCGGCGCGCGGCAGGGCAAGGCAGCAAGATTCCAGAAAATCCCGAGTTACATCGGAAAGAATGGCTCTGGAAATGCGAAGTGGGGCAGGAATAGCCTGAGCGCCGTCCTGTTCCGGAAGCGATCCGCAATGTCCCGATTCCCCCTGACCGCGCTCGTTGCCTTCGCGATCGTTCTGTTCAGCACCCTGTCGTCGGCCGCATCGCCGTTTGCCGGCGATCTGGCCCCGATCGGCCCGTCCGACTGGAACAGGGCGCGCGCCGCGCATCTGCTCGAACGTGCCGGCTTCGGTGGCACGCCAGACGACATCGACGCATTCGCCCGCCTGACGCCCGCCGAAGCGGTGCGCCGCCTCGTGTACTTCGAAGGCGCGCCCGCTGCCGAACTGCCGCCGTTCGATCACTCCGGCGTATTCGAAGAGGGGCTGGACCCCTTCCCGGCCAGCCGGCCGGCCACCACCGATGCTGCCCGCGACAAAGGCGAGGTGATTGGCGTCCGCGTGAAGGACGGCGGCAACCGTCGCATGCAGCCGGTGGTGAACAAGTTCTTCTACTGGCTGCGCGCCAGCAAGCTCGAAACCGACCGCGTCGCCTACTGGTGGGCGAACCGTATGCTCACGTCGCCGCGCCCGCTGCAGGAAAGGATGGCGCTGTTCTGGCACGGCCACTTCGCCACCAATGAAGACAAGGTGCGCGACTACCGCAAGATGCTGAACCAGCTGGAACTGTTCCAGCGCCAGGGGCTGGGCAACTTCCGCACATTGCTGATCGGCGTCGCGCAGGACCCGGCCATGCTGGCCTTCCTCGACGCCGGCGTGAACGTGAAGGGCGCACCGAACGAGAACTTCGCCCGCGAAATCATGGAGCTGTTCACCATGGGTGTCGGGCACTACAGCGAGCACGACATCCGCGAAGCGGCCCGTGCCTTCACCGGCTGGAACTTCGAGGGCGTGGCCTTCCACATCGACGCCGCCAAGCACGACGACGCAAGCAAGGAGGTGCTGGGCCGGCGTGGCAACTTCGACGGCGTGCAGGTGATCGACATCATTCTCGACCAGCCGGTCACGCCGCGCTTTCTGGCAGCGAAGCTGTACCGCCAGTTCGTGCGCGACGATGTCGATCCGGCGCTGGCCGACGAACTGGGCCGGCGTCTCAAAGCGGTCAACTATGACATCGCGGCCTTCCTCGAAATGCTGCTGATGTCGCGCGACTTCCATGCGCCCGAGTCGGTGGCGACGCGCATCAAGGGACCGGTCGAACTGGTGGTGTCCACCTATCGCAAGCTTGGCCTGACTCAAGTGCCCGGCGTACCCGACTTCAACGAAACCACGGCCGCGCTCGGCCAGCGCCTGATGCATCCGCCGACCGTGGCCGGCTGGCCCCAGGGGCGCAGCTGGATCACGCCGGGTCTGCTGTTGGAGCGCGGCAACTTTGCACTCGATGTGGCGCTGCCGGACATCAATTACATTCCCGGCGACCGCTATCCGGCCGCGCAGGCCGGCTATGAAATCCGCTACGTGCATGAACGCATCCGCAGCGGCCTCGACCTGACCACCGCCACCAAACCGGGCGGTGCCGACGGCGGCATGGAAATGATGGCGATGTCCACCCTCAGCGGCGACCGCGACGAAGACTTCAATACGCGCTACGGCAGCTATCGCGGCTGGCAGATGGCGGTCGAGCGGGTCAAGCCGATTTCGCGCACGGTGGCCCGGCTGGATCTGACCGGCATGGTGCTGAACGCCGGCTGCAGCACGCCGGAAGAGGTGGTCACCTATCTGGAACGCCGCTTCCTGTCGGTGCAGCTCGACGCGGCGACGCGACACAAGCTGTCAGCCTTCCTGGAACAGGAACTGGGCACGCGTGACATGAAGGCCACCGCCACCTACGCCGAAGATTCGCTGCGCCTGCTGCTGCATGTGCTGCTGAGCCGGCCCGAATATCAACTCGGCTGAGCCGAGCGCACCCACGCCCCGCGCTGCAGGAGTCCGCACCATGACCACAGACCATAACCGCCGCCGCATCCTGAAGGCGTCCGCCGGGTTGATGATGTCCGGCGTCTTCGGCACCATCGCGCGCGCTGCCGCGGCGGCCGAAGCCGAAGACCGCATCCTGGTGGTGTTCGAAATGTCCGGCGGCAACGACGGCCTGAACACCGTCGTGCCTTACGCCGACGACCGTTACTATCGCTTGCGGCCGACCATCGGCATCCGCCCGGCCAAGGCGCGCAAGCTCGACGACCGCTTCGGCCTCAACCCGGGCATGGCCGGTTTCGAACGGCTGTGGAAGGACGGCCGGCTTGCCATCGTGCATGGTTGCGGCTATGACAATCCGTCGTTCTCGCACTTCACGTCGATGGCCTACCTGCACACGGCAACGCCGAACAGCGGCGACGACTACGGCTGGGTCGGCCGGCTGGCCGACGCCATGTCGCCCGCAGCGGTGCCGAACTACCTGCTCAACATCGACACCTCGCAGTCGCTCGCGGTGCGCAGCCGCGTGCATACGCCGGTGGTGTTCGACGAGCCGGACCGCTTCGTGCGCAGCGCCTTCCACCAGGCGCGCGCGCTGCTCGACGACGTGAGCGTGGCGAGTGCGGACAACCCGTCGCGCCGCTTCCTCGAACAGGTGGCGGTCAGCGCGCGCGAATCGTCCCTGGCGGTGCGCGACGCGTGGTCGAAGTACAAGACCCCGCAGGACTACGGCATCCTCCCGCTCGGCCTGCCGAAGGTGGCCGCCTGCATTGCGGCCGGCTTGCCGACGCGTCTGTACTACGTCGGCTATCGCAACAACGCGTTCGATACCCACGTGCAGCAGTCCGACCTGCATCAGCGTCTGCTCACCTACACCTCAGATTCGATCCACGGCTTCCTGCGCGACATGGAACGCATCGGTCAGGCCGACCGCGTCAGTCTGCTGATCTTTTCCGAGTTCGGGCGCCGGGTACCGGAGAACACCAGTCTGGGCACCGACCACGGCACCGCCAACGTCATGTTCTTCGCCGGCAGGCAGGTCAAGGGCGGCCACTACGGCACGCCATCCGATCTGGGCGCGCTGGACGCAGGCGACAATCTTGTCCACACCACCGACTTCCGCTCGGTGTACGCCAGCGCCATCGACGGCTGGCTCAAGGTCGGCGCCGCCGACACGATACTCAAGGGCCGCTTCGCACCACTGCCGGTGTTCGGCTGAAGCGCGGGAGGGGCCCCTGTGGGAGCGGCGGCCTCGCCGCGATGCGCACGTTGCAATGCGATCATCGCGGCACTGATCGCGGCGAGGCCGCCGCTCCCACAGAAACTGCGTCACCAGTGCTGCGACTCAGTGATGCGTTTCTGTCCGGCGCCGGCGACCCGCGCAGCCGGCCAAGACTGCCAGACCCGCCAGCATCATCGCCCAGGTGCCGGGTTCGGGCACCGGCGTGAGCGAGGTGGCCGCGAACTTGAGACCGCCGAGGCGCTCGGCCACGAAGATTTCCGCGCTGTCGGGGCCGCTGGTGTTGATCGTGAACGTCAGCTCGCCGGTCCTGCCGGCAAAGCTGGAAATGTCGATGTTGAGCAGGTTGATTTCGTCGGTCAGGTAGTCATCGCCGCGAAAGCTGGCCAGCGTCTGCCCGTCGAACGCCACGTCCAGCACGGCACCGACATTGTTCTGCGTGAATGCAAGCGGCACGTCCATGGTCGGGGCGTCGGGCAGCGTCGCGGTATAGACCAGAACGCCGGGCGACGCCGTATGGACCGAAATGCCCTCGAATATCACCTCGCCCCGGATACCCGTCCCGCCATTGCGGCTTCTCCAGAACAGTTTGCGTTCGGTAGGCGTTGCGTGCTCCCACTTCTCCTGCTGGTGCTGGAGGATCGCGCGCTTCACCGCGTTGTATATGCTGAAGTCGGTGGCATTGACGTTGTCGAGCCAGCCCAGAAACCGGTCGAATGCGCTGTCGACCCGGTAATTGACGCTGTATTCGCTCTTCAGCGCCATCGTGCCGGTCAGGCTGCCCCGGATCTGCGACACGGCGATCGGACTGAGCGGTCCGTAGCCATACTTTGGCAACAGCGTGGCTTCGGACGAGTCCGTGAACACGATGGTACGGCTGGCATCTTCTGAAAAGTCCATCCGGATACTCGACAGATACGGTTGCGTCTTCGTCTGGGTGAATATTTCGGCGCCGCCGGTGGCCCCCAGATCGGATTGCAGCACCACGGTGCCGGCCTGGGCGCTGTAGACCAGCGGGGCCGGGGGAGCGGTTGCGCTGATTTCAGCAAACAGTGCGACACGTTCGATATTGGGCGGCGCCGCGGCCAGCTCGCCGCGCACACCGAGCGACAGGACTTTCATCGTCAGCGATGACGACAGATACCGGGCAAAGGCGTTTTCTTCGGCGATGGAGACCGAAATCAATTCCTGCCCCGGCTGAAAGTTGATCGCGTTGACGAGGCTGTAGACGCCGTTGACGCTGATGTCGATCGATGTTGCCGCACGGGCGCTGCCGCTGACGGCCAGCATGGCCACGGCCAGCATGCCCAGTTTGAGGTGTGTTCGAGTTTTCATGGATCACCAGGTGCCGTTGAGAAGACGGATGAAACGTGCGCGGCATGCCCCGCCGGCACGGCGCGCTGCAGGGTATGCAAACAAGGAGCGAGGGCTCGTGTGGACGTCGGGACATCGCGAGTGGGAGAACGGAGGCCTCTGAGGCAGCCCATGGACTGCTTCGACGCCGCGGGGAGAACTGCGCCGCCGTGGTCGCAGCGACCGGGGGCGGCAAAGGGAGCAGGATCAGGGCATGGTTTTCGCGCGTCCTGAGGGGCTGACCCGCCGACGGCTCGGCATGAGGGACGGCACGCCACCTGCCATCGCTGCACTCAGCTCACGCGTCGTCATGGTGTACCCGGTTGAATGTGTAGACGGCCGGCTGCGAGCTAGCAAGAAGTACGCCCCACCTCGGGATTGACGAATAACGGCATTGAATCAAGGGCGTGTTGCGGGAGGGCACTGTCCGTCCGAGCCGCGCTGTAAAGAACGCCGACACCTGGCGCTGTCGTGTCCTGCAGTCTCCACCCGCCCTGCCCACCGCACCCGCCCGGCGCGTGTGATCACTTTTCGCTAAAGTGGCTTTCACACCGTTTATGCCTTCTCACTTCTCGCGCATGAGGACGCCCGGAAGATGGTCTCAAACCGCTACGACGATGCAGAATCCTATCTGCTCAACTTCGAAACCGAACTTCCGGATCCCGACGAGGCAAGCGCCACGCATATCGGTTTCTATCTTGCGTGGGCGCTCAACAACGATCTGGCGGCTGCGACGTTCGATGCGTATAGGGCGCCTGTCGGCCAGCGCACGCTGAGCGGCTGCGCGCTGCTGTGGCAGCAGTGCGACGGCAAGCTCACGACGCAAGACCTGAACGAACGCGGCAACGCCTTCACGCAGGCGTATTACGCGCAGCGCTACGTCGACGATTACCGCCAGGTGTTCGCCATCGACACGCTCGAAGATGACGCCTTCTGCAAGGTGCCCAACACCTGGGCCAATTACGACCGGATCGCCGCACGGCTCGACGAGCGCTACCGCGCCTGGCAGGCGCAGCGGGCGCTGCCGGGCAAGCAGGCGCTGATGCAGCGCCTCGAAGCGGCCTTGCTGCCGCTGCTCGAACAGAACGGCTTCGAGCGCTATCCGTATGAGTTTTCGCAGCGCGATTACGAAATCAGCGTGTTCAGGCAGCAGGGCGCGTGGGGCGATCACACGATACGGCTGCGCGCCATTGACGACCGCCCGAACGCTTACGGCATTCATATGGAAGGCAGCAGCCGGCTCACCGTGCTGGCGCAGGCGGTCTATGAAGATGCCGTACTCGACGGTGCGCGCGTGTCGCGGGAGCTCGCGGGCACTTCGTTCTATCCATTGGAGTGCTGGCTGGGTGACTGGCCGGTGCCGCTGCAGCCGCTGCCGGCACAGCATCTGTCCGGGTTCATTCCGCTGACCGATGCGGTGCAGATCGAACCGGTGATCCGGTGGCTCGAGCGCGCCATGAAGGCCCGCCTGCTGCCGTTGCTGCGTGCCGTCGAGTCACTGGCCGGCTATGAAGCCTTGTACTGCACGACGCCGCTCAGCGCGTCACGCCTGTACACCCATCCGCTGCACCCCACGCTGCTGCTGTGCGCCGAACTGACCGGCAACCCGCGCCTGATCGAGATGTGCGACGAAATCGAACAGGCGCTGCGCGCCGATCCGCAGACTACGCGCTGGCCTGCCTACGCCATCGAAGACATGCGGCGTCACGTCCGCAGGGTGCGCGCGCGGGCCGCGCGGCGGCACGGCTGAACGTTGCCCGGCGGGAGGCCAGGCATTCATCGACCCGCGACGGCCGCCGGAGGGGCGCGGCCGCTGCGCTCAGCCTGTGCAGCGCGCTCAGGTCGCCGCGCGGCGCCGACCGGCGTATCCGACAGCAGCCAGTCCGGCCAGCATCATGGCCCAGGTGCCCGGTTCGGGGACTGCCACCACATTGATATTGACCCGCGCCGAGCTCGAGCGGCCGAGTTCGTCGATCGAGAAGTACTGGAAGGTCGCCAGACCGGTAAAGCCCGGGTCGGCGAGGTAGCGGAAGCTGCCATTGGTGATGACGCTGTCCAGCGTACCGCTGCTCGGATCGAAGAAACTCGACACCATGACGTCGCCGATGCCGCCGCGATCGTTTGCCAGCAGGCCGGGCGCAAGGATGTCGAGCGTGCCGCCGCTGAGCACCGTGAAGGTGTCGTCGAACGCCACCGGAATCGACGCGGCGGTATCGATGAACACGGTGGCGCTGGCGTTGCGGCCGAGCTCGTCCACGCTGCTGTAAGTGAAGCTCGCTACACCGGCGAAGCCGTACTCAGGGGTGTATCTGAAGCTGCCGTTGGTCACCACGTTGTTCAGCGTGCCCGAGGTCGGGTCGAAGTAGCTGGACACGATGACCTCGCCGATGCCGCCGCGGTCATTGGCCAGCAGACCCGGCGCCGACACGTCGAGGGTCAGGTCGCTCAGGGTGTAATAGTCGTCGCGTGCCTGGGGCAGCGTCGTGCTGGCATCGATCGTGACCGTGGCGCTCGATGCGCGGTTGTACTCGTCGAGGATGGCGTAGCTGAACGTCGTCGTGCCGGCAAAGCCCCGCTCGGGCGTGTACAGGAAGGCGCCGTTGGTGACCACGTTGTTCAGCGTGCCCGACCCCGGATCGAAGAAGCTGCTGACGATCACGCCGGTGCCGCTGTCGTTCGCCAGAATGCCAGGCGCCGAAATGCTGAGCGTGAGGCCGGTCAGTTCAAACAGGTCGTCGCGTGCCACCGGTTCAGGCGGCAGCGTGACGGCGAAGGCATTGAAGGTGCTGCACGCGAGCAGGCTCGCAAGGACGGTGGTCGCTTTCATCAGTGGGCTCCCGATGGCGGAAGAGATCGACGTGATCTCTACGAATCCCGATCATCGTTGGCAGCCATGCGGCCAGCAAGCCGGGCATGACGGGCGGCGTGAGCGATTTCGCATCGCCGGAAGGACAATGGTTCGCGTGACGGACTTCGGCTCAGAAAGCCGAGCACTGCTGCTCGCACGGCACGCCATCGTTATCACCGTCCATCTTCGTGTCTGGACAGTTCTTGTTGAAGAAGGTCGCCTCGTCGCAGGACGTCATCTCACTGCAATGCTGGCGGCCGTCGCAGCGGAAGTTTGCGTTCGCTGACGAGCCGGAATTGACTGGTGCAGTTCCGTTAATGCGTTGCACGAGGTGCGCGTCGATCTGGCCATAGATCAGGTAGCCACCAAGCCCGACTATCGCGATCAGCGACAGATAGCCGAACAGCCCGGTGCCTTGACGTTCCGTGCTGCGCGATGCCGATGGCCGACGCGTCTCGTACGCCGGGGACGCAACGCGGCCCGGGCGCTCGACGGACGCCGCGCGCTTGCGGCCCTGCGCGTCGGTCTGCACCTCGAACAGCAGGGTTTCTCCATTCATCGGCCGGCGCCCGTCGCGCGGGAGGGCGGAAATATGCACGAACACTTCGTCGCCGCCGTGGGTCGGTTCGATGAAGCCGAACCCCCGGTCGTCATTCCACTTCGCGAGCTTGCCTTCGATTCGTGCCATAACGATCCGCCGGGTTTCCGTGCGCCGCTGAATGCATGAGATCGGAATTATGCTTCACGGATCGGTCTCTGCACCTGAGCCGTTCTGCCAGCGGGCGATCCGCTCGGCTGCTCCGGCAGCGATTGCAGTCCGAATGCGCAAACATGCCTGCAAATCGTTTGAACCCCGAGGTCCGCCGCCGTTACCATTCCACGCGGCAGCCGCGCACGTCAGCATTGCGCGCTAAGAAAGAACGATGAACCGAAGTCCCGCCTTGGCAGATTGAAGGCGCAATTTCCCGAGGTTTTCATGAATAAAACTGCGTCGACCGAAGTGGTGGCTTTGCGCGACAAGCGTCAGAAGCTGTTCAGCCTCTCCCTGCTGTTCATTGTCGGGTTTCTCATTCTTCTGCTGGCGCACTTCGTACCCGATTCGTTCGTCCAGAAAGTACTCACGTCGGTCGGCAGTGTGACGCTGGCGTTCGGGCTCACGTCCGTCATTACCCAGGTTTTTTCGCCGGCGCCCTTCGAGGGGGTGCTGCGCATGATCAATGAACTGCTGGTCGTGCCCTGGCGTTCCAAGGAAGAGGAGCTGATGCCGCTGCGGAAGAAGTTCTACGGCTATCTGCTGACCGTGCGGGACGGCAAGTCGATCTGGGTGTATCGGGATTTCGATTTCGGAAACCTGGAGTTGCCGGGTTACCTGCACGCGGCCTTTCAATACAGGACCAGCGCGGGCCGGACGATGAAATACAAGTACTACGGATTTCCGGTCCAGTCGCGGCTGCTGTTGATCGGTCGCAACGTCGACACCAGCAATGAGCCGGCGGTGATTCAGGTGGTGCCGCACTGCGGCCAGAGCGGCATCTATGCCGGCCTGGCGTTTTTCGAGGTGCTTTCGGGTGCGCAGATCGTGTCGCCCACCATCATCTCGGCGGAAAGGCTGGTCGATTCCGAAGTGTTCGGGGAACTGGACGAAAACCAGAGCGCCACCCTCAACACGTTGTGGAATACCAACTTCAAAAGCACCTTCCACCTTCCGCCGGGCAGTGAGCATCTGCTGCCGGGACATGGCGTCGTGCCGAAGGCAGGCTGAAGCGGAGCGATCGAACCGGTCCATGCATCCACTGCTCGTCGTCCTCGCCATCGCCGCCGTGGGGGTGGCGCTGGTGTTTCACCTGCGCTATGTCGCGCTGCGCCGCGAAGCGCATATCCGCCATGCCGAACTGCCCAAGGGCCTGTTCGAAAAGCTGCGTGCGCGTCACCCGCAACTGTCGCTGAAGGACTGTCAGCTCGTGGCGAACGGACTGCGTCAGTTCTTCCTGGCGCACCTGAAGAGCGGCCGCAAATTCGTGGCCATGCCCAGTCAGGTGGTGGATGACCTGTGGCACGAATTCATTCTGTGCACGAAGAATTACGACAGCTTCTGCCGCCAGGGCTTCGGCCGCTTCCTGCACCACACGCCGGCGGTGGTGCTGACCGACGACCGGCTGAAGAACGCAGGCCTGCGCCGCTGCTGGTGGTTCGCCTGCCGCGAAGAGCACATCGACCCGCGCGCACCGAGCCGTCTGCCGCTGCTGTTCGCGCTGGACGCCAAGCTGAACATCGCCGGCGGGTTCAGTTACCTGCCGGATTGCGGCGGCGTGCGGCGCGCCGGCGCAGACAGCGGCGGCGGCACGCCCTACTGCGGCAGCGACTTCTGCAGCGACGGCGTCGACGGCAGCACCGATGGCTTCGGCGACGGTGGATCGGACGGGGGCGGTGACGGCGGTGGTTGCGGCGGAGGAGGCGACTGAGGAGGGAATCGGGTGCTCAGGGTCTGCCCGCCGTTGTCTTGTGATGACACGACCCGCCACCGTTTGTTTGTCTGAAGAGAGCGGCAAGGCTTACGCGCCTCCGCGGGGAGCGAGCCGCCGCTGTCTGTTCTCCAGTGCACCGGCGGACGCGGCCTTCAGCAGCCGCTGGAATGAAGGGCACTCGGCATGGCTCGTCGCGGGGCAGGCCGCAGCGTGCCGCAGCCCCTCGATCATGGCCTTCAGACGCCTGACCATGCGTTCGAGCTCATCGGCCTTGGAAGAGAGCAGGGCGCGGTCGATGTTCGGCTCGCCGCCGGGCGTGAACATCACCCGGATCTCGTCCAGCGAGAATCCGGCCGCCTGCCCCAGTGCGATGAGCGCGAGCTGGTCGAGCACCGCCGGCGAGAACTTGCGTCGGGCGCCATCGCGCTCCAGCGAGCGGATGAGGCCCTTGCGTTCGTAGTAGCGCAGCGCCGATGCGGCCACGCCCGATTTCCGGGCGACTTCCGAAATGTCCATGAAACCCCTTGACTTAAAGTTGACTTCAACTTTTATCATGGGTTTGACACGTTCGGATGTCAATGAAATCAAGGAGTCTTCGATGCTTTCCTCCCATGTCATCGGCCACATCGCAGTCGTCGGAATCGGCGCTACCGCAGTGATGGATGCCTGGCTGCTGCTGCTCGCGCGCCTGGGTGTCCCGACCACCGGCTTCGCCCTCGTCGGCCGCTGGGTCGGCCACCTTCCGCGTGGCCGCTTTGCGCACGCAGCGATCTCGAAAGCCGAGCCGGTCAAGTTCGAACTCGGTCTGGGCTGGCTGACCCACTACCTCATCGGCATTGCCTACGCAGGGTTGCTGATCGCCGTGCAGGGCGCTGCCTGGCTCGACCAGCCGACCTGGCTGCCGGCCCTGATCGTCGGCATCGTCACGGTGGCTGCGCCCTGGTTCGTGATGCAGCCGGCAATGGGCGCGGGCTTCGCCGCGACGAAGACGCCGACACCGCTGAAGAACGGCCTGCGCACCGTGGCGAATCACGCCGTGTTCGGCAGCGGCCTTTACCTGGCGGCCGCCGCGCTCGCCCGGCTCACACACTGACCCGCCATGCGGGCGTACTGAAAACCCCGAAGGAATTCATCTCATGAATAGACTCGCCATCATTCATCACAGCGCCCACGGGCACACCGAGTACATCGCGCGCCAGGTGCTCGCCGGCAGCTGCGAGGTCGAAGGCGTCGAAGCCTGCCTGGTCAAGGCCGAAGACGCCGCCCGCACACCTGACGAGCTCGCCGGATATGACGGATTCATCCTGGGCTCGCCGACCTACCTCGGCGGCGTTTCCGCGCCATTCAAGTCCTTCATGGATGCCACCGGTCGTCTGTGGCGCACCCAGCAGCTCAAGGGCAAGCTCGCCGCGGGGTTCACGGTGTCGTCGCTGCCGGCCGGCGACAAGCAATCGACGCTGCTGTCCCTGTTCGTCTTCTGCATGCAGCACGGCATGATCTGGGTCGGCAACCCCATCCTCCCCGAACAGCACAGCGGCGTGCCGTACGACGAGGCCGCGAATCGACTCGGTTCGTGGTCGGGCCTGATGGCTCAGGCCGATCACTCGGCGCCGGCCGACGCTTTCGTGCCGGGCGACATCAAGACCGCGCGCATGTTCGGCCGGCACGTCGCCGAAAGCCTGAACCGCCTGATGGCCAGCGCCTGAACTCAACCCTGTCTGGAGAACTTCCATGCTGCCCCGGAAATATGCACCCGTGCTCTTCGGCCTGATCCTGTCGGGTCTGATGTCCCTGCTGGTCTCCGGCATTTCGACCTACCGGGCAGTCGGCTTCGGTGAGCGCTATGCCGGCCTGTGGGCCGGCGCCTGGCTTGCGGCGTGGGCCGTCGCCTTCCCGGTGGTGCTGGTTCTGGCACCCCTCGTGCATCGGCTGGTCGCGCGGCTCGTCGACGACGGGCGATGAACATTCGGAATCCAGGGACATTCGCAGTGTTGGCCACAGCGCCCCGCTGTTTTTCGATTCCGCATGTTTCCATTGATCTAAGGTCACGCGCGCGGTGCATGGCCGCCCCCTTCGCGACGGGCTGGACCTTCCGAATTCATGATCCGACCGGCCCCCGGACTTAACGGTAAGGACCGGGGCTTCGGTTGCATCACCTGGACGGTTAACCAGATTCACGATGCGCCAGACGAATAAAAGCCGCATGCTCTCCCGGGTCACGCGGCCTCAATATGACCAGCGCCTGAGGCGCCGGTCAAGCACTTCGCATCAGTGCCTTCAATACGTCTTGTACGGCAAAAACTTCCCGCTCATCGTAATGCTCACCCGATCCCCCGCCGGGTTCGCTTCTCGCGCCAGATCCATCTTGAAGTCGATGGCGCTCATGATGCCGTCGCCGAATTCTTCGTGGATGAGGGCCTTGAAGGTGGTGCCGTACACGCTGATCAGTTCGTAGAAGCGGTAGATCAGCGGGTCGGTCGGGACGGAGGTGGGCAGCGAGCCCTTGTAGGGCACGACCTGCAGTTGCGTGACGGCGTCGGCCGGCAGGTCGAGCATCTTGCCGATGATGGCGGCCTGTTCGGCGGTGAAGGTCATCTGGCCGAGCAGGCCGGCGGTGACCCATTCCTTGCTGAGGCCGATGGCGCTGGCGATGTCGGCCCACTTCAGGCCTTTGGCAACCTTGGCTTCGACGATGAGGTCGGTGACGTCTTCGCGTTTCATGTGCTTCTCCTTTGGATGGTGTGAGGGTGGGTCAGGCGGCCGCGCGGGCGGGGGCGCCGGGATACACGAGGGGCGGGTTTTTCGGGTCCCAGTCGGCGCCGGGCGCGAAGGCGCGCGAGCGCTTCACGAGGAAGTCGACCAGGTGGTTGCGCAGCGGATAGAACTCGGGCTGCTGGTGCAGGGTTTCGCGGTCGCGCGGCCGGGGCATCGGGTTGACGACGATTTCGGCGATCTTGGCGCGCGGGCCGTTGGTCATCAGCACGATGCGGTCGGCCAGCAGGATGGCTTCGTCCACGTCGTGGGTGATCATGAACACGGTTTGCTTGGTGGCTTCGACGATGCCGATCAGCTCGCTCTGGATGCTGCCGCGGGTGAGCGCGTCGAGCGCGCCGAAGGGTTCGTCGAGCAGCAGCATCTTGGGCTCGATCGAAAACGCCCGCGCGATGCCGACGCGCTGCTTCATGCCGCCGGACAGTTCGGCCGGCTTCTTGTCGAGCGCCTGGCCCAAGTGCACCAGTTCGAGGTATTTCACCGCGTGCTCACGCACCTGTTCGCGCGTCCATTCCGGGTGACGGCTGCGCACGGCGAATTCGACGTTCTTCAGCGCGCTGAGCCAGGGCATCAATGCGTGGCTCTGGAACACCACGCCGCGGTCGAGCGACGGTCCGCGCACTTCGCGGCCGTCCATGATGACGTGGCCGGCGGTGGCTTCATCCAGACCGGCGAGGATGTTCAGGATGGTGGTCTTGCCGCAGCCGGAGTGGCCGAGCACGCACACGAACTGGCCGCGCTCGATGCCGAAATGCACGTCTTCGAACACCGGATCGGGATCCGGCTTGCCGGCCTGCGGAAACTGCCGTTTCAGGCCTTCGATCTTCAGGAAGGGCTGGGTCATCGGGTGTCTCCCATGGTCACTCTCTCCACGAAATGGCGCGCGCGACCCAGGCCAGCAGGTGGTCGAGCAGCATGCCGACCAGCCCGATCAGCAGGATGGCGGTGATGATGTTGGTGATGGAGAGGTTGTTCCACTCGTTCCACACGAAGTAGCCGATGCCGGTACCGCCGACCAGCATTTCGGCCGCGACGATGACCAGCCAGGCGATGCCGATGGAAATGCGCATGCCGGTGAGGATGGTCGGCGCGGCCGCCGGCAGGATCACCAGAAAGGCACGGCGGATCGGCTTTACTTCGAGCGTGCGCGCCACGTTCAGCCACTCGCGGCGGACGGACGCGACGCCGAACGCGGTATTCACCAGCATCGGCCACAGCGAACAGATGAAGATGACGAAGATGGCGGAAATGCCCGAATCCTTGATGGTGTAGAGCGCGAGCGGCATCCAGGCCAGCGGCGAGATCGGCTTGAGGATCTGGATGAAGGGGTCGAGCGCCTTGTAGACAAGCGGCGACATGCCGATCAGGAAGCCGAGCGGAATCGCCACCAGCGCGGCCAGCAGGTAGCCGCCGAGCACGCGGGCGATCGAGTAGCCGATCTGGATGCCGAGGCCCTTGTCGTTGGTGCCGCGGTCGTAAAACGGGTCCAGTACGTGTTCCCAGATCTTGGCTGCCACCTCGCCCGGGCCGGGCATGGCCGACTGCCCGCCGGTCGCCGCCTGCGCACCGAGCAGTGCGGCGTACTCGGGGTCGACTGCCGGCCCGGCGGTTGGCGCCGCCGTGGTCGAAGTCGCGAGGTACCACACGCCGACGAACAGCGCGAAGAACAGCACCGACAGCAGCGGTGCCAGCCAGGGCTTGTTGCGCGTCATGCAGATACTTTCCGGATCTTGAAGCTGTTCAGGTATTCCTCCGGCTTGGCCGGGTCGAATTCCTTCTTCATGACCGAAAACTTCTTGGTCGTGCTGGTCGGCACCGGCAGGCCCACTTCCTTCATCAGTGCGGCCGCGTCGGTGGCGAGGAACACCTCCTTGGCGATCTTCTGGTAGTCGATGTCGCCCTTGATCTGGCCCCAGCGCTTCATCTGGGTCAGTATCCACACGGCGAAGGATTCCCACGGGAAGGGCTCGAAGCCGATGCGGCCCGGTACCTTCTGGATGCCGCCGAGACCGTCGGCGTAGGTGCCGGTGAGCACCTGTTCGACCACAGTGACCGGCTGGTTCAGGTAGTTGGCCGGCGCTATCGCCTCGGCGATCTGCTTGCGGTTGGCCGGGTTGCTGGCCGTGGCGGTGGCGCTGATGACGGCGCGCAGCAGGGCCTTGTAGGTGTTGGGCATGGTGGTCACGAATTCCTTGCTGGCCGCAAAGGCGCAGCACGGGTGACCTTCCCAGATGTCCTTGGTCAGCGTGTGGATGAAGCCCACGCCGTCATACACCGCGCGCTGGTTCACCGGGTCGGGCGCGAGGAAGCCGTCGATGTTGCCGGCGCGCAGGTTGGCCACCATTTCGGGCGGCGGCACCGAGCGGATCTGCACGTCGGCGTCCGGGTCGATGCCGTGCTCGGCCAGGTAGTAGCGCAGCAGGTAGTTGTGCATCGAATAGTCGAAGGGCACGGCGAACTTGAAGCCCTTCCACATCTTCGGGTCGCGCTTGTCCTTGTGCTTCACGGCCAGCGTGATCGCCTGGCCGTTGATGTTCTCGACTGCGGGCATCGTCCAGGGGATGGGGTTGGAGCCGGCGCCGACCGAAATCGCCAGCGGCATCGGCGACAGCATGTGGGCGGCGTCGTATTCCTTCGCCAGCGACTTGTCGCGGATCACCGCCCAGCCGGCGGTCTTCACGACTTCCACGTCGAGGCCCTGCTTCGAGTAGTAACCCAGCGGGTGCGCCATGATGATGGGCGTGGCGCAGGTGATGGGGATGAAGCCCACCTTGAGCTTGGTCTTTTCCAGCGGGCCGGGCGATGCGAAGGCATCCTTCACCGTACCCAGCGGCAGGAAGGTGGAGATCGCCGCCATGGCCGTGCTGGTGCCGACGGCGCGGATGAAGTTGCGGCGCGTTTCGTCGTGCGGGAACAGCGCGCGCATCACCGCGCCTTCGACCACGCGGTCGAGCATGGCTTCTTCCGACAGCAGCTCCGCCTGTTCGTGTTCGGCCTGGCTGTGGTGACGCCCGCACGAACAGCCGCTGAGTTTCACGTTGGCGTCGAACGGGTTTCTGAATGTGCTCATGGACGATCTCCTCGGAGGGACTTACTGGGAAAGAGGGGCGGGCTGGGAAAGCGGGACGGGCTGCGGTGCTGACTGCGAATGCGTTGACTGCGGCGAAATCGGCTCCGGCATCGCGTGGCACGGAACCGGGTTGGGCGCGTATTCGATGTCGTGTGCGTAGGTGTCGTAGGCGGCGGTGTATTCCATGCAGCGCGCCACTTCGCGGATGAAGCCTTCGTCATAGCCGGCGCGGCGCAGCAGGTGAAAGCCCAGTTCCATGCCCGAGGCGATGCCGCCGGCGGTGACGATGCGGCCGGCGTCCACCACCCGGGCGCGCGAAATGCGGCAGGCGGGCGCGATTTCGGCCAGCCGGTCGATCGGCAACTTGCCCAGGTGCGATGCTTCGAGCCGGTCGGGTTCCTTGCGGTTGGTCGCCGGAATGCCATCGAGCAGGCCCATGTGGCCGTAGATCCACGAGCCGGTGCACACGCTGGTCAGCAGGCAGGTCGCCGGCAGCGCGTCGATGTAGTCGTGCAGTCGTGTGTTCCAGGTTTCCTGTCGCGTGCCGGCGCCGCCGGGAATCAGGAAGGCATCCATCGCCGGCTGGTCGGCGAAGCTGTAGTTGGGCAGCACGGTGAAACCCGCCTGCGCCTGCACCGGCCGCATCGCATCGGCGATCAGGAAGACGTCGAGTTCCGGGTCGAACCGTCGCGCCACCGAAAACACGCCGTGCGGCGCGGTGAAATCGACGATTTCGGCGTCCTTGAACACATAGACGCCGAGCCGGAAGCCGCGCTTGCGGTGCGACATCATCGGGAGGTTTGCCGGTCGGTTCATGGTGCCCATGCTAGGCAGCCATGCACCGGCCCGGTATCACGACAGATGTGATTGTCGTGTAGTGCGTGCACTACAGTGCATGCAGAAGGCGTGTCGCCCGACTTTACAGTTCGCGCGCAGCCTGGTGGGTAAATATCAAATAGTTCAATTACTTGCGGGTCGCGGCCTGTTTTTTGCTCACGTGTGACACCTTCAGGCCCACAAGGAGTGCTTCATGACGTGTCACCGGATTCCGACCCTGCTTGCCACGCTCGGGCTGACCGCGCTGCTCGCATCCGCACCGGCTGCGGCCGCAACAGGCGTGCTGCTCGATTTTTCCGGCAACATCTGCGGCAACGACGGTAACCAGATCTGCACAAGCGGCCTGATCATAGGCCAGAGCTACGGCGACATCGCCGGCGTGCTCGACGTGTCGCATCGATCGCTGCTGGCGAGCACCGGTCAAACATCTGCGCCGAGCCTGAATTTCTGGGCGGAGGGCTACAGCGGTCTGGTGAATGTTGCCTGGGGTGGTTTGAATTCTTCGCAGTACAGCGCTGAATTCACCTTCACGCCGGGGAGCGGTCAGATCGTCACGCTGAACTCGATGGATTTCGGCGATTACCTGAACCGCAACGACGGCTCATCCGCCGTCGTGCTCGATCTGCTCACTGGCGCCACGCTGTGGAACTCCGTCGCCTTCGACGCCGGCCTGACGCCGATCAGCTTCATGCCCGGCGTATCGAGCGCCAACGGACTCGTGCTGCGTTTCGGTCCCGACAGCTTCAACACCGGCGTCGACAATATTTCTCTGACCGTCACCCCGGTGCCCGAGCCGGGCGTCTGGGCCCTGTTCGCAGCCGGGCTCGCGCTGGTCGGCGGTCTGAGCCGCCGGCGTTCGCGCGGGTAACCACTCCGGGCGAAGCGCGGATCGCGACCAGGCGGTCGCTCCCACAGCCGGGTCGCGTTTTTTTTGTGGGCGCGAGCCCCGCTCGCGATTCCGCACGTCAAACGTGCGCCGTCACCTGGGCGAAGTGCGGATCGCGACCGGGCGGTCGCTCCCACAGTTCGGTCGCTGCCAAAGTGGGTCGCCTCAGTGCAACTCGGGACGATGCACGGTGCAGAAGCGTTCGATCGCCGCTTTGGTGCGTGCGCGCTGATCGAGGTCGAGTTGCTCGGACGCCTGCTTGTCGGCGTCCTGCAGGATGCGCAGCATCAGGTCGGCACCGCCTTCGCTTTGCAGCATGGCGCCCGCCAGCGTGGCGGCGAGCATGGTCGGCAGACCGGTGTAGTCGGCGAGCACGCCGACTTCCAGTTCGCTCAGATTGCTGTGATCGAGACAGTCTCGAAGTGAAAGCATGACGATTGCGTGAGAAGGGAAAGGCTGCCTTACTATACCGTTGCAGGCGGTGGTCGCTGTTAGAATTTTATGTTGCAACGTGTGCACGACGATCGTGCCGGAACGCCCTGCGCACGCGGTGTGTGACGGCCCGGCCCGCGTGCCCGCGCTCCGACTCCACCGCTACAGGTTCACATTCATGCTAGACGCCCAACTGCTGCGCAGCCAGCTCGCTTTCGTTCAGGAACGCCTCGCCACGCGCGGTTACACGCTTGACGCCGCGCGCTTTCAGTCGCTGGAAGAGGAACGCAAGCGCATCCAGACCGACACCCAGGACCTGCAGGCCAAGCGCAATGCCGCCTCGAAACAGATCGGCCAGTTGAAGGCGAAGGGCGAGGACACGTCGGCGGTGATGGCCGAAGTCGCCGGGCTGGGTGACGCACTGAAGGCCGGCGAAGAGCGCCTGGCCGCGGTGCTGGCCGACATGCAGGCCTTCGTGGCCTCGCTGCCCAATCTCCCGCACGAATCGGTGCCGGTCGGCAAGTCTGAGGCGGACAACGTCGAGGTGCTGCGCTGGGGCACGCCGCGCAGCTTCGATTTCGAGGTGAAGGACCATGTCGACGTCGGCACGGCGCTCGGCGGCCTCGACTTCGAAACCGCGACCAAGATCAGCGGCGCGCGCTTCACGCTGCTGCGCGGCGGCATCGCCCGCATGCACCGCGCGCTCGCCCAGTTCATGCTCGACACGCACACGCTGGAACACGGCTACACCGAGCTGTACGCGCCCTATATGGTCAACGCCGAGAGCATGTTCGGAACCGGCCAGCTCCCGAAATTCGAGGAAGACCTGTTCGCCGTGCCGCGGGGCGACGGCAGCAAGTTCTACCTGATTCCGACCGCCGAAGTGCCGGTGACCAATATCGTGCGCGACACGGTGCAGTCGGCGGCCAGCCTGCCGCTGAAGTTCGTCTGCCACACGCCGTGCTTCCGTTCCGAAGCCGGCTCGTACGGGCGCGATACGCGCGGCATGATCCGCCAGCACCAGTTCGACAAGGTCGAGCTGGTGCAGATCGTCACGCCCGACCAGTCGTGGGCGGCGCTCGAAGCGCTGACCGGCCACGCGGAAACCATCCTGCAGCGGCTCGAACTCCCCTACCGCAAGATTGCGCTGTGCACCGGCGACATGGGGTTCGGCGCCGCCAAGACCTACGACCTCGAAGTGTGGCTGCCGGCGCAGAACACCTACCGCGAGATTTCGTCCTGCTCCAACTTCGAAACCTTCCAGGCCCGCCGCATGCAGGCGCGCTTCAAGAACGAACAGGGCAAGAACGAAATCCTGCACACGCTCAATGGATCCGGTCTGGCGGTCGGCCGCACGCTGGTGGCGATTCTGGAGAACTGTCAGCAGGCCGACGGCTCGGTCGTCGTCCCGCCTGCGCTGCGCCCGTGGATGGGTGGTGTCGAACGCATCGGCGCCTGAACGCCCGCCCGGCACGAAAACGCGCCCGCTTTTCCGGCGCCGCGCGCCCTGTGCTACACTGCGCGCCGCTTCACGACCATGAAGTGCCGCAGTACCCCGGAGAGGTGGCAGAGTGGTCGAATGTACCTGACTCGAAATCAGGCGTAGGCGCAAGTCTACCGTGGGTTCGAATCCCACCCTCTCCGCCAGACATCAAGCAATCAAGCGCCCTGCGGGGCGCTTTTTTGTTGCACCTGCAGGGTCTCCGACCCGCATTCCCCGACGCTTTTTTCCGAACCGGGCCACGCGCTGCTTGCGCGCTCGTCTTGCCATCGCCGTTCGATCGTCGCACCGGGCACCCGGTGCTGACGCGGCAATCGCAGCTGGCACGGTTGCTGCAGTGGAGACTCCGTCACCGGCCGCAACGGCCGCCGGTGGCGGCGCTCCGGTCTCCGGCGGCCAGATTCCGGCAGATGTTGCCGGCAAACCTGATCCGACGGCTGCCTCGACCGGCAAGGGCGCGCCGATCCAGGCCGAACCAACGATTTCGTGAAGGGGCTCGACATGTCTTTGATGGAACCTGCAGTCCGATTCCTGCGCCCGCAGGCCGATTCCTCGTCAGAGGCCGTGCTGCGCGAGGAAATTGCCGAGCCGCATTACCTGGGCCAGTTCATTCCGCTGCACTACCACCACAACATGCTGATGGACGCCAACCGCATGGCCAATTTCAAGGCGGCCATCGACCACGTGGTGTTCCCGGGGGCGCGCGTGCTCGAACTGGGCGGCGGCACCGGCGTGCTGTCGTGCTTCGCCGCGGCACACGCGAGCAAGGTGTGGTGTGTCGAATACAACCCGGACATGGTGACCGAGGCGCGCCGACTGCTGGCGCACAACGCCAACGGCCACAAGGTCGAAGTGGTCCATGGCGATGCTTTCGAGTACCTGCCGCCGGAACCGGTCGATGTCGTGATCTGCGAAATGATCCACGTCGGCATGCTGCGCGAGAAGCAGGTCGAGGTGATCAACGCGTTCAAGGCGCGCTACCGCGCGCGCTTCGGCGACCGCCTGCCGGTGTTCATCCCGACCGCGGCCGTGATGGCAGTGCAGCCGCTGCAGCAGACCTATGATTTCTTCGGCTTCCAGGCGCCGATCATGCAGTTCCAGCGCGTGGGCGCGGTGCATGAAGGATCGCTGGAGCTGGCCGCACCGCAGGTCTACAGCGTGCTCGACTTCGACGACAGCGTGTCGCGCGACATCCGCTGGTCCGGCTGCTTCACGATGGAGCAGGACGGCACGGTGAATGCACTGCGCTTCGTCACCAAGAACATTCTGGCGATCCGCGCCGCCGAAGGCGACACGGTGGACTGGCTGAACGATTACCTCGTGCTGCCGCTCGATGTGCCGCTCGAGCTGAAGGCGGGTGAGATGCTCGACGTGAGTTTCAGCTATCAGGCGGGCGGCTCGCTGCAGTCGCTGGCGCGCACGCTGCGCGCCACGGTGGCCTGCCGCGCGGCCCGTCAGGTGGCGTAAACGATCGTCCGCGGCGGTTGTGTCCGGGCGGTCGCGGCTCAGCCGCCGGCCGGCCGGTTGCAATCCTGCGCAGTCACTACTTCATACCGATTGCGGCCGTTGTGCTTGGCACGGTAAAGCGCATCGTCGGCGCATCGAAGAAGGGCCGAAAAGTCCTTGCTGCCGGGGCCGAATTCGCTGATGCCGATGCTCAGCGTGTAAGGCGCGAGGGTGCCGTCGATATCGGGTGGCGTGGTCGCGATGCATTCCATCAGCCGCTCGGCAAAGGCTTGTGCGCCATCCAGTGCGGTGTGCGGCAGCAGTACGGCAAATTCCTCGCCACCGACGCGCCCGGCCGAGTCGGAATCGCGCAGCAGGCTGGACAAGGTGATCGCGAAGTGGCGCAGCACCGTGTCGCCGCCGGCGTGACCGTAGCGGTCATTGATCCCCTTGAAGAAGTCGAGATCGGCCATCAGCACTGCGAGCGGGGTGTTGTAGCGCTGCGCACGCGCGAACTCCTCTTCCGCGATTTCGAGAAAGTGGCGCCGGTTCGCGAGTCCGGTCAATGCATCGGTGTTGGCCAGGATGCGGATGGCTTCTTCGGCCAGCTTGATGCTGGTGATGTTTTCGTGGCTGACCAGCACGCGTTCGCGCTGCGCGTCCATCGGGGTCACCTTCATCGCAAACCACTGCCGCTCGCTCGGACAGTGGCAGGGGTAGTCCATCTGGAACAGCGGGCTGCGCCCGGCCATGACGGCTTCGATACCGTCGCGTGCGGCTTTGGCAAATGCTTCGTCGGGCCCGGTCACATGCGCCAGTACGTCGAGGTAATTCACGCCGTTGAATGACCGGCCGCCGCCGTAGCCGCCGCGCTCGGCAAACCGTCCCCAGCTGGCGTTGGTTTCGACGATGACGCCCTGCCGGTCGAGCACTGCGACATGCGAGGTCATGGCATCGAGGGCGGCCGCCTTCATCTGCCGGTCGGCCAGCAGTTCGGCTTCCAGCCGCTTGCGATCGGTGATGTCGATGAACATCAGCACGATGCGCGAGAAGCGACGGGAGGTATCGAATTCCGGATAGGCATGCACCAGCGCCCAGACCGGCGGGACATCGTCGGAACAATGGATGCTCATCACCAGATCGGTCAGCTCCCGGCCGGAATGCCGCACGCGCTGGAGCAGGTCGTTCTCGAGTGACAGCGGGCTGCCGTGCTCGTCGCGGAAGGTACAGCCCAGTTCCGGCACCGACTTTCCGATCACGGCCTTGGGATCGGCATGCAGCATGCGCGAGACTTCCGGGTTGCCGTAGGTGATGCGTGCGTCGGGTGCGCAGATCAGTAACCCGGCGTGCAGGTTGTGCATCAGCAGGCGATGGCGCAGTTCGCTGTCGGCCAGCGCTGCCTGCGCCATGCGCTGATCGTGGATGTCTTCGATCACGGCAATGAAGTGCGAGGGCGTGTCACCGGCCTCACGCATCAGCGACACGGTCAGCCGTGCCCAGCGCACGCTGCCGTCGCCGCGCAGGTGGCGCTTTTCCAGCGTGTAGGTGGCATGGTCGCCGCGCAGCACGCCATGCATCTTTTCGACATCGGCTTCGAGGTCGTCCGGATGCGTGATCTGCTGGAAGGTGAGTTCGTGCAGCGCGGTGGCCGGATAGCCGAGGATGGCGCACAGCTTGGGATTCACGCTGAGGAAGCGGCCGTCGAGATCCACCATCGCCATGCCGACGGCGGCCTGCTCGAAACTGCCGCGAAAGCGCTCTTCGCTCTCGCGCAGGGCTTCCTGTGTGCGCTTGCGGCTCGAAATGTCGCGCACGATGCCCAGCACGCTGCGCTGACCGCCGAAAATCAGGCGGTTGGCGTTCAGTTCGATCGGCAGTTTTCGCTGGCCGCCCTTGCACAGGAAACGGACTTCGTAAGTGTTCGGCGGCTCCTCGCCGTCACCGATGCGGGCGCGGAAGCGTTCGTTCCAGAGTTCGAGGATTTCGGGCGGGATCACAGCCGCGAAGGGCAGGCCGACGAATTCGTCGTGCGTGTAGCCCAGCATGCGCGGCAGGGCGGCGTTGGCAAAGACGAAGCGGTAGTCCTGCGCGACGAATACGCCATCGGGCATCTTGTCGAGCAGGGTGCGGAAGAACGAGCCGTCCGGACCCTGATCGTCCGAGCCGACCGGGGTGCTGTCTACTGTGCCCTTGTGAAGCTTCGTAGCCACGGCGTCCGGTGTCCTCTGGTCGTCGTGCAGCGGCCGCGCTCACACTGCTGCGGACACCGCATTTATCAGGCTGCATACGTATCGGACCCGTGCAATGTCCGATACGGCACCACGGTGCAACGCCATGGTGCATCCGGAGCCGTTACAAACACAAGGGCCGGAACGGCTGGCGGGCGATCGGGACAGCGGCCTGCCGTGCGATTGCGCAGGGCTGCGTATCGCACGGAACACACGCGCGGGCGATTCGCGCTACGCTTGCAGCATTGCGCAATTCCCGGGAGTCGAACCATGTCGAAACACCAGAAGTCGTTCCAGCTGACGATTCACCAGATCGATCTCATCGAAGAGGCGGTGCGCGAGCGGATCGGCATCCTGGCGCATGTCGTGCTGGCGAGCGGCGATGCCAACAGCGAAGAAAGCCGCGCCAACGACGACCAGATCCGCGATCTGAACGAGCTGCTCGGCAGCCTGCACAACCAGAAGATTTTTTACAGCCAGGTCAATCGCACCGGCGTGCCGGGCGGCTGACCCGTCAGTGGCGGCCCGGCCCGGGGGCGTCGCCGGGGTGGTCGCCATGCCCACCTTCGTCGTGATCTTCGTGCCACGCCGGCAGCGGATCGGTCAGATTGGCCCAGGCGTCCTCGCCAAAGGCCATCTCCTCGTCGGTCAGCAGGCATTCTTCGAAGCGGCGCCTGAGTGCGGCTTCGTCCATGCCCATGCCGATGAACACCAGGTCCTGCCGGCGATCGCCCCATTTTTCGTCCCAGCGTGAGCGGATGTGGGTGAGGTGACCCGCGTCCTTCGGCCACTCCTCCTCGCGCGTGAAACACCACCAGTGCCCGCCCGAACGCAGGCGGCTGATCGCGCCGCCCTGTTCCCATTCGCCGATGTGCCCGTTGCGGCTGGCCAGCCAGAAATAGCCCTTGCTGCGCAGCACGCCACGCCACTTTTCGTGGATCAGCTGCGCAAAGCGCATCGGATGAAACGGCCTGCGCGCCTGCCAGGTGAAGCTGCGGATGCCGAAGGCGGCCGTTTCCGGAACGGGGGTGCCGCGCATCATCTGCATCCAGCCGGCGGCACGGACCGTGGCGTCAGGGTCGAAACGCCCGGTGCCGAGCACGCTCGCGGCGGCGACCCGGCCTTGCGTGGCTTCGATCAGTTCCGCCCGCGGATTGAGCGCGCGCAGCATGCCCAGCAGAATGCCGCGTTGCGGGTCATTCACCAGATCGCACTTGTTCAGCACGATCACGTCGGCGAACTCGACCTGGTCGAGCAGCACGTCGATCACCGTGCGCTGATCGTTTCCGGCCGGCACCCCCTGGCTTGCCATCCGCTGTGCAACGGTGTCGCGGCTGAAATAGTCGCGGTAGAAGTTCCATGCGTCGAGCACCGTGACCAGCGTGTCGAAGCGGGCGTGCTGGCCCAGTCCGGTGCGGAAGGTTTCGACCATGCCGGTCGGTTCGGAAAAACCCGAAGGCTCGACGACCAGCGCGTCGAAACCGGCTTGTGAAAAGTGCGCCGCGGCCGCCTGCATGTCTGACGGCGACAGGCAGACGCGTACGTCGTCCGGTGCCGTGCCGGCTGCCGCGTCGATGTTCGCGCTGCGCAGTTCATTGACGATGAGACCGATGCGCCGTCCGTCCGATTGTGCGCGAAGCTGCCTGAGCAGCGTGGTTTTGCCTGCGCCGGGCAGGCCGGACAGCAGGGTGACGGGAAGGATGGCGGGCATGTCGGTCGTCCGGGCATTGGGTCGGGTGACGGCGCCAGCCCTGTCCGGACATTCGGGGTCTGTCGGGCAGACCGCTGTGCGATGTCAGGACACGGGGAAGAGCGCGTCGAGCGCCGCGATGATACGCAGCGGTTGCGCCGGTGTCAGCGCCGGCGACCGATGGATCACCCCATGGCCGGCATTGCCCGGCCAGCCTTCACCCTTCAGAACGAGGATGTCGCCGGCGTCGGCACGGCGCAGCGCCGACGGATCCGGCATCACGTCGTCGGTGCCGAGCCGGCTGCGGTCGGCGTCCGCGTCGGCCAGCCATTCGGTGGCCGGCCCGATCCAGGTGCACAGCAGTCGCAGGCCCACGTGATCGACATGCAGACGCGGGCACATGGCGCGTTCGAGTACTTCGATGCGCAGCGCGACTTTCGGACAATCGGTGAGATCCGCCAGCAGCGAAGCGAGCTGTCGCACCTCTTCGCGCAGGGCGTCACGCCCGGGCAGATCGGGCAGGGTGTCGAGGGGCAGGGTTTCGCCCGGCGCAAGTTCGGCACGCAGGCCACTGCGCAGTATCCCCGCCGCGTGCGCAGCCTGCAGACAGTCGGCCAGCCCGGCCGGCAACGAGCGCGCAAGTCGCACCAGATTGCAGTCCGGATCGAGCACGAGCGCCAGATCCGCCGCTTCGCTGACGTCGCGGGTGACCGGACAGAGCGGCGTGACAGGGATGTACACACGGTTGTTCATGGCGTTGGGAAGGCAAATTTTCGGGGTGAATCGAACTGCCGAATGCATCGGTCATCGGGATCGCTTGCTGAGCGCTCATCCACACGGGCGTCAGGTTGAGCGGCGACCTGTGCCGAGCGCTCCAGGACACCGGGTCATGTGCACACCACGACAGCACAGCGCCCTGTCCTTAACGAGTGTCGATTATCAATTTATACCCATCAGCATCTTTGTTGTAAATAGCAATGCGTTATCATAAGGCATCATCCTGATCGGAGTTCCCGCCATGTCCGTCCTGCCCCGCCTTTCGGTCGGCCTGCTGATGCTGCATGCCGTGTCGGCTCACGCCATCCATTTTGATGTGTCGATCAGCCTCGACAACGGCCCGGTGGTCGGCAGCAAACTGATCGCCGGCGCCTTCGGCGATCTGCCCTTCGACACCCAGCCCTTCGATCATCTGACCGGCCATGCGCTGTTCCCGGGCGATTTCGGCGATTTCGAGGGCGGGCCGAAAAGCACCGACGATCCGGGTTTCCAGGCCTTTGCGGGTGCGCTGTCCGGCAGCGCCGGTGCGCGTGACTACATCGGCTTCCGCGCGCTGGGCACGCTGCAGCAATGGACGCCGTCGACAGCCACCTGGACGACAGCCGACAGCGGGGTCGGCGTGCGCCTGTTCGGTGCCGTGCCACCTGCGGTGGCCAACGCCTACCTCCAGTCGCTCGTCAATCCGCGGCTTGCACCGCCCGGGGCGGCCGCAGCATTCAACCTGTATTCCGCCGGCACGCTGTTTGCCGGCAGCGGCATCACCGGTCCGGTGACTGCCACCATTGATGACGCCGGCAGCAACGGCGCTTTCCACGCGCATCTCGACTGGTACATCGAAGGTGCGGCGGCGAGCGGGGCCTACATGGTGACGATGCAGCTGACCGACGATGCGTCGATCGGCGGTCGCGGCCTGTACGTCGACTCCGATCCCTTCCAGGTGGTGTTCAACTACGGGCTGAGCGCCGCGCAGTACGAAACCGCCTTCCTTGCGCGGGCGCTGGCACCGGTGCCCGAGCCGGCCAGCTGGATGGCGATGCTGGCCGGCTTGTGCCTGTGCGCCGCCGCGGCGCGCCGCACGCGAGGCTGAACGTCGGCTTCAGAAGGTCAGGCTGAGGCCGACTTCGATGCTGCGCCCGGGTTCGGGCGAAAAGCTGCGCAGGAAGGACGTGGCGTTGCGCGCTTCGCGGTCGAGCAGGTTGCGGCCGCGCGCGAACAGCGTCAGCGTGCGGCCGTCGCCGAGCGGGCGCACGTGGTTCAGGTTGGCGCTGACCAGTGTGTAGGCGTCAGTTGCGGTTTCGTTGGTGCCCGGGCGGTCCTGCGCCGCATGGTGGGTCACCCGCACGCGGCCTGACCAGGCGCCCTGGCGCAATGCGAGCTGGCTGCCCACGCGGAACGCCGGCAGGCGTGGCACATCCTCGTTCAGTTCGGTCAGCCGCCCGCGTGTGCGGTCGCCGAACACCGACCACTCGATGTCGCCCAGTTTTGTGCCCGTCCATCTGAGCGCAGCTTCGGCTTCGAAGCCGCGAAAGCGCGCGCGGCTCTGCGTGTATTGCACGACGGTCAGGCATTCCTCCAGGCGCACGCAGGCGAAGCGGAACTGTTCTTCATCGGTGTCGTAGAACACCGGCAGCGTGCGCTGGAACAGGTAGTCGTCGATGTCGTTGGCGAACAGGTTCGTCGACAGCCTGAGCCGGTCCGATTCGTACAGCCCGCCCAGCTCGACCGAACGCGCCGTTTCCGGCTTCAGGTCCGGGTCGCCGATGTCGTAGGTGCGGGTCGCGAAATGCGGCCCGAGCGAATACAGCTCGTGGATGTCGGGCGCGCGGCGGGCGTTCGAGCCGGTCAGCGTCAGCGACATCGGCTCGCTGAGCTGCCAGCTGAGCGCGGCCGACGTGCTCTGCGTGTTGAAGCGGCGCGCCGGAAAGCTCACCGCGAAGCCGCCGGCGAGCGCACGATCGCCGGCCTGTACGCGGGTGATTTCGCCGCGCCAGCCCAGATCCAGCGTCCAGTCGGACCACTTGAGCCGCTGCACGGCATAGACCGCCGAACTGCGCAGCCCGGTCTGCGGGATGAAGGCTTCCGCGCCGAGCGCCGAGAAATCGCGTCGCAGGTGATGCATGCCCAGCGTGCCGCTCAGATGTTCGCCGAAGGCATGCTCCAGTTCCAGCCGCTGTTCGATCGCCTTGTTGCGGAAGGTGGTGGCCACCACGCCGTCGTCGACTTCATCGTGCCGGTAGTCGATGTGGCCGCCGGTGTAGCGCAACGCCTGCAGCCAGCCTTCGCCCAGCCACTCGGCGCGGGTGTCCACCCGTCGGTTGTCCATCCGGATGCGCACCCGGTCGTCGCCGCCGTGACTGTGCCCGGGCGCTGGCGGAATGCCGTACTCGTTCGACGCGTTGTTTACCGCGGCGCCGAACAGCGCATTGCCGATGAACACGCTGCCGCCCAGCGTGCCGGATGCGGATTGCGCGTCGCTGTTGTAGAGCCGGCCGCAGCTGTTGCGCGTGTTGATCAGCCCGAACTGCTGTTCGACCGCCGCGTCGTCGATGGCGCAACCGGCGATGCGGCTGTCGCCGCGGTCGCGGCTGAGCGCGCTGCCGTGCAGCGCAAACAGCGCGTTTCCGCCGTCCAGCCGCAGCGCATGCACGCGCTCAGCGCCGTTGCGGTTGAAGCTCGTGTCGAGCGAGCCGCTGATCGTGCGCGTCGGCACCCGGGTCGGAATGCGCTCGTCGCTGACGTCGACCACACCGCCGATGGCGCCGCCGCCGTACCGGATGGTGGCCGGGCCACGCAGGATGCGGATGCTTTCGGCCAGCGTCGCATCGGCGGTCGAGGCGTGGTCCGGGCTGAAGGTGGTGGCGTCGTGCGTGCCGCCGCCGTTGTTCAACACCTTCACGCGTGCGCCGCCCAGCCCGCGGATCACCGGCAGGCCGACGCCGGTGCCGAAGGAGGCGTTGTGAACGCCGGCTTCTTCGCTCAGGGTTTCGCCCAGCGTGCCCGCCTTGCGGTCACGCAGCGCCTCGCCGCGCAGCGTGCTGGCGCGGCCGCCCGGTTCGGTCCGGGTGTCGGGCAGACGTTCGCCCTCGATCTTCACTTCGGGCAGTTCGACCTGGGCGGCGGCCTGCAGGCTGGGCAGGCAGACCAGCGGGAGGTGGGCGCACAGCAACCAGCGCAGGCGCACGCGGCGCGATGGAACAGCTTTTCTGGGCATGGTGGAGCGGAAGGGGATGCGCGGCGACGAAAGTATGATAATAATAACTTGGTATCAACAAAGAGCGGGTGCGGTCTGTCATTGAGCACTGTCCTCGTCCGCTCTGGCACCCCTTTCCTTTCTTTCCTGCCGGGAGTTTTCACCATGCATCTGCCACTCGCCCCCCTGTTTCGTGCCGTCGGTTTATCGGCGGCGCTGTTCCTGACCGCCGGTGTTGCGCAAGCCCAGCATCTGCATGCCGGTGACGTCGAGCTCGGCGTGGCCGGCGGCGTCATCGTCGTCGATCCGGAAGGCCTGGCCGAGCGCGCCGCCAATGGATATGCGTTGTTCGAAGGCGATTTCCGCGACTTTGCCGGCGGCCTGTTCTCCACCGACGACCCGGGCTTCATTTCGGAAGACGATGCACTGCCGGTCGGCGCCATCATTCGCTACCGTGGCCTCGGCGTGCTGCAAGCGTGGGACGGTTCTGCCTGGTCGACCGCCGCTTCCGGCGTGACCCTCGGCATCCTCGACGTGCTGGGCACGAACACGCTGTTCAGCTCGAGCGGCGTGACCGATCCGGTCGGCGCGATCGCCCAGGTATCGGGGGCAGGCGACATTCACGCCCACCTCGATTTCACGATTTCCGGTGACGGCGCCGCCACGGCAGCCGCCTATCTGATCACGCTGGAGATCGGCGCGCCGGACGACTGGGGCTATTCGACGCCGTTCTACCTGGCCTTCAACAGCGGTCTGGATGAAGCGGTGTTCGAAGGTGCGGTCGGCACGCTGCTGGCGCCGGTGCCGGAACCCGGCACCTGGGCGATGCTGGCCGCCGGTCTGGGGCTGATCGGCGTGATGCGCCGCCGTCGGCTGGGCTGATCGTGCGGGCGGGGCGGCACATGCCGGTCCGTCAGTCGTGCGTATGACCGGGGTGATGCACGTGCGCGGGCACGGCGTCCCCCTCTTTTTGTTCACCGCTGCACTGGTCGCAACGGCCGAACAGCGTTACGTCATGTGCTTCGACCGAAAAACCGGCCGGGGCGAGCCGGTTCCAGTCGGTGGCACATTCCGCGATGTCGAACACGCGGTCGCACTGACGACACTTGAAGTGATGGTGGTGACCCAGATTGGCGAGTTCATAGCGCGGCGGCTCGCCGGGCAGGTCGACTTCGCGCAGGCGGCCATCCTCGATCAGCATGCGGATGTTGCGATAGACGGTCGCCAGCCCGAGCGCCGGAATGTCGGTCCGCGCCAGATCGTGGATTTCCGCCGGCGACAGCGGCCGGGCGGCGGTTTCGATCGATCCCAGTATGGCGCTGCGCTGGCGCGTATTGCGTTCCATGGCAATTATCCGGTCGTGGCTGCTGAAGTATAGCGACGGCGCAAGAAGTCGCTCAGTCGTCGCTTGGCGATCATTCAGTCATCATTCAGTCATCATTCTCGGTGCTGCCATCCGTCGCGCCCGCAGTGTGCAGATTCATGATCTGCCAGCCTTTCGCGCGCGCGTGGGCTTCCAGCGTCGGGTCCGGATCGACCGCTACCGGATGGTTGACCCGGCTCAGCAGCGGCAGGTCGTTCAACGAATCGCTGTAGAAAGAGGTGCGACGGAAACTGCCCATGTAGAGCCCCAGTTCTTCGAGCCAGCGCTCGACGCGTTCGACCTTGCCTTCGCGGAACGCCGGCGTGCCGCGCGGCTGGCCGGTGAATTCGCCATTCACCTGCGCCGGGACAGTGGCGATCAGATGCGGGATGTCGAGCTCGCGAGCGATCGGCCCGGTGATGAAACTGTTGGTCGCGGTGACGATGGCGCACAGCGCACCGGTTTCGAGATGTCCGTTGACCAGGCCGCGTGCGCCGTCGGTCAGCCGCGGGCGAATCTGCTGCACCATGAATTCCGCGTGCCAGGCGTCGAGTGCCTCGCGCCGGTGGCGTGCCAGCGGGGCCAACTGGAAGTTCAGGAATTCGTGGATGTCCAGCGTGCCGGCCTTGTACTGTTCGAAGAAGGTGGCATTGCGCGCTTCGTACAGTTCGCGGTCGAGCACGCCTCTGGAGATCAGGAATTGCGCCCACTCGAAGTCGGAATCTCCGGCGAGCAGCGTGTTGTCGAGGTCGAATAGCACCAGTTCCATGGCGGTAGGTCCGGGTCAGAGAAGTCGGGTCTGCATGATTTCGCGCAGCAGCGGCAAGGTCACCGGCCGCTGGCGGGTCAGCGAATGTTCGTCCAGCAGATCGAGGATGCCCAGCAGCGAGCGAATGTCGCGTCGGCCGTGGCGCAGCAGGTAATCGAATACGTCGACATCGACTTTCATGCCGCGTGCCGCGGCATGCGCCTGCAGCAGTTCCAGGCGTTCCTCGTCCTGCAGCGGCTGGATGCGGAAGGCCAGCATCTGGCCGATGCGCGTGCGCAGGTCTTCGCGCAGCGGCAATTCGCGCGGCGCACTGTCGGCCGCGGCCACCACGGTGATGCCGCGCGCGGCGGCCAGATTGATCGCCCGGAACAGCGCGCCCTGGGCCAGCGGCTCCAGCAGCCGGATGTCGTCGAACAGCCACACGCCGGCGCAGGTGGCCTGCAGTGCGGCAATCAGCGTGTCGGCTGCGGTGTTGTTCACCTGGTCGGCATCGAGGTACAGACCGCGCGTCGTGGCTTCGGCCGCCAGTGCGCGCAGCAGGTGGGTTCGTCCGCTGCCGGTTTCGCCCCACAGATAGATCGATGGCCCCGGCTCGCCGGCGGCCGTGCTGCGCAGCCGGGCCAGCAGTTCGCGATTGGCCCCGGCGACGAAGTTGTTCAGACTGGGCGCGGCGATCGGGCGGATGTCGAGCAGAAGCTGGCGCATCACTCGATGATTTTCGGCGAGTCGCCCTGGTAAAGCTGGCTGGCAAGATAGTGCCGACGCACCTCGCGCAGGCCGACCAGCAGCGCGGCCGATGCGGGCAGCGCCACCAGCACGCCGACGAAGCCGAACAACTGGCCGAAGGCCATCAGCGAGAAGATGACGGCAAGCGGATGCAGGCCGATGCGTTCGCCAACCAGCCAGGGCGTCAGCAGGAAGCTTTCCAGCACCTGGCCGACGCCATAGACGATGGCCACACCGATCACCGGCGGCCAGCCCTGGAACTGCAACGCAGCCACCATCAGCGACAGCACCAGTCCGGCTGAGAAACCGACATAGGGAATGAAGCCGAGCAGGCCGGACAGCAGCCCGAGCGGCAGCGCGTAGTCGACGCCGGCCAGCCACAGACCGATGCCGTAAAAGGCGGCCAGCGCGGCCATCACCGACAGCTGACCGCGCAGGAATTCCGCCAGCACGACGTCGATTTCGTCGGCCATTCTCAGCGTGCGATCGAGCCACGGCCGCGGGATGAAGCTGCTGACGCGCTCGCGCAGGCTGTACCAGTCGCGCATCAGGTAGAACATGACGACCGGCGTCAGCAGCACGTTGGCGAGTACGCCGACGATGACTGCGCCTTGGCTGGTCACGTATTCCAGCGCCACCATCGCGAAGTCCTGTGCGCTCGTCCAGTTCTTCGTGATGAAGCCGCGCAGGCTCGCCACGTCGAACCGCAGCGTGATGCCCAGATGCTCTTTCACCCACGGCACCAGTTGGTCATGCGCGGCTGTGAGGTAAGTGGGCAGGCGCTCGATCAGCATGCGCACTTCCTGCTGGATGACCGGGATCAGGATGAGGATGAGGCCGATCACCAGACCGATCACCAACAGGATGACCAGCACCACGGCCAGCGTGCGCGGCACGCCGCGCCGGCACAGCCGCTCGACCAGCGGTTCGAAGATGTAGGCCAGCACAAGGCCCAGCATGAAGGGCGACAGTACCGGGCCGAGCAGCCACAGCAGCGCGACGATGGACAGGCCCACGCCGGCCCACAGCAGGGTTTGTTTGCGGTCGATGCCAGGAGAGGTCATGAGGTGGTGCGGTCAGGGGTAGAATGCGCACCCTTGAAGAGCGTGCGCCGACGCAGAACGAACGCTGTCGAAAAAACTTTCGATTCGCGACGAAATCGGCCATGAGTGTAGCAAGTTTCGCTTTACGTCCCGTCCCGTCCTCATCTTTTCCGGCGCTGTGCGCCCCGCATGTCATGACAGCTTCCAAGGATTCCCGCCCCCCTCTGAGCTACGCCGCCGCCGGTGTGGATATCGACGCCGGTGATGCGCTGGTCGAGCGCATCAAGCCACTGGCCAAACGCACGATGCGGCCCGAGGTGCTGGGCGGCATCGGCGGCTTCGGTGCGCTGTTCGAGGTGTCGAAGAGCTATCGCGAGCCGGTGCTGGTGTCGGGCACCGACGGCGTCGGAACCAAGCTCAGGCTTGCGTTCCAGCTCGACGGTCACGACACGGTCGGTCAGGATCTGGTGGCGATGAGCGTGAACGACATCCTGGTGCAGGGCGCCGAACCGGTGTTCTTCCTCGACTACTTTGCCTGCGGCAAGCTCGACGTCGAGACCGCGGCGCGTGTGGTCGGCGGCATCGCACGCGGCTGCGAACTGGCCGGCTGCGCCTTGATCGGCGGTGAAACCGCCGAAATGCCGGGCATGTACCCGGCTGGCGAATACGATCTGGCGGGTTTCGCGGTCGGCATTGCCGAAAAGTCGGCGCTGATCACCGGCGAAACCATTGCCGAGGGCGACGTGGTGCTCGGGCTGGCCTCCAGCGGGGCGCACTCGAATGGCTATTCGCTGCTGCGCAAGATTCTCGAGCGCGACGCACCGGATCTGGACGCCGACTTCCACGGCCGCAGCCTGCGCGATACCGTGCTCGAACCGACGCGCATCTACGTGAAGCCGCTGCTGGCGCTGATGAAGGAGGCGCCCGGCCTGGTGAAGGGCATGGCCCACATCACCGGTGGCGGCCTGCTCGACAACGTGCCGCGCGTGCTGCCGGCCGGGCTGTCGGCGCACATCGATGCGTCGTCCTGGACGCTGCCGCCGCTGTTCGTCTGGCTGCGCGAGGCCGGCAACGTCGCCGAACAGGAAATGTACCGCGTGTTCAACTGCGGCATCGGCATGGTGGTCATCGTGGCCGCGGCCGACGCCGACCGTGCCGTGGCATCGCTGTCCGGCGCCGGTGAAACCGTGTATCGCATCGGCCACATCGCGCGCTGCGGCGACGGCGAAGCCCAGACCATCGTCCGCTAGCGGTCCGCGAGCCGGCACTCAGCGTGCGCAGTCCGCCTGCGGGCTGTCGCTGACGCCGAAATCGGCGATGGCCCAGGCCAGCTGCACGCCGTGTTCACGGTTGAAACGGTCCATCCACTGTTCGACCGCATCGCTGAGGCGGCGCGTGCCGTCGCTGTCCGGGCGCAGGAAGTTGTTGTGCGGCAGCTGAGCGACCTGCTGCCGGATCAACACGGTCAGCCCCTGCATGAAGGGTTCGACCGGGAGGCCGGCCGGCGCACGGCTGCCCGCCTGCACCGCAACGCCCGGTCGCGCCAGAATGCTCAGTGTGTGGCCATTCTGAGTGCAGGCGCGGATCAGCGTATCGCTGCCGGCGCGCACATGGGTGCGTCCGATGTCATCGGTCGCCAGCGCATTGGCCGCGATGCCCAGCAGCAGCGCCACGGCCAAAAGTTGTTTATCCATCACCCTGTCACCGGCTGTCCGGCGCCACGAAGCGGGCGTCGTGCAGCGTCCAGCGTTGCGCGCCCTGGCGCGTTTCCGAACAGCCGAGCGGGGTGATCGCGCCGTCGGGTGGCAGGTCGTGACGGCCGCGGTCGGCCGTGCGCACGTCGAGGTACCAGCGCTCGATCCAGACGCGCAGCGGGCGCTGCCGGTCGCGGTTGCGCACACCGATCAGCACGCCATCCTGCATGACGCACTGCGCGTCGGCTTCTTCGACCCACTCCACGGCCGCACGCGCCTCGGCAGCAGACCTTTCCTCATCGGCGACTGCCGGCAGGGCCAGACAGGTGGCGCCGACCAGCACGACACGGGCGGCGGGCTTCATTTCACGACCGCGCGGGCGCGCACGTCGTTCAGGTAGGCCCGCCACTTCTGTTCGATCAGCGATTCGGCGAGCCGCGGCTGCAGGTCTTCGAACTTCGGCCGCTGCGCCGGCCGTACGTCCTCGAGTTTCACGACGTGCCAGCCGGCGCTGCTTTTCACCGGCTGCGCGGCCACCTTGCCGCGGGTCAGGGTCGGCAGTGCGGCCGCGAATTCGGGCGAGAAGGCGCCCTCGGGCGTCCAGTCGAGCAGGCCGCCCGAGGGGCCGCTGTCGCGATCCTTTGACTGCGCTTGCGCAAGTTCCTCGAAGCGGGCGCCCCGCTTCAATTGATCGATCAATGCCTTCGCCTGCGATTCCTGCTCGACCACGATGTGGCGCACCCGGTAGTCGCGCTCACCGACCTGCGTCGCCATGCCGTCGTACAGGCTGCGCAGTTCGGCTTCGGTCGGCCGCGTGTTCAGGAAGAAGTCTTCGCGCAGTGCGTTGATCAGCGCCTGCTGACGCATGAATTCGAGGCGTGTCCTGAGCGCCTCGCTCTGCCCGAGCTTGCGCTCGGCTTCCTGCGCCAGCACCTCGCGGCTGATCACCTCTTCGCGTGCCTTGCCGGACAGCTCGGGCGTTGCCGGGCGTCCCTGACGGACCTGTTCCTTGATGATGAAATCCAGCTGGGCGCGCGGTACCGCCCGGCCATTTACAGTGGCGACCGTATCGGAGGCGTGCAGCGAGGTCGAGCCGGCAAACAGGGGAAGCAGCGCGCTGGCGGTGATCAGGCGGCGAAGGCAGAAGGACATGGGGCGGGAAGGATGAGTTGCGACCGGCTGCACTATCGGCGATGGCCGATCGACAGCGCGGCGAGGACGGCCCGGAAATCCGGTGAGTAAATCCCGTCCGGCGTGTCGTGTCGTGCGGCGTCGTGGTGCGCACCGGTCGTCGGCGACCCTCAGCGGTCAGGTTTCGCGGCACCCAGCCGGGCGAGTGCCGTGGCCGCTGCAACGCGCACGTCCTCGCGCCCGGCCGCGAGTGCCCAGCCCGCGATCCGCCGCAATTCGATCTCGTCCCTGCCGGCGATGTCGATCGCCCGATCGATGCAGCGGGCACTGCGTTCGGTCTGCTGCAGCGCGTGGGCGGCGCGTGCGCACATCAGCGCCGCGGCCGCGACGTGCGGCTCTTCCCGCATCCAGGTGTCGGCCAGTTGCATCACGCGCGGCCAGTCCGCCTGGGCCAGCGGTTCGAGCAGGCGCATGAAATGTGGTTGGCGCTCCGCCGGCTGTGCCCAGAACGCGTCGCCGGACAGCGGTTTCGGCGGCTGTTCCGGTCGCTCGCGCAACCGGTCGGCCCAGTCGGCCGGCACGGCGAAGTATTCGGTGCGCTGCGCGGATGTCAGGAAGGTGGTCAGGCCGACCAGCCGTCCGGCTTCGTCGAACAGGCCGCCACCGCTCGCGCCCCGCTTGAACCCTGCCGTGGTCTGGATGATGTGGCTGCCGCTGGCGCCGTGCAGGTCGAGTACGACGCCGCGCGCGAACTGCGGCTCCATGCCGCCGGAGTAGCCGTGTGCGATCACGGGCTCGCCCGGGAGCAGCGTGCCCGCCGGCCGCAACTCGGCCGCAGGGTAGGGCAGGGCTTCAGCGGTGCGCAGCAGGCACAGGTCGCGCGAGGTGTCGGCGCGCTCGCCGACGACCGCATGCCGCGCCAGTCCGCGCGACAGCACGATGGTGTGGGCGTGCCGGGTGACGTGGCAGTTGGTCAGCGCGGTGTCCGGACCGATCACCACCGCCGAGCCGACGGAAAACTGTTCGTCGTCGCCCAGCGCCGATACCTTCAGCACGACGCGCGACAACTGCATCATCACCGCAGCCGACGGAGCGGCAATGGCAGGCGACGCCGTGCCGCACAGCGCCAGCGCTGCGATGAAGAACCCGACGATCGGGCTCACGGCGCACGCCCGGGTGGCAGGCGCGCTGCGAACTGCCGGTCGTGGCTGTCGGTGACGCGCACTTCGATGTCGCGCGCGCCGGACGCGATGCCAAAGCGCAGATAGGGATTGCGGCTGATCGAAATGTCGAGTGCTGCATCGAGCAGCGGGCGGCCGTCCTGCAGCACGCTGACCTCGCGTACGTAGTCGGCGGCGATGTAGCCGCGGCTGTCCAGATCGACTTCCAGACCCGAATGGTTGGGATGGCGGATGCGCAGTTCGACCTTGTCCTGGCCGTCCGTCCGCGCGACACGGCGCATCCGCATGCTGCCCAGCGCCACGCCACCGTCGTCGGCAGGTCCGATCGGCACCGAACAGCCGCCGGCTGCGCGCACGAAGTGCTCGGCCATGTACAGGCGGCCGTCGGTGGTTTCGCCGATCGCCCGCACCGGGGTGTAGCGCTCGATGCGCACCCGTGTTTCGATGCCGCCGACGATGCCGTCATGCAGCGTGAAGCGGCCTGCCAGTGGCGACGGATTGCCGTCGATGATCAGCCACAGCGTGCGCAGCGTCGCGCCGGCCGGACCCACGCGCAGTGCAATCGGAACCATTGCGGCATCCTCCGCCCGGTCAGGGGCGTCGAGCGCCAGCACGGATTCGTCCAGTGCGAACGCGCGCTCGCCGAACACGGCCGCACGCACGCGCGGCCAGACATCGTCTGTGGCAGCGGCTGGCAGCGCGCCGAAGCCCAGCCACAGCGCGAGCAGCCCTCGTGTCGCCCGCGATGCGGCGCTCGCGCGCACTCAGCGCGGCCCGCTGGATTCGATGCGCGCCCGCACGGCGTCCAGACCAGGTCGCATCAGCGCGCGCAAGGCCTTCACGGCGCTTTCGTCGTCCATGCCGGCGGCCGGATCGTTGCCCGTGTCGGCGCGATAGCCGCGCACCTGCCAGCCCAGCCTGCTGCCGCTGCCGTCCGGCTTGACCGTCAGCCGGCCAGAGTAGGAACTGGCCGGCAACACCTTCGGATCCGGCGTGCCGGATCGATAGCTCATGCTCATCGCCGCCGCGTCGTAGTCGTCGAGTTGTTCGGTCACCTGCCCGGCAGGCAAGGTCAGCGTGCGTGTCGAACCCGCTTCGTTGCCGCGATCGGCCGACGAGGCCGTGACCGCCGGATTCCAGCCGGCCAGATCGGCGAAGTTGCCGACCACCGCCCAGACGGCCGCCGGCGGGGCGGCGATGGTGACGGACTCGTCGATTTTCTGCGGTGTCGGTCCGTGCCCGTGGGCGGCGAGTGCGGTCAGCGCGAGCATCGCGGCGGACAGGAGGCGGACGGGGGGTGAAAACGGCATGTCAGGAACTCCTGAAGTGGAATGGAAAGGAAAGACGAGCGGGCAGACGCCACCGTGTGGTCCGGCGCGCCGGACGCGGTGCGAGGCTGGCCAGCAGGGCGCACAGTCCGGCCAGCGTCAGCGGCACGCGCAGCGAGAAGCGCGTATCGGTCAGTCGGCCGCCGGGCAGTGCGCGCAGCAGCGCGGCAATCTGTTCCGGTGAGCGGGCGGTGGCGGTACCGAGGCCGGTCAGCCTGGCCAGGTCGTCGAGCACATCGTCGCGCCGGCGCGACAGGTGGTCGGCGTCCGGTCCGGCGGCGCGTTGCGGCGCGTTGCGCAGATCGCCGCCCAGGCGCTCCATGTCGGCCACCGACAGCGTAGGCGCCCCGGCGCTGGCAAAACCCGCGGTGTCTTCCGCTGTCCAGTAGCCGTCGATGCGGCCCTTTTCGCCCAGTTTGGGCACCGGTTCGGGGGTGCTGCCGCCGAGTCCGATCAGTACGCCGGGGATGTCGCCGGGCGTGCCGTCCCACGCCGGCGTGCGGCCGGTGTGCAGCGCCGGTGCCTGGTGGCCGTCGGTGAAGAACACGAGCGCTGCACCCGGCGCCAGTGTGCGGATGTCGTTCAGCGCCGAGTACGTGCCGTAGTACAGATGGCTGTCAGCCGCCCACGCCATGCGCCAGTCGATATGCGAAATGGAGTCTTCGAGCGCGGCGCGATGCGCGCAGACCTCGACCGGCATCAGCAGCGGCTGTGTCTTGCGCTCGACGAACACCGACACGCCGACGTGGGCGCCGCAGGGCAGGCGGTCGAGCGTGCCCGTGGCAAGCGTTCTGGCGAATTCGAGCCGGCTGACGCGCGCGTCGGTGCTGCCCATGTCCTGCGTGTTCATGCTCTGCGTGATGTCGAACACCAGCTGATAGGTGCCGACCGTGCGTTCGATCGTCAGGGCCGGGTCGGCGATGCCGACCGCAAAGCACAGCGCAGCCGCGGACAGCAGCCAGAAGCGCGGCGTGCGCAGGCCGGCGAGGCGGGGGGCGAGCGGCGGTGACGCCGCCATCAGTGCATGCCCCGCGGTGCGCCGACCATTTCGGTCCAGGCGGATTTGTCCGGCAGCGCGTCGTCATCGACGCGGGTTTCCTTGCCCTCGCGCCGCCAGTTGCGCACTTCGTAGTCGGGCACCAGCACCTGCGCCAGTTCAAGGTTGTAGCGCGCGCCCCACTCGTCGGGCTGATCGCGCAACACGCGCCGGTAGCCGGTCTTCGCCAGTTCGATCAGCGTGATGGCGCGTGCCGCAGATCCTTCCCGGGTGGCGACCGCGATCGCCCGACGCAAGTAGAGGTTCGAGGCATTAAGGCGGGCGGCATGGCCCAGCGCATCGTCGCCACGCGTTTCCGCGTCGCTGTAGGCGGCCAGCGCGGCGTCGTGATCGTTCTGGCGGTCCAGCATGGTGCCTCGCGCGAAGTGCACCATCGGTGGCGCGCCCGTGTCCGCCACCCCGTCGCGCATCTGGCGGTTGGCATCGTGGGCACACCAGGCCTGCCACCCGGCGTGGCCGGCAAGTGCCAGTGCGCCCAGCGCAAGCAGGTTGAGCGCGGGCGCCAGCTTGCGCCGTGCCAGACGATTCAGCGGGACCATGCGGAGACCTCGAGTGAGCGCGCGAGCAGCAGCAGCAGGCTGCCGGCCAGCGCAATGGCCAGACAGAGGCCGGCGAGATCCTCGCGCGGCGGCGTTTCGAAGTAGCGCAACGGCTGGTTCTGCAACCGGCTCACATCGGCGATGGCGCGCGCCAGCGCGTCGGGCGTGTCGGCTTCGTACAGCCGGTAGGACACGCCGAGGTCACGGAAATACTCGTTCAGGAAGTATTCCGGCGCCGGATCGAATCCCTGCTCCGGATCCGGAGGGTCGGACGGGCCGCGGCCGCCGGCGGTGCGCAGGAAGATCCAGTACAGCGCGCTGCGGTTCTCCGCGAACAGGCGGCGGATCTGGTTCTGCGCGCGCGCATCGATCTGTGCCGCGCCATCGGACACCAGCAGCACGACGCGCGAACCGGTGAGGGGTTTGTCGCGAAACTGTTCCAGCGCCATGGTCAGTCCGGCGGCGACATTGGTCAGGCCGACCCCCGGCGCAGCGGACGCACGCACGGCGGCGCGCACCGCGTCCTGGTCGCCGGTCAGCGTGAGCCCGTGCACCGGGGCCGTGCTGAACGACACCATGCCGAACAGGTCGCGCGGCCGTTCGGCGACGAAATCTTCGAGCAGGCGGGCGGCGGCCCGGCCCTTGGGCTCGTCGCCCTGCTGCGCGCCGCGGCCGGCAAAGCCGTCGCTCATGCTCGCGCTGCGATCGAGCGTGATGACGATGTGCGCGCCGGTGCCCACGCGTTCGACGGCGCTGCCCTGACGATGCAGGCCGGCCAATGCACAGACGGCGGCGGCCACCGTCAGCGCGCCGGTCACGCGCAGCATCAGCGCGAGGGCGCGCGATGCTGCATCGGGCGGCACGCCGGGCAGCCAGCCGTGCGCCAGCGTGCGCTGGCCATGCCAGAACAGCGGCAATACGGCGAGCGCCAGCGCCCACAGCGCTTCAGGATGATCGATCGACCACATGTGTCCGGGCCTCAGTGGACCGCCGCCGTTGCCGCGGCAGGCGCGTTCCCGGACGCAGGTGTGCGCCGTGCATGCAGGCGTTCGCGATCGCGCAGTGCGCCCAGCAAGGTGTACAGGTCATCGATGCGCGCGAAGCGGGCACTCGGCGGCAGCCCGTAGAACACGCTGCGCGAGGCGGCGAATGCGGCCGCAAGCTCGTCGGCGAGGTCACCGAATTCGGGCGCGTCGCGCAGGAAGTCCGGCAGCCCGACTGCGAACACGGTGCGGCCGACGGTTTCATTGCAGCCGCGATGCAGCGCACGGAAAGCGAGGACGAGGGCGTCGCCGTCGGCCTGTCCGCCGTGTGCGCGCCGCAGTGCGCGTACTTCGCGCCAGGCACGGGCGAACGGTCGCGCGCCCTGACCGCCCAGACGCCCGGCCGCCCACAGGCCGGCCAGCAGCAGGGCGACAGCGGTCAGTGTCCACCCGGCGGCGCGGACCAGCGGCGCGCTGACGTCGAAATCCTGTGCGCAATAACCCGGATGCACGCTGTTGATCCAGTCCTTCCTGGCCTGCCAGTTCAGCAGCGGGGCGGCGTTGATGGCGAACGCCGGCACCATGACGGCCTGCACCTGGTTGTCCTTGCGAAAGCGCAAGGTGGTCGGCGCCCGTTGCAGCGTCTGCGGTGCGCGCACGCTTTTCATCAGCTGCCATTCGAGTGTGTAGGTGCGACAGCGCGCGCAGCGCTCGCTGGCATCGGCGACGTCGAGGCGGCGCAATTCGAACTGGCGATCGCCCTGACCGACTTCGGGCAGTCCGTCCCGGTCCGGTATCCAGCCGTCGTCGATCTCGAGGGTGATCTGTATCGGCAGCGTGTCGCCGATGCGGTAGCCGAAGCTGCGCGGCCACGCGATGTCGTGCAGGCGTACGCCCCCGGCACCGGCGCCCGCGTTGTCGCCATCGCCTTGTGCAGCGCTGCCCGGTGCGGAAAAAGCGCACGTTGCAAGCAGGGCGAACAGCGTGCGTGCCAGTCCGTGAGCCACGGCCCGTGCCCGCAGCGCATACTGGTGAGCGTTCATGTGTGGAAGAAGTAGCGGTTGAACAGCGTGGCGTCGATGCGATCGTCGATGAACAGGGGCGGGCGGCCATGCTTCATGCAGGTGCGCCGCAGCGCGTGTCGGCGCGCGTCGTCGGCGTCGTCGAAGGCGCGCGCCAGTGCGGGCCGCAGCAGCAGCAGTCGCTCGCCTCCGCTTTCCATGTCCTGCAGCCGGGCGATGCCCCAGCGCGCGCTGGCATGGCGCTCGCGGCTGTCACCGAGCAACACCGGTACGACGTCGTGCCGGCACAGACTGCCGAGTACCTTGTCCAGCCGCTCGAGCGGCATGTGCGCATCGGTCAGCAGGAACACCAGCGAGCGGCGATGCGGCAGCAGCGCCGCGGCCTTCATCAGGCCGGCGTTGCTGCGGCCCTGCGGTTCGAACGCACGCAGGCGCGCAATGGCGGCCCGCGCGCCGGCCGAACTGCGGCACTGCGGCAGCGCCAGTTCGCGGCGCGGTGCTTCATCGCAGGCGATCAGCGAGAACGGATCGCCTATGCGCCACGCCGCCTCCGCCAGCGCTTCGGCGAGCGACACCATCAGCGCGCGCCGGTGCGTCACGCCGCGGTAGTCCATTGAGCGCGAAACGTCGGCGAGCACCACCACCGGCACGGTCGCCTGCTGCCGGAACAGGCGCACCCAGACGCGTTCGAACGGATCGCGCAGTGAGGCGCGCAGGTCCAGCCTGCGTGCGTCGCGGTTGCCAGCCAGGGGCACGCTGCGTTCGAAGTCGTGGCCCGGCCCGGACAGCGTGCCGCGATGCGCACCGGGCGTGACGGCCCGACTGCGCCAGCGCAGAGGGTAGGCAAGCGCCTGCGCAACACTCATGGCGACGCGATCTGGCGCAGCACTTCGGCGACGAAGGGGCGCGCGTAGAGCGGACGCTGGTTTTCGTATACCGGGCTCAGGCAGAGACGATGCGCAATGGCCTCGAAAAACACCTCGTGCAGGTCTTCCGGCACGAGCCGGTCGCGACCTTCCAGCCAGGCATGCACGCGGGCGGCACGCACCAGCATGGCCACGCCGCGCGGACTGGCGCCCGACTGGATGAATTCCTCGATGTCGACATCGGACAGCCGCACGCCGTACTGCGCAGGATGGCGCGTGGCGAGCCAGAGGTCGACGCCGTAATTGTCGAGCACCTCGCTCGACTGCACGGTGTCCTGGATGGCGGCTGCGACGTCGTTCAGACGGGTGTGGTCGAGCGTGGCTGGGGTGATCTTCTCGATCAGCGCATCGGCGTCGTGGAAGCGGGTATCGAACATCAGGCCGCGCAGCTGGTCGCGTGCGTCCGGTGTTTCGACGCTGATTTCCATCAGGAAGCGGTCACGTGCGGCCGACGGCAGTTCGAAGGTTTCTTCCCGTTCGACACGATTGCGGTCGGCGAACACCTGCATCCACGGCAGCCGGTACTCGCGGTTGAACGCGCTCACCGTACGCTCGGCCATCAGGCGCAGCAGTAGGGCGTGAACCTGCGGCCGGGCGCGGTTGATCTCGTTGAAGAAAAACACCGACAGTTCGCTGCCCTGCGCGATCAGCGGGCCGGGTTCGACGCGCGGACGACCGTCGTCGCCGACATAGGTGTGATAGACGAGGTCGCCCGGCATCAGGTCCACCGTGCCTTCGATGCGCTGATAGGCGCCGCCGATGCCGCGCGCGACGGCCTTCAGCAGCGTCGTCTTGCCGACGCCGACATCGCCTTCGAGCAGCACGTGGCCGCGGGCAAAGACGGCGACGGTCATCAGCCGCACGGTGCGCGGCATGCCGACGAGCAAGTCATTGAGCTGGCGTTCGAAATCGAGGGCGCGTGTGCGCCATGCTGACAGATCAACAGGTTCGGAGTGCATCCGGAAGTCCAGATCGGGGTGGTCGGTGCGCCACCGGGCGCGTGCCGTCAAAAGGCCCGACCGGGCGCGAAGGGAATCGCGCCCGGTCGGGTGAACACGACGATCAATTCACGTCGTACTTGAAGCTGCCTGAGGAGTTGAGCTGCTCGACGCGCTTGGCATTGCGCGCTTCCATCTGCTTGATCGAATCGCTTTGCTTCGAAATTTCCTTGGCATCGTGCTTGGGGTCGTACTTCGAGCCGGCCACCTTGGCCGGATAGCCCGGCTTGGGCTCCCAGCAGTCGCCCGGCGCCTTGCACTTCGTGCCGTCATAGGCCTGGGCGGCACCGGCCAGCAGCAGGAGCGCCGACGTAGCGGCGAAGCGGGCTGCAATGCGGATCTTCATTGTCATTCCTCCTTGGTTGTGATGAGGGTGCTGCACGAGACGGCCCGCATACAGCGGGCTCAAAAACCTTGCTTCTTCAGTTGGCCTGCTTCCACAGCGCCTTGGCCGGATCACCCTTGTAGACCGAGCGGATCCAGCTCATGATCACCAGCATTTCGTCCTGAGAAAGATGGCCGCTCTGCGGGCCCATCATTCCCTGCAGCCCGCCGAACAGGCTGGAGAACATCCCGGCATCGGTGGCATTGGCCGGATAGGTCCAGTAGTCGTCGGCCAGCCCCGGACCGAGCTTGCCCTCGGCATGGTGACCATGACAGCCGGAGCAGGCGGTCGAGTACAACGATTCGCCCTCGGCGATCTTGGCGGGATCCGTGTTGTAGGGATTGATGCCGGTGGCCTTGAATGTCTTGACCGCCTCACTCTCCGGCTTGCCCGCGAAATCCAGCGCGCTGCCGTCGATCATGTTGTAGAAGCGCGGTGGATTGGCCGCGGCCACCGCCGAGGCGAGCAGGCCACCCATCAGGGCAGCGGCTGCCCAGTTGCTGATCTGAAACTTCATCCCTCGCTGTCCTTGTTTCCTTCCGCCACCGGGGTGGGCGGCAGAATCTGAATGCCTTCGGCGCGCAGTACGCCCTCTATGTCGTCACGGGTCTTGGCGAGCGCTGCTTCGATGCGGGCCAGCAGATCGCGATCGTCCTTGCGGACGGCGATCGATGTATCGAAGTGGAAGTGCACCGGCTCGCCGTTGGACTTGCTTGCCTGCGGTGGTACGGGCGTCGTCCTGAGCGCGACCGGCGAGCTCTTGATGTAGCGCGCCACTGAGGGTGCCCAGGCCACGGCAACGTCGATCTCGCCGGCCGCGAGGTCGCGGATCAGCTTTTCGGAGTCGTAACGCACGTAGCGGTTGCGCGGCGCCTTGTTGCCGCCGAGCGACATCATGTAGCGGAAGCTGTCGGCATAACGGCCGAGCTGCACCAGCATCACTTCGGCGGGTGTGCCGGGTATGACGCCGATGTGCGCGGTCTTCAGGGCCGGGCTGTCCCAGCCGGTCACGTCCTGGCCGAAGTCGGCACGGGTGACGAACACATAGCTCGATCGGTAGTAGGCCCGCGTCGTCGCGACACGGGGATCGCCCGCATCGACGCCGAGCATGACGTCGCACTTGCCCTTGTCGAGCAGGTCGCGCACCACGTAGCGCGGGTCGCTGAAGCCGACGCGCTCCACCTTCATGTCCATGGCGGCCGCAAGCTTTTCGGCGATGCGGTCCTCGAAGCCCTCGCCACGCTCATTGGCATAGGGCATTTCATTGTCGGCTGCGCACACCTTGAGCGTGCCGGCGGCCTGTACACCGGTGCCCAGTGCACACAGCAGTGCTGCAACAAGTATCTGTTTCATAATGGAATCCCTGCATGAAAGGGTGCGGCACCCGAAGTGCCGCACCCGGTACGTCTTACAGCGAGAACACCACGACACCGCCGCCCATCTTGGTGTATTGCTGGAGCTCCTTGAAGGCGCCCACTGCACCAAGACCTGCGGTCGGATCGGTCAGGTCGAACACGAGGCCGACACCGGGCCAGCCACCGACGCCGTAGTAGATGGCGACGTATTGCTTGCCCTTGTGCTCGTAGGTGACCGGGTGGCCGATGACGCCGGACGGGAGCTTGAATTCCCACAACGTCTTGCCGTTGTCGGCATCGACCGCCTTGATCAGACCGTCAAGCGTGCCGTAGAAGACGAGGTCGCCCGCGGTGCTGGTCGTGCCGCCCCAGACCGAGAACTTCTCGTCCTTGACCCACTTGAACTTCGACGTCTTCACGTCGTAGGCCTTCACCTGACCCATGTTGTTGTTGTTGCCAGGTGTGGCATACATGTTCAGCGTCGCACCGACGAAGAACTGGCCTGCGCGGTAGGGCAGCATGAACGGCTCCCAGTCCATGCAGATCATGTTGGTGCCGAGCATGACCAGTTCGCGCTTCTTGTCGATCGAGTCGTGACCCTGGTTGTGGTAACCCATGGCGGACGGGCAGATGCCCTTGGCCAGGTGGTCCATGCGGGTCGAGTACTCGGGGTCGCGGATGGGCACGCCCTTCTTCATGTCGTAGCCCTTGAACACATTCACCGACGGGTCGATCTTGTCGGCGCGGACCAGATTGCCGGTCTCGCGGTTCAGGGTGTAGACGATGCCGTTGCGGTCCGGGTGGGTCAGCAGCTTCTGCTTCTTGCCGTCGACGACCTGGTCGGACAGGCCGATCCAGTTCACGCCGGCGTAGTCCCACTCGTCATGCGGCGTCTTCTGGAATGCGAACTTGGCCTTGCCGGTCTTCACGTCGCGACCCCAGATGGCCATGGTCCACTTGTTGTCGCCCGGGCGCATGGTTTCGTTCCACGGCGCCGGGTTGCCCGAGCCGTAGTACATGAGCTTCAGTTCCGGGTCGTAGGCGTACCAGCCCCAGTTCGTGCCCCCGCCGATCTTCCATGCGTCGCCTTCCCAGGTCGAGGTGCCGAGGCCCTTCTGACCGTAGTGCGGGTTCGCCATGTTGAAATCGTCGGCCAGCAGGATGTCCTCGTCCGGGCCGGTGGCGTAGGCGCGCCAGACCTGCTTGCCATCCTTGATGCGGTAGGCGGTGACGTAGCCGCGTACGCCCAGTTCCGCGCCCGACGAACCGACGATCACCATGTCCTCGACCACCATCGGCGCCTGCGTCAGTGTGGAGCCGACCTTCGGATCGGAGTTCTCCATCTTCCACAGTTCCTTGCCGGTCTTGGCGTCCAGCGCGACGATGTGGCCGTCGAGCTGGGTCTTGAAGATCTTGCCGTCACCGTAGGCCAGACCGCGATTCACGACGTCGCAGCACGCGACCGCGCGTACCGAGGCGTCCTGCTTGGGTTTGTGTTCCCACAGGATCTTGTTCGGGTTGTCCAGATCGATCGCGAAGGTGGTGTTCGGGAACGGCGTGTGGATGTACATGATGCCGTTGACCACCAGCGGACCACCTTCATGACCGTGCAGCACGCCGGTCGAGAAGGTCCACGCAGCCTTCAGGTTCTTCACGTTGCTGCGGTTGATCTGCTTCAGGCCGCTGTAGTGGCTGTGGTCGTAGTCCTTGCCCTGCATGACCCACTGGCGCTCGTCCTGCGACAGCTTGATCAGCTCGGCATTGGCCAATGCCGCACCCGACACAGCCGTGAGCGCAAGGCCCGCAACGGCGGCACCGATCGCGCAGCTCAGCCTGTTTTTCTTCAGCCCCGACTGTCGGGTTGCTCTTTTCAGTGACATAGCGGTGTACTCCTCCTTGGGTAGGCACGCTTAAACGCGCGCATTCGCTCTGATGTGATCCGGTGACGGCTGGCAGCCCTCTCCGGATCACAACCGCCTGCGCTGCAGCCGTCCGGCCGTCAGTCCAGCAGTCCTGGGAACTATAGGAATGTGCAGCGCAGCGACGGCGGTGCCCGGCGCATCGTGAGAAGGGGATTTTGTCCCCGTCGCCTGGCGCTACCATCGGCAGGCACGACGGTCATAGATGACGTCGCGAGTGCTACTTATCCCCTTGCCCTGGTGGTCTGCCCTGAATGACGCTCAAGTACCGCCTGCTGCTGATCGTGTTTGTCCTGATGTGCCTGCTGCTGCTGACCCACGGACTGCTGCACTACAAGGCGTGGCGGAGCGATTCGGTCGAAGAGATCGAGTCGGGTACGCGCATGGCGCTGCTGTTGCTGCCGGAGGACATGCCGCTGAATGCCGGCGACGGTCGTTCGCCGATGCTCGACTCGATGCTGGAACGGGTGCAGCGCATGAAGGAGGTGAGGCATGTGCGCATCGATGTGCTCGATGTTGCCGGGCGTGTCATGGCTTCTTCGGATACACGCAGCCCGCTGGTGTGGCCGGAATCCGGCGAACTGTCCGGGACGACGGACGGTACCGTGCGGATGAAGCCGTGGCGCCTGAACGGGGAAATTGCAGGTTTTTATCGCGTGTCGCCGATGCCATCGGATGAGCTGCTCGAAAAGTGGCAGGGCTTCAAGCACCTGAGTTACCTGACGGTTGCCTACAGCGTGCTGCTCGGCCTGTTGCTGCTGTGGGCGATCTGTCGCGCGCTGGAACCGGTCCATGCGCTGCGGACCGCGTTGCGCGATATCGAGGGCGGGCGGCTCGATGCGCGCTTGCCACAGTTCCGCCTGCCCGAACTGGCCGAGCTGTCGGCCAGCTTCAACCGGATGGCGAATTCTCTGGCCGAAGTGAGCCGCGAGCGTTCGGCACTGCTGCGCAAGCTCATGGTGATGGAGGAACAGACGCGGCGCGCGATCGCGCGCGACCTGCACGATGAACTGAGTACTTATATGGTGGCGATGCAGCCGCACGTGGCGCTGTTGTCGGCGGCCTGCCAGCGCGAACCCGCCATGACACGCTATCGCGTCAGCACCGACGCACTGGCTGACCACCTCGCACAATTGCTCGGCAAGGTCAGGGTTCAACTCGAATCGCTGCACCCGGTCGAGATCGACGCGCTGGGTCTGTACAACGCGCTGCGCCAGCTGGTCGAGCAGCGCAGCGCGCAGGCCCCGCGGCAAATGGAGCTGGTGCTGAACCTCGAAGGCGAATCGGCGGATGCCAGTCCGACCGTTGAAGCCAGTGCCTACCGCATCGTGCAGGAAGCCGTGACCAATGCGTTCAAGCACTCCGACTGCAGCCGGTTGCTGATCCGCGTGACTGCCGATGAAGCAGACGGGGAGCGCACGCTCAAACTCGATATCTGGGACAACGGCAGCGCGCACTGCATTTCGACCGGTGTTGCCGGTCTCGGGGTGCTCGGCATGCGCGAGCGCGCGCTGGCGCTCGGTGGCGTGTGTGTCGCCGGACCCGCCCCGGGTGGGGGCTGGCGCATCACCGTCCGCTTGCCATTTGCCCGCAACGAACAGGAGGCCGCAGCATGAACAACCGGCAAACCCGCATTCTTCTTGTCGATGATCACGCGGTGGTGCGCACCGGTTATCGCGCACTGCTCGAAATGAACCCTTCGCTGGTGGTCGCAGCAGAGGCTGCAACCGCCGACGAGGCCTATGCGGCCTACCGCAAGCACGCGCCCGACGTGGTCGTGATGGACATCATGCTGCCCGGTTCCAGCGGCATCGAGGCGACGCGTCGCATCGTGACCTTCGACGCGCGCGCGCGCATCCTCATGTTCACGATGTGTACGCACCCCAGCGTCGTGCAGCAGGCGCTCGAGGCAGGCGCCCTGGGGGTGCTGACCAAGGACAGTTCGCCGGACCTCCTGGTGGAGGGCGTGTGTTCGATCGCACGCGGCAAGCGCGTACTCAGCCGGCACATTGCGGAGAGCGTGGCATTTTCCAACTACGTGCCCGAATCGAAGCTGTTCGGATACCTGACGCCGCGCGAGTTCGAAATGTGTCGCCTGCTGGTGTCGGGTCATTCGCTGGACCAGATTGCGGAGTATCTGAATCTCAGTCCGAAGACGGTGGCCAACAAGTTGTCCACCGCACGTCGCAAACTGGGTGTGAGTTCGGATATCGAACTGGTGAAACTCGCGTCCGAAGTGGGGTTGGTACCCTGGGTAACCGAACGCAGGCTGGGTCTGGACGTCATGACGACGCAGGATGCCGGCGATGAGGTCTCTATCTGAAGTCCCCGCAGTCGAAGTGCGCGGCGCTGGGTAACGGGATTTGCATGAACACTGCAGGCAGCCAGAAAACAAAAAACCCGCCGGAAGCGGGTTTTTTTGTTCAGCGCGGATGCCTGCTGCTGCGGAAACCGCCTTACTTCAGCTTGGTTTCCTTGTAGATCACGTGCTTGCGCGCCTTCGGATCGAACTTCATGATTTCCATCTTCTCCGGCTTGGTGCGCTTGTTCTTCGTGGTCGTGTAGAAATGACCGGTGCCGGCAGTGGATTCCAGCTTGATCTTGTCGCGTCCGCCCTTGGCCATGACGTATTCCCTTCGTGTCGAGTCCGGCGCGGCCGGAACTGAATGCGTGGTTAGATTTTCTCGCCGCGTGCGCGGATTTCGGCGAGTACTGTTTCGATGCCCTTCTTGTCTATCGTCCTGAGACCTTTCGTGCTTACACGCAGGCTGACGAATCGACCTTCGGACTCCAGCCAGAAACGGCGTTGCTGGAGATTGGGCAGGAAGCGGCGCTTGGTTCTGTTGTTGGCATGGGAAACGTGGTTACCCACCATCGGCGACTTCCCGGTAACTTGGCAAACGCGGGACATGTTCTGGCTCCAGAAGCGGAAAAGCTCGCGATTATAGCGGACTGTTCAATTCCTGCTCAAGTATTTCACAGCATCCCGCGCTCCGCGAACGAGCAGGTTGCGCCGCCGCCGATGATCACATGGTCCAGTACACGCACGTCTACGAGCGCCAGCGCCTGTTTGAGCGACTGCGTCAGAAAGTCATCGGCACGGGATGGTTCGGCAACGCCGGACGGATGGTTGTGAGCAAGGATGACGCTGGCCGCGTTGTGCGCCAGTGCCAGTTTGACCACCTCGCGCGGATACACGCTGGTTTGCGTCAGCGTGCCGCGGAACAGTTCGACGGCCTGCACCAGGCGGTTCTGTGCATCGAGCAGCAGCACCATGAACACTTCGTGGCCAAGCCCGCCGAGGCGCAGCTTCAGCCAGTTGCGCACGGCGTCGGGCGAACTCAGCGCATCGCGAGCCTTCATCTGTTCGGACAGCGCGCGGCGCGCCAGTTCGAGTGTGGCCTTGAGCTGCACCGATTTCGCCGTGCCCATGCCCTTGACGCGGCACAGCTCTTCAAGCGGAGCGGTGCTCAGCGCGAGCACACTGTTGTCGAAGTGTTCGAGCAGATCGCGCGCCAGATCGACCGCCGACTTGCCGGTCACGCCGACACGCAGGAAGATGGCCAGCAGTTCGGCCGGCGACAGTGACTCCGCGCCGTGCGTCAGCAGCCGCTCGCGCGGACGCTGGTCCGCGCTCCAGTCCTTGATCGCCATCGCGTTACAATCCAAGGGTTAAACCGGATCAGGATACTACATCGTCATGAAACCCGTCTCCGAACTGTCCGGGCGTGCCGTGGTGCTGGGCGTCAGCGGTGGTGTGGCGGCCTACAAGTCGGCCGAGCTGGCGCGGCTGCTGGTAAAGGCCGGTGCGGACGTGCGTGTCGTGATGACCGAGTCCGCCCAGCATTTCGTCGGACCGGCGACCTTCCGGGCCATCACCGGTCAAGCCGTGTGGTCAGATCCTTGGGACGCGCGCATGCCCAACGGCATGGCGCACATCGACCTGACGCGCGACGCTCAGCTCATCTTGATTGCGCCCGCGACGGCAGACTGCATTGCACGACTGGCGCAGGGCAGGGCGGACGACCTGCTGAGCACCTTGTGCCTCGCCCGTGACAAAGGCTGCGCGTTGATGGTTGCACCCGCGATGAACCGCCAGATGTGGGAACACCCGGCAACCCGACGCAATGTTGCAACGCTGGTGGGCGACGGTACATATATGGAGGGCCCGGCGGCCGGCGAGCAGGCCTGTGGCGAAATCGGTGCCGGGCGCATGGTCGAGCCGGCGGATCTGCTGGACGCGGTGCTGTCGCATTTCACGCCGAAGTCACTGGCCGGCAGGCAGGTGCTGATCACCGCGGGGCCGACGTCCGAGGCGATCGATCCGGTGCGTGTCATCACCAATCTGAGTTCCGGACGCATGGGTTATGCGCTGGCGCAGGCGGCTGTGCGGGCCGGGGCCTGTGTCACGCTGGTCAGCGGTCCGACGGCGCTCGGACTGCCCCGCGGCGTTCGGCGCATCGACGTGGCGAGTGCGCGTGACATGCGCGACGCGGTGCTGAACAACCTGTCCGGTACCGACGTGTTCGTTTCGGTGGCAGCGGTCGCCGATTACCGGCCGGCCAGCCCGAGCGGGCGCAAGATCAAGAAGTCGGCCGATTCGATGTCACTGGAACTGGTGCGCAATCCCGACATCCTCGCCGAAGTGGCGGCGCGCGCAGACGCGCCATTCTGCGTCGGCTTCGCCGCGGAAAGCCATGATCTCGACAGTTACGCGCAGGACAAGCGGCGCAGCAAGCGGCTGCCGCTGGTTGTCGGCAATCTGGTGTCGGATGGTCTCGGCAGCGAAGACAATCTGGTTGTGCTGTATGACGACGCAGGCCGCCACCCGCTGGAACGTGCGTCCAAGCCCGCTGTGGCGCGCGCCGTTCTCGAACATATTTCCCGACTGCTGAAGGACTGAACCCGCAATGTCCGTGCTTGATTACAAGATCCTTGACCCACGCCTGAACGACGCTCTGCCGGCTTATGCGACGCCCGGCTCGGCCGGCCTCGACCTGCGTGCCTGCATCGAGGCGACGACCACCGTCCATCCGGGTGACACGCTGCTCGTGCCGAGCGGCATCGCCATCCATCTGGCCGATCCCGGCCTGGCAGCGATCGTGCTGCCGCGTTCCGGTCTCGGTCACAAGCACGGCATCGTACTGGGCAACCTGGTCGGCTTGATCGATTCCGACTATCAGGGGCAGATTTTCGTGTCGCTGTGGAACCGGGGCGACACGCCGTTTGTCCTTCAACCGATGGAGCGCATTGCACAACTCGTGGTCGTACCCGTCGTACAGGTGCAACTGCGCCGTGTCGACACGTTCGATGCGTCGGAGCGCGGTGAAGGTGGCTTCGGTTCGACCGGAAGCCTTTGATTATTTGAAAGTTTGTGCCATCCCTTTTTTTAACGGGAGTCACGCGATAACATTATAAGTTCGATGGGTTAAAGCCATAAGCGGATACTTATCCCTTGTTTATCGCAGGTCATGTAATCCTTTTGACCCGAACATTCGTTTTTCCAACTGCACCATCACCCATTAATCGAGGAGAGTTGATCGTGATTCGCAAACATCTGGTAGGTATCGTGCTCGCTACAATGGCGGCTACAGCCATGGCGCAGGACGCTGCCCCCTATACCGTTGCCGAAGGCAACAAGGTCGACGCCAAGACCATGACCGGCTGGCGTACCTGGCGTGCGGCGGCGTGTGAGCGCTGTCACGGTGCCAACCAGGAAGGCATGGTCGGTCCGTCGCTGATCGAAGGACTGAAGAAGTACACGAAGGCAGAATTCATCGGCATCGTGGTCGATGGATCGCACGCTGATCGCGGCATGCCGCCGCATCCTTTCCTGAAGGGCGAAAAGGCCGACGGCCTGTATGCCTACCTCAAGGGCCGTTCCGACGGCAAGATCGCTCCGGGCAAGGTTTTCCCGATGGAGTAAGTGCGCGCAGACGCACTGCAGGAATGTCAAAGGCCCGGTTTCCGGGCCTTTTTGTTTCCGCTCCCGGTATGAGGGGCTGAAAAGAAAAACGGCACCCTTGTGGGGTGCCGTCAGTGATGCTGCGGTGGGTAAGGCTTACTCCATGCGTTCGTAAGCCGGCAGCGTCAGAAAGTCGGCCAGTTCCGTGGCCACGCACATGTCGCCGAACAGGTTGGCGGCACGCATGTAGGTGTCCTTGTAGCCGGCGCCAAGCAGCGCCTTGATCTTGTCCAGTTCCTGCGGGATCAGCGCGCGCACCATGTCTGCCGTGACCTTGCGGCCGTCGTCCAGAATTCCCTTGGGGCTGCGGATCCAGGACCACACTTGTGCCCGGCTGATTTCGGCCGTCGCGGCATCTTCCATCAGGCCGTGGATGGGCACGCAGCCGTTGCCGTCCATCCAGGCGCCGAGGTAGTGGATGCCGACGTTGATGTTTGTACGGAGGCCGGTTTCCGTGATCGGGCCTTCGGGACGGAAGTCGAGCAGGTCGGCCGCACCGTAATTGACGTCCGGCAGCTGCTTGTCGAACTGGTTCGGCCGGTCGCCCAGTACGGCGACGAATTCCGCCAGCGCCGGCGCGACGAGACCCGGGTGGGCCACCCAGCCGCCGTCGTAACCGTCGGTCACGTCGCGATGCTTGTCGGCACGGATGCCGGCAAGCGCCTTTTCGTTGGCGTCCGGATCCTTCTTGTTCGGAATCAGCGCGCTCATGCCGCCGATCGCCGGTGCGCCGCGCTTGTGGCAGGTCTTGATCAGCGACAGCGCATACGCACGCATGAACGGTACGGTCATCAGGATCTTGCTGCGGTCAGCCAGACAGAAGTCACGGTTGTTGCGCATCGCCTTGATGCACGAAAAGATGTAATCCCAGCGTCCGGCATTCAGGCCTGCACTGTGATCGCGCAATTCGTACAGGATTTCGTCCATTTCGAACGCGGCGTGCAGCGTTTCGATCAGCACCGTGGCCTTGATCGTGCCGCGCGGGATGCCGAGTGCCTCCTGGGCGGCGACGAACACGTCGTTCCACAGCCGGGCTTCGCGATGGCTCTGCAGCTTCGGCAGATAGAAGAACGGGCCTGCGCCACGCGCGATCAATTCCTTCGCGTTGTGGAAGAAATAAAGCGTGAAATCGAACAGACCGCCGGATACGCGCTGACCATCGATCAACACATGCTTCTCGTCGAGATGCCAGCCGCGCGGACGCACCTGGAGCACGGCCACTTCATCGTTCAGCGCGTAGGTCTTGCCGTCCTTCTCGACGCTGATGGTGCGGCGGATGGCGTCACGCAGATTGATCTGCCCGGTAATCTGGTTGTCCCACGAAGGCGAATTCGAATCTTCGAAATCGCTCATGTAGCTGTCGGCGCCGGCATTCAGCGCGTTGATCACCATCTTGCGCTCGGTCGGCCCGGTGATTTCGATGCGCCGGCGCTGGAGCGCCTGGGGCAGCGGTGCGATCTTCCAGTTGCCTTCGCGGACGTGCAGCGTGTCGGGCAGGAAGTCCATCGGCGTGCCGGCGTCGAGTTCGGCCGCGCGCTTGACACGGGCTGCGAGCGCTTCACGACGACGGGGCTCGAACTGACGGTGGAGCTTGGCGAGCAGCGCAAGGGCTTCGTGCGTCAGGATGGTGCGGTACTCGGCACTGACCGGTGCCGTGATGATCACGCCTTCCGGCAGTTCCGCTGTGCGGTCGAGCTTCTGGGTCGATTCAGCAATAGTCATAAGCGTGCGCTCCGATGGCAGTTCGCGAGCCGGTGTGACGTGAGCGGAAGTGCTACGTGCTCCGGACCAGAGGTGGCCATCCCTCACATCCAGCCGATCAGCGGTGGTGCCGTCGCCGGAAGGATGTGCCGCAGAAGTCGGGTTGCGCCATCTGCAGACGGGAGGACCGAGGTCTAACGTCCGATGCATCAGACCGGCTTGTGCCCGGCGTGAATTGCTGCATCTGCACAAATACTAGACTTTCCTTATGTAATAGTTAAGCTCCGCTTAAGTACATTTATCTTTTACTAAAAGTACAAAATGGACCGGTTCAAAGAGATCGAATCCTTCGTTTCGGTTGCCGCCCAAGGCAGCCTGTCGGCAGTCGCCAAGCTCGAAGGCGTGCAACCCGCGGTGATCGGAAGGCGCATTGACTCGCTGGAAGAGCGGCTGGGCGTCAAATTGATGCTGCGCACGACCCGCAAGCTCACGCTGACCCATGAAGGCACGGCCTACCTTGAAGATTGCCAGCGCATCCTGAACGAGATGGCCAGCGCCGATGCCGCTGTGGGTGCCGGCGGAGCGCGTGCCACGGGTCTGCTGCGCGTCAGCGCACCTGCCGGCTTCGGTCGCCGTCATGTCGCGCCGCTGGTGAAACGCTTCATGGGCCTCAATCCGGAGGTCAAGATTTCTCTGGATCTGACCGATCGCATGGTCGATCTGGTGAACGAGAATGTGGACTGCGCAGTCCGGATCGGCAGCCTTCCGGATTCCAGCATGATCAGTATTAAATTGGGCGAGACGCGTCGCGTCGTCGTGGCGAGCCCGGAATATCTGCAGCGCTTCGGCAAGCCGGGTCATCCCTACGACCTTCTGCAGCACCGTTGTCTGGGACTCGGGCCGAACCGCGCGCAGTCGCGCGGCTGGAACTTCATGGCGCATGGCGAGCCGCTGACCTTGCGCATCACGCACCTGGTCGAATGCAACGATGGAGCCGTGCTGCGCGACTGGGCGGTCAGCGGACTCGGGCTGGCCTGGCGTTCGTACTGGGAGGTGCGCGAGGACCTGGCCTCGGGCGCGCTGATGGAGGTGCTGCACGACTTCGCCGCGCCGCCGATGGGCATCTTTGCGCTGTTTCCACAGCGCCGCCATCTGCCGCTGCGTGTCCGGCTGTTCGTGGATCTGCTGAAACTGACGTACGGAGACCTGGCTTACTGGGAATCCGGCGGCACCCACATGCCGGAATTGCCTCAGTCGGGTGACGACGAGTAATCGCGGGCAAACTTCAGCGAACGCATGAAAAAAGCCGCCGGATCTGCATCCGGCGGCTTTCTCTTTCCGCTCGCGCGGGGGCCGAACTCAGTGGAACTGTTCTTCTTCGGTCGAACCGGTCAGCGCGGTCACCGATGAAGCACCACCCTGGATCGTGGTGGTCACGTCGTCGAAGTAGCCGGTACCGACTTCCTGCTGGTGCGACACGAAGGTGTAGCCGCGGTCGCGTGCAGCGAATTCCGGCTCCTGCACCTTCTCGACGTAGGCCGACATGCCGCGGGCGACGTAGTCCTGCGCCAGATCGAACATGTGGTACCACATGTTGTGGATGCCGGCGAGCGTGATGAACTGGTACTTGTAGCCCATGGCGCCCAGTTCGCGCTGGAACTTGGCGATGGTCGCATCGTCCAGATTCTTCTTCCAGTTGAACGACGGCGAGCAGTTGTAGGCCAGCAGCTTGCCCGGGAACTTGGCGTGGATCGCATCGGCGAAAGCCTTGGCGAATGCCAGGTCCGGCGTGCCGGTTTCGCACCAGATCAGATCGGCATACGGTGCGTAGGCGAGGCCGCGCGAGATGGCCTGGTCCAGACCCTTGTTGGTCTTGTAGAAGCCTTCGGCCGTGCGCTCGCCGGTGACGAAGGGCTTGTCGTTGGCGTCGCAATCGCTGGTCAGCAGGTCAGCGGCTTCCGCATCGGTACGGGCCAGGATCAGTGTCGGCACGCCGTAGACGTCGGCAGCCAGACGGGCAGCGATCAGCTTCTGCACGGCTTCCTGCGTCGGCACGAGCACCTTGCCGCCCATGTGACCGCATTTCTTAACGGACGCCAGCTGGTCTTCGAAATGCACACCACCGGCGCCGGCGCGGATCATCGCCTTCATCAGTTCGTGGGCGTTGAGCACGCCACCGAAACCGGCTTCCGCGTCCGCCACGATCGGGGCGAAGTAGTCGATGTAGCCCTTGTCGCCTTCGTAGATGCCCTTGGCGTGCTGGATTTCGTCCGCGCGCTTGAAGCTGTTGTTGATGCGGCTCACGACGGTCGGCACCGAATCAACCGGGTACAGCGACTGGTCGGGGTACATCGCTTCGTACGAATTGTTGTCCGCGGCAACTTGCCATCCCGACAGGTAGATCGCCTTCACGCCGGCCTTCACCTGCTGCATGGCCTGACCGCCGGTCAGTGCGCCGAGGCAGTTGACGAACGGCTCGTTGTTGACCAGATCCCACAGCTTTTCAGCGCCGCGGCGGGCCAGCGAGTACTCGACCGGGAACGAACCGCGCAGGCGATAGACGTCGGCCGCGGTGTAGCCGCGCTTGATGCCCTTCCAGCGGGGGTTCTCGTCCCAGTCCTTCTGAATCTTGGCGATTTCCTGATCTTTCGTGCTCATTGCTCATCCTCGGAGAAAAAACAAAAAACGGTCGTTCAGCGCATGCGCACTGCGCGGCCTGCATCTGAATCTGAAGCGGCTTGACGCCCCTGTCCGGTTGCGTTGTCCGGACATGTTTTCGGCCATCGCGTGCTGGTGCGGGCCGAACCACGAAATCCGCGTTGGCATGACGTCATGGGTGGTGACAGGCAGGCCGGGCGCCCGGAAGCCGACTGACAGCACTGTCAGGCGACGATCGTGACAGCCGAAGTATAAAGACCCTTGGGCAAAGCAACAAGAGGTCTTCTATAAGATATAAGAAATATATAGATATTTAAAAACAAAGACTTGATTGTTTTTTGCATCCTCAGGTGTGAAATATATCCGGAAAATGCACAGATTATGGTGCGCTGCGATACCCAAATTCGCGTCAGATCAGCGCGCGCGTGCTCACGATGACGCCGTCGCCATCCGCATACAGATAATGTCCCGGTACGAAGTCGACGCCGCCGAAGCTGACCACGATGTCGCTCTGGCCTTCATTGCGTTTCACGGTTTTCAGCGGATGGGTACCGAGCGCCATCACCCCGATATTCATCTGCGAAATGGCGGCGGAGTCGCGGATGCAGCCATAGACGACGATACCTGCCCAGCCATTTTTCACTGCCAGTTCGGCGATCTGGTCGCCGACCAGCGCCCGTCGCATCGATCCGCCCCCATCAACCACCAGCACCTTGCCGTTGCCCGGATTCTCGAGTGCCTTGCGCACGAGCCCGTTGTCTTCGAACAGCTTCAACGTACTGATCGGACCACCAAAAGCGCTGCGCCCACCGAAGCTGCGGAACATGGGCGCGCAGACCCGCAGTTCGGCTTCGAATTGATCGCACAGATCGGCTGTCTGAATGGTCATGATGTGTCCTTTCCCATTGGAAACACGGTAGAAGTCGGGGCAAGAAAAACGGGGTAAAAAAGCCGGGGCAAAAAAAGAGGCGGCCCGTGGGCCGCCTCTGCTGTCATTACCGGCATCACGCCGGTGCGACAGCTTCCTCTTCGTCGAATACCAGCTTCACCTTCTTGTCGGCATCGATGTCGATGGTCACCTTGCCGCCATTGGTCAGGCGACCAAACAGCAACTCGTCGGCCAGTGCCGAGCGGATCGTGTCCTGAATCAGACGCGACATCGGACGCGCACCCATCAGCGGGTCGAATCCGGACTCTGCGAGCCATGCACGCAGCGTGTCCGAGAAAACCACCTCGACCTTCTTCTCCTGCAGCTGCCCTTCCAGTTGCATCAGGAACTTGTCGACCACGCGGAGGATGATTTCGCGATCGAGTGGCTTGAAGGAAATGATGGCATCAAGACGGTTGCGGAACTCCGGCGTGAACAGGCGCTTGATGTCGACCATTTCGTCGCCCGGCTTGCGGTCGTCGGTGAAGCCGATCACCGATTTCTGCAATGTTTCCTGGCCGGCGTTGGTCGTCATGATGATGACCACGTTGCGGAAGTCGGCCTGACGTCCGTTGTTGTCGGTCAAGGTGCCGTGATCCATCACCTGGAGCAGGATGTTGTAGATGTCCGGGTGTGCCTTTTCGATCTCGTCGAGCAGCAGCACGCAGTGCGGCTTTTTCGTGACGGCTTCGGTCAGCAGCCCGCCCTGGTCGAAGCCGACATAGCCCGGCGGCGCGCCGATCAGCCGGCTGACTGCGTGGCGTTCCATGTATTCGGACATGTCGAAACGGACCAGTTCGATGCCCATGCAGTAGGCGAGCTGTCGGGCGACTTCCGTCTTGCCGACGCCGGTCGGACCGCTGAACAGGAAACTGCCGATCGGCTTCTGAGGATTGCCCAGACCGGATCTCGACATCTTGATCGCCGTTGCCAGGGCGTCGATGGCCTTGTCCTGACCGAACACTACGTTCCGCAGATCGCGGTCGAGGTTGCGCAGCGCAGAGCGATCATCGTTGGACACGTGCTGCGAAGGAACACGCGCGATCTTCGCGACGATCTCTTCGATCTCGGTCTTGCCGATCACCTTCTTCTGCTTCGACTTGGGCAACACGCGCTGGGCTGCACCGGCTTCGTCGATCACGTCGATCGCCTTGTCGGGCAGATGGCGGTCGTTGATGTAGCGCGCCGAAAGCTCCGCCGCCGAAGACAGCGCGGTCGACGAATACTTGACGCCGTGATGCTGTTCGAAGCGCGATTTCAAGCCCTTCAGGATCGATACGGTTTCCTGGACGCTCGGTTCATTCACGTCGATCTTCTGGAACCGGCGCGACAGCGCGTGATCCTTCTCGAACACGCCACGGTACTCGGTATAGGTCGTTGCGCCGATGCACTTCAGCTGGCCGGAAGACAGCGCCGGCTTCAACAGGTTGGACGCGTCGAGCGTGCCGCCGGACGCAGCGCCTGCGCCGATCAGCGTGTGGATTTCATCGATGAAAAGGATCGCGTTCGCGTTGTCGAGCAATTGCTTCAGCACCGACTTCAGTCGCTGCTCGAAGTCGCCGCGATACTTGGTGCCGGCGAGCAGCGCACCCATGTCGAGCGCGTAGATCGTCGCATCGGCAAGGATGTCGGGCACTCGGCCTTCGATGATGCGGCGCGCGAGACCTTCGGCGATCGCAGTCTTGCCAACGCCGGCTTCGCCCACCAGCAGCGGGTTGTTCTTGCGCCGGCGGCACAGCGTCTGGATAACGCGTTCGAGTTCGTCATCGCGACCGATCAGCGGGTCGATCTTGCCCATCAGCGCCTGCGCGTTCAGGTTCTGCGTGAAGCTGTCGAGCGCACCGCCGGCCTGGCTGCCTTCCGGCTCCTGCTCGGACTGCTCGGCCTCGGGCTTGTTCGCTGCCGCGGGTTGTGCCGACTTGGTGATGCCGTGCGAAATGAAATTGACGATATCCAGTCGCGTCACGCCCTGGCGCTGCAGGAAATACACCGCGTGCGAATCCTTTTCGCCGAAGATCGCGACCAGCACATTCGCACCGGTAACTTCCTTCTTTCCGGACGACTGGACGTGCAGGATGGCGCGCTGGATCACGCGCTGGAATCCGAGCGTCGGCTGCGTGTCGATCTCTTCGCTGCCATCGACCACGGGCGTGTGCTCGTTGATGAAGGCGGACAACTCCTTGCGCAGGTCGTCGATATTGACGGCGCAGGCACGCAGTACCTCGGCGGCTGAAGGATTGTCGAGCAGCGCGAGCAGCAGGTGCTCGACCGTGATGAATTCATGGCGCTTCTGCCGTGCTTCGACGAATGCCATGTGAAGACTGACTTCCAACTCCTGCGCGATCATTTCAATTTTCCTCCATGACACACGCCAGCGGATGTTGATGCTGGCGGGCAAAGGTACACACCTGTTCGACCTTGGACGCTGCTACGTCCCTGGGGTAAATGCCGCAAACTCCGGCGCCCTCCGTATGTACCTTGAGCATCACGCGGGTAGCCTGTTCCCTGCTCATGGCAAAAAACCTCTGGAGCACTCCAACCACGAAGTCCATCGGGGTGTAATCGTCATTCAACACCATGACCTTGAAGAGAGGTGGGGGCTCAGCCCTGTTCTTTTCAAGCTCAAGAAGTGTTTCTTCCTGCTTGCGTGTAACCATGGCCTCATTCTAATCACAATCAACCGCTCTGCAACACGGGAATTCTACGGCTTTCAGGGGTCTTTTCCGTAGCGTCTACATGTGCCCGATCCGCTCGGCTGGTGCTCATTCCGGAGGGAACCCGAGCGATGCCTTCATCGCGAACCGGGCCCGGATGGTGGCCATGATGATGTGCCGTACTGCACAACGAAAACGTCTTGACCGTTCAGGACATCTGGGCTAAAAGCCGATTTGTACTTGGTTCAAGCTCTTGCGTGATCGGATTCTCAGTCCGTTGCGGAGTTCCCGCAGGGTCCGTAGTTCCCGGAGTCAGAGCATCAGAACTTGAAGTGCACACACAACGGGGATTTCGGGTCATTCGAGCAGCTGAGAGGAAGACAACAATGGCAACTGGCACTGTGAAGTGGTTCAACGATTCCAAAGGTTACGGCTTCATCACTCCTGACGACGGCAGCGAGGATCTGTTTGCGCATTTCTCCGCGATCCAGATGGGAGGCTTCAAAACGCTCAAGGAAGGTCAGAAGGTGAGTTTCGAAGTGACGCAAGGCCCGAAAGGCAAACAGGCAGCGAACATTCAGGCCGCTTGATCGCGTTCCAGGCAGTACACAACAAAAAACCCGGTCCAAGACCGGGTTTTTTGTTGTGTACTGCCGTGCGCCCGATACTTCGTTTCGGACGCACGGTATGTGCCGGACTACATGCGTGCAATCATGGCGCGGCCGAATTCCGAGCAGGACACTTCATTCGCGCCCTCCATCAGACGGGCAAAGTCGTAGGTCACCTGCCGGTCGCCGATCGCTCGTTCCATCGACGCGATGATCAGGTCGGCCGCTTCGAGCCAGCCCATGTGGCGCAGCATCATTTCGGCCGACAGGATCAGCGAACCCGGATTCACCTTGTCCAGCCCGGCGTACTTCGGCGCCGTGCCGTGCGTGGCTTCGAACACGGCGTACTGATCCGAAATATTGGCGCCCGGCGCAATGCCGATGCCGCCGACCTGTGCTGCCAGCGCGTCGGAGATGTAGTCGCCGTTCAGATTCAGCGTGGCGATCACGTCGTAATCGGCCGGGCGCAGCAGGATCTGCTGCAGGAAGGCGTCGGCGATCGCGTCCTTGACGATGATGTCGCGTCCGGTCTTCGGGTTCTTGAACTTGCACCACGGGCCGCCATCGATCGGCTCGGCACCGAACTCGTTCTGCGCCAGCCCGTAACCGAAGTCGCGGAAGCCGCCTTCCGTGAACTTCATGATGTTGCCCTTGTGCACGAAGGTGACCGACTTGCGATCGTTGTCCACCGCGTACTGCAGCGCCTTGCGGATCAGACGTTCCGAGCCTTCGCGCGACACCGGCTTGATGCCGATCGCCGATGTTTCGGGGAAGCGGATCTTCTTGACGCCCATTTCGTCGCGCAGGAATTTGATCACCTTGCGCGCACCGTCCGACTCGGCCTGCCATTCGATGCCGGCGTAGATGTCTTCCGTGTTCTCGCGGAAGATCACCATGTTGATCTGTTCGGGGTGCTTGACCGGGCTGGGTACGCCCTGGAAGTAGCACACGGGGCGCAGGCAGACGTACAGATCAAGCTCCTGACGCAGCGCCACGTTGAGCGAGCGGATGCCGCCACCGACCGGCGTCGTCATCGGGCCCTTGATCGACACCACGTATTCCTTCAGCGCTGCCAGCGTGTCTTCGGGCAGCCATACGTCAGGGCCGTACATCCGGGTGGCCTTCTCGCCTGCATACACCTCCATCCAGGTGATCTTGCGCTTGCCGCCGTAGGCCTTCGCCACCGCTGCATCCACGACGTCCTTCATGACCGGCGTGATGTCCACGCCGATGCCGTCGCCTTCGATGAACGGGATGATGGGATTGTCCGGGACCGGTTTGCCCGCGACGATCTTTGTCCCCTCGGCGGGAATCTTGATGTGAGTTGTACTCATGCCATCCAGCTCCTTGGTGTGTTGTCTGGTTATAGTCCCTGCGGCGGGGTTGCCGCCAGCGGGCCAGCGCGATTATCCCCCAATCGCGATTTGATGCGACACCTGCTGCATCTGCAGGGCGCGATCGCGCGGCGCGGGTGCCCGTCAGGCGCCCTCCCGCAATAGAATCCAGACCTTCACAGACAGGGCGGACAGCACATGAATCTTCCGGCAGGCCAGAACCGGGTCGCCCAGGCCATTGCGCAGGCGCTGATCGACGGCTTCGACAAGCACTATCGCCTTTTCCGCATGGTCAGCGGCAATGCCAAGGAGCGCTTCGAGCAGGCGGACTGGCAGGGCCAGCACCGCTGCATCCGCGAGCGCATCCAGTATTACGACGACCGCGTGCGCGAGTGCGTCGACCGGCTGCACAACGAGTTTCATGCCGATTCGCTGGACGACAACACCTGGCAGCAGGCCAAGCTGCTGTACATCGGTCTGCTCGTGAATCACCAGCAGCCGGAACTGGCCGAAACCTTCTTCAATTCGGTCACGACCAAGATCCTGCACCGGCAGTATTTCCACAACGACTTCATCTTCGTCCGGCCGGCCATTTCGACCGAACTGATCGAAAGTTCGCCGCCGACCTGGCGCAGCTACTACCCGAACCAGTCAGGCCTGCGGGTGGCGATGAAAACCATCTTCAGCGATTTCGGCTGGAAACGGCCCTACACCGACCTCGACCGCGACGTCGATTACGTGATGCGCGCCGTGCAGTCGCATCTGGGTGGCGAATGGCCGCAGCGGGAAGCCAACTTCCAGTTGCAGGTGCTCAGTTCGGCCTTCTACCGCAACAAGGCGGCCTATGTGATCGGCAAGGCGATCAACGGTCACCAGGAGTATCCGTTCATGGTGTCGGTGCTGCATGACCGCAAGGGCGGGCTGTTTCTCGACGCCATCCTGCTCGAACCCTGGCGGGTCAGCGTCATGTTCTCGCTGTCGCGTGCCTACTTCATGGCCGACATGCAGGTGCCGTCGGCCAATGTGCATTTCCTGCGCGCCCTGATGCCGAAGAAGCCGCGCTCCGAGATCTACACGATGCTCGGGCTGGGCAAGCAGGGGAAGACCATGTTCTTCCGCGACCTGATCAATCACCTGCGTCACTCGAACGACAATTTCGTCGAGGCACCCGGCATCCGCGGTCTGGTCATGCTGGTGTTCATGCTGCCGTCCTACCCCTACGTATTCAAGATCATCAAGGACAAGTTCGGCAGCTCGAAGGACACCGACCGGGCAACGGTGAAGCGCAAGTTCCTGATGGTGAAGCAGGTGGACCGCGTCGGCCGCATGGCTGACACGATCGAGTTTTCCGACATCGCGCTGCCGGCGCATCGCTTCACGCCCGAGTTGCTGGAGCAGCTCGAAGAGCTGGCGCCGTCGATGATCGAACGCGACGGCGACACGCTGGTGATCCGCCACTGCTACATCGAGCGGCGCATGATTCCGCTGAACATCTACCTCGAAACGGCCAGCGAGGAACAGATCGATCACGCGGTGTACGAGTACGGCAATGCGATCCGCGAACTGGCGGTCGCCAACATCTTCCCGGGCGACCTGCTGTGGAAGAACTTCGGCGTCACCCGCTACGGCCGGGTCGTGTTCTACGACTACGACGAGATCGAATTCCTGACCGACTGCAACTTCCGCCGCATTCCGCCGGCGCCCAGCTTCGAGCATGAAATGTCGGGCGAGGTCTGGTATTCGGTGGCGCGCAACGACATCTTTCCGGAAGAGTTCGCCACCTTCCTGCTGTCGACGCCCAAGGTGAGGGCCGCCTTCCTGAAGTATCACCGCGACCTGCTGGACGTGAAGTTCTGGCAGGAAACGCAGCAGCGCATCCGCGAAGGTCACATACAGGACTTCTTTCCGTATCCGGAGCAGCTGCGTTTTTCGCGCCGTTTCGGACATTCGGATGCGCCGTCCGGCGTGCCTGCGTGAGCCGTCTCCTGCTGCTGAACAAGCCGTTCGGCGTGATCTGCCAGTTTTCCGCCGACGGTCTGCATCCGACGCTGGCGGACTGGGTCGACGTACCCGGAGTCTATCCGGCCGGTCGCCTGGACACCGACAGCGAAGGCCTGCTGCTGCTGACCGACGACGGCGTGCTGCAGCATCGCATCACCGATCCGAAGCACAAGATGGTGAAGCGCTACCGGGTGCAGGTCGAACGTGTGCCGGACGAGGCTGCGCTGGATCGTCTGCGTGCCGGTGTGACGCTGAAGGACGGTCCGACGCGCCCGTGCACCGTGCGCCCCATCGACGAACCAGCCGATCTGTGGCCGCGCGACCCGCCGGTGCGCCACCGCATCGCGGTACCCACCTGCTGGCTCGAACTCGACATCCGCGAGGGGCGCAACCGCCAGGTCCGCCGGATGACGGCAGCGATCGGCCATCCGACGCTGCGTCTGATCCGTATCGCCATCGGCCCGTGGCAACTCGGCGGCCTGCAACCGGGTCAATGGCAGGAGGCGGCGCCCGACAGCGTTGCGCCATCCGCCCTGCGCAGCCCCGTCCGATCAAGCGCAAACTGATGTCGATCAATACGTTCCGCTTCGTTTCCGTCACCCTCCATGCCACCTGACCGCCTGCCATGACCCGAAGACTGTTCTGCCTGCTATGGATTGCACTGAGCACCGGCACTCATGCCGCGCCGCCTGCAGTGGATCTGGCGGTCGGCATGTACCGCGTCAAGGCTGAAGTCGCGCACACGCAGTCGGCGCGCATGACCGGCCTGATGCACCGCACCGAAATGCCGGCCGATGCGGGCATGCTGTTCGTGTTCCCGCAGGTGCAGACGCATTGCATGTGGATGCGCAACACGCTGATTCCGCTCAGCGTCGCCTTCATCGACGCGCAAGGCGTGGTCATCAACATTGCCGACATGAAGCCGCACGACGAAACATCGCACTGCGCGACCCGGCCGGCGCGCTACGCGCTCGAAACCAACGCGGGCTGGTTCGCGTCCCGCAAGCTGACTGCTGGCGCAAAAGTCGCCGGGCTCGAACGCATTCCCGCACCCGAATGAAGGAGACTTTGATGGACCCGACCCAGCACCGCATCGACTACACCCTCGGCAGCCTTGACGAGACGGCCGCATCCGATGATCCGATCGTGCAGTTCCGCAGCTGGTTCGAAGACGCCGGTCGCGTGGTCGAGCGCGATCCGAATGCGATGACGCTGGCCACCGTCGGCGCCGATGGCCGCCCCAGTGCCCGCATCGTGCTGCTGCGCGGCTATGGCGATGACGGATTCGTCTTCTTCACGAACTACGACAGTCGCAAGGGCGACGAGCTTGCCGGCAATCCGCACGCCAGCCTGCTGCTGTTCTGGGCGGCGCTGGAACGGCAGATCCGCATCGAGGGCAGGGTGACCCGGGTCAGCGCGGAGGAGTCGGACGCCTATTTTTCGCTGCGTCCGCTCGGCAACCGGCTCGGCGCCTGGGCGTCACCACAGAGCCGGGAGATTCCGAGTCGCGAGTCGCTGGCCGAACGGGTCCGGCAGTTCGAGGCGAAATTCGGCTCGGCGCCGCCGCGTCCTGACAACTGGGGTGGCTACCGCCTGCAGCCCGATGCGATCGAGTTCTGGCAAGGCAGGTCGGATCGCCTGCACGACCGGTTGCTGTACCGGCGCGCCCAGCCAGGAACGGCATGGTCACGCGTCAGGCTCGCGCCGTAACGAGATTCCGTGGAAACACCGGCGGCTGACGCCGGCAAACAGGCCGGCGTCAGCCGTCAGCCCGGCTTGCCGAGCGCAGCATGCAGACCGCGGGTGGACGCATCGGCATCGGCCGGCAGGTTTCCGCTGGCGAGTGCGCGCGCCATCTGCTTGCCGTATTCGACGCCGTACTGGTCGAAGCTGTTGATGCCCAGCAGCCAGCCCTGCACGAACACCTTGTGTTCATACATCGCAAGCAACTGGCCGAGCGTGCGTGGATTCAGTTGCGGCATCAGCAGCGTGGTGCTGGGCTGGTTGCCCGGGCAGGCGACATGTGGTGACAACCGGGTGGCTTCCTGCTCCGACAGCCCGCTGCGCCGCAGTTCATCAAGTGCCTCGTCGCGCGTCTTGCCGCGCATCAGCGCGGCACTTTGCGCGAGCGCGTTCAACTGCACCATGCGCGTGCGTTCGTCGGGCGCATGACGCGGCACGATGAAATGCATGGGCATCATGCGTGTGCCCTGATAGAACTGCTGGTGATAGGCGTGCTGACCGACGATGCCCGAACCGCCCCACACGACCGGTGAGCTCGGCGCCCGGCTCAGTTCCCCGGTCGACGTGCAGCGCTTGCCGTTGCTTTCCATCTCCAGCTGCTGAAGATAGGCCGGCAGGCTGCGCAGAAGATGGCTGTAGGGCAGCACGGCCAGCGTTTCCAGCCCCATGCCGCTGGCGTTCCAGAAATCGATGAGGCCCATCATGACCGGCAGATTGCTGCTCATCGGCGCCTGGGTGAAGTGCTCGTCCATCGAGCGAGCGCCCTCCAGCATTTCGCGGAAGGCCGGCATGCCGATCGCGCAGGCGAGCGGCAATGCGATCGACGACCACACCGAGTAGCGGCCGCCGACCCACTCGGGCAGAAACAGACAGCGTTCGGCCGGCACCCCGAGTTCCTGCGCCGCCGCAGGGCGGTTGGTCACCGCAAAAAGATGCTGGCCGACCCCCGCGCTGCCCAGCCCGTCTGCCAGCCACTTCATCGCCACCTTCGCGTTGGCCAGCGTTTCCTGCGTAGTGAAACTCTTCGACGACAACACGAACGCGGTGTGCGCGGGCTTGCAGTCGCGCAAGGCCATGTCGAGCGCCACCGGGTCGAGGTTGGCCACCAGCTTGACCACCGGGCCGTCGCACTGCGGTTCGAGTGCTTCCATGGCGAGCCGCGGCCCCAGGTCCGAACCGCCGATGCCCAGATTGACCACGTGCGTAATGGTCTGGCCGGTTGCGCCGAGCAACTCGCGTCGGCGGATCAGACCCACCCAGTGTTCGAGTGCGCCGAGGCAGTCGCGCACCAGCTCGGCGTGTGCGCCGTCGCGCGCGCGCAGTGCCATGTGCAGCGCGGCGCGGCGCTCGGTGAAATTCACCTGATCGCCGGCCGCCAGCGCACGGATGCCGCGCGGAAGGTCGAGCGCATGGACCAGTTCCATCAGCAGCGACAGGGTTTCGTCGTCGACGCGCTGCTTCGAGTAGTCCATCAGCCAGCCGTCGTGCGCGAGCGAATAGCGCGCAAAGCGCTCACTGTCCTGTTCGAAGAAATTCCGCAGGTGCACGCGCGACAGCTGGATCGCCTTGGACCTCAGGGCCGGCCATGCGGATGTCTGCATCAGCAGGTTCATGTGTTCCGCTTTCTTTCTTCCGTCGGTGAATGCGTCGGTTCAGCTTCGCCTGTACAGCATGAATCGCTCGTGCCGGTCGCCCGGTCGCCGACCTTCCCACACGACTGACCAGCTTGCGTCGAGCACGGGGCGCTGGCCGCCCCGTCCATGGTACGCAAGCAGGGTGTCACATTGTCGGCCGGCTTTGCTCACCGCATTGACCGGCTTCAGACCCGCAAAATAATAGAACGCCGCCCGCTGGCTGTCCTGCAGCCCGCTGAACGCAATGCACCCGCCGTCTGCCGGCAATGCCCTTGCGATCTGGCCCGCGACGTCGCGATAACTGCGGCCGTAGTCGATCCAGGGCAACCACAGGCTGCTCAGCAGGAACCATATCAGCAATACGCCGCATCCCCAGGTGACGGCTCCGCGTGTCGGCGTTCTGGGGGAGCGCCACAGCATCCACAACCAGGCCAGCGACACCAGGGTGGCGAGGATGAAGGGTCCCCACGACAGCGCCATGACGAAACCGGGCTCGAGCTTCGAAAACGTACGCGCGAAACGTTCCGGCCAGCCGGTCAGCATCGCAACCCAGCCCAGCCAGATGACGAAGCCGAGCAGGGAAAAGGTCATCACGCCGAACCAGTCCAGCGCGTTTGCCGCGCCTCGGCGCAAGGCCGGCAGACCGGCGCTGCCGAGGACGACCAGCGGTGCCAGCAGCGGCAGTGCGCGCTGGTTGCGCACGATGCCATCACCGCTGACCTGCACGAACAGCAGCACGAACAGCAGCAGCGGCAGCGAAAACACCGGCGACTGCCACTGATGCCTTCGCTTCCACAGCGCCCAGCCGGCCAGTGGCAATGCCGGCCAGGCGAACCAGGCGAGCACCTTGATCCAGTCGGCAGCATCGGCGGCGATCCGGGCGCCGTCCGGAATCAGACGGTCGAGATCATGCCGCCAGACGCGGGTTGCATGAGCCGGGTCGAGCAGAAGCACCCAGCTGGCCGCGAGCAGCGCACCGATCACCATCGACAGGGGCAGCGCCACCATGCGTGACGGGGTGCCGGCAACGCTGCGCCACACCGGCAGCAGCGGCATGGCTGCCGCTGCGATCAGGAGAATGGCGGCCAGCCACAGGCCGGTGCCGAGTCCGGCGATGGCCAGTGCGAGTACCAGTGCGGCACCGCCATGCCAGGGCTTGCGCGCCACCAGCGCCAGCGCCCACATGCCGAGGCCGAGCGCTGCCAGCATGGTGGTGGCCGGTTGCGCGTCGTGCAGATGCACCACGACCCCGATGTTGGCGAGCGCCAGAAGCGGCGCGATGCGCGCCGCGGGCGGTCCGTACAGCTCGCGTGCGGCACCGGCGCTCCCCCAGACCCACAGCGCAGCGAAGAAGGCACTTGCCACGCGTGCGCTGTCGGCGAAGCTCGAACCGAGCCAGCTGCCGATCTGGCCGGTGAGGGCGGCCACCCAGTGGAACAGCGGCGGGCTGTCCAGCCAGACCTGTCCGGCCAGACGCGGCAACAGCCAGTCGCCTTCGCGTGCGAAGGCGAGCGCGATGCCGATGTGCAGCGCGTCGTCGCCCTTCCAGGGATCGCGGCCGAACAGCCCGGTGATCAGGTACACCAGCACGACAGCCACGACGAAGGCAGTCTGCGGCGGATCACCGATCAGGAAATTTCGCGGAGTCTGGCGCAGCAACGGCGGAAGCGTCATCGGAACGATCAGTCAGGGTGGCGGGCGGATTTTAGGGGCAGTCGCGCCTGCAGTGTTTGCCGCGATGCGGTGTGCGGGCGCCAGACGCGCTCGGGTGCAACGGTCGGTAGGCCGCCTCGAAAAAGCGCGTCCGGAAAAGAAAAAAGGCAGCCAGTGGCTGCCTTTCAGCGTACGTGCAGCCTGATCAGCTGCGCGGCACGTTGGCGTATTTCTGACGGAAGCGCTCGACGCGACCTGCAGTGTCGATGATCTTCTGCTTGCCGGTGTAGAACGGGTGGCACTGCGAGCACACTTCAACGTGCAGCGGCTTGCCGAGCGTCGAACGCGTTTCGAAGGTATTGCCACACGAGCAAGTGACGGCAACGGCAACGTAATTCGGGTGGATATCTTGTTTCATGCCTGTACTTTCACTGATGCAGTGCCACCGGTCGGCCGCAACTGCTGGACATCGAACCCCGGGTCGGCTGCGCCATGTTCGGCCCATGCAGACGGTGCCCGCGGAGGAAAAACCAGCATTATGGATGGGAATTCAATCCGGTTCAAGCGCCCCGGCGATGGGCGACCGATCGGCCGGCGCTTCGGGCGTGACGGTGACACACACCTCGATGGTGTGCTCGCCGCCGCCGAGGATGACGCCGCGCATCGGCGTCACGTCGCTGAAGTCACGTCCCCAGCCGACGGTGATGTGCTGATCGTCCGGCTGCACGCAGTTGGTCGGGTCGAAGTCGATCCAGCCAGTGCCCGGACAGAACACCGACACCCAGGCGTGCGATGCGTCGGCACCGATCAGGCGGGGCTTACCGGGTGGCGGCAGGGTCAGCAGATAGCCGCTGACATAGCGCGCCGGCAGACCGAGTGCGCGCAGACAGCCGATCATGAAGTGCGCAAAGTCCTGACACACACCGCGCCTTTCCTTCAGCAGGGTTTCCAGAGGCGTGCTGACCGTCGTCGCCTCCGGATCGAATTCGAAGTCGCGGTGAATCCGTTGCATCAATGCGCTGGCCGCCTCGAACAGCGGCCGGCCCCGATGAAAATCCAGTCGTGCGTAACGGCCGAGGACGGCCAGCGGTTCGATGTGCGGACTGGCATACAGGAACTGGCAAGGTTCGAGCAGCGGTGCCGGACCGACCTGATGCAGGCGATCCCGCACATGTTCCCACGAAGGTGACGCCGGACTGTCGGCCGCTTCGCGACCGGTCACTTCGACCGTTGAATCGGCCACCACGACCAGTTCGTCGTGTGCCGCGCTGACCGTGAAACTGTCCACCAGATTGCCGAAGTAGTCCCGCCGGGCGCGCCTTTCGGCGGGCACCGGATCGATGTCGACGGCGTGCTCGAGCGTGATCTGGCGCGGCGTTTCGCGCGGCGTCAGATGCAGCATCTGGCGCGACAGCGACACCGGACGCGCATAGGCGTAGCGGGTTTCGTGCAGCACGTTGTAGCGGAGGCGCTTCATGATCAGCTGCTGCTGCCCGGCCACGGCGTCGCGGCGTGGCTGAAGAAGCGGCGCCCGAGCTGTTCCGACAGGGTGTAGGCCGCCGTACCCAGCGCTTCGAGGACCGCGAGCAGGCGTGGCGAGCCGGCGCGGAAGTCGGTGTCGGCACGCAGCGCGAGCATATCGGCCACGGCATCCGACAGCGCCGCCGATTCGATGGTGCCGAAATGCGCGGCCAGGCGCGCCAGATAGTCGGTCAGCCCGAGTGCCTGATAGGCGATGGAGCGCGGATTGGTTTCGTCGGCGACCAGCAGGTCGATGACCGGCAGCCACTGCGGCCGCGTCATGTAGCGCGAGCGATAGGTGATCGTGCTGTCGGCCAGCTCGAGCAGCCAGTCGGGCGTGTCTCCGCCATCGGCAAGCGCCTCGCGCAGCACCCCGCTCATGAACTGCAGACGTTCGATGCGCCGGCCGACCGACAGGAAGCGCCAGCCCTGGTCGCGCGTCATGCCGTCGAGCGCAAAGCCTGACAGGGTCATCATCGCCAGTACGCTGCGATCCAGCCGCTCGAGCACTTCGCCCAGTTCGGTCGGTACGTCGTTCAGGTCGTCGGCCAGCCGGCTGATGATGCGCCAGTTGTCGATCGACAGCCGTTCGCGCAGGCTGAAGGCCACATTCGAAAGCTGGTGCAGACCGGATGCCAGCGACCCGGGCTGCGCGGCGTCGAGTGCCGCCGCGCGCAGCGCCTCCTCGAGATCGCCGATCGACGCGTCTTCGAGGTCTTTCGGGAGGATGCCCTTCTGCTGGCACAGGCGGGTCAGCGCATGGTCCGCGATGTCTCCGTGTTCGATGTGCTGTGCGATCAGCGCGCGCAGCAGGCGCGCCGTGTTGTCGCAGCGTTCGCAATAGCGGCCGAACCAGAACAGGTTTTCGACCACGCGACTGGACAGCTTGGTGCCCGCCCGCACCAGTTCCGACGGACCGACCGAGCGGCGCAGCAGGCTGAAGGTATTCACCGTGCCGTGGGTCAGCACCCAGGTGTCCTTGCTCGAACCGCCGCGCTGCATCGCGATCACGCGTGCGTCGCGCTCGGAGGCGACGCGGGTCAGGCCGCCCGGCATCACGACGTAGCCATCCGGCGAGGCGCAGGCAAACACGCGCAGGCCGACTGCGCGTGCCGCGAGCCGGCGCGGGTGCTGGGTATCCCACACCGGTGCCTGCGACAGCTGCACGAGTTCTTGCGCTACGTAATGGTGCGGTCGCGCGCGCATGCGGGCGATCAGTGCGGCGCGCTCGCGCCGGTCAAGATCCTGGCCGAACACCGACTGGATGCGCAGCTGCGGAAAGGCCGGCTTGATCACCAGCTTGTCGAGCTTCTCGATCGCGTCTTCGAGCGCCGCCTCCTCGCCGCACCACCAGGTGGCGAGCGATGGCATGGCCAGTTCCTCGCCCAGCAGGCGTCGGCACAGACGGGGCAGAAAGCCGAGCAGGGCGCCCGATTCAAGCAGGTTCGAGCCGAGCGAATTCGCGATCAGCACATTGCCCTGACGGGCCGCTTCGACCAGACCCGGTACGCCGATCGCCGATTCGCCATCCAGCTCCAGCGGGTCGCAGAAGTCGTCGTCGAGCCGGCGCAGGATCACGTGTACCCGACGCAGGCCGGACAGGTTCTTCAGCCAGACACAGCCGTCGCGCACCATCAGGTCGGAGCCTTCGACCAGCGGAAAACCCAGGTAGCGCGCCAGATAGGCGTGCTCGAAATAGGTTTCGTTGTAGGGCCCCGGCGTCAGCAGCACGATCAGCGGCGGGCCATCGCTCTGCGGCGCGTGCTGCGCCAGCGTGTCGCGCAGCGTGGCGAAGAAGCTGGCCAGGTGCTCGACGCGCAGGTCGCGGAACTGTTCCGAAAAGATGCGTGAAATGACGAGGCGGTTTTCCAGCGAATAACCGGCGCCCGAAGGCGCCTGCGTGCGGTCGTTCAGCACCCACCAGCGGCCATCCGGCGAGCGCGCCAGATCGGCGGCGTACAGGTGAAGGTGGATGTTGCCCGGTACCGCCATGCCGTGACACGGCCGCAGAAACCCGGAGTGGCCGTAGATCAGCGCCGGCGGCAGCAGGCCTTCCTCCAGCATCTGCTGCGGGCCGTACACGTCGAGCAGGATGCGGTTCAGCAGTTCGGCGCGCTGTGCGATGGCGCTGGATATCTGTTTCCACTCGTCCGGCGGGATGATCAGCGGCAGGGCATCGAGTTCCCACGGTCGCTCGACGCCGCGCGGGTCGGCATACACGTTGTACGTGACACCGTTTTCGCGGATCTGCCGACGCATCGAGCTCAGCCGCTCCTGCATCTGTTCCGGGCGGGCGCGCACCAGTGTGTCGAACAGGCTGCGCCAGTGCGGACGAAGGGCCCACGGTCCGGACAGCAGTTCGTCGTAGCGCGTGTCGGTTTGCGGGTAGTGGGCGAGCAGTTGGCGGGGCATGGGCGGAGCGATTGGGTGTGCGCGGCAGTCATCGCTCGCCGACGCACAATTCTGTTTCAATCGCACCCTAGCACAGAGCGCGCGCGTGCCGGCTCCGGTGGCGGCCTGCCGGCATGGGCGCGTCGCCGTTCGCGTCGGGCGTGAGCGCGCCGCAAACGCCGGCCACGATTCGATGTCGATACGGGTGAAAAGCCGGATTTCACCGGAACGGGAGAGTGCAAAAGTGCGTGACATTGCAGTGGTGGGGGCCGGCATGGCCGGCTGCACGCTGGCCCGCCGGCTGGTCGACGCCGGCCTGAACGTGCAGGTGTTCGACAAGGGACGCGCGGCCGGCGGCCGCCTGGCAACGCGGCGTGCCGACCGGTTTCAGTTCGACCATGGCGTGCAGTACATGACGGTGCGCGGCGACGCCATGGCGGCGCAGCTCGCGGACTGGCGGCGCGCCGGTGTCGCGGCCGCCTGGGCGCCGGTAGGGCTGGACGCATCGCCGCGCTGGATCGGCGTACCCGGCATGAATGCCATCGCACCCCGCATGCTGTGGGGCGCCGAGGTGCATATGGAAACCGCGATCACCGGATTCGGTCGCGACCATCTTGGCTGGTGGCTGGAAACAGGGCAAGGCCGCCTGCCGGCCTGCTTCGATGCGGTGCTGGTGACGCTGCCAGCGCCGCAGGCTGCGGCGCTGTTCGGGCGCTGCACGGAGGTGGACGTCGCCGCCTTTGCCGACGCCATGCCGCGCATCCGCTATGCGCCGTGCTGGGCCTTGATGTTGTCGTTCGACACACGACTCGATACCGCCGACTGCCTGCGCCCGGCAGCCAGTGGGGTGCTCGGCTGGGCGGCGCGCGACAGCAGCAAATCCCAGCGCGACAGTGCCCACGACTGCTGGGTGATTCACGCCGGCCCTCAGTGGTCGCAAGAGCACCTCGAACTGAGCGTCGAGCAGGTCCAGCCGCTGCTGCTCGAAGCCTTCCTGTCGGCGGTCGGAGCGACGAGTGCACCGTCGATGTGCCGCGCGCATCGCTGGCGTTTTGCGAGGGTGGTCGAGGCCTTAGGACGTGAATGCCTGTGGGATGCGCAGAGCAAGCTCGGCTATGCGTCGGACGGTTGCCTGGGCGAACGGGTCGAGGACGCCTTCAACAGCGCCAGTGCGCTGGCCGACCGGGTATTGCAGGGCGCGCCGAGTGCTGAAGACGGATAAAGTGTCACATCCAAGTCCATGTGTTTAAAGACAAAACAGAATGTCCAGATTCTGGACATCGGACAAAATGTTTGCCTGACGCACGCTAAAGTGCGCTGACGCCCTCCCGTAAGACCGCTTCGTACCCGGCAACACGGCCGGGTAACGGGACTTACAGGGAGACAAGAAATGAAGCTTTTCGGACGCAGGGCGGTTTCCGGGCAAGGGGGCGTCGACACCCTCCAGATTCGGGTCGCGGAACTTGAGTCCCGGCTTGCTGCAGTCGTCGGCACGCCGTCCTTCATCAGCGGTTATGTGGCACCCGATGTGGACATCGAGCAAGTGGCGCGCAGCCTGCGCGCCCGCTTCCCGGATGTCGCGCTGACCTTGACCACGACGGCGGGCGAACTGTGCAGCGGCGGTGGCGGATCGCTGTATTGCGAGGCGACCGAAGGGCGTGACCGCGTCGTGCTGCAGTGCTTCGATCGCAGCGTGATCGGCGAGGCGCATGTGGTCGCCATTCCGTTGTCCAGCGAGGATCTTCGGCAGAGCGGCCGGGTGATGGACTATCGCGAGCGCATCGATCGGCTGGTGCGCAGCATCCAGGCCACGCAGGTCGATCTCGACATCGATCATCGCGACACTTTCGCCTACGTGCTGTTCGACGGCTTGTCGAATTCCGAATCCTTCTTCATGGAGGCGCTGTACGAGTCGGGGCGCTTCCCCTGCCTGTTCGTCGGCGGCTCGGCCGGCGGCAAGCTCGACTTCCGCGACACCTGGCTGCACGACGGTTCGCGCCGCTACAACAACCATGTGCTGGTCGCCTTCCTGAAGATGGCGCCGCAAGTGCGGTTCGGCGTGTTCAAGAGCCAGAACTTCGAGCCGGCCGGCACCAGTTTCCAGATCTTCAGCGCCTCGGTCGAGCGCCGGCAGGTCAACCTGGTGATCAACGGCGAAGGGCGCGTGGTGTCGCTGATCGAGGCGCTGTGCAAGACCTTCGGCTGCGACCGCAAACAGCTGTCCGCCAGGCTCGACAGCCACTCGTTCGCCATCCGGGTCAACAACGAACTGTACGTGCGCTCGGTGGCGCGGCTCGATGTCGACAACGACCGCGTCGACTTCTACTGCGATGTGGCGCCGGGCGAGGAACTGGTGCTGGTGCGGCGCACCCCCTTTGCCAGCACGACCGAACGCGACTACCGCGCCTTCATGGCGAACAAGCCGGGCGAACCGCTGGCCGGCATGTTCAACGACTGCGTGCTGCGCCGCCTCTACAACAGCGCCGAACTGTCAGGGCTGGAGCGGATCTTCGGTGGCGGCAACATCGCCGGTTTCTCGACCTTCGGCGAAATTCTCGGCCTGAACCTGAACCAGACGCTGACGGCCGTGTTCTTCTTCCGTACGCGGCCGGCCGACACGTTCCGCGACGAATACGTGGACAACTTCATCGCCCACTACGGCGAGTTCAAGGCCTTCTTCCTGCGTCGGCACAATGCCAAGCTGGCCGGCATGTCGCGCGTGATGGTGCAGCAGATTTCCGACTACCGTTCGGGCAACTTCACCAGCCGGCTCGATCCGGCCAACGTCGATGCCAGCATGGTGCCGGTGGTGCGCGACCTCAACCATCTTGGCGAAATCATGCTCGCCGCCGAACAGACGCGCGACGCGACGGCACGACAGCTCGAAGCCTGTTCGACCGATCTGTACGCCTCGGTCGGCGACCTGACCACGCGTCTGTCCGATCAGCAGACGGTGATCAGGCAGGCGGTGGATACCGTGGACACCCTGGCCGGCCAGGCCGGCGAAGTCGGGGGCAGCGCGCGCGACCTGTCGCAGGCCAGCGATCGCATCCGGCACGTGGTCGAAATGATCCAGCAGATCGCCGACCAGACCAACCTGCTGGCGCTCAATGCGGCGATCGAGGCGGCACGCGCCGGCGAGGCCGGCCGCGGCTTCGCGGTGGTGGCCGACGAGGTGCGCATGCTGGCCGAGAAGTCGCGCAACAGCGCGGGCGAGATCGGCAAGGACATTTCCGCGCTGGCGATCGAGATCGTGCGGGTGGCGCAGATGTTCGAAAGCCAGTCGAAGGCGGTGTCGAGCCTGACCGGGGTGCTGGAAACGATAGAGTCCTACAGCACCGGAACCGCGACCGTGGCTGGCCACGCGAGGAGTGTGGCCGATGTGCTGCAGGGCCTGACCGGGGCACAACAGGCGCCGATCCGTGCCTGATCGGCGCGACGCAGACCGCCGGCCCCACCGATGAACCTGAAAACCTCGGTTGGGTGCGTCCGTCCCGACCTGCGTTGTGGAGGCGGGCTTCGTAGGTTGGGGTGAGCGCAGCGATGCTCAACGACACCCCCAACGAAGGCACCGCGCGGGTGCAACAGGCGATGTTTGGCATCGCTGCGCTCACCCCAACCTCCGGGCAGGGCGGTCCTCGCGCCTTGCCGGGCACCCTGACAACGCTGCACGCAATGCCGATCGACCGAGGTTTGCAGCACAAAGAAAAGCGACCGCCCCACGTTGTGCGGGACGGTCGCCTGGGGGTGCATGCCGGAAGGTGCGCGCCCGTTTCGGGGCGGGCACGTCGACTCAGTGGGGTGCCATCAGTGCAGCGCCTGTTCCAGGTGTTTCACCAGTTCGCGCAATTCCTTCGACGTCGAATGGAGCCGGCTCGCGGCATCGCCGACCGACTGCACGCTGGAGGTGGTCTGTTCGACCGAACCCGAAATACGCTCCATGCTGGATGCGACCTCATGCGACGCGAGTGATTGCTGGCGCAGCATCTGCGTGATTTCTTCCGAGTAGGTGGCCGCTTCGCGGCTGGCGTCCCAGATGGCCTGCAGGCCGGTACTGCTGGCTTCGATGTCGCCGGTCGAGCGGGCCACCTCACCGGCTGTCGTGCTCATCGTATCGACGGCCGAACTGGCCAGCTGGATGATGTCGGTCACGGCCAGCGCAATGTCCTTGGTGCTGGTGCGCGTGCGTTCGGCCAGCTTGCGCACCTCGTCGGCGACCACCGCGAAGCCGCGGCCCTGTTCGCCGGCACGTGCCGCCTCGATCGCGGCATTGAGCGCCAGCAGATTGGTCTGTTCGGCAATGTCGTTGATCACCTGCGACACGGCGCTGATCTTCTCGACCGAGGCATTCACTTCCGAAATACGCGTCTGCGACTGGGTCACCACGCCGACGACGCGATGGCTGCTGGCAATGCCCGCTTCCATCGTCTGCATGGCATCGTGGGCGCTGGTTTCGGTACGCCGCACGGCTTCGAGGCTGCGGTCGGTATTGTTCGACACCTCGTTGATCGACACGCTCATTTCTTCCATCGCCGCGGCGACCTGCATGACGTTTTCGCCCTGGGCACCGGTCGAGGTGACGAGCGCGCGCATCGCGTTGTCGAGTTCCTGTGACCGTTCATCGACCTCGCGTGCGCTGACCAGCACGTCGGCGAACATCGCGCGCAGATGGATGCGCATCACTTCCATGCCGACGAACAGTTCGCGCAACGGGCCTTTCGGCGCGTCGATCCGGGTCGCCAGCTTGCCTTCGTCGAGTGCAACGATGGCCGAATGCAGGCTGGTCAGCCTCGAAACGATGCCACTGCTCAGATACCAGGCGCCGCCCACTGCGATCAGTGCGGACAGACCGGCCATCATCAGGCCCCACAGCCCACCCAGCGCCGCGCCGGCGATGGCCAGCAGGCTGCTGAGACCGGCGCTCAGCCAGATGCGGGCAGCGAGTCCGAGCTTTTCCTTGTGACGGGGAGTGGTCGGGAATTTCGCGCTCTTGTCGCGTACTGCGCGGTACAGCGCCTCGGCGCTGGCCACGTCTTCGCGCTTCGGAATGTTGCGCACCGACTGGTAGCCGACGGTTCGGCCATCCAGCGTCATCGGCGTCACGAACGCCTCCACCCAATAGTGATCGCCGTTCTTGGCGCGGTTCTTGACGAAACCACGCCACGGCTGGCCGGCCTTGATCGTGTTCCACAAGTCTTCGAATGCTTCGGGGGGCATGTCCGGGTGACGCACCACATTGTGGCTTTCGCCCACCAGCTCGTCCCGGCTGAAGCCGCTGATGGCGACGAACGATTCGTTCGCGTAGGTGATGCGGCCTTTCAGATCGGTCTTGGTGACGATCGGTTTGCCGGGTTCAAGGAAAACTTCGTTCTGGGTGACCGGCATGTTTATTTTCATGACATCTCTCCTGAGTACGAGGTGTGGCGATGCCGAAGCGCCGGATCCCCACGGTCCGTGTCGCGGTTCAGCAGTTCGCTGGCCTCTGCGTGACTTACGGCACGAACGAAATATTCTTCAGGAGATTTGCCCGAATCGATCGGTGTCTTGATCTGGATCAGTGTTCCAGCAAAAAACGTCGCGGATCGATTGCGGATGAGAGTTCATTCTCGACAGGTATGGGGTCGCCACACAGTCGTGCCGCGAGGACTTCGGCACCCAGAGGCGACCACACCAGCCCGCGCGAACCGAGCCCGGTGAAGGCGTAGAGACCCGGCTGTCCGGGCAGTTCGCCGATCAGCGGCATGCGGTCGGGGGTCGCGGTGCGGAAAGCGACCCGACCGGCGAGCTTGCGCAGGTCGGGCAGCGGCACCGTGTCCGGCAGCAGCCGCTCGAGGCGGGCCAGATTGTCGGCATGGCTGTCGCTGCGCACGCTGCGGTCTTCGTCGCCGACGTCGAAGCTGGCGCCCAGATTCAGGTCGCCGTCGGGTGTCGGGCACAGATAGCCGTCGCAGCACAGCGTGACATGCAACTGCGGCAGCAGCGCGCGCGGCAGGCGGGTGACCTGGCCGCGGATGCGGACCAACGGCAGCGCCAGCGGCGACAGCGCAGCCGCGTCCGACGCATTGGCCAGCACCACCGCGTCGGCGCTCACCAGCGTGCGATCATCGGCGCTCACCCGCCAGGCGTCGCCGTCTCGTGCAAGACCGATGGCCTCGCTCGAAAACAACCGGGTCACGGCGTCGCCGGCCCGTTCGAGGTTGGCTTCGCACAGGCTGGGCGGATTGACCCAGGCGCCGCGCGGAAACCACCAGCCGCCGCGCGGAACCGCATAGCCGACGCGTCGCGTCATCTCCCAGTCGGACAGGTGACGGACGAGCGCGTCCGGCAGGGCGTGCGACGCCCACAGCGCGTGCTGCATCTGTTCCTGTTCGGCGTCCTGCGCGATCTGCATGACGCCAGTCGGGCCCCATTTCAGCGGGCGCCCCTCGCCGTCGAGCCGCCGCAGATGGCTGGAGGCATGCAGGAAGGCGGCACGCGAAAAGCGCGCGGCGAAGCTGTCGTCGCGCGCCACCATGGGCCGCAGCACGCCGGCCGCGTTACCCGACGCCTCCTGCGCCGGCGCCGCGTGGCGCTCGATCAGCACCACTTCGATGCCGCGCGCTGCCAGCCGCTCGGCCAGCGCGCAGCCGGCCAGCCCGGCGCCGATCACCGCCACGCGCTGAGGCACGCTGGTCTGCGGCCGGTGGCGCAAGGCGGCTGCCTGCGCTTGCGGGTGCAGCGAACCGGTCAGCATGTCCCGCTTGGGCTTCAGTCCGAGCCGCTTCTCGGTGACGAAACTGTGGTCGGCCAGCGCCCGGCGCAGCGCCGCCGATACGGTCCAGGTCGCCAGCGTCACGTCGTCCGCGCTCAGACGCTTCAGGTGTCGGCAGATGCGCTCCGACCACATGTCCGGGTTGCGCGCCGGCGAAAAGCCATCGAGATACAGCGCATTGGCACGCAGCGTGAGCTGCGGCAGCAGCGCGTCGGCGTCGCCGAAAGCCAGGGTCAGCACGACGCGCCCGCTGTCGAAATCGATGCGATGCACACCGGCTACCGGCAGCGGCCAGCGTTCGATCAGCCGCTGCGCCATGTCGCTCATGTCCTGCGGCAGGGCTCGCTGGTAATAGGTCGCGAGGTCGTACTGGGCGACCGGATGCTTTTCGACCGATACGAAGTGCAGCCGGTCACAGCGCGCCGGGTCGTCGCGCCACGCGCGCCAGGTGGCGAGGAAGTTCAGGCCGAGGCCGAATCCGGTCTCCAGCACGACGAAGCGTTCCCGTCGGGCCCAGCGCCCCGGCAGGCCGTTGCCGCCCAGAAACACGAACTGCGCCTGGGCCAGCGGGCCTTCGCAGGAGTGATAGCGGTCATCGAACAGCGACGAGCGCGGTGTGCCTTCGTCGTCGAAGGTCAGCGTGGCGGGCTGCAGGGGTTGAAGCGGGCGGGACATTCAGGACCCTTTTTGCCGAATGCGGGTGCGGCACATGTGATGAATGCAGAGGCGCCGGAGTTCCGGTGACCGCCTGTGGGCGCGGCCCCCGTGTGAGCGGCAGCGTGAATTATCGGCGGCCTGTAGGAGAGGCGGCCTGTGGGAGCGGCGGCCTCGCCGCGATCAGTGCGGCGACCGTCGTTGTGCAGGGTGCGTATCGCGGCGAGGCCGCCGCTCCCACAGCCACGGCTCCCGAAGCGGATACGGCTACTCGCGGCGCATCTGCGGGAACAGGATGACGTCGCGGATATTGGACGAATCGGTCAGCAGCATGACCAGACGGTCGATGCCGATGCCACAGCCGCCGGTCGGCGGCAGGCCGTGTTCGAGTGCGCGGATGTAGTCGGCGTCGAAAAACATCGCCTCCTCGTCGCCGGCGTCCTTGGCCTTTGCCTGGTCGAGAAAACGTGCGGCCTGGTCTTCCGGATCGTTCAGCTCGGAAAAGCCGTTGGCGATTTCGCGCCCGACGATGAACAGTTCGAAGCGTTCGGTGATGTCCGGCTGGGTGTCGGAGCGGCGCGCCAGCGGGCTCACTTCGGCCGGGTAGTCGATGATGTAGGTCGGCTCCCACAGCTGCGCCTCGGCGCAGGCTTCGAACAGCTGCAGCTGCAGCGAACCGAGGCCGCCCGGCTTGACCGTTTCGCCGTGCGTGTTGATCGCCTTCTTCACGAAGGCTTCGTCGGCCAGATCGGCATCGGAATACTGCGGGTTGTACTTCTGTATTGCCTGCACGATGGTCAGCCGGTGGAAAGGCTGGCCGAGATCGAGCTCGTGGCCCTGGTACGTGAACTTCGTCGTGCCCAGCGCCTGCTCGGCACAGTGGCGCAGCAGGTATTCGGTGAAATCCATCAGCTGCCGGTAATCGGCGTAGGCCTGATAGAACTCCATCATCGTGAATTCGGGGTTGTGGCGCGGGCTGATGCCTTCGTTGCGGAAGTTGCGGTTCACCTCGAACACCTTCTCGAAGCCACCGACCACCAGGCGCTTCAGGTACAGCTCGGGTGCGATGCGCAGGAACAGTTCCATGTCGAGCGCGTTGTGGTGGGTCTTGAACGGCTTGGCTGCCGCGCCGCCGGGGATGGGATGCATCATCGGCGTTTCGACTTCGAGAAAACCCTGACGCGTCATTTCGGCGCGCAGCGAACTCATCAGGCGGCTGCGCGCGATGAAGGTGTTGCGCGACGCGTCATTGGTGATCAGGTCGAGATAGCGAAAGCGGTACTTTGTTTCCTGATCGGCCAGGCCGTGGAATTTCTCCGGCAGCGGGCGCAGCGCCTTCGACAGCAGGCGCACGCTGTCGCACTTGATCGTCAGCTCACCCGTGCGGGTGCGGAACAGCACGCCGGAACAGCCGACGATGTCGCCCAGATCCCAGTGCTTGAACGCGCCATGCGCCGCTTCGCCCACGCCGTCGTTCGTGATGTAGAGCTGGATGCGGCCAGACATGTCCTGCAGGGTCGCGAAACTGGCCTTGCCCATGACGCGCTTGAGCATCATGCGTCCGGCCAGCTGGACGGGTTCCGGCGTCGCCTCAAGGGCTTCGCCGCTGGTCGAGGCATGCTGCGCGGTCAGCTCGCCCGCGTAGTGGGTGCGGCTGAAATCGTTCGGATAGGCCGCGCCGCCTTCGCGCCACTGGCGCAGTTTTTCGCGCCGCTCCGCGATGATGTGGTTTTCGTCGTCGGGCGGCAGTGCGGCGGAATCGGTCATGGCGGGCTCGGATGGATGAAGCCTGCACGCACTTCGCGCGCAAGCCAAAGCCATGGATTTTCGCCGATTGCTGGCAGGCGGCACAAGTGCGGTCTTTGTCGGACGGCCAGGTTTGCCTGATCAAGAGCGGTGTCGCTGTGGGAATGGCTGCCTGGTGGGATCGGCGGCCTCGCCGCGATCGAGCAGCGATGGTCGATGATCAGCGTGCGTATCGCGGCGAGGCCGCCGATCCCACAGCCGGAACTCCCACAGCCGGAACTCCCACAGCCGGAACTCCCGCCGCGGCACTCAGGCCGACGTGAGCTTCAGTCCGAGGATGCCGGCGACGATCAGTGCAACGCAGGCCAGACGCGCTGCATTGGCCGGATCGCCGAACAGCACGATGCCCAGGATGACGGTGCCGACTGCGCCGATGCCGGTCCACACCGCGTAGGCGGTGCCGACCGGCAGCGTGCGCATGGCCAGTCCGAGCAGCACCACGCTGATCAGCATGGCTGCCGCCGTGCCGACCGACGGCCACAGCTTGCTGAAACCGTCGGTGTATTTCAGACCGATCGCCCAGGCGACCTCGAACAGACCTGCGATGAACAGGATGACCCACGCCATGATGAACGCTCCGGACATCCGGGGCCGTCCCCGGAAGAATGAAGGCGACCGGGTCGTCCCGGTCGCCGTGTTGCATGGCGTGAATAATGGTTTCATTCAATGCCCGGGTCAAGCCTGGTGGTGTCGCGCCAAGGTGCCCGTATATCTGCACCATGGCGTGCCGGACTCAGCGTCTGTCCAGCCAGACCGGCGCACCTGATTTGAACCGGCCTTCGAGCCGGGTCGGCGATACCCGGGTCAGTTGCAGCCGGAGGTCCTTGCACAGCGGCAGGGCCTGGCTCGCCTTGACCCACAGCGACAGTGCGCCATCAGGCTCGCCTTCGATGAGCACCGCAAAGGCGCGGTTGAAACACGGATTCTGCCGGCCGGCGCTGCCCTTGGGCTTGCCGGTCCAGGTCGCGCCGTCTTCGGTCACGACAAGTTCCGCTTCGCGGTCGATGCCTTCGTCGGTCTTGTAGTCGCCTGTCCAGCGACCGTTCAGCGACGCGTCGTGGGCGCTCGAGGGCGAACAGAGCAGGGCGCCCAGCGTGGCGGCGAGCAGAAGGCGGGTCATGGTCGGGTTCCGGTTCGGGTGGGGGCGGGGGCGGGCGGCAAATGCTCGAGCGACATTCAGGCTCGCATGAGCGCCTCGCTGAGCTGATGCACCGCCATCGCGTAGAAGCTCGATTTGTTGTAGCGGGTGATCACGTAGAAATTCCTGAAGCCGAGCCAGTATTCGGTCGGCGCATCCGGCGTGATCAGATCGACCACGGCCGCCGGCTTCGAAATCAGCTCACGGCCGAGCGGGCGGATGCCGCTGGCCAGCAGCCGATCGGTCTCGAGTACCGGTTCGATGCCGGATTCGATCAGCGGCGCAACCGTGCTGCTATCGACCAGGATGCGCTGCACCACCGGTTCGCCCGGCTCCCAGCCGTGTTCCTTCAGGTAGGCGGCGACGCTGCCGATGGCGTCGATCGGGCTGTCGATCAGGTCGACGCGGCCGTCGTTGTCGAAATCGACTGCATAACGGCGCCAGCTGCTGGGCAGGAATTGCGGGTAACCGAGTGCGCCGGCGTAGGAGCCGCGATAGCTGGCCACATCGCGGTTCTGGTCGCGCGCCAGCAGGAACAGCTCGCCCAGTTCGCGCCGGAACAGTTCCGCGCGCGGCGGATAGTCGAACGCCAGCGTGGCCAGTGCGCCGATGACCGGGAAGTTGCCGGTGTGGCGACCGTAGATCGTTTCGACGCCGATAATCGCGGTGACCACATGCGGCGGCACGCCGTACTGCTGTTCGGCGCGCGCCAGCGTCGCGGCGTGTTCATCCATGAAGGCGCGGCCTTCACGGATGCGCAGCGGCTCGACGAAGCGGCCGCGGTAGCGTTGCCACGAGCGCACGCCCGGCTTCGTCGGCGGGCGGATCAGTTCGATCACCCTGGGTTGCGGCTGTACCGGTTCGAATTGCGTCAGCAGCCAGCCCGGATCGAAACCGTGTGCGCCGGCCAGCTCGGCACAGAAGGCGCGCACGTCATCCCGGCCGGCAAAGCCAGCGTTGCCCGGGGTCTGCGCCGACAACTGGCCGGCGGCAACCAGGGCGGTGCTGCCAAGGATGAAATCGCGGCGTGAAAAGGCGTCAGATGTGAAACGTGAGGTCATCGGTGGGGCGGGGTGCGTTGGCGGCGCAGCGCGCGGGCGCAGGCCTTGAGTTCGCGGGCCGCAGCGGCGGGCGGAGCCGCGCCATAGCGGGCGTCGGCATAAAGTCTACACGCCTGGGCGAGTACGGGTGCCAGATCGGGACGCAGCCGGCCGATACGTGCCGCGTAGTCGAACGGCCCTTCCCACGCCTCGCGGCCCAGACCGGCCGGACGCAGCGTGCGGTCGACGGCGGCCCAGGCGCGCGCCAGCGCATCGACCGACCCGCTGCGGCGCATCGCCCACAGCGTCAGCGCGAGGGCGAACAGCGCGCACAGCGACGCGAGCCAGATCGTCATCATCCGCCAGTCAGGTTGTGCCATGCCGAGCCGGCTCAGCAGCTCGCGCTGCTTCTGCTGGTCGTACGACAGCACCCACTGGTTCCACGAATTGTTGGTCGCCTCCCACTGGTGGCGCAGCGCGCGCAGCCAGCCCAGATCGACGCGCGCGACGAAGGGCACCGGTTCGCCGGCCGGCAGGTCGGCCAGACCGCGTTCGATGCGCGACGGCAGGATGGCCGCGGTCGGATCGACGCGCCGCCAGCCTTCGCCCTGGAGCCAGACCTCGGCCCACGCGTGGGCGTCGGACTGGCGCACCACGACGTAGTCGTCGACCTCATTGCGCTCGCCGCCCTGATAGCCGGTCACGACGCGTGCCGGCAGTCCGGCGGCGCGCATCAGGAACACGAAGGCGCCGGCGTAGTGCTCGCAGAAGCCGCGCCGGGTGTCGAACAGGAAGGCGTCGATGCCGTCTTCACCCAGCAGCGGCGGCGTCAGCGTGTAGACGAACGCTTCGCGCCTGAACAGCCGCAGGCCGGCCGCCACCGTGTCGGCCGGCGAAGCGGCGCGCAGCGTCTGCGCCAGTTGCCGGGCGCGCGGATTGCCGTCGGGCGGCAGCTGGCGGGCCGCGTCGAGGTGAGCGCTCCACTCCTCGATGCCGGGTCGCGCGCCCAGCACCGATTCGAAGCGGTCGCGCCGCCGGTTGCGCACCCCGTCGCGACCGGACAGCTGCCAGTCATCGCTCACCCGCACGCCGGCCGGCAGGGTGCTGACAGTTTCGAGCGCGAACAGCCAGGTCCGGTTGTGTGGTTCCAGCGTGACTTCATAGCTTAGCGGACGACCGGGTACCGGGTGCGGCACGCTGTCGCCGATGCGCCGCGCGCTGTCGCCCTGTCGCCAGGTGCGGCCGTCGAAGGCGCTCAGCACCGGTCCGCGCCAGTACAGATCGCGTGCCGGCGGCGCCTCGCCCTCGAAGCGCGCGCGGAAGGCGATGGCGCCGGACAGGCTCAACTGGGATATCGAGCCCGGCGACATGCTGTCGGACAGACCCGAGGTGCCGCTGTAGGCGTCGAGCGGCAAGCCCCACAGCGGGCCCGGCACGCGCGGGAACAGCACGAACAGCACCAGCATGAAAGGCAGCGCCTGCGCCATCATCCATGCGGCGTGGCGCAGCAGAGCCCGTGGCGCAGCCGGCGGGCCGGTCAGCGCGATCAGCGCCGCGGTGATGACGGTCATCGACACGCCGAGCGCAGCCGCCATGGCCGGTGTCTGCGAATACAGGAAGGCGGTCAGCAGCATGAAGTAGCCGAGCAGCACGACGGTGTGGCCGTCGCGCGTGCTGCGCAATTCGTGCAGCTTGAGCACCAGCATCAGCGTCAGCAGTGCCACGCCGGGTTCGCGTCCGAACAGGCGGCCGAAGGTCAGCGACACGCCGGCGCAGCAGGCGACCACCACCAGCAGCTTGACCAGACCGCTGGCGCCCGGCCAGCCGAGCTTCCACTGCGCCAGCCGCCAGGTGAACAACAGGGCCGCCACCGCGATCAGCCAGCCGGGCAGGTGCGAGCCGTGCGGCACCAGTGCGCAGGCGGCGACCGCCATCAGCCAGGCGATGCGCGACTGATCGAGCGGTTCGGCGGCCACCCTGGGGGCGGTCGTGCGCCGCCATTTCATGCCGGCAGCCCGTGCAGTGCCAGCGCGCGCAGCGCGCGCGCGCGGTGCGCCGGCCCGCCGGATGGCGCGATGCGCGTGCCCGGCAGCGCCAGACCGTAGTGCAGGCCGGCGGCGTCGGCGTCGATCACCCAGCCGGTCAGACGCGACAGCTGCTGTTCGAGCGACAGCGTGGCGGGCAGCTGGGCGAGGTCCAGCCAGAGGTCGCCGCCGTCGCTGCCTTCGAACTGTTTGGTCAGCAGCGGCGCATCCGGCGTGCGCGCCGATGTTTTCCAGGCGACATGGCGCGGCGAATCGGCGGCGCGGTGGTCGCGCAGACTGGCAAATTCCTCGCTGCCCTCGCCACGCGGGCGCACACCCGCGTCACCCGCCGCCGTGGCCGGCAGCGGCGGGCGGCCGCTTTCCGGCTGCGGCATCACCAGACAGCGCTGGGCCGGCTTCGCGTACGACCAGGCGCGGATCAGGCCCAGCGGGTAGCGGGTATCCAGCGTGACGCGCGCCGGCGACAGCCAGCCGCGCCGCGTCGCCGGCACGCGCAGCATGACCGCCCGGCTCTGCTTCGGCGCCAGATCGATCGTGACCGGATCGGCGCCGGGCATCGCCAGTTGCAGCGCCGGCCGCGGTCGGCTGGCGTCGTTGTCCAGCCACAGCGGGAAGCTCGCGTGCTGGCCGGCGAACACCGGCTCCGGCACGGTTTCGCGCAGCGTCAGCGCGTACAGGTTGCGAAAGGCATGCAGCAGCGCGACCTGGCCCAGGCCGGCCAGCATGAACACCAGTGCGAAGCCCAGGCTGAGCGTGTAGTTGATGGCGGTGAGCAGCATGGCGAGCAGCGCGCAGCCGAAGGCCAGACCGGGCCCGGTCGGCAGCACGAAGATGCGGCGCCGGTCCAGGGTCAGCGGCAGCGCGGGCGAGCCGCCCAGTGTGGCCAGCCAGCGGCGGATCGCTTCCCGCATCAGACCGGCAGCGCGACCGCCTGCAGCAGATGGCGGGCGGCGTCTTCGTGACTGGCCGGCTGTTCGAGCATCGGCAGGCGATGCAGCGCGACCGCCGGCAGCACCGCCTGCACGTCTTCCGGCAGCACATGGCTGCGTGCATCGAGCAGCGCGCGGGCGCGCGCCGCGGCCAGCAACGCCAGTCCGGCGCGCGGACTCAGACCGAGCCGGTAGGCGCCGCCGGTGCGCGTGTAGGCGATCAGCGCCTGTACGTAATCGATCAGTGCATCGCTGACATGAATGGCCTCGGCCTGCGTGCGCCAGGCCGTCAGCGTCGCCGCGTCGGCCACCGGCGCCAGATCGGCCAGCAGGCTGCGCCGGTCGCGGCCTGTCAGCAGTGCGCGTTCGGCCGCCGGGTCGGGATAGCCCATGGTGATGCGCATCATGAAGCGGTCGAGCTGCGATTCGGGCAGCGGATAGGTGCCGATCTGGCTGGCCGGGTTCTGCGTGGCGATGACGAAGAAGGGTTCGGGCAGCGGGCGCGTTTCGCCTTCGACGCTGACCTGGTGTTCTTCCATCGCCTCGAGCAGTGCGCTCTGCGTGCGCGGTGTGGCGCGATTCACCTCGTCGGCGAGCAGCACCTGGGTGAACACCGGACCGGGGTGGAAGCGGAAGGCGCCGGTTTCACGTTCGAACACCGACACGCCGAGAATGTCTGCCGGCAGCAGGTCGCTGGTGAATTGCACGCGGCGGAAATCCAGCCCGAGCAGGCGTGCCATCACGTGGGCGAGTGTCGTCTTGCCGGTGCCGGGTACATCCTCGATCAGCAGGTGACCGCCGGCGATCAGGCAGGTCAGCGCCAGCTCGAGCCGGCTGCGCTTACCGAGAATGAGGGTGGACGCGGCATCGACGACGGCTCGGGGATCGGACATGGCTTGAGGTGGGTTAAGGTGTGGCGGGATAATGCAGTGCACGATTCAATTCACGCGATGTGACACGGCACGCAGAGGCGCGGTTGCATCAATCGCTGCAAAAATGGAGGAGGCGCGGTGACCACCGCATACATTACACATCCCGAGTGCGCCCTGCATGACATGGGTTCGCACCACCCCGAATGCCCGGACCGCCTGTGCGCGATACAGGACCGCCTGATCGCCAGCGGGCTCGACATCTGCCTGGCCCACCACGACGCGCCGCTGGCCGGCGTCGAAGCGCTCGAGCGCGCGCATTCTGCCGCTCACGTCCGGCAGGTGTTCGAGCAGGCCCCGGCCAGCGGCATCGTGCATCTCGACCCGGACACCGCCATGTGCCCCGGTACGCTGCGCGCCGCGCTGCGTGCCGCCGGCGCCGGCATCCATGCCACCGATCTGGTGCTGTCAGGCCAGGCCAGCAATGCCTTCTGCGCCGTGCGCCCGCCCGGACACCATGCTGAATTCGGTCGCGCGATGGGCTTCTGCTTCTTCAACAACATCGCCGTCGCCGCCCGTCACGCGCTCGAGGTGCACGGGCTGGAGCGGGTCGCCATCATCGATTTCGACGTGCATCACGGCAACGGCACCGAAAACATCGTGGCCGGCGACGAGCGCATGCTGATGGTGAGCATCTTCCAGCACCCGTTCTACCCCTACTCGGGCGACAAACCACTGGCCGACAATCTGTGCAACGTGCCGCTGCCGGCCGGCACCCGCGGCGAGGCTTTCCGCGAGGCCGTCAGCACCCGGTGGCTGCCGCGGCTGCAGGAATTCGCCCCGCAGATGCTGTTCATTTCGGCCGGATTCGATGCGCACTACGAGGACGACATGGCCTCGCTCGGCCTGCTCGAGGCGGATTACGCATGGGTGACCACGCAACTGCTCAAGTTCGCGCAGGTGCACTGCCAGGGCCGCATCGTATCGATGCTCGAAGGCGGCTATGCGCTGTCCGCGCTCGGCCGCAGCGTGACGGAGCACGTGAGGGCGCTGGCGGAGCTTGGATGAACGCAGATGCAAGATTCAAGATTCAAGTTTCAAGTCGCGCCGTCCTTGGATCTTGAAACTTGAAGCTTGCATCTGCCTTGCGTTGTTACAGACTGACGCACCGTGCGTGTTGGGCTTGCCGGCGGCCTCCGGTAGAATGCCGCGTTTCCTGCTGAAGCTGCTTCACTCATGATTACCGGATCGCTCGTCGCCATCGTCACGCCCATGCATGAAGATGGCAGCCTGGACTACCCGCGGTTGCGCGGCCTGGTCGATTTCCATATTGCAGAAGGCACCGACGGCATCGTGATCGTCGGCACCAGTGGCGAATCGCCGACGGTGGATGTCGACGAACACTGCGAACTGATCCGCGTCACCGTCGAACAGGCTGCCGGCCGTATTCCGGTGATCGCCGGTACCGGCGCCAATTCGACCGCCGAGGCGATCGAACTGGCGCAGCGCGCGAAGGCCGTGGGCGTGGATGCCTGCCTGACCGTCGTGCCCTACTACAACAAGCCGACGCAGGAAGGCTTGTACCGCCACTTCCGCGCCCAGGCCGAAGCGGTCGACGTGCCGTTCATCCTGTACAACGTGCCCGGTCGCACCGTGGCCGATCTGGCGAACGACACCACGCTGCGGCTGGCCGAAATCCCGAACATCGTCGGCATCAAGGACGCGACCGGCAATCTCGACCGCGGGGTCGAACTGATCAACCGCGCGCCGAAGGACTTCGCGCTGTACAGCGGTGACGATGCCTCCACCTGCGCCTTCATCCTGATGGGCGGTCACGGCTGCATCTCGGTCACCGCCAACGTGGCGCCGCGCCTGATGCACGAAATGAACGCTGCAGCCCTGGCGGCCGACGCCGTCAAGGCGCGCGCACTCAACGCGAAGCTCACCGGTCTGCATCGCCAGCTGTTCTGCGAAGCCAACCCGATCCCGGTGAAGTGGGCCGTCCATCAACTGGGCCTGATCGGCCCGTCGCTTCGCCTGCCGCTGACCGAACTGGCACCGCAATTCCACCCGCAGGTTCGCGCCGCGATGCAGCAGGCCGGCGTGCTGAACTGAGGCTTTACCGATGATTCCCATGAAGTCCGGTGCGTTGCGCACCCTGCTGGTTGTCGTGCTGGCCGCGTTCGCGGCTTCGTGCTCGATGATCAGCGAATACACCGAATCGACCAAGGTCGATTACAAGGCGGCGGCCAAGAAGCGCGGTCCGCGCCTTGACCTGCCGCCCGACCTCACGCTGCCGGCCTCGAGCGACCGCTACGCGGTGCCTGATTCGGCGGGCCGTGACGTCGCCACGCTGTCTGCCTACAACGCAGACCGTGCAGGGCCGGCTGCCCAGGCGCAGCCGCAGGGCGGTGCCGTGCTGCCGCAGGTCGACAAGATGCGCATCGAGCGCTCGGGCAATCAGCGCTGGCTGGTCGTCGCGGGAAGTCCTGAACAGATGTGGCCGCAGGTGAAGGAGTTCTGGCAGGAAACCGGTTTCCTGATCGACATCGAACAGCCCGAAGCGGGTGTCATGGAGACGGACTGGAACGAGAACCGCGCCAAGCTTCCAAACGACATCATCCGGAACACCATCGGCAAGGTGTTCGACAACCTCTACTCGACGCCGGAGCGCGACAAGTACCGCACCCGCCTCGAACCCGGTGCCGAACCGGGCACCACCGAAATCTACGTCAGCCATCGCGGCGTGATGGAGGTGTACATCAACGAGCGCGGCGACAGCACCGTGTGGCAACCGCGTCCCGCCGACCCCGAACTGGAAGCCGAAATGCTGCGTAGGCTGATGGTGCGTCTGGGGGCCGACACCGAACGGGCCAAGACGCTGGTCGCAGCCCAGCCGGTGGCCGAGCGCGCGCAACTGGTGACGGCGGACAAGGGCGGCACGCTGCAGATCTATGAAGGTTTCGACCGCGCCTGGCGCCGGGTCGGCCTCGCACTCGATCGTGTCGGTTTCACCGTCGAGGACCGTGACCGTTCGCAAGGCGTGTATTTCGTGCGCTACGTCGATCCGGACGTCGATGCAACGGCCGGCGAGAAGAAGGGGGGCGTGCTGTCCAAGCTGCTGTTCTTCATGCCGGACGACAAGCCGGATCCGAAAGCCGGCCAGAACCAGTACCGCATCCACATCAAGGGTGAAGGCAAGCAGAGCAATGTCCAGGTGCTGACGCCGGAGGGCGGCGTGGACGAAAGCAAGACGGCCAAGCGCATCCTGTCGTTGCTGCACGAACAGCTCAAGTAGACGGCGGTCCCGGAGGGGCAGCCCCTGTGTAAGCTGCGACGGTTTTGTGGGAGCGGCGATCCACGGCTCGCCCTGCATGGCCAGCCGGCTCTGCGGGCGGCGAGCAGTGCTCGCCGAAACCCCCGCGCCGCCCTCGCCGCGATCGGCGCGTTGATCAACGATAATCGCGGCGAGGCCGCCGCTCCCACAGGCGGCCTTCGGGTTCAGCCGGCCATCTGCGTGCTTTCATCAGGCAGGTCAAGCTGCGAAGCGGCACCAGCCAGCCTGACCACCTCACCGATCACCACGATGGCGGGGCTGCCGAGGCCGGCGGCCGACACCTCGATCGCCAGCGTCGCGACGGTCGCCAGCACGCTGCGCTGATCGCCGCGGGTGCCGTTCTGGATGGCGCAGGCGGGCGTGCCGGTCGGCAGCCCGCCATCGATCAGCGCCCGCGTGATGCTGTCCAGCGTGCGCATGCCCATATAGATCACCAGCGTGGTGCCGCAACGCGCCAGCGCCGCCCAGTCCGGTTCGCGTCCGGGCTGGCCGTCGGCCCGTGCGTGGCCCGTCACGAAGGTGACGCCGCAGGCGAGGTCGCGATGCGTCACCGGAACGCCGATTGAAGCGGGCACCGCGATGCCTGAGGACAGGCCGCTGACCACTTCGCAGGCGATGCCGGCGCGCGCCATGGCCTGCTTCTCCTCGCCGCCGCGGCCGAACACGAAGGGGTCGCCGCCCTTTACACGGCCGACCGTCAACCCGGCGCGCGCGCAGCGCCGCATCAAACGTTCGATGAAGGCCTGCGGCGTGCTGCGGCAACCGCCACGCTTGCCGACACGCAAGATGCGCGCATCCGCCCGCGCATGCGCGAGCACCGCCGGATCGACCAGGTCATCGACCAGCAGCACGTCGCACAGGCCGAGCACGCGCACCGCCTTCAGTGTCAGCAGCTCCGGGTCGCCCGGACCGGCGCCGATCAGATAGACCTTGCCGGTCGCGCGGGACAAAGGATCAGGGTGTGTATTCATGGCCGGATACAAGCAAACACGGGGCCATGTCGGTCCAGGCCGGCGCCGCCACGCACCGCCACGTGCAGGGCTGACGGATGCACCGCCGCTGTGCGTGCAGTGCTACATTCGGGGGCGGAAAAGAGGCGTACGCATGCAATCCGACGACGATACTGAGAAGGGGGGGCGACCCGCAGGCCGACCACGCGGAGACGCGAAGGAACGGATTTTCGACGCGGCTGAAAAGCTGTTTACCGAGCAGGGCTATGCCGCGACGTCCATGCGCATGATTGCGCAGGCCGCCAGCGTGCCGCTGGCGTCCATCAATTACCACTTCAACTCCAAGCGCGACCTGATGGAAGCCATCTATCGGCGCGTGCTCGGTGCCGATGGCCGGCGCTCGGACTATCTCGACAAGCTGGAGCGTGAAGCGGGCGGTGTGCCGCTGACCGTGCTGCAGATCGTTCAGACCTTCATCGAATCCATCCTGCGCCTGTCGCGCAAGGACACGGTGTCGGGTGCGGTGTTCAAGCAACTGATCGGCCGCGCCTATTTCGAGCCCGGTGATGACTGCATTCCCGCCGAGTACGTGCAGATCATGGACCGCTACCGCGTCGCGCTGCAGCGCGCGCTGCCCGATTTGCCGGAAGAAGAGGTGGTCAGGCGCATGTACTTCTTCGTCGGCATCGTGGCTTACGTGATGGCCGGCCGCGACGTGATGCAACTGCTGGGTCACTGCGCGCCCGCCACCCCGAAAGACCCGGAATCGCTGCTGCGCTCGCTGCTGCCCTTCATCGTCGGCGGCATGCAGGCGCCTGCACCGGTCGCCTGATTCCAGCGAATCACCACCGTATGACCGGACCGCAGCGTCGCCCTGGTCGGTCAGTACGAGGTGGCTCGCCCGTCGGGCGCAGAACCCGTACGGGGATGATGTCCGATTGTTCGCCTTGACCGTCGCACGATCCGTGGCCCTTGCCTTGCGCGTCAGCGCATGGCAAACGGCGCCCGGTGATCCTGGTTGGGACCCTTTCCCTCTGTCTGATCGAGAACCGCCCGTTCGTCGTGCCCTGAATGAAAATTTTTTTCATTCAGGAATTTAAACATACAAGGATGTATGTTTATAATTCCCGTCATAACAGGGCCGTTGCTTCCTTGGCCCGATACTTTCGCGCGGCATGGCCGCGTCAGCTTCCGGGATGGATCATGAATAAAGCGATGGATTCCTTTCAGCGCGCGGGCTGGCTGTCCGCGATGGTGCTTGCGCTCGCGCTGGCGGGCTGCGGCAAGCAGGACGGCAAGCCGGCCAATGGCGGCATGCCGCCGCCGGCAGTCAAGGTCATCGAGGTGGCGCCACGCGAAGTGCCGGTCCGTTTCGAGTATGTCGGCCAGGTGGCCGGCTCGCGCGAAATCGAGGTGCGGGCGCGCGTCACCGGCATCGTCGAAAAGCGCCTGTACGAAGAAGGCCAGCGCATCAAGGAAGGGCAGGTGATGTACCGGCTCGACGCCGCGCCTTATCGCGCCCGGGTCGCCGCTGCCGAAGCCCAGCTCGATCAGGCGAAGGCGCAGCTGGCGCAGGCCGATCGCGAGTACGCGCGCATCAAGCCGCTGGCCGATGCGGAAGCGGCCAGTCGCAGGGAATCGGACGACGCGCTGTCGCAGCGCGACTTGGCACGCGCCGCGGTGAAGTCGGCCGAAGCGCAGCTGCAGACCGCGCGCATCGATCTGGGGTACACCGATGTGCGTGCGCCGCTGGGCGGTCTGGCCGGCCGTGCGCTGAAGGTCGAAGGCAGTCTGGCGGTCGCCGGCTCTGACAGCCTGATGACCACGCTGGCCCAGGTCGATCCGGCGTATGTCAATTTCGGCGTCGGCGAAGCGGAATACCTGCGCACCCGCGACGAGATCGCGCGCGGCCTGCTGCGGCTCGACAACGCCGGCTTCGTTGTGAAGATCCGTACCTCCGACGGCATGGAATTCCCGCGTACCGGGCGGCTCGGCTTCGAGGATTACAAGGCCGACACCAGCACCGGTGCCTTCGCGCTGCGTGCCACCTTCGAAAACCGTGACGGCAAGCTGTCTCCCGGCCAGTTCGTACGCGTCGCGCTGTCCGGCGCCACGCGCCCGGACGCGCTGGCTGTGCCGCAGCGTGCGGTGCTCGACAGCCCGAACGGCAAGTTCGTCTATGTGATTGCGGAAGCCGACGGCAAGCTGCTGGCGCAGCCGCGGCCGGTCAAGCTCGGCGAATGGGCGCAGCTCGACGGTGCGCTGGAAAACGCCTGGGTGATCCGCGAAGGTCTGCAGCCGGGCGAGCGCATCATCGTCGACGGCATGGCGCGCATCTTCGTGCCCGGCTCGCCGGTGCAGATCGACAACGGTCAGGCGCCCGCAGCAGCCCCTGCCGCGCCGCAATAAGGAGCGCGCCCATGTTTTCGCGCTTCTTCATCGACCGGCCGATCTTCGCGTTCGTCATTTCCATCCTGCTCGTGCTGGCCGGTCTGGCGGCGATGCGGGCGCTGCCGATCGCGCAGTATCCGGAAATCGCGCCGCCGGTGGTCACCGTGCGCGCCATCTACCCGGGTGCGTCGGCCGAAACCATCGCGCAGACGGTTGCCGCACCGCTGGAAAACGTCATCACCGGCGTGGAAGGCATGATGTACATGCAGTCCACCTCGACCTCGAATGGCGTGGTGGAAATACAGGTCACCTTCGAAATCGGCGCCGATCCCGACAAGGCGGCGGTGAACGTGAACAACCGGGTCAAGCAGGCCGACGCCCGGCTGCCGGAAGAGGTGCGCCGGCAAGGCGTGACGGTGGAGAAGGGCTCGTCCGCCTTCCTGCTGGTGCTGGCCTTTTATTCGCCGGACGACAAGTACGACGACCTGTATACGTCCAACTACGTGACGCTGAACGTGCTGGACAACATCAAGAAGATCCCCGGCACGACCAACGTGCAGATCTTCGGCGCCAAGGACTACGCGATGCGCATCTGGGTACGCCCGGACCGCATGACCCAGCTCGGCGTCACGGTGACCGAAATCGCCGCTGCGCTGCGCGACCAGAACGCCCAGTTCGCGGCCGGCAAGATCGGCCAGTCGCCGACCGGCGGCGGCCAGGACATGGTGTACACGATCACCACCAAGGGCCGGCTGTCCACGGTCGAGGAATTCGAGAACATCATCCTGCGTTCGAACGCTGACGGTTCGAAGCTGCGCCTGCGCGACGTCGCACGGATCGAACTCGGTTCGAAGGACAACGACTTCAACGGCACCTACAACGGCAAGCCCGCGGTGCTGATGGGCGTATTCCTGCAGCCGGGCGCCAACGCGCTCGACGTCGCCAAGGTGACCAAGGCGGCCATCACTGACATGGCCGAGCGGTTCCCGCAGGGCATGACTTACGCGATTCCGTACGACACGACGCGCTTCGTCGAGGTGTCGATCACCGAAGTGGTGAAGACGCTGGGCGAGGCGATGATCCTGGTGTTCGTCGTCGTGTTCGTGTTCCTGCAGAACTGGCGCGCCACGCTGATTCCGCTGCTGGCGGTGCCGGTGTCGCTGCTCGGCACCTTCGCCGGTCTGCACCTGCTCGGCTATTCGATCAACACGCTGACCCTGTTCGGCATGGTGCTGGCGATCGGCATCGTGGTGGACGACGCCATCGTGGTGCTGGAGAACGTCGAACGCATCATGCACGAGCAACAGATGGTGGCGCGCGACGCCGCCATCCAGGCGATGCAGGAAGTGACCGGGCCGGTGGTGGCCATCGTGCTGGTGCTGACTGCAGTATTCGTGCCGATCGCCTTCCTCGGCGGCCTGACCGGCGAGCTGTACCGGCAGTTCGCGGTGACCATTTCGATTGCGGTCGTGCTGTCCGGCATCGTTGCGCTGACCATGACGCCGGCGCTGTGCGTGGCGCTGCTGAAGAACGAGCACAAGAACCAGGCGCGCATCTTCCTGTGGTTCAACGACTGGTTCACCCGGGTGACGCACCGCTACACCGGCGCCGTCACCTGGATGATCAAGCGCTCGGCGGTCGGCGTGCTGCTGTTCGCCGGTATGGTCGTCATCACCATCGGCCTGTGGACCAAGACGCCCGGCTCGCTGGTGCCGGACGAAGACCAGGGCTACTTCATCGTCGCCGTGTTCCTGCCCGATGGCGCCACGCTGGAGCGCACCGACAAGGTGGTGGCCGAAGTGATGAAGGCGGTCCAGTCGAACGATGCGAACGAGCACGTGATGGCCTTCTCCGGCATGGACTTCATCGGCGGCGGCTTCAAGAACAGCGCGGCGACCATCTTCGTCAGCCAGAAGCACTGGAACGAACGCAAGATGAGCACGCAGCAGCTGGTCGGCGAGGTGTTCGCGAAGACCGGCGGCATCAAGGAGGCGCTGGTACTGGCCTTCAATCCGCCGGCCATTTTCGGTCTCGGCAATACCGGCGGTTTCGAGTTCTATCTGCAGAACCGCGGCGACGGCGGCACGAAGAGGCTGGTCGAAAACATGAATGCGCTGATCGGTTCGTCCTACCAGACGCCGGTGCTGGCCGGCGGGCTGCAAACCCTGTGGCGGCCGAATGCGCCGCAGCTGTTCGTGGACGTCGACCGCGAGCGCGCCAAGGCGCTGGGCATTCCGCTGACCGAAGCCTTCAACACGCTGGCCGGCACGCTGGGCACCTTCTACGTGAACGACTTCAACAAGTTCGGTCGCGTGTGGCAGGTGCTGATGTCGGCCGAAAGCCAGTACCGTCGTTCGCCGGAAGACATCGGCCGGCTGTACGTGAAGAACGCCGCCGGCGACATGGTGCCGGTGTCCGCCTTCGCCAAGGTCGAATACAGCTCGGGCCCGGATACGGTGAATCGCTACAACAACCTGCCTGCGGTGCGACTGATGGGGCAGGCGGCACCCGGCTATTCGTCCGGTCAGGCGATCGCCGAGGTGGAGCGGCTGGCCAAGGCCCTGCCGGGCGACACCAGTTTCGAATGGACCGGCGCCGCCTTCCAGGAGAAGCGCGTGTCGAGCGCGGCATCGATCGCGCTCATCATGGCCGCCGTCATGGTGTTCCTCATCCTGGCCGCGCTGTACGAGAAGTGGTCGCTGCCGTTTTCGGTGCTGCTCGCCATGCCGTTCGGCATCTTCGGCGCGCTGACCGCAGTCTGGCTGCGCGGCATGACCAATGACGTGTATTTCCAGATCGGTCTGGTGACGCTGCTCGGCCTGTCGGCCAAGAACGCCATCCTGATTGTCGAATACGCGGTGCTCAAGCACCAGGAAGGCTATGCGGTGGCTGCGGCGGCAATCGAGGCAGCGCGCCTGCGGCTGCGCCCCATCATCATGACCTCGCTCGCCTTCATCCTCGGCGTGCTGCCGCTGGCCATTTCGACCGGCGCCGGCGCGGGTGCGCGGGTGTCGGTGGGCACCGGCGTCATCGGCGGCATGATTGCGGCCACCTTCCTCGCGATCTTCTTCGTGCCGCTGTTCTACAAGATCATCGTCGACCGCCGGCTGTCCACACCGCCGGAAGAAGTCGAACCCCCGAAGCCGGAGAATCCCTATGCGCCTCATTGATCCTGCGCGTCGCGGCGCGCTGGGCGCGCTGCTCGCGGCGAGCCTGCTGTCCGCCTGCTCGCTGATGCCGAAACCGGCGCCCGAACTGGACCTGCCGTCGGTCAGCGCCACGACGCCGGTCGAGCTCGACCGCTGGTGGGAAAGCTTCCGCGATCCGGTGCTCGACGGCCTGATCGCCGAGGCGCTGGTGCGCAACGACGACATGGTGATTGCCGCCCAGCGCGTGCAGGCCTCGCAGGCCACGCTCGATCTGGTGCGCATCAACCGCCTGCCTGATGCCAGTCTGTCGCTGTCCGGTTCGCGCCAGCAGTTCAGCAACGAGCGGCCGATTCCGAACCGGCCGCGCCAGTACAACACGGTCATCGGCGGTTTCAACGCGTCGTACGAACTCGACCTGTTCGGTCGCCTGTCCGGCCAGCGCGACGTGGCGCGCCAGCAGCTCGCCTCCAGCCGCTATGCGCTGGAAGCGCTGCGTGCATCGATCAGCGCCCAGGTGGCGCGCGCCTACTTCAATCTGCGCGCACTGGATGCCGACGAGGCGCTGCTGGCGCAGACGCTGACCACCCGCGAATCCGCGCTGTCGCTGCGCGACAGGCAGTTCGCCGGGGGGGCGATCAGCCGCTATGACCTGGAACTGGCGCGCTCCGAACGGGCCGGCGTGGCCGCGTCGCTGGCCAGCACGCGCAGCGCGCGCGAACAGGCAGAGACGGCACTGTCGGTGCTGCTCGGCCGCTCGCCGCGCGAACTGGTCGAAAAGATGCCGGATCGCGGTCTTGCGCTGTCCACACTTGCCGTGCAGCCGGAGATTCCATCCGGCCTGACGTCCGATCTGCTGGCGCGACGCGCCGACGTGCGCGCCGCCGAAGCCAATCTCGCCGCCGCCAGCCTCAGCGTCGAAGTGGCGCGCACGCAATGGATGCCCACCATTTCGCTGACCGCCGCACTGGGCGGCGAAAGTGCCACGCTGGGCAATCTGCTGTCGGCGTCCGCCCGCACCTGGAGCGTCGGCGCCGCGATCGCACAGCCGCTGGTCGGCCTGCTCAGCACGCGTGCGCTGGTTGCGCAGTCGGAAGCCGAACGCGCGCAGATCGCGCAGACCTATCAGCAGGCAGCCCGTCAGGCCTATGCCGATGCGCTCGGCGCGCTGTCCGCCGCGCGGGGCGCGCGCGAGGCGATGGAAGAGACGGTGAAACTGGCCGACGCCACGCGTGGCGCGCGCGATCTGGCCGAACTGTCATTCAACGCCGGCAACGCCAGCCGCATCGTGCTGCTCGATGCCGAACGCGAGCGGCTGTCGGCCGAACGTCAGCTGATCGCCAGCCGCCTCGACCGGGTCACTGCGCTGGTCAACACCTATCAGGCACTCGGTGGCGGCTGGAGCGGTCGCATCGAAACCGGCGGTCCGGCCGAGACACTCGAGAACACGCCGACCGCGGCGCGCTGAAAGCGGCGCCTTCGCCGCAATCGGCACACGCCCCTTCTGGAAGTGGCGGTCTGTGGGAGCGGCGATCCACTGCCGGCCCTGCATGGCCGGCCGGCTCTGCGGGCGGCGAGCAGTGCTCGCCGAAATCCCCGCTCCGCCCTCGCGGCGAGGCCGCCGCTCCCACAGGAACAGCTCCCACAGGAACAGCTCCCGTGGCAGGTGTTCCCATCTTGCCGGCCGCCTCGTCGCTCACGCCCTCTGCAATACCCGCTCAGGCGCGCCGACCGTCGCATCGACGGCCGCCAGAAATTCCTGTCCCCAGCGGTGCACATCGTTGTACTGCACGATGGCCAGCAATTCGCGCAGGCGTGACTCGGCTTCGGCGCGGTGCATGTTCAGCGCGTAGTAGCACTTTTCGCGCAGATCGTTGATGTCATGCGGATTGGTCAGTACGGCGCCGTGCAGTTCGGCGGCGGCGCCGGCGAATTCGGACAGCACCAGCACGCCGCCACCCTGCATCAGGCCCTGCACCGCGACGAATTCCTTGGCGACCAGATTGAGGCCATCGCGCAGCGGCGTGATCCACATGACATCGGCCACCGCGTAGTAGGCGATCAGTTCCTCGAACGGAATGGCGCGGAAGAAGAACTGCACCGGCGTCCAGCCCACCCTCGAATAGCGGCCGTTGATGCGGCCGACCGCCTGCTCGATCTGTGTCTGCAGGGCGCGGTAAATGGTCATTTCGCTCGCCGCCGGCACGCACACGGTGATCAGCGTGACCTTCTGGCGCATTTCCGGATAGCGCTCCAGCAACTGTTCGAAGGCGAGCAGCTTTTCCAGCGTGCCCTTCGTGTAGTCGAGCCGCTCGACCGACAGGATGGCCCGGCGGCCGTCCAGTTCATGGCGCAGGCTGTCCATGCGGCGGGCGGTCGCCGGGTCGGCCAGCAGGCGACCGACACGCTGCACGTCCAGCCCGACCGGATGGGCGCCGATACCGATCCGACGGCCATGCACCTCGATTGCCGTCGTCATCTCGTCCAGCCCGACGGCGCAGCCATAGGTCAGGAAGCGCGGTGCGCAGTTGCGCGACTCGAGCACCTTCAGCGGTGCCACGCCGCGCGCCACATCGACGAAATTCTCGGCCTGGCGCGGAATGTGGAAGCCGATGTAGTCGCATTGCAGCAGGCTGCCGACGATTTCGCGCCGCCAGGGCATCACGTTGAACACGTCGGCCGACGGAAAGTAGGTGTGGTGGAAGAAGGCAATCTTCAGATCGGGCCGCAGTTCGCGCAGCGCCGCCGGCACCATCCACAGGTTGTAGTCGTGCAGCCACACCGTGGCACCCGGCGCCGCCTCGGCCGCGCTGCGTTCGGCGAACAGCCGGTTCACCTTCAGGAACACCTGCCAGTGGTCCTCGCGGAACTGCGCGCGTTCCCAGAAGGTGTGCAGCGTCGGCCAGAAGGCTTCCTTCGAAAAACGCTTGTAGAAGATGTCGACGTCGTGCTTGTCCAGCGCGACCCGCGCGCAGGTCAGATTGGGGTAGCGCTGGCGATCGACCGTGGTGTGCACTTCGAAATCGGTCGATTCGGCGTTGAGCGTGGACCACGCCACCCAGGAGCCCTGCCGGCCTTCGGCGAAGAAGCTCAGCAGCGTCGGAATGATGCCGTTGGGCGAACTCGGGCGGCGCTGCTTGACGATGCCGTCTTCGATGTACTCCTCGTACGGCAGCCGGTGATAGACGATGACGAGTTCGGCATCGCCGCCGTCGGTGACCGGGCTGACCGGATCGAAACGCATCATGCGGAAGCTGCGCAATGCATCGATGATGCCGCCGCAGCCGATGCGCGAAGCATGCAGGATGCGCGAGCGGTCCATGGTCGCCGCCAGCAGCGCCGGCTCCGACTCGCCGACACACACGCCGCGGAAGCCCTGTTCGAACATCGACAGATCATTCAGTGTGTCGCCGGCCACCAGTACATGTTCGGAGTCGATGCCGAGATGGCGCACCAGCTTGCGCAGCGTGCTGCCCTTGTTCACGCCGGGCGGCAGGATGTCGAGGTAACGATCGGCCGAATACAGCACGTCGCAGCCCAGTGCCGCCGCCGCGGCGTGGATGTCGCCAGTCACCGCGTCGCCGTTGCAGAAGTAGGAACAGCGCCGCTGCTGCGGGACTTCCTGCCGTTGCAGTCGCTCGAAGCCGGCCAGCGCCTCGGTCACCGCAAGTTCGCCCGGCCATACGACATCGATCGCCGACTGCAGCGGCTGCACCGCCTGCCGTGTGGCGCCATCGACGACGGTCGCGCCGACGTCGGCGATGATGTAGTGCGGCACCGGTATCGTCGGATCGGACAGGATGGGCAGCACGGCTTCGAGGCCGCGTCCGGTCACGAACACGAGTGTCACTTCGGGGTCGGCTGCAATGCGCTGGTACAGGCGCAGGCGCGCTTCGGGGTCGCCGGCGAGGAAGGTGCCGTCCAGATCGGTGGCGAGGAGCATGATGAAGTCCTTTCAGGGCAGGTTGCGGGTTCGGGTCAGCGGATCTCCGGGCGGGTTCGGGTGGAAGGAAAGTCGTTCGGATGTGCGCCTTCGACCATGTCGAAGGCGGTGGAGGCGGTGCGCACCATCGGCTGGAAGCGCGTCTGATGTGCAACGTCCGGCGTGAGTCTGCGGATCAGCGACGAAGCGGCGATCGCCAGCACACCCTGGGTTGCGGCAAACCACAGCGGCAGCGCCGCATTGCCGGCCAGCGACATGGCAAGGCCGGCGATCAGCGGGCCGGCGGCGGCACCGGCGCCGTGGATCAGCAGCAGGCTGCTGCTGCCCGAAAGCACTTCGTGCGGCTGCAGCCGGTCGATCATGCGGGCGACCGCCATCGGGTAGAGCGCGAACGCGAAGCCGCCGTAGATGAATCCGGCGAGGCTGATCGCCAGCGTGCCGTGGCGGGCGGCCGCCATCAGTCCGATGGCGCACAGTGCGGCGCCCAACGCCACGAAGGCGATCGCCCGGCCGCGGTCGATGCGGTCGGACAGCAGACCGATCGGCCACTGGAACAGCGCACCGCCGAGAATGGTGGCAGTCATGAAGGCCGCGATGCCCTGATGTCCCAAGCCGTGACTGTCAGCCCACACCGCACCCAGACCCCAGAAGGCGCCCATCGCCAGGCCCGATGCGAACGCGGCGGCAAGCGCGATCGGCGCCTTGGCGTACAGACTTTTCAGGTCGACCGACGCACTGTGGTCGAGCACCGGCTGATGCAGCCGGGTCGCAGCCACCGGCATCACGGCCGCCGACACCAGCAGCGCGGCCAGACCGAACAGCACATGGCCGCTGGCCGGTCCCAGATGCAGCAATTGCTGCGACAGCGCCAGTGCGCCCAGATTGACGCCCATGTAAACCGAGAACACACGGGCGCGTTGCGCCGGCGCCGCCTGGCTGTTCAGCCAGCTTTCGACGATGGTGTATAGCCCGACCATGGAAATACCGGTCAGCAGCCTCACCAGCGCCCACACCCAGGGCACGACCAGCAACTCGTGCAGCAGTACGGCGCAGGCGACCGCCGACGTGAAGAAGGCAAACGCACGCACGTGCCCGACCCGGCGGATCACGCGCGGTGCGACGTGGGTGCCGACCAGGAAGCCGGCAAAGAACATCGAGCCGAGCAGGCCCATGAAGGGGCTGCCGAAGCCTTCGATGCCGCCGCGTACGGCGAGCAGGGTGGTCAGCAGGCCGCTGCCCAGCAACAACAGGGCAACGCCGGACAGAAGTGCTGCGAGCGGCAGCAGATGGACAAGCAAGGCTTCGCCCTCCCGAAAGACGGAGTGGAAGCGACCTGACGCAGGGTGTGAAACCGGACAGCGGGACGGGGTGTCCCGCGGAAAAACGCAGGGCCGCGCGGTGGAACTGCTGGCTGAGCCTGTAAACGACCCCTGCAGTTTACCAGACGCAATTTCGTCGCCTGCGGAACCCCGTGTGCCGGGCGTCGCTCAACACCGCGTTGCGGCATCGACATCCGGCCCGGTCGAGCGCCGCGGTGACGACCGCACACCGCCGTTCACAGTCCATTCACAAGTCCGCCCGGCGCGCCACGACGTGATTAACATGCGCAGCCGACAATGGCCGTCGTGACGAGCGCGGGTGACCTCCCTGCGCGCGCTGACCGCCATGCCAACGATTTCACTTCGACCGATATTCCATGACGACCACGCCCTCCGTTTCACGCAAGCCACGCTGGCCCTGGATACTGATGTTGCTGGTGCTGGCCGGTCTGACCGCCGGCTGGTTTCTGGCGCGTGATCGCACCGGCACGCCCGCCGAGGGTGGAGGGCCGCCGGGTGCCCGGCCGGCCGGTGCGGCATCCGGCGCACCCGGCGCCGCAGGCCGTCGCTTCGGTGGCGAATCACGGGTCGGTACCGCGCTGGCCCGGTTGGCCGATCTGCCGGTGACGGTCAGTGCGCTCGGTACGGTGACGCCGATCGAAAGTGTCGTGGTGCGCAGTCGCGTCGAAGGTGAATTGCGTTCGCTGCACTTCACCGAAGGCCAAAGGGTGAAGAAAGGAGACCTGCTGGCGCAGATCGATCCACGTGCTTTCGAAGTCGAACTGGCGCAGACGCAGGCGGCGAAAATGCGCAACCAGGCATTGCTGACCAATGCACGCGAAGACCTGAACCGTTACGAAACGCTGCTGAAGCAGGATTCGATCGCCACCCAGCAGGTGACGAACCAGCAGGCGCTGGTGCGCGAGTACGAAGCCGCCATCAAGGCCGACGAAGCAAGCATTTCGTCGGCGCAGCTGTCGCTGAGCTACGCGCGCATCACGGCGCCGATCAGCGGACGCGTCGGTTTGCGCCAGGCGACACCGGGCAACATCGTACGCGCGTCGGATACCGAAGGCCTGCTGACCATCACGCAGGAAGCGCCGATTTCGGTCGTGTTTTCGCTGCCTGCGCCGGAACTGCCGGCGGTGCGTGCGGCCATCACGCAGCGCGGCGGTCTGGCAGTGGAAGCGTGGGACCGCGAAAACCGCCGTGTGCTGACCACCGGCACGCTGCGCATCCTGGACAACCAGATCGACGTCGCCACAGGCACCGTCAAGGCCAAGGCGATGTTCGAGAACCGCGACGACGTGCTGTTTCCGAACCAGTTCGTCAATGTGCGGGTACGCGTCGACACCGTGTCCGGTGCCGTCGTGGTGCCGGTCACCGCGATACAGCGCAGCGCCAGTGGCACTTTCGTGTACGTTGTCGGTGACGATCTGACGGTGGCGATGCGGCCGGTGAAGACCGGCACGCTGGCGGGCGAACTGCAGCAGGTGACGGAAGGCGTGCAGCCCGGCGAGCGCGTCGTCACCGATGGCGTGGACCGCCTGCGCGAAGGCGACAAGGTGAAGATCGATGACGTGCCGGTCGCGGGTGCCCGTGCCGGCAAGCCGGACGGGGCGTCGCCCGCGCGTCGCGATGCGGCGCCGGCGCGCTGACCGGCCATTTCCATGAACCCGTCCAGACTGTTCATCCTGCGCCCGGTGGCGACCTCGCTGCTGATGATCGCGCTGCTGGTGACCGGCTTCATCGCCTACCGGCTGCTGCCGGTGTCGGCGCTGCCGCAGGTCGACTACCCGACGATGCAGGTGGTCACCTTCTACCCGGGGGCCAGCCCGGAACTGACCACTTCGCTGATCACCTCGCCACTGGAACGCCAGTTCGGCCAGATGCCCGGGCTGGTGCAGATGAATTCCGTCAGTTCGGCCGGCGCCTCCGTGGTCACGCTGCGCTTCGGGCTGAACATTTCGCTCGATACCGCGCAGCAGGAGGTGCAGGCGGCGATCAATGCCGCGGCAACGCTGCTGCCGCAGGAACTGCCGGCGCCGCCGGTCTACAGCAAGGTCAATCCGGCCGATGCGCCGGTGATGACGCTGGCCATCAGTTCCAACGCGCTGCCGCTGCATCTGCTGGAAGAAGCCGTCAGCACGCGCCTGGCGCAGAAGATTTCGCAGCAGTCGGGCGTCGGGCTGGTGAGCATTTCCGGTGGCCAGCGGCGCGCCGTGCGCGTGCGGGTCAACCCGTCGGCGGTGGCGTCCTACGGGCTCAGCCTCGAACAGTTGCGCGCGGCCGTCGTCAGCACCAGTTCCAGCCAGGCCAAGGGCAGTTTCGACGGACCGACCCGCGCCACGACGCTGGATGCCAACGACCAGCTGCGGTCGGCGGCCGAATACCGGAAGAGTGTGATTGCGTGGAAGAACGGCGCACCGATCCGGCTCGAAGATGTCGCCGAGGTGGTCGATGGACCGGAGAACCGGCTGCTGGCCGCCTGGGCCAACCAGACGCCGTCACTCATCCTGAACATCCAGCGCCAGCCGGGCGCCAACGTGATCGACGTGGTCTCGCGCATCCAGGCGCTGCTGCCGGAGCTGCAGGCCTCGCTGCCCGACGCGGTCGATGTCGCCGTGCTGACCGATCGCACCGAATCAATCCGCACGTCGGTGCGCGACGTGCAGATCGAACTGGTGATGGCGGTCGCGCTCGTCGTGCTGGTCATCTTCCTGTTCCTGCGCAATGTCCGCGCCACGGTCATTCCGGCGGTGGCGGTGCCGCTGTCGCTCATCGGCACCTTCGCCGTCATGTACATGGCCGGCTTTTCGGTGAACAACCTGACGCTGATGGCGCTGACCATCGCCGCCGGCTTTGTCGTCGATGACGCCATCGTGATGACCGAAAACATCGCGCGCCACCTCGAACAGGGCAAGACGCCGATGCAGGCCGCGCTCGACGGCGCGAAGGAAATCGGCTTAACCATCATTTCGCTGACCGTGTCGCTGGTGGCGGTGCTGATTCCGCTGCTGTTCATGCAGGACGTGGTCGGCCGGCTGTTCCGCGAGTTCGCGCTCACGCTGACCATCGCCATCCTGCTGTCGGCCGTGGTATCGCTGACGCTGACGCCGATGATGGCGGCGCGCCTGCTGAAGGCCGAACCGGGGCATGCAGCCGAAGAGGGCTGGTATGCCCGTCTGCTGGCCGGCTATTCGCGCACGCTGCGCTGGGTGCTCGATCACCAGCCGCTGACGCTGGCTGTCACCCTGGCCACCTTCGTGCTGACCGCGCTGCTCTACCTCGCCGTGCCCAAGGGCTTCTTTCCGGTGCAGGACACCGGGTTGATCCAGGGCATTTCGGAAGCCGAGCCGACGGTGTCGTTCGCGGCGATGAGCGCGCGCCAGCAGGCGCTGGCCGAGGTGCTGCTGCGCGACCCGGATGTGGAGAACATCAGTTCCTTCATCGGCGTTGACGGCCAGAATCCGACGCTGAACACCGGCCGCATGCAGATCCGGCTGAAAGCCCTGGCTGACCGCGACGCACGCGCGCCCGAAATCGCTCGCCGGCTGGAGGATCTGGCGCGCGAGGTGCCGGGCATCACGCTGCATCTGCAGCCGGTGCAGGACCTGACAATCGAGGACCGGGTCAGTCGCGCGCAGTATCCTTTCGTCGTGCAGGCCACCCATCAGGACGACCTGCTCGAATGGGTGCCGAAACTGGTCGCAGCGCTGCAGCAGTCGGACAAGCTGTCCGCCGTCACCACCGATCTGACGACCGGCGGCCTGCAGGCCTATGTGAATATCGACCGCGCCGCCGCCGCCCGGGTCGGCGTGACCGTGGCCGACATCGATGCTGCGCTGTACAACGCCTTCGGCCAGCGCCTCATTTCGACCATCTTCACGCAGTCGAGCCAGTACCGCGTGGTGCTGGAAGCGCAGCCGCAGTTCCAGCAGGGCCCGGAAGCGATTTCGCAGATCCATGTGATGTCGGCCACCGGCGAGCAGATTCCGCTGGGCAGCCTGGTGCGCATCGAAGAGCGGCCGGCCCGCCTGTCGATCGGCCGGCAGGGGCAGTTTCCGGCCGCCACGGTGTCGTTCAACCTGCCCGACGGCGTGTCGCTGGGCGAAGCGGTCGATGCCATCGATGCCACGCGCCGCGGGCTCGCCATGCCGGCCACGCTCACCGTGACCTACGAAGGTTCGGCCGAGGCCTTCCGCGCTTCGCTGAGCGACACGCTGTGGCTCATCCTCGCCGCGGTGGCCACCATGTACATCGTGCTGGGCGTGCTGTACGAAAGCTTCATCCATCCGCTGACCATCCTGAGCACGCTGCCGTCGGCCGCGATCGGCGCGCTGCTGGCGTTGCTCGGCACCGGTCACGCGCTCGACATGATTGCGGTGATCGGCATCATCCTGCTGATCGGCATCGTCAAGAAGAACGCCATCATGATGATTGACTTCGCGCTCGACGCCGAACGCACGCATGGCATGGCGCCGCGCGACGCGATCTACCAGGCCTGCCTGCTGCGCCTGCGCCCCATCCTGATGACCACGATGGCGGCACTGCTCGGTGCGCTGCCCCTGATGCTGGGCGGCGGCATGGGGTCCGAACTGCGCCATCCGCTGGGTCTGACGATGGTCGGCGGCCTGCTGGTGAGCCAGGTGCTGACGTTGTATACGACGCCGGTCATCTATCTTGCGTTCGGTCGGCTGTTCGCGGCGCGCGGCCCCGCAGCGCAGGAGCGTCGGGCGTGAGCGGCTGGGCCTGGTCGGTTTACCGTCCGGTGGCGACCACGCTGCTGACCGCGGCCATCGCGCTGTCCGGCGGCCTGGCGTTCGTGCTGCTGCCGGTGGCCGCACTGCCGCAGGTCGACTTCCCGACCATTTCGGTCACCGCCGCGCTGCCCGGCGCCAGCCCGGAGGTAATGGCGGCGACCGTGGCCACGCCGCTGGAACGCACGATGGGGCGCATCGCCGGCGTCACCGAAATGACGTCGAGCAGTTCGCAGGGCAATACCCGGGTGACGCTGCAGTTCGAGCTGGACCGCGACGTCGAGGGCGCGGCGCGCGACGTGCAGGCGGCGATCAACGCTGCCCGGGCCAGCCTGCCGACCAGCCTGCCGTCCAATCCGAGCTACCGCAAGGTCAATCCGGCCGACGCGCCGATCATGATTCTCGCGATCACCTCCGACACGGTGCCCATTCCGCGCCTCTATGACATCGCGTCCACCGTGCTGGCGCAGAAGATGGCGCAGATTCCGGGTATCGGCGAAGTGACCGTGGGCGGTGGTGCGCCGCCGGCGGTGCGGGTGCAGGTGAATCCGGATGCGCTGCACCAGAACGGCCTGACGCTGGAAGACGTGCGTGCGCGCATCAACGAAAGCAATGTCTATCGTCCCAAGGGTTTCGTCGAGTCGGGCGACCGCTACTGGCAGATTGACGCCAATGACCAGGTGCGCCGCGCGGCCGATTACGTGCCGCTGATCCTGCGTCACACCTCGGGCGCCACGCTGCGCCTGGGCGATGTCGCGACGGTGACCGAATCAGTGCAGGACGTGCGCAATCTCGGTCTGACCAATGGCAAGCCGACGGTGCTGCTGGTCGTCACCAAACGCCCGGGCAGCAATGTGATCGAGACCGTCGAACGGGTGCACGCGCTGCTGCCGGAGCTGGCGGCCAGCCTGCCCGCCTCGGCCCGGCTCGACATCGTGTCGGACAGTTCGACCACGATACGCAGCGCCCTGCACGAGGTGGAGATCGCGCTGGCGATCGCCGTCGGCATGGTCATCTTCGTGGTGTTCCTGTTCCTGCGCAACGCACGCGCGACGCTGATCCCGGCCATCGTCGTGCCGGTGTCGCTGGCCGGCAGTCTGGCGGTCATGTACCTGCTGGGCTTCAGCCTGAACAACCTGTCACTGATGGCGCTGACCATCGCCACCGGCTTCGTGGTGGACGATGCAGTGGTGGTGATCGAAAACATCGCGCGCCACATCGAACGCGGCATGAAGCCCTTCGAAGCGGCGGTGAAGGGCGTGCGCGAGGTCGGCTTCACGGTGGTGGCGATCAGCCTGTCGCTGGTGGCGGTGTTCATCCCCATCCTGCTGATGGGCGGCATCGTCGGCCGGCTGTTCCGCGAATTCGCACTGACGCTGTCGGTGGCCGTGCTGGTGTCGATGGTGGTGTCGCTGACCGCGGCCCCGATGCTGGCGGCGCGCCTGCTGCGCCACCAGCCGGTCGAGCAGGAAGCACGCTGGCAGCGCGCACTGGCGCGCGTGTTCGACGACATCCAGATTGCCTACTCGCACAGCCTCGACTGGGCACTGCGCCACACGCGCATCGTCATGCTGATCTTTGCCGGCGCCATCGCGCTCAACCTCTGGCTGTTCGTCATCGTGCCCAAGGGCTTCTTTCCGAATCAGGACACCGGCCGTCTGTTCGGCAGCCTGCGCGGTGACCAGACGACCTCCTTCCAGGTCATGACGAAGAAGATGGCGCAGGCGGTCGAGGTGGTACGCGCCGATCCGGCGGTGGCCAATGTCAGCGCCTTCACCGGCGGCGGACGTGGCGGCGGTGCGAACAACGCCAGCTTCTTCGTCATTCTGAAGCCCTTGTCGGAGCGCAAGGCGACGGCCGATCAGGTGATCGGCCGGCTGCGCGGCAAACTCGGGCGAATCGAGGGGGTGTCGCTGTTTCTCGTGGCAGCGCAGGACCTGCGCATCGGCGGCCTGCGTTCATCATCGCAATACCAGTTCACGCTGACTGCAGACAGTTTGCGCGTGCTGCGCGAGTGGGAGCCGAAAGTACGCTTTGCGATGCGCGACCTGCCGCAGCTGGTCGATGTGTCGACCGACCAGGAAGACCGCGCCTCGCAAACCCTGCTGGTCTATGACCGCGACACACTGGCGCGGCTGGGCATCACGCCGGGCGGTGTGAACCAGATCCTCAACGACGCCTTTGCACAGCGCCAGATCAGCACGCTGTACGAGCCGCTGAATCAGTACAAGGTGGTGCTGGAAGTCGATCCGGCGCGCGCGCAGGACATTTCCGCGCTCGATGCGGTGCGCGTCGCCGGCGCCGACGGTCAGCTGGTGCCGCTCGACAGTTTCGCGCGGGTGATCGAGGGCACCATGCCGCTGTCGATTTCACATCTGGGCGGCAAGGTGTCGACCACCATCTCCTTCGGTACCGCCGAAGGCGTGACACTGGCGCAGGCGATGGAACAGATCCAGGGCGCGATGCGCGACATCGGCGTGCCGGCCAGCGTCAATGCCGGTTTCCAGGGATCGGCGCGCGCCTTCCAGCAGTCGCTGTCGAACCAGCCGCTGCTGGTACTGGGTGCCATCATCGCGGTCTATCTGGTGCTCGGCATCCTGTACGAAAGCCTGATTCATCCGCTGACCATCCTGAGCACGCTGCCGTCGGCCGGCATCGGCGCCATCCTTGCGCTGATGGCGTTCAACATCGAATTCGGGCTGATCGCCATCATCGGCCTGCTGCTGCTGATCGGCGTGGTCATGAAAAACGCCATCATGATGATCGACTTCGCGCTCGACGCCGAACGCAATCGCGGCTGCGCGCCGCACGAGGCGATCCGAGAGGCCTGCCTGATGCGGTTGCGGCCCATCCTGATGACCACGCTGGCGGCCATGGTCGGTGCGCTGCCGCTGGCCATCGGCTTCGGCGAAGGCTCGGAACTGCGCCAGCCGCTGGGCATTGCGGTGGTCGGTGGTCTGGTGGTCAGCCAGTTGCTGACGCTCTACACGACGCCGGTCACCTATCTCTATCTCGAACGTTTCAGCCGCTACAGCCGCCGGTGGTTTGCCGGCCGCGGCCGCACGGTGACGCCATGAACATGCTGCTCCCCCGTTCTTCTCCCGTCGTGTGCGCACTCCTGCTGGCATTGTTTGCCGCCGGGTGCACCTCGATCGGTCCTGATCACCAGCGACCGGCCTTCGACGTGCCGGCCGATTTCCGTGCCGCCGAGGGCTGGAAGCCGGCCGAGCCGGCTGACCACCTGCCACGCGGTGAATGGTGGCGCGCCTACGGCGATCCTGTGCTTGACGACCTCATTGTTCGGCTCGACGCGGCCAACCCCGATCTGCAGTCCGCGCTGGGCAGTTTCCGCCAGGCCCGCGCAGCTGCGCAGCTGGCGCGTGCCGGCTACACGCCTGAAATCGGGCTGTCGGCGGCGGCCCGGCGCAGCCGCGGTGCGGCGATCGAAGGCCGCTCGGCGAACCAGTCCAACACCACCCAGCTCGGCCTGGATGCCAGTTGGGAGGCGGATCTGTGGGGGCGCATCGGACGCGAGGTCGAAGCGGCCGGCGCCGAACTCGACGGCAGCGCCGGCGATCTGGCGTCGGTGCGGCTGAGCCTGCATGCCGAACTGGTGCAGAACTACTTCCAGCTGCGTGCAACCGACCATCAGCGCGACCTGTACCGGCGCACCGTCGAGTCCTTCGAGCGCGCGCTGGAACTGGCGCGCAACCGCGTCGCCGCCGGCGTGTCGACGCGCGGTGACGAGGTGCAGGCGCTGGCGCAGCTGCGCGCTGCCCAGGCGCAGGCGGTCGATCTCGATCTGACGCGTACGCAGTTGCAGAACGCCATCGCAGTGCTGATCGGTGCGCCGCCATCCGCCTTCGCGCTGGAGTCGGCCGACTGGCCGGCCGCACCCCCGGCCACGCCGGTCGGTCTGCCGTCGACGCTGCTCGAGCGGCGCCCCGATGTTGCGGCGGCCGAACGTCGCGTGGCCGCCGCCAACGCGCGTATCGGCGTGGCGCAGGCGGCCTGGTTCCCGTCACTGACGCTGAATGCCTCGACCGGCTATGCCGGCAACCAGTTCGCGCAGTGGTTTTCGGCATCCAACCTGGTGTGGTCGTTCGGCCTCAGCGTGGCGCAGGCGGTGTACGACGGCGGCCGCCGCGATGCGCAGATCGAATCGGCGCGTGCGGCACACGACATCACGGTCGCGCAGTACCGGCAGACCGTACTGGGGGCGCTGCAGGAGGTGGAGGACAACCTGAGCGCGCTGCGTCTGCTGGAAGACGAAGCGGCCTTGCGTGCGCAGGCATTGGAAGCGTCGCGCGAGGCGGAAACGCTGGCGCTGAACCGCTATCGCGCAGGCATCGCCAACTACACAGAAGTGATCACCGCGCAGACCACGGCGCTCGACAACGAACGCAGCCTGGCCCAGCTGCGCGGCCGGCAGTTCTCGGCCAGCGCGCTGCTGAACAAGGCGGTCGGCGGCGGCTGGCAAGGGTTGGCCTCGGCACCCTGAGCTAGGCCGGACGACGGATGGCGGAGCGTCAGCGATGCGACTACGATCAAGGGATATGTTCGCCGCCGCCGCCCGCCCGAGGTTCCGATGCCCGTACGACCGTCGCCCGCCGGTTTCCTGTTCCGCCTGCTTGCCCTGTCGGTGTGGCCGGTGCTGGCCAGCCTGGCATCGACCGCACAGGCGGCCGATTTCGCCTACATCGTCCGCGAGGGCGATAACCCGTGGAACCTCACCCAGCGCTATCTGAAGGATCTGTCGTACTGGCCGCGCATCCAGCGCTACAACCGAATCACGGAGCCGCGCCGCATGCAGCCCGGCACCCGGCTGCTGATTCCAGAAGGCTGGCTGAAACTGCGCACGCGAGAGGTGAGGCTCGACGCGGTACAGGGCGACGTGGTCGTGATCGCCGCCGACGGGCGGCGCAGCGCAGCGGTGGCCGGCCAGTTGCTGGCCGTTGGCACGCGCGTGCTGACCGGCGCAGCGGGCAGTGCGGCACTCGGGTTCAGCGACGGCAGCCGCGTACAGCTGCGTCCGGGCAGCGAACTGGGCGTGCGCCAGTCCGCCGACTTTGCGGCCGGCGCGGGGACCTGGGTGCGGCTCGACCTGCTGCGCGGCTCGCTGGATAGTCTGGTGGTACCGCGCAGCGGCACGGCGAGCCGTTTCGAGATCGATACGCCGGCTGCGATCGCCGCCGTGCGCGGCACGCGTTTCCGCGTGCATGCCGGTGATGCCGATACGCGCAACGAGGTCATCGAAGGCCGCGTCGCCTTCGGCAATGCGGCAGGCGAACAGCAGGTGGCCGCCGGCCAGGGTGCATCGGCCGTGCGCGGCGCGCCCATTGCGCCACCGCGTGCGTTGCTGCCCGCGCCAGCGGCGCAGACCCTGTTTGCCGACCGTCTGCCCCTCAATCTTCCCTTTCCAGCGCTGGCCGACGCCACGGCCTACCGCGTGCAGATCGCGCCGGATGCCCGCTTCGATACCGTGCTGTCCGACCGTACATCGTCGCAGGCATCCGTAGCCGTCGCCACGCTGCCCGACGGCGAGTACCGGGTTCGTGTGCGCGGTGTCGATGCGACCGGCCTCGAAGGACGTGACGCGGAATGGCCGCTGACGCTGGATGCGCGACCGGAACCGCCGGTGCTGGTGAGCCCGGCGCCGAATGCCCGCATCAGCGACGACCGGCCGGCGATGAGCTGGAGCCGGTCGCGTGCAGACGAACGCTGGCGTCTGCAGGTGTCGGCGAGCGAAGGTTTTGACAGCCTGATCATCGACCGCCGTGATCTCACCGAGCCGGCGTATGCGTCCGAAGCCGTCTTGCCGCCCGGCAGCTATTTCTGGCGCGTGGCGAGCAGCAACCCCGACGAAGGGGCCGGGCCGTTCAGCGACCCGCAGCCGTTCCGACGGCCCGAACCCGGTCCGGCGATGGAAGCACCGGAGGCGTCGCCCGACGGGCTGGCACTGCGCTGGCGCAGCGCGGGAGAGGGCGTGCGCTACCAACTGCAGATTGCGACGGGCGATGACTTCGCGCAGCCGCTGGTCGATACCCGGCTCGACAGCGCCGGCTATCTGCTGCGCGATGCCGTGCCCGGGCGCTACCTGCTGCGCGTGCGCAGCTTCGCCGCCGACGGTGTCGAAGGTGACTGGGCCCCTGTACAAGCCATCACCGTGCCCGAGCCGCCGCCGTCCTTTCAACCCTGGTGGCTGCTGCCGCTGCTTTTGTTGCTCTGACAGGAGCCCTCATGAAGGTTGTCAAGTCGCTTGACTGCTGCGGCAGGTTTGCCCGATGAAAGCAGCGCAGCGCATCGCCGTCGCGCTGCTCGACCATCGTCGTTTGCCGTGGGTGGCGGCGATCGCCGTCTTGCTGGTGCTGCATGCCCTGTCGCCGCGCGCGCTGGAACGCGCCGACCTGCTGGTACATGACCTGCTGGTGATGCAGGGCGTGTCGGCCGATACGCCTGCCAGCGCAGTCAGTGCGCCGCTGGTGATTGCAATAGACGAGGCCAGCCTGAAGGCGCTCGGCGCATGGCCCTGGCCGCGTTCGCGCCATGCCGATCTGATCGACGCGCTGAACCGGGGCGGTGTCGCAGGCATCGGCTATCCGGTCATGTTTGCCGAACCGTCGTCCGACCCCCGCGAAGACGGTCGTCTGGCCGAAGCGATTGCACGCGCCGGCAATGTGGTGCTGCCGGTTGCACCGGTGGCGCGGCCGGGCGGCGGCATCGACACGCTGCAGCCCCTGCCGGCGCTGGCCGCGGCGGCGGCACGGCTCGGCCATGTCGATGTCGAGCTCGACGCCGATGCACTGGCACGACGCCTCTTTCTGGAAGCCGGCGAACTCCGTCCGCAATGGCCGGCGTTTGCGTGGGCGCTGATGGACGTTTCGCAGCCGCCGCGCCCGCTGGCCGGTCTGGGCCGGCAGCATGACGGCGGGTCGACGGCCGCAGGGCGGTGGGTGCGCGATCATGAAGTCATGGTGCTGCCATCGTCGCATGACTGGCCGCTGCGTCACATTCCGGCGGTCGATCTGCTGGCGGGGCGCGTGTCGCCGGAGACCCTGCGCGGGCGCACGGTGCTGGTCGGCGTCACGGCAGCAGGGCTGGGCGTACCCCTGGCGACACCGATGTCCGGCCATGGCGCCCCGATGACATCGGTGGATTTCCATGCGCGTGCCTACATGGCACTGAACGACGGGGCCGTCGTGACACCGCTGTCGCCGCGGTGGAGCCTGTTCGCCGGCCTGCTGCTGCTCGGTGCCGTGACCTGGGTGGGGCCGAAGCGCCGCATGCGAGATGTCGCGCTGGTGGTACTGGCCGTGCTGCTGCCCTGGCTGGGCACATTCGTACTGCTCGATGGTCTGTCCCGCTGGTTGGGAACGAGCGGTGTCGCGATCGCCGTCACGCTGGGTGCGCTCGGCTGGCTGGCCACTCAGTCGCTCCGTCTCGGGTTGCGCCTCAACCGTACCAACGCCCGCGCCGATGCCACGCTGCAGGCGATTTCCGATGCGGTGTTCCGGCTCGACATGCAGCTGAACGTTCGCTATCTGAACCGGCAGGCACTGGCTCTGGTCGGTTCGACGATCGATCACGTGCAGGGGCGTGCGCTCGGCGAGCTGGTGGTGCTCGGCCGCGACCTGCTGATCGAAACAACGGCGCTGGCAGAGCGCTGCCGCGATACTGCGCGATCGGTGACGCGGCCGGGTCACGTGAGCATGCCGGCCGGCCGCGAAGGCCCGGCGCGCGCGCTGCGCCTGTCGGCCAGCCCGCTGTTCGATGCATCGGGTCGTATCGAAGGCGTCGTGCTGGTGCTCAACGATGTCAGCGACACCGTGGACGCGGCCGAACGTCTGGCGCATCAGGCGACGCACGACGCGCTGACCGGGCTTCCGAACCGCCTTCTGCTGCGCGACCGTCTGCGCCAGGTGCTGGCGCAGCGTGACGCGGGCGTGGTGGCCGTGATGTTCGTCGACCTCGATCGTTTCAAGCGCATCAACGACAGTCTTGGCCATCAGCAGGGGGACGCCGTGCTGACCACGCTGGCCAGCCGGCTGCGCGCGGTCTGCCGCGCCAGCGACACGGTGGCGCGTTGGGGCGGCGACGAGTTCATGATCATCCTGCAAGGCCTGGGCGATCGCGAGGCCGTGTCGCGCGTGGCGGCCAAGGTGATGCATGCGGTCGGTCAGACGATCACGCTCGATGGCGTCGATTTCCGCTTCTCGTGCAGCATCGGCGTGGCCATCGCGCACGAAGACAGCAGCGATCCGGACGTGCTGTTCGCCATGGCCGATACGGCGATGTACCGCAGCAAGTCACAGGCCGGTGCGGCCATACACTTCTACGCGCATGACATGAGCGCCGGCACGCGCGACTGGATCGAACTCGAATCGGATCTGCGGCGCGGGCTGGAGCAGAATCGGTTCGAGGTGCATTACCAGCCGCAGTACGAACTCGCGACCGGTCGTCTGTCGGCGCTGGAGGCACTGCTGCGCTTCCGGCGCGAGGGCAGTGCAGGGGGTGCGGGAAGCGAATTGCTGCAGCCGGTCGATTTCATTGCGGTCGCCGAAGAGTCCGGCCTGATCGAGGAGATCGGCGACTGGGTGCTGCAGGCCGTCACCCGGCAGATCGCCGAGTGGTCTCGCCAGGGGTTGAACGTGGTACCGGTCGCGGTGAATGTGTCTGCGCGCCAGTGCCTCGGACGCTCGCTGGTGCGTCGCGTGTCCGATGCGCTGACCCGCTCCGGCATCGAGCCTTCGCTGCTTCGGCTGGAACTGACGGAAACCACCGCGATGAGCGACGTCGATCACGTCGCGGCGCTGCTGGCCGACATCCATGCGCTCGGCGTGTCGCTGTCGGTCGACGACTTCGGCACCGGCTATTCATCCTTGTCCTATCTGAAGCGATTTCCGATCGACGAACTGAAGGTGGATCGGGCTTTCGTGCGCGATCTGGTGCGCGACCCGGACGATGAAGCCATCGTGCGCGCGACGATCGCGCTGGCACATGGTCTGGGCATGCGGGTCGTGGCAGAGGGCGTCGAGAACGACGAACAGCTTTCGCGGCTGTCGGCGCAGGGCTGCGATGTCGTACAGGGCTATCTGTTCTCGCGTCCGCTCAGTTCGGCCGACCTGCTGGCCAACAACATCCTGGGCAGCAAGCAGCGCAGCGAACCGCGCGCATTGAGGCTGATCAAGTCCTGAGCCGGATGGATTCCGCGCGGACGAGGGAAGGTGTCAGAAAGTGATTGACATCCGGACCGGAAGGGGTAATCTGTGTCCATTGTTGCACTGCAACATCACCAAAGGAGACACACCATGACGACAAAACCCGATTTTCAGAAGCCGATGGAAGCTGTTCAGACACTGATGGCAATCCAGGCGCAGACCATTGCCAAGTCGATCGAACTGCAGAAGAAATCCGGCGAAGAACTGATGGCGTTCTTCCAGTCCGAAGCGCAGAAGGCCGCCAGCCTGAAGACGCCGGAAGAGCTGATCCGCTTCAATGTGGAAGCCAACACCGCGCTCTTCAAGCTGCTGCAGGCGCAGGGCCAGACATTCACCGCATTCGCGACCGAAGCCGGTCAGGCCGCAATGGCATCTTTCAAGGGCTTGGGCAAGTAATTCCGCCGGACCGGTTTCCGGTCAGCAGCCTGCGAAAACAAAACGACCCGGGTGGCGCAGACCACCCGGGTCGTTTTCTTTTCCACTGACGGCGCTGCAGGGGCGATCAGTCCGCCTTCTTGCTGCGAGGCGCCGTGGGCTTCGCGGGAGCCGACTTCGCACGCGCCGGCTTGGCAGGCGCAATTTTCGCAGGTGCCGCGCTGGTTGATGCCGTTTTCGCAGGTGCCGCCTTCGTCGTCGTCGCCTTGACCGCTGCAGCGGGTTTCGCTGCAGGCTTCAGCGCAGGCGTGGCCGCCTTGGCAGCGGGTTTTTCTGCCGCGGGCTTCGCGACGGCGGGTTTGCTGGCCGATTTCGCAGCCGGGCGGGAGGCCGGTTTCGCTGCGGGCGCGACCGGTGCGGCGGCGGCCTTCGGTAAAGAGGACCTTTGCGGCGTCGCAACTTTCCCGGGCGTGGCGGGTTCTGCAGCGGGCGCTGCGCGCCCCCTGGCCTGCGCCGGTTCAGCCGTGGTCCGCCCGGCAAACTGTTCGAAGGCGCTGCGCGTCAATGCGCTGATCTGTTCGAACGCACCGCGTGCCTTGTCGATGGCTTCCTGCATCGAACCCATCGACTGCGTGCTGGTGATCGGCATGCCGGCCAGCAGCTTGCGCAGGCTGTCCATCAGGTCGGAGCCGCCGCTGTTGAGCTGTTCGCCGACCAGCCGACCGAATTCCGCCTGGGTTTCAGACGTGATTTCCGCAATCTGTCGCGCGCAGCCGAGCATCTTCTCGGTGGTCGAGCGGGCCAGCTGTGACCGCAGTTCGACCTGATTCGCCGGTTCGCGCACATCGGCCAGCGCTCGGGCATTGGCCACACTTTCTTCGAACAGCGCGCGTGCAGTCGCCACCTGCAGCTGCATGATGCGCTGCGAATTTTCCATCGACAGCTGCGCCAGACGCATCGCCGCTTCGATGTTCTTCTTCTGCAGTTCCGACATCTGCTCGGGATTGCTCATGGCACGACTCCTTGTAAGGTGAATATCAGGGATTCTGCCGCCACTGCGCGTCGAGCGCCATGACGCTGTCGGCAAAGATGCACGGGTCCATCGTTCGCAACGACGATGAAATGACGGGCAAAAATGCCATGCGGGCCAGCACATCGCGCTCGAGGTCGATGCCCGGTGCGATTTCGATCAGTTCGAGTCCGCCGTCGATGAGGCGGAATACGCAGCGCTCGGTGACGTAGAGCACCTGCTGGCCGCGGCGCAGCGCCTCGCGACCACTGAATGTACGGTGCTCGACCGCCTGTACGAACTTCATCCGGTCGCCATCGCGCCGGATGCGCAGCGCGCCCCGTTCGACTGCGATGTTGCTGTCACCGGTCGTGAAACTGCCGGCGAAGACCAGTCTGTGCGCATTCTGCGAAATGTTGATGAAGCCGCCGGCACCGGCGAGGCGCGAACCAAAGCGGGATACGTTCAGATTGCCTTCGGCGTCCGCCTGCGCCAGCCCGAGTACCGCGATGTCCAGTCCGCCGCCGTCATAGAAGTCGAACTGATAGGGCTGGTCGATCACCGCCTGGGTGTTCACCGCCGCCCCGAAGTCGAGCCCGCCGGCCGGAATGCCGCCGATGACGCCCGGTTCGGCAGTCAGCGTGACGACATCGCCCAGGCCTTCTTCGGCCACCACCGATGCAACGCCTTCAGGCATGCCGATGCCCAGATTCGCCACGTCGCCTGGCCGCAGTTCGAGCGCGGCACGGCGCGCGATCACCTTGCGGACGTCCAGCGGCATGGCGGCGAGCGCGCCCGGCGGTAGCCGTACCTCGCCGGAATACGCCGGGTTGTAGTGCGAGGCAAAGGTCTGCATGTGGTGCTCGGCGGGCGCAACGACCACACAGTCGACCAGCACGCCGGGTATCTTCACCTGGCGCGGATGCAGCGAGCCGCGCGCCGCGACGCGTTCGACCTGCACGATGACCAGACCGCCCGAGTTGTGCGCCGCCATCGCGACCGCCAGCGCTTCCTGCGTCAGCGCCTCGCGCTCCATCGTCACGTTGCCGTCGGTGTCCGCCGTGGTGCCGCGCACCAGCGCCACCGTCACCGGAAAGGCCTTGTAGAAGAGGAAATCCTCGTCGCCGATGCGCATGCGGGTGACCATGTCTTCGGTCGTGATCGCGTTGATCCGGCCACCGCCATGTATCGGGTCGACGAAGGTATCGAGTCCGACGCGCGTCAGCTGACCGGGGCGATGCGCGGCGATGTCGCGGAACAACTGCGAAATCACGCCTTGCGGCAGATTCCAGGCTTCGATGCGGTTGGCGACGGCGAGCGCCTGCAGCCGTGGTACCAGCCCCCAATGACCGCCGATCACCCGCTTCACCAGGCCTTCGTGGCCGAAATGGTTCAAACCGCGCGAGTGGCCGTCGCCCTGACCGGCCGCATAAACCAGCGTGAGGTCGCGCGGATGCTGCGTATCGATGAAGCGCTGTTCGATTGCGATCGCCACATGTTCGGCGAAGCCGATGCCGACGAAACCGGTGGTGGCCACGGTCGCGCCATCGGGTATGCGGGCAACCGCCTCGGCGGCACTCATGATCTTGCTGGCGTTCCTGGGCGTTGCGTTCATCGTGAATGGCGCGTATCGGACCGGCGCACTGTACCGGAGCCGCCGCGGCCTGTGCGTCGCGAATTGATCCGCATCAAGCGCCGCCCGATTGAAAAGCGCAGTGTCTGCCCCAGATAGCGTGCAGACCATGATTAGGGAGACTCCCGATGCGCTTCGACAAACTGACCACCAAGTTCCAGCAGGCCCTCGCCGACGCCCAGAGCGTTGCGGTCGGCCGCGATCACCAGTACATCGAGCCGGCCCACCTGCTGCTCGCGCTGCTCAACCAGGACGACGGCGCCACCGCCTCGCTGCTGCAGCGCGCGGGCGCCAATGTCGCACCGCTGAAGAAGTCGATCGAGGAGTCGCTGTCGCGCATCGCGACCGTCGAGGGGCACGGCGGCGAGGTGCAGATCGGTCGCGACCTGACCAATCTGCTGAACCTTGCCGACCGCGAGGCGCAGAAGCGTGGTGACCAGTTCATCGCGTCCGAAATGTTCCTGCTTGCTGCGGCCAGCGACAAGGGCGATATCGGCCGTCTGCTGAAGCAGTCGGGGCTGGACCGCACGACGCTTGAGAAAGCGATCGAGCAGGTGCGCGGCGGCTCGTCGGTCGGCAGTGCGGAAGCGGAAGGGTCGCGTGAGGCGCTGAAGAAGTACTGCGTCGACCTGACCGAGCGCGCCGCCGCCGGCAAGCTCGATCCGGTGATCGGGCGCGACGACGAAATCCGCCGTGCCATCCAGATCCTGCAGCGGCGCACCAAGAACAATCCGGTGCTGATCGGTGAGCCGGGCGTCGGCAAGACCGCCATCGTCGAAGGGCTGGCGCAGCGCATCGTCAATGACGAAGTGCCGGAAACGCTCAAGGGCAAGCGCGTGCTGGTGCTCGACATGGCCGGCTTGCTGGCCGGAGCGAAGTACCGCGGCGAATTCGAGGAACGGTTGAAGAACGTGCTCAATGAAGTGGCCAAGGACGAAGGCCGCATCATCATGTTCATCGACGAACTGCACACCATGGTCGGCGCCGGCAAGGGAGAAGGCGCGATGGATGCCGGCAACATGCTCAAGCCGGCGCTGGCGCGCGGCGAACTGCACTGCATCGGCGCCACCACGCTGGACGAATATCGCAAGTACATCGAAAAGGATGCCGCGCTCGAGCGCCGCTTCCAGAAGGTGCTGGTCGACGAGCCGAGCGTGGAAGCGACCATCGCCATCCTGCGCGGCCTGCAGGAAAAGTACGAACTGCACCACGGCGTGGAAATCACCGACCCGGCCATCGTCGCCGCGGCCGAGTTGAGCCACCGCTACATCACCGACCGCTTCCTGCCGGACAAGGCGATCGACCTGATCGATGAAGCGGCCGCGCGCATCAAGATGGAAATCGATTCCAAGCCCGAGGTGATGGACAAGCTCGACCGCCGGCTGATCCAGCTGAAGATCGAGCGCGAAGCCATGCGGCGCGAAACCGACGAGGCGTCACAGCGCCGCTTCGGCCTGATCGAGGAGGAAATCACCCGGCTGGCGCGCGAATACAACGACCTCGAGGAAATCTGGAAAAGCGAGAAGGCACAGGTTGCCGGCAGCAGCCACATCCGTGAAGAGATCGAAAAGGTGCGTGCGCAGATGACGGATCTGCAGCGCAAGGGCCAGTTCGACAAGCTGGCCGAACTGCAGTACGGCAAGCTGCCCCAGCTCGAGGCGCAACTGAACCAGGCGGAAAAGAACGGTTCGGCGAAGCCCGCCAACAAGCTGCTGCGCACCGAAGTCGGCGCCGAGGAAATCGCCGAGGTGGTGTCGCGCGCGACCGGTATTCCAGTCAGCAAGATGATGCAGGGCGAACGCGAAAAGCTGCTGAAGATGGAAGACAAGCTGCACCGGCGCGTGATCGGTCAGGACGAGGCGGTGCGCCTCGTGTCCGACGCGATCCGCCGCTCGCGTGCCGGGTTGTCGGACGAGAATCGCCCGTACGGCAGCTTCCTGTTCCTCGGCCCGACGGGTGTCGGCAAGACCGAACTGTGCAAGACGCTGGCCGAATTCCTGTTCGATTCGGAAGATCACCTGATCCGCATCGACATGAGTGAATTCATGGAGAAGCATTCGGTGAGCCGCCTGATCGGCGCGCCGCCGGGCTATGTTGGCTACGACGAAGGCGGCTACCTCACCGAGGCGGTTCGGCGCAAGCCCTACAGCGTCATCCTGTTCGACGAGGTCGAAAAGGCGCATCCGGACGTGTTCAACGTGCTGCTGCAGGTGCTCGACGACGGTCGCATGACCGACGGCCAGGGCCGCACCGTGGATTTCAAGAACACGGTCATCGTGATGACCTCCAACCTCGGCAGCCAGATGATCCAGCAGATGTCGGGCTCGGATTACGGCGTCGTGAAGCTGGCGGTGATGGGCGAGGTGAAAACCTTCTTCCGTCCGGAATTCATCAACCGGATCGACGAGGTGGTGGTGTTCCACGCGCTGGACGAACGCAATATCCAGAGCATCGCGAAGATCCAGCTCGGCTATCTGGAAAAGCGCCTTGCCAAGCTCGACATGGGGCTGCAGGTGTCGGATGCCGCCCTGGCCGAACTGGGCAAGGCCGGCTTCGATCCGGTGTTCGGCGCACGGCCGCTGAAGCGCGCGATCCAGGAGCACATCGAGAACCCGCTGTCGAAGCGCATTCTGGAGGGCAGCTTCGGACCGAAGGATGTGATCGTCGTCGATCTGGACGCCGGCGGTCAGTTCCGCTTCCACAAGCCGAACTGACGCAGAGTTCCGTCGCGGCGGAAGCGGCGCCCTTTGGGAGTGGCGGCGTGTGGGAGCGGCGATCCACTGCTGGCCCTGCATGGCCAGCCGGCTCTGCGGGCGGCGAGCAGTGCTCGCCGAAACCCCCGCGCCGCCCTCGCCGCGATACGCACTTTGCACGGCGATGGTCGCAGCACGATCGCGGCGAGGCCGCCGCTCCCACACGCCGCCACGCCCATCGGGGTCACTCCCACAGGCCGCTGCGCCCACGAGAGCGTCGCGGCCTTGTTGTGTCTGATGCCTCCCTGCTTGTCGGATGGCGCCGACACGTGGCTGTGCTGCCCGCCGACACCCGGCGTCCTGCCGCTTTTCTAGACTCGCTTCGAAGCCCTGTGCCGCATCGGCATGACGGGGCGGACATTCCCGAACCTGGAGACCTGCGATGACGACCCCGAACCGATCCCTGAAAACCCTGGCTGTCGTGTCTGCGATGGCGGTGCTGATGACCGGCTGTGCCGGCATGAGCAAGAGCGAAAGCAATGCGCTGATCGGCGCGGCTGCCGGTGGTGTCGCCGGATCGGTGCTGACCGGCGGCAGCACCATCGGTACCGTGGGCGGTGCGATTGCCGGCGGCGCCATCGGCAACGAAATGGGCAAGAAGAAGCGCTGATCTCCGCAGTGCCGCCGGTCACCCGGCGGCACTCCGGGGCAGGGGCCGCTATGCTTGTGCCCATGCTGATCGACACGCACTGCCATCTGGATGCATCCGAGTTCGACACGGACCGCGCGGGCATCATTGAACGCGCTCGCGCGGCCGGCGTCGGCGCCATCGTGCTGCCGGCGGTCGATCGTCCAGGCTTCGGTCGCGTCAGGGCGGTGTGCGCCGGCCAGCCCGACCTGCGCTTTGCGCTGGGCATCCATCCGCTTTACATCCCCGCTGCACAGCTGTCCGACATCGACGCCCTGGCGCTCGAACTCGACGACCCCGACGTGATCGCCGTCGGCGAAATCGGCCTCGACTTCTTCGTCGCCCATATCGACGCGACGCTGCAGGAAGACTATTTCGTGCGCCAGCTCGGACTGGCGCGTGATTTCGGCCTACCGGTGCTGCTGCACGTGCGGCGCAGTCAGGACCGCATCCTGAAGCATCTGCGCGCGGTGTTCGGCCGGACCGGTCCCGGCGGCATCGCACACGCCTTCAACGGCAGCCGCCAGCAGGCGGACGAATTCATCAAGCTGGGTTTCGCGCTGGGCTTCGGCGGCGCGGTGACCTGGGCGCGAGCGCTGAACCTGCGCCGGCTGGTGACCGAACTGCCGCTCGACACGCTGGTGCTCGAAACCGACTCGCCCGATATTCCGCCCGAATTTGCCGCCGGTGAACGCAACGAGCCGGCCAATCTCCCGCGCATCGCGCAGGTGATTGCCGGCATCCGTGGTGTCAGCGAAGAGACGCTGGTGCAGGCCACCGGGGCGAACGCGCTGCGCGTGCTGCCCCGGCTCGCTACGGCGACTTACAGCGCGTAGCTGGCGGACACGCCGATCAGCCAGGTGCGTTCCGACGCCGGCGCATAGTAGCGACCGGTCAGCGCGTTGCCGGCGTTGATGTACACCGAACCGACGTATTCCTTGTCGAACAGGTTGTCGATGCGCGCGAATTCGTTCAGCTTCCAGCCGCCGACCGTCTGCGTGAAGCCGCCGCGGATCGATGCCACGCCGTAGCCGCCCACCCGCACCTGATTGGTATCGTCGCCGAACATGCGGCCGCTGGCGCGGTACTCCACGCCCCCGCTGAAGCCCCACGGATCGTGCTTGTAGGTGACTTCGCCGAAGAACGACTTGTTGGCGACGCCAGCGATCTTGTTGCCCGAATCGACGGTGGTCGCCTGATTGACCGCGCAGGGTGTCGTCAGGCAGGTGGCAAACGTATCCTCGAACTCCGCCTTGATCAGCGTCAGCGACGCATAGGCGCCGATGTCGCGGGTCAGCCGGGAGTCGATCGCCAGTTCAAGGCCGCGGCGCGACGTGTCGCCGGCGTTCTGATACACCGCGCGCCCGTTTTCATTGCTGCGGATGACGACCTCATCGGACGAGTCGATGTAGAAAGCCGCCACGTCAAGCCGGGTCGAATTGTTCAGAAAAGTCTTGAAGCCGATTTCGTAGTGGTCGCTGACCGACGGCTTCAGATCGAAATTCAGTCCTGCGCCACCATCCGCACGGTAGGCCAGTTCGATCAGTGTCGGTGCCTCGAAGCTGCGCCCGGCGTTCGCATAGAAGTTGCTGGTTTCGGTCACTTTCCAGATGGCGCCGAGGGCCGATGTCCAGTCGCTGAACGAGGCTGAACCGCTGTCGTCCGGATTCACGCCCGCCGCATTCGTCGTGCCGGAGCAGCCGCCGTTGCAGATGAAGTTGTCCTTCGACTTGAAATCCATCTTCGTGTAGCGCAGGCCACCCGACAGCGACACGTCCTTCGTCACGGCCCACTCGCCCTGGACGAAGGTGCCCGTCTGTTCCGCCACGTTGCGTTCGTCGCGCTTGAGGTCACCCCGGAAGCCGAAAACCGCGGCCAGCGCCTGCGCGCCGCTGGAGGTCGTACCGTTCCGGTAGCCCTTGCGCGCTTCGTCGGCGCGCTCGTACTCTGCGCCGACGCTGAACGTGACGGTTTCGAGCTTGCGCGTCCAGCGCAGGCTGGTGCCCCAGTAGTCGCGATCGAAGACCGAGACGCCACCGGATGCGGTGACGTTGTCCTGCGTACCCGCATTCAGCGCCAGGTACTGTTCGTTGTTGCGATTGCCCAGGTAGAACATCGCGCGCAGGCTGTCGCGGTCGGACAGGGCGGTGTCGAACACCACGCCGCCCTGCGAGTTTTCGAGCGTGCGACGCGTGCCGAAGAATTCGGCGGTTCCGGGGTTGCCGGCGAGGTTGCGGTTGGAGGTGCCCTGCTGCCGGCGATCGCTGTTCAGCTGCGCAAACGTGAGGCCGAGCGGATCCTGGCCCTGCTGATGCATGTAGTTGCCGATGAAGGTCAGCGAGGCCTTGTCGCCGAGCATCCAGCGCGCCTTGAAATTGGCCTGCTGCTTGTCCGAGCGGCTGTAGTCGCGGTAGCCGTCGGTGCGGAAGTCCGACACGCTGGCGGTGTAGTTGAAATTGCCGACGGTGTCGCCGAACTTCACGCCGGAGCGCTGCGTGCCGTAGCTGCCGAACTGGAAGCTGGGCGTGATCGTGAAGCGGTCCGGACCGTCTTCGGTGAAGATCTGGACGACGCCACCCGAGTGGTTGCCGTACAGGGCCGAGAACGGGCCGCGCAGCACTTCGATGCGGCTGGCCGATGCCAGATCGAACAGGCCGGTGCCGCCCTGGCCGTCCGGCGTGCTGGCTGGAATGCCATCGGCGATGAGCTTGACGCCCCGCACGCCGAACGCCGACCGCGCGCCGAAGCCGCGGATCGTCAGCGATTGCTCCTGCGTGTAGTTCTCCTTGCCGGCCGAAGCCACGCCCGGCACGCGGTTGATCACTTCCGACAGATTCACCGTGCCGCGCTGTTCCTGGATCGTGGCCTTGTCGATCGAATCGATGGCCATCGGCAGATCGAAGGAATTCTGCTCGACCCGGGTTCCGGTGATGACCACGGTCGGCGCAATCTTCAGTTCTTCGGCGCTGGCGCACTGGCCAATCAGCGCAAGGGCGAGCGCAAGCGGGGTGTGACGGAGCGCGGGGGTCATGCGGAGCCTCTCTCTGGGTGTCTGCAGGCAAGGCGCGCGGGGTTGCGCGTTGCGAAGTGGGTTGGGCGACGTGTCTGCGCACGTCTGTCGAAGCGGCCGGAGTATAGGCAGGGCCGACTTACAAAACCTCACGAAAAGCTTGAATCTGCGACCCGGGACCGAAGCCGGGAATTACTCACCGCCTGCAGCGGCGAACAAGGTCTGGATGGCGGGCGGGGCGAGGATGCGCAAGGTCGGCGGGCACAGACGATGTCGGCCGAGCCGCAGCAGCGCGCGGTCGCGCGTCACCAGCAGGTCGGCGCCGGCGCGCACTGCGAGATCGAAGAACTTCTGGTCTTCGCGGTCGCGGCAGCGCGGTTGGCCGGTATCGGGGCATTCGGGCAGCGGCGACAGTTCCAGCTTCATGCAATAGGCTTCATGGAGCGCCGCCGCCTGTACCTCGTCCAGCCCGAACTTCGGATAGCGCAGCACGGTGCGCAATTCGCGCAGGCAGGCGTCGTCGCACACCAGCTGCGCACGGCCGGTCGCCAGCGCCTGTGCAACGCAGTCGAGTTCGGCGTTGTGCCACAGCAGCAGATCGAGCACGGCATTGGTGTCGAGGACGATGCGCATCGGGCAGGGTGGGGTGGCTGGAAACAAGTTAGCGGAGGCCAGTGAAGGGCCGCAAGTGTAGCCGGCGAACGAACCGGTGCCAGCCGCTGTCTTTCGCTGCGCGGGCGCTTGACGACCCGACCATCGACCGACCGGAGCGCGCATCCATGGTGAGCCAGGAACTGCTTTCTTTTTTGCTGACGCTGGCCGCCAAGTTGTCGGGCTATCCGGAAATTCCGCTCGCCGACCTGCCGCCGATCGAAATCATGAGCGAACAGGCCCTGGCGGATGCCGTGTGTCCCGAGACCGGCAACGGCTGCACCAATATCGTCGCCACCTTCGAAACCGAGCGCTACGTCATCTACGTGCGCGACACGCTCGATCTGGAAAGCGCCGCCGACAACTCCTTCCTGCTGCACGAACTGGTCCATGTACTGCAGCACAAGGCGCGCGGCGACGCCATCTTCGCCGACTGCCCGACCACGCTGAAGACCGAAACCGAGGCCTACCAGGCGCAGAACGCCTACCTGAAACGCGAAGGGCAGTTCCTGCGCTTCGGCGAAGCGCTCGGCTTCATGAGCTGCGCCGGCGAGCAGAACACCTTTTTCACGCGCGACATCATGATCGACCCGCTGATCATGAAGTGAGCACGTCCGGTCCGGTCAGTCCAGCCACTGCGGGCGTGCTTCGAAGCTGAACGGCGGCGTGGCGGCCGGATCGACCTTCACCCGCGTCCAGCCCAGCCACGGCGACCCGTGCGTCTCCAGCCGCATCACGTTGTCGAGGACGGCGCCGCTGCGCGGGTCGTGCAGCGGCTGATCGACCCGGTAACGGTGCGTGTCACCGTGGATCAGCAGTACCGGGCGCGCGTAGCGGGCCGCACCGAGGGCCAGGCGGTCGAGCAGCGCCCGGTAACGCGGGCGCGGCGTACCTTTCGCATGATCGGCAAACGCCGGGTTGGCATGGAAGGCGATCACCAGCGCCTGCGCGCCGCCCGTCTGCGCCTGTGCGAAGGTGTCGTCCAGCCAGTGCAGCGTTGCATCTTCCAGCTGCGCACTGCGCGGGCCCGGCGGCAGTGCGCTGCCGGACACATTGAGCGCGGCGAACAGCACGCCCTGATGCGACCAGCGCACGTTTTCCGCGCAGCAGTGCTGCCGCGTCAGCGCGAGGCGGCGCTGGCCGAGTGATTCACCGGTCGCAAAGAAGCGCGCCCGCAGCGCGTCCAGTCGCTCGTGCGGCGCAAAGCGGCCGGCCGATGCGCGCGCGCAGTCGGTCCATTCGTTGTCGCCTGCGAGCAGGATCAGCGGGTGGCTCGAGCCGTCGAGCAATGCCTGCCGGTCGGCGAACGTGGCGTCGTCGCACAGGCTGCCGCCGCTCTTGATGTCGCCGATGTGGATCGAAAAGGCCAGTGGCAGCGCGGCCTGTTCCGCCAGCATGTCGAGCGCCTTGTCGCGCTCGACCCGGCTGTACGGCACGTCGCCCCAGGCGGCGAAACTGAACGGCGCGGGGTCTGCGGGCTGCCCGCTCACCGGGGCGGTCAGCGTCAGCGCGAGGAGCAAGGCGATGACGCCGTCGCGCATCGTCATGCCCGCGTCAGCCGGCCACGCGTCGGGCGGCGGCCATGCCGCTGCGCACCGCCGATTCCAGCGTTGCCGGATAAAGCGGCAGCAGGTAGTCGCCAGCCAGCGCCAGTCGCGGGTCGGCCGGCTGTGCGATCGCGGCACGGCCCGGTGTGCAGCGGAAGGTCGCACGCCGGTCGGTCAGCGTGCGCACCCGGCGCGGTTCGGGCAGCGACGGAAAGGCGCGTCTTACCGCGTCGATGACGGCGCGCTCGGTGTCGTCGCGCGCGGCGTCGGCGGCCGACACCACGCAGGCCATCAATCCGGGCGGCCCGCCCAGCGCGCCGCGGTCGAATATCCAGTGCGGCACGCCGTCGGCGAAGCCCATCATGGCCTGCGGCAGGCGCGCGCCTTCGCCGAAATCGGCGAACACGGTGGTGACCTGTTCGTAGTCGAGGGAGGCGATCTCCGCCGCGATGCGCGCGGTGCCCGGCAGGGCGCCGATCAGCGCCGGCACGTGGTGCGGGCTGGTGGCGACGACGACCTGTGCAAACACTTCCGTGCCACCGGCGACATCGAGCGCGAAGCCGTCCGCATGCGGCGAGATCGTCCGCACCCGCTCGCCCGCGCGCAGCTGGCCACCCTGCCGTGTCAGCCAGGCGGCAGCCGGCGCCGGAAACAGCTGGCCCAGATCGGTGCGCGGCAGCAGCACGTCTGAGGCGCCGGCGCGCCCGAGCAGTGTGTCGCGCAGCACCTGGGAGAACACGCGGGCACTCGCGTCGTCGAGTGCGGTGTTCAGCGCGGCGATGCACAGGGGCGCCCACAGGTAGCGCACATTGGTGTCGGTCTGGCGGGTACGCGCAAACATCTGCGTCACCGTTTCGTCGGCGGCTGGTGCCCGGCGGATCGCTGCCATCAGGCGCAGTGCAGCCAGCCGGTCGCCCCAGGTCAGACCCGGGCAGGTCATGAAGGCGACAGCCTGCGCCCACGGCGAGCCGGAGCGGGCGCGCAGTTCGAAGCCGTCGGTGAAGCGCAGCGACAGCGGCAGGCGGTCGAACAGCACGTCCGGGTCGGCACCGACGGTGCGCATCATCGCCAGCGTGTCGACATAGCCGCCGATCAGGATGTGCTGGCCGTTGTCCAGCGCCAGACCATCGAGCTCGACCGCGCGTGCACGGCCGCCGACCTGCGGCGCCGCCTCGAACACCACCGGACGCACACCGCGCGCCACGCACTCGACCGCGCAGGCCAGCCCGGCCCAGCCGGCGCCGACGATGGCGACCGATGGCCGGTCGGTGTTCAACTGCGCAGCCACGTCTTCCAGGCCAGCCAGAGCTTGCGCACCGGCGTCAGCGCGATGCGCCGGTCCAGTACGCGGCAGCCGTCGCGCTCGATCTCGTCAAGCAAGGTGCGGTAGATCGCCGCCATCACCAGACCGGGCCGCTGCGACGCGCGATCGACCGCCGGCAACGCGGCCATCGCCTGTTCGTAGTAATGCCGTGCGCGCTCGATCTGGAACTCCATCAGTTGACGGAATTCGTCGCTGTAGCGCGCGTTCAGGATGTCGGCGGCGCGCACGTTGAAGCGCTGCAGCTCATCGACCGGCAGGTAGATGCGACCGCGCCGCGCGTCTTCGCCCACGTCGCGGATGATGTTGGTGAGCTGGAAGGCGATGCCCAGATCGTGCGCGTACTTCTGCGTTTCGCGCTGCGTGCTGCCGAATATCTGCGCTGCCAGCAGCCCCACCACCGAGGCGACCCGGTAGCAGTAGAGCTGCAGCCCCTTGAAGTCGAGATAGCGCGACTGGTCGAGATCCATTTCCATGCCGTCGATGATTTCCAGCAGCTGCTCGCGCGGCAGGCTGAATTCGCGGATGGCCGGGATCAGCGCGAGGCAGACCGGATGTTCCGGCGTGCCGTCGAAGCAGGCGGCGACCTGGGTGCGCCACCAGGCGAGCTGGGTGCGCGCGAGGCTGATGTCGGTGGTTTCGTCGACCACGTCATCGATCTCGCGGCAGAAGGCGTACAGCGCGGTGATGGCGCGGCGGCGCGGCGGCGGCAGGAACAGGAAGCTGTAGTAGAAGGACGAGCCGCTCTTTGCGGCACGGTCCTGACAGTATTCGTCGGGAGTCATGGGTAATTCAGGGCTTTCCACCCGATCACGGGCCAGTCGACACGGCCCAGTTTCGGGCGGTGGCGGAACACATCGTAATCGACCTGCTCGATGCGCTGCAAAATGCGCAGCCCGCCCTGCACGACCAGACGCAGCTCCCAGCCGGTGCGACCCGGCAGCGTGCGGGCCAGCGGCATGCCCGAATGCATCAATGCGCGCGCGTCATCGACCAGGTGTTTCATCAGTGCGCGGAAGGCGGCGTCGCAGTTCGACTGCGCCAGATGCGTTTCGGTCACGTCGAAGCGCGCCATCGCATCGAGCGGAATGTAGACGCGGCCGGGCGGGATGCCGTCGGCGTTCTTGCGCCAGTCGATCGCCACGTCCTGCCAGTGATTGATCAGTTGCAGCGCGCTGCAGATGGCGTCCGACTGCGCCAGGCTGGCGGCATCGTCCACCTTGTACAGGCACAGCAGCAGGCGGCCGATCGGGTTGGCCGAGCGGCGGCAGTAGTCGAGCAGTTCGGCTTTGCTGGCGTAGCGGGTCTGCACCACGTCCTGCGCGAAGGCGTCGAGCAGGTCGTGGAACAGCGGCAGCGGCAGCGACCACTGGCGCACCGCGCGCGCGAGGCGGCGGTGGATGGCGTCGTCCGGTTCGCCGCCGCGTTCGATGATGCGCAACTGTTCGCGGCACAGTTCGAGCGCGGCCCGCCTCGCTTCGGGCGCGGCGTCGCCTTCATCCGCCAGATCGTCGGCATGGCGGGCGAACCAGTAGATCGCGGCGACCGGTTCGCGCAGCGCGGGTGGCATCAGCTTCGATGCGACCGGAAAGTTTTCGTAGTGTTCGACCGGCATGGGTGGCGGAGTATACCGGGCGCGTGCCGCCGGCCCTGCCTGATAGAATCCGTGCCGCCTGCCCAGGTGGCGAAATTGGTAGACGCACCAGATTTAGGTTCTGGCGCCGCGAGGCGTGGGGGTTCGAGTCCCTTCCTGGGCACCAGCCGGCCGGTCAGTCCGGCTGAAGGGTTACCGCTAGACGGTCATCGCTAGACGGTCACCCTTTTCCTCGCCACCATCCCGATCAGTGCCGAATGCCCGCGATGCGCGAGGCCTTCGTCCAGCTCCGATTCATATTCCTGCAGGCACTCCAGTTCGAAGTCGCCGAAGGCATCGCGCAGCAGCGCGGCGGTATAGAGGTTTTCGACCGCCGACGGGCCGCCGGTGCCGTAATCGAGCTGCTTGGGCGTGTAGCCCTGCAGCACGATGTGCCCGCCCGGCTTGAGCGTGCGCTTCATGTTGTCGAACAGCGCCCGACGCTCGTCCGGCGCAGCAAACTGGATGAAAATGCCGACCACCAGATCGAAGGCTTCGTCCGGATAGGTCCAGCGCAGCGCGTCGGCCAGCGCGAAATCGACGCTGACGCCGCGCGCTGCGGCGAGCGTCGCCGCCTTGTCGAGTGCGACCGGCGACAGTTCGGTCGCGGTCACGTCCAGCCCCCGTTCCGCCAGCCAGACCGCGTTGCGGCCTTCGCCGTCGGCGATGCTCAGCGCGCGCTGGCCAGGCAGCAGCAGTGCGGACTGCGACTGCAGGAAGCGGTTCGGCGCGGTGCCGAACAGATAGGCCTCGCCGGCGGCGCGGTACTTGTCTGACCAGAAGTCCTGCGCATCTATGTGGCTCATGAGGGCGGGTTGGTTGTCATCAATCCTGCAGGTGACCCATGCGTTGGGCCTTGGTGGACAGATAGCGGTGATTCAGCGGATTGGCGCCGGCGTGCAGCGGAATGCGTTCGATCACTTCGATCTGCTGTGCCTCGAGCGCGCGCACTTTGAGCGGGTTGTTGGTCAGCAGGCGGGCCTGGCGGATGCCCAGGCTCTGCACGATGTGCGCGGCGAAACGGTAGTCGCGTGCGTCGTCGGCGAAGCCCAGCATGCGGTTGGCGTCCACGGTGTCGGCGCCGGTGTCCTGCAGCGCATAGGCGCGGATCTTGTTGATCAGGCCGATGCCGCGGCCTTCCTGGCGCAGGTAGACCAGCGCGCCGCGTCCTTCGGCGGCGATGGCGCGCAGCGACGCTTCGAGTTGTGGGCCGCAGTCGCAGCGCAGGCTGAACAGCGTGTCGCCGGTCAGGCACTCCGAATGCAGGCGCAGCAGCACCGGTGCGCCGTCGGAGAAGTCGCCCAGCGTCAGTGCAACATGTTCCATCCCGGTGGCCGGGTCGGCATAGCCATGCAGCGTGAAGTCGCCATAGCTGGTCGGCAGCCGGCAGGTGGTACCCGTGGCGGCACCCGGCCCGGCGGTTGCAGGAGGGTCGGGCTCGCCATGGCCGACCACATCGCCTTGCGGCAACTGGCCGATGGCGCGGTACTTCTTTTCACTGGAATGCGAGGTCATCTGCTGCTTTGCTGGAAGTGGCCGGATCAACGCCGGAAACGGATGGGTCTCGTCCGTCTGCGGGGCCATAAGTATGGCGCAACTCGTGAGATGTACGACAGCCCGCGATTCTGAAGCGCTGCCGGTTGTTCACGCCCCGTCAGGCGAGTCCATGCACGAGCACGGGCACCACAATCGATGTGACGACACCGTTCAATCCCATTGCAAGCGCCGAAAAGGCGCCTGCGGTTTCACTGATCTGGAAGGCGCGCGCGGTGCCGATGCCGTGCGCGCTCATGCCGATCGCGAAGCCGCGGATCGCATCGTCCTGCGTGCCGGTCGCCTTCAGCAGCGCCGGCCCGATGACCGCGCCGACGATGCCGGTCAGCATGATCAGCACCGCGGTCAGCGACGGCAGTCCGCCGATCTTTTCCGAAATGCCCATGCCGATCGGCGAGGTGACCGACTTCGGCGCCAGCGAACGCAGCACCTGATCGCTGGCGCCGAAGGCTTCTGCGATCAGCCACACCGACACGACCGACACCACCGATCCGGTGACCAGCGCCAGCATCGATGCACCGAACAGCTTTTTCAGCCTTGGCCACTGCGCATACAGCGGCACCGCCAGCGCCACGGTGGCCGGTCCGAGCAGGAAGTGCACGAACTGCGCGCCCTCGAAATAGACCGCATAGGGTGTTCCGGTGAAGGTCAGGATGGCCACGATGAGCGCGACCGCGATGGCGACCGGATTGGCCAGCGGATGCGAACCCAGTTTCACGTAGACCGCGTACGCCAGCTGGTAGGCGAGCAGGGTCAGCGTCAGCCCGAGCAGCGGCGAGGTGGACAGATAGACCCACAGTTCGCGCAGTTCCGGGTTCATCGCTGGCGGGCGGCGGCGCGCATGACGAAGGCGGTGACCAGCAGCGTGACGGCCGTACTGAGCAGGATGGCGACGCTGATCGGCAGCCAGGCGGTGGCCAGCAGGCCCAGGTGCGTCATGACGCCGGCGCCGGCCGGCACGAACAGCAGCGACAGGTGCTGCAGCAGGCCGTTGGCCGTGTCGCGCAGCGCGAGCGGCACCTCGCCGCGGACCACCAGCGCGGCAAACAGCAGCAGCATGCCGAGCACCGGTCCGGGTACCGGCAGGCGCAGCCACTGCACGACGGTTTCGCCGATCAGCTGGAACACGAGCAGGAGTGTGAGCGAGGCGAGCATGGGGGGCAGGGGAGGGCAATCGCCCCGATTCTATCGATGTGCGCGCCGCGCAGACAAAAAAGCCCCGCCAGTGGCGGGGCCCTTTGTCGTCCGCGCGCCGCTCAGCGGTAGCCGGCGCGGTCGAACACCTTCTGTGCCTGGGCGGTGGTCTTCGCCAGCTCACCGACATTCAGCGTATCCGGCTTGAAGCTGCCGAGCGATCTGAGTTCGGCGTTCGACACCGGCACCGACGGCACCACCGGCCATTCGTTGTTGCCATCGGCAAAGTAGGTCTGCGCTTCGTCCGAGGCCAGATACTCGAGGAACTTCACTGCGGCGTCCTTGTTCGGTGCGGTCTTGAGCATGCCGCCGCCGGACACGTTGATGTGCGTGCCGAACGACGACTGGTTCGGCCACACCACGCCGACCTTTTCCATCAGCGCCTGGTCTTCGCGCTTGGTCGAGCGCAGCAGCCGCACGAGGTAATAGGTGTTGGACACCGCCACATCGCATTCGCCCGCCGCCACCGCCTTGATCTGATCGGTGTCGCCGCCCTTGGGCGAGCGGGCGAAGTTGGCCACGACGCCGCGTGCCCACTCTTCTGTTTTCGCCTCGCCGATGTGCTGGATCAGCGCGGCGCCGAGCGAAATGTTGTACGGGTGCGCGCCGGACCGCGAACACACCTTGCCCTTGAGTGCCGGCTTGGCCAGATCTTCGTAGTTGGCCACATCGGCCGCCTTCAGCTTGAGCTTGTTGTAGACGATGACGCGCGCCCGGGTCGAAAAGGCGAACCAGTTCGACTCCGGGTCGCGCAGATGCGCCGGGATGCGGCTTTCGAGCACCGCCGACTTCACCGGTGCGAACAGGCCGAAGCCGTCGGCCTGGGCGAGACGCGACGCATCGACCGTGATGAACACGTCGGCCGGGCTGTTGGCGCCTTCGTTGCGGATGCGCTCCAGCAGTTCTTCCTCCTTGCCTTCGATGCGGTTGATCTTGATGCCGGTCTGGCGCGTGAAATTTGCGTACAGCGCCTCGTCGGTCTGGTAGTGACGGGCCGAGTAGAGGTTGAGCACCTTGTCCTGCGCGCCGGCGGGCGCAATCAGCAGGCTGACACCGAGTGCTGCGGCCAGCCGGATCAGACGGGAAGTCATCGAAAGCTCCATTGAGTACGGTTCATGCACATGCGGGCGGGGGCGGGGAATCCGTCCCGCCCGATGGCGGCGAAAACTTAACAGAAGTGATTCGCAATTGCAAAGTGTTCGCAATTGCACTATCTTGAATGAGAATTGTTCTCATAAAGGATGTGCGCATGGATGCCGTACTCGTGGGCGCCGACCGGCTCGGAAACATTCCGGACGTGCTGGCTGAATTCGGATTGAAGATCGGCCATCACATCACCGGGCGCGAACCCAAGCACCAGCGCTCGGCGCCGCGCCTTCCGGGCGGTACCCAACTGGTCATCCTGTTCACCGATTTTCTCGGTCACAACGTGATGAAGGCGTTCCGCGAAGCGGCGCGCGAGCAGGGGGTGCCTGTCGTGGCGTGCCGGCGGTCGGTGTGTGCGCTGAAGCAGGCGCTGGAGGGATGCGGGGCCGTGCGCTGCGCGCAGTGCCCGAAGACTCAGCGGAGTGCGGTCGCGCCCTGACTGTCGACGTCGATGCGCCGGGCGCCATTGAAGCGGCGCGCCCAGTAGCGGCCGGTCATGTCGTCGATACGCACGCCGCCGCCGCGCGAATTGGCGTGCAGGAACTTGTCGTCACCCATGTAGATGCCGACGTGGGAAAAGGTGCGGCTCAGCGTGTTGAAAAACACCAGATCGCCCGGCTGCAGGTCTTCGCGCCCGACGCGGGCACCGACGCGCGCCATCTCAACGGCGGTGCGCGGCAGCAGCACGCCCAGCGCATCGGAAAACACGTGACGCACGAAACCGCTGCAGTCGAAACCGGTTTGCGGGTTGTTGCCGCCGAAGCGGTAGCGGATGCCGAGCAGCGCGAAACCGCTGTCGAGCAGATCGGTGACCGCGCCTGCGGCTGCGGCGGCATGTTCCGCCACCCGATCGCCGGACAGGTCGTCCAGCGAAAAGCCTGTCGGCGCCTGTTCAACCGGTTCGGCACGTGTGGCGAGGGGAAGTGCGGCAGCCAGAGCCAGTGCGGCACAAAGGCATATCCGGGTCAGGGGTATTCGACGCATGGGTCGCGAATATACGCATGCATGCCCACCCTGCCAAGTTTTCGGGTCAGCCGGCATCCGGTCGCGGACACCGCGCGACCGGATGCCGGCCGATTCCGGTGCGGCGCAAAACCTCGCCGCCGCGGCGCCGGCTTCCCCTACAATCACGCGTTCGATCCCCTTGAAAGCCGGTTTCAGGGCCCATGAGTGACCGCAATACGAATGCTGACGTGATGTCGCCGGTGAAGGTGCCGCTGGTCAAAGTGCTGATCGTCGATGACTCGCGCATGGTGCGTGCGTCCATCATCAAGCGCATCCGCGATCGCTTCGATTTTCGCGAAGAAGCCGATGGCGAAGCCGGCTGGCAGACGCTGCTGGTGGATGATTCGATCCAGGTCGTGCTGTCCGACCTGACGATGCCGAAACTCGACGGCTACGGCCTGCTCGAACGCGTGCGCTCGTCGCGCGTGCAGCGCATCGCCGACATTCCGGTGATCATGATTTCTGGCGACGAAGACGACGCCGCCCGCGAACGGGCGCGCGAACTGGGCGCGACCGACTTCATCACCAAGGGCATCGGCACGGTCGAACTGATTGCGCGCATCGAATCGGCCAGCCGCCTCAACAGCACGCGACGCCAGCTCGCCGACAGTCGCGAAGCGCTGGCGAATGCGTCGCCGATCGACCCCGATTCCGGCATGGCGACGCCGCAGTACATGGAAATCCACGGCGCCCAGCTGCTGTCCGCAGCGGTTCGCCAGCGCGGCGAGGTCAGCGTGCTGATCGTCGGCATCGACAATTTCGGCGACATCGTGCGCAGCTTCGGCCGGCACGTGACCGACCTCATCATGCGCAAGCTGGCCAAGGTGCTGGCGACCAAGGTGCGGCGGGAAGACACCTTCTCGCAGATCGGCGAGGGCCAGTTCGCGATCATCACGCCGGACATCAGCCTGGCCAGCGCAGAACAGTTCGCCAATCGCATGCGCACCGTGATCGCCGCGACCGCCATGCAGTACCGCGGCCAGACGCTGCGCATCAGCCTGAACATCGGTGTGGCGAACAGCCTGTCCGACAATGCCGACTCGGTGTCGCAAATGCTCGGGCTGGCGGTGGCGCGCGCCGACATGGCACAGCGCGAGGGCGGCAACGCGGTGCGCAGCAGTGGCGGCGAGCCGCAGAAATTCGCCTGGACAGCCGGCATCGTGAGCATCGAGCGCGCGCTGCTGCTGATCAAGTCCGGGGCGTCCGACGAGATCGATGCCCAGCTGCCTGCGCTGATCTACCGGCTGTTGCCGCTGCTCGAATTGATTAGTGTCAAATACGATTGCGACATTCCGCTCGACTGCTTGCGCGGTTACGCAAGCGAAGCTGATACTTCGATCGTTGATAAAAAATAATATCCGCAAGACGGCGCAGGTCAGAGGAGGAAGCATGTCAGCAAGCACCGATTTTCACGCGCGTTCCATTTCCCAACGCGACACGTTCTGGGCCGAACAGGCCCGCCTGATCGACTGGCAGGAGGCCCCGCAGCAAACCTGCGACTTCTCCCGGCCACCGTTCGCCAAGTGGTTCGTCGGTGGCACCACCAATCTCTGTCACAACGCGGTCGACCGGCATGCCGCCACGCGGCCCGACGCGGCGGCGCTCATTTTCGTATCGACCGAGACCGGCATCGAAAAGACCTATTCGTTCGCCGAGCTGAAGCGCGAAGTCGAGCGCATGGCAGCGATGTTGATGTCGCTCGGTGTCGAACGCGGCGACCGCGTGCTGATCTACATGCCGATGATTGCCGAAGCGGCCTTCGCCATGCTCGCCTGCGCGCGCATCGGCGCCATCCACTCGGTGGTGTTCGGCGGCTTTGCATCCGGTTCGCTGGCCACCCGCATCGATGACGCCAAGCCGAAGGTCATCGTGTCGGCCGAAGCCGGCATGCGCGGCGGCAAGGTCGTGCCGTACAAGCACCTGCTCGACGAAGCCTGTTCGCTGGCTGAATTCCCGCCGGCACGCGTGCTGATGGTGAATCGCGGGCTGGACAAGGAATGCCCGGTGGTGGTCGGGCGCGACGTCGACTACGCGACGCTGCGCACCCACCACATGAATGCGAGCGTGCCGTGCGTGTGGCTCGAATCGAGCGAGCCGTCGTACATCCTGTACACCTCCGGCACCACCGGCAAGCCCAAGGGCGTGCAGCGCGATACCGGCGGCTACGCGGTCGCGCTGGCGGCATCGATGCAGCACATCTACTGCGGCCACCCCGGCGAGACGATGTTTACGACGTCGGACATCGGCTGGGTGGTCGGTCACTCGTACATCATCTACGGCCCGCTGATCGCCGGCATGGCGACGCTGATGTACGAAGGCACGCCGCTGCGCCCCGACCCGGGCATCTGGTGGAGCCTGGTCGAAAAGTACAAGGTGTCGGTCATGTTCTCGGCGCCGACCGCCGCCCGCGTGCTGAAGAAGCAGGATCCGGCCTACCTGAAGAAGCACGACATTTCATCGCTGCGCCACATCTTCCTGGCCGGCGAGCCGCTCGACGAGCCGACCCATGAGTGGCTGATGAGCGCGCTCGACAAGCCGGTCATCGACAACTACTGGCAGACCGAAACCGGCTGGCCCATCCTGTGCGAACTGCCGGGTGTCGAAAAGACGGCCATCCAGCTCGGTTCGCCCGGCCATCCGGTGTACGGCTACGACCTGCGCATCTTCCGCGAGGACGGCACCGAGTGCGGGCCGAACGAGAAGGGCATCGTCGGCATCGTGCCGCCGCTGCCGCCGGGCTGCCTGTCGACCATCTGGGGCGATGACGAGCGCTTCGTGCGCACCTACTTTTCGCTGTTCAAGTCGCCGCTGGTGTATTCGTCCTTCGACTGGGGCATCCGCGACGACGCCGGCTATCACAAGATCCTCGGCCGCACCGACGACGTGATCAACGTCGCCGGCCACCGGCTCGGCACGCGCGAAATCGAGGAAGCGATCCAGGCGCATGCCGGCGTGGCCGAAGTGGCCGTGGTCGGTGTGGCGGACACCCTGAAGGGCCAGTTGCCGATGGCGTTCGCCGTGGTCAAGGATGCCAGCCGGGTCGCGACGCCGGAAGGTCGCGCCTCGATGGAAAAGGAAGTGATGCAGACGGTCGACAACCTGCTCGGCGCCATCGCGCGGCCTGGCCGGGTGCTGTTCGTCAATGGCCTGCCCAAGACACGCTCGGGCAAGATGCTGCGCCGCTCGATCCAGGCCATCGCCGAAGGGCGCGATCCGGGTGACCTGACCACGCTGGACGACCCGACCACGCTCGACCAGATCCGCCAGTCGCTCGGCTGAGCAACCGCCGGCTGACGCGTACGCGTCAGCCCGGCATGCCGCTGATGCGGCTCATCAGCGCGGCGGCGTTATGCACGTCGTAGCGCTGCATCAGCTGGGCGCGGATCTTTTCCACGGTGCGCGGACTGATGCCCAGTTCGCGCGCGCATTCCTTCGACGTCAGACCGCGTGTCATCGCCGACAGCACTTCGCGCTGGCGCAGGCTCAGCGTGTCCACCGTGCCGCTGACGCGCAGCGGTTCGAACAGCCAGCTCGCGCGCCGGTACGGGTCGCTGCGGTCGAGCGCATTGCCCAGCACGCGGAACCAGCGCAGCCCGCCGTCGCGCAGCCGCATCAGCCGCTCGTCCTCATACGTTCCCGATTCGAACAGCGCCTGCCAGCCGCGCTCGCCGACCCGCTCGAACTCGCGGGTCGTCGGGTACAGCACGGCCATGCTCTGGCCGATCAGCGCCGAGCGCGGATAGCCGAAACTGGCGGCGAAGCGGTCGTTGCACCACTCGATGCGGCGCTGCGAGGTCAGCACCATACCCAGCGGACAGAGGTCGGCCGCTTGGTCGGCGGCGGTGGAATCGGGCATCAAGGAAGACATATCGGGCTCGGCAGGGCGTAGTTCTGCGACTGGCGGTGGTGTTCGGGCGCGCCTAATGTATACCCGATCCGCCGGCCGCCCAATGGGGCCGGCTTTCGCCACAGATGGCCGCCCTGTGCGGTCGCGGGAGAGAGTCCATGATCGATCTGACCGGTTTCGCCCACACGCCCTTTGCCCGGCGCCCTGACGCAGATGTCGAAACCCTGATGGCGGAAGTCGCCGCCGAGGCGATTGCCGATGCCGGTCTCGAACCGACCGACATCGACGCCGTGGTGGTCGGCCACTTCGGCGTCGGCATGGTGAAGCAGGGCTTCGTGGCCGGTCTGTCGGCCAATCTGCTGCCCGGCCTGCGCATGACGCCTGCGGTGCGGGTCGAGAACGCCTGCGCCAGCGGCAGCGCCGCGGTGCATCAGGGCGCGCTCGCCATCCGCGCCGGCACGGCCCGGCGCGTGCTGGTGATCGGTGTCGAGGTGATGTCGCAGCTGTCGACCCGCGACGTCGGCAACGCGCTGCTGCGCGCGTCCTACTTCAAGGACGAAGCCGAAACGCCGGCCGGCTTTGCCGGCATGTTCGGCGTGATCGCCGACCGCTATGCCGAACGCTTCGGCGATCCGCGCGACGCGATGGCGCGCATCGCATCGAAGAACCACGACAACGCGGCGCACAACCCGCTGGCGCAGTACCGCAATCCGCTCAGCGTCGAATTCTGCGCGACCGAATCGGAAAAGAATCCGCGTGTCGTCGGCCGCCTGCTGCGCACCGACTGTTCGCCGATTTCCGATGGCGCAGCGGCCATCGTGCTGTGCGACAGCGACGCGCACGACGGCAGCCGGCCCTTCGTGCGCCTGCGCGCCACGGCGCAGGCCAACGACATCATGCCGACGTCGCAGCGCGACATGAGCGAACTGGCCGGTGCGCGCGTCGCCTGGCAGCGCCTGCTCGATTCGGCAAAACTCACGCTGGATGACCTCGACAGCGTCGAGGTGCACGACTGCTTCACCATCGCCGAACTGATGATGTACGAAGCCATCGGCCTGACGCCGCCCGGCGGCGGTCACCGCGCGCTGGAAGAGGGCTGGGTGCATGCCGGCGGCAAGCTGCCGGTCAATCTGTCCGGCGGCCTGAAAACCAAGGGTCACCCGATCGGCGCCACCGGCGTATCGATGCATGTCATCAGCGCGTGGATGCTGCTCGGTCGCTTCCGCGCCGACGTCTTGCCGGACGCGCGCTTCGCCGGCATCCTCAACATGGGGGGCGCCAGCGTGGCCAACTACGGTTCCATTCTCGAACGCGTGCAGTAAGCGGTCCGGTCGGGCCGCCCATAAAATCAAGATCAACGGAGAGAGAGAGCACCCATGAACATCGCCCTGTGGCTTCAGCGTACCGCGCAGCAATACCCCGATCGTCCCGCCATTGCCTTCGGTCGCGAGGTGCTGTGGAACTACCGCGGATTCGCCGAGAGTGCGGCGCGCTTCGCGACCTGGCTGCGTGCGCAGGGCCTCGCGCCGGGCGACCGGGTGGCACTGTTCATGTACAACACGCCCGATTACCTGCCGCTGATGTGGGGCGCCTGGTGGGCCGGTGTGGCGGTGGTGCCGATCAATGCCAAGCTGCACGCCAAGGAAGCCGCCTTCATCTGCAGCCACAGCGGTTCGAAGATCGTGTTCTGCGGCGCCGAGGCGCGCGACGAGCTCGAAGCCGTGCTGCGCGACGGCGGCAACGCGGTGCCGGTGCTGGCGTCATTCGAATTCCTGCGCGATGCGTCGATCGCGCCGTCGGCCATCGAGCCGCGCGGCGACACCGATCCGGTGTGGCTGTTCTATACCAGCGGCACGACCGGCCGGCCCAAGGGCGTGAACCTGTCGCTGCGCCAGCTGCGCTGGACCTGCATGGGCTATCTGTCCAGCGTGCAGGCGCTGGCCCCGGGCGACGTGGCGCTGCACCCGGCGCCGATGTCGCACGGCGGCGGCCTGTTCCACCTGCCCTACGTCATGCAGGCCGGCATCAATGTGGTGCCCGAATCCGGCGGTTTCGACGCGCAGGAATGCTTCGATCTCGCCGCCCACTGGACGGAAGCGTCGTTCTTCGCCGCGCCGACCATGGTGCGCCGCCTGATCGACGTGGTGAAGAAGACCGGCCAGCGTCCGACCGGCCTGGCGACCATCTGCTACGGCGGCGGTCCGATGTATCTGGCCGACCTCGAAGAGGCACTGGAACTGATCGGCCCGCATTTTGCGCAGATCTACGGGCAGGGCGAGTGCCCGATGATGATCACCGTAATGCCGCGCGCACTCATCAACGACCCGACGCAGCCGCGCTACCGCGAGCGCCTGGCGTCGGTCGGCTTTGCGCAGTCCATGGTCGAAGTGGCGGTGGTCGATGCGCAGGGCAAGGATGTGCCGACCGGCGAAACCGGCGAAATCCGCGTGCGCGGCGAAGCGGTCATGAATGGCTACTGGGACAACCCGGAGGCGACCGCCGCCTCCATCGTCGACGGCTGGCTGTACACCGGCGACGTCGGCCGGCTCGATCAAGACGGCTTCCTGACGCTGCTCGACCGCAGCAAGGACCTGATCATCAGCGGCGGCAGCAACATCTATCCGCGTGAGGTCGAAGAAGCGCTGCTGACCCACGAATCGGTGGCCGAAGTGGCGGTGATCGGTCGCCCCGACCCGGAATGGGGTGAGGTGGTGATTGCCTTCGTCGTCACCCGCCAGCCGATGACCGTGGCCGAACTGGATGCGCACTGCCTGACCGAGATCGCGCGCTTCAAGCGGCCCAAGCACTATCGCTTCGTCGATGAACTGCCGAAGAACAACTACGGCAAGGTGCTGAAGACGGCGCTGCGCGAGATGGATGCACAGTCGTAACGGCACGTAGCAGGGACGACTCGTACGCAAGGACGCGCAGGGACGAGTCGTCCGGACGTCAGGCCGGCCGTCCGAAGTCCCGACGCGCCGCCCGCGCGGCGGCGTGCGTCAGCGCAGCGACCGGTAGTGGTCGAGCACCTTTGGCACGTAACGCAGGGTTTCCGCGAACGGCGGCACCCGGCGTCCGTGCCGTTCGACCGCGCCTTCGCCGGCGTTGTAGGCAGCCAGTGCCAGTTCGAGCTGGTTGTCGAAGCGCGCCATCAGGTCGCGCAGGTAGAGCGCGCCGCCGAGCAGGTTCTGGTCCGGATCGAAGCGGTCGGTCACGCCGTAGCGGCGCGCCGTGTCCGGCATCAGCTGCATCAATCCGGCCGCACCCTTGGGCGAAACGGCCTTCGGGTTGTAGGCCGATTCGACCGCAATCACCGCATTGAGCAGCCCGGCTTCGACGCCGGTACGACCCGCCACGCGCGCAATGCGCTGTTGGTGCGCTGCAGCAGCCGCGGACCGCCCGACCGTCCGGCCGACGCTTGCCGGGGCGCCCGCCGAACGCGATTCCAGCAGCAGTTCATACCCCTCGCCGACGGGCGTGTCGGTGAGATGCAGTGTGCCCTCACCATCTTCGCGCGCGTAAATGTCCGCCTGTGCCGGCGCGGCACTCAGCAGGCAGCACAGCGAGAGGATCAGTTTGGTGGGTCGATTCATCTGAAGGAAACACACGCCCGGTAAAGTGTCGAGTATTGCAATCTTGCTGCCGCAAGGTTTCGCTCATGTTGCACTGCCCGCAAACGCTTGCTGCCGCATGGCCGGCACGGCTAGACTAAGTCAATGATGACACGTAACGAATTCCCGGACAGACCCGTTCCCGGCTCCATGCAAGGCCCGGTTCGAGGCGCCACTCCCGGCCGCGTGGTGCAACGCGGCTTCACGCTGCTTGAGCTGCTGGTGGTGATGGTCATCATCGGTCTGCTGGCCGGTTATGTCGGTCCGCGCTACTTCAGCCAGATCGGCAAATCCGAAGTCAAGGCGGCGCGCGCCCAGATGGATGCGCTGGAAAAGTCGCTCGACCAGTACAGACTGGATAACGGCCGCTACCCGACGACGGAAGAGGGCCTGAAGGCGCTGGTCGAACGCCCCGCCACGGCGCCCAAGTGGGGCGGCCCCTACCTGAAGAAGGCGGTGCCGCCGGATCCGTGGGACCGCCCGTACATCTATCGCGCGCCGGGCGAACACGGCGAATACGATCTCAGCTCGCTGGGCAAGGACGGTCAACCAGGCGGCAGCGACGAAGCCGCCGACATCACGAACTGGTGACATGCTTTTCCGCATCCGGGCCCTCGACGTCACCAACCGCATCACGCAGCTTCAGATCGAGGCGTCGGACGAAATCTCCGCCCGCGCCCAGGTTCAGGCCGACGGCCTGACCGTTCTCTCGGCTGCGCGTGCGCGCACGCTCAGCTTCACGCGCCAGCGCTTCCCGGTGCTGCTGTTCTGTCAGGAACTGCTGGCACTGCTGCGCGCCGGCCTGTCGCTGGTCGAAGGGCTGGAGGTGATGGCCGACAAGGAAGGCCGCACGCTGTCGCGCACCGTGCTCACCGCGCTGATCGATGCGCTGCGTCAGGGCAAGACGCTGTCGATGGCGATGGCGGCGCAGACCTCGGTATTCCCCGACCTGCTGGTGGCGATGATCCGCGCCTCGGAGCGCACCAGCGACCTCGACCAGGCGCTCGAACGCTACGTCGCCTACAGCGAACAGCTGGAAAGCGTGCGCGGCAAGCTGGTCGCCGCAGCGACCTATCCGGTCATCCTGCTGGTGGTCGGCCTGCTGGTCGTCATGTTCCTGCTGGCCTTCGTCGTGCCGCAGTTTTCCAAGGTGTACGAAGACATTTCGACCGAACTGCCGCTGGCATCGCAGTGGCTGCTCGCGTGGGGCCACTTCGTCAAGGCGAATTCCGGTGCGCTCGGCATCGCGGTGATCGCCGTCGTCGTCGGGCTCGGCTGGACGCTGCGCCAGCCGGCGTTCCGCCAGGGCTTCATGGCGCAGCTCGAACGCCTGCCCGGCATCGGCGACCGCATGCGGATCTTCCGGCTGGCGCGCTTCTTCCGCACCGTCGGCATGCTGCTGCGCGGCGGCATTCCGGTCGTGCAGTCGCTTGAACTGGTGCGCGAACTGCTGCCGCTGCCGATGCAGCAAAGTCTGTCGCGCGCGCTGCTGTCGATCCGCGAAGGCCGTTCGGCGTCCGACGCCTTCACCGAAGTCGGCCTGAGCACCGCCGTGGCGTCGCGCATGCTGCGTGTCGGCGAGCGGGCGGGCAACCTGGGCGACATGATGGAACGCATCGCCGCCTTCCACGACGAGGAAATGACGCGCTGGCTCGACCGCGCCACCCGCCTGTTCGGTCCGCTGCTGATGCTGGGCATCGGGCTGGCGATCGGCGGCGTCGTGGTGCTGATGTACATGCCCATCTTCCAGCTCGCGGAAAGCCTGCAATGAACGCACCGCTGCCAGCCGGCGCGCCGCAGGGCGTGCCTGCCGACCTGATCGCCCGTGCCCGGTTGCGGGCCGGACGCGGCTCGATCATGCAGGCGCTGATCGACCTGTCGGGCGACACGCCCGATGCGATGTGCGCCCGCGTCGCCGCCCAGCTCGGTCTGCCGGCGATGAACAGCGCCGCGCTCAATGCGCTCACGCCTTCGCTCGAACGCATCCGCTTTTCCGAGGCGCTGGCGCGTGCCGTGCTGGTGGCCGTCGACGCATCCGGTCACCTGATCGCCGTGGTGGCCGACCCGTACGACGGCGCGCTGCAGGACTGGCTGGCCGCCACACTGCCGGCCAGTTTCGAGCTGCGGGTCGCCACGCGCGACGACATCACCGCGGCGCTCGCCCGCTACGAAGACAGCCAGCGCGCCTCCACCGGCCTGCTCGACGACAGCGACCGCGTCAGCGCCAGTTCGGCCGAAATCCTGTCGCTGGCGCGCATCGCCGACGACGCCAGCCCGGTCGTGCGGGTGGTCAATTCCACGCTGTACGACGCACTGAAACAGGCGGCGTCCGACATCCACCTCGAATCGGTGCCGGCCGGCATGCAGGTGAAGTACCGCATCGACGGCGTGATGGTGCGGATCGGCCAGATCGCCGGCGCCGACACCGCCGAGCAGGTGGTGTCGCGCATCAAGGTGCTGGCCGAACTCGACATCGCCGAGCGGCGCGTGCCGCAGGACGGTCGCTTCAAGGTGGCCTACGCCGGGCGCGACATCGACCTGCGCGTGTCCATCATGCCCAGCGTGCACGGCGAGGACGCGGTGCTGCGCGTGCTCGACAAGGACCACCTGACGCAGGAACTGCAGGCGCTGTCGCTGGAAAGCCTGGGTTTCGACGACATCGCGCGCGCCGCCATGCGCAAGCTGGCGGCCGAGCCCTACGGCATGCTGCTGGTGACCGGCCCGACCGGTTCCGGCAAGACGACCTCGCTGTACGCGACCATCGGCGAAATCAACCACGGTCTCGACAAGATCATCACCATCGAAGACCCGGTCGAGTACCAGCTGCCCGGCGTGCTGCAGATTCCGGTGAATGAGAAGAAGGGCCTCACCTTCGCGCGCGGCCTGCGCTCGGTGCTGCGGCACGACCCGGACAAGATCATGGTGGGCGAAATCCGCGACGGGGAAACCGCCGAGATCGCGGTGCAGGCCGCGCTGACCGGTCACCTCGTGCTCACCACGGTGCACGCCAACAACGTGTTCGACGTGATCGGCCGCTTTCTGCACATGGGCGTCGATCCGTACAACCTGGTGTCGGCGCTGAACGGCATTGTCGCGCAGCGACTGCTGCGCCTGAACTGCCGGCACTGTTCGGTCGCCCAGCAGCCGGATGCCGCGCTGCTGGCCGAATCCGGGCTGGCCGACGCCGTCGGCTACGACTATCGCGCCGGCACCGGCTGCGGTCATTGCCGCGGCACCGGCTACAAGGGCCGGCGCGCCATTGCGGAGTTGCTGGTGCTCGACGACGAACTGCGCGAACTGATCGTGACGCGCGCGCCGATGCGGCAATTGAAGGAGGCCGCGCGGGCGCGCGGCACGCGCACGCTGCGCGAAGCGGGTCTGGTGCTGGTGGCCAGTGGTGAAACCAGTCTGACGGAATTGAACCGTGTCACTTTTGTCGTCTAGGTCGCTGCTGCTCGAGGTCGGTCCGCACGGCCTGTCGCTGGCGCGCGCGGGCGAACGCCTGCACGCCGACTCGCAGCCGCTGGCGCACGACACGCTGGCCGCTGCGCTGGCCCGCATTCCGGCCGCTGCCACGCCGCGTCGCGCGGCGGTCGAGGTGTCGATCGACAACGCGTGGACGCGCTGGCAGGTGATCGACCTGCCGCCCGGCGTGGCCGGGCGCGACGAAGTGCAGGCGCTGGTGCGCGCCCGCATGATGGAAGTGTTCGGTACCGCCGCGCAGGGCTGGACCTTTGCCTGGGACGCCCAGCCCGCCGAGCGCGTGCTGGCCTGCGGCATGGACACGGCACTGGTACAGGCCCTCGTGGCCTGGGCGGCGGCGACCGGCGTGCGGCTGGTCAGCATGCAGCCGGCCTGGTTGCGCGCCTATGCGGCCTTCGGCGGCAGCGCCGCGCTGGGCGGTTTTGCGCAGCTTCAGCAGGGCTGGCTGTGCATGGGCCTGTGGTCCGGCGGACGCTGGCTGCACATGCGCGGCGAGGCGCTCGACGATCCGGCCGCGCTGCCGGCGCTGCTCGAACGTCGCCTGAGCCTGTTCGACGGCGTACTCGATGGCGGCCACCTGTTCGTCCAGGGGGCGCCGTCGATGAATCTGCCGCGCGGCTGGCGCTGTGTGGCCGGTGGGGTGGTTGCATGAAGCTGCCATCGATGGCCCGGCCGGGCGCACGGCCACCCACCCCCGAACTCGATTTCGTCCCGCGTCGCCACGCGCCGGGCTGGCTCGGCTGGCTGCTGCTGGCCGTCGGGGCGATTGCCGCGTTCGCGTCGTTCGACCGCTGGCAGACCACCGAAGATGAAGTCGCCGCCTTGCGCGACGACAACCGGCGTGCGGCACGCAAGGCCGAACAGGCGCGCGTGTTGGCGCGCCGCGAACAGGACGATCCGGCGCTGCGTGCGCGCATCGACGTGGCGCGCAAGCTGTCGCTGCAGCGCGCGCGCGAATGGCAGCCGCTGTTCGCCGAACTGGAAGCGCGCGGCAAGGCAGATGTGGCGCTGCTGTCGGTCGAGCCCGATGCGGCACGCGGCGTGCTGCGCGTGACCGGCGAGGCGCGCGACCTGAATGCGCTGTTCGCCTATGCCGAGTCCTTCGCCGACGCGCAGGCGGTCGGTGCGCCGCGCATCGAGGTGTTCGAACTGAAGGAGCGCGACGGCCTGCAGGTGGTCGCGTTTTCGCTGCGCCTGCAGTGGAGGGGCGCATGAACATGCTGCGCGCCCGTCTGATGTATGCCGCATCGCGTGCCGGCTGGGCCGGCGCGCTCGGCGTGGCGCTGCTTGCATTCGCGCTGGCCATCCAGTTCGGCGCCACGGCGCCGCTCGAAGCCGAACTGGGTGGACTCGAAGGCGAACGCAGCGCGCTGGCCGAGCGCCTGTCGCTGGGCCGCACGGTCGAGTCGCCGCGCGAACAGCTCGACCGCTTCGACGCCTCACTGGTGCCACGCGCGCGCATGCCGTCCATCCTCGAAGCGCTGTCGCAGGCGGCCGGGCGCAACAAGCTCGTGCTGGCGCGCGTCGAAAGCCGCGAATCGCAGCCGGTCGGCGCCGGGTATGCGCGGCAGGAATATCTCTTTCCGCTGCGTGGCAGCTACCCCGCGCTGCGCACCTGGCTGGCGGAAATCCAGCAGGTGTCGCCGGCCGTGCTGGTGGAAGAGGTGGTGCTGCGGCGCGAAGACATCGCGCGCGGCAATGTCGATGCCAGCGTGCGCGTGTCCATCCTGATGAAGGACGCGTCATGAACCGCGGCCTGATCGCAGCACTGGCGGCGACGCTCGCGGCGGTGTGGTACGTCGCCGGTCTGGACGATGCAGGCGATGTCGAGCCGGCGACGCCCGACAGCCGTCGCCCGTCGAGTGCTGCGCGCGCCGTGGCGGCGGCAGGCGAGGCACCGGGTGTGCTGATCGCCGACGCACCGGTACGCCCCGCGGCTGAAGTCGGTCGCGACCTGTTTGCCACGCACAGCTTCCTGCCGCCCGCGCCGTCACCGGCGGCGCTCGCGGCCGCGGCCGCGCGCAAGGGGCCGCCGCCGGCACCGGTCGCGCCGCCGCTGCCGTTCCGCTATCAGGGCAAGCTGATGGAGGAGGGCGGCATCACCGTGTTCCTCGCCCAGGGCGACCGCATCCTGCCGGCGCGCGCCGGCGACCTGCTGAACAACCAGTACCGCGTTGAATCGGTGACGGCTGCGGCCATCACCTTCATGTTCGAACCGCTCAAGCAGCGGCAGACCCTGACCATCGGAAGCGCCCCATGACTGCATTCCAGCCGGCCCGCCTGCGCGCGCTGCTTTTCGCGTTCCTCGCCGTCACCCTGGCCGGGTGCGCCACCAATCAGGCGTTCGAGGACGGCAAGAAGGCGCTGATCAGTGGCGAACAGGAACGTGCGCTCAGCCTGTTCGAACAGGCAACCAAGGAAGCGCCGGACAACCCCGAATTCCGCGCCACCTTCTTCCGCCAGCGCGAAGTCGCCGTGTCCAAATTGCTGGCGCAGGCAGAGAACGCCCGTCTGGCGGGCCGGCGCGACGAAGCCACCGCGGCGCTCGACAAGGCGCAGACGCTCGACCCGCGCAACCAGCGTGCCCAGTTCATCCGCGACCAGATGACGCGCGGCGTGCGGCACGACGCCATGGTGCGCGAAGCACGCACGCTGCTCGAACGCAAGGACATGGGCGGCGCCGAGGCGCGCCTGCGCAACGTGCTCGAACAGGACAACACGCACAGCGCCGCGCGCGAAATGCTGCGCGAGGTCGAACAGGCCCGCCCGAAGCAGACCTCGCCGGCCGAACTGGGCGGCCTGTTCCAGAAGCCGGTGACGCTGGAATTCCGCGATACCTCGCTGCGCAACGTGTTCGAGGCGATCGCGCGCTCGACCGGCATCAACTTCGTGTTCGACAAGGACGTGCGGCCCGACCTGAAGGTGACGCTGTTCGTGCGCAACACGACCGTGGCAGAGGTGATGCGGCTCATCCTGATCACCAACCAGCTCGAACGCAGCGTGCTGTCGGACAACACCGTGCTGATCTACCCGAACACCGCAGCCAAGCAGCGCGAGTACAAGGAAATGGTCACGCGCACCTTCTTCCTCGTCAATGCCGAAGCCAAGCAGGTGCAGAACCTGATCAAGACCGTGGTGAAGACCAAGGACATCTATATAGATGAGCGCATCAATCTCATCGTGATGAAGGACACCGCCGATGCGGTGCGTCTGGCCGAACAGCTGGTGGAATCGGTCGATGTGGCCGAACCCGAAGTGATGCTGGAAGTCGAGGTGCTCGAAGTCAGCAGCAACAAGCTGAAGGAACTGGGGCTGGATTTCCCGGACCAGATCGGCTTCGGCGCGCTGCGTTCGCAGCAGCAGGTGATCCAGCAGTCGACCGCGGCCGGCGTGACCAGCAACGTCGTGCAGCTGCCCGGCCAGGAAATCGCGCCCGGCGTCGTGCCGCTGAGCGACATCAGCGACCTCACCGGCTACATTTCCAACCCGGGTCTGATCCTGAACCTGCGCAAGCAGGACGGCTCGGCCAACCTGCTGGCCAATCCGCGCATCCGCGTCAAGAACAAGGAAAAGGCGAAGGTGCATATCGGCGAAAAGCTGCCGGTGTTCACGACCACCTCGACCGCCAACGTCGGCGTGTCGGCGTCGGTCACCTATCTCGACGTCGGCCTGAAGCTCGACGTCGAGCCGCTGATCCACCTCGAAGACGACGTCGACATCAAGATGACGCTGGAAGTGTCGAGCGTGGTGCGCGAAGTGCAGGGCCCGCAGAGCTCGCTCGCCTACCAGATCGGCACCCGGTCGACCGCGACCGCGCTGCGTCTGAAGGACGGCGAAACGCAGATTCTCGCCGGCCTGATTTCCGATGAAGAGCGGTCCAGCGCGTCGCGCCTGCCCGGGCTGGGCGACCTGCCCATCATCGGCAAGCTGTTTTCGAGCGAGCGCAACAGCACCAACAAGACCGAAATCGTGCTGCTGATCACCCCGCGCATCGTGCGCAACCTGAACCGCCCGGCGCACATCATGCCGGCGCTGGCCGCCGGTACCGAAGCGGCCGTCGGCGCGCCGTCGCTGTCGGTGCGCAAGACCGGCAAGGATCAGGGCGTGCGGCTGTCGAGCTCGGGCGGCGGTGCGCCCGCAGTGGCCGCGCCGATCGCGCGTCCGCTGGTGCCGGAGCCGCCCGAACCGGGCCCGGGCGACGAACCTTCGAACCCCGCGGCGCAGACCGAGTTGAGCATGCAATCGACCGGCGAGGCGGCCATCGGCGGCGAAGCCGGCGTGACCGTGTCGATGACGGTGCCGGTCGGCGCCCAGCCGGCGACGGTCGAGCTGGTGTATGACCCGAACGTGCTGACGGCGCAGGGCAATGTCACCGCGCCGGGCCGTACAACGGTGAGCATCGCCGGCGGAGATGGTCAGGAGGCGCGCAGCGAGGTGCGCTTCCGCGTCAGCCCGACCGCACCGATCGGCAGCACCAGCGTGCAGGTCGGCAGCGTCACATTGCTCGGAGCCGACGGCAACCCGCTGCCCGTGTCGCCGCCGTCACCGGCGGATATCACGATCAAGCCGTAACGACGCGGCGCAAGCTCTTCGCACCGCGATAGTCGCCGCCCCTGTGGGCGCGGCGGCCTCTGCGCCGCGATGGTCGAGGCACGATCGCCCCCTTGTGGGAGCGGCGATCCACGGTGGGCCCTGCATGGCCAACCGGCTATGCGGGCGGCGAGCAGTGCTCGCCGAAACCCCCGCTCCGTTCCACGGTTGGCCCTGCATGGCCAACCGGCTCCGCGGGCGGCGAGCCGTGCTCGCCGAAACCCCCGCTCCGTTCCACGGTTGGCCCTGCATGGCCAACCGGCTCCGCGGGCGGCGAGCCGTGCTCGCCGAAACCCCCGCTCCGCCCTCGCCGCGATGCGCACTTTGCAATGCGATGGTCACCGCACTGATCGCGACGGGGCCGTCGCTCCCACAGTCCCTGCGCTTGAGGCCTCGCCGTGGTCTCTGGAGGGACGCCGCCCCTGTGGGAGCAGCCACTCTGCCGCGATACACGCGCTGCACCGCGATGGTCACAGCACGATCGCCGTCCCTGTGGGAGCGGCGGCCTCGCCGCGATACGCACGTTGCACCGTGATGGTCATGGCACTGGTCGCGACGGGGACGTCGCTCCCACAGTCCCTGCGCTTGAAGCCTCGCCGTGAACGAAAAAAAAGGAAGGCCGAGCCTTCCTTTTGTCTTCTTCAGCTGCCTGGAAATCAGCCGGCCTTGCGATAGGCCTTGGCTTCCTTCTTCAGACGCTTGAAGGTTTCCGGATCGGTCGCGCGCAGATATTCGACGACATCCATGTCTTCGCGACGGATCTTGCTGATGTCGATCTGTTCGACATGAACCAGACGCAGCAGAGCCTGAACAGGTTTGGGCATATTGCGGCCGCTTTCGTAGCGGGAACCGCCGCTCTGCGTCACGCCGAGGCGCGACCAGAATTGCGACTGGTTCATGCCCAGCTTCTTGCGAATCTCTCGTGCGTCGATGGTGTCACTGGATTTCATGCTCGTTGTCCTTGAAAAAAGTGGATGGCGACCCAGCCGCGCCTGCCTTGAAAGTCCGGTCCGGGCGACTTGCTGATTCGCATAAATATGCCGCTTTTCCCCTATCACTAAAGTCATAGGAGAAATTCAGTATAAATGAACACATCGTCCTGTATCAAACAGATTTGCATATTTTTGCAACTCGATTTGCAACACGAAAAACCTGTGCGCTGACCGGTCGTCAGCGCGCCGGCCGGTCGTCCGTTTCCGGCGCAGCGCGGCATGCAGCCGTGGCGGATCGGTTACAATCGCCGGTTTTCGTACAACGTTGCGGAAGTACAGATGGCCCTCATAGTCCAGAAATACGGCGGTACGTCGGTCGGCAAGCCCGACCGCATCAAGAGCGTGGCGCGCCGCGTCGCGCGCTACGTTGCACGCGGCGATCAGGTGATCGTCGTGGTGTCGGCGATGAGCGGCGAAACCAACCGACTGCTCGGTCTTGCGAAAGAGGTGTCTCCGGCACCCGATCCGCGGGAACTCGACGTGCTCGCGTCGACTGGCGAACAGGTCACCATCGGCCTGCTGTCGATGGCGCTGAAAGACCTCGGCCTGAAGGCGCGCAGCTACACCGGCGGCCAGGTGCGCATCCTGACCGACAGCGCCTTCACCAAGGCGCGCATCCTGTCCATCGACGAACGCAACATCCGGCGCGATCTCGACGACGGCAATGTCGTCGTGGTGGCCGGTTTCCAGGGCGTGGACGCCGACGGCAACATCACGACGCTCGGCCGCGGCGGCTCCGACACCACCGGCGTTGCGCTGGCGGCGGCCCTGAAGGCCGACGAGTGCCAGATCTTCACCGACGTCGATGGTGTGTACACCACCGACCCGCGCATCGTGCCGGAGGCGCGCCGGCTCGACCGCATCACCTTCGAGGAAATGCTCGAAATGGCGAGCCTCGGCTCCAAGGTGCTGCAGATCCGTTCGGTCGAGTTCGCAGGCAAGTACAAGGTCAAGCTGCGCGTGCTGTCCAGTTTCGAGGACGAGGGCCACGAAGGTCCGGGCACGCTGATTACTGTCGAGGAAGAAGCCAATATGGAACAACCCATCATTTCCGGCATCGCGTTCAACCGCGACGAAGCCAAGATCACCGTTCTGGGCGTGCCTGACCGCCCGGGCATCGCCTACCAGATCCTCGGCCCGATCGCCGACGCCAACATCGACGTCGACATGATCATCCAGAACGTCGGCCACGACGGCTCGACCGACTTCTCGTTCACGGTCAATCGCGGTGAATTCACCAAGGCGATGGAGATCGTCGAAGGCGTGCGCCAGCACATCGGCGCCCGTGAAATCAAGGGTGACAACAAGATCTGCAAGGTGTCGGCGGTCGGTGTCGGCATGCGTTCGCACCCGGGTGTCGCCAGCAAGATGTTCCGCACGCTGGCCGAAGAGGGCATCAACATCCAGATGATTTCGACCTCCGAAATCAAGGTGTCGGTGGTACTCGACGAGAAGTACCTCGAACTCGCCGTGCGCGTGCTGCACCGCGCGTTCGAACTCGACCAGCCGGCGGCGTAATCCGCCCGGCAGGCGCGATGCGCGTTTGACCCGGGCAGGGTCAGGCGGTATGATTCGCGCGCTTTCGGAAGGACCGGAGGGGTGGCCGAGTGGTCGAAGGCACTCCCCTGCTAAGGGAGCATACGGGCCAAAACCTGTATCGAGGGTTCGAATCCCTCCTCCTCCGCCAGTTTCAGAGCTTGAACGGCAGTATATTTGTGCTAATATATTGCCTCTTTGCAGCGCGCCCGTAGCTCAGCTGGATAGAGTACTTGGCTACGAACCAAGGGGTCGGGCGTTCGAATCGCTCCGGGCGCGCCAACAACGCAAAGAGAAACAAGCATTCAGGCCAATCCTCGGATTGGCCTTTTGCTTTTCTGATCGCCAAATTTTCACGCGCCCTCCCGCTTCAGTTCATGCGGTCAGGCGCTGCGGATGTGGCGCAACTCGCGCGGTGGAGAGGCCGAAATCCTTTGCCCCGCCTCACGCTTGCGTGCCGGTGCCTTCTTCACCTTCATCTCGACGCGCATTCCGGCCTTGGCCAGCATGCTCACCAGCGCGTCCAGGCTGAACTCGTTGATCTTGCCCTTCACCACCATGTTCAGACGTGGCTGCGTTACGCCGAACAACCGGGCGGCTTGCTGCTGTGTCTGTCCGATGTCCTCAATATGCTTTCGGATCGCGCGCATCAGTTCGGACCGCAGCACCAGGTGTTGCGCCTCTTCAGGATCGAAGCCCAGGTCGGCAAACACGTTGCCGCTGCTCGTCACGATGGTCGTGTCAGGCGTACTCATTTCGTTTTCCTCGTTGCGAGCAGATCGCGGTAACGGCGCTCTGCCAGGTCGATATCTGCCTTGGCTGTTCGCTGCGTTTTCTTGACGAAGGCGTGAAGCACGTAGACGGCTTCCTCGAATTTCGCCACATACACCACGCGATAGGCACTTTCGGTGCGGACGCGGATTTCCCGCACGCCAGCGCCGATGCCCGACATGGGTTTCCAGTCGCTCGGATCGTCGCCTTGTTGCGCCGTCCACAACTGATGCCCGGCCTCGCGCTTCGCGTCCGGCGGAAATACAGACATGGCCTTCAGGTTGTCGCCCATCCAGAGTATTGGTTTTATCGTCAAGTTATACGCTTTCCGATATACAAGACAAGGGCGACATGTCTCCTGCGCCCTGATGATGTATGGCGCGCGTTCGATTGCACTGCGTCTCACCTGGTCGGGTGTTCCGTAGCCACCTTGACGAATTCCATATCATCAGGTGGTTACACAACGGCAACTCGATGAAGGTTCTTCGGCGATTCTACCTATGCAAATGTCTTTGAAGGCGTCGTCCGGTCGATGAACGCAACGGCATTGATCAAACGCAAGGCGGATTCGCAGGCGGCGTCCATGCTTGAAGTGTCGAAGGCACCCGCCTTCGCGTCACATGGAGATGTGTCATGCCGAAGATCACCGATCTCATCAATCCCGGACTTCATCGCCCCACCGGACCCGTTGTGCGCCCGCCGCTGGAATTCGCCAAGGCGACCGTGATCCTGTTCGACGATGTGCCCGAGGGCACCGTGATCGATACCCAGTACAGCGCGAAGGGCGTGACCTTCGCGTCCATCACCACCAGCCCGGCGAAGCGCTGGCATGCCTACGCGCGTTCGGCCTGGGGCATGGAATCCGCACCGAACGGCATCTCCGTGGTCGCGCCGCCCCAGCTCTGCATGTTCGATGCACGTCAGGGTGGCATCGAAGCCGTCTTCGCCAAGCCGCAGCGTTGGGTTTCGATCGACGCAAAGCCGATGGAAGCGCCGGAAGGCATGACCGCAGCGACAGCGCAGCCCTTCCTCGAAGCGTATGACGCTGCGGGAAAGCTGCTCGGACGTGCCGAGTACCCGGTGGCGCACGGCGCTGCAGGGTGGGGTACATGGCAGATCGTGCTTTACTCGTCGACCACGGCCAATATCGCGAAGGTCATCTTCTCGTGCTCGCGCGACGGCAACACGCCGGTCTATGCGCTGTTCGACCGCTTTGCATTTGCACCCGAACGTTCGCTGATCGCGCGTCCGCTGGGCGGCTGAAGCGATCTGTCATCCGATCCCGGATCCGACCCCACACAGAGGGCCGCCACAGGCCCTGAGGAGAAAACAGTCATGAACCTGCCCCTGACCGCAGCACAACGTCAGCACCTCGAACACATCCTGCGTCAGGAACATGGCGAATTGAGCGCACGACGCAAGGCATACCTCGGCGGCCTCACGCGCGCCGAGCATGCCCGCGAAGTGCTGCTGCAGGACGGCGACGACGCGCCGCAGCGCGCCTCTGACCGGGAAATCGATCTGCAGCGTGGCGAAGAAGACGTCGCGCGCCTTGCCGACATCGACGCCGCGCTGCAGCGCATCGCCGAAGGCCGGTACGGTGTCTGCAGCGCGTGCGGCGAAGACATCCCGGCCGGACGGCTCGAAGTTGCGCCGCACACCCGGTACTGCGTCGCCTGCGAAGCGCAACGCGAACGCGGCCTCAAACCCGCCGCAAGCCTCTGAAGCCGTCCAGGCGCGGGGCCACGGCGAGCCCTCAAACGCAGCGACTGTGGGAGCGACGGCCCCGTCGCGATCAGTGCTGTGACCATCGCAGTGCGAAGTGTGTATCGCGGCGAGGTCGCCGCTCCCACAAGGGCGGCGCGCCCGGAGACTACGGCGAGCGCTCAAACGCAGCGATTGTGGGAGCGACGTCCCCGTCGCGATCAGTGCCGCGGCCATCACAGTGCAACGTACGTATCGCGGCGAGGACGCCGCTCCCACAAGGGCGGGCGCGCCCGGAGACCGTGTCTAGCCCTCAACCGCAGGGACTGTGGGAGCGACGTCCCCGTCGCGATCAGTGCCGCGGCCATCGCAGTGCAACGTACGTATCGCGGCGAGGACGCCGCTCCCACAAGGGCGGGCGCGCCCGGAGACCGCGTCTAGCCCTCAAGCGCAGGGACTGTGGGAGCGACGTCCCCGTCGCGATCGGTGCGGTGACCA